>NC_019942.1 GCF_000327505.1 Aciduliprofundum sp. MAR08-339
ATTTGATAAGAAAATCTTTTTTAACTCCAAAGATATACCTACCTTTGCTTCGGGTGGAAACATGGCACAAGTGAATTTATTTGAGAAGCATATGCGCAAGGTCTCGCTTTTCAAGGGGAACAGGGAAGCACTATACCCAGATTACATTCCAGACAACCTTCCCCACAGAGAGAAAGAAATAGATAAACTCGCAGAGATTTTAGTGGCCGCCCTTGAGGGAAACAGGCCCTCAAACATTCTCATATTCGGAAAAACGGGCACAGGAAAAACAGCCGTTGTGAGATATGTGGGAAGAGAACTGAAGAGGGCAGAAAAGGTCTATGCAAAAAGAAAAATTGAGTTCATATACCTGAACTGCGAAACCGTGGATACCCCATACTCCATTCTCCAAAATCTTGGAAACCATTTCATCGAGGAGTGGGATGAGAAAATCCCGTTTACTGGATGGCCCATGGACAAGGTATTCTCAACGGCAAAGGAAAGAATTGATGAATGGAACGGAATAGTGATCCTCGTTCTTGACGAAATAGATAAACTTGTTGTTAAAAGCGGGGATGACATACTCTACCAGCTGCTTCTTCTGGATTCAGAGATGAAAAATTCAAATCTGAGCATAATAGGTATATCCAACGAGTTGAAGTTCACAGATCTTCTTGATCCCCGGGTGAGAAGCAGATTGAGCCAAGAAAAGATGGTTTTCTCCCCCTACAACGCCTTTCAACTGCAAGATATCCTTGCTGAGAGGGTTCAATTGGCTGTGAAGGAGGGTGCTGTCGGTGAGGATGTTATTGGCATATGTGCAGCCATAGCCGCCCAGGAACATGGAGATGCCAGAAGGGCCATAGACCTGCTGCGCATATCTATAGAGATCGCAGAGAGGGAGGGAGCAGATAAGGTAAATGAGAGGCACGTGTATATGGCAAAAAACAAAATTGAAATGGACTGCATTGCAGAGGCAATAAAAACATTACCCCTGCACTCAAAAATAGTTCTCTTGGGTGTGGCCCTCAACGAGGAGGCAGGTAACAAGTTTCTGACCACGGGAGAACTCTACAAAATTTATATGGTTCTCAGCAAGAGGGTTGGTGTATCTCCGCTTACCCAGAGAAGAATCTCGGACCTGATATCTGATATGGACATGCTCGGTCTGCTCAACACACAGGTAAAATCCTTCGGAAGGTACGGAAGGACGAAGATTGTTGAACTAGCCCTGCCCGTGGTGGAGGTGAAAAAGATCGTACTTGAGGATGAACTTCTCGTGGATCTTCAGGGAGCCAAGTTAGCCTCTCAGAAAAAACTATTTTTCTGAACTTCGTCCCCGTATTCTCTCAACCATCTCCTTTCTGTGGGCAACAACATAATCTATCCCAAATGAACAGGCAATTATCAGAACTATGGAAACAACAAGATCTGTATTGGTATTATGTGGAATTTCCCCCGTATTTGTATGCGTAAAATAGAGTTTTATCGCACCAAACCATGGGATCTCTCCCCGGGCAACGCCAACAATCATATTGAAATTCACAAGTTTGGGACATATGGGTATAAACCCTCCAGTATTACTCTGGTCATAAGCACTTCCCCCAAACTGGGCAAGATTGTGATCTCCCATGGTTATGAAACCTGAGGTTCCAAACTTTGAGGGATTCAAATGGTACGGGTCTATATTTATCACCACTTCCTTTCTGGCATATCCCACATTATCAATGGTTATGTAATCCCTGGTAACGTGAAGCCATGAGGGGTAGTTTCCATTCTCAAATCCCCTTATCTTCCACTCCCTGCCGTTCCAGTGCAGGTACACAATTGCCCGGTGGATTATCAGTCTTCCATTGCATTTATATATGACCACATCCCCATAATCCCCATAACTCTTGTATCCGTGCATTCTACCTTCAACATAACTCACAACATCTTCGGGAGAGTAAACCTTCTTCACGATCACTATGTCTCCCGTATCAATGGTACCTATGTGGGACAGAGACCCATGCTGCATACTTCCAGATTCAATCACAACTATCGGAGGCCATGTCTGAGCATAGGCATACAGAGAGAGAAAAATAACGGCAACAATAACTAAGGAGATGACAATATCCTTCACCGTATCCTTTACAATATTTTCATCCTTTGCCATTCAGGAAGGTATATTCCCAAGAAATAAAAATGTTTTGAAAGAAAATCTATATAAATGCAATGCCATTTACCCTCCGAGGGATTAAAAATGTCATGGAGAGATGTTGAAGTTCGAGAACTCAAGGTTGGCGGTTATATGGTTGTGGATGATGAGCCCTGCAAGATAGTGGAGATGACCACGAGCAAACCTGGGAAGCACGGAGAAGCCAAGGCAAGAATCGTCGCCATTGGAGTGTTTGACGGGCAGAAGCGGAGCATAGTGTACCCCGTGAAGCACAAGGTGAAGGTTCCAATAATAGAGAAGCGAAACGCCCAAGTTCTGGCCATAATGGGGGACGAGGCACAGTTGATGGATTCAGAAACTTTTGAGACCTTTGAACTGCCCATACCCGAAGAACTCAAGGGCAATATTGCTCCCGGAAAGAACGTTGAATATTGGGAAGCACTCGGAAAGAGAAAGATAATGAAGGTTACAGGCGAATAAACATGCTTCTGCACTTTGCAGATGCAAATGGAGATTTTGATTCTTCTTTTTTCGTAATATTTGGAGTACCCTTTGATGGTACCTCTTCCTTCAGGCACGGTTCAAAATTCGCTCCAGACGAAATAAGAAAGGCATCCTACAATCTTGAAAGTTATATGCTTGAGCATGGCATATCAATTCCAGATCTGCCAGTACATGATATGGGAAACATAGGCACTTTAGACGAGTTTGGCTCCGTCGAAGAGGTTATAGAGACCGTGCATTCCACTATGGATTACATTCTTCCAGAGAAATTCCCCATAATGCTTGGGGGTGAGCATTCAATAACCATCGGAGCAGCAGAGGCACTGAAAAAGATAGGTGACGTAGGAATAATATTCATAGATGCCCATGGAGATTTTAGAGACGAGTACCTTGGAAACAGATACAGCCATGCATGCACTGCCAAAAGGGCCTATGAAATTCTCAATAAAAAGGTGATTTCAATCGGTGTGCGTTCCGCCTCAAGGGAGGAGGTTGTAGATGCAAAAAAACTTGGGTACGCTTGGATCGATGCCTACGAGTTCCATAAAATCGGATGGAAAATGGCAATAGAAAAGGCACTAAAAATTATGAACGTAGAGCAAATATATTTATCAATCGATATTGATGGCATTGATCCTGCCTATGCCCCTGGTACAGGCACTCCCGAATTCTTTGGCCTGACCCCTCTTGACGTGAAAAACATAATAGATTTTTTGGGACCAAAACTCATAGGGGCGGACATAACGGAGGTATGCCCGGTTTACGATAACGGGAACACGGCAGTACTCGCTTCCAGACTTGTTCAGGAGATAATAGCAGCAAAAGCCAAAACCTGGAAGGATAAGTTTAAATAACATTTCTCCCCTATGGTTCATGGTGCTCGAATTATGAGGAGGATTTACAGGAAAGAGGGAGGAATTGCCTCGACAGTAGGTACGATATTCGCATTGATGATATTCACATCTCTACTCTCCATGTTCATGGTGCAGGTTGTGCCCGTACAGATAAAGGAAAGTGAGGCAGAGCACGATATGCAGGTATTATCACAATTCTCACAACTTCGCAGCATGGTTGATCTCCTCACACTAACAAAGAATACAAACTACACAGCATACGTGCCCATAAAACTAGGTGCTCCCGGGGTGCCTGTGGTGGCCTCACCAACCTACGGACAACTATCTGTTTATCCGGCTGGATTGAATACAACATTTAGTATGAACGTGAGTTTTTACGATAAATATTCAAATTTCATATACCTGAAATCCCAGGGAAGCATTCAGTTCACCGCTCCAAACAGATACTATGTTCCAGAAACTTTCTCCTATGAGAACGGGGCAATCCTGAGGTACAATTTCTACGCAAAGAATGCCATAATGCCCATAAAGCCTGATATGAAATTTGTGAATTCAAGCAGGTATGTGAATATCACAATGACCCTGCAGAGCATATATGGACTTCCAGTAACCGTGACAGGTGTTGAAACAAGGAGTCTGGGTATATCCCTGGAGGGTATAAACACCCAAACCTATTTCCTTGGCGGGAAGGAATTAAATATAACAATAAACGATACCTATTACTATGGCCTGATGCCCTTAAACTTTACAAAATACTGGATAAATTTCATAATGCAGGCACTCAACAGCAGCGGAATTGCTGAAAATGCACCCCCTTCAGCCACATACCCCTATTACACGTACACACCGGGAGGAAACACCATCCACATATTCCATGTTTGGAACCTTAAAGTTAAGATGGTGTATCTGCAGATAGAGGTGGGATCCTGATGATGCCAAAGGGGTTCAAAAGGCTGAACATGTCCATATTCCAAGGCATATTAAAGCCCCAGGTTAAAATCAAAATCCCAAAGTTTGAGGTGGCCAAGAGCAGTGACATCACCCCTATTCCTCCGCTGGAGAGGGACAACTATGAAACTGTTGAGGTGTACCCTGTTTACCCTCCATATGTTTACGTGAGAATAATTTACGATAGGGAAGAGTACGAGTACATTTACCAGCTCATAGAGCCTCCCCTGAGCGAGGAAGAGCAAGACTTGCTTGAAGAGCTCAACGATACTTTAAACCGCACGCTAAGGTATAACTGGGAGATGATGAATATCAAGGACAGAGAGCAGTACCTTATGGAGAGTGTTGACAGTTTCCTAAACAGCAGGGAGATCAAAATAGATAAATTATCAAAGCAGAGAATAATGTACTACGTTGTGAGGGACCATGTGGGTTATCAGAAAATTGATGGCTTGCTGAGGGATGAGTTCGTTGAAGACATATCCTGCGATGGAGTGGGTGTGCCGATTTACGTTTTTCATAAAAAGTATCAATCCATAAAGACAACCATTTCATACAAGGACGATGATGAACTCAATTCATTCATAGTTTACATAGCTCAGAAATGCGGAAAGCAGATTTCTGTGGCCGAGCCAATACTGGATGGAACCACCTCTGAGGGACACAGAGTCCAGGCCACATACGGCCGTGAGGTTACAACAAGGGGAGGTACTTTCACCATAAGAAGATTCAAGGAGCGCCCATTCACGCCCACTGAACTGGTACTGTTCGGGACTGCCTCTCCTGAGATCGTAGCATACCTCTGGCTCATGGTTGAGCACGGGGAAAGCGCCATAGTCATAGGAGGACCTGCATGCGGCAAAACATCCACTCTCAACGCCTTTTCAATGTTCATCCCTCCCACCGCAAAGATTGTGAGCATTGAGGACACAAGAGAAATAAACCTGCCACATCAAAACTGGATACCCGGAACAACTAGAAGCGGAATTGGAGAGGCAACCCTAACAGGAAAATCGGCAGGCGAGATTGATATGTACGATCTTGTTCGTGCTGCGTTGAGGCAGAGACCCAACTACATAATTGTGGGAGAGGTTAGGGGCAAGGAGACCTACACAATGTTTCAGGCCATGGCAACGGGGCATACAACATACTCGACCATGCATGCAGATTCCATAATATCAATGATCCACCGCCTTGAAAATCCGCCAATAAACTGCCCCAGAATTCTCATGACCGCATTGAACAACGTCATAATTCAGAAGATGGCCAGGGTTAAAAACGAGACTGTTAGGAGGATAACCCAACTGGTGGAAAATGTGGGTTTTGAACCTGAAACGAATGAACTGATAACGAATGTGGTATTTGAGTGGGATCAGGGGAAGGATACCCACAAGTTCAAGGGACACAGTTACCTCTTTGATAAGATAATGACCATGAAAAATCTGACCCACAATGAGATGATGGAGGAATTTGAGCGTAGAACCGATGTTGTTAGGTACTGGGTTGAAAAAAGGATTCTTGATTTCCGAGAGATATGGAGCACAATCTCAGATTACTACAAAGACCCAATCGGAACCGCTGAGAAAATAAGGCTCGAACTTGGGGAGGTGGAGAAATGAGGTTGATGGCAAGACTCTTCGAGAGGTACGCACCCAAACCCAGAGATATGCCCTACAAGATCAAGTTACCAAAGGGCACACTGCCAGCATACATAACCCTGGATCCATATCATAAAATCGCGTGGAAAATTATGGGCAGGATGGCCGAGAGAGCGGTGAAGAAGAAAAAGTACTCAAAACTCGAAATGGATCTTTTAAAGGCCCATATACTTCTAAGGCCCCAGGAATATCTTGCCTACACGTACTTCACAACCCTTTTGGTTGGTATTATCAGCATAGTTATGGCTGCCTTTTTGGCTCTTATGGGTCTCGCCATTAAAAATCCACTAATAACCATTCTGTTTCTTATGATTGGAATATTTATGGCAGTTTTCATACCCATAATGACGTATTTTTCTCTAATATCTTCACCATCATCCAAGTCCAAGAAGAGAGGAAAGGATATAGATACCCATCTCCCCGCAGCGGTAAATTTCATCGCTGCATTATCCTCTGCCGATGTGACCGTAGCAACGATATTCAAGGAACTATCACTAAGAAATGAGTATGGAGAAATAGCAAAGGAGGCCGAATGGATAACCAGAGATACTGAACTTCTCGGCAAGGATATACTCTCTGCGATAGAGGAGGCCTCAAGAAGGAGCCCCTCGGTAAAATGGCAGGAGTTTCTCCAGGGGGTTATAACAACTGCCACCTCTGGAGGACGCCTTAAACCCTTCTTCCTCTCAAAATCGGAGGAGTACGAGAAGGAGAAGAAATTGATGCTCAAAAAGAACATGGAGAGTCTCGGCCTTTTTGCAGAAATATACGTCACCGTGGGAGTGGCCTTTCCCCTGTTTCTCGTGGTGATAATAGCCATAATGGCTCTTATAAATAAGAACAGTGCAGCGAGCACCGTTATGCTTCTGGAGATCATTGTGATTGTTATGATTCCCATTCTAATTTTCGTGTTTAGTTATTTCATCTACAGCACAAGTAAGGAGGTGGCAGAGTGAATAAGGAAAAAATTGTGTTCTACACATCTGCCCTTATAGCCGCGGCTTTCATCAGTTTGGGGATACTTCTGTACAAGAGAGATATGCACATCCTCGGGCTCAAGTATCTTGATTTCATTGTCACTGGGACATCTGCCTTTTTATTTGGACCCGGTATATACGACATGCTCTCAACACGCAGAATTAAAAAAATGGAAGAGCGTTTTCCTGACTTTCTAAGGGATGTGGCCGAATCCTCAAGATTCGGTATGACCCTTGCAGAGGCTATAGTTGTGGCATCTTCAGGAAGGTACGGTGCTTTGACAGATGAGATAAAGAGGCTGGCAGCAAAGATAAACTGGGGAGTGCCTGTGAGAGATGCTTTGCTTTCATTCAATGAGCGCGTGAAGACGCCTCTAATAGATAGAATAATCGCAATAGTTATAAAATCAAACGAGGCGGGAGGCAATGTATCGGATGTGCTCAACATGGTTGCAAGATCCGCCAGAGATAGTCAGCTATCACAAAAAGAGAGGAACATTGAGATGTTCACCTATGGATTTGTTCTTCTGACCTCGTTCTTCGTGTTCCTTGCCACAATAATAATCCTCAACAACTCGTTCCTACCAGAAATGGGTAAGGCAGGAATGGCCGTAGAAGAGAGTTTCAAAAAAGCATCGCTGGCTGGGGCGCTGCCGGGTGGTGGTATAGCATATGAATACGTACCCATAATAAGTTTTCTATTTGTGATCGCAACAATAATCCACGGAATAGGTGACGGTATAATGATTGGCATACTTTCAGACGGGCGCATAAAGAGCGGGTTCATATGGGCCTTTGTGCTCTTGGTATCCGGATATTTCATCCTCAGACTTCTGGGGGCGGCTTGAGGAGGCGATGAAGTTGGCAATGTCCAAGAAGGATATACCTGCAAAATTGAAGATTGTGAACCTGATGAAACCCGTGTTCAAGCCGGATAATCTGAAGGTTAAAGAGCCCGCAAAGAGGCAGTATCTGGGCAGTGAAGTAACCCCAATACCCCCAATAAGTTCCTCAAACATCAAAGAAATTGAAGTAAATCCAATAGAAGAGCCCTACTCCTACGTTAGGATTCTGTACGATAGTCTCACAAGCGAGTACATTTACGAGGTTATAGAGCCGCCAATGACTGACGAAGATTGGGAAAATTTAAAAAAGATAAAGGATGAGATGATAGAAATACTGGAACTGAAAAATTTTGAAACAGAGGATGAGAAAAAAGAGTATCTTTTTGAAATGGCAGAAAATGTGGCCAAAAAACTTCAGATTTCGGTAGACCCTATTTTGTGGGAGAGGTACAAATACTACATTTACAGGGATTTTATTGGGTATGGACCTGTGCAGGTACCCATGCACGACGGAGAAGTTGAGGACATATCCTGCGATGGTGTAAATATTCCTATTTACATATACCACAGAATGTACGGATCAATAAGGTCAAACCTTAAATTCCAGAAGGAGAATGAGCTGGATAACTACGTGATTTGGATCGTGCAGAAATCCGGCAGGCACATATCAATATCCATGCCAATGGTTGATGCCTCCCTCCCAGACGGTTCAAGATTGCAGGCCACTCTGGGAAAACATGTTACAAAGAGAGGGTCCTCCTTTACCATAAGAAGATTCAAACCCAATCCGTTTACCCCTGTGGATCTCATAAGATTCAAAACAATGAGCAGGGAGATGATGGCTTACCTGTGGCTCGCTGTTGAAAATGGAATGAGCATAATCGTATGCGGGGGCACAGCAAGTGGAAAAACAACTACACTTAATGCAATACTCCTGTTCATACCTCCAAATATGAAAATAGCTACCATCGAGGATACAAGGGAACTCAACCTTCCCCATGAGAACTGGATTCCTTCGCTCACCAGAGAGGGACTTGGGGAACCGAATCCAGTAACGGGTAAGAAACCAGGAGAGATAGACATGTTTGATCTTCTGAAAGCCGCCCTGAGGCAGAGACCCCATTACATAATGGTTGGAGAGGTGAGAGGACCTGAGGCCTACACAGTGTTCCAGGCCATGGCCACTGGAAAGACATGCTACACCACGTTCCATGCAGATGATATAAAGTCCATGGTTCACAGATTTGAGAATGCCCCCATTAATCTACCAAGAGCACTTATAGCTGCACTGGACATTGTGATTTTACAAGCGCAGGTCAAGGTGGGCACAACAATGACCAGGAGGGTAAAATCCATAACAGAGATTGTAGGAATAGATCCGGAGACAAACGAAATAATCACAAACAACGCATACACGTGGAACCCTGCAGACGATACTTTCAATTATAGTGGACACAGTTACATATATGAAAAAATAGCCATAATCAAAGGATGGACCCAGAGGAGAATGGAGCTGGAGGTTAAGAGAAGGGAGAGGATACTGGAGTATATGGAGAAACTTGGAGTGAGATACTACAGAGATGTGGCCAGAATAGTAGCCGCCTATTACAAAAATCCAGAGGATGTATTAAAAAGGGTGGAAGAGGTATTGTCTCAGAAGTGATTTACTCTTTCTCCTTTTTCACTGCGATTACCTTCTTTATTATCTTCTTCCTCACCACTGGCTTTTCTTCCTTCTTCTCCTTTTTCTCTAATTCTTTCTCTTCCTTCTTACCAGTCTCCGTATCTCCGGCCTTCTTTTCCTCTTCTTTCTCCCTCTTTTCCACCTGTTTTCTCTTGGCCCACTCTTCAACTGTAACCACACCTGGTCTCTTAAGCCTTTCAAGTTCTTCCTTGGGTATCACTGGCGTTTCTTTCTTACCTTCTTCCCTCTTCTCCTCATGCTCCTTTTCCTCAAATACCGGAAGAGGTGAGCCGCAAACTCTGCAAATCTTTGCACCCTTTGGATTCAAAGATCCGCATATCGGACATCTCACTGTAGCTCCCTCAATTTTCTCCTCCTGCCTCTTCACCCATTCAAGGAAGGATATGAACTCGGGGTGAGTCTTCCACCACTTAAAGAACTCCTCCGTGGTGAACTTTTCACCTATATACTTCTTCGCCTCTTCCTTGTACTTGTCAATGTACTTCTCATAGTTCTCTTTCAATTTTTCATACTTCTTGAACTCTGGATCCTCGGGTGGCATGAATATTGTACCGCAAACTGGACAGAACTTGGCATCTTCATCAATCCAAGAGCCACACTCTGGACACTTGACTTTCTCCTTCTCAAACACCACACCACAGTATGGGCACTTTTCAGAATCCGCAGGTATGAGATGCCCGCAATTGCCACAGACCATGTATTCTGGAGCTTCCCTCTTGAATGAGATGTAACCGTAGAGGAAGAAACCCGCTATTGCTGCCACAATCACTATTATTATGATCCAAAGCCAAGGTAAAGTGAATGGTTTCTTTTCCACGTTTATGGCCATTCCAGAAGGTGTGTACTTCTCCACATAGCCCTGGTAGGTCAGCTGCAGCTGAGGATTGTAAGTTCCGGGAGCGGTTGCCTTAATGTGGAATATTGCCAAACCATAGGCATTGGTTGTCTGGGTGTATGTACCCAATCCACCAGTCAGAATTAGCTGAACCTTCACCCCCTTCATATATATTGTTTTGCCCTGAGATTCAGTGGCATTCATATTTATTATCTTCACCACAACAACCAGGGTGTCTCCGACATAAACCTTTGTATTGTGCTCAAGAGAATAACTTGTAACTATGATCTTCAAACTTGGCATAATGACATTGAGCTTCTTGACTGCCACATCGTCCCCATAGATGCTCTCTTGAACTGTACCATTTGGATTTACCTTCACCTCAATATTATGGGTCCCAAGAGAGGTTACTGTGTAATTGTAAAATATAACCTTGTAATTTCCAGGAGCAAGGATTCCTGCCTTGCCCCATATCAATGGCTTACCGTTGTCCAAAATAACATAGTCGAGTGCTCCAGGTAGGCCTCCATAATTCCTAACAATGAAATGAATGCCTATTTTCACACCCTCCGCCACTGTGGAAACCTGCCTTTCACCTTGGGTTATGAGGAGTGATGATAGCACAAAATTGGTTTTTTCCTTTATCACAAATTCCTTGCCGGGATGCACATACTTGGCATTTCCGGTGATATCAGAAGTGATATTTATCTGATAGACCACATTGATTGATGCCTTCCCTTTAAGATATCTCTGGTAGAAGGTTTTTTGGATTAGAAATGCTACCGTAACAGGAGTATTTGCCTTAAGATTTACTGGATTCTTCGGAGTTATGGGATTAAGAGCCATGTTCCAATCTGGAATGTAGAGTACAAGTGATGCATTTGCATCAACATTGCTTGTCACAGTAACATTCACCACTATATTTGTACCATTCACATATTCATTGCCGGCACTTATAGATAAAGTGAAAGGTTCAGCATACACTGTGAATACCTTGCTCATTACATTGTTTGAGGACACATAATCTCCAGGAGCAACTACCTTCACTTCAACCCTGTAATCCCCAACCATGTTGGGAACAAACGACAACGCATACGTTGATGGATAGGCAAAAGTCTTATTTTGAACCAGAGTCCCTAGAGGGTCGTAAATATTTATGTAAACCATTGCCGATGATGGGGCTTCCTTTCCTAAATTAACAATGCTAGCCTGAATGCTTAAAGTTTCCCCTATGTAAACCTGATTGGGAGTAATGCTCAGAGAGGAAACTGCAAGATCAATATCTCTCTTGACATTTATGGAAAAGCTGCCGAGAAACACTCCGTTGCTGAGATAGAGCAAAAGGGTGTGTGGGCCTGCTGAAACATTATCAGATATGTACCATCCAAAGGAAATTTCTGTAAGTCCTTTATTTATATTTGTTACTGTGCTATTTACAACCACAGTTCTATTGTCCAGATACAGATATATGCCCACGTTATTCCAAGAATACTCAGAATTCAAGGTGACGTTTACCCATATGCTACTATACCTCACTGGAGTACCAACACTCCAAGCACTCACCCATATGCTCCCCACATTTATCAATACACTTCCCCTGTTATTGCTCAAATTGTAATCCCATTCCTGCACTACATCAATGCTTATGTTGTAACCACCATTCGTCGGAAATTCGCTCCCATTTATCTCCCACTCGTACTCCTTGCTCTCCTGTCCCCCTATCGTCCCCACATCGTATACCTTGTACAAATTCCCATTGATGTACACATATACCTCTACCCCATCTGCCTCGTCCTTACCATAATTCTCTACACTCACCCTTATACTCTCACTCCTTCCTGGTACATAGGGACTGGCACTCACTACATCCACACTCTTTACTCCTATGTCTACATCCCTCTTTATCTCTATCCTGTATACCCCTATCTCTACCCCGTTATCCATGTAAACCCTTATGTAATGTGTCCCTGGTGCCACTGCCCCACTTATGTACCATTCAAAACTCATAAACGTATTCCCGGACCTTATGTTAACCTCGCTCTCATTCAGTAAATTGCTCTCATTGTCTAAGTACACATAGATCTTTACTCCGCTCCAGTAATATACCGAACTTATTGTGTAGTTTATCCACACATCATGGTACCTTATGGCTTCCCCTATCTGCCAAGCACTCACCCATATGCTCCCCACATTTATCACTACACTTCCCCTGTTATTGCTCAAATTGTAATCCCATTCCTGCACTACATCAACACTTATGTTGTAACTACCATTCGTCGGAAATTCGCTCCCATTTATCTCCCACTCGTACTCCTTGCTCTCCTGTCCCCCTATCGTCCCTACATCGTATACCTTGTACAAATTCCCATTGATGTACACATATACCTCTACCCCATCTGCCTCGTCCTTACCATAATTCTCTACACTCACCCTTATACTCTCACTCCTTCCTGGTACATAGGGACTGGCACTCACTACATCCACACTCTTTACTCCTATGTCTACATCTTTATACTTATCCAAAGTGATATTCTCAATGCAAGTATTATTTGAAACAAGTAGCCATGGATAATACCCAAGCCCTATCTGAGCATGATAAAACTCCTTAGTAGAATTTTTTATGGACAGTTGATAAACACCAACAAACTTGCTATTTGGCTCTTCAGTTTGATTTATTATATCAGAAAGAAGCGGCAAGTATACTCTGCCATTCACAGTTTTATCATATATCACATTACCAGATATACGAACATCACCAAGTTTCATCAATGGAATCAACGCAGTATTTTCAACATATGTTCTCATAACACCCATCATCTCAGAAATCAACTGAGAATTATCACTGAAATCAACAGGATATGGTGTGGCAGAAACATTAAGACCATCTAGGGAAATATTCCTAAAATAAACCTTCGTAAGACTGTATCTTAATATGTAAGCTTCCGAGTTTGAATCGTTCATTAAAAACGCTGTATCATACCGTGGAGATTTTCCAGTATCGTTTATGGTGAGATTCAAAGCATACATTCTAGAGGCTCCAGTAAAATAGAACATGTTATGGGAAACACCCAAATCAGCCCTTGGAGAATAATCAACATCCACATACACATCTCTCAGATAAAGCGTGGAACCAATTACATTAAATGAGAACTTTTTTATACCGTATTTCAAAAGATTCTTCTCAATTTCAATTCCAAACGAAACTTTAGAAATTGTCACTGTCTTATTCTTTGAATTTGTAACATAAACTCTTATATCCCCACTGCTTAATTTCTCGTAAAACTGGTTCGGAGTCCACCCATACTCCATCAATAGAATATTGGCATTCAATATTCCAGACGCACCATTGCTCAAAGCTTGAATTGTCATGTTCAAAAGTTGTTTGTTCTCGTATTCAATTATAAAGTTTGATGATGAATCATACCCAGTTGCATTTGAATAATCCACCCTAACAGCAACGTTCTTCAAAACAACATAACTCCAATACCAAGAATACAGCTTACTCTCTTGAAAATTATCAATCACCGCCCCAGAAGATGAAGAAATGGTATAACCAGTAGTGTCGTTGATCCATCCAATGTTTCCACTTCCTCCAGTCTGATTTTTAAATAAATTCCTGAACTGCGTATTTCCGATGTAAACCTTTGAATTGTAAAAATAAGGAGTAGGGCCATAGGAAGGGGGCGCAGGATAATCTGTTGGGCTTGAGGACATCTTGGCAAATGTGGTGTTATAGATCACCACGTTACCATTTTTATTGGTCACGTTGAACCACCCTGGAAAGAGTAACCTACTGTTTATTATTTCAACTTTGGAGTAACTTGGACCACTTATAGTGAATTTGAATGGGAAATATGGTTCCACCAGTCCATGAGCTATCGTGAATGTAACATTGTAAAAATAAAGTCCCCCATTCACAGTTAAAGAATATCTGTGATTCACATCGGAGAGAAAATAAAGAGTAGCATTTTCCACAATAAGCTTTCCTGTTGAAGTAACAACCACATTTGCATCAAATCCATACTTACCCTTCTGCCCGGTTAAAGGATCCACCGTTGTTTGATTTATAATATATGTTCCAGATATGTACACAGTATTTGAAACCGTTGAAGATATCGCTCTGGTTTCGTACCTATCGCTTATAACTTTAACCACATTAGTATCCTTTGTGGACAAACCTTGGTGCTCTTGAGATGAGTTCCAACCTGAAGATATATTCACAAGATATCCAAATCCCCCTAACACCATTATTATAATTACCAAAACGCTTACAATCGTTCTTTTCATCTATGCACCTCCTTAAGCATCCAGAGCATATTGGTAAGTTATAGATACCAAACTATATATACCTTACTTGTGTGCCAGGACTCAATATGATATATTACAAAAAAGTTGATATAAGCAAAAAAATAAGTAATCCGTTACCCTTAAATACAAGTTCACTATACCACAAATTGCGCTTTTAAGATGCACCCGGTAACAGGGGTTATCGGGGAAGGGCTTAGACCATCAAGGTCAGTGAGGCCAATCACACGCACTCCGGCATAATGGACTGGAAGGTAGCACCATAAGCCACCTGGGGGATGGCTTGGCTCGGGTGCCGAAGAAGGACGTGCCCAGCGGCGATACGCCACGGGGAGGCGTATGGAGCCTGAGATCCGTGGATTTCCGAATGGGACCTCCTGGCCGTTACGGCGGCCACTCCCTTATGGGAGGGGGAACCCGGGGAATTGAAACATCTTAGTACCCGGAGGAGGAGAAACCAATAGGGATTCCGTGAGTACCGGCGAGGGAAAACGGAACAGGGCAAACCGAATCCTCATCCAAAAGGATGGGGAGATGTGGAGTTGTGGGACCCGACCCAACGCCTCCCAGGCGAACCCGAAGTCCTCTGGAAAGAGGCGCCGTAGAGGGTGAAAGCCCCGTAGGGGTAAGTCTGGTGGCCACGAGGTCGGGTATCCCGAGTACCGTGCCTTGGATATGGCGCGGGAATCTGGGTGACATCAGGCATCCAACCCTAAATACACCCCGAGTCCGATAGCGAACTAGTACCGTGAGGGAAAGTTGAAAAGTACCGCGGAAGCGGGGTGAAAAGAGCCTGAAACCAGGTGGTGACAACCTGATGGGGCGAGAAAGGGAAGAAGTCCCGTAGCTGGGATGGACCGTCGTCCCATCGTCCGTGTTGAAGAACGGGCCAGGGAGTTCCGTCCGTCGGCGAGGCTAAGCGCGGAGGCGCGTAACCGTAGCGAAAGCAACATGCCCGCAGCCCCGCAATGGGGTCAGGGGCGGGGTGTGCTCGCCCGGAGTCGGCGGAGGGAGACCCGAAGCCGGTCGATCTAGGCCTGGGTAGGTTGAAGCCTCTCGAAAGGGAGGTGGAGGACCGAACCGGTGCTGACGTGCAAATCGCTCGGTTGACCTGGGTCTAGGGGTGAAAGGCCAATCTAGGCCGGCATTAGCGGGTTCCCCCCGAGACTGCCCGCAGGTAGACCTCTCCGGAGGTAGCCGGTGGGGTAGAGTTACTGATTGGGTGCCCAGGGGGCGAGAGCCCCCAGCTCCCTTTCAAACTCCGAACCTGCCGGCGCCGTAGAAGGAGGGAGTTAGGGTCGTCGGGATAAGCTTGACGCCCGAGAGGGAAACAACCCAGAGGTGGGTTAAGGTCCCAAAGTGCCGGCTAAGTGTCATGCAAAGGGCGTCCATGGCCTAAGACAGCGGGGAGGTTGGCTTAGAAGCAGCCACCCTTTAAAGAGTGCGTAACAGCTCACCCGCCGAGGTCATGGGCCCCGAAAATGGACGGGACTAAGCCGGCCACCGATACCCACTGCCGCCGAGAGGCGATGCGGTAGGGGGGCGTGCCGCGGGATGAGAAGCGCCTGCGTGAGCAGACGTGGATCGCGCGGCATTGCGAATCCTGGCGGGAGTAGGAGCAAAGAGCCGTGAGAATCGGCTTCGCCGAAGGGGCTAAGGGTTCCTCGGCAACGTTCGTCAGCCGAGGGTTAGGCGGTCCTAAGGTGCACCCCAACAGGAGTGTACCGAATGGGAAGCCGGTTAATATTCCGGCCCCGTGGGTGTTCTGCCCAGCGGATGACGCTTCGGGCTAGGCCAAGTACCGTCGCCGCGGTATCTAAGCGTTGAAGCTCCCGGAGTCGCGTAATGCGGAGAAGGGAGCGAAGACGTGATGGGCCTTCCTAGGGGAGGTTTGGCTGATGCCCGGAGCCCGTGAAAAGTCCGTTGGGGTCAAACCCACGACCGTACCAAGAACTGACACAGGTGCCCCTGGGTGAGAAGCCTAAGGCGTGTGGGGCTAATCGACCCGAGGGAATTCGGCAAATTAGCCCTGTACCTTCGGTAGAAGGGGTGCCTACCTCGCGAAGAGGTAGGTCGCAGTGACTAGGGGACTCCGACTGTTTAACAAAAACATAGGTCGGTGCAAGCCCGAAAGGGTGCGTACACCGGCTGAAGCCTGCCCAGTGCCGGTACCTGAAACCCCGGTACAACGGGGCGAAGGGCCGGTAAACGGCGGGGGTAACTATGACCCTCTTAAGGTAGCGTAATACCTCGCCGCTTAATTGGCGGCTTGCATGAAGGCCCAACGAGGGTCCCACTGTCCCCGGGTCGAGTCCCCTGAAACCGATGCACTGGTGCACAATCCAGTCTCTCCCACGTGAAAGCGAAGTCCCTGTGGAGCTTTACTGCAGCCTGCCGTTGCGGTATTGTTGGGGATGCAGAGGGTAGGCGGGAGCCGTCGAAGCGACCTCTCCGGGGGTCGTGGAGGCGCCGATGGAACACCGCCCTTCTCCAGCGATACCGCTAACCCGCGCTGCGGGGACACCGGTAGGTGGGCAGTTTGGGTGGGGCGCCACGCCCTCGATAAGGAAACAAGGGCCCCCAAAGGTCGGCTCAGGGGGGTCAGAAATCCCCCGTAGAGTGCAAGGGCAAAAGCCGGCTTGACTCGGATCCGCACAACAAGGGTCCGAGATGGGAAACCAGGGCCTAGCGAACCACCCTGTCCTCACCGATGGGGGCGGGTGATAAGAGAGAAGTTACCCTAGGGATAACTGAGTTGTCTCCGGCAAGAGTTCACATCGACCCGGAGGCTTGCTACTTCGTTGTCGTCTCTCCCTATCCTGGCGGTGCAGCAGCTGCCAAGGGTGGGGCTGTACGCCCATTAAAAGGGATCGTGAGATGGGTTCACTACGTCGCGAGACAGTAGGGTTGCTTTTCCGTGGGAGTGCTCGGCGCCTGAGGGGAAGGAGCCTCTAGTACGAGAGGAACGGGGCTTCGCGGCCTCTAGTCTACCGGTTGTCTGGCAGGGCATTGCCGGGCAGCCACGCCGTGTACCGATAAGTGCTGAAAGCATCTAAGCACGAAGCGGTCCCTGAAACGAGGCGCCGTTGAGGGCACCCCTAAAAGAGGGGTTTGATAGAGCCCGGGTGTAAACACCGAGCCTCTTCGGAGGCGAGGTGTTCAGCCTGTGGGTTACTAACGCCCAAAGCTACCTTCCGGTCCATGCTAAAGGAGTGTGTGTGATTGGCCATTCAAAAATATTTTATTGTGCAATTCCATATTTATTCGTGGTTTATGCCATAAGGGTAAGAAAAAAAGATGCGGAGAGAACTCGAAAAAAACTGGTAAAAGGGGGCCTTTTAGATGATAGGTGGTCCATTGTGGAGGATGGAGACTTCATAATATTCCCCGTTAAAAGAAAAATAGATGGCTCAGAGGAGTTTCACCTTCCCCCAAGAGAGAAAAAAATTTCCCCATACCAAAAAATAAAAAAAATCATTGAAGATGAGAGGATCCCAGATTTCTGGGAGAAGATAGGCGATATAATTCTACTCCCTCCATTTCCCCAGTACAAAAAAAAGGGCAAAATCGTGGGCGAGGCATTTGCAAAGGTTCTCAAAGCCAAAACCGTTGCCGCGTATATTGGCACAGAGGGGGAGTTAAGAAAACCCAAGGTAGAAATCTTGTACGGAAAAGATACCGAAACCGTGCACATTGAAAATGGTATAAGGTACAAACTAGACATTGCCAGAATAATGTTTTCATCAGGAAACGTTGACGAGAGAATCAGGATGGGAAGGATGAACGTGCAGGGAGAAATAATCGTTGATTTATTTGCTGGAATTGGATACTTCACATTACCACTGGCAAAGTATGGTAAAGCAAAGAAAGTATATGCCTGCGAAAAAAACCCCGTGGCAATATGGTATCTTATTGAAAATCTGAAATTGAACTCCATACAAAACGTGATTCCTGTACTTGGAGACAACAGGAAAGTTGCCCCTATGCACATAGCGGATAGGGTGATACTTGGTTACATACATACGGATAAATTTCTGAATCTTGGGTTCAATGTTCTCAAAAAGAGTGGCGGTGTTATTCACTATCACGATACCTTCACCTCAGAGGAACTCGAGTGGAAGCCCGGACAAAATTTGAAATATTACGGTAAAAAAAATGGTTTTAGGGTGGAGATACTCAGAAAGAAAAGAATAAAATCCTACGCACCACACATATGGCACGTTGTGGTGGATGCCAGAGCAATTCCAAAAGATTAAGTAAATCTTGAAATATACGCCAATATGCCGGACGTACCATTTCTAGTAGCCACGATCGTTGGATTCGTTCCATCCTTTGGAATTCTATACTTTGCATGGGGAAAACTTGAGGGGCTTTTCAATGAGAAGCAAATGTTCTGGAACTATTTCCTCGGATGGATAATGGGCGTGTTCATAGCAGTATTTTTTCTCATACTGAAATATTCTGTGGGAGCCTACCTTGATCTGTCACTAATGTTCCTTGTATTCTTTGCCATATTCACCGAGAGCCTGAAATACATATACCTGAATATCCCAAAAAAGAGGGAAAACTACCAACTCCCGTATCAGGGCTTCGCCCTCGGACTGGGTATAAGTGCCCTTTGGGCTGTGGCAGTAATATATCAGTACCTGAGATATGCAAATTTAAATGATGCACAATACATCATCGGAATAATATCATTCTTCCTATTTTCAACTGGCATCGCAGCAATCCATGCATCCACAGGAGCAATGATGGGCTACGGGATATTCAATAGAGAGGGTGAGAGATTTCTCTTAAAGAGCATGGGAATCATGATCATTTTCAACCTAACCCTTCTCCCACTGGTCTGGGAAATGAACCCAGTTTACTACATTTTCGGATTCTCTATAGGAATTCCCTACCTTTACTTTAAAGTTTATAAAGGTGTACTTGTTAATGTAATACCACGGGAGGTAAAATCAAAATGGTTAAGAGAAAGAAAAAAAGTAAGGGGCGAGTAATCGCCAAAGTGGTTGCAGTTGTGATTTTTCTTCTGATCCTGTACATGTTCTTACCAACTATCAAGAACCTGGTGGAGCATCCACCATCCCTGGAGAGTATGGAAATTCCAGCAAAGATGACCTTTAAATTTGAGAGGGTGATAAACATAGAAGCCTCAGGTAAATACACTTTGAACATCACAGTACCCTACAACAATCAGTTCCAGAACGTACAGGTGAAGGATCTCTCCGGACTGAAAAAATCGGTGATAAAGGAGTACAACAAAACTCTGTGGCAGTACAATTTGAGTGGTTCCTCCAAAATAACCCTTCTTTATCAGGGCACGGTGGTTGCAAAGGTGTGGAACATAAAAGATAGTTTGGGTGTAAATGCCATACCCAAATCTCTGAAAGAGCAGTACAATCACAACGAATCTATAAAGGTATACGATAGACAAATGCATCAATACGTAACAAAGACAGTAATCACACCCTCAGCATTCAAGGAGGTAACAGAAAAATACACCAAGAATGATACCACAGTACTTGAAAAATTGAGAACAATTTACAACATAATTGTGGAAAATTTCAGGTACAACTCAGAGCGTAGTGGAGCACCAAATACGGCAATTCAAACCTGGAACAACAGGTACGGAGATTGTGATGAACTCTCATTTGTATTTGTGTCCATGGCAAGAAGCATTGGTATACCCGCATGGGTGGAATACGGGCTTGTGTACGTTCAGGGTACATGGGGACCACATGCATGGATAGGTACTGTTGTACCAACCAAGAATGGGCTCATTAGGGTGAACATAGATACAACTGAAGAAGTTGGACACAAAAACATCTACTACATTGGATTTCTCAAACGCGGTGCAGATAGAATCACAGAATGGGTTGATGACGGAAACAGTCAGCATTTGAATGCATTCTATTCGTTCATACGGGGATATTACAGCAATTTGCAGTACAGCGAAAAAATAAACGTATTCTATGCAAATCAAACGGGCACAATAAACATCCCGGTACCCGGCTCACAGTTTCCATCATGGCTTGTTCTATTTATAATAGCCATAGTGATACTGGCAATTTTTATCATAATAATAAGATTTTAATATATTTTTTCTTTTATTATTTCTCCCGTTGCGGCGTTTATTGTTATAATACCCCTCTTACCCTCTATAACCCAGAGAGGCAAATAATAAAGACCCATAAAATGGGCCTTTATGCTTCCCTTCTTAGGCCTTGTTTTTTTCTTCTCAATAATTGTAACATTTTCACCCTCTATTTTAACCTCCTCTTCCCGACTATACTGCTCTTCAAGTATACTCTCAACCTGGCTCTTTACCTCTTCAAATCCAACCTTGGGCTCCATTTTACGATGCTCTAAATTAATTCTTGTGGTTGTTTCATATCCTCTTTTCCAAAGATCGTGTTTTCCATTTATTGCATTTATGGCAAGTACTCCCTTTACGGCCTTGGTCTGCATGGTACCCTCAATCAGCAGTTCCAGGGAGTATTCAAAGAGAAAATAGGGAAGAAGAACAAGTTCCTGATGGAAACCATGAATGTAATTTCTCGCAATCTCCTCAGCCTTTTCAGGCATAACTATGGGCTTGATTATCCTCTCCTCACCCTCCTCATCAACCTCCTCAAGGAAAATAGGAATGGTATCTTCATCCTGCTCAGTTTCAAATTCCTCCACCTCAATATCTTCCTCCTTCAGGATTTCAAGATCATTGAGCTTACCCTGCTCATAAATCTCAATAAGAAACTCTCCAAGCACATGGGCAAATTCCCGCCGATCTAGGAGATCTATCTTCAATTTCTCCGCCATATCCCGGGCATTTGATGTGCAACCCTTCAGACATATTATGGTCTTGGATGCGTGGATCTGTTCAGTTTTTCTTGAGAAGGATACAACATACTCTCCATTCACCTGCACAGAATCTTCCAGATATATGAGTTCGAGGCCCTCCACATCCCTGGCCCAGATGTAATCGTAGGGCTCCCTATCCAAAATCTCAACGCCCTTTAGCGCGAATATCTTTTTGAGCAGTTCCCTTAAATCCACCACCATAAATCCATTACCTCTTATTAATTGTTTTCTCAAATTCGTTAAGCAGTATCCTGAAATCTGTTCTCAATGTACCTTCGCTGTTCTCGATCATCTCTGCAAGAAGGTTTCTCAGCTCCTCGGGACTCTTGCCTTCATTCTCATCAACAAATTTTTTTATTCTATCCAGATTTGAAATGTAAGGGGCAACCTCCTCAAAGACAGTTCTGAGCATAAATCAAAAAAAGGATGATTTGATAAAAACCTTTCTACTGCGGCGGTGGCTGCAAGGTACTCTGCTGTGAATATGCACCTACATTCTTCAACTCACCGAGCTGAATGTACGCAATGAGAAGAAGTATACCGACGACCACCCCAAATATGAGGGTTAACACGATCCATACCACAAGAAGATCGTAAAGGGCCTGATATCTCCTCTCATTCAACATACCAACAAACTCGTCAAATTTCATATATGCCATCAGATTTATTATGGCAGACACGATCCAATATATGCCTCCGGGTATTCCTCCCCAAGCCCCATAAATTATAGGCCATGCTGCCCATGCGGCAAGAAGAAATCCCACTATCCCAATAACCAGAGCGAGGATCTTCGCCACGTTGAAAAGATCCAGAATGGAACGCACCTTACTCGATTCCCCAATATACGGTCCTTCCCCATCCATAATTGCATATGGGCATTTCAATATTTAAACTTTTTTTAATATTCCCGGACCTCACGTATCTCCTTGGCATATATCCTTACAATATCCCGTGCCATTGCACCGCCACGCATTATGAAACGCTCCTGGGTTTTTATTTTGTGGATAACGGCATGCATTTTCTCCAGATCCAAAATATCTCCAATATAAAACTCCTCGTCAGGGTGGGCAACTATCTCGTATTTTGCAGTTTTAGGACCCATATTCACGGATATTTTTACAACAACCCTATCAAATCTCTTAGCCCAAAGCGTGTCTATATCCTTCACCTTGGCCTTTTTTACCCTTATTCCATGGCTGTCTATGGCCGTTATCTGAGAGTTTATACCCTCAACCTTGATTTCATCACCCACAGAGATAACATCCTCCTCAAGGAGGGTTATTCTCTTGACCTCGGATCTGTCCCTCCAACTCCAAACAACCTTCAGTTCCCTCATTTTCTCATCTTCTATGAATTTTTTATACGTGTAGCCGCAACTCTTGCACTTAAGCGTGTATTCAGCCCCATTTTTACGCGATTTTATGGAAAGGATCTCATGCTCCGTCTCCTGAGCGCAGTTCGGACATAGCAGTTTCATAATGCCCGTATTGCCTCTCCCTTGTAAAACTTTGCCTGTGTATCAAAATAATGATGAATTTTCTCATAAAAATGAAGAAATAATTTATAGGAGGGTGGCATGGTGAGAAATGTGATAAGAAAGATACTGGAGAGATACGGGCTGGATTCGAAGGATATTGATGCTCTGATAGCCCATTTTGGAAGATTAGAGGATATTGCAAATTCAGATCATTCAAAAATCGCATCTCTCACAAATTTAAGCAAGGACGATATTGTAAAGCTTCAAGATTATTTGAAAAATTATCTGAAAAGTAAAAAGGACAATAACAATGTGGGCAAGGATTTCCTGAAGAGGTGGGGAAAGGTATCCTCTGAAGAGGATCTGCTATCTGCCTACGAGGAGTACAACAGGCTCTCAAGGCTCTATCCAAAATCTCCGGTTGTCTGGGAGATGAGGGGAGAGATCCTCGAAAAAATGGGAAGGATTGAGGAGGCTAAAAAATCATACAAGAAGGCCTACATACTCCACATCAAAAATGGAGATACGCCACCAAGAGAATTGAAAGAGAAAATTGAAAAGAAAACCCCTGCAGCAACTCCAAAAATAGGGTTATCAAATGGGTTTGGAAACATAAACGGATTCAAAAACGGGATAATAAATGGCACGGGAATAGTGAATGGTACCTCCACTGGATGGAGCGGGCCGAAGGGTACAAATCCCTGGAAGGCCACGGTAGCCATACTTCTGGTGTTCCTGATAATAGCCGCACCACTGGTAGGGTTCATATTCTTTGAAAAACACAATGTGTACGCTGTTGACGGGAATTTCTCCGAATGGTCCCAAGGAGTAGCATACCATGGCCTAGAGCAGGGAAATAAAAGTGTTAACATAAACTACGTGAAATTCCATACCGCAAAAAATGGTATTTATTTCTATGTGAATCTTACCGGAAAGAATGATTTTAAATCTCCCCACGGGATTTACATATTTTTTGACACAGATAACTCCACAAGCACAGGATACCTCGTGGAAGGTATAGGGGCAGATTACATGGTTGAGCTGTATGGATGGAACAATACACTGAAAGGAAAGGAACTCTACAAATTCAATTCTAGTGATCAAAACAATTACGGAGGGTTCAAGGCAATTCAATCTGTACCTGCAGTACTGGAAAGGAACCAGATTGAGGGTTTTGGACCCATTGAATCAAAGAATTTCAGGGCGATTGTGATATCTTACAATTACAGAAACAGCCAAGATGTAGCTCCATGCCCAGAGTATGGAAAAACCGCGCTCATAATAGAGGAATATGCAGAACAGAAAGTTATACCCGTGAACAAACCAGCAGAGATCTTGCAACTTAAAATAACAGGCCCAAAGTTTATCATCCACTCTATATCATTCAGAATAAAGGGAACTGCAAACATATCGGAACTTGGAAATTTCACCCTTGTAATGAATGGCACACCCCTATCTAAGATCTTCAGTATTTCAGGCGATGTCATCACATTTCCAAACATAAACAAAGAAATACCTGCAAATTCAAAAATAAGCCTAATTTTAACATCCTCCTCAAAGAATATGGAAAAAACTGTTATGTTCTCAATAGAGAACATTGATGTGAATATACCCTACTATATTGAAAAAGTTATAATCGGTGCGGATTACATAGGCGCTCTACCAAGCACTCCGCAGATAGATGGAAGTTTCCTAGACTGGAGGGACGTCAAGAATGATTCTCCCAACGATGTTATCTCTCCTAACGGCACCAGAGTTAGCGACCCAAACGTAGACATACTGAGATATGGAGACTACACATCAAACTCCACACCGCTTCTCGTATACCTGCAGGTGCAGGGTAAGATGCTAGGAGGGACGGATGTACCCGTGGTGCGTGCACCCCTACCTCCAAAGAATAACAACAGCGTTATAATAAATCAGACAAACTTGCCTCACAAAAAGATATACGGAATGGACACAATTGATATATTCATAAACAGCGACAACGACAAAAATACGGGCTTCTCCCCCTCAAACTATAAATTTGGAGCGGATTACATGGTACAGATTTACGGGCGAGATGGAGTGGTGTACAATGCCTCGCTTTACAGGTATGTGGACGGTAACTGGAGTTTTGTAAGGCATGTGAAATACGCACTTGGATACCACTCAATAGAACTCAACAGTTTTCTACATTTCACAAGTGGAGATGTTCTCATTGTAACCTTCAACTGGAAGGAGTACATGGACGTTAGTGATAGCCCACTAGTGAATGAAGGATCTACGGAAAACATTCTCAGTATTCACTTATCAAATAACACGCCTGTCCAGCATAGTAAGCCATATGAAAAAATCGAACATTTTAAATTTAAGGTTAAAGATGGTTCTATTAAATATGAAAAAATAAAACTCACACTAACACAAGGGTTTGGACAGGATATTCCTGTTACTTCATCCAATTACACAGAATATATGCCAGATATAACCAGAACAAGTGATGGCACCATATGGGTTGTATACAACAACAATTCAAATTATCTAAGTTTAGCAATATCAACCGATGGTGGCAAGACATGGGGGATTACGCATCCATTCAACGTAAATAATGCCATAAATGCAACCATAATTGCAGATAGTTCTGACAACGTTTACATATTTTACGAAAACCATTCATCAAGCTCAAATTTCTCATATATAAAAATATCACCCACTGGAGATGAAACCCTATACATTTACAATTCCACAAACTGGTGGAAATACGTTTACCATCCGTCCGTGGCCATTTACAATGATTACATCTATCTATTCTTTGACTATCATCCAAACAATTATTATTACATAGGATACATCAACTCAGCAGATTTAGGAGGAACATGGAATGGATATTTAATATACAACGTTACTACGTATCCCGGATTGCCCCAAGTGACTATTACCACCGGAAGTTTACCCAAGGTCTTTGTGGCGTTTCAGGATTACTACTCTTATACATATTCTTTCATAACTCTTATTTATAATAACACGGAAATCGGAAGTAATCAGTGGAACATAAGTGAAGTGATATATGCGTATACTTCAAGTGGTTTTGGATATAGAGGTGCCCTTATCCCATCAATATACTCATCAGGAGATTATATATATGTAGCGGTGGATAGTCAATACGGCTATATGCTCTCTCTGTTTAATTTACGATGGATACCTATAGACTGGGATATATTTGTGGCATATTCCTCGAATAACGGTGCCTCATGGAACGTTACTCAAGTTAAATCCACCCTGTCAACCAACGAGGAATACCCCTGGGTTGTAGCCAGCAGACAAACTGTATACGTTTTCTACCTGAATGCAACCACGGGCTATATATGCATGGTTGAATCCGATGACGGAGGAAATACGTGGAGCAATGCATACCTGGTCAGCGATCAGGGCTCCGGAGTAGGAATATACCGAACTGTGAACGCCATACTATCTGGAGGGCGATTATATGTGGTATGGACAGACAATAGAAACGGACAGGATGATATTTATTTCGACACAGAGGTCCCTGAATTTAACAATGCAATAATACCTCTTATCATGATAGTGAGTATTGCGATAATTCTAAGGAGAAGAAATACAAAAATGGGCACAAAATCAGAACAATAAAAATAGGAGGGGGAAGGTTTACTCCCTCTTCATCTCTATTTCGATGGAAGATACGTTTGTTTCTCCCTTCTCGCTCTGAAGGGTCTCTGTTCCTATCTTTATCTCGCCGTACTGCAAACTGGGCACGAAGCGGTTACGAACAATCTCAGCAACATCAACGGCCTTGCTTATGGCCTTTCCCCTTGCCTTCAAAATCACAGTGTCAACACCGTTGTTAAACTGTGTGACCACAGCGAGTACGTAGTTCATTGTTGGCTTCTTTCCCACGAACACAACGTTTTCTTCTGCCATTTTTCATCGCCTCCTTTTTGTTGGGTATGTGAGGAATAGGATTTAAATATTTATATTTTTCTTCAGAAAAAAGAGGGAAAAATTACTCCCTCGATTCTCTCCACTTGGCCCACATGTACAGGAAAGTGGGCAGGATGAACACGGATAGTATGAAACTGTAAAGAATGGACAGCGTGGAAATCTCACCGAACTGCTGTATTGGGGGCATGGAAGAGAGTGTAAGCGTGCCAAATCCAGCCATTGTGGTGGCTGCCGCTCCAAATATGGATGTACCCGTATGCCTGACCGTTTTCTTTATGGCATCTTCTATGCTCTTTTCCCTTTCCCAATCCTCAAGGAACCTGTGGGTTATGTGTATGGCATAAGTGATTCCCAGTCCTATGGTCAGAGATGTAACAGTTACAGTTACAACATTGAAATTTATTCCAAGGAGATACATGGTTCCAAGAAGCCAGAGAAGGGCAAGCATTACCGGTAGAGAGGTTATAAGTCCAAGGATCAAACTCCTCCTTTCATAGAAGAACACTATGGTCAGAACTATCAGAGAGGCAATCAGAGTTATCACAAGGGAGTTCCATTCTGTTCCCTGAAGCATATCCAATATGTGGAAGGTGAGAATATTTGTGCCAGTCAGAGTTGCTTTCAGTCCTGCATTTCTCAATGGCTCTATATCCTTCTCAATTTCCTTGGTAAGGATCCTGTTTGCCTCCTGGGTACTCGCAGTGCTCCTGATCACGATTATCATGGAGCTGTATGTACCGTTGCTCTTGTGGAGAATGGCCCTTCCATCGGCATGGTCGTATAGCCAGTCATATATACCAACCACATTCTTATCCGGCAGACCATCTCCATTCGTATCATTCTGGCTCACCATACTTGCGAATGTTGCATTTCTCTCCTCCCACTGAGAAATGAGGGTAGTTATACTGGAACACTGTGAATAATCCACGTATTCATCATCCTTCAGACTCTCCATCGTCTGTTTAACCGCTTCAAGGGCTTTAGGTGTAGCCACATTTCCCTCTATGAGAATGTAGTTATCGTTCATTCCAGATGTGTTGAAATTATTCATCATGAAATTTATCGTATCTGTAATCTCCAGATTCTGAGGAAGGAAATCCTTTAGATCAAATGTGGTACCAACGTTCATACCCCCATATACCGCCGCCCCTGTGATTAGAAGCACTGCGGCTATAACCCCGTATCTGTGATGCTCTGCAGCCACAGCACTTAGAGCCATGAACTTGTTGAGCACTATGAGTCCAGAGCCTTCTCTTTCCTTTTCCCTTTTTATCTTCAACTTGCCCTTTTTCTCCCTGTGACCGTCTATAAGGATTTTCACAGCAGGTATAGCAGTCGTGAATATGATGAATGCCCCAAATATACCAACAGCGTTCATAACTCCAAAGTCCTGCACGGGAGGAATGGGCGAGGAAACGTTGGATAGAAATGCGATTATCGTGGTTATTGTGGCAAGTATGAGCCCCATGCCAAGATGGGTTATCATTTCCTTCATCGCATCACGTACATTTCTACCCTTTCTCAACTCCTCCCTGTAGCGCAGTATGGTGTGAATTGCATAATCTATACCCAGACCAACAAGCAGAACGGCCACCGTTGTGCTTATCTGATTGAAATTGTATCCCGCGAGAACCCCGTATCCATAGGCCCACGAAATTGCCATGCCCAACCCAAGCAATCCAAGAAGGGTATCCACAATGCTTCTGAAGGTTATAAGCAGGATAATAACCACAAGAATCATCGAGACAGGAAGCAAAACGTTCATCGTCTCGTTTGCCGTTTTCTCTGTGGCCTTGGATATGAGGTAGGATCCAAGGACCATAACCCTGCTCTCGATCTTGGAATTCCTTGCAATTGTGCTAACCCTCTCTTCCAGAGATTCCATCCTCTGGCTGTGCTGCTTATCCGTTTCTCCAGGCAGGTATGTTTCATTGAGCATGACGATCATCATTGCCGCTCTGGCAGAATAACCATTGAAATCCTTGGAAAACATACTCTTCAACTCCCCCGAGAACTGGTGCATCATGTAGGTGAATCCAGAGATGTGGGGGAGATACCCAGCCATGTATTTCAATCCAGAAGATGCGTTGGATATATTTCCATACATACTTCTGTATAATACCAAACTCCTGCTCACATTCTCATTTTTCGTTGTTCTGTAAACAAACTCTATTGAATCCACAATATTCCTTAGAACACTTCCCACCCTTCCCATCTCGGAGGTAACATTGTTTATAACGGGTAGGGTCTGATTCAGGGTTGATGTGAGTTCGGTGGAATTGTAGTTCTCAATATTTTTCAAGGTTCCTATTATCTCCTTCTGGCTCATGTTCTCAAGCATTTTTTTCTTATCCGCAGCACTCGGATTCAGCTTCGGAATCTTAATGGCAGGGGAGGATGGCATGCTTGGCATTTTATCAAATTCTCCACCCATATTGGCCATACCCATTATTGTGAGATACATACTTTGAATCTTGTACTTGTAAACATCCGCCACGGAGGACATGAATGCATCTTTCAGTGCGTAGAACACATCAAATCCCCCAGAGCCAGAGGTGTGGGGCTGGTTCATCATTCGAATCGTATAAGCGAATATGTTCAGGGCATTTTCTCCCACACGTGAATTGTGCATAACATAATCAAGGTCCCCGATCATCTGGGAGAACCACTTTGGATAGGGCTCATTCATGGCGGAGATTATCTCCTGCAACTTATCCCTCTGAGCCTCAAGTCCCTGATTCATACCTTTAAGGTACCCGGATAGGGTATCTATATGCGCCGTAGTATTAGCCACAGTATCATGATTTATCTCCATTCTTATGCCTGCGAGAGAATTCTGGAGCATAACCATGGCATCGTAATTTCTAATAAAATTCTGAACGATCTGCAATGTTGAGTTGGCCTCGTATGCAACATCGTAGAAGAGGTAGTTGCTATTGAGCCATTGGGTGAATGTTGAGTTGAATATTTCCATCATATTTTTCAGATCACCCTGGGAGACGGATAGCATTGCCGAGATATTCTCCTTCACACCAAGGATATCCTGGGGAGTTAGAGTGCCCATCTCCATATCATACAGAAACTTTGACACTGATTCATTATAAGCCCTATAATATGGGAGAACACGCCCCATCTCGTTGAGATTTGAGGATACTCCCTGTATGGTCTGATTCATTATTTTAAGTGCTGTGAAGTTATCCCCGTTCATTACATACATTTTCACTGCTGCAAGAGCATTTATGAGTTGTGAATTTCCATTAATCGCAGAGTTCACCGAGGACAGGGAATACTGCAGGGATATGGATGTGAACTCGTTGCTCAGAGAGAAGTAATGAACTGCAACAGCCTTGTCATCATAACTCATATTTGACTCTATATTCTTCACAAAATATCCAAACAGGGGATTCTCCATGCTCGAAGTGGCAGAGGAGGTCCCACCCTGTGGAGGGGTTACTATTGTCAGAACCTTGGCTTTTATCTCAAAATTCTCACCATTTACAAGCACCGCTGTTATGTTCTGAAGTAAGGGTTCAATATCAACCATTTCTGAGCCATTGTGCTCAGAGGGCATATTGAAAAGCATAAGCACTATGGTCTGGGCATCGCTTCTTATTAATGAGGCATTGTTGTATATGTTCTCATAATCAGCCAGAACGGAGTTCATAGCATTCAGAGGCATGAGCATCAGAGTGAAATTCAAATCATCCATGGTTGCGGTAAAATTTTTAAGCATTGAAATCAGGGATTTCTCAAATCCAAGAGTTATATTGCCCATAACAATTATATCTGCAGGAGAAACTATGCTATTTCCGGGATTATCTGGAGTTTTCAAATTCTTCAAAATCACACTGTCATTTTCGAGATTTGCCTCAACAGTCAGCATATCTTCCAGAGTTGATTTTGAAAGAGTATTATTGGACACAAATACAACCTGCACAATATCAGTATCCCCAAATTCATCACTTATCTTCTCCTGAGCACGCACCATTTCATCGTTCGGCAGAAATGTCTGCATATCGGCACTCATTTGCATCTGCGCCGCATAGAACCCGAAAACTGCAGTAATCAGGAGGATAACAATGAGCACCGTGACCGGCTTCCTGCTCACAATATTTCCCAGACCTCTCAGATCCATAACCACCACCAATGGAGCATGGGTAGGCGATATTTAAATTTTTGCTATTTTTCCATATTTTTTATCAAAATTATCAATTATTATAAGTTATTTTTTGAATTTTTTGGAAATTTTTAAATATGGGCTCTCCATTATGGTTTTGATGAAGTTCAACAGTGTTCAAAAGGAGATTCTCTGCGGGGCGTTGAAAAATCCGGATATGTCCGTTAAGGAACTTGCAGATTTTCTGGATATGAATTACTGGACAGTTTATAAATCCCTGGAGAAGATGAAAAAGGAGAAAATATACAGGGAAGTTATCATTCCAGACTTTCACTCCCTTGGATTTGAACTTCTTGTTGTTGGATACGGGAGCCTGAATAAGAAAAAGATGAACAATTTGCAGAAGGTGAAAAACATAAGGGATTATCCCCCCTTCTCATCGGGGATATTTTACTCCTTCGCAGAGTCATACAGAGGGTTCGTCATAGCAGTATCAAAGAATTTCACCGAGGTTTTTAAGGGACTGATATACGCTGAGAGGCTGATAAAAGTGAGAGAGTTTCTCCAAACAGAGAACACAAGGATGATCATATTTCCATTCGAACTGACAGAGATTCCCATGTTCTTTGACTATGCGCCCTTGATATGTAAGGATTTCAACATAGAAATGGAAGGATGGACTAAGAATTCAGAAGAAAAGGAACCCCTGAAAGGCAAGGAATTTGACGTGCTCCTTCAACTGGTGAAGAATTCTGCAAGCACTGTATCCTCCATTGCAAGGTATACAGGTCTATCACAACAGAGCGTTTCAAAAATAAAGTCCAAATTGTTCAAGCAGGGCTGGCTCTCAAGAAAGATAATCCCCAACCTAGCCAAGATGGGCTACGATGTGCTTGTTTTTGCACACTGGACCTCAAATCCAGATCCAATGGAGAAATTGAAAAGAAAGGATCTGAGAAAGTTTGGATACGATCTATCAAACATAGTGTTTGCAGCCTACAATTCCCTGGAAGGGGTTGCCCTAGCACCCTTCAAAACCCTGAAGGAGAGCAGAGATATAGTGTCATTTTTTGAAAAATTGGGAGAGGAAACAGGAGTGCTCACCAAGGAGCCCAATATCCTGTTTCTCTCACTCCAGGAGGGAATAAAAATAAAGGACCATGTTTACTACCCGATATTGCGATCTTTCATCAGTTCAAGGGCCATAAGAACTTCAAAGGCAACACCGTAGGGCAGAGCAGATTCATCAATGTCAAATTTGGGGCTGTGATGTGGATTCGTGATTCCCTTTTCCTCATTTCTTACTCCAAGATATGCAAATAATCCAGGAATTCGTCTTGCGTATTCTGAAAAATCCTCACCTCCCATGTTTATACCCTGATCCAACACCTGTGTGAAAGAGGCAACTTGTCTTCCTATCTCTGCCATCCTTTCCTCGTTTACAGTGGCATAATTCAGGTGCATATACTCCAAGTTAGCCTCACACCCATAAGCACGGGCAACGTTGGTGCATATCTCACCAATTCTTCTCTCCACCAACCTCTGGGTACCATCCTTGAACGTGCGCACGGTGCCGTCCATCTCCACACTCTCAGGGATGACGTTAAAGGCGGATCCTCCATGAATCGACCCAACAGTGAGAACTGCAGTATCAACAGGATCCACGTTCCTGCTCACCACACTCTGCATGGAAGAAATGATTTGAGCAGAGGCAACTATTGGATCAGCAGTCTCATGGGGAGATGCTCCATGGCCTCCTTTCCCCAGCACCTTTATTTTAAACCTGTCAACCGCCGCAAGAATGGGGCCGGGAGATATGCCAATACTTTTCGATGGCAGATTTACCCACACATGCATACCTATGATCCTATCCACCCCTTCAATCGCTCCCTCTTCAACCATCTTTGCCGCTCCGTTCAATCCCTCCTCTGCAGGCTGAAATATGAAGCGCACATTTCCATCAAATTCCATTCCGCTCAGAATCTTTGCTGTGACGAGAAGCATAGCTGTGTGGGCATCGTGGCCACAGGCATGCATTTTTCCCGGGACCCTTGATTTATATGGCACCTCATTTTCCTCCTGAATTGGAAGAGCGTCCATGTCAGCCCTGATTCCCACGGTAACCTCACCTCCATTGTTCAGATAACCAACAACACCCGTTTTGGCCATGCTCACCGTCTCTATTCCAAGATCGCCCAGGTAATCTCTCACAATGCCAGAGGTGCGGAACTCTTCAAATCCCAGCTCGGGGTGCATATGGAAATCCCTGCGAAGGGCAATTATCTCATCCTGATACTTTAGAAAATTCTCAAGTCGCATGGGAAGAAATGCAAAAGAAAGTATAAAAATTCATTGGTTCTGCAAAAAGCATTTATACAAGTTGAAGCATTGAGAAATGTGGGTTTGCTTAACGAACTTGAAGAGATCAAGCGCCAAGAACGGGCAAGTAAAAAGAACCTGCAAAAATTGAAGAAGAACTTCTACGAAGATACCATCAACAGGATAGAGGAACTCAGAATGAATGCCAGAGTTTACATGGAGAAGATGGACCTGGAGAAGGCAGGAAAGATAATGGGAGAGATAAAGAAAATTGAGAAGGCTCTGGATGAGATCATAGCACTCAGGACCCGGAAAATTCTACTTTCCACACTCTGGAAAAACGAGAGGGAGGTAAAAAACCTGACCAAGGAGGAGGAGGTGCTGTACAGAGAAGTCAAGGATGCCATTGAGAGACACAAAAACGCCATTTACAGAAGGGAGGTAAGCCCGCTTCAGGAAAAGAAGGAAAAGGAGAGAAAGGTTGAGGAGATAGAGAAGGAAGAGTACGTTCTCGCCCGTGTTAAAGTTCCATCTATGAAAATAGCGCTGCCCGATAGGAACCTTATTTTGAAAAAGGAGGATGTGCTTCATATGCCCAAGAAAATATTCAGCATTCTCTCGAAGAACGATGCGGTCGAAGAGATCAAACTCTGAACCAACGAAATACTCTTATATAGGTAATGTATAGGGCGGTTTGGCGATTGATATGGTCACAGTGTATGATGTTCCCCCAGATAAACTCATTCGGGCAGTTGCGGAAAAGTTGAAAAAAGAGAAAAAAACAGAGCCTCCAGAGTGGACCAGATGGGTCACCACGGGAGTGCATAAAGAGAAGGGTCCCGAGCAAGAGGACTGGTGGTACGTGCGCTTAGCATCTGTGCTCAGAAAGATCTACATAATGGGTCCAATTGGAACCTCCAGATTGGCAGCAGAGTATGGAGGAAAGGAGGATCGTGGCTCCAAGAGATACAAGGCAAGGAAGGGTAGCAGAGCCATCGTACGCAAGGCACTTCAACAACTCGAAGAACTTGGATACGTGAAGAAGGATAAGAATGGCAGGACGGTCACTCCGCAGGGGAGATCATTCATGGATAACACTGCCCACGAAATAATGAAGGATCTTGTTAAGGAAAATCCCCAGATGGAGAAGTACCTGAAGTGAGGGAGTATGGAGGATAGAGAACTTGAGGAAATTAAGCGTCGAAAGATGATGGAACTCATGCAGCAGAGTGCTGCCCAGGAGAATGTGGAAGAGAGGAGAAGGGAGGAGGAAGAGGCCGCCAGACAGGCAATACTCCGCCAGATCCTAGAACCGGAGGCCAGGGAGCGCCTTGCACGAATAAAACTTGTGAGGCCCGAACTTGCAGAGGCTGTGGAGAATCAGCTCATAATCCTGGCCCAAAGCGGAAGGCTGGGCAGAATGATAACGGATGATGAACTAAAAAGTATATTAAGCAGATTGACTTCACAAAGAAGGGAAATAAGGATTGAGAGGAGATGAAAATGGCAAGAAACAAGCATGTGGCAAGGAAAATGCGTTTAATAAGAAGGATGAACTCCAACAGGAGGGTTCCTGCCTGGGTTATGATGCGTACCGATCGAAAATTCACGTTCCATCCACACAGAAGGAACTGGCGCAGGAACAAATTGAAGGTGTAAGGTGAGGAAGATGGCAGAGAAGGAGATGATATTTAACGTTCCGCTCAGAAAGGCCAAGATGGTGCCCCGTACCAGGAGAGCAAATTACGCGGTAAAATTGCTCAAGATTTACATTTCAAGGCACATGAAGGTGCCCATGGAGAACGTTTGGATTGACAACAGGGTTAACGAGGAGATATGGAAGAGAGGAATGCAGAAACCTCCAAGCAAAATAACGGTAAAGGCTATAAAATTTGAAGAAGAAGATACAGTAGAAGTACTGATGCCTGAATGATAAAGAAAGCATCTATCAATGGGAGCACGTTCATTGGAGTTTACGCCGCATGCAACAATAATATTGTGGTTTTGCCCAATCTGGATGTTGATATTTCCACCTTTGAAAGGGCCCTGAGGGCAAGGGTTTTTAAGACAATGCTAGGTGGCTCGCCCCTGATCGGAAGTTTAATGGTTATGAACTCAAACGGGGCGGTTGTAACAAACTTTGCCGATGAAAGGGAGGTAAGTTTTCTCGTTGATGAAATGAACGTTCTGTTTGTGGAAGACAAAATAAATGCCATAGGCAACGACATTCTGGCAAATGACAAGGTTGCCCTCGTCCACGTGGATTTTGATAAAGAAACTGTGAAGTACATTGAGGAGGCCCTAGATGTGGAAGTGGTTAAGGGTACCATTGGCGGGATAAAAACCGTGGGTTCAGCAGCCGTTGTAACGAACAAGGGGATGGTAGTGCATCCCGAGGTTGATGAAGAAGAAATAAAATCTCTGAAAAATCTTTTCGGTGTACCAGTTTACGTTAGCACCGCCAATTATGGAAGCAAATACCTGGGTGCAAGTCTGGTGGCCAACGACTACGGTGCAGTGGTGGGAGAGAAAACCACAAATGTGGAGATAGATAGAATAGAAAATGCCCTTGATATCATAGAGTGAATACCCAAACCTGCATTTCCTTGGGCAAATCATCCCTCGTTACATATATGGAGTTTCCAACGTACTCGACCTGGTCCTTTCTGAAAAGTTTCAAAAATTCGTCAACGGGAGCTATGCCCAAACTCATACCTGTAATCTTGTAGTGCATCGGCACAATCACTTTCGGCCTGATCCTTATGGCATTTTCATAGGCACCCTTGGCATCCACAGTGTAAACTCCACCAACGGGGATGAAAAGGATATCAACCTCTCCGATTTCTGAGAGCTGCTCAGAAGCGAGTATATGTCCCAGGTCTCCCACATGCAAAAGTCTTATTCCCTCCTTCTCAACCTTGAACATTGTGATTCTTCCCCTCTTTCTTCCGTTCATTTCATCATGATAGGCCTCAATACCCTTGATGCGTAAATCCCCTACTTCATAATCCCCAGGAGAATCAATTACCTGGTAATTTCCCCTTACCACGCGTACCGCATCATGGTCAAAATGGTGGTGAGTTACAAGAACAATATCTGCCTGAACTCTCGGCGTTTTTATGCCTATTGAGCGGCCGTCATGGGGATCTATCACTATCCTCGTTCCATCGCCTATCTCAAAGCACGAGTGTCCGTGCCACCTAATCTCCACATCTCTCACCCCATTTCAATCCTTTACACCGAAATTATAATGTAATTTCAAATATAAACATTTTCAATGGACGTTTACCCCATATCGGAGGATACGCTGCTCATACTGAAAAACATAAGATGCGGTAGAGATGTTCTTGATATGGGCACGGGAAATGGTGAAATTGCCATAGAATGCGCCAAAAGAGGCAGCAAAGTTACAGCCGTGGACATAGATCCAGAGGCAATAGATTACTCCAAAACACGAGCAAGAAGGGAAGGCGTGAAAATAAAATTCATCGTATCAAATCTATTTGAGGATGTGCAGGGCAGGTACGATACCATAATATTCAACCCACCCTATCTTCCAGGAGAGGCAAAAAGCATAAAGGATATGCAGTGGGCTGGAGGAAAGCATGGTGATGATACCACCATAAGGTTTCTAGAGGAGGCATGGAAACACCTGAAGCCTGATGGAGAGATTTACATCATTCTATCCTCATTCAACAGAATCAAGGAAATTCTAAAAATGCCCTACGAATTCACCCTCATCGATAGGATGAAACTCTCGTTCCACGAAATATACCTCTACAGGGCAAGAAAAAATTAAAAAGATATGTGGCCATAAAGCAGTATGGAACTAAAAGAGGCACAGAGGATAATTGAGGATTTCTACGGCCAGAAGGACAGAAAAAGGGGAATCAACGCGGATTTGGTCTGGCTCGGAGAGGAGGTGGGAGAGCTGTTCAAAGCCGTGCGTGAGGGTGAGGGCATTGAGGAGGAGATTGCAGACGTGTTTGCCTGGCTTTTATCTGTGGCAAATGTGCTCAATATTGACGTGGAAGATGCATTCAGGAAGAAATACATCAATCCTCCAAATCCTCCCTAGTCAGGTCCCGTAAATCAATGATGTCATCCACAAATGTGGTTGCCTGACTGAACTCAACGTCCTCAAGTTCCTTGTCGAGCATGAAAATTATTCCTATGAGACCGTAAAGCCGAATCTCGTTGGTTATCATTCTCAGAAACCTTATAAATGATTGATAGGAATTGTAGGCCAAAAAAGTGCTCATTGACTCAATGTAAACAAAATTGCGCTCCCCATCCAGAACCCTGAGGCCATGTCTCAGAGCACCCTCCATGAGGATTATAGAGGGTTCACTCAGGTATATCACATTCTCACGCTCTTCAGGTGATTTTATGGAAGCTGTTATGCAATCTATGAAAAACAGTTTTGATGGATCCGCACCAAGTTTCCGCACCCTTTTCTCCACAGTCAAGTGTGGTATATTGAGAGCCACGTAGAGACCCTTGGTGTTCTCCTGCTTCAAAAGATGAGCCACTATCTTGTACCCCAGCAATGTTCTCAACTCTGCCTTTGTGAGAACCATCACTATCTTGGAATCGTCAACCATGCTATCTATTATCTCGTCTAGCCTGGTCATAGCACAATTCCCTCGTCCCGAATGTGGAATGGGATCCAGTAGGTTGGATGATTGAATCCGTATCTCTTCAAAATTTTCATGGCCCTCATATGAAGATTCTCGTGCTCCTTGTAATCCATCACAACCGTGGCCTCACTGAAATTCTTCATCTCCCCGTATTTGACCTTTAAATCTCCGTCCATCTCCTCAATGAACAGCATTGCAATCTTTTTCTCGTGGAAGAACCTTATCCAGGTGGCTCCAAGATACCTGAACATTGCCGGATCATCAACCATTCTCTCAACCGTTGTTAGGCTATCAAGAACCAGACGATCAATCGGTTTTATAAGATTTAACTGCTCGTCAAAGTAATCTGGAAGGACCCTGTGTATGAGATGAAGCATCTTTTCGGTGGTGAAAGGAATAAGATCCTTCGGGCTTATGTACATATCGTACCATCCAATCTTATCCACCACCCCCTTCAAAAGTTTCATCTCACCATAGTATGCTATAACGGCCTCAGAAGGTATTGTGGTGGACACGTATACACAAGATTCTCCATTTCTGGCTCCCTCTGCAAGCCACTGGAGCGCAAGTATCGTCTTGCCTATTCCAGAAGGTCCAACCAAGAGTGACATTCCATTCCTGGGAAAACCTCCGCCAAGCGCTTCATCAAGTTTTTTAATGCCCGTTGGGGCGACCGGAACTGTCATAGTTGACGCTTCAACTTCCTGAATTTAAATTTTTCCTTTTGATTATCAATTATGAAAACAAAAATATTTAGGAGGTATGCACATTGAGCTTCAATGATCCTTAAAAACCAGAAAATGAAAGAACTTGAAGATTTCTGCAAGAGGGATCCTGTGAGGCACGCCTTTACCCTTTGGGACCTGAGGGTAGAGCGTGAAAGCACGGAATTCTATGTGAACTGGGAGCGAGGGATAAGAGGATACATGCTGATATACCATGGAGCAGCAGTACCCTCCGTGATAATTTATGGCAACGAGGAAAGCACCAGGAATTTTCTTGATATTCTAGATCTTGAAAAGGGAATCATCCATATGCCCTACAAATTCCATCATATGGGGAAGGGAAAGAAGTACCGAATTCTGGTTATGGCAAGAAAACCCGCAAGATTTAAAATCTCAGAGAAGGTGGTTGAAATAAAGGATCCTTCGCTTCTAACCTCACTTTTTCAGGATCCCTCGTACCTAGTTGAGAAAGCCAGAACGTGGGGAATTGTGGATGGGGAGAGGGCAATAAGTTCCGTTTCAGCCCTCACATACCTCCCAGAGGTTTGGGTTTTGGGAGCTCTGATCACAAAGAGAGAGTATCGCAGAAGGGGATATGCAAAGGCATTGATATCCCACTTCCTAAACGAGGCCTATGGAAAAACCGAAAATGTGGTGCTCTGGGTCAGAGATGACAACTACCCTGCCATAGAACTGTACAGAAAATTTGATTTCAAAACTGTGGGAGAAGATGCTTGGATCAACGTAGGGGTGGATATAACTCCCTGATTTCGTCATCAAAAAGTCAGCCATTATCATTTTCCATACCTTTTCGTATTTTGGTAATTTTTCGCGAAAACTTTAAATACTTATTTGTCATATATTTGTCTGACAATAAGATGACTGGAGGAATAAAAATGGAAAAAATGCCAAAAAATGTGGAGAAATGGCTCAAATCACACACGGTTGAGGATCTTGAGGCTGCTCTCTGGGAGATGAAGGGCAAGAAAGCTGAGGTTCTGGCTGAGATACTCAGCATTCTTTACGAGATTAATGACGATCTCCTTGGTACAGAGATCCCCGAAATAAAAGCTCTCGCATAATTTTTTCCCTTTTTCTGGGAAATATTTTTGTAGTGGAATTTCATGCGCATCTTGTAAGCCACCGTAGCTCAGCCGGTGGAGCGCCACCTTGGTAAGGTGGAGGTCCCGGGTTCGATTCCCGGCGGTGGCTCTGATGTTCAAATCCAAGAGGGAGAAAGAGGCAATTGGAATTTACGAAAAGCATTCAAACATTGCTCTGGAATGTATGGATCTATTCATAAAGCAGGTTGAGGCTCTCCTGAAGGAGGACTGGGAAGAAATTGAGAAAATTGAAGGCATAATATACGAGAAGGAGAAGGAGGGAGATTCTCTACGAAGAAAAAATGAATTCCTGTTTTCTGAAGGTCTTCTATTTCCATCAGATAGGGCAATATTCATAAACCTTTCAGAGGAGATAGATAAGGTCATAGATAAGATACAGCAGGTTAGCAGGATAATCGCCCTGAGAAAGCCCTCCAAAGATGCCATAGAGTTTCTAAAGGAAAGCAAGATAATGGAGTACCTTAAGGTCACAAAGAAAAGTGTTGAAACCCTTAACGCTTCGGCAATGGAACTCCTGAAGGGAGATATCCACAAAGCGGTGGAAAAGGCCCATGAGGTTGAGAAGTACGAGAGTCGGGCGGACGATTTGAAACTTGAAATTCTTCGAAGACTCTACACCCAGGAAAAGAAGATTGACGACATACTCTCCATACTTCAAATTGAAAAGATAATTCTATGGATAGATGCAATAAGTGATAAGGCAGAAGATGCCTCGGACGTTATCATTCTCATATGTGCCAAGATAACACCATAACTATGAAGTAGGTAAGGGCAAAACCAACTATCGGCGCAATGGACCATGATAAAAACAGATTTTTCACAGTTTTCTTATTCAATTCCCGATATCCCTTCACCATCCCGGTTCCTATAACACCCCCTATTATGGCCTGGGTTATGGACACAGGAAGATGAATCTGGGTAAATGCCTCAACAACAATGGCTCCAGCTATCTGGGCAGCAAAGGCCCTTGGAGGATCCATATTGGTTATCCTGCTTCCAACGGTGACTACCGTTCTCTTCCCCAAAACCACCGTGCCAACCAGAGCGGCAACACCTGTCACGATAATAGAATACCAGGAAAGATTCAAGGATGCTATCAGCCCTATGGTGTTTGCCCCAAGGGTATAGGCCATAAAGGCGCTGCTTATCAGCAGTGAAACTGTGTAAAAACGGCTCAAGGCAAAAACGTTGAAATGTTTTGTGAGCCTAGACGTAAGAACGTATATTGAGAGAGACAGGAAAAGGGATATGGCGAAATTCAAAATCCAAGAAACAACGATGAATGCCGTAAATCCACCATTTATGCTCCACCCAAAAGCGAAGGCAACACCTATTATTGAACCGACCATCAGCTGGGACGCGGACATGGGAACTGCAAGGATCGTAAAGAGAAGCATGAGCAGGATAACAGAGAGCAAAACCAGCAGAGACATTTCAAGACCCAGTGGATAAGAGATGAGCCCCCCCTCAATGGCCCCAGACATTTTCCAGCCCTCAAGAAATGTACCGAGCATAACAAAAAATCCGGCCATAAATGCGGCTCTATAATACGAGGTAATCCTAGAGCCGTAGAGCGTTCCAACACTCCCGGCCGAGTTGTTTGCGGCTATCACGAAACTTACGACTGCGGCCAAAAAAATATAGGCAAGTTCAAGCATTTCCAAGAGGAAAGAATTTTTAATATTTCAAATTTATGAATTTTTCACGAAAAACATAACGTATTCGTGCTTGAAAATGTAATACCCGTCCTTCAGGGCACGATAGCGCCATAGGGCATATTGTCCCCTCTTTCCTCTATTCTCCTCTATGTTCTTAACCACTATGCTCTTCAAGGTGAATCCCTCATCCATAACCTCCCGCATTGTGTAGAATCCAAGAGGTATCCATTCACCCTTGGAATACTTGTCCCCTATAACGAGGACCAAATAACGTTCCTCATCAAGATGCTGGGATGCCAGATGCACCGCCCTTCTGAATTTATTCAGAAATTCATCAAGTGATTGGGAAGCTGAGAGATCACCACCCTTATTGGAAAATTTTATTATGTCCCAGTAGGGAGGGTGCATTATCACCATCTGAAAATTTCCGAGATCTTCATATACCTCCTCGCTGGTGGAATCTCCAACTATAATCCTTGTTTCCACATTGTATACATTGTCTTCATTCTCAACAAGATCCATCGCCTTCCTCGCAATTTCCCCGTTTATTTCTATTCCAACGGCATTTCTCCCCAGTCTGCGTGCCTCTATGAGGGTTGTACCGAGACCTGCAAAGGTGTCCAGGACCCACTCACCCCTCCTCGTGAAGCGCAGCATGGCCTGGCGTGGAATCTGCGGAATGAAGTTCCCATGGTACTCCGGAGTATGGGCGCCGGTATTATCCCTGGCAGGGAAGATCCAGAGAGAATCGGTTATTATATCATCATACTCTTTCCACCTTCTCATATCTATATCGTTTATTTTCACGTCACTGCAATTGCATTGAAGTATTAAAAATTTAGAGCACGTAAATCGTGTCAAGTGTCGGATCGCGGGCGCTTATGTGACCACCCATCTCTTTCACCGTGAGAAGATACTTCACGTTATCCTGTGTTATTCTGAATCCCTCAAGAATCACGGGTATTCCAGGTGGGTACACCTCTATATGCTCTGCTGCAATCTTTCCTATGGCATCCCGCAACGGAACCTTTCTGCCTATGGTCTGTGCAACTCTTCGAGCAACATAGGGCTCTATGACTGGCTTATTTTCCAGATGTCTGAATGGATTCGGTATTAACTCCTTCTTACCGGTTTTTGTAAGTTTCTTCATTATTCTCTGCATGGCATCCACCGTTTTATCAACATCTTCATCCCCAATCTGGAAGGTTGCCAAGAAAAGAAGTGTGTTTAAGCCGCTCTTCTCAACAACAATTTTGTATTTTTTCGCCAAAATCTTGGCAATCTCAAAGCCCGTTTCCCTGAACTTGGTGAGAGCGATCACAGTCTTTGCCTCATCGTACCCAGATATGTAGTTTTTCACAAGATCCAGTTCCAGGGAATCATCCATCATTCGCATGGGAGGGATAACCCGCTCACCAAGAAGATCCTTTAACTTGTGGGCTTTTTTCACCATATCGTTTACAGCCTTTTCCCCATTTTTCTCCATGTACGCAGTAACAGCGTCCAGCGATGCAAGTAGGTGATAAGAGGGACTGGTTGTAACATATTCCCTGAAGGCCGCGTACATGATATCGCTGTCCACATACTTCTCCTTCCAGTGAATCATACCTGTTTGCTGCAAAGAGCCACCCTCTTTGTGTGTGCTCTGAACCGCAATATCCGCCCCGGCATCCATAGCGCTTTCTGGAAGGGAATCAGAAAAATGAAGATGCGCACCCCACGCTTCATCAACTATCACCTTTATTTCTTTATCAAAATTTTTAACTGCCCGAGTAATATCTCCAATACGAGCCACCAGACCGTTATATGTGGGCGAGGAAATTATTATGGCATTTGTCTCAGGATAATTGTTAAGCGTATCTATAACATCCTCTGGTTTTGGAGGTATCAGACTCTCAAACTGTGGATCGTACGCGCATTTTATAAATCTGAATCTGACACCGAGCCATTCAGCAGCGTGAAGTATCGAATGATGAATATTTCTTGTCACAAGTATCTGGGGGGTATCATTTTCAAGAGATATCATCCGCATAACTATGAAATTGCTTCCAGTTGTGCCATTGACCGTGAAGAGGGTTTTATCAGCACCATAAACCCTTGCCGCCCGTTCATGAGCTTTTCTGAAAACACCTGTGTTATCAACATAACTGCCGAAAAAATGCGCGGACACGGATACATCCGTGGAATATATGTCCGTTAATTTTTTCTGATTGGGCAGAACAGATGGTGTGCACCAGCGAATGTATCTGGGCACATCTTTAAGTGCATCCAGTATGTACGTTTGCCCGGCTCTTTCACCCATGGCGGGATATGGGATTGCCTATATAAAATATTAATGAGAGGGATACACCCTGGTACCCGTATTACCATTCAAAGCATCCATAAGTTTTTCAGGAGAGGTTATCAGAACTTCCTCTCCCCCGTTTCTGATGAACCTTATGGAGGCAAGTATCTTGGGGTACATGCTTCCCTTCTTGAAATGTCCCTCTTTGAGATATCTCTCTGCCTCATCAACGCTCATCTCCCCTATCCCCATTTGCTCGGGTGTTCCAAAATTCAGGTAAACCTGTTCAACGCTGGTTAATATGATCATCTTCTCGGCCCTGATATCCCGGGCAAGGGTGGCGGATGCCAGGTCCTTGTCTATTACACCCTCCACACCCTGGAGTTTTCCATTTTTTCTGATCACAGGAATTCCACCACCGCCAACAGCGATGGCAATGAACCCTGAATCTATAAGTCTCCTTATGGCATCCTTCTCCACAATCCCCAAGGGATCTGGTGAGGGCACGACCCTCCTCCATCCGCGACCTGAATCCTCAATCACATGCCAGCCCTTCTCCCTTGCAAGTTTTTTTGCCTCCTCCTCGGTGTAAAACGGCCCGATGGGCTTTGTTGGATTCTTGAATGCCGGATCTTTCTCATCCACAATCACCCGCGTGAGTATGGCAACCACACTCTTATCTATACCCTTATTTCTTATAACCTCATAAAAACTCTGGGCAAGAAAGTAACCTATTTCACCCTGAGACATGGCTCCGCATACATCGAGGGGCATGGGTGGAACAACATTTCGGGAATTCTCGTTCTGAAGAAGTATGGCCCCGACCTGAGGCCCGTTCCCATGGGTGATGACCACTTTATAACTTTCAAAAAGTGGATATATGGCCTCCGCAGTTTCCCTTGCCCTTAGCATCTGCTCCGCCGCAGTCCCTTTATCCCCAGGTCTAAGCAGTGCGTTACCACCCACAGCGAGAACAACGGTTTTCATAGAAAGGGAAAGGCAGGGATTTATATTAATTTTTCACAATTTTTCAAGCACACTGGCAACAAGGAGAGGAAGAATGACAGTAACGTCTCCTTCCACGGTCACGTACTTAGCATCCTCTCTGACCTTACCCCAGGATACAGCCTCGCGCACCCTTGCACCACTCAGGGAGCCGTCCCACTCAACCGCGGTTGTGATGTAAACCGCATAATCCAAACCCTCTCTGAACTGATTCCACCATATAGTGTGGTGCTTTGAGATTCCTCCACCAAGCATGAGTGCGCCTGTCTTACTCGCATCAAACACTATATCCGCAAGTTCATGCTCGTCCTTCAGGATATCTATACGGAAATCAGGATGCATTTCCCTGAATGACCACAACTGCGAGCCGAATGATCCGTCGGTTATGCCGGGAACATAAACGGGAATATTATTTTTATGGGCCCAGTAAAGGATAGAATCCTCACCCAACCTTTTTCCAAACTCCTCAATTATCTCCCTAGGTCCCCACTCCTTCTTCTCCCTGTATAACTCCTCCAGAATGGGCATCATAAAGTTCTCCATTACCTCACCGTACGATTCATTTGGTACAAGAACATTGCCAAGACGATTCACACCCATCCTGTGCAATTCCACATCGTCCAGGAGAAACGAGCCATGGTAGTAGGACTTGAAACTCCTCGCAATATCGTGATCCAGAGTGCCGCAGGTTGTGATGATCACATCCACAAGTTTCCTTTTAACAAGTTCTTTTATGACACCCCTGGTGCCAGTGGCAATTATGCACGCTGGAAAAGAGAGGAATGTGGTATTTTCCTCGGAAAACATTCTGAGAAGGATCTTCTCCGCTATGGCAAGGTGCTTTGCCACAAATCCACCAGACCTGTAGAGCTGATCCATCAACTCTCCGGCTGTCATTCCCTCCCGAATATCCATATCCTCCACAGGAATCATATCATTCATCTTCCCCACCCCAGAGCACGGGGAATATCATCGTTTTTCTCAACATACTCACGCACGGGCTTCAGAATGCGGATCAACTCCCCCGCCACAGCCATCTTCAGGTCCATTGGGTGAAGTTCTCCCTTGGCATAGGCCCTTTCAAGTTCATCGTAGGAATGAAAGATGATATCCCCACCCCATTTCTCGGGTCTTTTTATCACCATTTTCTCAATATAGTACGAGAATAGAATGTGTCTTGCGATCTGAAGCACCGGATTTCCCTCAACCTCAGGAGGGCAGAATGCCTTTTTCATCTTCCTCCTTATATCCTCCTCACTATCATCCACAAAGATCGCACTTCCCTCCTTGCTCTTGCTCATCTTAGCCTCAATTGGATCCATTCTACCTGTGCCCTTCAATCCTGCGAGAATGACCGTGTGCACCGCCACAGGTTTCTTGTACCCAAGTTTATCCGCCACGTCTCTAGCAAGCATATGAGCGTGCCTCTGATCCATGCCCCCAAGGGCGATATCCAAATCCATGTCAAATATGTCTGAGACCTGCATGAACGGGTAAATGATCTTTGAAGAATCAAGTTCTGCCTCGTCCTCCTTGCGGCCCATTATGCTCATTGCCCTCTTGGCGCGTTTGAGCGATGTTCTCTTTGCCACCCTTATTACCCTTTTCCAGTACTCCTTTCTGCTAACCAGCTCATCTGCCCATACATACCTTGGCCTTATATCCAGGGCCCCAAAAACTCCCTTCATGTATTCCCCCGCAAGGCGAATCTTCTCAATATCCCCTCCAAACTTATCGTTTATGAATGCGTGCCAATCCGCCAGAAACACTATCATATCCACACCTGCATCCATAAGATCCCGAACCTTCGCTCCTATTATGAGTCCGGTGCCAAGATGCACCCTGCCAGATGGCTCAAGACCAACATAGCCCCTTGGATTGCCCTTTAGAGCAATCTCCAGTTCTTCAGGGGTGATAACCTCAACCACGTTGCGCATGAGTTTATCTGAAAGCATAGATAGGCGATGAATTGAAGATATAAAGAATTTATGAATTGAAGCAAATTTATATAAGGGCAATATCATTCAAGTAACGGGTGGAAAACTATGGAAAAATATGACCTGAAATACGCAAAAAGAGCAACCGCAATTTTCGTACTCCTTCCACTCCTGGTTATGTACACGGAGGCCGTGCTCATTCCATCTCTTCCCACAATACAAAAGGATTTTAACATCACCCCTGGCAACGCCAGCTGGATACTTTCAATATACCTCCTCGTTGGAACCGTAAGCGTGACGGTCATGGGAAAACTCGGAGATATGTACGGAAAGAAAAAGATGTTCCTCATATCCCTGATATTCTACACGTTGGGCGTATCAATGAACGGTTTTGCACCCAATTTTCAATATCTCCTGTTCTCAAGGGGGCTTCAGGGTATAGGCATGGCCATATTTCCGCTTGGATTCAGTCTGGTAAGGGAGGAATTTCCACCGGAAATGGTTCCTGAGATTCAGGGACTCATAAGCGCCATGTTCGCCATAGGAATGGTCATAGCCTTCCCCCTGGGTGCATACATATCCCAGAACTATGGATGGAGATGGACATACCACAGTGTTGCACCCTTTGCAGTATTGATGCTCATTGCATCCTATTTTGTGCTGCGTGAGAGCAGATACATCACAAGAAGTAAGTTTGATTTTGTTGGCCTGATTCTCCTAACCTTCTTCGTGGTGCCAGCACTGGTGGCGGTTACAAGAGCACCAACCGTTGGATGGTACAAAACTCAAACTCTGCTCCTGTTTGCCATCTCCGCCGTATCCTTTACCATCATGATTCTCTGGGAAAGAAAGACGAAGGATCCACTGATCCCGATATCCGTGATATCCAGCAGAAACCCCATGATAGCCAACATTGGGATAATGATGGCTGGATTTGGCATACAGATGATGAGCCAGGCCAACACCTACATACTCCAGATGCCACAACCCTACGGATTTGGAAAAACCATACTGGAAACGGGCCTTCTTATGACGCCAATGGCCGTTGCCTCACTGATAATAGCACCAATTGCAGGAAAACTTATGCCCAGAGTGGGTGTGAAAATCTTTGCAGTCCTTGGTTCCCTAACAGCATTTTTCGGGCTGGTTCTCATGGCAAAATATGCAACAAGCGTGGACCTCTGGAGATTCATAGGAATGACCATTATTGTCAGTTCTGGAATCGTGCTTATGAACGTATCCCTAATCAACGTGCTCATATTCAGTGTAAATAAGAGGGTTATGGGTATTGCCACGGGGGCAAACAGCCTTTTCAGAAATTTTGGGGCCACATGGGGTCCAGCAATAGCGGGGACGATTATGACCACCTACTACACACTCATTCATCTCCCTGCACCTCCCTACGTGATGCAGATACCGACAAACAAGGCCTACGAGATACTATTTTCAGGTTCGGCTCTGATTTTCCTCCTGCTGGGCATACTCTCCCTGTTCATAATTGAGGTCATGAAGAAAGGAGTAATAGGAACAAAACAATAATCAGCAAATTATTTGTTCTATACTCTCATGCAAGCCCCATGGACATAACCGTGATCTTCGTTGAGCCCCAGTTCACAGGAAACATAGGATTCCTCGCCAGAACCATGGCGAACTTTAACTTCAAAAATTTAGTGCTTGTTAATCCTCCCCCACTGGACGATGATGCTTTCAGATTCGCGAAGCATGCCAGATACATTTTGGAGAATGCAGAGATCGTGAAAGATTTTGAAGAGGTACGAAGGTCATTTGATTATCTTGTCGCCACAAGCGGTGTGAGCACAAAATCTCCAAAGAAATTCAAGAGAATCGCAATGAGCCCCAGAGAATTTGCAGAGAAGGTCGGAGGATACAAGGGAAAAATGGGCATGGTTTTTGGAAGGGAAAACTACGGGCTCTACAATGGGGAAATTGAGCAATGTGATGCCCTGATAACAATCCCCACAAGCGAGGATTACCCCATCATGAACGTTACCCATGCGGCGGCCATCGTGCTGTACGAATTATTTCTTCAGGAAGAACGGAAGGAGGAAATGCCCATTGCCGAGAACTTTGAGTTGAATCTTCTTAATTCAAGATTCTCCGAAATTCTAGATGCAATAAATTTTCCAGCGCATAAGAGGAAGAACACGGAGGTGATGTTCCGCCGCATAATTGGAAGGGCGATGCTCACCAAGTGGGAGTATCACAGCATGATGGGAGTTTTCAAAAGGATTCTATACAAACTCGAAAGGTAACATATGTAAGAAACTTTTAAATATTAAGTCGCATTTGAGTAATTTGGTGATTAAGATGCCCTATGGTGATGGAACTGGACCTGATGGTCGAGGGCCCAGAGGTAGGAGAATGGGACCCTGCGGGCGTGGGATTTATCCATTCAACGGATACAGTGGTGGCTATGCTGATTACGGACCCAGAGGATACTACGAACCCCCAATGGGATATCCGCGCAGGACCTACCTTGGAAGGTTCTTTACCCGTCTGTTTGGAAGTTTCAGGAGATACGGAAGGGGATACAGACGTGGACGCAGAGGGAGAAGATGGTGAGAGGGATGCCCCGAGGTGGTAGATACCTGTACTCCCCTCCATTGGGATTCAGATTCGCAGGCATTTACTCACTCATAGACCTCGTGATCCTGGTGCTGGTGATAATAATACTGATACACCTATTCATAGTGGCATCATTCTATGTGATAGCCCTCGTTGGGCTTCTCCTGCTAAGAGAGTTTGTAAGACCGAGATATGGAAGAAGATGGTAAGGAGGTGATGAAAAATGTATGGATATTACGGATACTACCCGTATGGACCCGGCTTTGGCTGGGGCCGAGGATGGGGTAGAGGAAGAGGATTTGGACGTGGTCGTGGCTGGGGAGCCATGCTTGGATACTGCCCATGGACAGGCATGCCAAGGGGATGGAGATGGATGTACCCCTATGGAACCACCTACAGTATGTACAGCCCTTACTACCCGAGGTACTACCCATACTACGGAACAGGCACCCAGGCATACGTACCGGCCTATGCGCCCGTGAACGAAAGGAGTATGCTTGAAAGTGAAGCGAGAAGTCTTGAAGAGAGATTGAAGGAGATAGAGCGGAGAATAGAGGAACTGAAAGGTGAATGAAATGCGCGTGGCAATAACTGCAGATGCTCCCTCTGAAAATTCACCGGTATCGCCCATATTCGGTAGATGCGCGTACTACGCAATATACGATACAGCCACTGATAAACTTGAATTTGTGCCAAATGCATCGGCCATGTATGCAAGGGGCGCGGGAGTTCAGGCTGCACAACAGGTTGCAAATCTTGGAGTGCAGATGGTCATAACTGCGGGAATAGCAGGGCCCAACGCCTCAATGGTCCTGGCACAGGCAGGAATTCAGGTGATCAACTCATTCCAAGGAACCGTGAGAGATGCCGTTGAAGCTGTGAAATCAGGAAGGGTGACGACCACAAACATACCTCCAGCACCATTTGAGCCACAGTACCCTCCGTACTACCAGGTGAGCAAGGAGGAAGAACTGAGGATGTTGGAGGAGGAAAAGAGGTACATAGAGGAGAGATTGAAGGAAATAAAGAAACGCCTTGAAGAACTGAAAGAATGATTTTTTTCTTTATTTTCATTTTATTTTCATTTTCAATAATCACTGCACAAAACTTAAATAATCCTCAAAGATAGAAAATTGATGAGAATTAGAACAGGCGTGCCCGGATTTGATGAACTTGTTCAGGGAGGGTTGGTCTCCCAGAGAGTTTATATTGTTGCTGGTCCACCTGGCTCGGGCAAAACAACATTCGGAGTACAGTTTCTGATTCAGGGGGCAAGGGAGGGAGAGAGGGGACTCTACGTGACCCTAACAGAGGATCCACACAGCATAATTGAGGATCTTTCCACATTCCGATTTAATCTGAGAAGATATACCATTAGTGGTATGATCTTCTTTGCAGATATGGGACCATTGAGCATACAGTACCTAGGTGCTGTTAAATCCCCAGAGAGCATAAGGGAGACCTATGCCCAGGAGGTTTTCAAGAGGATTAACTCCATAGTAAAGGCAAAGGGTATAAAAAGACTGGTAATAGATTCTGTGCTCACCTTGAAATATGGCGGAGGAGACAGGGAGGAGCAAAACAAGGAAATTGCCAGATTTTTCAGAAGTTTGAAAGATCTAAAAATCACGGTTCTCATACTTTCTGAGATGACTGATCTAACCAACTACAGCCCAGAGCACTATATGGCCCACGGTGTCATATTCCTACACAATTTTCTAAACGGGCACACCATGACGCGAGCATTGCAAGTTATAAAGATGCGCGGCACGATGCATGATTGTGATATGCACAAGATGGAAATAACTCCCGATGGGATAAAGGTATACTCTTCGAAGGTGTGAAAAATGGTTATCTGTCCAATTTGCGGCTCAAGGGATGTGACGAAACTCAAAACTGGCAGTTACAGGTGCAATTCCTGCGGCTTTGTGTTCTATCCCACAAGAGAGGCAATTATAGATATGAGGGACCTGCTAACAGCAGAGCAACTCACGGAAGAAGAGATCAAAGAACTTGGTAAGAAAATGGAGAAAAGCACAACATCAGTAGGTGAGGCTATTTTTGGGGAGAAATTAAACAACGTGTTTAGGAGTTTAAATTCTCTAGATGAAATCTTGGCACAGTACAATGAGGATGACAGGGTATTCGGCATTTTTGTGGATTTTGTGGGAAACATAAGGGGTACCTTCTTAATAATGGTCCACGAGAATAGCGTTGAAATAATAAAGAAGGCCTACGGTAAGGAGAGCGTTGTAGAGGCTCTGAAAATATTTGGCACAAGCATTGCAAGCAAGTTCAAGGATAACTTCAGAGATTACCTTGAAATTGAGAAAATAGATATCGCCTACGACACAATACTTTCAATGATAAATTACCTAATTTCAGACATTGCGGGAGATAGGGAGGTCATGTTCCTCAATGTGAAAATGCAGACAGAGCAAACTCCCAGGGGAGAGATAATCTTCGTGCCTCAAAAAGATAGCATAAAGTATTTAAAAAGGTTTCTTAACGAATGATCGCATCTCCTTCTTTGACACGCCATTCACAAATGTCCGTGACTCCCTCTCCAGATTCTCATCGTAAATCTTTATCCAGGTAACCTTATTTTCCTTCATATTTGAATATCACCCATATGAAAATTTAAATAAATCGCTGTGAAAATCTAAAGGTGTAATCAAAATTGATTACGTCTCCTGAGAAACCTTGGCAAATCCATAAATTGCATTCTCAACTCGTACCTGCGAATTAACCTTATTGTATTTCTCTCGACCCTGATACTTGGCTGTTCCATCGGCTTTTCCTTACCCTCTGTGATCTCATAACTTCTTTTTCTCCTACCCTCATCCTTTCCCCTTTTGTAGACCTTCTCAATTTCTTTTTCTATACCCTCCGCTCTTGCCAACTGCTCAATTTTACGCAGTTCTTTCTTCACCCAGCCAACTGCCTCATCATGAGAGTAGTAACCAACCTCGTAGCCAAGCACGTATGCGCGCTTGATCAGATTGTATTTTTTCTTTGTCTTATTGGAGCTCATTGGCATACCTCAGTATATCTCCACATATCTATTTAACATTACTGGCGGAATCTCAATCACTGTGTATATGGGAATTCCAGGACCCGGAATTATCTTCATCGTGAGTTTCGTCTGAGGTGTCAAGGTCAATCCCACATCCCTTGCGTTAATGTACATTATTATTATGGCTCCATCTTCAAGAATGTAACTCTGCCTGAACTCTCCGGAGGGGTCATTCACGACCTGCACTCCATAAAGGGTTGCATTGGCGGCCTCAACACCAAATCCAGAGGAATTCAGTTTCAAAGATGCTTCCACATTTCCATCGGTAAGTTCCACAATAACATTGTTGAAGTCAACTGGCTTAGAACCAGGTCCAAGTGCAAGTTTTATCTCCAGCACCTGAATTGAGCTCTGAGGTACTATTATCTGCCCGTAATTGGATGCGTTATCCACAGCAACAACCAGATAATAGTAGGTCTGATAAGGCATATACACATAGTCGTTGAAATAGGTACCCTTCACAAAGGCATAGGGCTTGCTGTTGAACACCTGCGTTGTTGCCACAGCCAGATAATTTGTGGAACGATATATGTAATAGCCCTTTATACCACTCTGATTATCCCGAACCGGTTTCCATTCAAGATGGATGTAGTACTGAGAAGTATACGCCCGAAGACCCTCCACTGAGGGAGGAGAAGTATTATCCACCCTTGTAACAGTTATGCTATTCGTTGTGGCCGAGTACAAGGCACTGTTTCCTGCCCTATCATAACCTACAATGGCATAATACCAAGTTCCATTGGCTGGTGGATAGTCAATGTAACTCCTCACATCAGGACCCACCGTGGCAACCAAAGTGGCATTCTCCACATTAGCCGCTGTGATTTCACTTCTGGAACGGTAAATTTTTTGATAGTCCAGACCACTTCCGCTATCACTCGCGGTCCATGTTATCATCACCCCATATCCAGATGGGGTTATGGTTTCTATGTTGCCTGTGGGTGCCGTGGTATCAGGAGTGCCGGTTCCTGTGTAAACAGTTTGATTCAACGCAGTATAAAGAACGCTGTTACCTGCCCTATCGTATCCAATTATTGCATAGCCATAGTAAGTGCTGGAATTCACACCGTAATCCACATATGTTCTATCATCTCCAAACCCGGAGGTAAAGGTCGCCACAAGGGTTCCAACACTCTTTATGTAATTCTCATCCTTTAAAATGAACTTTATGGTGGAGGGCGCTCCAGAAATTCTGTAAAGCTCCTCTTTCCACATACCGCTCTCAGTGTCAACGGCAGAATTCCACACAATTTTCACCGACAGCGGATCCGTGCTGTTTACCGTTACATTCAGAATCAAACCACCATAGGGAGGAGTGTAATCCCTCTGAATTGGCGCCTTGACATTCACCACAGAGGGATCCTTTCCATCAATATCCCTATCTCCCAAAATATTCAGGATTCTAACGGAACTGGTTATTTGAGAGGTTACATCCGATGCCACCTTCTCACCCTGCTCCCTCAAAGTCACACCTACATATATTATGAGGGATGCTGCGATGGCGGCCACTATGATCATCGCAATGAACAGTATTAGGGTTGCAATTCCTATATCACCCTCTTCCTTCCTTGTGTACAGCCTCTTCATATTCCAACCACCCTTTGTTTCTTATTTAAATAATTACGTGTGATTATCATTTCGTAAAATCACTTAAGAAACGGTAAATTTTAATGCCTTCAAGCGCATTCTCACCTATGAAAATCTTTCTAACAAGAAAAATCCCAGATGATGGGATAAAGGTACTGAAGAACCATGAATTCCAAGTGGATATATTCCCGGAAAACAGGCAGCCAACCAAGGAGGAAATAATAAAGGGCGTGAGAGATGCAGACGCTTTAATATCTCTCCTCTCAGATCCCATAGACAGGGAAGTTATAGACTCTGCACGGAATCTCAAGGTTATTGGCAACTACGCTGTGGGCTACAATAATATTGATGTGGAGTACGCGAGAAAAAAGGGAATCATCGTGGTAAACACCCCGGGGGTTCTAACAGATGCAACCGCAGATCTAACCTTCGCCCTCATACTTGCAGCTGCACGGAGAGTCGTTGAGGGCGATAGATTCATGCGCGATAAAAAATTCAGAGGCTGGGAGCCTATGTTAATGCTCGGCAAGGATGTGTGGGGTGCCACCATAGGCATAGTCGGAGCAGGACGCATAGGACAGGCCGTAGGAAGAAGGGCAAGGGGATTCAACATGCGCATACTATACCACTCACGCACCCGAAAAATGGAATTTGAAAGGGAAACAGGTGCAAGATTCGTATCTCTGACCGAACTGCTAAGAGAATCGGACATTATAACCCTACACGTTCCCCTAACCCAGGAGACAAGGCACCTCATAGGCGAGGAGGAATTCAAAATCATAAAGGAGGGGGCAATTCTGATAAACACAGCCCGTGGAGAGGTGGTGAAGGAAGAGGCCATGATTCGAGCCCTCAAATCCGGTAAATTGTTCGCTGCAGGGCTAGATGTGTTTTACGGAGAACCTAATGTGAATACAGAACTGCTCTCACTGCCAAATGTGGTTCTCACCCCACACGTGGGGAGCGCAACGGAGAGAACCAGAAGAAAAATGGCAGAGATGGTATGCGAGGACGTATCCAGGGTTCTTCTGGGAAGAGAACCTCTACACAGGGTTGTTTAAATATCCTCAATTTTTACAACTTTCTGCTCACCGGTTTCCATGTTTTTAAGCGTTACCTCTCCACGCTCTATCTCCTCACCCACAATCACGGCAAATTTCGCGTTTATGCGGTTCGCATACTTCATCTGCTTCCCAACGCTCCGGTTTCCGAGTTCAATATCCACAACATACCCCTTCCTCCTCAGTCGCATCGCAACCTCAATGGCCCTTCTCCTAAATCCAGGAATTATAACAACAAAATAATCCACCTCAATTTTCTCCTCCGGCCACACGCCCTCCCTCCTCATGAGGAGTTCAAGCACAGCATCCCCCATACCAAAACCAACGGCGGGAGTGGGCTGCGCTCCAAATAGTTCCACAACCCTATCGTATCTTCCCCCTCCCAGCACGGCGCGGAACTCTCCACTTGGATCGTGGACCTCAAAAACCACGCCCGTGTAATAGGCAAGTCCCCGCACAATTGAGAGATCGAAAACCGCCCTTTTTCCATAGGCATTGAGCAACTCCTTTAACTCTCCAAGAACTTCGCTCCTCTCAAAATGCTGGAGTTTTGATAGAACTGCATCAACATCTCCACGGAGTTCCATAAGGGAAAGAAGTTCATCCACATTCTCCTCTGAAGTGATCTTCTCCATCTCCACCCGAAAAGCATCCTCTCCGATTTTATCCCTCTTGTCAATTATTCTGAAGGCCTCTTCTACATTTTCAATACCCATGGATTTCAAAAGATCCTCCATTATGATTCTGTCGCTAAAACGCATAACGTACCTGTTTTTGAGTCCAAGGGAGTCCAGAATCTCCATGGCGAGGGCCATTACCTCCGCATCTGCAGTTATGTCCTTGACCCCGAAAATATCAGCGTTGAACTGGTAGAATTCACGCAACCTTCCGCTCTGGGGCTCTTCGTACCTCCACATTTTCGGAAAGGAAAACCACTTGACAGGCTTAACAAGATCCTTTCTAGCCGCAATCATCCTAGCAACTGAGGGTGTGAGTTCAGGAATTAGAGTTATTTCACGTCCTCCCTTATCAACGAAACTGAAGGTCTGTTTCACTATCTCCTCACCACTCTTTATGCGAAACAGATCAAGATATTCCATACTTGGAGCATCTATCTCGTGAAAACCAAATTCACGGGCAACCGAGCATATTTTATCAAAAACTATTCTGCGGGCACGCATATATTCCGGGTACATATCACGAAATCCCTTGAGACGCTGAATCATAGATGCTTATCCCTGACCCTTATAAAAAATTTACCTCAAAATTTATCTACAGGCTTACCATTGCACATACGTGCAATTAAGGAGAACAGTGTTGAATCTCGCAATTCCTGCCGTGATATCAAACGTACTTTACACTTTCCAGAACATAGTTGATGCCATGATGCTCGGCAGATACGGCAATCCAGCGGTAACCCTGAGTTCCGCAGGCATAGGCGGCATGTTCTACTTCCTGACCTTCCCGCTTGTGATGGGAATAACAACGGGGGGCGTGGCAATCATAGCCAGAAGGTGGGGCGAGAAAAGGTACGAGGAGGCAAGATACACCTTTGAAAATCTCTACATTCTCCTAATTCTCATCTCCATACCCATATCCCTATTCGCCGTATTATTTGGATGGACTCTGCCCACGGCGCTTGGGGCCGGACCTGCTGTGGTGAAGGGAACGGCACGATACATAATGGGCGTGTTCACCTTCTATCCCTTTGCGGTGTTTATGGCAGCGTATCAGGCATCACTCCGGGCAGCAGGAGATACCAAAACACCCATGAACGTGGACATATTCGCCAATCTGTGGAACGTGTTCTGGAACTACGCACTGATATTCGGAAATTTCGGATTTCCACAACTTGGAGTGCTAGGTGCGGGTATTGCCACGGGCTCCTCATACCTCTTCGGTTCCCTAATCTACCTCATTATGCAAAGCAAGGGTAAACTCGTGATATACCCCAAACTCCTTGCAAGGGAGAAATGGAACATGGAACTCATAAAGAAAATGTTCAGAGTTGGCATACCCGCCGGAATTGAGAGAGGTATGTGGGCCATAACATCCTTCATATACGCAGCCCTGATATTTGCCGCATCCGGTGCACTCGGCTACGCCTCATTTCAGATCGGCCTAAAGGCGGAGAGTTTCGCCTATATGCCAGCATTCGGGTTCTCAATCGCAGCCACCACACTGGTGGGACAATCCCTTGGAGAGGGAAACGTGAGAAAGGCAAAAATGTCAGCAATTGAGGCAACGAAGATGAGCATGCTCTTCATGGCAGTGGCAGGAGCAATAATGATCCTCTTTCCACAGTACCTTGCAGAGATATTTACGGGCGATGAGAAAATCATACACTTCGCATCCATATACCTTTTCCTGATGGGAATGACAGAGCCAGCACTTGGAGCATTGTTCACCCTTGCCGGCGGAATGCGTGGAGCAGGATACACCACAATGCCCATGGTGATAAACCTCACCGGTTTGATGGGCATACGTCTTGGCATTGCTGTTGTTCTTGCCTTTCCCTTGGGAATGGGACTTGTTGGGATATGGCTCGGAATGTTCTTTGAGACCTTCATAAGGGCAGGATGGATGTACCTTGAGTTCCGCAGAGGTAAATGGGCAAAGGTTAGGGTTTGACCGAAAAAATTTATATTCGTTCTTACCTTCCCCACCTTAGGGGCCGGTAGATCAGCCCGGAAGATCGCTGCCCTTGCAAGGCAGAGGCCGCGGGTTCAAATCCCGCCCGGTCCATTCCGCTACGCTCCATGGACCAGGCTTATGTTCTCCTGTCGTCGAACATCCAGCCCGGTCCACTCACTTCGTTCGTGAACACGGGCTAAGTCGAAAATTGTAAATTTTCTCCTCCCGCCCGGTCCACCAAGCACCTTTAAAAAAGGTGGTTTACCCCAAAAGGATGATTTTTAGATGATTCGTGGAATACTCCGTATTCTTTCTATCACCCGATTTACAGCAAAAAAAATAAAAAGTATTAATTGGAGGGGAAAATACCCCTTTATGGGCTCAGAGTTTCAAATTCTGCACTTTCAATACGTGAACTCAACGCAGGATTTGGCAAGGCAAATTCTGAGAGAAAACGTTGTGGTTCTGGCAGATACCCAGAAAAGCGGAAGGGGTAGGTTTGGAAGATTCTGGCACTCTCCCATCGGAGGTTTGTGGTTCACAGCCATAATACGGGTCAAATTACCTCTTCAAATTGTATCACTCATGGCCGGAGTGACCATTGCAAAGGCCCTGGAGGATATGAATGTAAGAGTGTGCCTAAAATGGCCCAACGATGTCATCATGCAGGGAAAAAAACTGGGAGGCATAATAGGAGAAGTGCACGGAGATTACGTACTACTGGGAGTAGGAATAAATCTGCGAAACGAAATACCTGAAGAGATTTCAGATATTGCAATAAACCTTTCCAACGTTTCCAGGGACGAACTTCTACTGAAGATCCTTGAGATTCTGGATGAGGAGAAGAAAAAAAGCAAGGATGAAATAATAAAAGAATGGAAAGCGTACAACTGCACACTTGGAAAAAGAGTTAGAATAGTGGATAACGGTGAATACGAGGGTAGGGCTGAGGATATTGACGATGATGGTTTTCTCCTGGTACGGGTGGGCGATGAACTCAAGAAGGTACTCGCAGGAGATGTTCAGATTTTAGAGTGAAACTTATAAATCACATAAGAGATTGCCCGTCGTGATCGGATACTGCCCAAAATGCAACGTTCCTGTGCGAGGAGAGAGGTGCGGAATATGCCACTCTCACCCAGCAACTCTAAGATTTCATCCCCTTGGAGATATAAGGCCTGCAAGCCCCTATGAAATGGGAATACTGAGCAAACTCATTCCGTTCAGGGAGGCGAGGGATTACGTGAGAAGAAGATTTGTACTTCTATCAAAGCAACCTGGTTTGGATTACAGAAAGGATGTCTTCGTTGACGGTTTTAAGATTGGAACCCTTGAGTATGTGAAGGACAGAAGGTGGAAATACGTATTCGTGCCCACAGGTAGGGGTGCTGCCCTCTTTTATGCACTCACAGACCATGTGGATTTTGAGATACATCAGAGGGGTCATCTCAAGGGAAAGAAAATAAGCAGAGATGTGGAAAGCTGGGAGATTTTCTCTACCGGAAGGTGCACGGGTGTGGCTGTGAAAGCCCGGAATGGAGCAAAAATAAAGGATCTGTACTGTGAAAGGGTTGGAACTAAAAAAAGAAGCAGTATGAAAGATGCCATAAGTGCAAACGAGAACTTTCTCCGCGAGATGGAGAGAGAAGCAATTAATATGGTAAAAAAGGGACGGGCAAACTACGTGGCATTCTCCGGGGGCAAGGATAGCGAGGTCGCACTCTACATTGCGTGGAGGGCGGGGGTGAGAAAAGCCATATATGCCAACACAGGCCTTGAATTTCCAGAGACAGAGCGGTTCGTTTACAATTTTGCAGACTATCTGGACATTGAACTTATTGAAGTGCATCCCAAGATCGATTTCTGGAAAACCCTGGAGGAAAAGGGCATACCCACAAAGGACAATAGGTGGTGCACAAGGTACCTGAAACTTGAGCAACTAAAAAAATTCAGGGGCGTGGTGGTGGACGGCACGAGAAGGTACGAATCCCTTGGAAGAATGATGCGCTCCGGTGACCGAACTCTCGGAAACTTGAAGATGATCTATCCGCTGCTTGAGTGGCTCGCTCTGGATGTTTGGCTCTTCATAAAGTGGAAGGGTCTGCCTTACAACCCGCTGTACGACATGGGCTACGAACGTATAGGATGTTTCATGTGCCCCTCGATGCTCAACTCAGAATTTCATAATCTGAAACGCACCCATCCACAACTTTTCAAAATATGGTACGATTATCTGCAAAGCCATGGTTACTCGCACGAAGAAATCATGGATGGGCTATGGAGATGGAGGGAACTGCCTCCAAAGATGAAGAAAATCCGCAAATCTTAATACAACATTGCCATACGGAAAAAATATGATAAGGCAGCCCATCGTGAGCGTTCTGGGCCATGTTGACCATGGCAAGACCACACTTCTGGATAAGATAAGGGGCACCTCCGTGGCAAAAAAAGAGGCAGGTGCAATAACCCAGCACATAGGGGCAACCGAGGTGCCCATTGAGGCAATATATCGTATATGTGGAAATCTCATCAAGAAAAAGTTCAAAATCCCAGGACTGCTGTTCATCGACACCCCTGGACATGAGGCATTCACCACATTGAGGGCAAGAGGAGGGGCACTGGCAGACATAGCCGTGCTCGTTATCGATATAAATGAGGGTATAATGCCCCAGACCATTGAGAGCATAAATATCCTGAAGAGGTATCGCACTCCCTTTGTTATCGCAGCCAACAAGATAGATCTAATCTACGGATGGAAAAATGCAGACAACATGCCATTCATTTTGGCAATTCAGAAGCAAAAGGAGGAGGTGCAGCAGGCGATCGATGAGAAGATATACGGCATAGTGGAGAAATTGTACGAACTCGGGTTTTCCTCAGAGAGATACGATAGGATTGCGGATTTCACGCAGAACGTTGCAATTATACCCATGAGTGCAAAGAAGGGTATAGGCATTGCAGACCTTTTGCTCGTTCTTGTAGGACTTGCCCAGAGGTTTCTTGAAAAAAATTTGCACACCGAAGATGGTCCCGGGGAGGGAACTGTGCTGGAGGTAAAGGAGGAGCGTGGCCTGGGCAAAACTATCGATGTGATCCTCTACTCAGGAACAATCAGAAAGGGAGATACCATCGTGGTTGGAAGTACAGATGAACCGATAGTCACGAAGATAAAGGCGATACTTAAGCCAAAGCCCCTGGACGAGATGCGTGACCCGAGAGATAGATTTCTCAGTGTTGATGAGGTTCACGCTGCAGCAGGTATAAAAATAGCCGCACCGAACCTTGAAAGAGCCCTGGCAGGATCTCCTGTGCTGGTGGCCAATGAAAATCTTGACGACGCGCTTAGAAGGGTGAGAAAGGAGACAGGTATACATATAGAGATCCAGGAGGAGGGCATCATAATAAAGGCGGATGCACTCGGCTCTCTGGAGGCCCTTGCCTACGAACTCAAACAGGAAGGCATACCAATAAAAATGGCAGATATAGGAGATATAAGCAAAAGAGATATAGTGAATGCCCAGACAATTGGCAATCCACTGTACCGAGTGATCCTCGGATTCAACGTTAAGATTCTTCCGGATGCTGAAAATGAGGCTGAAAAAATAAAAATATTCACCAACAACGTTGTGTACAAACTCATAGAGGACTATGAAGAATGGGCCCAGGAGAAGGAGAGAGAACTTGAGGCGGAGAAGAGAATGGATATAACCTTCCCGGGTAAGTTCAAGATCCTGCCAGAGTACATATTCAGGCTGAGCAAACCTGCCATTGTAGGGGTGCGCGTTTTAGGGGGTAGGATCCGCGTGGGGCAGAGAATACTGCGGGATGATGGACGCGTTGTGGGGCGCATAAAGAGCATAAGAAAAGGAGATAATAACATCACAGAGGCAATAATGGGCGAGGAGGTAGCCATAGCCATAGATGGCGTTACCGTTGGAAGACAGATAAAGGCGGGAGAGACATATTACATAGATATCCCCGAGGAACATGCAAAAAAACTGTTCAAGATGAACTTAAAATACGAGGATAAAGAGGTTCTTGAAGAAATTGCCAGAATAAAGAGAGGAGAGAAACCTTTCTGGGGGTTGTAAATGGACGAGGATATAAGAACCCACACAGCCCTCCATATACTCAAGGGCGCCGTGGTAAAGGTACTCAACGCAAAATGGACGGCTAGCGTGTATGTGAATGGCAGCCACGGAAGGCTAACTGTGAAATGCAACAGAAAACCCTCAGAAGATGAAATAAGGGAAATCGAATACCTTGCAAATGAGAAAATAAGGGAAAATGCACCCATAAAGGTGTACACCCTTCCAAGGGAGGAGGCCGAACGATTATTCGGTGAAGAGATGTACGATCTTTTTCCGGTTCCTGAAAGCATAAAGGTTCTAAAAGTGGTCGAGATAGAGGGCTGGAACGTCAATGCCTGCAACAAGGAGCACACAAAAACCACTGGCGAGGTTGGCTCAATAAAAATAAGAAAAACAAGATTCAGAAGGTCAAAGGAACTCCTTGAGATAAGTTTCGATGTGGAGTGAAACTATTAAATATGGGATCGATATATTAAATGGGTGGATACATGAGTTGGTCTGAAAAACTGGACTCATATTTTAAAATTAGTGAACATGGCTCAACGGTGAGAACAGAGATTGTAGCAGGTTTCACCACCTTTATGACCATGGCATACATTATTTTCGTGAACCCCGCAATTTTGAGCCAGACTGGCATGCCCTTTGCCCCCCTCGTGACCACAACAGTACTGGCTTCTGCACTTGCCACTGTGATAATGGGCCTTTACGCAAAAAAGCCCTACGCTCTGGCTCCGGGAATGGGTTTAAACGCGTATTTCACATACACTGTTGTAATCGCCATGGGCTACACCTGGCAAGTTGCCCTGGCAGCGGTTTTCATTGAGGGTCTGATTTTCATCGCCCTTTCAGTGACCAAAGTTAGAACTTGGGTGGCAAACTCGTTCCCGACAAATCTAAAGTACTCAATAGGAGCAGGCATAGGTCTTTTCCTCACATTCATAGGACTAAACAACGCGAGCATAATAAGGTACACGGCAGATAAACTCCTTCCAAACCACCAGGTAGTGGGTGTGGTAATCTCAATGAACTACCTTAATCTACCCTCAGTGGCCATAGCACTGTTTGGAATCACCATAACCATAATATTTCTGGTGAACAGGATAAAGGGTGCATTGCTATGGGGCATACTGAGCTCAACCGTGGCGGCGGTCATCTGGGCCTCCATAAGTCCATGGGCTGCATCCAATTTATATCCATCTGGATTCTCCCTACCATCCTCACCGGTATCCCTTCCCGCATCAATTGCACCAATAGCACTGCATATGGACTTTGGCGGGCTTATGGCTGCCGGAGCTCTCGGGGTGATATTCGCATTTTTAATGGTGGATTTCTTTGATACACTTGGCACGGTAACGGGCCTGAGCGCGAAGGTCGGTGATCTGGATGAGAAGGGAAACATCCCAGAGAAACCACTGACAAGAATGCTGCTAACAGACGCTTTGGGGACAACCTTCGGCGCACTTATGGGAACATCAACTGTAACAACATACATAGAGAGTGCAGCGGGTGTTGAGGAAGGAGGACGTACAGGACTAACAAGCGTTGTGGTTTCTCTGCTCTTCCTAACCGGATTGTTCATCACACCCATAATTGCCCTGGTTCCATCTGCCGCAACTGCACCTGCGTTGATACTCGTGGGCCTGTTCATGCTCTCAAACATGCGCAATGTGAATTTTGAGGACTACACAGAGTACATACCCGCGTTTATGACCCTTATAGTGATGCCATTCACCTACAACATATCCAACGGCATAGGTGCAGGTATAATCGCATATGTGATAACAAAAATAGCGTCCAGGAGAGTCAGGGAGATAAGCCCTCTGATGTACATTCTCGCCGTCATATTCGCCATATACTTCCTATGGCTCTACTGGCTCCACTAATTTTTCCCTTTTTTGCAAAAATTTTTAAGGCAAAATCCAATCTTCCGGTATGTTCAATCCCCTCGTATTCCACGGAAATCAGGGTGCAAAGGATATGATGTGCAAGATTGGTGTGAGCAAGGAGGGCACAGAAATAATGGACAAAAAATCTAGATTCTTCATTCTGAAACTTGAGAATCTTCCACTCAAAGGTGCCCTACTTTTGAAGCAGGAGGCTCTGGCGGCGGGTATGGAATGTGCCTTACCCTGGTGCACCGCAGCCCTCAACTGCGAGGAGACGGATGCCGTTCTTTTCGGCACAGAGAGGCAGTTTGAGATTCTCATGGAGAAGATGAAATTACAGCCTTTCAAGGGCAAAACCATTGCGGAGGAGATGCACAGCGCCATTGAAAATTTTCAGAGAGAAAAATATACCATAAGGGCCAGAGAGTACAGAGTCTCAATACCACCAACAAAAATAATGGGCATACTCAATGTCACTCCCAATTCCTTCTCTGATGGGGGCAAGTACCTTGATGTGAATAGCGCCGTGTCCCGGGCCAGGGAAATGGTCAGAGAGGGAGTGGACATAATTGATGTTGGAGGTGAATCCTCACGCCCATTCTCCGAGCCAGTGAGTGAAGAAGAGGAACTCAGAAGGATCATTCCGGTAATTGAAGAACTGGAAGATATCAAGGTACCAGTATCTGTGGATACCTACAAGCCTAAAGTGGCAGAGGAGGCTCTCAAGAGGGGGGCAAGCATGGTCAACGACATATACGGGCTGAGAAAAGAGGGAATGGCGAAGGTTGTGGCAGATTATGACGCTGCCGTGGTTATTATGCATATGAAGGGTGAGCCAAAGAACATGCAGAGAAATCCATACTACGAGGACACGATTGGGGAAATTGCAAAATTTCTGCGGGATAGAGTTGAATTTGCCCTCAGATATGGAATAGAGGAGGACAGGATAATAATTGATCCTGGAATTGGGTTCGGCAAGAGGGTTGAGGATAATCTCCGCATATTGAAGTACATCTCTGCCTTCAAATCCCTGGGCTTTCCCATTCTCTTAGGCGCATCCAGAAAAAGTTACATGGGTAAACTCTTCAATCTGGATGTGCAGGACAGATTGGAAACCACGCTGGCCAGCGATGTTATGGCGGTTATGGGTGGAGCATCTATAATCAGGATCCACGATGTTAAGGAAAATGTTAGGGCCATAAGAATGGTGGAGAAAATCATGGAAGTGGGAATATGAGGCTGCCCTGGCAATGCCCCACATGCTATGCAGAACTGGGTGATAAGAGTTATGCAAAAATGCTCACCTGCCCTTACTGCGGCTCTCTGCTCATCGTGAACGGGAAAAACAAGAAATTTTTCAGAGTGCCAAGAGGCAGAGGATGGTATTACTTCTCAAAAATGCCCATGCCCGGATACATAAAATTTGGAGAATACGAGGAGGCATATGTTTACAAGGAAGAAAAATGGTTTCTCGTAAGAGATGATGGAGTTTATGAGATGCAAGGTATTGCGCATGAGTTTGAGGGAAAAATGGTGGAAGTAGGAAAAGTGAAGTACATATGGGGAGAGATTCCATTTGTTGCACCCCCCGGGAGCTTGGTAAAAACTGCTAAAAATGGCCACATCTTGGCCAAAATTGCACCCAGAGAGACCCTACTCTTTATCAAGAGTGAGGAGAAATTCCCTGACATTTCCGTGAAACTCCTCCAGGGTACCCATGTTTAGAAGCATGTGATCCGAAAGGGCGAACACATTTCCAAGTCCCCATTGAAGTTCTCTCATCTCCCTGCGGACAAACTCATCCCATGTACGCACATCATCTTTTCTGCCCCTATGCAGAATCCTCTCAAATCTGACCTTTCTGGGGGCAAATATACCCACAAGGTGCACCTCCTCTCCAAGTTCTCCTTTAAACACTTCAACCTCCTCAATGCATCTGACCCCATCAATGAGGATTTTTCTGCTCCCCTTTATCTTCTCCAAAGTTCTCCAAGCCCAGACATCAATACCATGCATTTCCCTCTCCTCATGTGCAATTTTTCCCACTATTTCATCCCTCAACTCAAACCCAAGGGATGATACGTGTTCGCGCACAACATCACCCATCCTAACAACATCATAACCCATCTGAATTGCGACTTTCACAAACTCTTCCTTCCCTGCACCTGGCATACCAACAAGGAGAATAACCGGCATAGTAGAGAATTCACGATGGGTTATTTAATCCTATTGCTTCTCCCATGATTCTCATCAAGAAGATTCAGAACGATTAATATAAATAATTCTCCGTAAAATCATTCACCGTGGCCACCATTGAGGAGATCAGAGAGGATTTCATATACGTGTACTTGGTTGAGTTGGCATTCTTAATTTCACTTATTTTCAATTTTGCATACCTCAATTTGTGGAACGAAGTAATACTCTACTCACTTATATTCTGGGCAATATTCATGTTTGAAGACAAAGTAATGAAGTCACTTACCCTCCAGAAAACTAGAGATCTGAAGAGGATTTTTGAACTTATAAACAGGTGGAAAAGGTACTCAAAGATTGGCATCGCATTTTACCTCTCCCTGATGATAGTGCTTTCAAGCTGGGGAATAATCGCCTACATCTCAAGGTATGTGCAGATAGAAGCAATAAAAATAATAGTGGAGATTCTTCCATTCTACATTGCAATTTACGTGGGCTGGCTCATATCATTAACCTACATAAAGTCCAGGTACACAAAATTGGTGCTCTATCTCCTCAAAAAGAGAAGAAGTTAGGAGTTTGGCCTTACTGGCTTTATGTGCACATCCACCTGTGGGAACGGTATCTCTATGCCCTCCTTTCTGAAACGGTTCACTATCTCCTGCCTAATCTCACTGGGCACCTCCCACTGCTTCATAACATCCTCAATCCAAACGTAGAGGGAAAAATTCAAACTTGATGAGCCAAATTCTCTGAATATGACCTGTGGTTCATACTCGCCTCCACGCATAACTCCTGGATGGGATAGGGCTATATCCTTCAGCACATGGATAACCTTTGAAACATCACTTCCGTATGACACGCCCACATCTATACGAACCTTCATCCTGTTGTTTGGCCTATTGAAATTGATTATATTCTGGGCGGCAAGTTTACTGTTGGGCACGAAAACAACGGTGTTTGAGAATATCTCGTAGAGCCTCGTGCTTCTAACACCCACATCCAGCACACGATAAACTCCATCACTATCCTCAAGCATGATCAAATCTCCAATTCTGAAGGCTTTATCGATAAGAATGTGCAATCCAGAGAAAAAATTACCCAAGGTTTGCTGGGCTGCAAGACCCAACACTATGCCCGCAATGCCCATACTTGCCAGAAGAACACTGACATTCACTCCCATTACCTGCAGGATCATCAACCCACCGAGGGTTCCTATGGTAACAATGCCGAGTTTCTCAAGTATAGGTATGAGAACGTTTTCCAGATCTCCACGCTTACCCTTAGAGAGATGGAACATATAACGGATAACTATGTCCTTGAAGAATCTGTAAGCCAGCCATGTGACTATGACAACCACTATTATGTTGTAAATCTCGATGATCAGAGGGAACAACCAATTTAAAGGGGACAAAGTAAGAAGTGCTGTGGTGAGTCCGTAAGATATCACCCATACGGTAATAGGTTTATGCAGGATCTCCACTATGATATCATCCAACTCCGTCTTTGTTATCTTTGCAATTTTCTTTAGATAAGGGAACACAATGTAGAGGATCAACGTTATTATGACCCAGGTAAGAATAACATTGAGAAATGTGGCCCAGTACCCGAAACTCGCAGGCCAGGGTATTTCAAAAAGATAAAAGGGCGTTGAAAGAAAGGAAACATGTAGGGAGTAAATGTACCTCACAACCTCTCCATTTTCATCGTAAACAGAAACTTCAAATGGTAAATTGAAGTCACTAACACCGTAACTCTTGGGTGCCCTTAAGTGGATTTTCACCACCTGAGAACCCATGGAATGTATTATGCCGTTGGAGGGAGTAACATTGATCTTCCAGCCATTGATCTGTGGAGAATTTATCACAAAAAACACCGATTCATTGCGTGTATTCACAATAGAAAAGCTCAGGCTCACTTCCTCACCACCTCTCAATTTAACACTGCCCGAAGAGGGCAACACCTGAGCCGTGGCAAGGGGCAAAATAACGATCAGCAACAGCACAATTGCAACAGTTCCTCTCATTCAAAGGGCATATATAAAAAAGAGTATAAAAAGTTATCACAGAAGCAAAAATAGGGGCGCAAGAAGCAGGGATACTATACTCATCAGCTTGATCAGTATGTTTAGAGACGGCCCCGCCGTATCCTTGAGAGGATCTCCCACAGTGTCTCCCACAACTGCTGCCTTGTGGGCATCGCTTCCCTTGCCTCCAAAATTACCCTTTTCAATGAACTTCTTAGCGTTATCCCAGGCACCTCCAGCATTGGCCATGTAAATTGCCAACAGGAATCCGGATGCGATGGACCCGGCCAGTAGCCCTCCAACCGCCCTAGGGCCAAGACCTGGCGTTATGCCCACCACTATCGGAACTATTATTGCAAGCAGTGTTGGAACTATCATCTTTCTTATGGCAGCCCTTGTGGATATATCTATGCACTTCTCGTACTCCGGTGTGGCCTTGCCCTCCATTATACCCGGAATCTCCCTGAACTGACGGCGAACCTCATTAACCATATTCTCAGCAGCATGACCAACGGCAAGGAGGGCAAGGGCGCTAAAGAGGAATGGCATCAATGCACCTATGAATATGCCCACCATCACCGAGGGATTGGCAAGATCAATTACTATTTTCTGCCCAAGTCCCTCAAGGGTCTGGTTGTAGGTGGCAAAAAGAGCCAGAGCAGTGAGTGCGGCAGAACCTATGGCAAACCCCTTACCTATAGCGGCTGTGGTATTGCCCACCGCATCAAGTTCTTCGGCACGTTCTCTAACATTTTTACCGAGATTCGCCATTTCCGCAATGCCCGCCGCGTTATCTGCCACCGGACCGTAGGTATCCATGCTCAGGGTCATTCCAAGGGTGCTGAGCATACCCACAGCAGCTATGGCTATGCCGTAAAGATCCGCAAGAATGTATGCTATGATTATTGCCACAGAGATGGATAGAACTGGAATCACCGTGCTGAGCATTCCTATGGACATTCCTGTTATGAGATTTGTAGCCGCACCCGTTGTGCTCGCCTTTGCAATATCCCTTGTGGGTTTGTACCTGTCAGAGGTGTAGTACTCGGTGGAAAAACCTATGATTATTCCCGCAATGAGCCCGGAAACAAGGGCAACAAACATATTGTACCAGGGCACAACCTTCCCAATGGATACAAACTTGTAATCTCCGTTGAGGTACATAACCACAAATGCAAGAAGGATCATAACTATGGAACTGGTGATGACTCCGCTGTTCATGGCCTTTGAGGGATCCTTGTTTCTCAGCATAACAACCACGGATATGCCAATGAAGGAGGAAATTATTCCTATTGCAGCGAGCAAAAGGGGCAAGAAAACAATGGCGGTGTTTAGTGCTGAGAAAAGAATTCCTATGGCGATTGCAGAGATTATTGAATCCACATAACTCTCAAAAAGATCGGCACCCATTCCCGCAACATCACCAACGTTGTCTCCAACGTTATCGGCTATGACAGCTGGGTTACGGGGATCGTCCTCAGGTATTCCCGCCTCAATTTTACCCACAAGATCAGCACCAACATCCGCCGCCTTGGTGTATATACCTCCCCCAACCCTGGCAAATAGGGCGATGGAGCTCGCTCCAAAACCGAAACCGAAAAGAATGTTTGAAAGCCCCTGGGGATCCACAACATTGAATATGAGGTAAATCGCACTAACACCAAAAAGTCCGAGCCCCACAACGGTTAGACCCATCACAGAGCCTGATGAGAAGGCAACCTTCAATCCAGAGTGCATATCCTTTTCAACAGCCTTGGCAGCCCGAACATTTGCAAGGGTAGCTATGCGCATACCCACATTTCCTGAAAGAGCTGAGAATATGGCACCAACCACAAATCCCACGGGTGTGTACGGGCTCACTCCACCGTTCTTGATGAAACTGAGAAGGTACAGAAACACTGCAACCACTATGATGTACACCGAAAGATACCTGTACTCCCTGTTAAGAAATGTCATTGCACCTTTTCTTATGTATCCGGCAATTTCAACCATCCTGCCCTCGCCCTGGTCCTGTTTTCTAACATAAAGGGCAAATACAAAGGCAACGAGCAGGGATAGCAAACCTACACCCAAAGCAATGTACTCTATCATCTCTCTCACCCTTCAAATTTTGAGGCAAATTAACTTTCAATTATTAAAATTTTGCCCTATTTATTTTGCTCCATTTTCAGCAATGCATATATATTAAGTCGCATTTGTGTAAATAATGAGAGGATATGGCCGTCGTGGCAGGAGACGTGGGCCAAGGTGGATCTCCTACGTGCCTCCCGTAAGCACCTACGCACCAATGGGAATGCCATACACAAAGAGCATTGTCCTAACGTATTCAGAACTTGAAGCCCTGAGGCTCGTGGATGTGGAAGGATTGACCCAGGAGGAGGCTGCTGCAAGGATGGGTATTTCCCGAAAAACGCTGTGGAACGATTTGAAGAGCGGAAGGAAAAAAATAGTTGAAGCCCTGCTATACGGCTGGAACATAGAGATAAGAGGAGGAGAAAATTACTACGTGAGACAGGATTAAGGCGAAAACATTATATCTTTTAATTTTCTTCGCACCAATAATGGAGAATGTCAAGGATTTGCTCGTGGAAATAAAGGAAAAATCGGAACTCATCGTGGATCTCGCCTATTCTGCCGTAATCCTAGACAGCAAGGATCTGGCAAAGGAAGTTGAAAGCTTAGAGAAAGAAATTGAAGAGCTCACCTATAAGATAAGAATCCTCACCATGCTGGCAGCTAACACTCCTGATGAGGCAGAACAACTTGCAGGCATTTTGCAGATGGCCGATTCATCCAAAAATCTGGCCAATGCGGCGGCTGATATAGCATATCTCCTTGATCTTGACATAACGGCAAGACCGTTTCTCCCAAGTTTGTTCCTGAAGGCCGATGAAAAAATCCATGTTGTGAGGGTGTATCCAAATTCAAGCATAGTGAACAGAACACTCGGAGATCTAAAGGTGGAAGTTGAGAGCGGTGTGCGAATAATAGCCATAAAGAGGGGACGTAGCTGGATTTACGACCCAGAGGATGATGTTAGGATCAAGAGCGAGGATTTGCTCATAGTCAGGGGCACTGAGGACGGATACGAGTTCCTGGATAGGGTTGCAAGGGGTGAAGAGTCATGGGACTAGGTGAGAAACTAATCCAGATGAAGAACATATCAGAACTTATGGTTGACCTTGCCTACTCTGCCCTCATATTCAACAACAAGGAAATTGCAGAGGAGGTGAAATATTTAGAGGAAAAAATCGATGAAAGTTATTATCACCTTGAGGAGGAGGCAATAAAGCAGGCGATCGAGGAGAAAAATCCCTATGCTGCGCTGATTCTAATAAGACTTGCAACAAGCATCGAGGCAATTTCAGATTCTGCGGTACAGATTGCAGATGTTGTTCTGCGCGACATTGAACCCCATCCAATCATAAGGGAGAGCATAAGGGAGAGCGATGTGACCATCACCCGCGCCAGGGTAAGAGAGGGGAGCATCCTCGCAAACAGAACCCTGGGCGATCTTAATCTGGCAAGCGAGACGGGAATGTGGATTATAGCAATTAAGAGAGGTAAAAACTGGATCTTCGGGCCCACTGAAAATACAAAAATACTTCCAGGAGACATTTTACTCGCAAAGGGACCCATAGAGGGAGTCAGGCATTTCATAAAACTATGCAAGGGCGAGGATAAGAAACTTTAAATAGGTTGCCCAATAACCACAAGGATGGTAAAGATGGTAAGAGCGCGGTTTCTTGGAGGCGCAGAGGAGGTTGGAAGCCTCGGATTGTACATGGAATTCGATGAGTTGAGATTGCTTTTTGATTATGGGCTCACTCCCTCAAAACCTCCCGCGTATCCCCTACCTGCTCCCCCCGTGGATTCCATGTTTCTAACCCATGTGCATCTTGACCATTCGGGCATGGTGCCGAAAATCTCAACAGCCTATGAGGCAAACATATATGCAACAGAGCCAACAAACGCCGTTCTTCCCCTCATGCTCAACGATACAATCAAGGTAGCCAATATTGAGGGTTTTCCCATTCCATACACAAAGGAGGAGGTTGAAAGCACCACGGATGCGCTCATACCCGTTGAGTACGGAAAGCCCGTTGAACTTGGCTCATTGGATATAGTGCCCCACAGTGCGGGACACATTCCCGGCAGTGCAATGTACGAGATAAGGGACGATAAAACCATACTCTTCACAGGAGATATACAGACCGTAAATACCCATCTCGTATGGGGCACAAAGCCCGTGAAGACTGATGTGCTTATCATGGAGAGTACCTACGCGGGCAGGGAGCACCCTCCCAGGGACGAAGTGGAGAGAAATTTCCTGGAAAAGATTGAGGAAATCGTGGAACGCGGAGGAAAGGCAGTGGTTCCTGTATTTGCAGTTGGCAGAACCCAGGAGATCATGCTGATACTGGCAAAAACTGATTATGATGTTTGGATAGATGGTATGGGCAGGTTCATAACAAACCTATTCCTACAGTATCCACAGTACCTGAGATCCGCAAAAAAGTTGAAAAGGGCGAGGAACAAGATGAACATTGTTAGAAGGAGGAGTGACAGAAGAAAGGCACTAAATGGGGATGTGATCGTTGCCACCGGAGGCATGCTTGAGGGGGGTCCCGTTCTGCATTACATAAACCACCTGAAAAATGATAGGAGAAGTGGGATTCTTCTCACAGGATATCAGGTTGAGGGTACAAATGGAAGATTGCTCATGGACGAGGGAATACTCGAACTCTACGGGATAAAAGAGAAAATAGATATGGAATTGAATTTCTTTGACTTTTCCGCCCATGCGGGACATTCAGAACTCGTGGAATTCGCCGAAAAATGCTCACCTGAGAAGATAATACTGATGCACGGCGATAACAGAGAGGCTCTGGCAAAGGATTTGAAAAATATGGGCTTTGATGTGTTCCTTCCGAAAAACGATGAAGAGTTCCTTATTTAGCCCTCTTCACGGTTATGGGAATAATCCCCTTTTCAAACTCGTACATTGCAATATCCAGAGGATCAACTATGTCCTCCGGCAAATGAATCAGAACAGGAGCGCCCATTGATATTTGAAGGGCTCGTGCGCCGATTATGCGCGCTTTCTCAAATCTCGTGTACTCCATAAAACCCACCAGAGGTGCTTAATCCCTTTTCATATTTAAATTTTTAGATGCGATAAATCCAAATATGCGAGGGAAATGTAAGGACGTGTACATAGGCATGGACGACACGGATTCACGCAGCGGGATGTGCACCACATACCTTGTAAAGGTTCTTGTTGAAGAGTTTCAAAAGGAGGGGTTTGATCTTATCGGTCCCCCGAGACTGGTTAGATTGAATCCTAACATACCCTGGAAAACGAGGGGCAACGGTGCCGTGGTTCTAAGAGTTGGAAGGGGATACGGGGAGAAAAGAATAGTGGGAGAAATCAGGGGAAGAAAAATCCATGCCTACAGGAACGGCAAGAACATATCCCTAGAACTGAAAGATATTGTGGAAAAGGTGAAAAATTATTTTGTTCTTGAGAATGATTCCACAAACCCGGGCATTGTGATATCAGAGAGAAAACTACCAGAAAAATTGTACTGGATAACGGTCAGAGGTGTGGTCTCTCTGGATTATGTTGAAGGGATATTGAAAGAGCACGGGGCAAAATACGCAAAATTCAAAAATGGACGTGGCATAATTGGAGCATCTGCAGGTATTGCATGGAGGGCAAGGCATTTCACCTACGAACTTCTCACCTACCTTCCAGAGGATAGGTGGAACAAGGAAAGGTTCATAGATGCCAGGAGCGTAATTGAGATGGACAGTGAAATAAAGAGCACCTTCGATAACTACGACTATGAAAACGGATACGTCGCCATTGTACCCCATTCAAAAACCCCCGTACTTTACGGTATCAGGGGCACGGACCCGGACGATTTAATAAGGGCCAAGGATATGATCATAAGTGAGCAGTACGACTCCTGGTTCCTGTTTCTTACAAACCAGGGCAGTGACGACCACATAGTTTCCAAAAAAATAGGGGAAATAGGGATGAACGAGAACGTTAAAATCAGGGGCAAAGTTACAGCAAAGCCCAGAAAAATTGAGGGAGGGCACGTGATCCTCACACTGAGGGATAATACGGGCGAGATTGACTGTGCAGCCTACGAACCAACCAAAAATTTCAGGAGGATAGTGGAAGGACTCATTGAAGGAGACGAGATAGAAGTTTACGGAAGCGTACGCAGTGAGCCAAGAAGCGTAAACATTGAAAAAATACACGTGCTCAAACTGGCAGAAAAAAGGGTAAAGGTCTCAAATCCCGTATGTCCAAAATGTGGAAGAAAAATGGAAAGCATTGGAAGGGGAAAGGGCTACAGATGCCGCAAATGCGGATTCAAACTACCTGAAAGTGCAGCCATCTACCGGATAGTTGAGAGGGAAATAAAAGAGGAGTGGTACGAGGTGCCTGTAATAGCCAGGAGACACCTTGCAAAACCCCTGAAAATAATGGGAAAAAGGTCATCTAAGATATTTTAAAACCTCCTTTCTGGCATTGTTTCTCTCCTCATCGGTCAATGCTGGCATCTCTCCAGGGGTTCCATTCTTGGATTCATGGGACAAGAACATCCCCTCGCTGACCACTCCAAAAAACTCAGCCGGAGGAAGGAGAGCAACTGCGAGTTTTTCACCCTCTTTCACACTCTCAATATTAGTTACCACAGTTACTACCTTTCCAACGTTAACATTGCATATCCTCAACTTACTTGCATTTGGATGCTTCATCACACTCTCCACCTCACCTATGCGGATATCAACAGCGTACTCGGGCTTGGATGGCAGTTTGAGCCGATTTTCAAGATTGTACAGAATGTTGAGACAGAATTTTATATGGGCTATACTGAGAGCACTGAACTTCATACCCTTCAACCTGGTCGCCCACTCATTTCCTCCAAGAATATTAACAATATCCACGCAGAATTTTTTAATATCTTCAAGAATGGTTTTGAGATCTTCCAACTCGCCGTAAGAGTACTTCAACTCCATTATTTTTGCCTCCAGTTCCTTCAAAATGCCACTCTTTTTAACATCCCTCATATTCCCAATGTACTTCTCCATATCTCTCACGCATTTCTCGGCCATCAGGATCCTGGCATCGCTTGCGGTGTCCATACCCACCCAATATTTTTCCAATAAATACATTTTTCCTCGGTATGAGGAGGAAAAAGTATATATACCCCCCACGTGATACATATCGTCAGACAAAAATTTGAAAAGAGGCAGTTGGAATGTCGGATTCCATAAGGATCACCATAAGGCTATCCCGCAATGCGGCGGAGAAGATGGAAGAACTCGTCAAGAGCGGTGAGTTCAAAAACATATCGGAGGTTGTGCGCACAGCCATTGAAAATTTCCTTGCAGAAAAATTTGCTCCCAGAAACATTGAGAAGATAAGCGTTGATCTGCCAAAGGCCACAGTGGCAATGCTCACACGTCTCGTGGAGGAGGGAGACGCTGTGGACCTGGACGATGCCATACGCACCGCAGTCAGGGAGTACGTAAGAAAGCAGATTTCCATGCTTGCAAAGGAGAGCATAGAAAGGGGGCTGAAGGAGGAACTGGAGGAGGGTGAGATATAATTGAGCATAGAATCCCTTTTCAGAAGGGCCTCCGCCTACGCTCTCGCTGGCCAAGGGTTCTATGAGGATAAGATCAACGTAGTGGTGGTTGGTGTCGGAGGGGCGGGCTGCAACGCAGTTAACAGAATGAAAAAATTGGGTTTATCCACCCCCACAATTGCCATAAACACGGATATGGCACATTTGATGAGCATAGAGGCTGATAAAAAAATCCTCCTAAAAAAGGGCACGAGAGGTCTCGGAGCAGGTGGGCTTGTGGAGAGGGGAGAGAGCAGTGCCATTCTCGCAAGGAAGGAAATCGCGGAATTTTTCAAGGGTGTGGATGTTGCATTCATAACCACAGGTCTTGGCGGGGGCACTGGAACCGGAGCAACGCCCGTGATTGCGGATATTGCAAGGGAATTTGGGGCACTCGTTATAACAATAGCCACACTACCATTCAAAATAGAGAAGGCAAGATTCTCCAGAGCCAAGGATGGTCTAAGAAGAATTGTAAAATCTTCAAACACAGTGATCGTGCTGGAAAACGATAAACTCATGAAAATTGTGCCCAATTTACCGCTTCAAAAGGCATTTATGGTCATGGACCAACTGGTGAGCTATACCATCATTTCATTTATTGACGTGCTCACAAAGCCCTCACTTATGAACATAGATCTCTCAGATCTGAGAAGATTAATGGCAAGCGGCCGTTTTTCCACAATTCTCATAGGGGAAGGTGATACATACGATCCAAGAAAGATAGTCACTGATGCCCTCAACAGGCCGCTCATAATGGATATGGACTACTCAAAGGCGAAGGGAGGGCTAATACACATAACCACAGGGGAGGATGTCCCCATTTCAAAGATCCACGCCGCCATAGACGCCATATCATCCATGCTGGAAGATAATTCAAATATAATAATCGGGGCAAGAATAGACCCTGAGTTTGGTGATAGAATGCGTGTCCTTGTTGTTCTCACGGACATAAAGATTCCCCTTCTGGAAGAGCGCTATGAGATGGGTGGAGAAAAACTACAAAAAGATTTGAGTCTGGAGAAGATAAGGTAAAATTTAAATCGGGAAGTTTAATAAGAGTTAATAAGGAGGTTTGAAATTGCCAAGTCCATATCTTAGCAGGATAAAACTCGAGAAAGAGTTAGAGAAAAGGGCACAGGAAATTAAGCAAAAAAGGGAGAGGTCAGAGAAACTCATAAAGGATATTGAATCTGGCCTAAACATTCTCAAAAAATATGTGGATGTGGGGACATATTTAAATGATTTCAAAAAGGCCAAGGATGCCTTTTCAATCAAGGATTTTGATAAGGCACTTGGAATCCTAGAACCAATGTTCACCAAGCTGAGCAGTGAGGCCACCAAGGTATTTGAAGAGAACGAGAAAAAGATCGCCAAACTTCTTTCCTCCGGAAAAATAGAAGATTCTGCAAAAATAAAGGCGAATATGGATGAGGCAAAATCCAAACTCTCCACAAATTTTGTTGAAAGTTTGAACATAATGGAAAACATTTCATTGCAGATTTCATCTTCCCTAAAAGACCTTGCGGAAAGAAGGAGAAGAGAGATACTCGCAAAAATAACGGGTCTTGAAAATTTTGAGGATATAAAAGAGGAAATTGAAAAAATCAGCGGTTCCTCTCTGGAAATACTGGATTCCCTAGAAAAAATTGAGAAAAAGATAAGGGATAGGGTAAAGAAAATAATGAATGAGAAAATAACCGAGGCAGACAAGCTCATAGCCATAGCAAAATCAGCCCACTACACCCTACCTGTGGATGAGGGCAAGAAAAACGATGCTGAAAATGCGCTGAAAAACGGAGATTTCCCCGCAGCGATAAGGGCCTCCAACGAGTATCTCAAGGATACAAAAAGCGCATTTAAGCTGTTCTTCACCAAGATTATAGACATATCCAAGATCCTGATCGGAGAAGGGGAAGCGATGGGGGAGGATATGAGCGGTCCCAAATCCCTTCTGGAGAGGGCAAAGGAGGCCTATGAAAAAGAAGAACTTGAAGAGGCCGTGAACCTTGTAAGAAAGGCCACCGAGGAAGCCGAGAAAATAAAACTCAGAAAGGTCATGGACCTCATAAAAATAGCAAGGGATAGACTTCTGGAGGCAAAGAACAACGGCATTGACATAGGCCCATATCTATCAATGATAGAGAATGCAAGAAATTTCATAAAAATAGGCAAGCACAAAAGGGCCTACGATACTGTGCAAAACGCCATAAATATGGTTGAGAGGAGAGTAAATCTTTATTCACAACTCAAAAGTGAGATAAAGGAACTGAAGGATACCATTGAAGGTTTCAAAAGGGAAAACATAATTTTGGAGGGGGTTGAGGACAAACTTGCTGATATTGAGAAGAAGGTGGATGAAAAGCCAGAGGATGCAGAGAGGATGATAGATGACCTGAAAAATTTAATCAAGGTAAACATCAGGGAAATAGCCACCTCCCTAACCCAGGAAATAAACTCCAGGATATCCAAGGCCCAGGAGGCGGGAATTGACCTTGAGGATTTGAAAATCGAGGTTGACAACACCTACAAATTAATTGAGGAGGAAAATTACAAGGATGCCATAATAACCCTTCGTAAGATTGAGGAGAGATTGTACACGAACATCCTTGATTCAATAAAATCCCGCATCTCAGATTTTGAGAAATACGAGGAGTTAAAAAGAGAGCTGGAAGATCTCAAAAATTATGTGGATTCAGGGGATATAGATAGCTCTCTTGAAAAGGTAAAGGCCATGGAGAGTGAGGTTTTCAAGATAGAAGCAAAGAAATACGAAGATATGCTGATTGACTTGGAGAGCAAGTGTGACTTCCTCAGATCTCTCGGAGAGGACGTATCAAAAATAGAGGAGTACATAAACTCCGCAAGGAATGCTCTTAATTCCAAGGATCTTGGAAAGGTAGAAGAACACGTTAAGGAGGCAAGGGCACTTATTGAGACATTTTCAAAGAGCATAGCACAGAGAGCATTTGAATCCGCAAAGGATTCCCTAGACGATGCGATCAGAGCCGGCATAGACGTGAAGAAAAATGGAATAGAGGATATGCTCACTGAGGCTGAAAAATGCCTTAAAAACGGAGATTACCAGGGAGTTCTTGAACACACATCCAAGTTGAAGAAGTTGGTGCAGGAACTTATTGGTAAAATTAAGAAATTGGATGAGAGAAGAGGTGCACTTGAAAACAGATTGGAAGAACTAAGAGATATGGGGCTGAAAGTTAATGAACTGGAAAAACTGCTCAAAGATATAGAGAGGGAAATCAAAGAGAACAACTTTGATTCTGCAGAAGAATTAACAAATCAGGGATTTGAGAGAGCAACTCTTATCCAACTGGAGGAGAAAATAGAAGCCCTGAAAGATGAAATAGAAGCGCTGGGAAGAATAATGAGGGATTTCAATTTGAGAAAGGAGTACCTGAGCATAACTGGAGAGTTCTTTTTGAAGTACAGGAATAAGGAGTATGAGGCTCTTGAAGAGGTGGGAAAAGAGACACTTGAAAAATTGAGAAAATCTGTGGAGAAGGTGTTTGAAAATTACGTTTCTCAGATTGAGAGTATGGTTCAGGATCTTCAGGACATGGGTGCAACCATCAACACAAAACCAATCAGGGAAGGAAAAGAGATGTTCTGGGGAGGAGACATCATAGGCGCATTTTCCATCCTAAAGAAATTTGAGGAGGATGTGAAGAGAATTCACGGAGACAAGATGAAACTTCAGGAGATTGAAGATAGGATCTCCTCCCTCCTGGCAATAATGTCCTCTCTGGGTCTGAACTCTGACAAATTTGCAGAGAGGATAAAAGAGATTGAGGAAATTGAAGATAACACAGAAAAAATAAGCAAACTTGAAGAACTCCTAAAGGAGTTAGAAGATGCGATAAGAGAGAAGATAAATGCCATCCTTTCCACCGTAGAAAATGAACTTGACAAAATGCGCAGGATGGGAGAGGATGTGACTGCGGCCGAGGGCATGATCTCACGTGCTAGAAGCCAAATGAACCAAGGAAATTATAAGACTGCACTTTATTTGATGTTTGAAGCCCTAGAAGAGGTGGAGAATATTGAAATGCAAAAGAATACTGCCTATGAAATGCTCAGGACCACGGAGATGAAGATAAAGAGCATGGGTCGTTTACTTCCTCCAGACATAATAAAGGAATACAAGAACGCAAGAATTCTATTTTTAAATGAGAGGTACAGAGAAGCCATACACAGAATCTTGGAGATAAGTGAGAAACTATGGAGCATTGAAAGGACCATATACATCATAAAGGATAGAAATGCCAAGATAAAGGTTTACATCCAGCAAGCCAAGAAGAAGGGCATAGATATGAAGAATGTGCTTCTCTCGCTGGCAAGGGCAAAGAGTGAACTTCAGAAACTGAATTACGAGGCGGCACTGAGGTTTGTTAACGATGCATACAAGAGGGCAAGGAGATCAATTGAGAGTACGAAGGAGCAGTACAGGGTAAAATATGAGCCACTTTTGAAAATGCTCATCGAGTTCGATCTGCGCGATAAATTTGGAGATCTGGTAAAGTCCATCGACGAGGCCTTTGAAAAAGATGACATATCAAGGGCGGAGAGCCTGATAAACCAGTTAAAGGTAGAGATAGATAATGCGTTGAAAGAAAGGATGAGAGCCTTTATGGATGAATTTGAAGAGAGGAGAGCCTTCGTAGAAAACTCGTCTCTCAGAAACAAGATCAATCTTGCGGAGGAGAGGAGAAAACTTGAAGAACTAATGAAAAATCCAAGAGATTTCTTTAAAAATTTTCCCAAGGTTATGGAGAAGGTGGATTCCATCATCCCTGAAATTCTAAAAAATTACATAGATGAATTCGTAGAGAATGTGAAAAACTTTGAAAAAGCAGGAGTGAGTGTTTCGGATTACATTGAAAAGGCAAAGGACCTGGCAGATAAAATAGGAGAGAGAGATTACAAGGAGATTATGGAAGACCTTCAATCCCTTAAAAATAACTTTGAAGTTTACATTGATGAGTATTCCAAGGAGAAAATGCAGCGTTCTTTATCCATGGTTGCAAAGTACAGCAAGAAGAAAGCCGAGGAGTTCAAGGAGAGAATGGAGGAACTATACCAGAAAAAGGATTATCTCAACCTGATCAAATTGACTGATGAGGCCATATCCTATGTAGGCAACTATAGAAATCTTGTAAGCAGGTTCAACACAAAGGCTCTCAGCCTTAAGGATCTGATAAAGCGTGCCATTTCCCTGGGTTTGAATATGGATAAGCAGATAAAAAAACTGAAGGTTATTCTCGCCTCTCCAGAGGATCTTGAAAAGGCCATCGAGAAGATGGATGTAATTGCCAATGAGATAAACGAGGAAATTGACAAACTAAAGCCGGAGATAAGGGTAACGATAATGAATGCAAACAAGACGGATGACAGGTACATGGTCAAACTTGAAATAAAGAACACAGGAAATGTGGATGCAAATAACATATCCATCACAATGAACGGGGCTTTGAACACCGATAAGCCAATAGGGGTTGTGAAACTTGCAAAATCAGGCACCGAATACGTGGATACGCTATTAACTCCGGGAGAAGGGGATGCTGTGCATATAAATTTAAAATATCAGAGGTTCGATAACAGGGAATATGAAGAAGAAATAACAACAAAGTTCAAGGTAAGCAAGAAGGGATTCCACATCGAGAAAAATAAGGAGAAGGTTAAATGTACTCTATGCCGTGGTACAATACTTCCAGGACTGGATATTGTGGTATGCGACAACTGCGGTGCCGTTTATCATCTTCCATGTGCCAAGAGAGTGGGCAAATGCTTAAAATGCGGCACACCATTCAACTTCGAGTGATTCCATGCTACAAAAAAGATTTGGACTGGCAAAAATTACGGAGGGAGAAATAACAACTCCCGGGCTACTCAAGGTGGGAGAGGACATAGAATTCAGGAATAACTCATTCCGATTCCTGGATTTTGAAATTGAGAGGGATGTGCTCTTCTCTCCATTATTCAAGGAGAGAGAAATAAAAATAAAGGAGAGCATTTACCTTGTTCCAAACATTCTCACCATGCTCAGGAACACAAGGGATCTTGTGGATTTTACCATTGATTTGAGGGAAAGAATAGGTTACGACAAACTTCTTTACGCTCCCGGCACTCCTCCACACCTGTTTCCAATAATGGTATATCTGGGCTACGACCTATTTGACAACTCCATTGAAAAGATGGATGAATACTCATTCCTTGGACCGGGAAGGGGCATTGATAACTTTTCAGAACTCATGATCAAGCAGGTAAGAATTGCCCTGGAAAACGGGAATCTCAGAGAACTGGTGGAGAGCGTTCCAAACGTAAAGGCAAAGGAGATTCTGAGGTACCTAGATATGAAGTACTACCACATCCAAGAGAGATTCTATCCAGTGTGGTCCAGAACGCTCAAGGCAGTTTCCCTGGATTCTCTTTTCAGACCGGATATTCAGAGATGGTTGGAACGTTTGAGGGAGAGATACAAAAAACCAGATTGGGCAAAATACCTTCTTCTCATACCCTGCAGTGCGAGAAAACCATATTCGGAGTCCAGAAGCCACAGGGAGATGAGGTTGTATATAAAGAGCACAATGCATGAGGTCATACTCACTTCCCCACTAGCCCTCGTTCCCAGAGAACTTGAAAGGTTCTATCCTGCCCAGAATTACGATATACCTGTGATCGGACACTGGTACGAGGATGAGAAGAAAATTATAGAAGAAAATCTACGATGGTACCTGGAAAACAATGAATACGAAGGAATAGTCTCCTTTCTCCCCGAAAGCATGAAATTCTTGGAAAAATTGCTTAACGAGTTCGGTGTAGTACAGATATGGGGCAAAGATTTTGAAAATCTTGAAAAAGAAACGAGAAAACTCGGATACCATGTACCCAGAGGAAAAATGGAACTGGAAAACATGAAATCCCTTGCAAGATTCCAGTTTGGAACCTGTGAGGATATGCTTGATGGAGCAAAGATAAAGGGCAGGTACCAGCAGATCAACATCTGGAAGGATGGAAAAAGATTATTCGGGTACAATCCGGAGAAGGGTATGCTCACCCTAACTGAGGAGTCCGCAAAATGCTTGCTCTCTGAGGGTAAGTACATTGTAGAAATAGACGACTTCTACCCGGAGGGTGATGTTTTTGCCGCTGGTATAAACTATGCTTCCGAGGAGATTAGGGAGGGAGACGAGGTTGCGATCGCCCACAAAAATGAGTTAAGGGGATGGGGCATTGCAAGGATGAGTTCCTGGGACATGGTGGAGCAGAGAAGGGGAAAGGCCGTGAAACTTAGAGGGAGGGTCAAAGGTTAAAACCACTGCTTTATAGGACTCACCCCGAATGGCTCAAATGTGCGATTTATTGTTTCATCGTACAGTTTCAGATAATAATTCACATCGACATCCTTGGGGTGAACCATCTCAATTGGTCTTGCCCTGTGGGTTGGACCTCCAGCTCCACGAACAATGGCAATGTAAATGTACATACCCCTGTGAACTTCAATCCCAAAATTCTCCATCAGCAATCTCGCAGCGACACTCGCCTTTGTGGCCTTCTCATACTCCTCTGGCTTCTTGGTCATCTGCTCCACAATTGCAATTTCTTCAATTTCAAAATCAAAACCACTTATCCTGCGACGGTACTTATTTCTTATACTTCTTGCCTCATCGTACTCACCCTTCAAAAGATGCTCAACAACTGACCTCTGGGCCTCCTTTATTATGGAAGGGTAATCCCGGCGTATGTATTCAAGCCCAACCCCGTAAACCTTTTCGGATGATAGATGTGCGTATTTTTTCTTGCTCCAGTAAACTGCCCTATCTGCAATTCTCTCAAACTCCAGATCCAGTGGAAGGGAGGAATTTATATCTTCCAAGATCCTATCAACATCACCACCAGTGAACTGGATGCCATCCGTGTCTATATATATCACCTTACCACCCATGCCCTCTATCCTTTTCTTCACCTCCTTTATATAGTATCTCGCAAGGGCTGCTATAAGCTGCGCTGCATTTCTATTGTAGTAAGTGGCTCCATTCCACCCCATATAGCCGTACATGGCATTTGCCATAACCTTCAATGCTCTCTGCTCAGCATCCAGCTTCTTGCTGTATTTATCCCTCAATATCTTTTTAATTTCCTGCCTTCTAATTAAAAAGTCTTCAATAAGATGAGGTATGACTCCCTGAAAATCCCTCCTTACCCTGTGTCTTGTACCCTCAACCTCAACCATTTCGCCCTCCCCCATATCCACAGTTTCGGGACTTATGTTCCATACCCTGATTATGCTCGGATACATGCTCTGGAAATCAAGATACACGACACTCTCATAAACTCCAGGAGATTTAAGATACACGTACCCTCCCTCGTATCTACCCTTTCCCCCAACCCTTATCTTCCCTATTTTTCTCTTTTCCATCTCCCTTTTCACAAGCACATCTATGAGTTCTCCCACAGTCATTCTCGTCTGTCTGTGCAAGGGCACACCCGTGATTTCACTCAAACTCTCCTGGAAAGGTAGAATCTCAGAGGAAATTTTTTCCACAATTGAAATGTAATCCCTCGCATATTTTTCCATATCTTCCTGTAACAGATCCTTCAGTTTGAACTGGAAAATCCTCTTGAATTTAAGACCGACCGCACCCGCAAGTTCGTCAATATCCTTCGTTGGGAGATTTGGAAAATCGCGCCAAGCTATGGAAAACATATCAATATTCTCCCTTCCATGAATTTTTGTTTCCTTTAAAATTATGCCCCTGAAATATTTACCGGAAAATTCAATTTCACTTCCATCTCTCCCAAGATTCAATGGAATCCCATACATTCTTGATCTTTCTTTGAGAAGTGGAAAATCCTCAGAATCCTGCCTGAATCCTATAACCCTGTCGGGATCATAGGCCTTGAATATCTCAACAAATCTTTCAATAATCTCGCGTTCTCCACCATCCAGAATCTCAAGGTTATCGCTTTTCACCGCAATGAGATTTATTCTATCCCTCTTGGGATTTATGTAATTGCACTCCGTTCTTGAAAATACCTTGAAATACAGGGTTCTCATAATTCAAAATCCACTAAAAGATATTAAAATCTATCGCAAATTCAAGTAGGAAGTTAACTGCTTCATCACCATCCTGATCTCTTCTTCACCAGGAAGGTTGGGGTAATTGTAAATCATGCCACCCGGTCTTTCATTGTAAAAAGGTCTGTTGCAACCCGGGCATCCAGAGGTGAGAAAAGGTATGCCCCTGAGCACATTTCCCATCTCATCCTCCGGAATGGAAATGCTGGATATTTTGCCATCTTCAAACTCTGCAAATTCCCGGTAACCCTTGAAGATAAGGTACCTTGAAAGCTGTATGGCACGGTATCTCCCTACAGGAGGGGCAGACCCTCCAAGAACCGGAGTGTAGGAGAAAAGAGCCACGGTTATGCCAATCTCGTACAATTTCTCCATAAGGGTATAAATATCCAGATCCTCCTCGCCAAGACCAACAATGAGATGGGTATTGGCAGCACCGAAAATTTCCCTAGCCTGGAGCAATGCGTTCCAATGAGAGGACCAAGTAAAGCGATTTCCGACATCCTTACCCTTAACCCTGTCAAATAGTTTCGGATTGGCAGCGTCAAGGGCTATGCTGAGAATTTCCACGCCTGCATCCCTAAGTTTTTTCATATCTTCACGGGAAATTGGAACTATTGAAACCGAAACGGGTATATCTGGCAGAATTGGAAGTATGCTCAAAAGATCCTCCACAACCTCCGGATAATCAAGGGTTTGAAAGCATATACGGGAGAATCCACGAATGTTTTTAAGCACGGAGACATGGTATTCGGGCCAGAGAATTCTTGAAAGATATCCCTCCCTCCTGGCATCCCTTCTTTGAGAGCAAAACGAGCAGTTGGATACGCATTTCTCCCCCAGCATAATGTATGCTGTTGTGGGCTCTGCAAGCATCCTGCCCCTGTGCAATCCCATCTTAACCGCTGTACCATAGGATAAACGAATCCTTATGGGCTTCATAAACCTCGCCTGTCCAGTTCATTATGAACTATGGTAATTGTGTGAGATGCAAGTATGCTTCTCGGTCCAACGGATATACGGGCATCTGCAAATTCCAAAATCATCTTCTCTTCCTCCGGGCTGAAATTCACACTATCGCTGAGGATAAAGGCGGATTTATCCGAGAGAGCTATCCCCCTCATATCTTCACCTTTCTCGTGGAGATAATAAATCCTGCCCAGGGATTTGATCTCTTCAATAACCTCTCTGAAACTCTCACGCTTCACATAAAATCCAGGAGAACTGCATATTTCCTCATCATCCATTTTTATTATTGCATTTCTGATGAGCGCGGCTGTGCTTCTCTCATCAGGATTCAGGTACTTGACCCTTGAAGAATCAATTTTTATTCTCGCAGAGATCTGGGGAAAATACGCTAAAAAGATCACATCCCTCCTTATGTCATGGGAAAGAAAAATGGAGGCATTTATGCATCTTGCAATCACATCGATCCTACCAGAGCCAGGAAGGTCGTTTAGATTTATATCGCCCCTGAACTTGTGACCTACAACCAAGAATGACCTCATGCCAATCCCGAAAAGTCAAAATCTCCACTCTTCATCTGCCTTCTCAGAGCGCGCATTAGTTTACGATTTCCACGCATCTGCTTCATTGCCTTCCTCATCCTGTGATACTCCTTGAGAAGCGCACGAACCTCCTGCTCGCTCTTGCCACTGCCACGGGCTATACGCCTTATTCTGGATGCCTTTATTATTTCTGGGTTCTCCAGTTCCTCATAGGTCATGGAGTCCATAATTATGCGGTACCTCTTCAATTTCTCCTCGCTCTCCTCCACCATATTCTTATCTATGTCTCCCATTTTGAAGAAAGGAATGGAATAGAGAATTTTCTGAAGCAGACCAGGCTTGGCCATCTGCTCCCAGATCTCGTACATATCCTTGAGGTTGAACTTTCCGCTCATCATCTTCTCCATGACCTTCTCCGCCCTCTCCTCATCCATCTCAAGTTCCTTGGCGGTCTCAAGTAGAGTTTCCAGGTCGCCCATTCCCAATAGGCGTGAGATGAAACGTGTTGGATTGAAATGCTCAAGATCATCAAGATGCTCTCCCGTGCCTATGAATACCACAGGCGCTCCTGTGGCTGCAACCGCGCTTAAGGCTCCTCCACCCTTGGCAGAGCCGTCCATCTTCGTTATTATCACTCCGGTTATGCCAACAGCATCGTGAAAAGCTTTGGCCTGCTTACCCGCCTGCTGTCCTATAGTGGCATCCATAACAAGGAAAATCTCATCTGGTTGAATTATCTCCTTCAGATCCTTTATCTCCTCAATCAGATCGTCCTCCAATGCATGCCTGCCGGATGTGTCAAATATCTTAACCTGTGCCTCACGGATCTTTCGCATAGCCTCACTTGCAATCCTTCTCGCATCCTTTTCGCCAGGAATTCCGAACACAGGCACATTGATCTGCTCTCCAATCTGCTTCAACTGCTCATAGGCAGCGGGTCTATGAACATCACAGGCCACAAGGGCAACGCTGAGCCCCTTCTTGTGAAAATACTTCGCAAGTTTTCCCGCAGTTGTGGTCTTACCCTGTCCGTACAGGCCGACGAGCATAATCTTCTGGGGCTTCAGTGCCACTTCCTTTTCTCTGCCCAGAATGGCAACTAGTTCCTCATAGATTATTTTTATGAGAAAATCGCGATGACTCATTCCACTCGGAGGCTTTTCCTCCATTGCACGGCGCTCCACATTCTTTGATAATTTCAAGGCGAGATGCACCTCAACATCCGCCTTCAAAAGGGCACGCTGTATGTCACGCACCACTTCCTTTATCAAGGACTCATCCACATAACCTACCTTAGATATCTTTCTGAGCGTGTTTCTTAGGGATTCACCCAGGGAATCAAGCATAGACCTTTAACGCGTGGCACATTTAAAAGTTTTGCTCAATCGCATGTGCCATCCCTGCAGGCAGCGGTTTCAGTGGAATCTAACTTGACATACTCCTCGGGAAACAACTTTAACTGGACCATCTCTTCCTTTCTCTCCATAAGTTTCTCAATAGCCCTATCCGCCTTCTCTATGACTTGCTCCTTCTTGCTCTTGTCCCTGTATATGGTTATGCCCTTACATTTGAGTTTGAAGGCAAGCATATAGGCGTTTTCCACATCCTGGGGAGTTGCATCGTACCTCAAATTCACAGTCTTGCTAACGGCATTATCCACATACTTCTGGAAGGCAGCCTGCATCGCCACATGCCATTCAGGACTGATATCATGGGCTGTGCGGAACAGCCTCTTTATCTCCTCCGGAACGTCAAGATTTTGTATGCTTCCAGATTTTGCAATTTCAAGCATGAGATCCTCTGAGTAAAATCCACGCTTCTTTGCAATTTCTTCAAATAAAGAATTCACCTCAAGTAGCTCCTCTCCCTCAAGCACTCGGCGAATGAATGCTATGGCAAATAAAGGCTCTATGCTTGATGAAGTGCCTGCGATTATGCTTATGGTGCCCGTTGGTGCTATCGTGGTCGTGGTCGCGTTCCTTATTCTTATGCCCCTCTTCCACCACTCGCTCCCCTCCCACGCAGGAAACACTCCTCTCTTCTCCGCAAGTTTCATGCTCGCCCTGTGCGATTCGTCGTTTATGAATTTCATTACCTTCTCGGCCAGTTCTATGGCCTCCTCGCTATCGTACGGTATCCCTAACTTGATCAGCATCTCTGCCCAGCCCATTACGCCCAAGCCTATCTTTCGAGTTAGCAGGGTCATACGCTCTATCTGTGGCAGAGGATACTTGTTCGCGTCTATAACATTATCAAGGAAATGCACCGCAGTATGCACCGTTCTGCGAAGTCTATCCCACTTCACCTTCCCATTCTCAACGAAGAGCGATAGATTTATTGAGCCCAGATTGCAGGATTCGTAGGGCAATAGGGGTTGCTCTCCGCACGGATTCGTGCTCTCTATCTCGCCCAGATGCTTCACCGGATGCTTCCTGTTTATCTCGTCTATGAATATTATTCCCGGATCTCCTGTCTTCCAAGCCTGCGTCACTATTAAATCCCATACCTGCCTCGCCCTTATCCTCTTAACCTCCTCCCCCGTCCTTGGATTTCTCAATGCATAATCCTCATCGTTGAGCAACGCTTCCATGAATTCATCCGTTATCGCCACGCTTATGTTGAAGTTACTCAGCACCCTGTTCTCGCTGTCCTTCGATGTGATGAAATCCAAAATGTCCGGATGATGCACGCTCAGCACTCCCATGTTCGCGCCCCTTCTCTTTCCTCCCTGCTTTATTACATCAGTCGCCACATCAAATACACGCATGAAACTTAAGGGCCCTGAGGCCACACCCATTGTGCTCGCCACTATGTCCCCCTTGGGCCTCAATCGTGAGAATGAGAATCCAGTTCCTCCCCCGCTCTTGTGAATCATGGCCGCATATTTGACCGCGTCAAATATGCCCTCTATGCTGTCAGGCACAGGAAGAACAAAGCACGCGCTTAACTGCCCTAACTTCGTGTTCGCGTTCATTAACGTGGGAGAGTTTGGAATGAACAGGCGATTCACCATAAGAGAGTAGAACTCCCTGGTCCTCTCCTCCAAAACATCCCACTTATCGCTCAGAATGCGCATAAACTCGGAAAAATCCACCTTCATATGCCCCTTCAGGTTCAATCTCCTGTAAGCACGACGGAGCATTTCATATTCGTAGGTGCTCAAATTGTGCTTACCCGTGAACTCCGTCTTTCTAATTTTCTGCTTTCCACTGATATCGTAAACTTCCTCGAAATAAAGGGCATCCACGAGGGCCACAAATTTTGCAACGCGATAAAACATCTGCCTTGGCGTTTCCACAATATTACCGTTCTCATCCTTCAAAAGATACCTCGCTTCAAGGACCTTCACGGCATTTATACTTAACTTGAGATCATCCTTCACACCAATAATCTCCTTTGCCTCCCTGACTCTCTTCCTGTTCTCCCTGTAAAGAATGTAGGCCTTTGCCGTGGACACATATTTTTTTTCCATAAGTACCTTCTCAACCTCGTCCTGAATCTGCTCAACTGTGGGCACATCGTACTTCCTGATTCTCTCCTCCACGAGGATGGATAAATCCTCCGCCACCCTCTCGGGCTCATCAACCTCTCCCGTTTCCAGAAATGCCTTCTTTATGGCGTTTACAATCCTTCTTCTATCGTAAAGCACGTAGTCTCCACTTCTCTTCCTCACCAAACTGGGCATCACGCATATATGGGATTTTGGGATAAAAAATTATAGGTGCAGGGCCTCGTACCTCGCGATGATCTCGTAGGCGGCAACCCAGGCCATGAGGGTTTCATCGGCAATTGATACTCTTCTGGCAAATTCAACGTTGCTCAGAAAATCACCGCTGGGGAAACCACCAATTATAAACGTAACATCCTGAGGAATTTCAAAATCCTTGAGATTCACCCTCTCACCCTTCTCGGAGAGAACTATTACGGGATCACCTATCTCCATGGCCAGTGATTGAAGGGATTTCCTCTCAACCCACATCAGAGGAGAATCGCAATTTGGAACGCACTCATTGTGAAATAGATTCTCCATAAGCCCCACGAAGCGGGGATAGGACTTCGGCAAACGGGTTTCGGGAGATATGTGGATAACCTCATTGTTTCTGGTGTGCACATAAACTCTCAGTTTGCCCCGATGATTTAGGATTGATTCCTGCACATTCATAAGGAAGAAATGCACGATGTCTGGTCTGCCACGCCTTTCGGCTTCGCTTCCATACTTGCTCCTTATGGCCTGATGATGGTAGGTGGCATCCAAGAGCAGATTTGAGGGTCTCTTCTTCCTAGCCCTAGCATGCTTCACTACTGCGGGATGTCCCTGAATCTCACGGGGCACGATTTCCAGTTCGCTATCCGCCAGGATTATGTGCATCATCCGAATATGGCCCCCATTCCAAGAGAGGCTTCCTCCTCTTCCTCTTTTATCTTTTTGTATACCTTCTCCGCCTCTTCATCCCTTATCTCAAACTCACCAGCAATCTCTCTGGCGCGTCTCAGGGCTTCCTCGCTTCCCTCTACCAGGATGTATACCTCATTTCCCCCCATTCCAAGAGATCTGGAATCCCTCTTGACTATGGTCTGTCTCGCGATTACGTCATCTTCGTAAATCCTGCGTATCTTTAGATCCTCTCCCTTGAATCTGAATACTGCGTACATATCAATCACACTTCCCGTAAATTCCCAAGGTAATTAAAGATTTCTAACATCCGCTTTGATCCCCCGCACTTGCTTTAATGAAATCAAAATAAAAAACATAAGTGGAAAAAATTATATTCAATGAATTTATTCATACCATGGTGAAAAATATGGATGGCAAGAAGGAAAATTTGAGTTTTGCACAGAGAGCCATAAGGAGCCCCAAACTCATCTATGCCGGCATAATAATCTCTGTGATTCTAATATACATAGGTGCCATTCTTTCATCTACGGCGCCATTCTACGATAGCAGTACCAGCGTTTTCTTTATGTTCTTATCCGCCATAATATACAACCTGGGAATACTCTGGCTCGTGTTGATATTTTTGGGACTCGGAATTGGCAGACACGATTATCCCCAGTGGGTCAGAGTCTCCCTCATAGTCGCAGCGTTCCTTCTGATACTGTTCGGGCTAATGAATTTTAAAGATAGTATAATTCTCTACAGATTTAGCACCCAAATCATCCTCTAATTTTTTTATATGCAAGGATTAAGTACAACTTCCACATATGGTAAATATGCTCAAAGCCACGGTAATTGTGAAACTCAAAGGGGGCGTGGACGATCCCGAGGGAAGGACAATAAAGCACAGTCTGGAACTTTTGAATTTTGAAGGGATAGAGGATGTCAAGGTTGCCAAATTGTACGAGATTTACCTTGATAAGCCCCTGGAAGAGGGCAGAAAAGAAGTGGAGGAGATGATACGCAAACTCCTTGTGAATCCCGTGATACACGATTACGAGTTAAGGGTGGAGGAGATATGATATTGAGAGAGATCTTTCCGGGAGTCCATGAGGTTAAAATTCTCAGTGCCAGTGATGAGGAATTGAACGAGATAAACGAGAGCATGGGCCTTGCACTTAGCTTGAATGAGATGAAAAAATTGCAGGAATTTTTCAGAGAGATTGGAAGGGAGCCAACTGATTTGGAGATTCACGCAATTGCGCAGGGATGGAGTGAGCACTGCTCCTACAAATCATCAAAAAAGGTGCTAAAGGAGCACATATTTGGAATACCATCCGAGAATGCCATAATAGTGATGCAGGATGATGCAGGAGTGGTGGAATTCAATGAGGACTATGCTTATGTATTCAAGATTGAGAGCCATAACCACCCAAGCGCTGTGGAGCCTTACGGTGGGGCGGCCACTGGAGTGGGCGGAATAATAAGGGATGTACTCAACATGGGTGCAAAACCCATTGCCCTCGTGGATCCCCTGTTCTTCGGTCCACCCGATTATCCCTACGAGAAACTCAATCCCGGAATAAAGCATCCCCTCTACCTTATGAAGGGTGTCATTGCAGGTATAAGAGATTACGGGAATCGTGTGGGCATACCCACAGTTGCCGGCATAACATACTTCCATGAGGATTTTGTGAACAACATTCTCGTTAATGCCGGATGCCTTGGAATAGTGAGAAAGGACAAGATTGTGAGAAGCATAGTAACCGAGCCTGGACTCAAGTTCGTCATGGTGGGCGGCAGGACAGGCAGGGATGGAATCCACGGCGTGAATTTCGCCTCAAAAATTCTCACGGAGAAGAGTGAGGAGGAGAAGCAGGCTGTGCAGCTGGGCAATCCCATAATAAAAGAGCCACTGATTCATGTGGTATTGGAGGCAAATGATGCAGGTATAATTGAAGGAATGAAGGACCTTGGGGGAGGAGGCTTGGGAAGCGTTGTTGGAGAGATGTGCCACGCTGGAGGAGTTGGTGCCGATATTCATCTGGAAAATGTGCTCCTGAAGGAGAAGAATATGGCACCCTGGGAGATATGGGTCAGCGAGAGTCAGGAGAGAATGCTTCTGGCCCTGAGGGAAGAAAACATGCCCAAACTCAGAGAAATATGCAAGAAATGGGACGTTGAGATGAGCGTAATAGGAAAGAGTGTTGAGGGGGAGAATTTGAGAATATTCTGGCATGGAAATCTCATCGCAAATCTACCCTTGGATTTTGTTACCGCTGGCGTGGAGTATGACAGGCCATACAGGATGGAGAAGATTACGAAAAAACAGGAGATTCCCCTTGAACCAAATTACAGAAGAGTTCTCCTTTCACTCCTGAATTCTCCAAACATAGGGAGCAAAGAATGGATAATAAGACAGTACGACCACGAGGTTCAGGGAAGAACCGCAATAAAGCCCATGCAGGGCATAATTGGGTACGAAACACATGGAGATGCGGCCGTGCTAAAACCCCTAAAGGATTCATGGAAGGGTATTGCCATAACAACCGTGGCAAATCCCCAGATTGCAAAGATTAACCCGTACTTAGGCGCGCTATACACCGTGGATGAGGCCGTACGCAATCTCGTATCTGTTGGAGCTAAACCACACGCATTCTCAGATTGCCTCAATTTTGGAAATCCGGAGAATGAGGAGATCATGGGAGAGTTCCGAGAATCGTGCAGGGGATTGGGCGAGGCTGCAAGATTTTTGGGCATACCATTTGTTTCAGGAAATGTTAGTTTTTACAACGAGGCCTTCGGAAAGAACATACCACCAACGGTTGTGCTCATGGCCGTTGGAATAGTGGAAGATGTTAGAAAGGCTACCACCGTGGATTTCAAAGGAGAGGGAAACTCCTTATACCTCGTGGGTGAGACGAGGGAGGAGATGGGTGGAAGCGAATACTACAGGCTCATAGGAGCGGAGAGCACCACCGTGCCAGAGGTGAATTTGAAGGAGCTGAGATCGAGAAGCGAGGAGATACTGAGAGCCATGAATCTTGGACTCATAGCCTCCTGTCATGATGTGTCCCAGGGAGGTCTAGCAGTGACCCTAGCAGAGATGAGCATAGGTGGAAATCTGGGTGCTGAAATAGACCTTGCCCCCATTGGCTTCATGCGCGCGGATTTCAAACTGTTTTCAGAGAGTGCAACCAGATGGGTGTGCGAAGTCAAAAACGGGAAGGATGAGGAATTTGAGGAGGTGGTGAAGGCGAGAAAGATAGGTATCGTTGGAGGAGACACCCTCAAGGTCAGGGACGGAAACAGGTGGTTATTTAACATACATCTGAACATCCTTCGCAATGAATGGAGAAACGCGTTGAAGGGGTACATGGGGTGATTATATGAGAGTTGCAATACTTCAAATTGAGGGTACGAACTGCGAGGAGGAGAGTTACACCGCATTTAAAGAACTGGGGCACGAGCCAGAATATGTGCATTTGAATCTCCTTAAATGGGGCAAAAAAAGCCTGGAAGATTACGACATGCTCTTTATTCCCGGAGGATTCTCCGCGGGAGATTACATTCGCGCTGGTGCCATATTTGCTGCAAGATTGAAGGCTATAGCCCTAAAGGATATAAAAAAATTCGTGGATGAAGGGAAGAAAATAATGGGGGTATGCAATGGATTTCAGGTTCTCATAGAACTGGGCCTTTTACCAGGCACAAACGGAATAAGTGAGGTACCAGAGGCCGCTCTTATGATAAACGATTCCAATCGCTTTGAATGTCGGTGGACATATCTGAAGAAATTGCAGGATGGGCTCTTCACAAGTGATGTGCCTGAGATCATATCACTCCCGGTGGCCCACGGGGAGGGAAAATTCGTCACCAGCGAGAGAATAATGGAGGAAATAATTGAAAATGGGCAGATAGCATTCAAATATGTCAAGCCCGACGGCTCCAAGGCCACATATCCCTGGAATCCAAATGGCTCAATGGAGGATATTGCCGCATTGACGAATCCTGAGGGAAATGTCCTTGGCATGATGCCACACCCTGAGAGGGCATTCTTCCCGTATCAGCATCCGGATTGGATGAGGTTTAAAAGGAAGCGTGGAGATGGATATCACATATTTTCCTCGTTAAGCAAACATTAAATATGATGTGTATAATTTCCCCACGAGGGAGATGGGTGAAGCAATTGGTGTGATAGCCACAATTATAAATGCGATACTATTTTTATCCGTATCCATCTATGTGCTATTCACAAAAGGGGAGAAAAACCTGAGTCACTATTTTTTCTCAATAATGAGCTTTTTCCTGTTCCTATACAGCATAGTGGAGGCGCTAAAATTCACAGAGGAATACGATACCGCACTTCTCATGGCTAGAATAGCACCCTCGCTCTTGGCCCTTTCACTTTACTTTTTTGTCCTGTTCACACACTATCTGCGAAGGGGATGGAATGTGAAAGAAGCCATACTCCTATTCCTCCCGATGATCCTTGCATTCAGCATTTCCTACACTAATATGATAGATGGCCTGCGTTCTTCCTCCTACGGTTGGGTATCCATGTTTAATATGCCCGCTCTCGCCATATATTACCTAATTATGGGAAGTTATATAGTGCTGGGCATCGCAAATCTATTCATTCTGCATCGCTACGTGGATGGGAAATTCAAAAGGAAAATTCTATACCTCATTATAGGCAGTTTTGTGGTTCTGTTTTTATCAATGCTCTACGTGCTTCAGGTAATTGAAAACGAGTATCTCCTTCCATTCTTAAACATATCAATCCTGATTTTAGGACTCATATATTTCTACACCCTGATCTCACCATAACTCAAATACCCAGAAGTTTCTTGGCCTGGGGAGACATCATATCAGGATTCCATGGCGGATCAAAGGTCACCTCAATATCCACATTCTCCACACCCTCAATTGCCTTTACCTTCTGATAAACATCGGCAATTATGGCATTTGCCAGAGGACATGTGGGCGTTGTAAGTGTCATCTTTATGTAAACATCCTTGCCGTTATCCACACGAACCTCGTAAATCAAACCCAGGTTAACAACATCCACTCCAAGTTCAAAATCAATGGCCCTTTTGAGGGCATCCCAGACCTCCTTCTCGCTGACCATGGTCGCAAAAATGGCAATTATATATTTAAATTTGTGGATACTCAGTGGATAACCTTTATATCCTGTTTTCTATTCCTCGTTAGGTGGTGATGGAATGGTTCAGTTGAGAGAGTGTGAAAAGCATGGGCCGTTTAGGGGCGATGTTTGTCCGATTTGCGGTGAGGAGGGAAAGTTCCTTCTTAATGACTGGGAATTGACGGCAATAAGCAGAATGCTTGCGGGTATTTTAAGACATTTTCCTGAGAGGTTTCATGTTCAACTTGATGATAGAGGATGGGCGGATATTTACCAGATTGTAAAAGGAATAAAGAGAAAGCATCCACGATTCAGATGGCTCAAAACAAAGCACATAATAGCAATAGTGCTAACGGATGATAAGGGCAGGTATCAGTTGGATGTTGAGCATAACCGGGTTAGAGCCACCTACGGGCACTCAATAAAGGTTGACCTCAGCGATCTCCCAACAGAGGGTATACCAGAAAAACTGTATTATCCCACCACAGAGGAGGAACTGGAGTACATCAAGGAGATAGGTCTTCAGCCTGGTGATAGGAAATGGGTACACCTAAGCAAGACCTATGAGGATGCGTACATTGCCGGACTGCACCGCGTGGAAGAGCCAATAATCTTAGAAATAGACACTCAAAAAGCCATCGAGGGAGGATACCAGATATACAGAGCAGCAAAAACCGTGTTCATAGCAGCTCAGATACCCCCTGAATTCATCAGCGTGGCGGAGAAAAGAGAAATCGAGATACCAGAGGAAGAACTTGAAAAAATAGAGGAGGAGAAGAGAAGACGTGAGAGAAAACTCCAGAGAGAGATGGAAAAGAGGGAGAAAAAAATTTAAAATACTGCTTTGGAATACTCTAACTCCCATGGGCCGGTAGATCAGACCGGAAGATCGCCACCTTGGCATGGTGGAGGCCGCGGGTTCAAATCCCGCCCGGTCCATTCCGCTACGCTCCATGGAGCAGGCTTATGTTCTCCTGTCGTCGAACATCCAGCCCGGTCCACTCACTTCGTTCGTGAACACGGGCTAAGTCGAAAATTGTAAATTTTCTCCTCCCACCCGGTCCACCAAGCCCCTTTAAAAAATGTGCTTTACCCCCAAACAATTATTTTTTGAATAACTCGTTAAATATTTCGTATTTTTCTATCGTCCGATCCATTAAGTCCCTTTGTTGGAGATGGGCTTGAACTAAGGACAATCCAAATCTTTCACAAACGGCTTTATATCAATAACCGGTGTACCATCGTAGGCGTCAATATCCTCAATCTCTATTGTTAGGCCCTCAATTCTGTAAATTTTCACATTGTATAATGCAACTGGATTCGGGCGCACCGGAGAGCGTGTTGCAAATACTCCCCTAACGGGATATCCCGGCTCCCCATGGGAATGAACCTTCAGAATTTTCCTCCTATCTCCATCACTTTTATGAAACCAGAGAAGCAGCAGGATTCTGTTGAAATTTGATAGGCCGTAGAGAGCATCTTTGTACTCATCAAATATCTCAACTCTGGGTTTTCCATCCCTTTTAAAAATCCCAACGGGGTATATTTTGTAGTTCATAGACACCATATACAAAAATAAGTTAAAAAAGTTGCATCATAAAACAAAAATTGTTGATTTTCAATTTTTGGCATCGTTTTCCTCCAGAAACCTTTGATGATACTCCTCCAGAAGTTTTCTAATGGTTTTCCCTATTTTTATGTAATCAATTTCCTTCAAATTGGCCAAGGATATACGTGCGGAAGGGTGCAGAACCTCAAATCCTCTGCCAGGCAACAGTACAACCCCAGCCTCCTGAGCTAGGCGGATCACAAACTCCTCGGGAGGTAGTGCATTCACAAACCAACTGGCAAACTCCCTACCGTAAAGCCGCTTCGCAAGCCTCTCAGTATCAAGCAGGGTATAGTAGTAGGCATAGTTCGTATGCTCGCTTGGCTCAATTCCCAAACCCCTGTAAAGCGCACCGTATCTGCGCTGAAGAACATGCCTCACTGCATTTTTGTATCTTTCCTGCTCATCCATGAGAGCGTAAAGGGCAAATAGAACCATCTGAACCTGCTGGGGTGTGGATAGCCCGGCAGTATGCCTTAGAGCAACGTTCCTGCTATCTGCCACAAGCCTATCTATAAATTTTAATTTTCTGGCATCTGGGGTTATTGGAGAGTATCTTCTTTCCATCTGCTCCTGTACATCTTCAGGCAATTTGCGAATGAGGGTATCAACCACATTTTTCCTGTGCATAGCAATAACACCAAGGCGCCATCCTGTGGCTCCAAAATATTTTGAGAATGAATACACGAGGATTGTGTTGTGGGGCAAAACGGTGTAAATGGATTTAAAATTCTCCGTAAATGTAGCGTAAACATCATCTGTAATGATTAGCAGATCCTTTCTGTGTTTTTCAACTATTTTTCTGATCTTTTCAAGGGTATTCTCCTGAAGTTTGACCGATGTTGGGTTGCCAGGATTCACAATAAACAGGGCCTTAATATCCCTATCCCTTAGTTTATCCAGCTCGTCATCGGGTATCTGAAAACCGGTATCCTCACGGGAAAAAATCTCCAAGATCTCCAATCTATATGTATCAAGTTTTGGAATTTCAAGATAGGGGCTGAATATTGGCACAGCGAGGGCTATTTTATCTCCAGCATTCAGTATGTGATTTGCATGAAGGGATTCAAACAGGTAAGCCATGGCAGCGGTGCCTCCCTCCACGGCGAATAACTGGGTTTCGTCCACCAGAGAGTAGCCAAGATCATAGCCAGCACCCATCTCCTTCATAATGTACCTTGCAACTATCTTCTCGGAGAGAGAAAGCATACGTGGAGGCGAGGGGTAATCGCATCCCAAATAACCCTGGACCATCTCATGGAGAAAATCTCCCGCAGAAAGGCCAAGATAATCTCTCACGTAACTAACTGCGGAGTTCAGAAATGCTGTTCCCCTCTCATTCCAGTGGTTTCTCACAAATATTTCAAACCTTGCCTCTATTCCCTCCCTGTCACTGTGCCCTCCAATCAGATCACCCATGTAGCCAAAGTGTCTCTCTGCCTCACTTAATGCAAATTTTCCCAGTTGCAAAAAAGCATACCTGGGAATCAAAGCCAGGAAATTCGGATTGCCCCTGCCAGCATTGAGCATCATCCGCTCTGATTTTCTTCTGGCAATTTTAACAAGAAGTTCCTTCAACTCAAAGGGACTCAATTCTTCAAGTTTCACACCCTTAAGAGCCTTTTCCACGTCTTTTATTCTGGCCATTATAAACACCTCTCAAGCAGATCATTATCTCTTACATATCCTTCATATAAAAACATACCTCCTGGTTATGAAAATCCAAACGCAAGTGCGGGGGCTGGGATTTGAACCCAGGAACCCCTACGGGACTGGCCCCTCAAGCCAGCGCCTTTGGCCAAGCTCGACAACCCCCGCTCTGAGGGGATTATGAATAACATATTAATTTATCTTTCGCTCAAGTTTATGCTCATACCTGCGTGGAGTTTATGGAATTTATCCCCAAATGCTTCTGAAAATTCACATTCTGCTCGCAAACCCGTGCAGTGACCAGTGTAAATCTCCTTCACTCCCATATCCAGCAAATCTCTAACAGTTCTCTTTATGCGTTTCTCACTTGCATTCACAAGGTGAAATCCACCAATAACCGCGCGGACATCCTTCATACCTGTAATCTCCACTGCTCTTTTCACCATGCCAACAATTCCGGGATGTGAGCACCCTCCTACCACCACAAGCCCACCCTCAGTTATCATAGCCAGACCGATCTCATCCTCCATAAAGTCCGGAAGGTACTGATTATCCTTTTTCATAAAAACTCCTGTGCTCTTCATTACCTCGTAATCAACCCTGTTCCCATTTAAAATCTCTCCAAGAGTCCAAACACCCGGGAGAATCTTCCACGGCTCCCTACGAAGAATCCACCTTGCGCCAAGCGTCTCAGCCCTCTCGCGCATATCCATTGGAGGACCTATGTAACGGGTTTCCTTTCCAACCGCGTATGATTCTTTGAAAATATCGGGATGTGCAATCACATTCACCTCCTTCCCCATCTTTTCCAGCACGCCCAGCAGTCCTCCAGTATGGTCGTAATGGCTGTGGGAAAGGACTATGCTCTCCAAGGACCCAAGATCCAGAGCAAGCATCTGGGCGTTGAAAAGCACTGGCTCTGCATGGTTTCCCGTATCAAACAGAATTCTGTGCTCTTCCAGACCCATTTTCATTTCAATAAAGAAGGATATGCCATGCTGGGCCCAGAACCTGCTGCTGTACCCCGCAAAATCTTCGGCAAGAACGTGTATGCATACATCTGATATTCCCTGCATAAAGATAAAATGCACACATTTTACTTATCCTTTTCCGCACCAAAAAATATAAATTTAGCGGTAGAATGTAAAACTATGAGAAGGGAGAAGTCCGCAGGGGCCGTTGTGTTCAATACAAAAACGAGAAAATATCTCATACTGCACTATCCAACAGGGCACTGGGACTTCCCCAAGGGCCACGTGGAGAAGGGGGAGGATGAGACAAAGGCGGCCATGAGAGAGATATTTGAGGAAACGGGAATAGAGGTGGACCTAATTTTCGGATTCAGGGAGATCGTAAGGTACCACTTCAGAGAGGGAGGAACACTGGTGGAAAAGACCGTGATTTATTTTCTGGGTACAACAGAGAAGGAGGAGGTACGACTATCCTACGAACACGATGGTTATCAATGGCTCAATTACAGAGATGCGCTTAATAGGATAACCTATGAATCATCAAAAAAAGTGTTGGTAAAGGCGCATCTGTTCCTGCAGAAGATGGGCTACGACTCATAGATCACCCTACCCTCACCTATGCTCATTATTGGCCAAGATTCCATGCTAAGGGGCTCACCGTTCCAAATGACCATTGAGGCTTTGTAACCCTTACTTATCTTTCCTATTTTCTTAGCCCCAATTATATCTGCGGCATTTCCGGAAATCAGTGCGATGACCTGCTCCCGGGTCATACCGAACCTGCGGAAGAAGCGCAGTTGAAGATACAGGTTCCTCTGCAGAACAACAGGGTGATCACTCATAACTGCAAATCTCAAACCGGAATCAACAATGAACCTTATGTTATGCCATGATTCGTTCTTCAATTCAACCTTGTAGGAGAATGAATCCACTGGTCCGTAGATCACATCCATTCCCATTCTCTTCACCTTTTCCCAGAGTTCTGGAGAGTGCACATCACAACCGTGATTTATAACGGCACGAATTCCAAACTCATTGACGAGGTTCATGAGGGTGATGATATCATCCTCCTTGTGCACATGCACCATCAGCGGCATCTTCCCATCCAGTATTGAAATGAATATCTCTGTGAGGGGCTCAACCTCCTCAGGCTCCTTCTTTCCCTTGTTAAGCAAAGATTTTGTTTTCTTGGCCTTCATAAGCTCCTCCCGGAGCATGGCAATTGCACCCATCCGCGTGGTGGGTCTCGTGCCTTTCCAGTCGGTGGTGCTGCGTGGATTGTATCCAAGGGCAGCTTTTATCCCCACATTCTTAACGAATGCATCGCCTATATCCCTCGCAAAATTGCGAATAAGCGCAGTATAACCACCAATTATGTTCCCGCTACCGGGCATCACATGGGAGTACAGCACACCAAATTCAACGCTCTCCCTAAAGGCAGGATCATCCATGTAAATGGAGTGAATTGCATTGACAAGGGGATATATTGCGTTCATCTGCTCATTTGTCTCATCCTCCTGATAGGGCTCCCCGCTCCTTGCCATACCTATGTGGCAGTGGGGATCTATGAAACCTGGAGTTACGATGCCTTCTCCAATCACCTCGGCTCCACCACGTTCCCTGGATATGCCCTTTATTTCATCCTCCTCAAAAAGCACATAGACGTCCTTTCTGGCCTTCGCTCCCGTACCATCATAAAGAACCTTTGCTTTTATGGCCTTCATAGTGGAGTAATCGCACAGTGGTGCATTAACCTTTTCATGGGAATTTTAAAATATGAGATTGAAGATTTGTATGCATGGAAGTGGCAATTGTGACGGGTGCAAGCAGGGGCATTGGCAGGGCAACAGCATTGAAACTTGCAGAGGAATACGCCGTTGTGGTGAACTACCACCACCAGGAGAGCAGGGCTATGGAGGTTGTTGCAGCCATTGAAAATAAAGGGGGAAAGGCAATAGCGGTTCAGGGAGACGTGAGCAACTACGAAGATGCAAAGAGGATCGTGGAGAATTCCACAGAGATGGGAAAATTGAAGATTCTGGTGAACAACGCTGGTGTTTATGATGTGAAACCTTTCATAAGAACCCTGCCAAGCGAGTGGGAGCGCATATTTCAGGTCAACGTTTTTGGCATGTTTAATATGATACACGCATCAATTGAGCACATGGAGTGGGGCAAGATCGTTAATATAGCATCAATAATCGGTCTTCACCCAATGGCACGGGCTGCACCCTACTGCTCTTCCAAGGCCGCTGTGATTGCACTCACAAAATCTCTGGCTCAGGAACTGGGACCGAAGATAAAGGTAATGTGCGTTGCCCCGGGCCCCACGGATACGGATATGCTCAGAAGAATCCACGGTCCCATGCCGGCAGATCCTCCAGAGAAGGTGGCAAACGTGATAATGGAAATCATAAAATCAGGAGTTGAAGGAGAGTGCAGGGTGGTTTAATCGAATAGAACGAGTTCTTCCTCCTCTATCCACTCCTTATAGTGGGGGCATTTTTTGTTCTTTCCATCGCAGGTGAATATGTGCAATTTCTTACAGTACCCGTCACGCCAGTATGCACATACTCCCTCAGGAACCATGTACTTTCCATAATCCTCGCACTTCTCCTCTATGCACTTGAATCCCTTATACCGGCCATGGCAAATGCCCTCGTCATCTATAAAAATGCACTTCATTCAGCGGGCGCGGCGGGATTCGAACCCGCGACTTGCAGCTTAGGAGGCTGCCGCCATATCCTGGCTAGGCCACGCGCCCCAATGGGTATTGGGATTTCCCTTATAAAAAATTCGCTCATGGAAAATCATAATATACGGGAAAATTATGGCTACCGTATGAGAAAAGGGCTGCTGTATATCGGCCTTGCACTGATAATCATAGGATTTGGAGCCTACATTTTGTTTCCATCGCACGTGTTCACCCCCGCCTATTCGGTTGATTCAGAAAACTACAAGGTCGGAGAGAAGATCACCGTTTACGGAGTGATCACGGATATGAGATACTCGCAAATTCTGAATGCAACGATCATAGAACTGGATGGAAAATTGGATGTACTTGCCCACGGGAACATTGAAGGGTGCCACATTGGAGACGAGGTTTACATGACGATAAAGAAAACGTCAGCAGTGAGCGTTGGAACTTTCCAGATAACCTACTGGAGCAAGGAGAGAAGCGAGATGGGAAAGGTGAAATTCTACAGAGATCTATCTGAGGGCACTGCCATTCTTGGAATAATCCTTGTGATTGCAGGTGCTGTACTGCGTAGAGAATGAGAAAATTTTTATATTCTCTCACAATTCCCCCACTTGAGGTGATATAGATGGGAAAGTGGAAGGTTACTGTGGATAGAGATGCCTGCATCGGTGACGGAATTTGCGCTAGCCTGTGCCCTGATGTCTTTGAAATGGATGACGAGGGAAAGAGCATGGTGATCAAGGAAGAAATAGGCGACGATCTCAAGGACTGCGTGCAGGAAGCCGTTGATTCCTGCCCTGTGAGCTGCATCACAATGGAGCAGATAGAGTAAAGGAAAATTTATTAAAACCCTTTACTTTTCCCTTTTATGCTTCTTATTGTTAGCGAGTATTTTAAGAACTTCCCTGCAAGGAAAAAGGTAGCCGAATTATTGGTAAATCTTGGCATATCGGTTAGAAATTCTAAACTGTACATCGGAGATGTGGATGTGCCAGTAAATTCCATAGCCGAAGTAGCGGGAGTGAACCGCAAAATAGTTTATCACACCATTGATTACATTGAAAAAACCTATGAGTTGAGAAGCATATTTGAGAGACTGGAACCTAAACTCTCTCTATCAAAGGTTGCACCCATAATGGGCTGGGAAGTTCTTGAGATAGAGTTCAAAAAGCCAAAATACGGGTGTCTGCTGGAGAGGATATTCAAGATTTTAAGTGATTCCTCCTGTGAGATAAGGCAAATAATAGGCGAGCGGCTATGGACAAATGGGAGTAAGGTTACCATCGTGCTGGAAAAACCGATTAGCATGGATGCCGTTGGCCTCATAAGAAAACTTGATGGGGTTGAGACAATAACCCTGCACACCTCCGAGATGGATAAACAAAAGATAGTGTGCAGTTACTGCAAGGTGAAGTACTGCCCAAGAAAGATATCGATAAGGTAAATGACCTATTCTCTTTTTGAAATGTACCTCTTTTTGTAAATAACAATACAAATGAAAATGGCCGTTAAAGCCATTCCCAAAATTTCCAAATCTATCCAAATATAATCCCCACCAGAGGATTCTTTACCCCAATTCTTATTTGGAACATTATAGGATATGGTGACCATCTCACTTGGATCGCTCTCTCCTATGGCATTTACCGCAGTTACATAGAAAACATACACCCCAGGATATTTGGGGGTGTAATTGTAGTAGAGAATTTTATTACGATACGGATAAATTCTAGCTATCAACTCTCCATTGCAGTATACCCTGTATTCAAAAATCTCCCAGCCACCGTTATCTCTGGAGGCGTTCCACGTTATATTAATATGATTTCCCTCATTGATCACCGTAAGATTTAAAGGTGGAGAGGGAATTGCACCTGCACGACCAATAACCTCCTTGGACTTTGGACCCTCTCCATACTTGTTAACCGCACTTACACCATATAAGTAGGAGGCCCCATTTGTCACATTGGCATCCACATAATACAACTGTGCCGCAGGAACCACGGCAATCAACACCCAACTCAGTGGCCCTTGTGGGCATGGAGGGGGGAAGATATAGAGTGCACGGTATACTTTGTAATACTCAACATCAGAAGCCCCCTTATTTAGAGGTGGTTCCCAAGAAATATAAATATATCCTCTCTCGCTGTGTGTCCTTAAATTTAATGGCTTCCCGGGGACTCCTGGAACTCCTCTAACAACATTGCTTCTTAAACTCTCTTTTTCAGAGTTGAATGCGGTAACGTAATATTCATATTTCACCCCGTTCATAACAGATGTATCATTGTAATATAATCTCGTGGCCGGCAATGTGGCAATACCCTTACCATTTCTGTAAATTATGTATCCAACTATGGGCGATGAGCCATTCCCCACAGGAGAGCGCCATGATATATTTAGATACCCATCGCCATATATGAGCCTTAATTTTCTAGGTGGAGTGGGTTCAATTTTGTAGTTCGTTGGTATGTATTTGAGTGGATAATAGTCAATCCCCTTCCCAATTTTATATGGATAATCAACAATGCCATCTCCATTTTTATCGTTGGTATCGTTGTTTCTGGCCCAATCATCCCAGTAATTTCCGTATCCAGAAGGATCGTACCACCTCGCAGCACCATCTTCATCATAGGCCTGAATTAGAGAGCTGTTATATTTATCCCCCGAACCACGATTGTAAAAGAATGAATTGTTGTATATTTCTATGGATTTACCTCGTGAAACATCAATTCCCATACCGTTAAACGCTATCAGATTTTTCACAATAAGAATATTTTGAGAATCATACACCTCAATACCCTCAAAATCATTATAGGTGATCCTATTGCTCTCAACAACTGCGCCCACATCATAAATGAAGCTTACTCCTTCCCCTGAACTGATAGATATATCATTTTTATCCAAAGTAATATTCTTTCCATTTGTAACTTGTATCCCATAACAATCAGAATTCATTATTTTGTTTCCCCTGATCATAGCTTCCTCAGGAGATTCAAGGCTAATTCCATAACATTGGGATTTCCCACCCATAATGGTATTGTTCTCTATCAAAATGAACTTGGATAGGTCCATCCACATTGCTTCCCGCGGCCTATCTGAATACTTCAAGCCTCTTTTAACCTTTATTTCATTCTTGATAATCTTCAAGTGTGCAGAGAATTCAAATAATATGCCCCCCTCTTTGTAGTAAGATATGGTATTGTTGAGCAAGGTAATATTGGTCACATAACGACCGAGTACAAAACTTTCTCCCCTCTCAAAATAATTGTCAGAGATTTTAACATTTTCAGATCGTTTAATATACACTCCGCCTTCGTCTTCTGCATAAAACTCATTATGCACCACATCCACATTTGAAGACTCATAAATGGAAATGGCCATTTCATCCTTATAGAAGATATTGTTCTCAATCACGGCATTTGCCACATTGTAAAGTTTAATCCCCGAAATTATATTTTCGTTATCGTTATGAGCAAAGGAAATGTTGCAGTTTCTTATTATAAAATGCACCGTGGTGTTTGATATAAATATTCCATTAGTCTGAAAAGGCACCTTCATCGTAATGTTCTTTATTATGTACGGGTTTTCAGCGCTTCCATCTCCCGACCAGTTCATTTTACTAGCCCATTCCCGAAACTCCTCATTTCCATTGATTCCGGTCACATTCTCCGTATATTGAGAAAACCCCAGTGATATCTGATGGGAGGATAACAAAAATATAACCACGAAAAGCAAACCTACAAATCTAATCGCCCCGTGCATAGAGTAAAAGAGATTTACTCAAATAAATAACTTTCCCAAACTGCACCGATGAATATAAATCCCATCAAACTTTATGGACAATTATGACAGACATTGATGAACTTATGGACGAGATCGAAGGGCTTAAACTCGAAATTAATGCCCTGCGGAAGGAGATCAAGGAAATCCCTCCACACAAGCACTGCCTCAACTGCGGAATTGCCATTCCTCCTGACAAGGATTTCTGCTCAAAGAAGTGTGAGGACCAGTGGAACATGATGATCAAGAAAAAGAAGAGATTCACCTACATATGGCTCCTGTTCCTGGGAATCCTGTTCGTGATCCTCATGTTAAGCTACGGTGGGTTATGAAACGCGTGGTAGTTGGCGGAACCTTCGAATTTCTGCACAGGGGACACAGGGCATTGTTGGAGAGAGCCTTTGAACTCGGTGACTTTGTGGTCATTGGTATAACAGGTGATGGATTCAAAAACAGCTGCACGGTCAGATTTGAAGATAGAAGGAAGGAGGTTGAGAATTTCGTGAGGCAATTCGGAAAGGAATACAGAATCCTTGAGATTCACGATAAATACGGCCCAACCCTCACGGAGGATTTTGACATAATTGTGGTATCAAAGGAGACTAGAAAAACCGCAGAGGAGATCAACATACTCCGTGAAAAAAGGGGATTGAAAGATATTCAAATCGTAGAGATACCTATTTTTTACGCCGAGGACCTACTCCCCATCTCCTCAAGAAGGATTCGCAACGGAGAGATAGACAAGGAGGGTAGGAGATTAAAGCCCCTTATTGTGCATGTGGGCTCGGCAAATCCGTCCAAGATACGAGCTGTTGAGAAGGTCTTCAGAGAGCTTTTCAATTTTGAAATTGTGGTGAGAGGTGTGGACGTTGAGTCAAACGTGCCTCCCCAGCCCAGGGACTCTGAGACCATAGAAGGTGCCATAAATCGGGCAAAAAACGCAATTGAAAACGCAGATTATGCCATAGGTATAGAGGCCGGCCTGTTCTGGAATGAAGAGGTTAAGGAGTATTTTGATAAGGCATTTTGCGCCATTCTGGACAAATACGGAAATTTAACCTACGGTTACTCGGGTGGATTCACGTATCCCCACAGAGTGATTGAGATGGTAGAAAAAGGTATGGAAGTAGGAGAAGCCATGGAAATAATATCGGGCATAAAGGAAATAAAGAAGGGAATGGGAGCCATAGGATACCTAAGCAAGGGAAAAATAAAAAGAGATGAGTTTAATGCACAGGCAGTGCTCATGGCAATGATTCCACGCATCAGCCACGAACTCTACTTCTGAACAACAGTACAATTGCAATAAAAGCCACCATGATATACGCTGCATTTAACTCTGGCACTGAAGGGAGAACCTGTGCAATTTTTACGGAGGATGTGGAAGATACCCCCGTTGAATTCACAATTGTAACATAGTAATACACATTCCCCGATGTATCTTGGGCGGGTATGTACCCCACGTAGCTGCCATTGTGATACTGCATCCAAACCACGTGCCACTCATCGCCGCTCACATTTTTATAGTAGAGCAGTGCCTGATACTCTTCCCCACTTTTCACCGTTATTTTTATGGGTGAGCCAACATAGGCAGTGTTCTGCACAATTTCCCCAATGGATGGATATGTTAGATTATTCCCGAGAGCGTAGAGGTACCCATTGTTGGAGGCTACAAGCACATAAGAATCCGCAATTATTGGAGATGATAAAATGTAATTCTCTGGCCTCAAGGTGATGCTCCAGTAGGGCGTTCCATTTGTGAAGGTAGCGTAGAGTGTCCCATTCTGGGTATTCGTGACAGCAAGGACCTCATCACCCACACATATAACTCCACCCTGCACAGGGCCGTTCAAACTCAAACTCCACAGAATCTGAGAGTTCGTGCCCTCATCCTCTATGCCGTATAGCGTACCGTTGTTATTACCAACAAATATACCTCTATTCTTAACCGCAGGAGAGGATACCGAACTTCCTATGTTTAAACTCCATCTCAAGGTGCCGTTCATATTGAGAGATATCAATTTTCCACCGGAAGTTACAAAGTAAATATTCCCATTCTCAACTGCAACTGATGATCTTACAGATGAATCTGTTGTGTAATTCCAGTAATACGTGCCATTTGCATTTATACACTGAACTCCATATGGAGGGTTCCACTGGTAGGATGTGTTCTCTATACCCCCCATTGGCACTATTATCTTTCCGTCATAAAATGCTGGTACACCAAAATAATTGCTCCCCATGAGCGTGAGGTCCCATTCCTCCGTGCCGTTAAGGGCATTTATGGCGTACAACTTCCCCACAGAGCCAAGATTGAAGGTGGCAACGAAAACCATGGGTTTCTTGTCCACAATCCCCAAAGCAGGTGAGGATGCTATATCCTCACCGATGTAAACTTGCCAAGCCAATGTTCCATTGTTCACATAAAATGCTCTGAGATACTTATCGGAGGTCCCTATGATCACGTATTTCCCAAACAGTACAGGTGAAGCAATGCCATAGTATCCAGCGGCTCCGGAGGTGGTGTTCCAGAGCAACGTGCCGTTCATATTCAGGGCATACAGCGCAGAAGAATCGGCAATGAATATCTCCCCATCCCCAGATACGGGTGTGGATGAGAACCCCCATGATGATTGACCCCTAAATTTCCAGACAACATCGGGAGCATATATTGTTTTTTCAGAGGATGCGGTGTTATTCATATTACCCCTGGGAACACCCCATACCCCATAATGCCCCGGATAGGCCAGGGACCCTGTATAGGGCACCCACGAAGGATTATCCACAGTGTAAACCCAAGCAATCAAATCTCCATTACTGAGATTCAGGGAGGATGCACCCACGCTTGATGATATCCATTGATAGCTATTGTTGCTCCACAACATAAGGTGCCAGTAATAACCCGTACCAGCCCAATCGTTCTTGTCCCATCCAATTTGATTCACAAACGCACCATAGGAACTCCATGAAACATTTATGCCCAATCCCAGTTCCTCACAGGCAAGTTCCGTTGCCATTATGGCCGTATGATTATCTGATGGGAGATAGACATTGGCGGTAAGCACTTCCTGATTTCCAAACTGGAATATTACAGATACCACCGTCTCGGAGTTCCCCGTCATACCTGAACCAGCGCCTCCCGTAAGAAGCAAAGCAACCACCATGAGCAGCGACACCAACCATATTTTCCCACCCATTGAATCACCTCAAATTTATTTTACTTTTTTCCAGAAAACTTTAAAATATTTAAAAATTGGCCCATAAAGATTTAAATACCTCAGCATATTGCGTTTTGGGATGAATGCCACTGCAAGAACTCTGGGATTATTCGCAATACTCACGCTTCTATTTGTGGGAATAGGATATCTGATCGGCATGTACTATGGAGATACTTTGACATCACTTCTATTCTTCCTTATTCTCGCACTTGTGCTCAATCTTTTCTCCTATTTTTACAGTTCAAAAATTGTGCTCTGGAGTTATAGGGCAAGAATAATAAGCGAGGAGGAAAACCCGCGGCTCTACGGTATAGTGAAAAATGTGGCAATGAAGGCAGATATTCCCACGCCAAGGGTTGCCATCATCCCTATCTCCCTGCCAAACGCCTTTGCCACCGGAAGAAATCCAAAAAATGCCGTTGTATGCGTGACCGAGGGGTTGCTTCGAATTCTGAACGATGATGAACTTGAGGGAGTTATTGGGCATGAAATAGGCCACATAAAGGATAGGGACATTCTCATAATGACCGTTGCAGCCACCATAACCGGAGCACTGTCGTTCATGAGTCGTGCGTACCTGTGGAGAAGTGTGTTCAGTAGAGATGAGGATGATTTTCTCGCCTACATATTCATCGCTCTTGCCGCCCTTGGAGCATTGCTTATTCAACTGGCCATATCCAGATCAAGGGAGTTCAAGGCCGATGAGCAGAGCGCAAGGATAACCAAGAAGCCTCTGGCACTGGCCTCTGCCCTCAGAAAACTGGAATACCACGCATCAAGAAATCCTCTGAGAAGGGGCAATCCATCCACCGCATCACTGTTCATTGTGAACCCGTTCAGGGGATACGGCTTCATAAGGCTGTTTTCAACGCATCCTCCCACGGAGGAAAGAATAAGAAGATTGGAAAAAATGGCAAGAGAGTTTTCATACCTTTAAATCAGGGTAACCTCTTCTATAACTACGCCCTGCACACCTTCAATCTCACCCAGGGCCTTTTCAATTTGATCCGCAACGCCCCCCTCATCCTTCACTATAACCTTCACAACCAGTGCCTTCAATCCAAAGGCTATGGGCTGCAGATCAAACTCGGCAATTTTTCCCACATTGCCAATTTTATTTTTCACTTCTTCCTTCATCTTCTCAAAGTTAACATCCACGCCTTCAGGCATAATCTTGTAGGTTATTAAAACATCTCCCATTTTGCTCACCTCATGGACCTTCAAACCCGCAGTTGGGGCATCTGTACGGTATGCTCTGCTCCCTGCACCTGTTGCATCTCGCTATGAGAGCGCCGCAATTGGGGCATTGAAACACAACGGAACCTTCATCGGTAAGTCCTCTTCCGCATGATGTGCAGAATTCTATCGTCTCTTCCATATTCTCACCTGTTAGAGGGTATTGGCCTTTCATTTAAAAAGATTATGGCAATTTTTTTACACGTATATTTCATACCCAAAATTATGAGAACAAAAATTCTGGGGTATTTCGGCATAATCACCCTAATCGTTTACTGGTCATTCACCATAGCAAGCATCCTCCAGAATCCATGGTTCTCCGTTATGCATAACGCTCTCAGCGATTTGGGCTCAGATTCCGCCTGCTGCCCGTGGATTTACAATTACGGGCTCATCCTGGCATCCCCATTCCTTCTGGTATTCTCCCTATACCTCATATACTCTGCTCAAAACAAGCTGGAAACCGTGGGCGGGGCCTTTATCTCCATATCCTCCATATTTCTCGCCCTCATAGGTGTGTTCCACAGCGGAACCAGGCCACACACCTTCGTGGCACCCTATTTCTTCCTGCAGTTCTTCGTTGGTATGCTGGTCTGGGGCATTGGCACTTGGGGTGCCATAAAAAAATTGACAATTGCGCTCTTCATACTGGCCTTCATAGGAGCATTTATACCTTGGCCCTCCACAGCCACCCTTGAGATCTACGAAATTGCTCTGATAGGTATATTCGTATCTGCATTTCCCTCAATCAAGGAAGATTAGAGAGTAGAGCACGTTCTCCCCAAAATCTATTCTCACAAAGGAGGTGATCTCAACCCCTATGGCATCAAGGGAAGGACGGACATCCTGGATTCTGGGGCATATACCACTCCTCTCATACTCGCATTCCCTGCAGAGATTACAGGCTCCTGGAAACAGGGCAAAGACATAGGGATACCTTGAAAACAGTTCCCTCTCACGATTCAGGATGTAATTCAACACATCCCTCTTCTCATCTTCAAAATTTTCCATATCCACTTCAAATTTCAGGAGAAGGGCTCTTTTATAACTCTTAACCCACTCCCTAGCCTCACGCCAGGATGGAACCAATGGGGGACAAGAGGGCCTCTTTCCATAGAAGGTGCAAGTACGGCATTTCCACACGGGTCTGGGGGATACAACGATTCTCGAGGCATCAATCTCCATCTCATAGACCAATTTCACGATGGGAAATACTCTCACAAAGATTAAATCTTCGCCAACCATGCCCCATTATGATAAAAGCATCGGTACGTTCAAAGAGAATTGAATACGCGATACGCGATGTCCTTGTTCCGGCAAGGGAACTTGAGAAAAAGGGAATTGAGGTGCTCAAACTCAACATTGGAGATCCAATAAAGTATGATTTCAAAACACCTGAGCATATCCGCAAGGCGGCCGCGGAGGCGGTGATGAACTCCAGAAGCGAATACTCACCTTCAGAGGGATTACCAGAATTGAGAGAGGCCATAGTGGAGAAGGAGAAAAATTACGGAGTGGACATAACCACCGATGATGTGGTTGTTACCACGGGCGTGACTGAGGCTCTTATGCTCATCTTTGCTGCGGCCCTTGATCCCGGAGAGGAGATTCTCGTTCCCGGACCGACTTACCCGCCGTACATCACATATCCCACATTCTACGACGGAAAGGCAATATCTTACCGTACGGTTGAGGAAGACGAATGGCAGCCGGACATAGATGATATCCGCAGGAAGATAACTTCAAAGACCAAGGCAATTGCTGTCATCAATCCAAACAATCCTACAGGTGCGTATTACGGGGAAAAGGTGCTGAGAGAAATAGCGGACCTTGCCGGCGAGCACGGGATTTTCCTCATAAGTGATGAGATTTACGATAAGATGCTCTACGACGATGAGTTCATCTCTCCCGCAAAAATCGCAAAGGACGTTCCAATGATTATTCTTAACGGAATTTCCAAGGTATATCTCGCTCCGGGATGGAGAATTGGATACCTTGCCATCAGAGATGCGGAGGGTAAACTTGAGGATATTCGCGATGGCATAATGCGTCAGGCCCGTGCCAGGCTCTGTGCAAACACCCCGCTGCAGCTGGGCTACCTTGCGGCGTTGAAGGGGCCACAGGATCACATAAGAAAAACAATGGACATCCTGCGCAAGCGCAGAGACTATGTAACAAAGAGGGTTGGGGAAATTGATGGACTCAGTGTTGTGCCTCCGAATGGAGCATTTTACATGTTCATAAAGATTGAAGGTTGCAACGATGATAAGAAATTCGTGCTGGATCTCCTGAGGAAGAAGCATGTTCTCACCGTACACGGCTCAGGGTTCTGCCCCGTCTACGGCAGAGGGCATTTCAGGATAGTGAACCTACCACCAGTGGAATATCTAGAAAGGGCCTTTGATAGGATAGAGGAGTTTATGCGAGAGGATAAGTTTTTATAATTTTTAGGCATGCCTAAACCATGAAGGTGGCAATAAGCACAGAGGACGGTTTCACAATAACGAGAGACCACTTTGGAGAGGGAAATGAGTTTCTGATCTACGAGTTAAGCAGGGATGAGATCAAACTGATAGAGAGAAGGATAAACAGCACACCCGAAGAAGATGAGCACGGCAGCAGGGAAAAGGCAAGGGCCATATCCTCACTTCTGAAGGATATTCCAGTTCTTGTAGGCTATCAATTTGGACCGAATATACTTAGAATAAAGGACAAGTTTTTACCTGTGCTCTCAAAGGAGGCAAGAATTGAGAAAACGCTGGAACTTCTAAAGAAACATTACAATTCAATTGAGAAAGAAGCGAAAAGCAGGGGCCATGTGGTTATACTTATGGAAGATTCAGTTAGAGTGGTGAAAATTAATGCCACAAACGCAAAAGATTTTTAATTCTGCCACCATATCCCCAAGAAGGTGATAATATGAACGATATGGAGTATCTGAAAAGCGTTATGGATGAAGAGCAGTACAGGAAGATTGAGAAAATAAACAACCCTGAACTTTACAGTTTTCTGGCTGAACATATCAAATTACTCAGACCATCAAAAATTTTCGTGGCAAATGATAGCGCAACTGACGAACTGTACATAAGAAATAAGGCAATAGTGTATGAGGAGGAGCGTCTCCTGAAAACACCTGGACACACCGTGCATTTTGACAACTACTACGATCAGGCAAGGGATAAGGCCCACACCTACATTCTAACACCCCATGGTGAGAAATTACCCTATCTAAACACAATGAAGAGGGACGATGGGCTAAGGGAAGTGAAGAAAATAATGGATGGAATAATGGAGGGTAAGGAACTCTTCATTCTCTTCTTCTCATTGGGTCCCAAGAACTCTCCATTCATGGTACCAACTGTACAACTCACAGACTCAGCCTACGTGGCGCACAGCGAGTTCATACTTTACCGCAAAGCCTATGATGTGTTCGTTGGCAATCCAAACATGGAATTTTTAAAATTTGTGCATTCTGAGGGTGAGGTTGATGAACGCAAAACCAGTAAAAACCTTGACAAGAGGAGAATTATGATCGATCTTGAGGGAAACATAACCTATGCGGTGAATACCCAGTACGCGGGAAACACTATAGGTCTCAAGAAGCCCGCATTCAGACTTACCATAAACAAGGCTGTTAAGGAAGGGTGGCTCAGCGAGCACATGTTCCTCATGGGTGTTAACGGTCCCAATGGACGCGTTACTTACTTTACCGGGGCATTTCCAAGCATGTGCGGAAAGACAAGTACCTGCATGCTTATAGGAGAGAGACTTGTGGGAGACGACCTTTCATTCATAAAGGAGATAGATGGGGAAGCACGTGCAGTGAATGTGGAGAACGGTGTATTCGGCATAATTCAAGGGGTCAATAAGGAGGACGATCCCTACATATGGGAGGTACTTCACAGCCCCCACGAACTCATATTCTCAAATATTCTGGTACACGAAGGTAAGCCCTACTGGAACGGAATGGGCGAAGAGATACCATGCGAGGGAGAAAACCACAGTGGCAAATGGTGGTGCGGAAAGAAGGATGCCGAGGGAAATGAGATACCTCCAAGCCACAAGAACGGAAGGTTCACCGCCCGCTTAGAATACTTCCCCAACCTGGATAGGGAAGCACTCAATGCAAAGAACGGTGTGAAACTCTCGGGCATGATCTTTGGAGGACGCGACTCCGATACATGGCCTCCCGTGTGCGAGTCATTCAACTGGCAGCATGGGGTCATTATGAAGGGCGCTTCAATTGAGTCAGAGACTACAGCTGCAACCCTCGGCAAGGAAGGGGTTAGGAAGTTCAACATAATGTCCATACTGGACTTCATGTCCGTGCATCTAGGAAAATACATAGAGAACTACTTGAATTTCGGCAAGAAACTAAAGAATCCACCAAGGATCTTTGCTGTTAACTACTTCCTGAAAGACAAGAATGGAAACTATCTCAACAGCAAACTTGACAAAAAAATCTGGCTCAAGTGGATGGACCTTCGCGTGCACGGCGAGGTGGATGCCATTGAGACACCCATAGGATACATACCACACTACGAGGACCTGGAAAGGTTGTTCAAGGAGATATTTGGAAGAGATTACACAAGGGAAGAGTACGAGGAGCAGTTCAAGATTCGCGTGCCCGAACTTCTTAGCAAGATACACCGCATAAGAGAGATCTACGGAAGCATGGACAACATACCAGATGAGCTATTCCAGGAACTGGATGCTGAGGAGAAGAGGCTCATGGAGGCAAAAGAAAAATACGGAGAGTACATCTCTCCATTCAAATTTCTCTCCTGATTTTTAAATGCTCCAATTTCCCCTTCTTATTTTGAGACCGATTACCAAGAAGAGAATTCCATCCACAAACAGAACCAAACCCAGAAACAATCCTATGAAAAACTGGGAAGTTTCCTGCCACCCAACCACTATCCAGAGATCAAGCATAAGACATAGAATGCCCACAAGTATGGCTGCCGACTCCCCCTTCTGAGACCTTATACTCCTTGCCAGCATAAAATTGGTAATAGCAGCCGACAGGAAGAAGAGAGCAGCTATGGCAGTCAATATCTTCAACCCCAGAACAGGGGAGAGTAAACTAATGAGTCCAAGGAACAGCAGAATAAGGGATTTAGTAATGAGAACCTTACTCTCTCCAAGAGTCGTGAAGTAGAGAAAGCCAAAAATCAAACCTGCAGATACAAGGACAAATCCAACGAGGTATATCACTGCCCTAGAGAACAGCCAGGGAAATCCCATGCCAAGCACACCTATGATCAGTAAAAAGATACCTCCGAGTGTGTGGGAATTAAGCCTTTCTTCTATCCGATAATCAAGCTTTGAGACCATGGGTCCTCTCCCTCAATTTAAGCATTTTTTCGACTTCGTCCGTTATGACCATCTCGTACAGCCCTTCAAACACCTCAAGATCCTCAGGTGAATTCGGGGTCCAGAACCCTATTCTAACACCAAAAAGCCTGTAGAAGCGAATGAGAGCCCGGGAGCCAGCCTTTCCAAAACTGGATAATTGGTAAGGTAGATTGAGATAATGGGGCTTGAGGGAGTATATCCACCGGGGAATGGTGTACAGCTTGTTTACGTCTCCTATGAGAATCCCTATCCTGGCCTCTTTACTGAGTTTTCTCAACCTCTTCAATGCCTTTATATTGAACGATGAGAATAGGGTACGCTCCATTGCATCATACTCCTCAACTATTTTTAGGGCTCCCTCAACGGAGCTCTCATCCTTAATCTCCACATTTATTATGGCATACCCCGGGAGTTTCTCATACACCTCCCTCAGAAGGGGTATAGGCTCTCCCTGAATATTGTACCTACCAATCTCTTCCTGAGTAGATTTTTTTACATCAACGTTGACACCTGCCGTTTTTCTCAGGTTTCTATCATGGGATACCTGTATTTCTCCATCCTTTGTGAGCCAGATATCCAGTTCAACTCCATCTGCACCATACTCTATGGCCTTCATAAATGCAAGAAGTGTGTTTGGAGGATACTTTGCAGAGTAGCCTCTGTGACCCAGAATAATCATACACGATTCACCAAAACTGATTATCTCATTTCTTCAACCTCTTCCGCCCCATGCTGAATGGCATCTTCAACTTCTAGATCAAGATCCTTCAAGAGACGTAGAAACTCTCCAAAATGTTCCTTTTCTTCCTGGGCAATGTCCAAGAACACCTTCTTAACAAGCTCGCTCTTAGCCAAAGAGGCCATCTGCTCGTAGAGATTTATGGCATCCAGCTCGGCAATAATACCTATTCTAACAAGTTCCACATCGGGCTGCTCCTTACCCAGAGCCTCCAGTTTCTCAAGATCAAACGGAATTTTAGACAACATTTCACATCCCCTCATAGATATGCACAAACTCACATATAATACTTTCCAAAAAAATAAAAAAAGTTTAGAGGCTCTTGTGGCAGAGCCACCAGTCGTAGCACTCTATCTCGCCCTTCTTCTTTCTCTCCTCTCTGTCCTTTATGGCATCGGTCGTACCTGCAGGCGGAATGATAACATGGTCCTTTATGAGCTCATTCTCAGGCCACTTGTGCGGGAGAGCCACGCCGTTCTTGTCGCTCACCTGCAGAGCTTTCAAGGCACGAAGAATCTCGTCCCAGTCTCTGCCAACCTCTGCAGGATAATACACTATTGCCCTTATTGTACCCTTTGGGTCCACAATGAACACTGCTCTTGCAGTATTGCTTGCTCCGGAAGGAATCATCCCCAGCTTTTCTGCAAGTACACCGCGGTCATCAGCGATTATGGGAAACTCTATCTCCACTCCGAGATTCTCTTTTATCCACTCTGCCCATTTCAGATGCGCAAACACCTGATCAATGCTCAGCCCTATTACCTCTGCACCGAGTTCCCTGAATTTCTCCAATCGTATCTGCATACCATAGAATTCGGTTGTGCACACAGGTGTGAAATCACCCGGGTGCGAGAACAGAACGAACCACTTCCCTGCGAATGCATCAGGCAGCTTCATTGTGCCATGTGTCGTTTTCACTTCCACTTCCGGGAATTTTTCTCCTATCACTACCATTTTTCATCACCTCCTTTGCGCGTGATTACGATGGTGCGTAATAGCACCTTTTAGGGCTCGTAATCTTGCCCTCTTTCTTCAATTTCTTTATTATCTTATCCACTTCCTTCTTATCCACTCCAAGCATGTCCGCTATCTCCTGTGTCTTCAGAGGCTTGCCCGCATCTTTCATCACTTTTAGCACCTCTTCCTCACTCACCATATTCATCACATCCTCATTCTCCATACGCGCTCAACACGAGCATCATTATTCCATCAAGGAATAGTTCAATCCCTATAAACAGTCCAATCAGCCAAGATGAGTTCCCGGGCCAGCCTGCGAATATCAGTATACCAAGTATGAAGGAGATTATCCCTGTGAATAGGGGAGCCCACCAGCCCCTGTACTGGGTTCTGGCTGCAAAGGCCACAATCACTGTAACGATACCCATCAGCAGGAACCATAGCCCAACAATGAACGTCATTGCAGATAGCGAGCTCTGTGGGTACACAAACATAAGTATGCCGAATATCAACAGTACAATACCCACAAGGAAATTCACCCAGCCTCCCTTGAAACCGGCCACTAGGAATATTATTCCACCCAGTACAAGTAGTCCGGCCAGAAGATACAGAACCACCCCTGTGGCAAATTCTGGTGCCAGCATTCCAATTAAACCGAGTATGATTAGGATTATGCCGCCGATTTGGTAGCTTTTCTTGTCCACCGTGACGGTTTCCATTTACTCCACCGACACTTCGTTCTGCCACAGCCCGTGTATGTTGCAGTAGCTCAGAGCCATCAGCTTGCCCTTCTTTCCTGTCTTGAAGTAGAATTTCGCCTTTGGCTCGCTAAGCGGATCGCCATGGTTTGTGAATGCAACCCTGCCAACCAGTATGGGGAACTGCCCGTCCTCCGGCTGGAAATACAATTCAATCCACGCTATGTGGTGCTCAGGCGTGTTTGGATGTGCAATCTCCTTTCCCACGCTCACTTCTACCTCTATCTCCTCGCCGTTCTTCTTGTATTCAATCACGGGCACATGCTTCTCTCCTTTCCAGTCTCCACTCTTTATGGTCTCACTCAACATTTTCAATCACCTCCTTTATTTTTCCTCATTCACGAGAGGAACGTAACTTCTTTTTGCCAATTCGCGGTCAAGCATCAACAAACCCTGACCTTTATCGCCAATCATCTTGAGCATCTGAATGATTTCCTCATCGTTCGCCTCTTCCTCAACCTGCTCGTCCACGTACCACTGCAGAAGATTGAATGTAGCACGATCTTTCTTCTTCTCCGCAAGGTCCACTAAGTTGTTTATGCACTCGGTTATGTGTCTCTCGTGCTTCAGCGTCTCCTCAAACGCATGCAATGGAGAATTCCACTCGTGCGGGGGCTCATTTATGGAGTAGAGCTTCACTCTCCCTCCTCTTTCAATCAAATACCGATAGAATTTCATTGCGTGGTCCATCTCCTCCTGGTACTGCACGTACATCCAGTTTGCGAATCCTCTCAGCCCGATGGACTCAAAGTATCCGGACATGGAGAGGTACAGGTACGCCGAGTACATCTCCTCATTTATCTGCTTGTTTATCGCCTCTTCTATATCCTTATCTATCATCTTTTTCACCTCCTTACCTCAATATCTCGTAAAATTCCTCGTACGGCATCTGTACGAGGTGCGCGGGCATCGTCATGAATGCCCTCTTAAAGTCCTCCTCAAGATGGGATTTATCGTGTATCTCCTTTGATTCCCAGTATGTGAGGATTACATATTTTTCGGGATTTATTTCTAAATCTCTCATCTCCCCCGGAAGCCCGGAGCCAATCGCTGACACGCCGCTAATCTTAAGAAGCTGAGAGCCCAGAAATCCCGGATATCTCTCAGTCTTCTTGCATAGTTCTTTTACTCTCTCTTCAAATTCCTTTTCGTGGCCAGGGCGCACCACAACGAAGTTCATTGCGCACATCACATCCTTTCCTTCCCACTGATATTCTCGCAGTTCATCCTCTGGAATAATCTCTGCTTCCACGCCCATCTTCTCAAGTTTTTCCCTCGCGATCTCAGCCCTGAATTCTGTGTTGCAGTAGAGTTTGAGTTTTTTCTCCTTGCATATCTTCCTTAGGAAAGATTCGTACATCTCAAGGTGCATTATGGGGATGTTTATCGCGCCCTTGATATGGTTCTTCACGAACTCGTGCTGGCTCCGAACATCCACTATTATCTCCATACCTTCACCTCAGAACTTCACGAATTTTTCGCGGGGCGCGTTGCACACGGGACATTTCTCAGGCGGGTCCTCTCCGACGTATGTGTACCCGCACACTGGGCAGATGTATATGCTCTTCTCCTCCATATCCTCCTTGTTCTCCGCCCTTTCCTTTGCCTCACCGTATAATTTTGCGTGTATCTTCTCCGCCTCAATTGCGTAGTGGAACGACATCTCTGCGCCCTTCTCCCCGAAATACTTGGCTAGTTCCAGGTATGCAGGGTACATGTCATCCACCTCAAAACTCTCGCCATCAATTGCGCTCTGCAAATTCTCAGGCGTGCTCTTTATGTATCCCAGATTCCTCGCATGGTTCTTTGCGTGCACGAATTCCGCATAAGCTATCGCCCTGAATAAACGAGCGATGTTCTTCTTTCCCTCTTTCTCTGCAACTTCCGCGAAGATTGAGTATTTCATGTGCGCCATGCTCTCTCCCGCGAAAGCCTCTTCCAAACTCTTCTTAACCATTTTTCTCATAATTTTCACCTCCTTTTTTTACCCATATCTGACATTCCCAATTTCAAATCAAACCTATCTATGTTCATAACTTTATTCCACGCCCTTATGAAATCATGAACAAATTTTTCTTTTGCATCATCGCTGGCGTAAACTTCTGCAATTGCCCTTAGCTCGTCATGATGCCCGAATATTAAATCAACCCTCGTTGCTTTAAATTTCATCTCCCCGCTTTTTCTATCGTAGCCTCCAAAGAGATAACGATGTTCATCCTCTTGTCTCCACTCAATTCCCATATCAAGGAGATTCACGAAGAAATCGTTTGTGAGCACTTCTGGAGAATCTGTGAGAACCCCATATTTTTGATATCTGTAAACAGCTCCGAGTACCCTTAAGCCACCAACAAGAACAACCATTTCAGGCACTGTGAGTGTTAAAAGCTGAGCTTTATCCACCAGGAAGTACTCTGGAGTTGTGTAAATATCGCTTTCATCAAATTCTGCAGGATTTTTGAAGTAGTTCCTGAAGCCATCTGCGAAGGGCTCTATCTCCTTGTAGAATTCCACTTCAACCTGCTCCTGCGTGACATCAACCCTGCCCGGAGTGAATGGAACTCTCACATTGAAACCTGCTTTTCTGGCCGCTTCCTCTATTGCTGCATTCCCTCCGAGAATTATCAGATCTGCAATTGAAACTCTCTTGTTACTTCCCTTTCTCTCCTGCTCCTCATTGAACTCCTGCTGAATATTCTCATAGATGCCAATTATTCTTTTCAAATCCTCTGGATGGTTAACATCCCACTCGTTCATGGGGTAAAGTCTTATTCTCGCCCCGTTTGCTCCGCCTCTTCTGTCAGAATTTCTGTATGTGGAGGCAGATGCCCATGCCGTGTAGACAAGTTGAGAAATGCTCAGACCGGAAGAGATAATCCGTCTCTTCAACTCCTCAATATTCTTCTCGTCAATCAGATCGTAATCCCTTTCGGGAAGAGGATCCTGCCAGACAAACTCCTCTTCGGGAACATAAGGCCCCACATAACATGTTTTCGGCCCCATATCCCTGTGGGTGAGTTTGAACCATGCCCTTGCAAAAGCCTTCTCAAACTCCTGGGGATTTTCAAGAAATCTTCTGGCTATTTTGGAATATATTGGATCATATCTCAACGCCAGATCCGCAGTTAACATTCTTGGTCTGTGCTTTTTGTTCGGGTCATGCGCATCTGGAATTATCTCCGGAGCATCCTTGGCAACCCATTGTGGTTTTCCATCAGGACTCTTTTCAAGTTCCCATTCATAATTGAACATGAATCTCAGATACTGTATACCGAACTTTGTTGGAGTTGTGGACCATGTGAGTTCAAATCCAGATGTGTATGTATCAGAACCCTTGCCACTTCCGTAGCTGAATTCCCAACCAAGCCCCCCAGATTCCAGGGGAGAGGAACTGGGATCAGGCCCAAGATATTTGCTTGACCCAGCACCGTGACATTTTCCAAATGCATGGCCTCCGGCTATTAAAGCAACCGTTTCTTCATCATTCATTCCCATTCTGCTAAAAGCAACCCTTATATCCTTTGCAGATTCCACCGGATCAGGATTGCCCCCGGACCCCGCAGGATTTACATAAATCAACCCCATTTCTGTTGCCGCGTACGGCTTCCTAAGCTTACCCTTCTCAAATCTCTTATCTCCGGTGAGCATCTCTTCTTCTTTTCCCCAGTCCGGGCTCTCATCTGGTTCAAAGATATCCTCACGACCGAGGGAAAAACCTAAAGTTTTCACACCCATATCCTCAAGGGCAACTGTACCTGCAAGAATGATCAAATCCGCCCAGGAAAGCTTTCTTCCGTATTTCTTTTTTATGGGCCAGAGGAGCCTTATGGCCTTATCAAGACCAATATTATCAGGCCAGTTAATCCTCAGAGGAAAGCGAATGCTGCCGTTCCTTGCTCCTCCTCTACCATCGTAAATTCTGTAACTTCCCGAACTGTGCCAGGCAAGACGGACAAAAAGCGGGCCGTAATGTCCGAAATCTGGGGGCCACCAATCCTGCGGAGTTTTCATAAGTTTCTTTAAATCTTCAATAACCGCATCAACATCAAGGTCCTTAACCTCTCTGATGTAATCAAAGTCCATCCCATAGGGATGCTGAGCAGGGCAGTTCTGCCGCAGGATTTTTAAATTCAACCTGTTTGGCCACCAGTCCGTTATCCATCTTTTTCTATATTCTATTTTTTTCATCCTCTTCACCTCAGGGGCCCGCATGCATCATTGGCCAATACTCATCGTAATTTTCAAAATTTTTCAAATTCTCCAATTCTTTGGCAAGGATGTCGTAATGACCCTGCTCCATGTTCGCAAGAATCTGCAGCATTTTTCTGCTCTCATCATCTTCAACTTTGTTTTTAAGGCTCTCGTAGAAATCCTTCGCTGCAAGCTCCGCATTCATCGCATCTTCAATTATCTCGCTGAGCAATCTTTCCTCCGAGGGATCCACCTCTGGCAGAGGCACTGGAGTTTTCTCAGGAACTTCTATTTCCTCATCGGGAAACTTTTGCCTGTAAAACGCTTCCAGATAAGCACGATGCTTGTCCTCCTCTCCCGCCAGAAAGTTCAGGCGGTCTTTCAAAAGTGCGTTCTTGACCCTACTCGCAAGAGTGCGATAAAGCTCTCCACTGTCAATCTCGCTCTTTATTGCAGCGAGCAGCAGGGTTTTTAAATTATACTCTTCTAAATTCATTTTGCCACCTCCTTTAATGTTTTCAATACCTCTTCAACATGACCGGCAACGCGCACCTTCTTCCATTCCTTCACGATATTGCCCTCGAGGTCTATCAGGAAAGTGCTTCTAATCGTGCCGTAATATTCCCTACCATAATTTTTCTTCTTGCCCCACGCGCCGTATTTCTCTATGACCTCATGGCTCTCGTCGCTGAGTAGCAGGATATTTAGTTCGTGCTTGTTTATAAATTTTTCGTGGGATTTGGGCGAGTCCTTGCTTATGCCGATTATAACCGCGTTCAACTTTTCAAATTCCTCCTTATTCTCTGTGAATTCCTTCGCCTCTCTAGTGCATCCGGATGTGTTGTCCTTGGGATAAAAATAAAGAACCACCCACTTTCCTCGGAAATCACGGAGGCAATGCTCCTCTCCCCGATAATCCGGAAGGCAGAAGTCCGGCGCCTTCATTTCAGCACCCCCAGTTCCCTATGCTTCTCGGCAATATTCTTCGCAAATTCATCTATCTTCTCATAATCCTCTTCCTTTGGCAAACCTTTGATTAGGAGTGGATCAAGCAATTCAACCTTCAACGCGCCAAGATTCGCCTTGAGTATGTCCACCGTTCTCCCGCCCCAGCCATAGGAGCCCATTATTCCAATGAACTTGGCCTTGGGTTTTAGAGCATTTATCAAGTAGGCAGCGTAAACAGCATTTGGGTGCGGTCCGGATAGCATCGTTGGTGTTGCCAGAACTATTGTGGTGACATCCACCATATCCATGGCAAACTCTCCCATATCCACAGTTATCAAATTCCTTATCTTTACCTCAACCCCCAATTTGTTGAGCTGATGGGCCAGATAATTTACCATTAATTTTGTGCTGCCATGCATTGATACATAGCCTATGAGAACCTCGTTCTTTGTTTCAGGGGAGATCCATTCCTTGTAGGCATCAATTATGAACTTTGGATCGCTGTATGCGGGTCCGTGGCTCGGTGCAATTATCTTCGGGTCCAAATCCTCAATTTTCTTTATGTTCCTCGCTATTATGTGGCGGAATGGCATCATTATCTCCGCGTAGTATCTCTTCGCCTCATGATAGATGCGGTCGTACTGCTCCGCAAAGGTGTGTGTCGTCGCCGCGTGAGAGCCGAAGAAATCACAGGTAAAGGCAATGCGCTCCTCAACGAGGAATGTGGTCATAGTTTCCGGCCAGTGAACCCATGGCGTCATGTAGAACTTAAGTGTTCTGTCCCCAAGGGAGAGTTCATCACCCTCATTTATTACGAGGAAAACATCATCTTTTAGATGAAGGAGATCCTCCTCAAAGCCCTTGCACTTTGCGTTGGTTACAACCTTCGCATCGGGATACCTTTCAAGAAGCATGGGTATTGAGCCGGAATGATCCTGCTCGGCATGATTGGACACTATGTAGTCAATCCTTTCAACACCCAGATCCCTCAAATTCAAAAGCAATTCATCAACTCTTTCGGGTTCCACTGTGTCAATAAGTACCGTTTTTTCACTGCCCTTAACAAGGTACGAGTTGTAACTCGTACCCTGCGGTGTGGGAACTATCTCATCAAATAGAGTACGTTCCCAGTCAATCGCTCCAACATTGTAAACCCTGTCACTTATCTTTCTCACTGGCATATTCAATCCACCTTCTCAAACATGTCCTTACTTGCTCCACAAACGGGACAGACCCAGTCCTCTGGCAAATCCTCAAAGGGTGTTCCAGCTGGAACATCACTATCGGGATCTCCCACTGCCGGATCATATATGTATCCACACACCATACATCTCCATCTCATTTTTTCACCTCCTTTTCAAATATCTCTCCCATCCATCCCTCATCCAAAGGTACGGGGTGGTAGTCTCGGGCCGGAAAACCGGCCCTCACCGACTGCCCCAAAATATGAGAGATGGGTGTGTCAGCGTGACCCTTCATTCTCACTTGCCTCCTATGTAGGTGGCCGCCTTTTCAGGTGTTTTACCCTTCACCACATTGTGGTAATAATCGTAGGTCATGGGACGCCCCTCCCCCAGTTTCTCCGCGTCCACAACTTCTCCCACAAATAGGGTGTGAGTTCCAACATCAATTGAGTCAACAACCCTGGCCTCTATGTATCCAAGGGAATGATCAAGCACGATTGGAGCACCTGTAACTCCTATCTTGTACCTTGTGTTGTCAAACTTACTTACATCCCTTCCACTTCTGAATCCAAACAGACCTATGAATTTGAATGGAGCCTCTGTGGAGAGTATTGAGACTGAGAACACACCACTGGACTCAATAAACTCATGCGTGAGATTTTCTTTATTTATGCTTATTGCGATTCTTGCAGGTTTTGATGTTATCTGAAAGGCAGTGTTGGCTATCTGCCCGTTCAATTTTCCATCTTTAACTGAGGAAATCACATACATTCCATAGCTCAATTCATGGAGCACCTTCCTATCCATATGGTAGGTAATAGGTTCGAATTATATAAGAGTTTCGTTTGAATTTCAAATCAATTACTTTGAGAAAACTTTAATAAGGAGTTTCCATTTATGTACAAATAATGGATAAAAAAGATTTAAAAATCATAGAATTACTTCAAGAAAATTCAAGAATTTCGTACACAGAGATGGCTAGAATACTTGGAGTTACAGAGACAACAATACGCAAGAGAATTGCAGATATGGAGAAAAAAGGCATAATAAAAAAATATACCATCGAAGTGAACCCTGAGAAATTGGGATACAAGAACGTCACTATTTTGGGTATGGATGTTGAGCCAAAGTACCTTCTCGAGGCGGCTAAAAAACTGGCCGAGATTGAGGAGGCAAAATGGGTTGCCACATCCACAGGGGACCATATGATAATGGCTGAGATATGGACAAAGAACGGAGAAGAACTATTCAATCTCATAACAAAGAAGATCTCAAAAATCAGAGGCGTGAAGGATCTATGCCCTGCGATAATAATGGAAAGGATAAAGTAATTCTAGAAATTGAAGGCGATAATGAGGGCATATTCGTTGAAAGGCCCAATAGGTTCATTTCAATAGTTGAGATAAACGGGCAGAAGGAATATGCGCATGTTCACGATCCCGGCAGACTCAGGGAACTCCTCTACCCAGGCAATGAAGTTCTTCTGAAAAAATATGAAGGGGGTATAAGGAAAACAAAGTGGGAGATACTGGCAGCAAAGAAAGATTCCAAATGGATTTTCGTGAACTCAAAATTTCATCGTCAGATATCAGAGATAATACTGAAAAATGAAAGATTATCTCCCATCGGTGTGATAGAAGACCTGCATCCCGAGGTCAAGGTTGGAAAAAGCAGAATAGATTTTCTTGCCATAAGAGATGGAAAAAAAGTATGGATAGAGATCAAGGGATGCACCCTTGAGAGGAATGGTGTAGCTTTGTTTCCTGATGCCCCAACCGAGCGTGGAAAAAGGCATGTGGAAGAACTGCTCAATATGAAAAAAATGGGAGATGATGCGGTAATTATCTTCTTGATTTTTGTAAATGCCTCCTGTTTCAGACCAAACTACGAGACGGATGAAAAATTCTCCCGTGCACTATACAAAGCTATGGAGCACGGTGTATCTGTTTATCCGCTCCTCCTGAATTACGATGGGAGGGCCATAAAATTTGAAAAACCACTTCAACTATGCAGAGAGCAGGAGATAGAAACTGAAAATGAGGGGGATCACTCCAAGAACTATAACTAGCCAGTTCACCTTCACATATCTATCCACCATTTTTCTGCTTTCAAACTCCATTTTGTAGGTGGAGTACTCTATCTCATTGGGTTGAGGACTCATAATCATACCGTTGTATGGATTGCCCCTTCCTGCATGGGATACCCCAGAGATAAGATAGGATATTCCAAAGAAGAACAGTGAAAATATGAACGCCAGGGCAGGGTCATGTAGGGCCAGTAAAATGAGAGCAAGGGTAAGAATTAACCATATCGCATCCACAACAATCAATACCCGAGGCATACGTATACTATCGTTAAGAAATTATTTTAATTTTTCCAGGCATTCAAACTGAATTTCTGCATAATCTCGCCATCAAACCAGAACTCAGCTTCAAATTTAAGACCGTTCAAAACCACTGGAAGCCAGTATTTATCATCCTCCCACATTTCTTCGTAGGGAATTGAATTTAAAGGGAACCACTTGGGTATGGATTCATCGCTCTCCTGCGGCTCACCCTCTATTGATGCCCTGAAAACGTAAACGAGCCAGTCCTCTCCATTCACATCGTAAAATTTTATTATACCTGCCCTCTCCACCTGAGTTATGGATGCTCCCATTTCCTCCCTGGCTTCTCTCACTGCGCACTCCTCAGGACTTTCATTTCTCTCCAATTTACCGCCCAGACCATTCCATTTTCCCTTCCCGTGACCTCTTTTTTTGTAGTGCAATAGAATCCTTCCATCCCGGATAATGTGGACTATAACCGCTTTGATCATCCCAATACCCTCCTATGCAGACAGGAATCTTCAATCTCAGCATACCTATAGGCAATGGACCTGCCTATTTTAGAGGCTGCACCTGTGATAAGGACCCTCTTTCCCTTGAGAGACAGGATCTCCTCTATTTTCTTCACATGAGAATATAATCTGGAATCTTACTTAAAATTTGCCAGAAACCCAAATTGCGAAGGGCAAAATTTATATTAGCCCTTGCTTTAATCCTCACAGGGATTTAAAAAGGTGATTTTATGAAGTCGCTGGTTAAGGAGGTACTCTCAAAGGTCGATGAGAGGGTTGCAGTGCGTGAAGAGCCAACAATAACCAGTCCCGATGATGAGGAACTTCTGAATTTGTTACAAAAATTGAAAACAAATATAAAGGTCGTTGGTTGTGGAGGAGCCGGAAGCAATACCATAAACCGCATTATGGAAGAGGGAATTGTTGATGTTGAACTCATAGCTGCAAATACGGACGCTCAACATTTGCTTATAACGCATGCGAATCGCAAAATTCTTCTGGGCAGGCGCATAACCAGGGGTCTGGGAGCAGGTGCGTTGCCTCAGGTTGGTGAGGAGGCTGCAAGGGAAGTGGAGGATAGAATCCGTGAGATTCTTCAGGGCGCAGACATCGTTTTCATAACCTGCGGCTTGGGTGGAGGAACGGGTACTGGAAGCGCCCCAGTTGTGGCTCAAATTGCCAAAGAAATAGGCGCACTCACAATTGCAATATGCACCCTACCATTCACCGCCGAGGGAAGAATGAGATTTGAAAATGCTATGTGGGGGCTTGAAAAATTAAAACAGTACGTGGATACCGTTATAACCATTCCAAACGACAAGTTGCTTCAACTGGTGCCCAGATTACCCCTGAACCTTGCCTTTAAGGTTGCCGATGAAATATTGATGCGTTCAATCAAGGGTCTGGCTGAGATGATAACCAAGCCAGGCCTGGTGAATCTGGACTTCAACGATCTCAAGACCATAATGAAGGGTGGCGGTGTTGCAATGATCGGGCTCGGAGAGAGCGACTCCGAGAACAGGGCAGAGGATGCAATAAAGGAGGCACTGAACTCCCCACTCATTGAGGCTGATATAAGCGAAGCAACGGGAGCACTAATAAATGTGGTGGGCGGAGAGAACATGACCGTGAAGGAGGCGGAAAGCGTGGCCGAATACGTGCAGTCCCACATAAGCAAGGGTGCAAGGATCATCTGGGGTGCCTCCATAGATCCTGCGTTGGGTAACACATTGCGTGTTATGGTGGTAATAACGGGAGTGAAATCACCATACATACAGGGCCTTGAGGCCATAGAAAAAAATAAAGAGGTTGACGTTATAAGGTGAAACCCATGGGCATCATTGAAAAAAGTGAAGAGGTTCAGAAGAGCATAGAACACTGGCTGTCTGGGTTCGGCAAGGGCAAGTACTCCAGAATTCTCAAGATGTCCAGAAAGCCCACAAGGGACGAGTACGGAAAGGTTCTGGCCATAACGGGACTGGGCATACTCTTCATTGGAGGAGTCGGATTTGCCCTTTATTACATTTTCCAGATCTGGCTTCACATACCCTGAGGGATTGAAATGATTGAGGTTAGCATAAATACTGAGCTTTTCAGGATCCCTGCAGGAAGGATTGCTGAGATAGTCCTCGTGATCTCCAACAAGGGGGAGAAGAAGGAGAAGGTGACACTTAAAGTAGTATCGGATCTGCATATGCAAGATCCCTCGCTAGAATGGGGCTTGCACATAACGGGCGTGGGAAAAGAGGAAGTAAAACTCCTGATCACCAAGGAGGAAAACAAGGAACTTGAGTACGAAATTGCCATACCCGGGAACAAAAGAAAGGAAATTTACGCAAACATCATAGTGCCCAGAGCCGCTGAGATAGGGGATTCTGGCACCTTCAAATTCCAAGTGCTCTCCCAGGATGGCTCGTGGAGTAGGGAGGTTAAGATAAACGTTGAATCCGCAATTGTTGCCGTTAAGACAACCATAGGCCAGGAGATTAAGGTTGCAAGGGATATTGGATTGAAGGCCCGAATTCATAAATGGGATGATATCTTTGCGGTCCTTGCCCCGTACAACCTTAAGGGCTATGTGTTTGTGGAAACTTCACGTCCGGATAAGGTCCTATCCCTCATAAGGGGAATCAAGGATGCAAAGGGTGTTGTTAGGGGAGAGATGCATCTTGAAGAAATCAAGCACTATCTAACACCCACACCCACGATTCGTCACATATCTGTGGGAGATATCGTTGAACTTGTGGAAGGCCCATTCAAGGGCGAACATGCCAAGGTGATACAGATTGACGAGGCAAAGAATGAAATAACAGTTGAGCTTTTCGAGGCCATGGTGCCAATACCAATAACCGTGAAAGCTGAGGCTGTGCGCCTATTGGAAAAGGAAGGTGAGTAAAAATGGGACAGGTAATTGAAGTTCTGGTTGAAGGCGGTAAGGCGTCTCCCGGACCCCCGCTGGGCCCTGCGCTGGGACCCATGGGTGTTAACATAGCTCAGGTTATAAAGGCAATAAACGAGAAAACAAAGGACTATGCAGGAATGCAGGTTCCTGTGAAAATTGAGGTGGACCCAAAGACCAAGGAATTTACAATAACCATAGGAACACCACCCACATCCGCCCTAATAAAAAAGGAGCTGGGCATAGAAAAAGGTTCGGGAAATGCGAGAACCGAGAAGGTTGGTGATTTGAGTTTGGAGCAGGTAGTTAAAATAGCGAGGATGAAGAAAGATAATTCGCTCTCCTATGATATTAAGGGTGTGGTACTTGAAGTTCTCGGCACATGTGTTTCCATGGGTGTAACCGTGGAAGGCAAGGACCCCAGAGATGTGCAAAAGCTTATAAAGAATAACGAAATCACCCTACCTAACTTGTAGGAGAGCCGTGGGCTCGCTTACTACAAGGAGGTGTTCATTTGCGTGAAAACATAGTTGGCGCTGTAAAAGAGGCCATTGAGAAGTCGAAGGAAAGGAAATTTGTTGAGAGTGTAGACTTGGCGATAAATTTAAAGGATGTTGATCTGAGCATTCCCAAGAACAGGATAAACGAGGAGGTAATTCTCCCACATGGGAGGGGGAAGGAGATCAAAATAGGGGTTTTTGCATCTGGAGAAACCGCACTTAAAGCCAAAGGCTGTGCAGATCTTGTAATCCCTCCAGAGGAGATTGATAAACTTGCAGAAGATAAGAGAAAGGCGAGGAAAATTGCAAATCAGTATGATTTCTTCCTTGCAGAAGCCCCTCTGATGGGAAAGATCGGTAAGAGTTTGGGTATAATTCTAGGTCCCCGTGGCAAGATGCCAAAACCCATTCCTCCTGGAGGAGATCCGTGTCCAATGGTTGAAAGGCTAAAGCACACCGTTAGAATGCGTTCAAAGGATAAGAGAACATTCCATGTGCCGGTTGGGACAAAGAATATGGATGTTGAGAAGATTGCAGACAACATTGAAGAGGTCATAAAGAGGCTTGAAATGAAACTTGAAAGGGGATTGCAGAACATCGACTCCGTGTACGTGAAGACCACCATGGGTCCGGCCGTGAAAATCAAGTTGAGGTGATTTAGATGGCTCACGTTGCACCTTGGAAATATAAGTTCGTGGACCAGTTGGTTCAACTGATGGACAAGTACCCTGTCGTGGGGATAGTCAACATAAACAACATCCCAGCTGCACAGATGCAGAAAATGAGAAGAGATCTGAAGGACAAGGCCGTTTTTATAGTGGGCAAGAACAGGCTCATAAAACTTGCCCTGGAGAAATCTGGAAAGAAGAACATAAAAGAACTGGCCAATTACATAGAGGGGCAAACCGGTATAATATTCACGGATATGAACGCTTTCAAACTGGCAAAATTGCTTGAAAAGACCGAGACAAAGGCTCCCGCCAAGGGCGGAGAGATTGCACCCGAAGATATCATCGTTCACGAGGGTGAAACTCCATTCAAGCCAGGTCCGATGATAAGCGAGTTCCAGAAGGTTGGATTACCCGCAGCGGTTCAGAAGGGAAAGATAGTTATACGCAAGGACACAGTACTGGTGAAGAAGGGAGAAGTTATAAGCAGGGACGTGGCTCAGGTACTTACAAAATTGGAAATCTTCCCCATGACTGTGGGCCTGGACTTGAAGGCTGCATACGAGGATGAAATGGTATTCTCCAAGGAAGTGCTTCACGTTGACACAACGAAGGTCTACGGAGATATTGTCAACGCCATACAGTACGCCACAAATCTGTCTGTAAACGCAGCGTATCCAACAAAACTAACAATGCCAATGATCATAGGAAAGGCTGCAAGAGATGCTTTGAATCTGGCGATAAATGGAGGTATAGTGAACAAATTCACGGCAGAGCACATACTGAGAAAAGCGTATATGGAAATGCTTTCACTTGCATCTGTGCTTGGCGATGGTCTGGATGATGAATTGAAAAACTTAATATCCAATAGGCCTTCTCCCCCTCCAGATAAGGAGGAAAAAGAGAAGAAGAAAGAGGAAGAAAAGAAGGAAGAGGAAGAAGAAAATAAAGAGGAAGAGGCAATAGCGGGCCTTGGAGCCCTGTTCGGATAAGTAGAAAGGAGGTATGAAAATGGAATATGTGTATAGTGCCTTGATCCTGCATTCGCTGGGAAAGGAGATAAATGAAGAAGCAATAGCCAACATAATAAAGGCAGCCGGTGTAGAGCCAGACATGGCAAGGATTAAAGCCCTTGTCTCAGCGCTTAGCGATATAGATATAGACGAGGCGATAAAGAACGCGGCATTTGTACCAGTGGCAGCAGCACCTGCAGCTGCAGCACCCAGTGAGGAAAAAGATGAGAAGAAAGAGGAAGAAAAGAAGGAAGAGGAAGAAGAGGAAAAGAAGGAAGAAGAGGCTATCGCAGGACTCGGCGCACTCTTCGGATAAACGGTGAGTGAATGCAGAAGATCCTCACCTACACCCTTCTTTACTTTATACCAGCGGCTCTGATAGCCTACGGTATATGGCAGAACCTACTGGCACTGATAATAGGGTTAGGATGGATAGGCTCATCCTTCGTGATATTTGAGATATCCAAGGACAAGGACTAATCCATTATTTTGAATATTTTATCACCGTAATAATGAATGTTCTTCACGGCAATTCCGCTTTTTTCTCTGACCATGGAATCTCCGTTGATTAGAGCAATACCAACCGCAATGGGTTTTTTGTATTTTTCATCACGAATGTAAACTGCATCACCCTCCTTGATCCCGAGATCCGCGTCCACTATACCCGCTGCAAAAATATTGGCCCCATTCAGGACATGTCTCACCGCGCCCATGTCCACTGTCACATAATTCTCAGAAGGTGTATTTTCCAATAGAAGAAGTACTGTTGGAAAATACTTATTTTCATACAGAAAATACGCTGGCATACCATTCACCAGGATAATCTCATAATCTCCCTCAACAACCTCATATGTTCCATCCACCCATACGTTCATGGCAAGATTATTTTTTATTTCCCTTACCTTCTTCTTTCTTAGATGATACCTTTTCATTCGTGCTCACCTCCTCAAGCCTTTCAAGGGCCATCTCCGATCCCATACCCGCCGATATCTCAAAACACCTCTTGGCTTCCCTCATCTTCCCAAGTGCAAGATACGCCTCCCCCATAAAGTAATAGGCCTCACGACTTCTTATTCCCTTGAAGATATCTATGGCTTTATCGTATTTTTCCGTATCTAACAGCAAGGCCCCAATTCTCAATTGGAAATCAACATCATTTGGATCCATTTCAAAATGTTCATCTTCCAGTACGTATTTTATGAATTTTCTCTCCCTTTCAAAAACGGACCCATTTATGTTCTTTATAACCTCATAGGCATCCTTAAATTTGCCCATACTCTCCAGAGAGAGACATTTGTAATACGCTACCTCTGCCCTTCCCTTCATATTCAAAATTTCATCGTACCTGCCAAGTTTGAACAGAATTCTCGCCTTAATGCTTTCATCCCCATACCGTAGCGCCTCTTCATACCTGCCCATCTTTATGTAGATTCTTGCTCTATCCTCAGCATTGCCCCTGTTCAAAGCGATTTCGTAGTACTTAACAGACTCTGTAGGGTATCCAAGGAAATCGTATATGTCCCCGATAAGTTCCGGGGCTTTCACAAGGGTTGTATCCCTCTCCATGGCAATTTTCAGAGATTCTATTGCCTCCTCGTACCTTTCAAGTTTGTAAAGTGCAAGTCCCCTCCAGTACCATGTCTCTCCGTAATCCGGATCCAGATCTATGGCATTTTCAAGGCACTCCAAGGCCTCCTCATATTTGCCAAGTTCACAGAGGGCATGGCCCTTGGCATGCCAGGCGTAATCAAATTTTGGATTTATGCTGAGAGCCTTCTCATGGAATGGTATGGAATACTTATGCATATGCATTCTGTCCAGCGCGTTGCCTATGTTATTCCAAGCAATTTCGTAATTTGGATTCACGCTCACGGATTTCATAAAATATGGAATAGATTCCATGTAATGTTTAAGGTTGTAGAGGGCATTGCCCATGTTGTTCCAAGCAATCTCATCCCTTGAATCTATCCTCAGAGCGTGCCAGTAATCCGCCACCGCAGCACTGAGCTGTCCCATGGCGTGGTGTGTGTATCCCCTGTTGTACCATGCCTCCTTATAAGAGGGTTCAATCTCCAATGCACGATCGTAGCATTTTAGAGCCTCTTCGTATAGGCCCAGGGTAAACAGGAGAAATCCCTTGTTGTTCCAGGCCTCAACATTTTCGGGATTCTCTTCCAGGGCTCTATCGTAGAATTCAAGAGCCTTCTCCTTTTCTCCCCTGCCGAAGTAAATGTTGCCAAGAACAACAAAATGTAAGTCCTTCGCTCCTTTTTTCATCAACTCTCTCAAAACCTTTTCGGCAAGGTTATAGTCCTCGGCGTTCACAAGGGCAACGGCAGATAGGTATTGAAAATTCTCATTTTTGAATTTCTTCAACCCTGCTCTAATAACCCTCCTAGCCCTTTTTAAATTACCCATGCGCACATAGAGATTGGCCAGAGAGAGATAAACCTCAGGAAAGGATGGGTTCAAAGATAGAACCTTGAGATAAGAACTTCTTGCCCTTTTATACTCCCCGACGGCATAGTAGGCATTACCCAGATAAAACCATATTTCATAGTTATCTGGATTTTTCTTCAGAGCAATTTCAAGATGAGATATGGCCTCCCTGTAATAGCCCTCCATCATCAACTCCAATGCCCTGTCAATTTCTACATCCTCTCCACTTTTCACAAATCCACCAATGCTTTTCTTCTAATAATATTTTCCATAAACAAAAACATAAAGAGCGGTGAAGACTCAAATATACAAAAAATTGGAAAATTACTTCTGTGCGTGTCTCATTCCCCAAACCTGGCCCTTACGCATGATTTGTATTCCTATTATGAACAGCATATACAGGGAAGAGAGAAGCAAACTCAGATACAGTCCCGGTCCCATAAGATACCTTTCAAACAGTCCGAGGGGAGATTCCTTTACAGCAGATATTGAAAGGGTCGCATTTTCAACGTGGATGGTCACGTTGTATATACCCCGGGGAAGTGATAGGTTGAATTTGTACAGAGTTGAATTTCCTCTCACAGTTCCCTTGACACTGCCTCTCTGGAAGACCGTGCCCGAATCTATGTTCTTAACCACGTAACTTAGATTTTCCTGAGTTTTACCGTTGTATGTGGCTTTGACTTTGAATACAGCGCTCATGTTTGAGGTGGAATAGGGCTCAATAACTGCCTTTAAAGACTCATTTTCAAAATTGCCCTGAGGTACGGCTCCAACATGGTAGGAAAAGGCAAGAAAGAACAAAAGCACACCCAAAATGATGGCAGGTACCCCGTATATCGCACGTTCCTTGGTTCTCCACACCTTCAAAACCTTGAAAATGAGGAAAACTAAAATGGGAGATAATATGGTCAAAATCCAAACGTTCATAGAACCAAATACAACTGCCGTGGAGATTATGAATCCCGCTATGAGTCTGCCATATTTTACCGAGAAATCCATGATGCAGATTAAGTCCAAATGGTATTTAAACTATCCTAAACCCTTCTTATACGCGAGATCCCGTTAACCTTCTCAACATGAAAAACTACATCTGCAAGGTTCATGAGTTCCTTCTCATGGCTCACAATTATCACCTGATCCGTTTCCATTTTATCAAACACATCCTTCAACTTGTAAAGCTGGTCCTTACTGAATCCATCGGTGGGCTCATCCAGTATGAGAAGGTTGGATCTCAGACCCAGAGTCTTCTTCACCATGGTGTTAAGGGCAAGACGATATGCAAGGGCTATGGATGTCCTCTCTCCACCACTTAGAGTGCTTAGAGGCATATCAAACCTCTGGTACCTTATAACTGGTCTAAATTTCTCATCTATCCATGGCTCATAATCGCTCTCCCCTAAAAGTTCGTAAAACCACTCTTCAAAGAGGGATCTAAATTCCTCATTTATGGCAAGAAGCCGCAAGTTCTCAATATCCTTGAGTGCCTCAACAAAATCGCGCCTGAGCCACTCTCCAAATTCTCCCCTAATTCTAAGAAGTTCAAAATCCCTTTCCAGCTCCTCAACAGTCCTTTCCCTTCTCTTGATATCTTCTTTCAACTCCACAACAAACCTCTCCTTTTCCGAGATCTTGGATTTTAGAGAACTTACCCTCTCCCCCGCAGATCTGTAACTCTCCCCTATGCTTCTGTACAGATTTTCATCATAACCCAGAGATTCAATCTCCTCCTGCATCTTCTGAATTTCCCTCTCCAAGGAGGTTATCTTTTCCTCATGCTCACTCATCCTCTTCCTAAGAATTTCCTCGCGCTCAATGCCCTTCTTCAGAGCAGTGTATTCGTTCCAGAGAGCACGAAGGGATTCAACATTCTTTGAAACTCCCTTCAGTTCTATAGAAACTCTTTCCAACTCCTCCCTGCTAAATTGAGGTATGGAACCGCGCATCTTTTCGATTTCTTCCCTGGCCCTTTCTGCCTCCACCAGCTCCATTTTAACGTTCCTGATCCTCTCTCCAAGAGCCGCCAGTTCTCTCTGCAAACTCCTAAGTTCCTCCATTCTCTTTCTTATATCCCTCTGCTCCTTCTTCAACAGGGCCTCTTTTCTCGCCAGGGATGATAGAGTTCTTTTCAGATCTTCAATTTTATCCATGGTCTCTTTTATCAGTTTATTCTTGTGCTCCTCAGTAAGGGGTCTTTTGCATTTCGGGCATACCCCTCCAAGGGATTTTATACTCTCAAGTTCCTCTTCAAGTTCTCCAATCTTTGAAGTTATTGATTGTATCCTGCCCCTAACTGTTGTTCGCTCATCCTCTATTTCCTTATACCTTTCCTCAAGTTCATCAATCTCTGAAATCATCTCCCTCAATCGGCTCTCCCTTTTGGAGAGTTCTGAGATCTCATTTTTCAGGTCTTCAATTTTAGATACCTTCTCCTTCAACGATCTGATACGCTCCATCACCGCCGTGTACTTCACCTCAAGATCCTTGAGTCTCTTGAATTTCTCCTCCAGATCTGCTTTTTTGCTCTCGTATTCTTCATACTCCAGGGCCTTGTTCTCAATTTCCCTTAAACGGGATTTCATTCTTTCAATATCCTCAAGTTCACCTCTCTCGCTTTTCAGAGTATCCCTCAGAGCGTTCAGATTTGCCTCCAAGGATCCAATTCTAACACGCAGAGACTCGTATTTCTTGCGTAGATTCTGAACATTCTCCCACTCCCTTTTCTTCTCCTCCAGTATCTTAATTGCCTCACCATATTCTTCCTTCAATTTCAAAATTTCATCTTCAATGGCCTTAATATCCTCCATCTTTTTCTCAATATCCTCCCTTATACGAGATATTTCCTCAAGTTTGGCCTTTGAGGTGCGTCCATCCATCTGAAGTGTTCTTCCAACCTCCTCCGCGTTATCAACCGCAACTTTGTATTCGTCAAGTTTGAATATCTTGCGTATAACTTCCAGGCGGTCCTCATCACCACCCTCAAGAATCTCCTTCATTGTTTCCTGAGGGGTGTAAATGGCATATTTCACCACCGGCAGGGATTTTCTCCGGGTGCTCTCCACATCCACACCCATAAGACGTAGAACGTAGTTGCGCACCTGGGTGGAGGTCAGTTTGATTTTGCCTTCGGGGGTCAACACGTAGGATTCGGGGTTTACTATTTTGTCTCCCTTTTTCTCAAGGGCACGGTGAATCGTATACGTCTCTCCTTCATGCTCAAACACAACTTCCACGTAACCTCTGGGAGCACCCTTCCTTAGAAGCCGCTCGTAAAATTCCTTGGTTGAATTTCCAAAAAGTGCGAAATCTATAGACATGAGTAACGTGGTCTTACCACTACCTATATCCCCCTCAAATAGAGTTATGCCCTCACCGAGCTCAATGTCCTGATCAACGTAACTTCTTATGTTTGAAAGATGTACCTTTCTTATGATCATGCACCCACCCCATAATCAAAAATCGTTTTACCTGATTTTCTCTTCTCCTCTTCCTCCCTCTCCTCCTCACCACGCTTCTGATTCAAATGGTCCACGACCTCGTAGATCTCAGTGACCAGCCTCTCATAGTAATCATTCTTGTGCATACCCTCAGGCTGTCTCTCTCTGAGAATTTCAAATACCCGTCTCGTGGTTTGCAACCCGTACTTTGAAATCCTTTTGAATACCTCATTCTCAATCTCCTCGGCAGTTTCAGCCACAACATTTAATCTCCTTCTCTCAGCACTACTCAGAGCATAGGTGTTTATAAGAAGATCAAGGGCCCTTTCCTTTATGCGTTCCCTTATGCTGTGAAAATCTATATCTCCAACGGCTCCACTTCTAAGCTTCCCCCTTATCTTCAGAATAATCACCTGCCCATCAAAATCCCCATTGGCAAACTCTTTCAGTTTTTCTTCCAGTTCCCCGGCGCTGAGGCCATCTGCGTTGATTACCTTCTTGTATATCTTACAAACCTCAATAGGTACAAATCTGGGCTTGAAATCTTCAACTATGAAAAAACCACGCTCTTTGAGCATATCAAGATCGTTGTAGGTGGCTCCGAAAAGGGCTCCTGGATAAATAAGAGGACTGCCCTCAATATCACTTTTTATTATTTCGTGAAGATGCCCCGCGGCATAGTAGTCGAAACCGGAGGGTAGCATGGATTTGGGAAGGGCGTATTTATCTGGAATGTAAGAGGGTTTCACCTCGCTTATTGTTGTGTGAAATACAAATATTTTAGGACTTGAAAGGTTTTCAAGATATTCCCTATCAATGTGCTCAAAGTACTCAATTTCCTGGGCAGAACTCAGACCGGACATGCCCACAATGCTGACGCCTGTTTCATCCCTCACAGGATTAAGTCTCAGTTTCCCATTCACAACCTCATAATTCACCACCTTCCTGAACAGTCCAGTTGAAGCAAGGACATCCATAAGAGAGGTGCTCCCGGCAGAAAAGTCATGAGAGCCGTACACCGTGTAAATCCTTATTCCACTCTCAACAGCCTTTTTCATTATTTCAACTGCACGCTGAACTATGCCCATATCCGGAATCGGGTTGTGAAAAAGGTCTCCGGCAATTATTATAAAATCAACCTGCTCCTCAATGCTTTTCATTATGGCCTTCTCAAAGGCACGCACATTCAAATCTCTAAGCACAGGATTCTTACTGAATGCTCCGAGATGGGCATCCGCCATGTGAGCAAACTTCATAGTTCATAAGATATGGCAAGCATATTTAAGGTTATTCACGGAGTAATGTTTTTATTTGCCGAGCAAAAAATTAAAACACCAGGAGCATCGCAAAGGTTATTACCAAATTTCTCATGCTTTAAGCATGCGAGCACTCATAAGCGTATCGGATAAAACTGGGCTTGAGGATTTTGCCATAAAACTCGTGTCTTTGGGTTATGAGATTATATCTACAGGAGGCACCTATGAATTCCTGAGGGAGCATGGCATCCCTGCAATCAAAGTGGAAGAAATAACGGGATTTGGAGAGATGCTCGGAGGACGTGTAAAAACATTGCATCCTGCCATCCATGCTGCAATTCTGGCCAAGAAGAAAGAGGATCTTGAAAAATACGGAATCAAGGGAATTGATATGGTGGTGGTGAACCTCTATCCATTTGAAAAATACAGGAATGCGGAAGAGGAGGATATGATTGAGAACATTGATATAGGAGGTGTGGCTCTCCTCCGCGCTGGTGCGAAAAATTATGAGCGTGTTATTGTGGTTTCATCTCCAAATCAATACGACGAGGTGATAGATCTTCTAAAAGAGGAAAAATTCACACTGGAGAGGAGAAGAGAGTATGCGCTGGAGGCTTTTGCAAGAACTGCAAGTTACGATGCTATGATATACAATGCTCTCTGGAACAAATTCAAGGATGGGCTACCGGAGCATTTCATTTACGCTGCAAAAAAGGATATGGTGCTCAGATACGGGGAAAATCCGCATCAGATGGGCGCGTTTTACATGGATGGCTCCGTTGAATGGAAACAGCTGCACGGCAAGAAATTATCCTTCAACAACATAAGGGATATGAACGCTGCGTGGAACATGGTTATGCAGTTTGAAAAACCTGCTGTGGCGATAATAAAACACGCCAATCCCTGCGGTGCTGCTCTTGGAAAGAATATTAAAGAGGCGTATCTAAAGGCACTGGCAGGCGATCCCATATCGGCATATGGAAGCATAGTTGCATCCAACAGAACGGTGGATGTGGATGCGGCAGAGGAGATGAGAAAACTATTCATTGAAGTGCTCATAGCCCCTGAGTTCGAGCCAGATGCCCTGAAAATTTTAGAAAGAAAGAAAAACATAAGAATAATAAAAATGAGAAAATGGATGAAGGATGGGTACGACATAAAGAGGGTTGATGGAGGGGTGCTCGTGCAAGAATGGGATACGAAGAGATTGGAAAGGGCTGAATGCGTGTCCAACCGGATGCCAACGGAGGAGGAGATGAGGGGTCTGCTTTTTGCCTGGACAATGGTTCGCTTTGTTAAGAGCAACGCCATAGTTTTCGCCAAAGATGAAATGCTCGTGGGAGTTGGGGCAGGGCAGATGAGCAGGGTGGATGCCGTGAAGATAGCGGCTATGAAAGCGGGTGAGAGAGCAAGAGGAGCAGTTATGGCCTCAGATGCGTTTTTCCCGTTCAGGGATGCCATTGATGTTGCCTACGAAGCAGGCGTGACGGCCATAATCCAACCGGGAGGTTCAAAGAGAGACAAAGAGGTTATAGAGGCGGTTAATGAGCACAATATGGCAATGCTCTTCACGGGATTCAGGGTGTTCCTTCACTGAGGTGGGTATATGTATCTTACAAAATATGAGGAGAAAATCCTAGATGGAGAACTGGGAGAAGGTTACGCAAAGATGATGAAAATTCTCGTTAAAATAGGAGAGATCTACGGTGCAGACGGGCTGATTCCCATAAAATCCGCTCAAATCTCAGGTGTGTCCTACAACACCATAGGTGAACACGGGCTTTACTTTCTTAAGTCCCTAGAGGGGGTGAAGGTGAGAGTCCCAGCAACCCTCAATCCTCTGGCCTTTGATGAAAGATATATTGATCTCCTAAAGGTCGATTCTCACATTTACAAAAGGCAGATGGAGATAATAAAGGCCTATGTTGATATGGGCATAAAGCCCACTGCAACTTGCACCCCCTATTACTATGACAACGTTCCAAAATTAGGAGAGCATATAGCCTGGGCCGAGAGTTCCGCTGTGATATACGCCAACTCCATAATAGGCGCAAGAACAAACAGAGAAGGGGCAGTTACAGCATTGGCGGCAGCAATCATCGGGAAAACCCCAAACTATGGATTGCATTTGGACGAGAACAGAAGGGCAACCCATATTGTTGATGTGAAATTCAAGCCCGAGGGTGAGGACTATCCCCTGATAGGGCTGTTCATCGGAGAGAGCGTAAACGGCATTCCCTACCTCAGATTTGCAGGCACAAACGATGATTTCAAACTTATGGGAGCGGCCATGGCAGCATCTGGAAGCATATCAATGTATCACATTGAAAATTTCACTCCAGAATTCAAAAATGCCCTGAGCGATGAGGTCGAGCGAATAGAGGTGGAAAGAGAGGATCTTGATAGAATGAAAAGGGAAGTGGATGTGGAACTTGTGGCCATCGGATGCCCCCATGTATCCCCTTCAGAACTGCGCAGAATTGCAGAATTTGTAAAGGGCAAAAAAAAGAAGAAGAACGTTCAACTCTGGATATTTGTGGCAAGAAGTGTGTGGAATAGACACGAGGATTTAGTTAAATTTATCGAGGAATTTGGGGGCAAGGTAATGGTTGATACCTGCGTGGTTGTGAGCAACGCTGGAAAGATCTACAAAAAAATAGGTACAACATCAGGCAAGGCCGCATTTTATCTGAGCAAGGAAAAATTCGGAGGTGCAAGGGTTATGGTTGCAGACCTATACACACTGCTCAGGAGCGTGGTAGAATGATTCTCAGAGGACGTACAATTCTGGAGGGGAATGTTGAAGGTACTGTGGTAAAATTTGATAAGCCTATCGTGATTTTAGGAGACGTAAACGAGAAAGAAGGTACGATCTTGGGCAAGGAAATCAAGGGAAAGATAGTTGTGTTTCCCAGAGGTGCGGGAAGCACGGTGGGTTCTTACACCATATACGGATTGAAATACTATGGCAACGAGCCCCTTTCATTCATACTCCAAGAAGCAGAGACAATTGTGGCTGCAGGGGCCATTATGGCGAATATACCCACTTTGGACAGGATAGACACTTCAAAAATAAAAGATGGAGATAGGGTCAGAGTTTCTGGAAACATAGTGGAAATCCTGTGACTATCTTATCTCTCCGTCCACATATTTCATTATCTTCTCAAGTTCAAAGCTTTCAATTTCTTCTATGTTGAAAAACATATACGCATTTTTCTCCTTCAACTTCTCCTTTATCCTACGGAGAACTTCCATAAGAGAATCCAGAGGGTTTATGGCCAGAAGCAAATCAAAGCAATCTGCCAGAATTAATTTCCCGCCCTTCTCTATAAATCTAATGATCTCACTTTCAAGTTTATCAATCTCCTTTGGCTTTATACTTTTTCCAAAGGGAACGTAAGAGATCCACAGAGTTTGCACGTTTTTCAGGTCGTACTCCTTTTTGACCTCCTCAGGATTGTCCTTCGTAATGAGCAATTTCTTCTCGCTCAAAATCTCTTCTGGAACACTGTCTATCATTTTTCGCAGATCCCCTATTACCAGATAGAGGTTGCCTCTCTTCATCCTTTTCTCTTTCATCTTCACACGTATGGGTGCACCACAAAGAGGGCAGAACTCATCTTCTTGGGATAATTCCGCACCACAGAATGGGCAGTATTCCCTACCCTTTACCTTCTTTGATTTGAAAGCCGTGGAATAGACATAGTCAATTATCTTTCTGGCCATATTAAGCGGTATTCCGGATATTTCTGCCAACTCTTCGGGTTTGGTCTCCATAAGTTCGTATATGCTCCCGAATCCCAACTTAAACAACAGTTCTGCACGGGACTCATCAATTCCAGGTATGCTCTTAAAAGCCTTGATGACCCATTTCTTGAACAGAGGGTTTATCCCGATGATTATACGATATCCCATAATGGGCCATTCAACAACGTATCCATACTCAGGAATGTAGTACTCGACATTTCTGGCTAGGCACTGTTGCTTGATTTCGTCTTCGTACCCCTTTACCATCTTTATTACATCAGAGTTACCATAAATGTTCACATCAACCAAATCATCAAAATCCATCTCTATATCCTTCCGCATGCTGTTTATCCGCCGCACAATCTCTTTAACCAGCCGGATTCTCCTAGTTGATGCATCTCTCTCGGTGTAAACATACAGTTCCCCATATTTTGATTTTAACTCCTCGTAACCCTCAGGCACCTTTTTCAGGTATCTCACCATCTTTGGGGTGATCTTTATCAGAAAACCCTCCACCCCAAGAGTGTAACCCCCTTTTTCCATGGCATCCATAACTTCCTTCACGTTCTTTCTCCGGAGCAGAAACGATATCTTAGGAGCCCAAGCACGGTATGCTGCACTTATCTCCTCAATATTGGGCTCTATCTCAATTTCCATCTCTTCCCATTCCCTTACAGCGGTCAGGGCAATAATATTCTCAACCCTGAAAATATAGGGTCTAAGATCGTTTATATCGCCTGCATACTCAGACACGAAAACAACTTTCTTAAGGGGCTCTCTCAGGGGTATGTTATTTCTCTCTCTGTATTCCCTGAGAAGGGTTATCACATCCCTCAAAACCTCAACACTCTCAATTTCAGGGTAATCCTCAAAGGATAGAATGATTTGATCAATGCCCAATTTCTCCATCAAAGATGCTGCAAATTTAGGAAGATATGGATAGAGCAGCGTCAGGATATCCTTAATCAATTTCCTGGCCAGTGGATCCTTTCTTTTGAGAGGCACATAAAAATGTGAGATGTCGTGGAGCACATAATTGTAGAATCTGTCAAAGGACTCTTCGATTTTGCCCTTCTCGACCAGTTGTACAATGCTTCTCTTAACCTCTTCGTTCTTCCACAGGGCCCAGTAATCAACATCGGTGTACTCATCACTCTGGCCGTAAATTTCAACGTATCTCACAATATTTTCAACCACCGATTTCAATTTTCTGACCTTCCTCAAATCTTCCTCGTTTATCTTTCCACGCCTCTTCATCAAAAGCACACATTCCTCATCCTCATCTGGTTCATTCATTAAATCATGTGAGAGCAATATGCTGCGGTTAAAGAAATAGCCCCGAGAGAGCCTCAACATACCTTCAATGGCCTTTTGCACCCCCACTCTGCGAATATGCACAAAACTCAGGTCCACAGGATGATGTAATTCATGTACGTATGCACCGACCGCAACAAGTTCAGGTCTGAGCATGAATTTTCTCTCCATTATGCCTCCACACACAGGACAGTCCATGATCTTCTCACCGTACTCAATGTGGCCACAATTTGAGCAGTGTAGCACAGGCAATTTATAAGAACCGCTTGGGGAGGATAACTGAATCTTCACCTCCTCATCCTCTGCAAATAAAACTGGAATTTTCCCCTCCACAAGCACGCTTCCACATTTGGGACACACATGGATGGGCTCAACTCTTTTAAAGGAATAAATAAGCGAATAGGATGGAATTTTGGATTTGAGATGAAGTTCCTCCACATCACCCTTACGTATTATTCTGGAGTTTCCATCACCAAGAATGACATGGGATTTGAAATTGATTTTTTCCAATGTACCCTTTTCTACCTTTTTTATCTTATCCTCTGGAACTTCAAGTTTCTCAATCAAAATATCTCTGAGATGGCCAGGTGCAAGCCATTTCTCATCGGGAAAGGACACAAGAATTAAATCTTCTCCCCCAATAAAAACTCCAACCGCTTCCTCTCCGGATTCAATTTCCCCGATAAAATAGGTCCTCTTGGCAATTCTGATTTTCACGAGATTTATCTTGATTTCCCTTTCAATTATCTTTACCTCATGCGCTTTATAGTACTCATCACACTTCTCACAGTAATAGTTATTCAAATAATGAACCTTCAATTTTTCCATGGTGTAAAGTTCCTTTATTAGGAGGGAAATCTCATCAGTGTATCTGTCTGCATAAATTAACCTAGCATATGGAGCCTTTTCTCTCAACCTTTTAAGATAATTCTCACCTGAGTGAACCACAAAGATTATGGGTTTCTCTTTTCCAAGAATTTCGTAAAACCTGTGGATAAAATTGAAGTGGATAATTTCATCTAATACAGAATAGGATAGTGTATCGTATATTGGATACGAATACAAGCCTCGATTTTTTTCCACGTGAGTATATTCCTATTCCACGATATATATTTATTGGCTCCAGAAAGATAAGTTATAAATAAATAACCCTCATGCAAGTTTATGTTTCACAAGGTGGAAGAGGTACTTTCAGATGATTTCATAGGAAAGGAGGTTAGCCTTCGGGGCTGGATTTACAGGAAGAGGCGCATGGGAAAGATCATTTTCGTGGTTCTCCGAGACTCTTCAGACATAATCCAGTGTGTTGTTGAGAAGAAAAAGATAGGTTCAGAAAAGTTCAAGGAACTTGATAAGGTTGGGGTGGAATCTTCCATAATACTCAGCGGTTCTGTAAGAAAGGAGGCCAGAGCTCCAACAGGATACGAAATTGATGTGAACACCATTGATATCATTGGGCCTTCATACATGTTTCCCATAACCAAGGACAAGAGCGATGATTTCCTCCTTGACAACAGACATCTCTGGCTAAGGAGCAGGGAGATGAACGCCATCCTTAAAATTAGGCACACCGTTTTTGGAGCCATTCATGATTACTTCAGGGAAACAGGGTATTATGAGGTACAGGGCCCCATATTCGTCACTGGTGCTGTGGAAGGGGGATCCACCCTATTTGAGGTTCCTTATTTTGGCAGAAAGGCATACCTCACACAGAGCGCGCAATTCTACCTTGAAACTTTCATATTCTCCCTCGAAAAGGTATATACCATTGCTCCCAGTTTTCGTGCGGAGAAGAGCAGAACGAGGAGACACCTCACAGAGTACTGGCATGCAGAGGCAGAGGCAGCATGGTACCACAACGATGATATGATGAAGGATGAAGAGGAACTCATAGTGCAAATAATTCAGAGAGTTTTGGACGAACGTAGAAGGGAACTTGAATTTCTAAACAGAGACATAAAAATCCTAGAAAACATAGAGAAACCTTTCATTCGTATGAAGTACGGGGAACTCATCGAATTTGCCCAGAATGAAGGAATTGATATTGAGTATGGCGATGATCTTGGAGCGGATGAAGAAACTGCAATAACAGTGAAGTTTGACAAACCTATTTTTGTAACCCACTACCCAGCATCAATAAAACCATTCTATCACAGACCGGATCCTGAAAATCCAGAGGTTGTTCTGTGCCATGACATGCTCGCTCCAGAGGGATACGGAGAGATCATAGGTGGAGGTGAGAGAATCTACAAACTGGATGTGCTTATTCAAAGGATGGAAGAAGAGGGGCTCAATCCTGAGAACTACTACTGGTACGTGGATCTTAGAAAATACGGAAGCGTACCCCATGCGGGATTCGGTCTGGGTGTGGATAGGCTTGTGTGGTGGCTTGCAGGATTATCACACATAAAATACGCCATACCGTATCCCAGAACAATAAGAAGGACAAAACCATAAAAGAAAAAATGATTGGCGTGTAACGCCATTTACTCTGTTTCTTCTTCTATCTTCCCAATTTCATTTGTTTTTTCCAGTTCTGTATCAAATCCCTCGGAGGCAAGTTTCTCTGCAAAATGGCAAGCTACAAAGTGTCCTGGCTCAATCTCCACAAGAGGAGGTTCCTTCACATCGCACAGGCCTTTCTGCGCGTATGGGCAGCGAGGCCAGAATCTGCACCCCGGAGGCAGGTTTATGGGACTTGGAATCTCTCCCTTGATTTCCACACGGCCATGCTTGTGATCTGGATCTGGCACAGGAACAGCAGAAATCAGTGCCTTTGTATATGGATGCATGGGGTTGAAGACCACATCGTCCGAGTTGGCCATTTCAACTATCTTGCCGAGGTACATCACAGCCATCTTATCTGACATGTACCTGGAGACTGCAATATCGTGTGTTATGAACAAGAATGGTATACCGTACCTCTCTCTCAGATCGAGCATAAGGTTCATCACGCCTGCACGGATAGAAACATCGAGCATGGACACGGGCTCATCAGCCACTATGAACTTTGGTCTGAGTACCAGGGCCCTGGCAATGGCAACGCGCTGTCTCTGACCTCCGCTCAACTCGTGAGGAAACCTGTCAAGGTATTCCTCCGCAGGTCTCAATTCTGCATCTTCCAGAGCCTTAATCACCATTTCCACCCTATCATCGTAGGTATCTCCAATACCATGTATAAGCAAGGGTTCCATAACAGTCTTCTGCACAGTAAAGCGAGGATTCAGAGATTCGTAGGGGTCCTGGAATATCATCTGCACGTTTCTCCTGTAATTTTTCAGCTGCTTACCTTTCAGTTTTGCAATATCCTCTCCCTCGAAGAGGATGTTTCCCTCAGTTGGATCCTCAAGTCTTGTGAGAAGTCTGCCCGTGGTGGTCTTACCGCATCCGGATTCTCCCACAAGACCCAGAATTTCTCCACGATGAATATCAAAGTTTATTCCATCAACGGCCTTAACGTATATGGGCTCACCCCAGAACTTGAACATTCCTGCATGCAGTTCAAAGTACTTCTTGAGGTTCCTCACACGGATAATCACTTCACCGTTATTCTCTTCACTCATTTCTCTCACCCCCGCCCAATTCACCATAAAGCTCCTCTGCAAAGTGACACTTGGAATAGTGTCCGGGAGCAACTTCAATCACTGGTGGTTCCTTCTCAAGGCATATATCCTTAGCATAGGGACAGCGAGGTGCAAACCTGCAGCCCTTGGGTGGATTCGCAAGATCAGGTGGAGAACCGGGTATGGCCTTGAGCCTCTTCTTCTCACCCCTTATATTGGGGAACGCATTGAGCAATGCCTCCATGTACGGGTGTGCGGTTTCCTTGAATACCTGCCTTGTAGAACCCGTCTCAACGAGGTGCCCGGCATACATAACAGCCATTTTGTGGGCCATTTCTGCAACCACACTGACATCGTGGGTTATCAGTATCATGGCCACATTTTCCTCCTTCTGCAGCCGGGCCATCTCACCCAGAATCTTATCCTGAGTAACCACATCCAGAGCCGTGGTAGGCTCATCCGCTATTATCAAATCAGGATTCAGAGCAAGGGCCATGGCAATCATAGCCCTCTGTTTCATACCTCCGCTGTACTCATGGGGATAGTTGTCAATTCTATCAACGGGTATACCAACCAATTTGTATAGTTCCTCAACCCTCTTTCTCGCTTCCTGTTCACTCACATTCTTATGGGTGAGAATCGCCTCAATTATCTGATCTCCAACCTTGAAAACAGGGTTAAAGGCATTCATGGCTCCCTGGAATATCATCGAGATTCTGTTCCATCTGTACTTTCTCATCTCAGGATGATACTCAACAATTTTTCTATATCCGGAGAATTTCTTGCTTGGCACTGTACCCACTTGAACCAGATCCTTCCTGTCAAATATTACCTTACTGCCCTCTTTTATGTATGCATTGCTGGCAAGAAGCTGGGTTATTCCGTAGCCAGTCGTGGTCTTACCACATCCGGATTCTCCCACAAGACCCATGGTTTCTCCCTTTTCAAGTTTGAAACTGACACCATCCACAGCGTAGACCCAGCCAGCCTGAATCTTGTAGTGTATCGAAAGGTTCCTAACATCCAACAGTGTTCTCGCCATTTTTATCACCTCTTCCTCAAGCGCGGGTTAAGGATCTCGTCAAACGCCCTGCCAACCAAGTAGAAGCCCAGAGATATGAGTGTTATGGCCAGACCTGGAGGCAAGAGCCACCACCATGCGTACATAACTGCACCCGCCGTTTGGATACTGTAAAGCATCTGTCCCCAAGAAATAGCCTTTGGATCTCCTAGACCAAGGAAGCTCAGTGATGCCTCAGATATAATCGCTCCTGCCACACCGAGGGTCATATAGAGGAACGAGAAAGGAAGTACATTGGGGAATATATGGGAGAGCATGATCCTCGTGTTGCTCGCTCCAGCCACCTTGGCGGCATCCACAAAGGGTCTTGCTTTGAGGGACAGGGTCTGAGCACGTATAACCCTAGCAACTCCGGACCAGCCGAGGGCGGAGATCACCAGGATTATGTTCCATATACTGGGCCCCAGAATGGATGTGAGTATGAGCAATATGGGCAGCACAGGCAATGTAAGCATTATGTCCACAAATCTCATCAGCAGAGTATCTATCAACCCGCCCTTGTAGCCAGAATAGACGCCGTAGAGCGTACCTATCATCACCGAAAAGAATGCGGATAAGATACCAACTATGAATGCAACTCTAGCACCATAGACAAGCCAGGTCCATATATCGTGACCCTTATCATCTGTACCCAGGATGTACCAGTTTCCGCTGGGATAATGGCCAGGGGGCAGAGGCAGAACGCTCTCGCCCTTCAGAATAACCAGTCCCACAGTCTTGGTATCATTGCAATAATAAACCCCATATATATCAAGGGCTGCGGCAGAGGATGAGTACTTGGATCCAGATAGGGTACCCAAATAGGTATAGTAGGTCAACTTGCTTCCAGGTGGATAGGGGAACACTGAAATCTTTCCTGTCTGATTGTTGTAGTACGTAAACTTACCAACACTTAGATATCCCGCCCTTTCGTACTGATTTAGATCAAGAAGGTATAGATCATTATTGCTCGTCAGAAGGAACAGTTCAGAGTTCTCGGGAACATAGTCTATTCTCACTATGGCAGAATCGAGTGGTATGACCCCATTCTTTGTATGGTTGAACGGATACATGTAGAAGGAGTTATCCGAAACACCCTTCTTGAACCTGTAAAGGTAACCCGTGTGCTCGCTCTTCACATAGGTGGATGCGTACACCGTATAATTACCACCAGCATAACTCACAAAGGGAGCAGCCGTGGCAACACCCTTTCCAAGATCCATTGTCCAGGCGTTTTCAATCGTGACATGCCCGGCAGAATCACCCAGAGTATTCATAACATAGATCTTTGGAACACCATTTTCCTGAACAGGGAGGAATATGTAATTCCTACCAAGATCAGGACTGCCCGCATAGAATGATGGTGGCGCCGTTAGGGCAAAATTGAACTCCGTGACCACGATCTTTGGCATGGGCATGATGGGTAGCGTACCAGGAGTCAGGAATGGCATGGGGAAGGTGTGAAGATCAAAACCCTTGTAAACCAGAGTCTTCGTCTGAAGAGGTACAACAAAAACGTTCTGATCCTTCCCCAGATTGGCATTGTAAAGCTGATCATTGAAGAACAGGAAAGGCTTAAAGATTATGCTATCCGTATAGGTGGCGTTGAACACCTTCCTGAAAGATTGCTGGGCTGATGGCATGTAAGAGTCATTGGAGTAAGTATAGTAGTACCAGTAAAGATCAACATTGTGAGCATTTCCGACCGCTATAAATCTGGATGGTACAACCACAGGGGACTTGGAGTACTCAACAGGCACAGTTGTATCTCCTGATGAGGTAACATCCACCGTGAGCCAGGTGGGCTCATAATTGAGAGTTTTAACCAGCATTCTGTGATAGTTGGGATCCTTAAAATTGTACAAATCATAGACGACTAAATGGTGCTGGGTGATGAAAACCAACTCTCCATCCCAGTTTGGATCCTGACCAGTACCGCTGTAATGGTACTGCAGATCAGACGTAGATGGCGAGAGAAATGCCATATCCTGCACAGTCTCAGTGGCAGAAATTCCCGGTATACTCCTCAGAGACAGTGTGAATTTCAAAGGAGTTGTCTCCCATGGTGTTTTTTCAGGCTCTCCAACCCTCTTCGGATTCTGAACAAACACACCCTGAATTGTCCGTCCGTGATTTATTATTATCCAATCCCCTGCTTCCGGAGAAGCGGTATTTAACTGAGTATAACCAACCACCAGTCCGTTTATCTGATCGGTTGTATTGAATGCATAGAGATAGGTTCTTAGAGCATCTTCAGTTGGTGCCTCAAATTGAGGGGTGTATGGAGTAAGTACGGGAGCGAATATGGCCATAATGGCAAATATGAGGATTAAGGATAATCCCACTATACCGTATTTGCTCTGGCTGTATAGTTTCCATCCCTGCTTCAAACTTCTTTTCATGTGCCTTCGCATTTCATCCCATTTTGAAACTTCTACCATCCATCACACCTCCTTATTGAAGCCTCACCCTTGGATCAAGTATACCGTAGAGTATATCGGCGAGAATGTTCCCCAATATGACCAGCAGAGATATTATAAACAACGTTGCACCTGCAAGGAAGAAGTCCTGTCTCATCAGAGCCTGAAGATAGGTGTAACCCACACCGTAATAGGAGAATATCTGCTCCAGTATAACAGCACCACCTATTGCATAGGCAAGAGAGAGAACGAAGGATGTCACTATGGGCAACTCCGCGTTCCTCCTAGCATGCTTATTTCTGACAACCTTCTCAGGCAGACCCTTCGCCTTGGCTGTAAGGATGTAATCCTCCCCCATTGTTTCAAGCATCGAAGTTCTCTGCAGAAGAATCACTCCAGCAATACCCAGAAGCACTATAACCGTTAGAGGTAGGATAAGATGCCATCCATAATCAACAACCACATAAAACGGGTTTCCAGGGCAAATTCCAAGTACGGCGCAGGTAGAACCCGGGCCGGTATCCCCCTGACTTGCAAACTTACCTATTGGCGTCCAGCCCAGGGTGTAGGAGAATATCCACAGGAATATTAAACCCAACCAGAAGGAAGGCATGTTGTAGAAGAATAAACTGGCACCAACAACCGCTCCTTCGGCTGCACCACCTCTTCTCCAAGCAATATACGTTCCCAGAGGCACACCTATGCCGTAGGTTATCAGCGTTCCAAGACCAAACCATAGAAGTGTTCTGGGCACCCTCTGTGCGAGGATCGTGGAGACGTTTTCATTGTAAATTATGGATTTTCCAAAGTTAAAGGTGAACATATCCTTGAGGAAAAACACGTACCTTTCATAGAGAGGTTTGTCCACAACATACAGGTTGAAAACCTTTAAATTCTGTGGAAGCTGCGCATTTTTACCTGGCACCTCAAACAGCACATACACATATTTTTTTGGCAGCACACCAACGGTCTGTATCGATCTACCCAGATTGCTTTGATAAGAGTGCCAGTAGTACTTATACTCTGCAGGAACCCTTTCAGTAGAGGATGTTTTCAGATAAACCTGATTCAAATGTATCTCCGTTGGAGAGCTAACAACGTAAATTCCCGTATTCTTTAAATCCATATTGAGGGTAAAAGACACAGCCCTCGGATGCCGGTTGTAGACCAGCATTGTGTAATAATAGGTGTTGTTTGGATCAGAATTCGGAATCTCTGAGTTCGGAACCAACTTAAAATTTTGAGCTGTAAGAGTGTCAATGTACTTATCCGCAAGTCCAAAAGATACAGCCATATTGGCAACATCCGACGCTTTCAGATTAGGATTTGCATAGAACGGATCAGTCGGGTCGCCAGGCATGGCCTCAAAGAGAGCCCATATAAGACTGGTCACCACGAATACTGTAATCGCTGCTTGAATCAATCTTTTCACCAAGTAAGGACCTAAACCTGCCATTATCGACCACCTACCAGTGGCGGTACAATGTTAATCTTACATTTAAACTTTACTCACTTATTTGAGGGAAATTTTTTATATTACCTCGCGATAGCGGGCTTAGGTGATATGATGGAGGAAATCCTCTGCAACATAGAATTTTTGGAGGAAAACGGCGTTTTTATAGCAAAACTACAGAGTCCTCTGGGAGGGCTGAGGGAGTACAGGGGAGTATCCTTTGAAGAGGTACTGGATCAGGTGATGATAGAACTTCAGCAGGAATTTGAAGGTGTCCTCTGATGTTTTCCCAAGAAGACAGGGAGAAGTTCATAAAATCCGTGGACGAGTACGATTCAGAGTGGATATGGATAGACGTTGTTACCACAATGGGCCCCACAAAATTTGAAAGATACTTCAAGGAGATATTCAAGGGAGATTTTCTTCACCACTGGTCACCCACATACCCGGAGGGATATCTGGAAATAAGGAGCGAGAGAAATATAGTGGTGCACTGGATACTTGGAGAGAAAAATGAGATCATAGCAATATCTCCCCTAGATGATGTGGACTTTGATAAGATAGACGATACCCTCTCAGCCACGATAATACAAAATAGCGTGATAAGAATTTTTTCGGAAAAGTATTGAAAAGATTTAGAATTTCAATGTGTATTCTACCCTGTTTTCCTCAAGGGCTTTCTTTACCTCTCTTATCCCTCCATGCTTCTCAAAAAGTGCCTTCACCATTCCATCTATGAATGGATAGTAGCTCTTCTTGATCTTCGATATCAGAAGCCAGTAGGACTTGGAAGTTATGGTTTTGAAGCCAACGTGGAATATGGGCAAATACTTCCTTATGGCAAGAACCATGGTTTGCATGGTCTTCTTTGGAGGATACCTGCCAATTAGGCCCTTGAAACTGACATTCATGTGCTCCCCAAAGTACTTTCCCATATCCTCAACTTCATTCTCTTCGAGAATCTCAACCGCCGCATCTAAAATTCTTGCAAAATAGAATCCGGGATAGTTCTCTCCTGCCTTGATGTCAGATTCTTTCATAAAAATTACTCTATCTTTATTGACCCTATCCCTCAAAGCGTTTAGACCTTCAATACCCTTCTTTTTGGAAATATAATCCAGCACCATTTTTATGGACGTTCCCTGCACCATTTAAACCACCAAATATATTTTTGGATTAATGAACTTAGAAGTATTTAAATTTTACTTCCCCATGCAGAAATCTACTTATCAAATGATTTCATATATGAAATTATGGTGAAAAATGTTGAGGAGATTTTGAAGGAGAGCGAGAAGATCATGCCATCAGAGGACATGGTTATAGAGGTTATGAGGGACATCATGAAGGATCAGGTCAAGGAATACATAAAGGAGAGAATAGACAAGAATCCTAAGGTAAAAGATGAAATTCATGAGGCAATGATGATGTACCTAAATGCAAAAATAAAGGAACTGGAGGCAACCGCACTTTTGACAAAGGCACTCGGAGAACTTGGAGTGGTATCATTACCCCCAGAAATGAAAAAGGAGTTTGTGGCCAACCTGTACAAGATGTTTCAAAAAGAGATAGATGAAATTTTGGAAAAAACGCTCTAATCCAAAACCTTCACCCTTCCATCCACTATTTCTATGTTCACTATGGTTTTTATTTTATACCCTATTTTCCTCTCCAGGGCTCCTAGGTCCTTGTTCTTGTTCACCACGACCACTATATCACTTATCTCTGCACCTATTCTCCTTATCCCGTTAACAACAGCAGTTATTGTACCCCCCGTGCTGAGGACATCATCCACAAGGAGCACTCTATCCTCAGAGGTTATGGAATTTATGTAAAGTTTACCCCTGGAATAGCCGGTATGCTGCTCTACTTCAACCTCTCCCGGCAAGCCGTATGGACGTTTTCTTATCACCGTCATAGGTTTTGTGAGTTCCATGCTAAGAGCCACACCGATAGGTAAACCCATGGCCTCCACTGCAACAATCTTATCAAAATTATCAATGTCTATAACCTTTATTATCTCATTCACAGCATCCTTGAGAACTGCAGGGTCTATCTCTGGAATCCCATCTGTCAGGGGATGAATGAAATAGGGATAATTGCCCTTCATTATGACAGGAGCATTTCTCAAAGATTCCTTTAGAAGTTTCATTTTATCAACTCCCAGTATCCATCGTTTTTCTCCACAACTCCCCTATTTTTCAGATCTCTGAGCACTTCCCGAATCACGCTCTTCTTCACATTGATTTGAAACTGCTCTTTCAGGGCTTCTTTCACCTCATCAACACTCTTTGGCTCATACAGGGTCTTAGGAATAAGGTTTCTCATATCCTCATAAACGTTCCAGGGAAAGATGAACCAAGTCCACCTGTCCTCGGGTACCTCCTCAGAGTAGTAATCCGGCACGTACTTTGAATGGGTTATATGCAAGAGCGTTGCACTTCTTATTTCTTCCGGATTGTGGGTTGCAATGTGATCCACTGCTAGTCTCAAACTCTGCCCGGTATCCGTTATATCGTCCACCACAAGCACTTTTTTGCCCTCAATGCTTATCTGCAATCCCTGGGCAAGTCGAGCCTTGCCATCAGGAGTGGCGGTCAATCCCCAGTGCTCGGTTTTAACAGCGTAGAGTTCCTTTATATTGAGATAATCTGCCATTAACCTTGCGGGCACAAGACCACCGCGGGCAAGACCTATTACAATTTCAGGGGTATAACCGCTCTTTAGAACCCTTTTAACTATGTCCTTTGACCATCTCTCAATGTCCTTCCAAGAAACCAGCTGACATCTGAATTTCTCAACCATCAGTTTCACCTGCCTTGTAATCTCCTTGAATATTATAAAAATTACGCTTCGCTCAAAAATTAAAAATTTAAATAGGCTCAGATATATGCCTGAGAGGATGAAAAGCATAGATCTCGCAAAGAGGTTCTACGCAAGCGAAATGAAAGATTCCCAGATATACGAATATCTCAGCAGAATAGAAAAGAGAGAGGATATAAAAAAGAAGCTTCACGGACTATCCAACATAGAAAAGAGGCATGCGGAGTTCTGGAAAAGATTTGTAGAGAGCAGGGGAGGAAATGTGCCAAGGATCAAAATAGGTGCCTGGAAAAGGTTTACAATGAAGGTAGCAAGGTACTTGCTCGGTTCTGTATACCTCGTATCCCTCTTTGAAGCAACCGAATCTGCAACCATTGCCACCTATTACGATTTTTACAAAAATGAAAAATTGAGTGAGAATGAGCGTAGAGAACTTGGAAAAATCATTCTTGACGAAATAGAACACGAAAAAATATTTGAAAATGAGAAAAAAGTTCTGCATGCAGAGAACATAAGGGACCTCGTTCTGGGAATGAACGACGGACTGGTGGAACTTCTTGGAGCTGTAACAGGATTATCCGCCGTTTATGTAAACAACCCCTTTCTCGTTGGATTGAGTGGCCTGATCGTCGGAGTGGCCGGTGCTCTATCCATGGCAATTGGTACCTACGTATCGGTGCGTTCACAGAGACAGGTGAACGAGGGTATAAGAAAGCGTCTGAGTATAGTTTTTGCACTATCTAAGGACCGTGCAAGGGAGGAGATAAAGGAGAGACTTGAAGACATGGGACTCTCTGGAAGCGTATCTGATGAGGCGGCAGATTATATCGTAGAGAACGGAGAACCTGAGAACATCATACCTGAGGAGGATTCCAACGAGAGAAGGGCAGCCATTTACACTGGATTTGCCTACATAACTGGGGTGTTCTTTCCTGTCGTGCCATATTTCATAGCCCCAAACTCCCTCATAGCACTTCCTTTCTCCATACTATTTGCAGCGATTGCATTGAGCCTTGTCTCCATGATCATCTCCGTAATGTCAGGCATATCCGTGAAAAAGAAGGTTACCGAAATGGTGGTGCTTGGTCTCGGAGCAGCCGCCCTGTCCTACATATTCGGGTACATAATCAACATATTCTTCGGAGCCTCCATATAGGCAAAAAAGTTTTAAATAGAGAAAAATAATACACACCCGCACGGGGCCGTAGCTTAGCATGGTTGGAGCACCCGGCTGATAGAGCCCCTTTGGAAAAGGTGCTTTACCCCCAAAGGGCTGCAGAGACCGGGAGGTCGCCGGTTCAAATCCGGTCGGCCCCATTTCTTATTTTACCGGTCCCATCCAAATTTGAACTTTTCACATATATCACCTCCTCTATTTTTCCTTTATTTCGTGGGTTTCTACATCATATCCTCCAAATAGGTTATCCTTCTCGTAAATCTGAGATAGAGTTATTGAGCTCAGTAATGACTTGAGATAAATCTGAGTGGTGGATAGCTTTGCATGGCCCAAATACTGCCTTATTGCCTCAAGATCCACACCCTTTAAATAAAGATCCACGGCCCTCCAATGTCGGCAACTGTGAGGATGCAATGGCTTACCCAAGGCCTTCGCTATGGTCCAGAAAATAGTCCCTATGGTCTTTATGTGGATCCTCCCTTGGGATGTGGTGAAAAGTGCATATTTGTCAGATGGAATCCTGTAATATTTGATATAATCATAGGTTAATTTCCATACCTCCTTTGGCATTGGAATTTTCCTAGATACATTCATCTTACTGTCTCTTATGCTGATCCACCTTTCATTAACATCTCCTACATTTAAATTAGCAATCTCGGATCTCCTCAAGGCTAAAAACGCATACCTTACAATTAACTGGTTTCTCCTGGTAATCCCTGGATTAGGCCATTTGAAGTTTAATATGAATTCCATATCTTCCTCCGATGGAATATATATCTCCCTTACGCTACGGGTGGCCCAGGTTTTAAGCTTTATATCCTTACCCAGAAATCTCATATATGCGTTTATCGCCTTTATGTCATGGTTTAATGCAACTTTACCCCTTTGCATCTCCTGATCCATTAGCCATAATGTGAGATCAGTTTTTGAGATGTTGTTAAGATCTATCTGCTGAAAAATCCTCCTCAGTCTACGATCATAATCGTCTATCGTTGCTCGCCGATATCTCTCGTTATACATCCACATCAGAAATTCATCACGGTTATAACTCACTCCCTCACCCCAACATCAGGGCCCGGGGAGTACTTCAGCTCCCCAAGGCCAGACATCCCATCCTCTTCCAGCATCTCAAAAAGATAAGATCTTCCTTCATCGGTTATTCGGTACACCCAGATTACACGCCCGTGATTGCTTGGAACCCCTGACTTCACCACACCAACCTCTTTGAGATAACCTTTCCTTTTCAGTGCCCCGATCACGGCACCCAGCACCTTCTTGTTCACTCCAGGAGGGCAGTACTCTCGTAGGTCATCAGCCGTGATTGTTTCCTTTTCAGATGCGAGTTTCAAGGCAATGATTTTCAGCTGCTCATAAACTGGACGGCCCTCAAAATAGCGTGGCAAAACAAAAGATGCAAACGGATCCTTGTAATCGTCCAGCCGCAGCTGCCCACGCATCATTACTCGTCACCATTAATCTTTTTGCGCATCTCAAAGCACTCTTCAAGCGTTCTGCCGCGGCAGTACTCATCCAAAAACTCCTTCTCTCTCAGCTTCATTCCCCGCTCACCCCTACATCTATCCACTCGCCTGTGAGTGGGTGTAGCATCTTCACATTGCGAAAACGGAGATGCCCGAATCTTCGCCTGAACTCTGTGAGAAAATCCTCGCCAACAACATCAACCTCAGTCCAATAGCCATCTTTTCCGTAACTATTCCAGATTTCACATTTGTATATCATTCCCCGCTCACCTCCGCAAACTCACTCAAAAATTTCTGACCAGATCCAGTTAGATGATCCGTGTAATCAAATGCGATTACTCCCCCACATCTTTTACATCTGTATTCCTTAAATCCCCCGTGAAAACCAATATATTCCCAGTCATTTGCTCCGCAATAGGGGCACTCTCTCATTCACTCACCTCCGCAAACTCGTTCAGCTTCGCCCTGTCGAACACGCCAAGCCGTTCAAGCCTCAGAATCGTGAGCCTCACTATTGTGTGCACGGTCTCATATTCCACATACATCAGATCCGGGCGATGATCCACCTCGTTCACGAAAATGTCATCTATGATCCGCTGCACTATTCCCTCAGGTACGGTAACATCAGGGAGCATCCGCCGCCACCTCCTGCGCTGTGTGGATCACATCTTTGATCTCTATCTTCACAATGTCTCCTGGCTCAATGTTCAAAATCTCTCTCACGTGCTTTGGTATTGCTATCCTCCCTAACTCCTGCACCTTTAACACCAACTCCATTCCTATCACCTTATATTTTACAATTATAAGTAATACTTTTAAAGTATTTAAAAGTTTTTATTTTGCAATTATAAGTTATAAAATTAAATCCTAAATATTATAGTTACATAATTATCAGTTGTGAGTAGTAAGTCATCTTTAAATGAAAAGCATGCGGCAACAATCTTAAAAGAACTATTAAATTCAGATAAGCCAATTTATATCTCATCTCTTCAATCTTTAATTAAAAATTATTATGCTCTACAAAATACCGTTAATAAACTTGCAAACGAAGGTTATATTGAAATGATAGAAACACAATACAAGGGTAGATCTGCAAAAATGGTAAAGCTCACAAAGAAGGGCCGTATTATAGCGGAGAAACTGAAAGAGATTGATGAGATGGCTTCCATGCCTGAAGACGAGCTTGAAGCACAAAGAAAGAGGTTGCACTGGATTGTGGATATCAACACCTACACGGACCACATAACCGCATACGACATTCACGGTGGAAAGAAGGAAATCTTCAACATCTGGCTCAAGCCAAATGGCAAATATCTTACTTTGTATTGCGATTTGTGCCATTCTGATTCCTGCTTTCACATTGATTGGGCCCTCCAGGACCCGGTGATAGGTCCCGAGATAAGAGAGATTGCCAAAAAGAAGGGCCTCAAGATAAAGAATGATGGAGAATAGTATGAGGTGGCTTGAATGGGACTATTTAAAAAAATCGGGAAAAGTATGGGCCGGGCCATAGTCAAGACTGGCAAGGCCACGGCTGCAGCCATAAAGAAGAAAAATCTTCAGAAGCAGGTAAAGCGGATGATTTTAGAGAGATATACCACCAGAGATCTTAAAAAGATGATAAAGGATTATGATCTTGAAGGACCAGAAATGCCCGAAAGAGGATATTACAAAAAGGAAGATTATGTGAACTATGTATACAAACTTTTCAAGTTGAAAGAGGTTATTGAAGATGCAAAAGATAGAAAAATACCAATCAAAGACATTATGGACTATTACATTGAAGAAATGGAGAAAATAGAGGAAGAGGCCCAGATCTCACCGCAGGAGAGTAAAGTTTCAGAGGAGGAAGAAGGAGTTGAGGAAATTGAGTATGAGCCTGAGCAATATGTAGCTCCTGAAAGGGGACAGTACAGGCCTCCACCCACAAGTGAAAAAGTTGAATGGAAATTTGAAGATCCTGATGAAACATTCTTTTATGGACTGTTAAGGGATATTGAGGAGGATTATGCTCCTACTGCTGCAGATACTTCTTTTGTAGATGAAATGGCATTTAAGGAGCATCTAAAAGCATATCTCATATGGAAATACAAAGGACATAGGATTACTTTCCAGCCAAAATCTGTGGATCTAATTATTGATGATAAGTTTGGATTGGAACTGAAATTTGCATATAATCGTTCAACTTTATCAAAGGGATATGAAGAAGTAAAAAGATATAAAAGAAAAGTCAAATATCTGGCAATTGTAATCTTGGATCCTGGGAAATTACCAAGGGATTACTTTAATGAAGTCATTGAAGATTACAAAGATATGGGCGCAGAGGTTATTGTAATAAGAGGAGGTAAAAAAAGAGATTTTAGAAAAAAGAAAGAGATCTGGGCTGCTCAGAGAATAAAATGACCCCCAAGGAACTTTTAGGCTGGATCCTTTTCTCTCTCCTCTTCTGGGGCTTTGGCATATTTGGGGTCTGGCTCTATCTGCACGGAATAGCTGCAGCGCTTGCTCTGGCCATTGCCGCCTTTGCTGGGTGGGCCGTTTACATTTTCATCTTCTTGGTTTTGCCTTTCCTTCAACTTCAAAGTTGAATATCTATATATACATATTACATGGTAAGAGAAAAATCTTCCCCACCACACACCCCACAGCGATAATATAAGAATTTGAAAAGTTGTGTAAAATACGGGATTTGTGAGATAAAAACAGTCATGAACCGTCCGTTTGCTGACAAAAACCCCGGAAAAAGGGCGGAAATTTTTTTCTTATGATTTCCGGTAATACAGGATAGATCTTATTGCACTATCTGGGATTCCTAACTTCTCAGAAATCTCTCTCCTGGAGAATCCTCTTTGTGCCAATCTTCTCACCTTCTCTGCAATCTCATCTGGATACTTGGCCCTTCTCCCTATGTGTTTACCTTCTTTCTTTGCCCTCTCTAGTCCAAGCTTCGTTCTCTCTCCTATACTCTCCCTCTCGTATTGTGCAAACGCAATAAGGATATTTGCAACGAATCTCCCTGCCGAGGTACTCATATCCAAACCTTCTACCACGGAGGAGATCTTGGGACCTACCCGCTCAAGTATTTTCTGAAAATCTATGATTGAACGGGTCAATCTGTCCAGGCGCCATACTAAAAGAATGTCCGCTCCGCCCTCCTCTAAAAAAGTTAAAGCACGCTGGAGCTGCTCTCTGTTCTCTGCACTCTTGCCGCTCTTTGCCTCTTTGAATTCCAAAACCACATCCCAGCCCTTCGCCTTCGCATACGCTCTGCATGCCTCTATCTGTGCCTCTATGCTGTAGCCCTTCCGCTTCTGCTCCTCCGTGCTCACCCTGGCGTAGATGATCGCTTTCATTGGTTCTCACTACGGGTGCGATAGCATCCATGTATACGCAGCCATTCCAAAGAAAAATGCAATGCCAATAAGATGAATTATAATCAGCATTTTCTCTCCTTTTTTCATGAGGCTACCCTCCTTTTTATTTTTTCCTTTCTCTTGTAGATGGCATAATTTACTATCATCAGAAATGTCAAAATCACTCCACCAGTCATCCACCATATCCACATTTTCTCTGTGGATGATGCCGTCAGGGCCGACGCTATATACTGCCCCAAACCAACCGCCTCTATTACTATTATAGCCCCAAATATCCCGAATATAGTACTTATTTTCCATTTCAAATTTTTCCATCCCATATATTCATCACCTCCATTCTATTTATTTTTTTCTACTTCTTCATCCAAGAGCCCAACCAACTTCTTCCAATTCTTGTGTTTTGCCCGTATGCTCCTCTCGCTTAGATTTATGCCCTCTCTCTCCAGGATCAGCTTTATCTCTTTCGTACCCAAACCTTTTTCATATAACCGCCCTATGCGCTCAAGAATGTACCTCTCCTTCTCGCTCTTCACCATCATTAATAATGTATCTTCCTTGGCTCTCTTCGCAGCTTCTAAAAGCCACTGTGGTGGATTGGTCTCATGTATGAATATTTTTGTTCCTTTGCCTGGGACCGGGGCAAATACAAGCCCTTCGTTGATGTTCAGACTTGTACAGATTTTCAAAATCTCCTGCCACCCTTTCGGTAAGTACTGCATTGTATTTGCAAGAAGTTCTGCCGTGGTCCATCGGAACATCTTTATGTCTGCTGTATCTCTCAGCGTGCTCTCAAGTGAACCAGTACGTATCACATTATAGATCACCCATGTGCTCAAGTGCCTGGAGCGCAGGGCTTGAAGGTTCATCTCCACATTCGCATTGCTAAGTGCTTTTTTAGACATGAGCGCCGGGGCTAACTCATTGTAAAGCACGATTTTCTTTCTTCCATCCAGTGGTGGCAAACTGTAATATTTCTTTATGATTATCCTCTCCCCAAGCTCTGGCTTCATCTTTATAATTTGCTCACCAAGTCCATCAACATCTCCATACACGTACATCATTGCATCAGGCATCTTCTCAAGCGCCTGAAGGGATAGGGTCCAGGCGGTAATTGTTTTGCCAGAATGACGGTTCCCGATAATGGCTAAAAGCTGCGGATACTTCAAAAATGCACGCATCAACTCCCCTGGAGATTTTGGAATTATGACAAGGTGTCTATCAGATACTACCCGGTACTTGAACCCATATTTCTCCCTGAATACAACACCAAACAGAACTGCTTTTCTACGATCCAAATCCCCTCGGCGGTAGCCCTCTTCAGATAATAGTATTGCCTTCTTCAGAAAAGGGGAAATATCCTCAGGTAGAAGACGACTCTCACGAAGCCAAAAATCGTATTCTCTCATTTTTTGTGCTACATATGTATAGCTCATACCTTCTCCCCCTCCATGGCTCGTACATCATTCTCTTTTAGCGTGTTGATAACCTGAGCATATGGATCCGTCGGGCGGAGGTCTTCCAGTACCGTCTTCTTGGCCTTGTTCTTTATGATACCCAGGTATTTCTTGAAAGTTCTGAGATCCTTTAGATTCGCATCCTCTGGGATCTCTACTTCAAAGAATTTTGCAACTTCGAGGAGATCGTCTATGTCTCCAGACGGTATGCAGAATTCACTTGTCGGCAGAGAATTCAACTTCTTTATCTCTGTCTGAAACACTATGATGTAATTCTCCAGTAACGCCTCATGCCATTGCTGGTATACGCTCCCTTTACTCCTCTCCACTTCCGCCATCTCCAAGCCACCTCTTTGCTACTGTTAGCATCACCAAAATAAAAATTAGCACACCTACATACCATGGCCAGCTTCGCCCAGCCAAGGGATACCTGTGTATTTGCTCATAATCATATTCTGCAGGATAGCCCTGAAATTGAAAGTGTGCAAGATCTACACTCATTCCATTACGCCATCCGTATTGATCAACAACATCAACGATGAGTATTCCAGTCTTCCAAGATGCAGGTACATTAATTGTTAAATTTGTTACGTTTGTAAATACATCAACAAGGTTCTCCTGTATGCCATCCCACACATAGATTTCAAGCCGGAATGTGGTATTTGGATCTATCTGTCCTGTTTGATTTAAAACCTTGCTCTTGAATATAATCTTTGAGCCATCATTTGAAAAGGTTAATTCGTATGGCAAAGGTGCAGGAACTACTGCAAAATCTTCTTTTATAATCATTGATTTTATGCCATTGTAATCTGTATAAAGTGTGATGTTATAATGCCCTTCAGCCATCGCTGGAAGGTATATTGTATTTTGTCTGCCTGGAGGAATCTGTATTGTTGTCTTATAGGTGTAGTTCACATTGATTCCATTTATCATTATGTATAGCTGTAGATTTCCATAAATCGGTTTGTTGTCATGGAATGGGATGGCAATCACATGAATTGGAGCGCTGACATTCATAATGTACATTGGAGAAACATTGGCACGAAACACCACATAGGACCCGCTGGAGGCATGAATTTGAGGCGAAAAACCTAGGGTTACAGCTAAAAAAATGAGAAGTATTAGGGTGGTTCTCTTACTCATTCTCAATTTTCTCCACCTCGCTGATTTTTGTGACCTCAAGGATGTATATCTTTCCACCAATTTTTATGAGTAAGTTGTTCTGAGGAATGTATGTGAACGTGTACTCTTTTTCCTGCATTCCTTGAAATGCCTCAGCCATCAATGCAAGAAAACTCTTTCTCTGTAAATTCTCATATTTTATTTGCATTGCAAGAATGTACATCAGCCACAGGAAAATCACAGCTCCTATGTAGTTTGGTAAAGAGCCTTGCAAATCTCCAGATATGAGCACGTTCACCACTTCGGCTATTGATACAAATGCAATTGCCATAAGTAATAATGTTGTCCACTTCGATTTCATCAAATACTCCAGAAACTTCTCATTCACTCTTCACCACCTCTACCATGTCTTGCTTTTTCAAGATCTATTAACTCATCTAATGTGAGTGTCGTTTCTTTACGCTCTTTCTCGGCCCTGTACTTCTTTAGTTCTTCGATAAGACTCTCTGCTACACGTTGCCACATTATTTCCTGATTTACCTCTAGATTCTTTGTCTGATACACAACATAAGATCCTTGTGGCGTTCTAGATACCTCTGCTATTACAGTCCACCTTAATCCCCTATTAACTACTTTCTTTTTACTCATTAGATATGTTAATCCATTCACAAGCTTGAAATAGCGTAATCCTCCCTCTTCCCAAGTTCTTACATACAATTTCCGTTCCTTTGTGCTTGGTATCTCAATCACTGGTACTGTGAGCCATCCAACCCAAGCATCGATAAATACGAAGATCAAAAACCACCACATCTGAAAATTAATAGGAGTATGAAGAAATTGGAGTATGAGTAACCATAACTCAAAGTATAAAGCTGAAATTTGCTCTGGCCATAGTAAAACTAGCCAAGATGTTGTTATTAGCAGAGCTATTAAGAAAATGTAGTACCACCAAGAGGTCTTGATTAGCTTTTTCGGTTTTTCTTTGGGTTTTGGCTTGAAAAACCGTGAAATTCTGCCCATTGCTCACCACCCCATGAAAAGCTTTGATATTGCCGCACCAATAATCGCCACTATTAGAATCATTATAATTGCTATCTTGCGTTTTTTGTTCTCTCCAAAGAATGATGTCTTCACTTCTGTTGATTTTGCGGGTATATATCCGACCTTTTTGGCAAATTCATCAAGCTTCTCTGACATTTCCCTTAACTCTTCAGTACTGATTCCTTTTGTCTTCGCCCCTGGAAAATATTTCCAGATCTTCTTAATATACTTCGCCCTCTTCCTCTCATCTTCTTCCTTTCTCTTCTCTTTCTCCTCTATTGCCCGCAGAACTGCATTAACTATCTTCTCAATCTCTACATCTTCAGCCATGACTTATCACCTCCTTAATATCTCCTCTAAAATCGTACCGATCTCTACCTTCAAATCTTCAAAAAATTGTGAAAACTTTATTCTTGAGGGTAAATAGTGCCTTACTGAAAACTTCCTAACTTCCTTGCCACTCTGAACCTTCACCAGTATCTTGATCTCATCTCCCACGACTAATCACCTTCTCCATGCTCACTATGTATCTTCCTTATCTCTTCCAGCAAGGCATCTATTGCCTCCTCTAACGTCGCCCTGCGTAAAACCTTGCCATCCCTGATGTAATACTCTCCGTTTATCTCTAAAACTTTCATAGCTCCATCTCCTTGTACGCCTGCGTGTAAATATCTGCCTCTTCCCGAAGCTGTTTCCTTTCTCTCCTGCTTAGATCCTTCCGCTTTGATGCTGCTCTCGCTCTGTTTGCCGCCAGCACCGTTGCCTGCTTGATCGTCCTCTTCTCTTTTCTCGTCTTTGCCCTCCTGAACATTCTTCTTAAAATGCTCACTGATCTCCTTGCTTTGCTTGGGCTCTCAAGACTTATTATTTCTGCAAGCTTCTTGTGCTTCGCAGGCTTGTAAAATAAACCCTTTCTACTCATGTCTACCACCTCCTGATATTACCATCAAAAATACCAAAACACCCGCGGCTATGATATAGTATTTATAATGCTCCCAGGTGTTTGAAATCGTTTCAAATCCTGCACCACCAAAATTGTACGGTACCCAATTTGCAGGCCTGTCAGTGCTGATGAAGTATGCATATATTACATTATCACTCTCATAATAGCCTCCCCACATCACTATCGTGTTTCCATTTGCACTCTGGAATGCAACAATTTTCATGGGCACTGGTGTAGATCTTATTGATTTATACTGGGAATCATAGAGATCGTATGCATGACTCATATCATTTCTGTAGTTTCCAACAAGTTTGTTTTCCTCATCGAAAATATATACCTCGTTATTGTTTCCAACAACATACGTATAGTTTCCAAAGTGTTTTACAGCATTGAACTGCTCTGTGTCGTTGTACTGCAGGTAAAATATATCTGCACTCAAATCAGACGTTAAAATCTCCAGGAAAGCTTTTATAATGCCATTCGTGCCTATACTGTGCCCAACCAGATATGCCTTTCCAGCACTGAAATCCATCCCAATAAAATGCATTCCATATGTCGTACCTGTGAAACTTTTTATTTTACTGAAATTTTCATCGTACATATCGATGCTCTTTCCTGCGAGATTGATGTAATATGTTGAGTTGTAAAATGCAATGCCGTTTATTCTCTCTGTGAAATTCAATTTTTGTATGAATGCACCAGTCTGCATGTTTACTTCGTACACATAACTCTCAACCTGTGACTCTAAATCTTCATTATAACCCGAGATTGCAACCACGAGATTGTTTCCAAATACAACATGCATTGCATCAATTGCCGTTTGATAGCCACCTCCATACAGCTCTTTTGAAAGTGTTACAGTTTTTATGATGCCAAAATTCCTGTTTGTCTGCCAGATTGTGAAATTGTATATGTCAAAATTCCCATCTGCTGGTAGCGGGCAGGTTATTACCGGATTATTTCCACCTCCCGAGTTAATGTGTGTTTTCACCTGATATCCCGCTATGTAAAAGCTACCATTTTTATAAGTGAAATCAACACCTATGTAGTTTAGCCCTATGTCAAATTTGCGCTTGAACTCATGTGTTGTTGTATTGTACTCGTATATCGATGTGTCAAAAAGAATGTAGATGCTGTTTCCAACTGTTACAACTTCTGAAAATCTGCCCTCATCTGTGTGCACAATCGCATAGGTATCTGTGTTTGCACCGTATGCTGGTGCACCAGCGGGTATTGCTATAATCATCAGAATAAACAATGTAAATGCTGCTCTCTTCATAGTATCCCCCCAGGAGGTTTGAAGGTGAAATAATTACTCAACTGTGCCTGGAGCCAGTCAAATCGTACAAATGATATCGCAACCAACACAAGCCCTATTATTCTGAATAGTGGACTGCGTGACGATAGTAAGAAGAGAAGTCCTATGAGTAAGAGTATTAGATGTGTCGTGTCTTCCCATGGCCACATGAACCACGGGGCGTAGATGGTATATCCTCCACCAGAGGCTTTATCAACGAAATACTGAACTCTCGTTATGTTCCAGTTGCCATCCTTATCCTCTGATATTATGTTCAAATTTATGTTTCCATAATAATTGAGCTGTACTCCCCAGTCTGCAGATCCTCCATTCTTGATTACGAATGGCTTGAAATACGCAACTATAAGATTGGTTGCAGGATCTGGCATCTGATACATATTGTTTCCAAACCATGCTATTACCCAGACCTTGATCTGCGAAGAGTTGTCATCAAACGCCTTTATGTAAAAATGCACCTCAGCACCCTGTTTGAACAATCCGGTACGTGTTACGGTAACTCTTGGTGGATGTACATCGGGCTTGTTGTTATAAACTGTCCATGAGTATGAGCTTAACAATGAGTCTCCATATAATGATGTTATGATCCACACGTAAATTCCTGAAGAGTCATTTTGTGTGAAATTGTACCTGAATGTCTTTGTTACTCCGCTCCATTCTCCAAAATCCTTTATGAGTTTTCCTTCACTGTTTGTAACTTTGCCTTTTTCTACCTCAATTGGAGGAGTTGTGCCTCCATACCACAATGAAACATCCCATTTGCCCTCACTAAGAGATATTTCTATTGAAGTGTAAGGTTGCTCTCCCTCTTTCCATACAGCTGCATCATGCACATTCTTTACACTTGCAACTCCTGATGTGAAGTAACCGTATATCGTTGCAACTTTTTTGTATCCACTAGATGTAACATAGACATAAACATCAATTCCAAATATGCCTGGATAAAACTCAGATGACGATGTTAAAAAACTTGTATTGGAATAATAACCCTGTGCATTCTCAGCAGATCCAGCAGGGGCTGGGGATAGCTGTGACCATCCTGCCGTGATGTTGTAATAATGCACTGTTTTGTTTTCATCTTTCCATAGATCACCAACCCAACTTTTTTCTTGATAGAATATAAATCTTGCATTATGACCGATATCCACCTGATTAGCATACACGTGACCATAATTGAGAAAGAAACTTACACCTACACGCTGATTGTTGTATCCCGCCCAGATTGAGGCAAGGAAATGATACGGCTCATTGACAACCCCACTTTCATATGCATCATTATCTATGAATGTGATGAAGTCCTCTATGTAATCCGTGCCAGCAATATATTTGTAACACGGCTTATAGATGTTATATGTTCCTGGAGTTGGACCCGTGGTTCCGCCGCCATCGATCATTGCATCTGCATTGAAAGAAAAAAGAGGAAGTAGGGAGGTAAGTGTGAGCAGCGAGATTATTGCCAGAATTTTCAGAGCCTTTGCCATTTTTCGTTCCCTCCTTTTCGGTTCGTTTTCTTTCTTGTCTTCTTTTTCCGTTCCACAAGCTTGGGCTCTTTTCCTTCTTTCCAGAGTAATGCAAACCCAACTGCTATTATGAATAACGCAAAGAGATTCGCCGCTATCGCACCTTTAACCCAGTCGCCATTGAACACGTTTACAACCCAGAAATGCAGATAAATGTCCGTTCCAAATGGAAGAATGTAAACTCCAAATCCGAAGAGTATGAATCCAGCAAACGTTAAAATTGCACCTGCTGCCTTGCCCATTTATCCACCTCCTTCAAGATAACGTGCCATTCCTTTCAGCACCTGGGCAAATCCAGATTTAACGTCCACGCCAAAACCTTGCAGGGCAAAAATTGCAAGTAACACTATTATTATCCAGCCCCAAAACGGTATCGCTGCGAGAAACGGCACAAATCTCACAACGAGAAGCTTCATTATCACTGAAACCACGAAGGCTATGAAAAATGCGATCGCAATAAAAATGGTAAAGGCTATGAAGTCCAAAGTAACCACCCCGATATGCCACCCAGAACGGCGGTCGTTAGAAGCAAGAAAGAATAAAGAACGGAAAGCATTTCACCGCCTCCGCCCGACAAGCAGTAGTACGACTACAGCGGCAGCCAGGAGCATCCAGACACGCACAGCATAGCCACCGATTGTTATCTTCGTGTTCAGAATGTTCCAGATTGCGCTTGCATTTCCAGTTGGCATGCCTGCTCCACCTGTGCCGTTCGTTGTACCGTTATTTCCACCCGTACCGTTGTCTCCTCCGCCACCACTGTTATTGCTACTGCTGTTGGATATCACGTTGCTCGTATCTGGTGCGGTAAACGCTGTCGAAGTGTATGCAATATGCCATGTTCCGTCGCTGTTCATGTATGAATATATTATGTTCACCGTGTTGTCATATATCCAGAATGTTGATTTATAAATGCCTGCTGTAGATAATGTGTTGGAATTTGTCTGAACGGGAGTAGAATAGCCAGTCCAGTTCAGGCCGTCATCGCTTTCGAGCCAGAAATTTGCGCGTGGAGTGCCGCCACTGGTGCCAACCTGGCAGAACGTGGCAAGCATGTAATATTTGTTCCCTGCCTTCCTGACTTCCAGATGCCAGAACTGATATGTCGTGTTGTCGTAAGTCACTGTTACAGGTGCACTGGTGCCCACTTTTGTCCAGTGAATTCCATCTGTGGAGGTGTAATATGCAATTACCCGTTGGCCGTTTACATCTGATTGTCCCCACATTCTAAAAACGCCGTTATCGTATATTATCGATTGAGACAGGAGTGAATCAGTTGTCAGAACTAGTTGAGGCTGACTCCAGTGATGAGCGTCTTCACTTGTAATGAGGTAGATGTAAGTTCCATTGGAAGAAGAACCTCTAAAATACAGGTAAAACTGGCCGTTGGCGTATAGTAAATTAGGGTCTGAAAGATAGTTCATGTTCAATTCCGATGGTGTCACGAGCGGATTAGACACGCCGTCCTCTGTCCAGTGTACTAAGTCGTTTGAAAATGCTATGCTCGGATTCTCATACTGATTTTCTGTGTTGGGATATGGTGTGATTGCCATCACGTAGTGGTAACCGGCTGGGCTGTTGTCTGGGAAATACACCACGGAAGGATGTACGAACTGCGTTTGACCGGCAATCGTGGCTGATATTTCTGTTCCGGCACCGATAGTGAAGGGAGAACCAGATATCCAAGATACTGATAATGCATTAGTAGTTTCTCCGCCGTTTCCTCCGCCGCTGGATTGCCCGCCTATTTGGTTCTGCACATCTGTAATTTCATCGCTGGTCAGTACACGATTATACGCCGCTATAAAAGAATAATCCACATCTGATTGGTCGTATGTTCCCGGTGAACAGCCGATATAGAAGGAATAGAGCCCGCTTGTCGCAATAGCGCTGAGATTATTTCTCTCATTGCCGTTCACGGATACGGAGAAGTAGGTGGAAGTTTGTTTTAGAACAATAAAGTATTCTGTATTCACGTTCACTGTTATGTTTGTGTTGTAGCCGGTTGAACCATATCTTACATATAGATTGTTGTCAGTGTAAAAATAGACGGATATTATTATTCCAGATGAGTTTTTGATTTGGAGTGCTGAAATGGTGCTGCCAAGGGATGATGGAAGAGTCGGTATGGAAACATCAAGTATTATTGTGTAATCGGTGGAAAGCGTAGCATTTGTTACCACACGTTGACCAGTATCGAAATGAATGCTATTATTGTTCCATGTGGGCGTTCCCTCAATTTGCCCGTTGTTTCCGTTTCCACTTGCATCGATTATCTCGGTTCCATTCTGCTGCGAACTGCCCTTGTAGAAGTCGTACTCGAAAAGTATATCGCTCTGCGTGATTGCTGCGTGTGCTCCGCCTGCACCGAAGATTGCAAACGCCGAGAACACAAAAAATGAGATGATGAGTAATGCTCCAATCTTGTTCATTGCCACCACCTCAGAGCCAGTGCTGCACAATGTACGCAAAGATCAGAAGCAAGATTCCAAACGCTGCTGAGAATTTCGCAACATCCTCATGTGTCTTCTCCTTCGCAATGTAGATAACTGCACCAACTATCAGCATGAATATCCCAACACCCACAAGCAGCGTGTTCAGAGTCGCATTGTAGAGCGTGATGTTGTTCACATCCATGTTGAAATATGCATAACCCCAGGAGATCACAAAAAGCACGAATCCAAGCAAAACTGCGTACTTTGCCACATCATGGTGCTTTTTGGCACCGAAGAAATAGAGTGGAATACCTACAGCAAGCAAGAATAACGACGTGTACAGCAGATATGAGTTGAACTGCAAATACTGCTTTATGTCTACCGTTCCGCCTCCGCCTGATGTGCTCTCAATTGTGATGTATACCTCTTCACTCTTGTTCGTCTCGTTACCGTTTACAACCGCCGTGACATAATAGTAATATGTGTGCCCTACCGTAACATTCGTGTCTATGTATGTCGTGTTTGTTGTGTTCGCATAATAACTCTCATTCCCTGACGAGTTGCCCCTATATATCTTGTATAATGTTGCATTCGTTACCGGGTTCCATGATAGCGTTACGTTCCCGTTGCTGTATGTTGCTGTTAAGCCTTCTGGAGCCAAGGCATGCACTGCTGGAGAAAACATAAATGCTGCAATCACTAACGCAAGAGCAATAAAAATAAAGCTGAGTATGCTCTTACGCATCCCATCCCTTCTGACATGTGTTCGCATACAGCATGATTATTATGTTTCTCCTTTAAATAAACTTGAAAGTTGAAGGAAACAAGCAGAGCCTTTAAAATACTATGAGAATTTGCAATCTCGATTTTTGACCCCCTCCTCTGCTCTTGTTGGCCCTTGGATAGTCATAGCTCACTATGCCTGAGATGATTAACTTCTCTCTCCTCGTCAGCGGCTCTCCTTTTAGAGCTTCTGCAATTTTGTAAATATCATCTAAACTTATCGTCTCCCGAAGGGTTATCGTTGCAGATAACCTCATCGCTTCCTCAATGATTTTGCGTATCTGTCCGCGCTTGAGCTCTCTCACCATTCTGTGTACACCTCATACATTTTATCTTTCATAGCTCGAATGAATGCCTCAATATCTCCATCCGCTTCCAGCCAGATAAAACGCTTGCCTAACTCTCTTAATGTGCCATACTGTAGAAATTTGACTCTTGTCTTCGTATCATATGCAATGTTTACAATGTCCTCAACCTTTAATTTGTATGACGCAACCGATACCTTCCCATTCCAGAATAAAAGAATCTTCATGCGTATCCCTCCACCTCCTCTAAAATTTCTTCGCTCCTGGATTCCAGGTCCTGCGAAGATTTCTTAACATACTTCTCAGGGTGCAAAATCGCATCTACCACGCTCTTGCTTACCTCCATCGCTACTGTTTCAGCCACTGCCTTTGAAATCTCTACCGCCAGCCCTGGAAATTGTTTTACCTCCTGCTCTATCTCCCTGATCTTCCTCGGCATCTCAAGGTATGTTATCACATCTTCCACATCGTAAAAATGCAACGTGCCCGGCTCTGGCGTGCTGTCTATCGCTCCATGCTCTGTCACCACTACCTGCTTCTTTGATACTTCTTCAGCTACAGGATCTCCCAGGATCTCCCATTTTGGTTTGCCTATCTGTACAGGATCCCCTAACTCATATCCTGCTGCTTCTTCCAGGAGACGCTTTACATTCAGCACCGTCTCAAGCGCCTTGTATGCCGCTCGCCATGGGTCCGGGTCCTCTACTCCAAATCTTATGATTATGTGCTTCGTCGTCTTCTCAACATTCACATTTCCAATCCAGGTGTATTTCCTCACCCATCCCTTTAACGCAACCTCATGATCATACCAGAAATCTGCATCCTTCTTTATCGCCATCTTGAACTGAACATTATGCACCCCTCGCACCCTCGGCATCTTCGCACCTGCCTCACCCCCTGTGATGCTTTTGTAAACTTCCTCCTTCCCCTTCTCTGTGAGCCTGTAATACTTAACATGCTTGAGCGTGAGAGATTGTTGAAATGCCGTTTTCTCTATGTCTAATTCTATTAATCCCATCTCTATCAATTTTTTTATCCTTTGCGAAATTGCACCTTTAGATAATCCTACCTTAAATGCTATTTCTCCAGCATTCATACCTTGCTGGATCATTTTTAAAATCTCATAATTGGAAATTTTTTTACTGGGCATCTTATGCAACACCCCCCATCAATGCCCATGCCCCAAGTTTAGAATAATCTAAACTTCTTCTAAACTTCGAGTTAAAAAAAGAGAAAATCAAGCCTTCACCCCCAGCATCTCAAGCAAGAATGCAATCCTCTGCGGTGTGATCTGATACAATCTCAGATCTATGATATCTTCCCTTGTTAAAATGAAATAAAGCCCTCTCAGATCATCCATTCGTTCTGTGTTAAAAATAGCCCCTGTTATTGTTTTCTCTGTGATTAGTTCTTCTGCGGTCTTGAAATCATCTGTTCTGGAAACTCTCCATACAGCTACGATATACCTGGGTAGATCTGGGAATCCAACAGGGTTCTGGAAAAACGCACGGATCTTCTCCAGTATAACCCTGTTGTCCAGGATCATATTATCCTCGCCTCACCCTCTCCAAATAGTTTAAGAAACTCTACCGCTTCTTGTGGCCCACCATAGAACTTAATGATCTTGTCCCTTACCTCTATGTAAATTACCAATTCTTTCAACCTCCTCACCTTCCAGCATCTTCAAAATAACTACCCAGGGTTTTCTGTTCACCATTATCATATCTCTCCCTCCAAAAGAGCCAATAATTCTCCTTCTGTAGGGATTTTTGCATAACCTTTCTCTGCCCATTCCTCTAAGAGTTTCCTAAGATCTTCATCTCTAAAAATTGTATTTGGGTAAATCCGTTTGTAGTGCCTTAAAATTCTCTCAATCCGGTCGGCCCCATTTCTTATTTTACCGGTCCCATCCAAATTTGAACTTTTCACATATATCACCTCCTCTATTTTTCCTTTATTTCGTGGGTTTCTACATCATATCCTCCAAATAGGTTATCCTTCTCGTAAATCTGAGATAGAGTTATTGAGCTCAGTAATGACTTGAGATAAATCTGAGTGGTGGATAGCTTTGCATGGCCCAAATACTGCCTTATTGCCTCAAGATCCACACCCTTTAAATAAAGATCCACGGCCCTCCAATGTCGGCAACTGTGAGGATGCAATGGCTTACCCAAGGCCTTCGCTATGGTCCAGAAAATAGTCCCTATGGTCTTTATGTGGATCCTCCCTTGGGATGTGGTGAAAAGTGCATATTTGTCAGATGGAATCCTGTAATATTTGATATAATCATAGGTTAATTTCCATACCTCCTTTGGCATTGGAATTTTCCTAGATACATTCATCTTACTGTCTCTTATGCTGATCCACCTTTCATTAACATCTCCTACATTTAAATTAGCAATCTCGGATCTCCTCAAGGCTAAAAACGCATACCTTACAATTAACTGGTTTCTCCTGGTAATCCCTGGATTAGGCCATTTGAAGTTTAATATGAATTCCATATCTTCCTCCGATGGAATATATATCTCCCTTACGCTACGGGTGGCCCAGGTTTTAAGCTTTATATCCTTACCCAGAAATCTCATATATGCGTTTATCGCCTTTATGTCATGGTTTAATGCAACTTTACCCCTTTGCATCTCCTGATCCATTAGCCATAATGTGAGATCAGTTTTTGAGATGTTGTTAAGATCTATCTGCTGAAAAATCCTCCTCAGTCTACGATCATAATCGTCTATCGTTGCTCGCCGATATCTCTCGTTATACATCCACATCAGAAATTCATCACGGTTATAACTCACTCCCTCACCCCAACATCAGGGCCCGGGGAGTACTTCAGCTCCCCAAGGCCAGACATCCCATCCTCTTCCAGCATCTCAAAAAGATAAGATCTTCCTTCATCGGTTATTCGGTACACCCAGATTACACGCCCGTGATTGCTTGGAACCCCTGACTTCACCACACCAACCTCTTTGAGATAACCTTTCCTTTTCAGTGCCCCGATCACGGCACCCAGCACCTTCTTGTTCACTCCAGGAGGGCAGTACTCTCGTAGGTCATCAGCCGTGATTGTTTCCTTTTCAGATGCGAGTTTCAAGGCAATGATTTTCAGCTGCTCATAAACTGGACGGCCCTCAAAATAGCGTGGCAAAACAAAAGATGCAAACGGATCCTTGTAATCGTCCAGCCGCAGCTGCCCACGCATCATTACTCGTCACCATTAATCTTTTTGCGCATCTCAAAGCACTCTTCAAGCGTTCTGCCGCGGCAGTACTCATCCAAAAACTCCTTCTCTCTCAGCTTCATTCCCCGCTCACCCCTGCATCTATCCACTCGCCTGTGAGTGGGTGTAGCATCTTCACATTGCGAAAACGGAGATGCCCGAATCTTCGCCTGAACTCTGTGAGAAAATCCTCGCCAACAACATCAACCTCAGTCCAATAGCCATCTTTTCCGTAACTATTCCAGATTTCACATTTGTATATCATTCCCCGCTCACCTCCGCAAACTCACTCAAAAATTTCTGACCAGATCCAGTTAGATGATCCGTGTAATCAAATGCGATTACTCCCCCACATCTTTTACATCTGTATTCCTTAAATCCCCCGTGAAAACCAATATATTCCCAGTCATTTGCTCCGCAATAGGGGCACTCTCTCACTCACTCACCTCCGCAAACTCGTTCAGCTTCGCCCTGTCGAACACGCCAAGCCGTTCAAGCCTCAGAATCGTGAGCCTCACTATTGTGTGCACGGTCTCATATTCCACATACATCAGATCCGGGCGATGATCCACCTCGTTCACGAAAATGTCATCTATGATCCGCTGCACTATTCCCTCAGGTACGGTAACATCAGGGAGCATCCGCCGCCACCTCCTGCGCTGTGTGGATCACATCTTTGATCTCTATCTTCACAATGTCTCCTGGCTCAATGTTCAAAATCTCTCTCACGTGCTTTGGTATTGCTATCCTCCCTAACTCCTGCACCTTTAACACCAACTCCATTCCTATCACCTTATATTTTACAATTATAAGTAATACTTTTAAAGTATTTAAAAGTTTTTATTTTGCAATTATAAGTTATAAAATTAAATCCTAAATATTATAGTTACATAATTATCAGTTGTGAGTAGTAAGTCATCTTTAAATGAAAAGCATGCGGCAACAATCTTAAAAGAACTATTAAATTCAGATAAGCCAATTTATATCTCATCTCTTCAATCTTTAATTAAAAATTATTATGCTCTACAAAATACCGTTAATAAACTTGCAAACGAAGGTTATATTGAAATGATAGAAACACAATACAAGGGTAGATCTGCAAAAATGGTAAAGCTCACAAAGAAGGGCCGTATTATAGCGGAGAAACTGAAAGAGATTGATGAGATGGCTTCCATGCCTGAAGACGAGCTTGAAGCACAAAGAAAGAGGTTGCACTGGATTGTGGATATCAACACCTACACGGACCACATAACCGCATACGACATTCACGGTGGAAAGAAGGAAATCTTCAACATCTGGCTCAAGCCAAATGGCAAATATCTTACTTTGTATTGCGATTTGTGCCATTCTGATTCCTGCTTTCACATTGATTGGGCCCTCCAGGACCCGGTGATAGGTCCCGAGATAAGAGAGATTGCCAAAAAGAAGGGCCTCAAGATAAAGAATGATGGAGAATAGTATGAGGTGGCTTGAATGGGACTATTTAAAAAAATCGGGAAAAGTATGGGCCGGGCCATAGTCAAGACTGGCAAGGCCACGGCTGCAGCCATAAAGAAGAAAAATCTTCAGAAGCAGGTAAAGCGGATGATTTTAGAGAGATATACCACCAGAGATCTTAAAAAGATGATAAAGGATTATGATCTTGAAGGACCAGAAATGCCCGAAAGAGGATATTACAAAAAGGAAGATTATGTGAACTATGTATACAAACTTTTCAAGTTGAAAGAGGTTATTGAAGATGCAAAAGATAGAAAAATACCAATCAAAGACATTATGGACTATTACATTGAAGAAATGGAGAAAATAGAGGAAGAGGCCCAGATCTCACCGCAGGAGAGTAAAGTTTCAGAGGAGGAAGAAGGAGTTGAGGAAATTGAGTATGAGCCTGAGCAATATGTAGCTCCTGAAAGGGGACAGTACAGGCCTCCACCCACAAGTGAAAAAGTTGAATGGAAATTTGAAGATCCTGATGAAACATTCTTTTATGGACTGTTAAGGGATATTGAGGAGGATTATGCTCCTACTGCTGCAGATACTTCTTTTGTAGATGAAATGGCATTTAAGGAGCATCTAAAAGCATATCTCATATGGAAATACAAAGGACATAGGATTACTTTCCAGCCAAAATCTGTGGATCTAATTATTGATGATAAGTTTGGATTGGAACTGAAATTTGCATATAATCGTTCAACTTTATCAAAGGGATATGAAGAAGTAAAAAGATATAAAAGAAAAGTCAAATATCTGGCAATTGTAATCTTGGATCCTGGGAAATTACCAAGGGATTACTTTAATGAAGTCATTGAAGATTACAAAGATATGGGCGCAGAGGTTATTGTAATAAGAGGAGGTAAAAAAAGAGATTTTAGAAAAAAGAAAGAGATCTGGGCTGCTCAGAGAATAAAATGACCCCCAAGGAACTTTTAGGCTGGATCCTTTTCTCTCTCCTCTTCTGGGGCTTTGGCATATTTGGGGTCTGGCTCTATCTGCACGGAATAGCTGCAGCGCTTGCTCTGGCCATTGCCGCCTTTGCTGGGTGGGCCGTTTACATTTTCATCTTCTTGGTTTTGCCTTTCCTTCAACTTCAAAGTTGAATATCTATATATACATATTACATGGTAAGAGAAAAATCTTCCCCACCACACACCCCACAGCGATAATATAAGAATTTGAAAAGTTGTGTAAAATACGGGATTTGTGAGATAAAAACAGTCATGAACCGTCCGTTTGCTGACAAAAACCCCGGAAAAAGGGCGGAAATTTTTTTCTTATGATTTCCGGTAATACAGGATAGATCTTATTGCACTATCTGGGATTCCTAACTTCTCAGAAATCTCTCTCCTGGAGAATCCTCTTTGTGCCAATCTTCTCACCTTCTCTGCAATCTCATCTGGATACTTGGCCCTTCTCCCTATGTGTTTACCTTCTTTCTTTGCCCTCTCTAGTCCAAGCTTCGTTCTCTCTCCTATACTCTCCCTCTCGTATTGTGCAAACGCAATAAGGATATTTGCAACGAATCTCCCTGCCGAGGTACTCATATCCAAACCTTCTACCACGGAGGAGATCTTGGGACCTACCCGCTCAAGTATTTTCTGAAAATCTATGATTGAACGGGTCAATCTGTCCAGGCGCCATACTAAAAGAATGTCCGCTCCGCCCTCCTCTAAAAAAGTTAAAGCACGCTGGAGCTGCTCTCTGTTCTCTGCACTCTTGCCGCTCTTTGCCTCTTTGAATTCCAAAACCACATCCCAGCCCTTCGCCTTCGCATACGCTCTGCATGCCTCTATCTGTGCCTCTATGCTGTAGCCCTTCCGCTTCTGCTCCTCCGTGCTCACCCTGGCGTAGATGATCGCTTTCATTGGTTCTCACTACGGGTGCGATAGCATCCATGTATACGCAGCCATTCCAAAGAAAAATGCAATGCCAATAAGATGAATTATAATCAGCATTTTCTCTCCTTTTTTCATGAGGCTACCCTCCTTTTTATTTTTTCCTTTCTCTTGTAGATGGCATAATTTACTATCATCAGAAATGTCAAAATCACTCCACCAGTCATCCACCATATCCACATTTTCTCTGTGGATGATGCCGTCAGGGCCGACGCTATATACTGCCCCAAACCAACCGCCTCTATTACTATTATAGCCCCAAATATCCCGAATATAGTACTTATTTTCCATTTCAAATTTTTCCATCCCATATATTCATCACCTCCATTCTATTTATTTTTTTCTACTTCTTCATCCAAGAGCCCAACCAACTTCTTCCAATTCTTGTGTTTTGCCCGTATGCTCCTCTCGCTTAGATTTATGCCCTCTCTCTCCAGGATCAGCTTTATCTCTTTCGTACCCAAACCTTTTTCATATAACCGCCCTATGCGCTCAAGAATGTACCTCTCCTTCTCGCTCTTCACCATCATTAATAATGTATCTTCCTTGGCTCTCTTCGCAGCTTCTAAAAGCCACTGTGGTGGATTGGTCTCATGTATGAATATTTTTGTTCCTTTGCCTGGGACCGGGGCAAATACAAGCCCTTCGTTGATGTTCAGACTTGTACAGATTTTCAAAATCTCCTGCCACCCTTTCGGTAAGTACTGCATTGTATTTGCAAGAAGTTCTGCCGTGGTCCATCGGAACATCTTTATGTCTGCTGTATCTCTCAGCGTGCTCTCAAGTGAACCAGTACGTATCACATTATAGATCACCCATGTGCTCAAGTGCCTGGAGCGCAGGGCTTGAAGGTTCATCTCCACATTCGCATTGCTAAGTGCTTTTTTAGACATGAGCGCCGGGGCTAACTCATTGTAAAGCACGATTTTCTTTCTTCCATCCAGTGGTGGCAAACTGTAATATTTCTTTATGATTATCCTCTCCCCAAGCTCTGGCTTCATCTTTATAATTTGCTCACCAAGTCCATCAACATCTCCATACACGTACATCATTGCATCAGGCATCTTCTCAAGCGCCTGAAGGGATAGGGTCCAGGCGGTAATTGTTTTGCCAGAATGACGGTTCCCGATAATGGCTAAAAGCTGCGGATACTTCAAAAATGCACGCATCAACTCCCCTGGAGATTTTGGAATTATGACAAGGTGTCTATCAGATACTACCCGGTACTTGAACCCATATTTCTCCCTGAATACAACACCAAACAGAACTGCTTTTCTACGATCCAAATCCCCTCGGCGGTAGCCCTCTTCAGATAATAGTATTGCCTTCTTCAGAAAAGGGGAAATATCCTCAGGTAGAAGACGACTCTCACGAAGCCAAAAATCGTATTCTCTCATTTTTTGTGCTACATATGTATAGCTCATACCTTCTCCCCCTCCATGGCTCGTACATCATTCTCTTTTAGCGTGTTGATAACCTGAGCATATGGATCCGTCGGGCGGAGGTCTTCCAGTACCGTCTTCTTGGCCTTGTTCTTTATGATACCCAGGTATTTCTTGAAAGTTCTGAGATCCTTTAGATTCGCATCCTCTGGGATCTCTACTTCAAAGAATTTTGCAACTTCGAGGAGATCGTCTATGTCTCCAGACGGTATGCAGAATTCACTTGTCGGCAGAGAATTCAACTTCTTTATCTCTGTCTGAAACACTATGATGTAATTCTCCAGTAACGCCTCATGCCATTGCTGGTATACGCTCCCTTTACTCCTCTCCACTTCCGCCATCTCCAAGCCACCTCTTTGCTACTGTTAGCATCACCAAAATAAAAATTAGCACACCTACATACCATGGCCAGCTTCGCCCAGCCAAGGGATACCTGTGTATTTGCTCATAATCATATTCTGCAGGATAGCCCTGAAATTGAAAGTGTGCAAGATCTACACTCATTCCATTACGCCATCCGTATTGATCAACAACATCAACGATGAGTATTCCAGTCTTCCAAGATGCAGGTACATTAATTGTTAAATTTGTTACGTTTGTAAATACATCAACAAGGTTCTCCTGTATGCCATCCCACACATAGATTTCAAGCCGGAATGTGGTATTTGGATCTATCTGTCCTGTTTGATTTAAAACCTTGCTCTTGAATATAATCTTTGAGCCATCATTTGAAAAGGTTAATTCGTATGGCAAAGGTGCAGGAACTACTGCAAAATCTTCTTTTATAATCATTGATTTTATGCCATTGTAATCTGTATAAAGTGTGATGTTATAATGCCCTTCAGCCATCGCTGGAAGGTATATTGTATTTTGTCTGCCTGGAGGAATCTGTATTGTTGTCTTATAGGTGTAGTTCACATTGATTCCATTTATCATTATGTATAGCTGTAGATTTCCATAAATCGGTTTGTTGTCATGGAATGGGATGGCAATCACATGAATTGGAGCGCTGACATTCATAATGTACATTGGAGAAACATTGGCACGAAACACCACATAGGACCCGCTGGAGGCATGAATTTGAGGCGAAAAACCTAGGGTTACAGCTAAAAAAATGAGAAGTATTAGGGTGGTTCTCTTACTCATTCTCAATTTTCTCCACCTCGCTGATTTTTGTGACCTCAAGGATGTATATCTTTCCACCAATTTTTATGAGTAAGTTGTTCTGAGGAATGTATGTGAACGTGTACTCTTTTTCCTGCATTCCTTGAAATGCCTCAGCCATCAATGCAAGAAAACTCTTTCTCTGTAAATTCTCATATTTTATTTGCATTGCAAGAATGTACATCAGCCACAGGAAAATCACAGCTCCTATGTAGTTTGGTAAAGAGCCTTGCAAATCTCCAGATATGAGCACGTTCACCACTTCGGCTATTGATACAAATGCAATTGCCATAAGTAATAATGTTGTCCACTTCGATTTCATCAAATACTCCAGAAACTTCTCATTCACTCTTCACCACCTCTACCATGTCTTGCTTTTTCAAGATCTATTAACTCATCTAATGTGAGTGTCGTTTCTTTACGCTCTTTCTCGGCCCTGTACTTCTTTAGTTCTTCGATAAGACTCTCTGCTACACGTTGCCACATTATTTCCTGATTTACCTCTAGATTCTTTGTCTGATACACAACATAAGATCCTTGTGGCGTTCTAGATACCTCTGCTATTACAGTCCACCTTAATCCCCTATTAACTACTTTCTTTTTACTCATTAGATATGTTAATCCATTCACAAGCTTGAAATAGCGTAATCCTCCCTCTTCCCAAGTTCTTACATACAATTTCCGTTCCTTTGTGCTTGGTATCTCAATCACTGGTACTGTGAGCCATCCAACCCAAGCATCGATAAATACGAAGATCAAAAACCACCACATCTGAAAATTAATAGGAGTATGAAGAAATTGGAGTATGAGTAACCATAACTCAAAGTATAAAGCTGAAATTTGCTCTGGCCATAGTAAAACTAGCCAAGATGTTGTTATTAGCAGAGCTATTAAGAAAATGTAGTACCACCAAGAGGTCTTGATTAGCTTTTTCGGTTTTTCTTTGGGTTTTGGCTTGAAAAACCGTGAAATTCTGCCCATTGCTCACCACCCCATGAAAAGCTTTGATATTGCCGCACCAATAATCGCCACTATTAGAATCATTATAATTGCTATCTTGCGTTTTTTGTTCTCTCCAAAGAATGATGTCTTCACTTCTGTTGATTTTGCGGGTATATATCCGACCTTTTTGGCAAATTCATCAAGCTTCTCTGACATTTCCCTTAACTCTTCAGTACTGATTCCTTTTGTCTTCGCCCCTGGAAAATATTTCCAGATCTTCTTAATATACTTCGCCCTCTTCCTCTCATCTTCTTCCTTTCTCTTCTCTTTCTCCTCTATTGCCCGCAGAACTGCATTAACTATCTTCTCAATCTCTACATCTTCAGCCATGACTTATCACCTCCTTAATATCTCCTCTAAAATCGTACCGATCTCTACCTTCAAATCTTCAAAAAATTGTGAAAACTTTATTCTTGAGGGTAAATAGTGCCTTACTGAAAACTTCCTAACTTCCTTGCCACTCTGAACCTTCACCAGTATCTTGATCTCATCTCCCACGACTAATCACCTTCTCCATGCTCACTATGTATCTTCCTTATCTCTTCCAGCAAGGCATCTATTGCCTCCTCTAACGTCGCCCTGCGTAAAACCTTGCCATCCCTGATGTAATACTCTCCGTTTATCTCTAAAACTTTCATAGCTCCATCTCCTTGTACGCCTGCGTGTAAATATCTGCCTCTTCCCGAAGCTGTTTCCTTTCTCTCCTGCTTAGATCCTTCCGCTTTGATGCTGCTCTCGCTCTGTTTGCCGCCAGCACCGTTGCCTGCTTGATCGTCCTCTTCTCTTTTCTCGTCTTTGCCCTCCTGAACATTCTTCTTAAAATGCTCACTGATCTCCTTGCTTTGCTTGGGCTCTCAAGACTTATTATTTCTGCAAGCTTCTTGTGCTTCGCAGGCTTGTAAAATAAACCCTTTCTACTCATGTCTACCACCTCCTGATATTACCATCAAAAATACCAAAACACCCGCGGCTATGATATAGTATTTATAATGCTCCCAGGTGTTTGAAATCGTTTCAAATCCTGCACCACCAAAATTGTACGGTACCCAATTTGCAGGCCTGTCAGTGCTGATGAAGTATGCATATATTACATTATCACTCTCATAATAGCCTCCCCACATCACTATCGTGTTTCCATTTGCACTCTGGAATGCAACAATTTTCATGGGCACTGGTGTAGATCTTATTGATTTATACTGGGAATCATAGAGATCGTATGCATGACTCATATCATTTCTGTAGTTTCCAACAAGTTTGTTTTCCTCATCGAAAATATATACCTCGTTATTGTTTCCAACAACATACGTATAGTTTCCAAAGTGTTTTACAGCATTGAACTGCTCTGTGTCGTTGTACTGCAGGTAAAATATATCTGCACTCAAATCAGACGTTAAAATCTCCAGGAAAGCTTTTATAATGCCATTCGTGCCTATACTGTGCCCAACCAGATATGCCTTTCCAGCACTGAAATCCATCCCAATAAAATGCATTCCATATGTCGTACCTGTGAAACTTTTTATTTTACTGAAATTTTCATCGTACATATCGATGCTCTTTCCTGCGAGATTGATGTAATATGTTGAGTTGTAAAATGCAATGCCGTTTATTCTCTCTGTGAAATTCAATTTTTGTATGAATGCACCAGTCTGCATGTTTACTTCGTACACATAACTCTCAACCTGTGACTCTAAATCTTCATTATAACCCGAGATTGCAACCACGAGATTGTTTCCAAATACAACATGCATTGCATCAATTGCCGTTTGATAGCCACCTCCATACAGCTCTTTTGAAAGTGTTACAGTTTTTATGATGCCAAAATTCCTGTTTGTCTGCCAGATTGTGAAATTGTATATGTCAAAATTCCCATCTGCTGGTAGCGGGCAGGTTATTACCGGATTATTTCCACCTCCCGAGTTAATGTGTGTTTTCACCTGATATCCCGCTATGTAAAAGCTACCATTTTTATAAGTGAAATCAACACCTATGTAGTTTAGCCCTATGTCAAATTTGCGCTTGAACTCATGTGTTGTTGTATTGTACTCGTATATCGATGTGTCAAAAAGAATGTAGATGCTGTTTCCAACTGTTACAACTTCTGAAAATCTGCCCTCATCTGTGTGCACAATCGCATAGGTATCTGTGTTTGCACCGTATGCTGGTGCACCAGCGGGTATTGCTATAATCATCAGAATAAACAATGTAAATGCTGCTCTCTTCATAGTATCCCCCCAGGAGGTTTGAAGGTGAAATAATTACTCAACTGTGCCTGGAGCCAGTCAAATCGTACAAATGATATCGCAACCAACACAAGCCCTATTATTCTGAATAGTGGACTGCGTGACGATAGTAAGAAGAGAAGTCCTATGAGTAAGAGTATTAGATGTGTCGTGTCTTCCCATGGCCACATGAACCACGGGGCGTAGATGGTATATCCTCCACCAGAGGCTTTATCAACGAAATACTGAACTCTCGTTATGTTCCAGTTGCCATCCTTATCCTCTGATATTATGTTCAAATTTATGTTTCCATAATAATTGAGCTGTACTCCCCAGTCTGCAGATCCTCCATTCTTGATTACGAATGGCTTGAAATACGCAACTATAAGATTGGTTGCAGGATCTGGCATCTGATACATATTGTTTCCAAACCATGCTATTACCCAGACCTTGATCTGCGAAGAGTTGTCATCAAACGCCTTTATGTAAAAATGCACCTCAGCACCCTGTTTGAACAATCCGGTACGTGTTACGGTAACTCTTGGTGGATGTACATCGGGCTTGTTGTTATAAACTGTCCATGAGTATGAGCTTAACAATGAGTCTCCATATAATGATGTTATGATCCACACGTAAATTCCTGAAGAGTCATTTTGTGTGAAATTGTACCTGAATGTCTTTGTTACTCCGCTCCATTCTCCAAAATCCTTTATGAGTTTTCCTTCACTGTTTGTAACTTTGCCTTTTTCTACCTCAATTGGAGGAGTTGTGCCTCCATACCACAATGAAACATCCCATTTGCCCTCACTAAGAGATATTTCTATTGAAGTGTAAGGTTGCTCTCCCTCTTTCCATACAGCTGCATCATGCACATTCTTTACACTTGCAACTCCTGATGTGAAGTAACCGTATATCGTTGCAACTTTTTTGTATCCACTAGATGTAACATAGACATAAACATCAATTCCAAATATGCCTGGATAAAACTCAGATGACGATGTTAAAAAACTTGTATTGGAATAATAACCCTGTGCATTCTCAGCAGATCCAGCAGGGGCTGGGGATAGCTGTGACCATCCTGCCGTGATGTTGTAATAATGCACTGTTTTGTTTTCATCTTTCCATAGATCACCAACCCAACTTTTTTCTTGATAGAATATAAATCTTGCATTATGACCGATATCCACCTGATTAGCATACACGTGACCATAATTGAGAAAGAAACTTACACCTACACGCTGATTGTTGTATCCCGCCCAGATTGAGGCAAGGAAATGATACGGCTCATTGACAACCCCACTTTCATATGCATCATTATCTATGAATGTGATGAAGTCCTCTATGTAATCCGTGCCAGCAATATATTTGTAACACGGCTTATAGATGTTATATGTTCCTGGAGTTGGACCCGTGGTTCCGCCGCCATCGATCATTGCATCTGCATTGAAAGAAAAAAGAGGAAGTAGGGAGGTAAGTGTGAGCAGCGAGATTATTGCCAGAATTTTCAGAGCCTTTGCCATTTTTCGTTCCCTCCTTTTCGGTTCGTTTTCTTTCTTGTCTTCTTTTTCCGTTCCACAAGCTTGGGCTCTTTTCCTTCTTTCCAGAGTAATGCAAACCCAACTGCTATTATGAATAACGCAAAGAGATTCGCCGCTATCGCACCTTTAACCCAGTCGCCATTGAACACGTTTACAACCCAGAAATGCAGATAAATGTCCGTTCCAAATGGAAGAATGTAAACTCCAAATCCGAAGAGTATGAATCCAGCAAACGTTAAAATTGCACCTGCTGCCTTGCCCATTTATCCACCTCCTTCAAGATAACGTGCCATTCCTTTCAGCACCTGGGCAAATCCAGATTTAACGTCCACGCCAAAACCTTGCAGGGCAAAAATTGCAAGTAACACTATTATTATCCAGCCCCAAAACGGTATCGCTGCGAGAAACGGCACAAATCTCACAACGAGAAGCTTCATTATCACTGAAACCACGAAGGCTATGAAAAATGCGATCGCAATAAAAATGGTAAAGGCTATGAAGTCCAAAGTAACCACCCCGATATGCCACCCAGAACGGCGGTCGTTAGAAGCAAGAAAGAATAAAGAACGGAAAGCATTTCACCGCCTCCGCCCGACAAGCAGTAGTACGACTACAGCGGCAGCCAGGAGCATCCAGACACGCACAGCATAGCCACCGATTGTTATCTTCGTGTTCAGAATGTTCCAGATTGCGCTTGCTATTTCCAGTTGGCATGCCTGCTCCACCTGTGCCGTTCGTTGTACCGTTATTTCCACCCGTACCGTTGTCTCCTCCGCCACCACTGTTATTGCTACTGCTGTTGGATATCACGTTGCTCGTATCTGGTGCGGTAAACGCTGTCGAAGTGTATGCAATATGCCATGTTCCGTCGCTGTTCATGTATGAATATATTATGTTCACCGTGTTGTCATATATCCAGAATGTTGATTTATAAATGCCTGCTGTAGATAATGTGTTGGAATTTGTCTGAACGGGAGTAGAATAGCCAGTCCAGTTCAGGCCGTCATCGCTTTCGAGCCAGAAATTTGCGCGTGGAGTGCCGCCACTGGTGCCAACCTGGCAGAACGTGGCAAGCATGTAATATTTGTTCCCTGCCTTCCTGACTTCCAGATGCCAGAACTGATATGTCGTGTTGTCGTAAGTCACTGTTACAGGTGCACTGGTGCCCACTTTTGTCCAGTGAATTCCATCTGTGGAGGTGTAATATGCAATTACCCGTTGGCCGTTTACATCTGATTGTCCCCACATTCTAAAAACGCCGTTATCGTATATTATCGATTGAGACAGGAGTGAATCAGTTGTCAGAACTAGTTGAGGCTGACTCCAGTGATGAGCGTCTTCACTTGTAATGAGGTAGATGTAAGTTCCATTGGAAGAAGAACCTCTAAAATACAGGTAAAACTGGCCGTTGGCGTATAGTAAATTAGGGTCTGAAAGATAGTTCATGTTCAATTCCGATGGTGTCACGAGCGGATTAGACACGCCGTCCTCTGTCCAGTGTACTAAGTCGTTTGAAAATGCTATGCTCGGATTCTCATACTGATTTTCTGTGTTGGGATATGGTGTGATTGCCATCACGTAGTGGTAACCGGCTGGGCTGTTGTCTGGGAAATACACCACGGAAGGATGTACGAACTGCGTTTGACCGGCAATCGTGGCTGATATTTCTGTTCCGGCACCGATAGTGAAGGGAGAACCAGATATCCAAGATACTGATAATGCATTAGTAGTTTCTCCGCCGTTTCCTCCGCCGCTGGATTGCCCGCCTATTTGGTTCTGCACATCTGTAATTTCATCGCTGGTCAGTACACGATTATACGCCGCTATAAAAGAATAATCCACATCTGATTGGTCGTATGTTCCCGGTGAACAGCCGATATAGAAGGAATAGAGCCCGCTTGTCGCAATAGCGCTGAGATTATTTCTCTCATTGCCGTTCACGGATACGGAGAAGTAGGTGGAAGTTTGTTTTAGAACAATAAAGTATTCTGTATTCACGTTCACTGTTATGTTTGTGTTGTAGCCGGTTGAACCATATCTTACATATAGATTGTTGTCAGTGTAAAAATAGACGGATATTATTATTCCAGATGAGTTTTTGATTTGGAGTGCTGAAATGGTGCTGCCAAGGGATGATGGAAGAGTCGGTATGGAAACATCAAGTATTATTGTGTAATCGGTGGAAAGCGTAGCATTTGTTACCACACGTTGACCAGTATCGAAATGAATGCTATTATTGTTCCATGTGGGCGTTCCCTCAATTTGCCCGTTGTTTCCGTTTCCACTTGCATCGATTATCTCGGTTCCATTCTGCTGCGAACTGCCCTTGTAGAAGTCGTACTCGAAAAGTATATCGCTCTGCGTGATTGCTGCGTGTGCTCCGCCTGCACCGAAGATTGCAAACGCCGAGAACACAAAAAATGAGATGATGAGTAATGCTCCAATCTTGTTCATTGCCACCACCTCAGAGCCAGTGCTGCACAATGTACGCAAAGATCAGAAGCAAGATTCCAAACGCTGCTGAGAATTTCGCAACATCCTCATGTGTCTTCTCCTTCGCAATGTAGATAACTGCACCAACTATCAGCATGAATATCCCAACACCCACAAGCAGCGTGTTCAGAGTCGCATTGTAGAGCGTGATGTTGTTCACATCCATGTTGAAATATGCATAACCCCAGGAGATCACAAAAAGCACGAATCCAAGCAAAACTGCGTACTTTGCCACATCATGGTGCTTTTTGGCACCGAAGAAATAGAGTGGAATACCTACAGCAAGCAAGAATAACGACGTGTACAGCAGATATGAGTTGAACTGCAAATACTGCTTTATGTCTACCGTTCCGCCTCCGCCTGATGTGCTCTCAATTGTGATGTATACCTCTTCACTCTTGTTCGTCTCGTTACCGTTTACAACCGCCGTGACATAATAGTAATATGTGTGCCCTACCGTAACATTCGTGTCTATGTATGTCGTGTTTGTTGTGTTCGCATAATAACTCTCATTCCCTGACGAGTTGCCCCTATATATCTTGTATAATGTTGCATTCGTTACCGGGTTCCATGATAGCGTTACGTTCCCGTTGCTGTATGTTGCTGTTAAGCCTTCTGGAGCCAAGGCATGCACTGCTGGAGAAAACATAAATGCTGCAATCACTAACGCAAGAGCAATAAAAATAAAGCTGAGTATGCTCTTACGCATCCCATCCCTTCTGACATGTGTTCGCATACAGCATGATTATTATGTTTCTCCTTTAAATAAACTTGAAAGTTGAAGGAAACAAGCAGAGCCTTTAAAATACTATGAGAATTTGCAATCTCGATTTTTGACCCCCTCCTCTGCTCTTGTTGGCCCTTGGATAGTCATAGCTCACTATGCCTGAGATGATTAACTTCTCTCTCCTCGTCAGCGGCTCTCCTTTTAGAGCTTCTGCAATTTTGTAAATATCATCTAAACTTATCGTCTCCCGAAGGGTTATCGTTGCAGATAACCTCATCGCTTCCTCAATGATTTTGCGTATCTGTCCGCGCTTGAGCTCTCTCACCATTCTGTGTACACCTCATACATTTTATCTTTCATAGCTCGAATGAATGCCTCAATATCTCCATCCGCTTCCAGCCAGATAAAACGCTTGCCTAACTCTCTTAATGTGCCATACTGTAGAAATTTGACTCTTGTCTTCGTATCATATGCAATGTTTACAATGTCCTCAACCTTTAATTTGTATGACGCAACCGATACCTTCCCATTCCAGAATAAAAGAATCTTCATGCGTATCCCTCCACCTCCTCTAAAATTTCTTCGCTCCTGGATTCCAGGTCCTGCGAAGATTTCTTAACATACTTCTCAGGGTGCAAAATCGCATCTACCACGCTCTTGCTTACCTCCATCGCTACTGTTTCAGCCACTGCCTTTGAAATCTCTACCGCCAGCCCTGGAAATTGTTTTACCTCCTGCTCTATCTCCCTGATCTTCCTCGGCATCTCAAGGTATGTTATCACATCTTCCACATCGTAAAAATGCAACGTGCCCGGCTCTGGCGTGCTGTCTATCGCTCCATGCTCTGTCACCACTACCTGCTTCTTTGATACTTCTTCAGCTACAGGATCTCCCAGGATCTCCCATTTTGGTTTGCCTATCTGTACAGGATCCCCTAACTCATATCCTGCTGCTTCTTCCAGGAGACGCTTTACATTCAGCACCGTCTCAAGCGCCTTGTATGCCGCTCGCCATGGGTCCGGGTCCTCTACTCCAAATCTTATGATTATGTGCTTCGTCGTCTTCTCAACATTCACATTTCCAATCCAGGTGTATTTCCTCACCCATCCCTTTAACGCAACCTCATGATCATACCAGAAATCTGCATCCTTCTTTATCGCCATCTTGAACTGAACATTATGCACCCCTCGCACCCTCGGCATCTTCGCACCTGCCTCACCCCCTGTGATGCTTTTGTAAACTCCCTCCTTCCCCTTCTCTGTGAGCCTGTAATACTTAACATGCTTGAGCGTGAGAGATTGTTGAAATGCCGTTTTCTCTATGTCTAATTCTATTAATCCCATCTCTATCAATTTTTTTATCCTTTGCGAAATTGCACCTTTAGATAATCCTACCTTAAATGCTATTTCTCCAGCATTCATACCTTGCTGGATCATTTTTAAAATCTCATAATTGGAAATTTTTTTACTGGGCATCTTATGCAACACCCCCCATCAATGCCCATGCCCCAAGTTTAGAATAATCTAAACTTCTTCTAAACTTCGAGTTAAAAAAAGAGAAAATCAAGCCTTCACCCCCAGCATCTCAAGCAAGAATGCAATCCTCTGCGGTGTGATCTGATACAATCTCAGATCTATGATATCTTCCCTTGTTAAAATGAAATAAAGCCCTCTCAGATCATCCATTCGTTCTGTGTTAAAAATAGCCCCTGTTATTGTTTTCTCTGTGATTAGTTCTTCTGCGGTCTTGAAATCATCTGTTCTGGAAACTCTCCATACAGCTACGATATACCTGGGTAGATCTGGGAATCCAACAGGGTTCTGGAAAAACGCACGGATCTTCTCCAGTATAACCCTGTTGTCCAGGATCATATTATCCTCGCCTCACCCTCTCCAAATAGTTTAAGAAACTCTACCGCTTCTTGTGGCCCACCATAGAACTTAATGATCTTGTCCCTTACCTCTATGTAAATTACCAATTCTTTCAACCTCCTCACCTTCCAGCATCTTCAAAATAACTACCCAGGGTTTTCTGTTCACCATTATCATATCTCTCCCTCCAAAAGAGCCAATAATTCTCCTTCTGTAGGGATTTTTGCATAACCTTTCTCTGCCCATTCCTCTAAGAGTTTCCTAAGATCTTCATCTCTAAAAATTGTATTTGGGTAAATCCGTTTGTAGTGCCTTAAAATTCTCTCAATCCGGTCGGCCCCACTTCCAATTTTCCAAAATATTTATCTCAAATAAGGAAATTAGCAAATCATGCGCGCGCTAATAATCGGAAGATTTCAGCCCTTTCATCTTGGACATCTTGAAGTCATAAAATACATAATCACAAAGTACACAGATGTTATTGTGGGCATAGGCAGTGCCCAGTACTCTCACACGCTGGAAAATCCATTCACTGCGGGAGAGAGACATCTTATGATCTCCAGAAGTTTGGAATCTGAGGGAATACACAATTACTACCTTGTTCCCATTGAGGATCTGCATCGCAACTCAATATGGGTAGCTCACGTGGAGAGTATCGCACCTCCCTTTGATGTGGTATTTGCAAACAACCCCCTCATAAAGAGATTATTTGAAGAGAGGGGATACAAGATAGAGGCACCACCCTTCTATGACAGAAAAAGATACTCTGCCAGAGAGATCAGAAGGAGAATAATCCATGGAGAGCCATGGGAGCACCTCGTACCAAAGTCTGTGGCAGAAACGATAAAGGAAATAGACGGAGTGGGAAGATTGCGCGAACTTGCAAAGAGTGATGAAGAATGAATGCTGCAGAGCTTGGAAATTTGTTGCAAAGATGGGGCTTCAAACTTGCAACTGCAGAATCTTGCACCGGAGGGCTCCTTACCAGCAAACTCACAGATGTGCCCGGATCTTCAAACTACTTCGTTGGGGGAGTGATAGCGTACAGCAACCAGGTAAAAATCAAAATTCTGAACGTGAAAAAAGAGACCATAGAAAAATACGGAGCCGTGAGCAAAGAATGTGCTGAGGAAATGGTGAAAGGCGTAACGGAAATATTTGGAGTGGATGTCGGCATATCCACCACAGGCATTGCGGGTCCCACAGGAGGTACAGAGGAAAAACCTGTCGGGCTTGTGTACATGGGCTTTAAGATACTAGATGATGTGTGGGTTGAGAGATACGTCTTCAAGGGAAGCAGGATTGAGATAAAGACACAGATCGCAGAAAAGGCCATTGAAATTCTGCAGATGAAATTGAATCCTCGAAATGATTTAATATAAATTAACCCTTAATCTTCCATATGCTTGAAACGAGCGTGGGAACACTAAGATTTAAAAATCCATTGATTCTCGCATCTGGGATACTTGATGAAAGTGGCGACACGATGCTGCGTATCGCAAAAATTGGCGCAGGGGGGATTGTGACAAAATCAGTAGGAATGGAGCCAAGAAAGGGATATGAGAACCCTGTGGTTTACGAACTTCCATATGGACTTCTGAACGCCATGGGCCTTCCAAACCCGGGCATAGAAAATTTCAGAGATGAAATTGCCAAGGCAAAGAATGGAGGTGTGCCCATTATTGGAAGCGTATTTGGGGCTACAGTTGAAGATTTTGTTTACCTTGGGAAGAAAATGCAGGAATACGGTGCTGATGCCCTGGAACTGAATCTATCCTGCCCCCATGCAAAGGGGTACGGTATGGAGGTGGGCACCGACTTGGAACTTGTAAGCGAGATAGTGGAGGAGCTGAAAAAAAATCTGAAAATTCCCGTGTGGGCAAAATTAACACCCAACACCGAGTCCATAGTAAAAATAGCAAAGGCTGCCGAGAATGCCGATGCTCTGGTTCTCATAAACACCGTAAAGGCAATGGCCATTGATGTTGATGCAAAGATGCCCGTACTTAAAAATATCTTCGGAGGTTTATCCGGACCTGCAATAAAACCGATTGGAGTACGTGCAGTTTACGAAGTGGCGGCTGAGATTGAAAAGCCCATAGTTGGAGTTGGAGGTATAACCAATGGTAGAGACGCTCTGGAATACATAATGGCCGGAGCCTCTGCCGTGGAAATAGGCACAGCCATATACCTCAGAGGTATTGAAGTTTTCAAGAGTGTGGCGCGTGAAATTGAGGATTGGATGAGAAAAAATGGATATGAAAGGATAGAGGAACTTGTTGGTTTGGCTCAGGTGAGATAGATGTACAGGGTGGCAAAAATTGAAAATATAGTGGACGAAACGCCAACCATAAAAACATTCTTTCTAACGGACGATTCATATCCCGAACCCGGGCAATTCTACATGCTCTGGATTCCTGGAGTGGATGAGTTTCCCATGAGCATATCCTACACTGGCAAAATAAAGGGATTCACGGTGAAGAGAATTGGTGCAGGCACCACCGCCATGCACTCTTTAAAAGAAGGGGATAAACTCTGGCTCAGGGGACCCTACGGGCATGGATTTAAAATTGAAAGAGGTAGGGCACTGGTGGTTGGTGGCGGCTCGGGAATGGCAACACTCGCCCCGCTAATTGAAAAACTTGAAGATCCAGATGTTGTGATAGCTGCGAGAACGAAAAATGAGTTGCTCTTCACAGATAGGTTCAGCGAAGCGAATGTGCACCTGGCCACAGATGATGGCAGTGCGGGTTATAGGGGATTTGCCACGGAACTGGCAGAAAAACTGCTCCAAAAGGAAGATTACAAAATCATATACACCTGCGGCCCAGAGCAAATGATGGTGGGAATGATTGAACTGGCGAAAAGATACAGCGTGGATATTCAGGCCTCCCTGGAAAGACTTATGAAGTGTGGAATAGGCATTTGCGATTCATGCAGCGTTAACGGATACAGGGTATGTGTTGATGGCCCTGTGTTCCAAAGGGATGTTTTGCTTTCCATGTCCGATCTGGGAAAGTACAAGAGGGATGAATCTGGAAGAAGGGTTCCACTATGATCGTCGTGAAAAATCTGCACAAGTGGTACGGCAAGAAGCACGTACTGAAGGGATTGAACCTAAACATTAAAAATGGAGAGATCTTCGGACTTCTGGGACCGAATGGAGCTGGCAAAACCACCCTAATAAAGATCCTCACGGGCCAGACAAAGGGAAGGGGATACGTGAGGGTTGCAGGTGTAGATCCCATAAAAGACCCCATAAAGGTAAGAGAGATCTCGGGCATTGTGCCTGAAAACGAGAGCGTACCAAATTACCTAACGGTGGAAGAGTACCTTTACTTCATATCAAATCTCAGAAGTATGGAAAAATCAGTGGTAAACTCAACAATTAAAAAATTCGAATTGGAAAACTACAGGAAGGTTGTATGCAGGGATCTCTCAAAGGGAACAAAGCAAAGACTGATGATAGCAGCGGCCTTTATGCACAGACCAAAGATACTCTTTCTTGATGAGCCGTTCATCAACCTGGACCCCATATATCAGAGAAAGATGAGAGAGCTCATCGTGGATTATTCAAAGAAAGGAAACACCGTGTTTATGGCCACCCACATAATTGAGGTTGCAGAGAAGATGTGCGATAGGATAGGCATAATAAAGGATGGGAAGATAATAAAAATTCTTGAGAGAGGAGAGAGTGTTGAGGATATATTTCTGAGGGAATTTGAAAATGCTCCGATTTTATCTGATTGAAGAGTATCGCAGGCATGCCTCAATAGCGAAAAAATACTCACTGCTTGTATTTCCAATCTACATAGCATTTTTTGTTGCAATTGGTGCTTCATTCATAGATGATGTTTTCGCCATATTCCCCTACAGAAGATTCATACTCATAACAATGCTGAGCACGTTCATCTACGGGCTGGGTGTGAGTTCATTTGAATTTCTGGGCAGGGGACAGGAAAAAGCATCTCTGAGCAGCGTATGTGCCCACCTCCCCCTCTCTTACAGAAAAAACTACCTTTATATCTTTTTGAGGGATATAATTTACTACACCATTCTATTTCTTCTACCCACCTATATTGGGCTCCTCGTCTCCACTCCATTCTCAAAAATTGGGATAGCAAGGATAACCATATTCACAATATCCATTCTGCTCTCAATGCTTCTTGGATATTCCGCGGGGTATCTCACATTTGCAATATGGCACAGAAATAGGAAAATCTACTACGGTACAATGGGATTCATACTTGCATACCTCATTCTCGCCATGCTTCAAATAATTCCATTCCCTCCCGCAATGTTTCAGATTACAAAACAGGTTTACGGGCTTTTTGTGTCCCTCATCACCTTCCTCGCACTAAGCATAATGGCCTATGTTCTCACACCCACTGAAATTAAGGATACAAAAAGAACAAGGACCCTGGCACTTCAGACGTACCACAGGGTATTCAAAAATATTATAGTAGCCAAGGAAATGGAGGACGTGATCCGTGGAGGTATAGTGGTCAAATCTCTGTTCACATACTTTTTCCCAATGCTTCTTCTCCTAATTTTCGTGAGGATAATAAATATGAGTATGGGCAGGGAAGTTTACAACCCGATGAGCATGTCCGTAATGCTCTCCATATTCTCAGCAGTAATCTACAGCTGGCTCACCATACTGGAAGATTTTGAATACTATGCCATTCTTCCAATCAAGCCATCAGACATTGTTAAAACCCACATAAAGGTGTACCTGCTCCTGATCACGCTCATATCCATCCCGATCATAATTGCATTCAATATAAACTCCATGGATCTCCTACCCTGGAGCCTTGGACTCTTCTACCTAAACAGCCTCTATCTTCTCTCCATAACCGCATACATTGCCGGTCCAAAGATCACGAGTTTGCTATTCAACCCGGGCATAGTCATAAGGTTCAGCATATACAGCATAGTGCCGGGAATGATTCTGGTAATTGCAACCTTTGAAAAAACCCTTTACTCAACGGTTGCCGTCCTAATAACCGCAGGGGTAATGATGGCAATAACAATAGTAAACTTCAAAAGAATTGAAAAAAAGTGGATTTATTTTTAGAGTTTCTCCTTTTCGCTCAATTTGTTAAACACAAAGTACAGAACAAACACTGAGAGTATGAGAACCGTTATTACTATGTACCCTCCGTACTCGGTCCAGAAACTTTTTTCATTTGCCCCGGGATGACTATCTGCAAATCCTGGGAATGTACCTTTCTCCAATTCCACGATATTTGAGTAGCCATCATGATCAGAATCAATGTTCGCAGTTTTGTTCATCGCCATATTCACAACCTCAAAGATATTATTTTTGAACTCCTCGTAGGTAGCAGTTTCCATCGCCTTCACAAAATCAAGTCCGTAGGGGTTCAGCCCCTTTAGAGACTTATCAAAAAATATGTACTTGGACCGATCAGGATGCTGCTCCCAATTATATCCGTTTATTCTACCCTCAAGATATGGAAGAATTGAAGTGCTCCACATCTTCCCAGTGATATCAGCAACTTTACCATCGGAAAATATAAGGGTTATCGTAGGAAACGGACTTTTTTCGTTTCCCGTCTTGGCAGGACCCGCTCCAAAGGCAGCACCCATTGAAGCAAGCAGCAAGAACAACACTGCAATTGATATCAACTTCCTCATATGAAGGGTGAAAAGGTGCTCACTATTTAAAATTTTTCGGAATTGCACAAAAATATCCAATAAGGTTTATAAACTTCTCCCATATCTCCCTTTCGGTGAGCCGAAATGAAAATATGTGTAGCGTCAGAATCAAGAGGCGGACTTGAAGACACGGTAAGCATGCAGTTCGGTAGATGCCCGACCTTCACATTGGTTGAGGTGGAGGGCAATGAAATAAAGAATGTTTACGTTATTCCAAATCCCGGAGCATCTGCAGCAAGTGGGGCGGGAATGCTTGCAGGTCAAGCTGTTGTCAATGAAGGATGTAAGGTCATAATCGCAGGTGCCATAGGACCAAACTCTGCCCAGGTCCTATCCATGGGCGGTGTGGATATGCGCACATCAAACCCCATACCCATAGGAGAGGCTATAAAACTCTATCTCTCTGGACAGTTACCTCCAGCCCAGATGATGGGAGGACCGGGCATGGGCCCAGGAGGAGGAATGGGTCGGGGCCGTGGTATGGGCCGCGGTCGCGGCATGGGCAGAGGAAGAGGAATGGGAGGAGGATACGGTAGAGGCGGCTGGTAAAGGGGCGAAAAATATGAAACTCACCGTGACCGGCGGCAAGGGAGGCACGGGGAAGAGTACCGTGGCCACAAACCTTGCCCTTCTGCTCTCCAAGAAGCATCATGTGGTTTTCGTGGATGCAGACGTTGAATGTCCCAACGATTACATACTTCTCTCCGCAAAACTGGAGAACGAGGAGAAGGTACACCTTTTCAAACCAAAATTTGACTACAAAAAGTGCACAAAGTGCGGCATATGCGTTGAAAACTGTGCAGAGAACGCACTATTGCAGTTCAAGGAGGGATATCCATTCCTGATGCCATCCCTGTGCTCAGGATGCCGCACATGCCAGTTGATGTGTCCGGAAGAAGGTGCGATTCTTGATGATGAGCGGCTCGTTGGATACACGTACCACACAAAAATAAGCGAGAATCTTGAACTTCTAACTGGTATGCTGGAGGAGGGGGAAGAGAGATCGTATCCCACGGTGCTTGCCGTGCGCCAGAGGGCCATGAAGATCCCTGCAGATATTTACCTGTTTGACACCATGCCGGGTACAGGAAACCATGTCGCTGCGGCAATTGAAGACTCAAACATCGTTATAACAGTCACAGAACCCACACCTCTGGGCAAGCACGATTTGGAGATGATTCTGAAACTCCTCAGAAAACTCGGATTGAAGGCATGGGTTGTTGTGAACCGCAGCGATATGGGAAATGTGAGCCAAGAGGATATACTCAAAAAATACGATGCGGAAATAATAGCAGAAATACCCATGATGGAAGAAATAGTAAAGAGTTACGTTTCAGGTGTGCCTGTGGTTGAAAAATACCCAGAAAGCGAGGCTGCAAAAATTTTTGAAAATATAGCAAAGCGCGTTGAGGAGGTGCTCTGAATGGAAATCGTGATAGCAAGTGGGAAGGGGGGCGTTGGAAAGAGCACCCTTACAGGATCACTGATCTCCTTGCTCAGCAGGGATTTTAAAATAGCATCTGTGGATGCGGATGCGGAGGCTCCCAATCTGAACATAGTGCTTCATGTGGATAAGTGGGACAATGAAAGAGAAGTGATATCTGCGAAAACCGCCACCATAACGGATAAGTGCATAAACTGCGGTCTCTGCGATAACATTTGCATATATGAGGCCATATACATTCAGAATGGTATGCACAGAATAAAGGAATACCTGTGTGAGGGATGCGCTGCCTGCAAAGCGGTTTGTCCCGTTGAGGATGCCATAACAATAAGCGATGCTGTATCCGGATGGATCAGAACCGCAAACACACCCTATGGACCACTTGTATCTGCAGAACTTGACGTTGGAAAACCCAACAGTGGAAAACTAGTTACTGAGGAGAAGAATATAGCCAAACAGTGGGTTAAAGAGGGAAAGGCTGAGCATATCATCGTAGATTCTGCCGCAGGAATAGGATGTCAGGTCATAGCCTCCTTGAGCGGGGCAAACAAAGCAATACTCATAGCCGAACCAACTCCTTCAAGTTTAAGCGATTTAAAGCGCGTGTTCTGGCTCACCCAGCATTTTAGAATAGAATCATATCTGGTTATAAACAAAGATGGGATAAATCCAGGGTTCAAGGGACTTGAGAATTTTGCAGAGGAGAATGATGTCCCCATTCTGGGACGTATACCCTACGATTCAAGCATTCCAAAATCCTTAAGTGCAATGAGACCACTGGTTGAGTTCATGCCAGACTCGCCTGCAAGTAAGGAGATCATGCGCATTGCCGAAGAGGTGAGGGGGTGGCTCAATGATTGAAAAGGACATAATTGCCTATCTTCTGAAGGAGTGCGGCGGACTGCATCCCTTTCACCTGAGTCGTATAATCGCACTCCTTGATATGGAATATCTTAAAGAGAAAGGTAAAAAATTGACCACCCTGGATTATCAGAAGAGCCAATACGGAATTTACAGCGAGAAACTGCCAAAACTCATAGAGGAACTTCCCGTTGAGAAGGTGAAGGCACAGCCATACGGATACCTTGTGCTAAAGGAAGATGTGCCTCTGAACCTTCCTGATGATGTGCGGGAGAAAATAGAGAAAGTTCTGGATGAGGTTTGCGATTTGAGCGATTCTGAACTTAACGCAAAGGTTTTGACCTCCCCATATTACGAGAAACTCTAAATTTCCAGTATCATCGCTATGGGTGCATGGTCCGATCCGTAGACATCGCTCATGATCCAAGATTTCTTCACATGGGGAACCAGATCTTTGCTCACAACAAAGTAATCCACACGCCATCCTATGTTGCGGGCACGGGCGTTGAACCTGTAGGTCCACCAGGTATAGTGCCCTCCTTCCTTGGTAAACATCCTGAATGTGTCCACATAACCATCATTTAAAAACTCATCCATCCATGCACGTTCCTCAGGGGTGAATCCAGCGTTCTTCTCATTCTGCTTTGGATTCGCTAAGTCAATTTCCTTGTGGGCAACGTTGAAATCCCCACAGAGCACCACAGGCTTGCTTCTCCGCAGTTCATTTAGATAGGCGTGGATCTTCCTGTCAAATTCTATCTTGAAATCCAAGCGGGTGAGGCCATGCTGGGAATTTGGAAAATACGCATTCACAAGGTAGAACCTCTCGTACTCCGCAGTTATAACCCTGCCCTCAGAGTCAAATCTCTCGTCCCCGATGCCAAAACTCACACTCTCAGGCTCGATCTTAGTGAACAATGCAGTTCCCGCATAGCCCTTCCTCCTTGCAGGATTGAAAAATTTGCGGTATCCCTCGTAATAGCGTACCTCCAATGGGATGTCATCCTCCCTGGCCTTTATCTCCTGAAGGGCAAGAATATCGGGGTTGTACTTCTCAAGAAACTTCAGAAAACCGTTGCGCACTGCAGCACGAATCCCGTTCACATTCCAGGACATAAGCAGGAGCTCCATGGACATGGATAATCTTCCCGTAAATAAGTTTTTATGCCTTCTCCCAATCATCATTCAATGGAAGATCTGCAGAAAATGATAAGGGAGATAAGGAAAAAAGCAAAAAGAAGGGAGAAAAGTGGGTTGATCGCTTCCTGGACCGAGAAAGATAGATTGAATGGAAAGGTGGTGGATTCCTTCGTTATCATACTTCGAACCCGTGGATGCCGCTGGGCCTATCACTCTGGATGCTCCATGTGCGGCTACTTCAACGATACAAACCCGAGGATGAAGGAGGAAGACCTGCTCAAGCAGGTGGAGGAGGCTAAAAATAAGTACAATGGTGAACCGCTCGTAAAGGTATTTACCTCCGGCTCATTTCTGGACGATTGGGAGGTCCCTCCAAATGCGCAAAATGCACTGTACGATGCTTTCTCATCAGCAAAAAGAATCATAGTGGAGAGCAGGCCGGAATATGTGACGGAAGAGAGGGTAAGGGAGGTAGGAGAGAGGAGAAACGTAATGGTTGCCCTTGGACTGGAGAGTGCAAACAACGAAACTCTTGAGAGAAGAATAAACAAGGGATTCACCGTTGAGGATTATGTACGCGCTGCTGAACTTCTCAGGAAGCACGAGGTGCCCGTGAAAACATACGTGCTTCTAAAGCCTCCGTTCATGACCGAGAGGCAGGCCATTGAGGAGGCCATATATTCCGTTGAATTTGCATCAAGATACTCGGAAATCGTGTCGGTGAACCCCATGAATATTCAAAATTACACGCTTGTTGAGTATCTTTGGAGAAGGGGAGAGTACCGCGCCCCCTGGCTCTGGAGCGTTGTGGAGGTTCTGAAGAGAACCTCCAGTTTGGGGGTAGATGTTGTTTCATACCCCACCGCGGGTGGCAAGGTGCGTGGTGCTCACAACTGCGGGAAATGCGATGCCAGGGTGCTTGAAGCCATAGAGAATTACTCTCTCACCCAGGACATTTCCCACCTTGAAAATCTAAACTGCACATGCAGGGAACGGTGGAAGAAAATAGTGGAGTACGAGGACTATCTCTGGGATTACACGTATAACTCCTAGGAGATCTTGGCCGCATTTACAACCTCATCCCCGTTTTCCAGCTTTATGAGTCTCACTCCACGGGCCGTCCTTCCTAGAACGGACATTTGGGAAACTGGTATTCTTATGCTCTTGCCCTCCCTTGTGAGAAGCAGAATCTCCTCCGTGTCTCCCACAAGCATGCTCTTAACCACGAACGCTCCCCTTGTGTTTATGTTTTTCACTCCGTAGCCCCCTCGTTTTATCAGGCGGTACTCATTCACATTTGTTCTCTTTCCATATCCGCTGCTGAGAATCGTTAGCACAAAATGTCCATTCAAGGTGGTGCCTGCTGATATAACTTCATCTCCTTCCCTGAGCATTATACCCCTTACGCCCCGGGCGGTGCGACCCATGGAACGGACGTCATCCTCCCTGAACCTTATGGCCATTCCAAACTTTGTGAATAGAAATACATCCTCACTGCCGCTGGTGATGAGCACATCTACAAGTTCATCATCCTCATCGAAGGTTATGGCCCTTATGCCCAAACTTCTGGGATGTGAGAAGTACTCAAGGGGTGTGCGCTTCACCACGCCATTCTTGGTTACGAAAAATAGGTATCCATGGAAATCGGACACCGATAGCATCCTGACTACCTCGCTTCCCAGTTTTGGAAGGACGTTGATTATAGCCCTGCCTCTGCTCCTCCGAGAGCCCTCCGGCACGTTGTAGGCCTTGAGCCAGTAAACACGTCCATTTCTGGTGAAGAACAGGAGGTAATCGTGCAAATTGGCCTTCACTATGTCCCTGGGCAAATCTCCCTCTCCGTAATTTATGATCAATCCCTTGCCTCCACGCCCCTGGGGACGGTACTCTTCAGGGCTCATTCTCCTGATGTATCCCTTCTCCGTCAATATGATTATAGCAGGTTTGTTGGGTATCAAATCCTCAATATCCCTACGCTCTATGGCTTCCCTCAAGATCTCGGTTTTTCTCTCATCCCCGTAGTTCTTCTTTATCTCCAGGAGTTCGTCCCTTATAACTCCGTACCTCTTTTCCTCGTGGGCAAGCAGGTCCTCCATTCGGGCTATATCCTCCTCAAGTTTTCTGTTCTCCTCTCTAAGCGCCGCTATCTCCATACTCGTGAGTTTCTGCAATCTCATCTCAAGAATAGCCTTTGCCTGCAAATCGGAGAATCCCATGGAAATAAGATTCTCCATAGCTTCCTTCACGTTTCTGGATGCCTTTATGGTTGCTATCACCTCATCGATCATTTCAAGGGCCCTCACGAGACCCTCTATTATGTGCTTCCTCTCCCTTGCCCTTTTCAACTGGTAATTCAATTTTCTCACAAGCACATCCATCCTGTGCTTCAGATACTCTTGCAGCAATTCCTTGAGATTGAGCACCCTGGGGACTCCATTCACAAGGACGAGATTGATTATGCCGTAGGTAACCTCAAGATCCGTGTGCTCCAGAAGCTGGTTGACCACTATTTCTGGATTTGTATCCCTCTTCACCTTTATTACGATCCTTATGCCGTCCCTATCACTTTCATCCTTCAGATCCGATATGCCTCGAATCTTATCCTCCCGCACCAGAGATGCTATTTTCTTGAGAAGATTGCTCTTGTTAACCTCATAGGGAATCTCGCGAACTATGATTTTATCCCCCTCTATCTCATACTTGGCCCTTATCCTTATTTTACCCTTGCCCTTGGTATAGGCATCCACAAGGCCACCGTATCCTATAATCTGCCCACCTGTGGGAAAATCTGGGCCGCTGACATAATTTAGCAACTCACCAACATCCGCATCGGGATTGTCAATAAGGTACACGAGAGCATCAACGACCTCGCCGAGATTGTGGGGTGGCATATTTGTGGCCATTCCAACGGCTATGCCCGAGGAACCGTTTATTAGGAGATTTGGAATCCTTGCGGGAAGAACAACTGGCTCCTTGAGCGATCCATCAAAATTTGGCATGAAATCAACGGTGTCCATATCAATGTCCCTAAGCATTTCCTCTGCGATTCTGGATAATCTTGCCTCAGTGTATCGCATAGCCGCAGGGGCATCGCCGTCAATGCTCCCGAAGTTGCCCTGGCCATCCACGAGAACATAACGCATTGAGAAATCCTGGGCCATCCTTGCAAGGGTATTGTATATAGCCTGATCCCCGTGGGGGTGGTACTTACCCATAACCTCTCCCACTATCCTGGCGCTCTTCTTGTAGGGTTTGTTGTGCATCAAACCCAGCTCGTACATCCCGTAGAGAATGCGTCGGTGCACGGGCTTCAGACCGTCACGCACATCAGGAATGGCACGGGATACTATGACACTCATGGCGTAATCCATATAGGAGTTCTTCATCTCCTCATCAATTGAAACTTCAAAAATACGCATCATACCACCTCATATATCAATGTTCATTACCTCCCTGGCATGCTCAATTATGAACTCCCTCCTTGGTTCAACAGCCTCCCCCATAAGAATGGAAAACAGCCGGTCTGCCTCGGCAGCATCTTCTATCGTAACACGAATTAGCCTTCTCTTTTCGGGATCCATTGTTGTTTCCCACAACTGCTGGGGATTCATCTCTCCAAGACCCTTGAACCTCTGCACGGAGGCGTTGGGATACTTTTTCAGCATCTCCTCCTTCTCCTCATCGCTGTATACATAGTAAATCTCCTTACCCCTCTGTATGCGGTAAAGAGGTGCCTGGGCAATGTAAACATGCCCCCTCTCTATGAGCTCGGGCATATAACGGTAGAAGAAGGTCAGAAGGAGAGTGCGTATGTGTGCACCGTCCACATCTGCATCGGTCATAATGATGATTTTATGATACCGAAGTTTTGAGTAATCAAAATCCTCACGCACACCCGTGCCTATGGCCGATATCAGGGCACGGATCTCATTGTTCTTAAAAACCTTATCTATGCGTGCCTTCTCCACGTTGAGGATCTTTCCCCGCAGAGGCAAAATAGCCTGGAAGTGCCTGTCCCGGGCCTGTTTCGCCGAGCCACCTGCCGAATCACCCTCCACTATGAAGAGTTCAGCCTCCTCAGGATCCTCGGATGTGCAATCTGCCAGCTTACCCGGAAGATCTAGGGACTCAAGATAATTCTTCCTCCTTGCAAGTTCCCGTGCCTTTCTGGCTGCAATTCTAGCCCTGGCCGCTGCTATGGCCTTAGTAACTATGTTTGTGGCCACATCCGGATGCTCCTCAAAGTAAGTGCTCAGAATCCTGTTGACTACGGAGAACACCACCCCCTTGACCTCGCTGTTGCCCAGCTTTGCCTTGGTTTGCCCCTCAAACTGTGGATTTGGATGCTTTACATGTATAACTGCAGTAAGTCCTTCACGCACATCTTCACCCTGAAGGCTCATGTCCTTTAGCATACCCTTTCCCTTGGCGAAATCGTTTATGGCCTTGGTTAAAGCGCTTCTGAATCCAGAAACATGGGTTCCTCCCTCCACGGTATTTATGGTATTCACAAAGGCGATGAGGTTCTCCGATGTGCTATCGTTGTACTGCAATGCGAATTCCACAATTATGCCATCCTGCTCATCCATGCCATAAATAACATCTTTATGAAGGGAATTGTAGCCCTCATTTAGAAATTTGACAAACTCCACAATTCCGCCTTCGTAATGGAAAACCTCATGCTTTCCTGTACGCTCGTCCTCAAGTTCTATTTCAACTCCCCTGTTTAAAAACGCCAGATCCCTCAGTTTTTTCTTCACAATGCCGTACTTGAACTCCGTGGTTTCGAAGATCTCAGGATCGGGCTTGAATCTCACATATGTGCCCCTGGGATATTTGAAGTGCTCCTCATGGCCAGCCTCATACCATCTTACCTGGCCGTTCACAAACTCGCCCACAACATGCACATCGCACTGGGGCTTACCCCTCACATACCATTGAAAATAGATCTTTTCATCCCTTTTCACATATACCTTTAACCACTCGGAGAGGAAATTCACCACATGGATGCCAACCCCATGCAACCCTCCTGTGATACGATAGGCCTTTTTATCGAATTTTGCACCTGCATGAAGCACGGTCATCACGATCTCAAGGGCGCTCTTTCCCTTCTCAGGATGTATGTCCACAGGAATTCCACGGCCATCATCCTCAACGCTCACACTTCCATCCCCGTGTAGAATAACGCTTATCCTCTTGCAGTATCCCGCCAGGGCCTCGTCAATACTGTTGTCCACAACCTCGTAAATCAGATGGTGCAAGCCACGCTCATCTGTGCTCCCTATATACATTCCAGGCCTCTTTCGAACAGCCTGAGAGTCCTCCAAAATTTGAATTGCCTTTGCATCATACTTACTCATTTTATCCACCACTGAAACTATGATTTCCATATAGCAACAAGGTATAAAATTCCTTTCCTGTGCAACAAGATGCTTTGATTTCACACCAAAAAATTAATATATCATCGTTATATACATAACATCGTTAGGTATGGTGATTCCCGTGGAGGCCCCCAGAGAGAAGATAAACAGGGAGATGCGCTCCGGGCTCTATGCCCTGCTCATCCTGAAAGCCATAGATGATCTGGGCGAGAGTTACGGGTATGAGATCGTAAAGCACATTGAAAATAGGAGCGGGGGAATGATAAAAATAAAGGATGCAACAATTTACCCCATACTGCGATACTTTTCCAAGAAAGGCATTCTGGAATCCTTCTGGACTGAGCCATCCTTGGGCATTCCTCGCAAATACTACAGGTTGACTCCACAGGGCAAAAAATTGCTAGGGGAACTTCTTGAGGATTATGAAAGACTGAGAAAGCAAGCAGATGCCCTACTTTATGGAGGTGAGAAAAAATGAATGTGGTGATCACATTTATAAATACGGTGTATTTAATTCTTGCACTTTTGCAACTATTCCTCGCACCTAGACTCGGGCCAAACCCATACTTTGGACTGAAAATAGGATACACATTTTCAAGCAGGGAGGTCTGGGAAAAGAGCAACCGCTTTGTGGGGGCTTTAACTCTTCTCCACGCCATCTCGCTCACTCCCTTTTCATTCCTGAGTTTTTCCTATTTCATCTATTATCTCATCGCGTTTATCGTACCTATACTCTTCATTTCCATAGCAGGCGTGGTATACGCAGCACATAAACTTGAGGAATTGAATGTGATCGAGAAGGAATCCACCGAGCCAATTAAGCCATTTGAAGCAGGATTCCTGCGGAAGCACCTGGGCCTCATTCTGTTTTTCATCTTGCTATTCATAATGCTCGTAACTTACAATTCTCTACCAGAAACCATAGCGGTGCATTTCAATTTGAAAGGTAAACCAGATGGCTGGGCGAGCAAGGAAGATTTCTTCCTCCTCTACACAATCTTTGCGCTGATTTACCTTTCATTCGTTTATCTCATAATTTACCTGGGCAAGAGGTATCCCATAATAGTGCACTCCGGAAAGATGAAAATCGGCCGGGATACGGTTTTCAAGAGTTCAATACTTGCGATGAACCTTACCATTCTGATTTTAATTTTCGTATACATCGGAATATACATAACAAATGTCAGGCATTCAAGCACCATAATAAATTTGGTGGTGATTTTATCCATTCTCCTGGCATTTGTACCCATAGGCTACATAATTTACAGATGGAAAAAATTCAAAAAAGGAGGAAACAATATGAAAATGCTCAAATGCCCCAAATGCGGGTATGTGTTCAAGGCGCCCAAAATGGATAGAAAGAGCATTGGCTACGGATTCACTTTTCCCGGGCTTGGAGTTATAAAATGTCCAAAATGTGGATATATCGCACCGAGGAGAGAGTTTGAGGAGGTGAAAGAATGAAGAAAGGAACGAGTTTGGTGGTAATAGGCGCGATTCTAATAATCGCGGCCATAGGCATATATGCACTCACAACAGCAAACATTGGTCTTGAGGTTACGCAGATTGAGCCACACGGCGAAAAAATTATCGAGTACAATCTTACCGCAGGTAACTACACGCTTATAATAAAAACAAGTGGGAAAATACACTACTCATTTTACAACTCCACCGGTATTATTATTCAGGGAAATACAACCAGCGATGCAGTGAAAAACTTGAATCTTTCCAAGGGCTCATACACTCTTAAAATAGAGAACTTATCGAACAATACTACTGCCGTAACATTGGGTCTGAAATCACAGGGGTCCCTGATGTCCCTCGGTCTGCAGGTGCTTGGAAGTGGAGGCATCTGCCTCACAGGAATAATAATCGTATTTGTGGGAGTGTGGCTCATACTGAGAGAGAAGAGGAAAGGTGAAACGAATGTACCTTGAAGCCATAAACCTGACCAAAAAATACGGTAATTTCTATGCACTGAAAAACCTGAATCTGAGAGTTGAGGGTGGAAAATGCATTGGCTATCTAGGCCCCAATGGTGCAGGCAAGACAACCACACTAAAGCTGTTCACAAATCTTCTGCGACCAACATCTGGAGAGACAATAATAGACGGGTACAGCGTGCAGAGGAACATGAAAAAAGCGCTGAAAGATGTGGGCACGCTGATTGAAACTCCGGGGTTCTATCCATATCTCACACCCGTTGAGATTCTATCCATGATATGCGATATCCGCGGTGCAGACAAGGGAGAAATAAAGCACACCCTTGAAACGGTTAAACTCTACCGATGGAGAAACAAGCGTGTTGGCAAGTTTTCAAAGGGGATGAAACAGCGTTTGGCTATGGCCACTGCCCTAGTTACAAATCCTTCCATACTCATACTTGATGAGCCAACAACGGGGATGGACCCACAGGGAATGGCAGAAATAAGAAACATAATAAAATCCCTGAAAAGGGAGGGAAAACTGATTTTCATGTCCTCACATCTCTTACCGGAGGTTACGGAGGTCTGCGATGAGGTGGCAATGATAAATCGTGGAACTTTGCGACTCTACGACTCAATTGATAGGGTGACAAAAAAATTCTCGTCCAACTCCGTGGTTATTGAGCTGATGGAGCCTGTTAAGAACCCCCGAGAAATAGAGGATATACGGAATGTGAAAGCCGTGATGATGATAACCCCTCAAAAATTGAGAATACACTTCACAGGCAATGCTGCTGAGCAGTACGAGATACTCAGAGAGATGATTTCAAGAGGTTACAAAGTGATAAGTTACAGAAGTGAAACACTGGCGCTCGAGAAGGCATATCTCAAATTGATAGGAGGTGAGAGGAATGAATGACCTGCTCCAAATGCTCACAATAACAAGGTATCAGTTCAAAAATTACATACGCTCAAAAAGGTTGCTGACCCTATTCATGATAACCCTTGCAATAGCCATCCTGTATTTGGTGGTTGTACAGATTTACATAAATCCAGAATATATGGAGATAAAGGTCTTCACAAAGAACTGGGTTTCTCCAATAACCTATCTAATTATCTTGGCCGCCCTGTTCTTCGGAGGAGATGCCATTGCAGGTGAGTATCAATCAAAAACCGGCTATTTTCTGCTTCCAAATCCCATAAGGAGGGAATCAATACTGTGGGGAAAGTACATTGCATCCTTTATGGCATCTGCAATAGTTATGCTAACCTACTGGATAATACTCATTGCTGATGTTTACTACTACTATGGAAAACTTCCAGATGCACTATGGTACTCTTTTGCCCTTTCATTCCTGTTCTTACTGAGCCTGCTAGCCCTTACCTACCTGTTTTCATCCATGCTAAAAACAGGCACCGTGGCCATAGTTCTTGTGGCGATCATATATTTCTTCGTGTTCAGCATAGTGGACACCATCTCAATGCTGACCGGCCATGAGCCCTGGTACTCAATAACCTATGGAGCCTCAATACTCACCCTGGTATTTCAGGGTAATTACATCGGAGATTATCCAACGAAACAGATAATTCAGGCAGGACCACATTTCACAGTTACGATATTCAACCCCACAATTGCAGAGGGAATTGAGATTATGGTGGCATACTTCATAATCTCAGCAATACTTGCAACGGTAATCTTTCACTACAGAGAAATGAAATGAATTACCCCATTTTCTTTATCTGATTTCTGTACATTTCCACCAGTTCCTTGGTGGTCGTGGCCTCCTCCGGACTCTTATCATCCCTCCATCTACCCGTGAAGCGTGGGAACCTTATGGCAAGACCCGAACCCTTCTCCACAACATCCCTGGCACATGTGTGAGTGGGACTGAGAGTTATCTCTGCGCCTATAACCTCAAGCACTACCTTGGGTACGAACCAGTAATCTGCATCCATCTTACTCCAAACTCGGGGATGTCTCTTCTCAATCTTCAACTCTTCAAATTTCTTTGGAAGGTGGGCAAGTTGTTCATCTGTGAATCCACTTCCCAACTTGCATACAGTCTCAAACCTATCCTTTTCGGGATTGTAGGCAGCCATGAGCAAAGCGCCGTAGGTGCCCTTTCTACGTCCCTTACCCGCAAACGCACCAACGACCACAAGATCAACGGTATCTCCCATCTCCACCTTGTAATCCTTCTTGTACTTTATCCAAAGAAACTCCCTCGCCCCTGCACGGTATATGCTTTCCTCTCCTACATTCTTCGCCACAAGTCCCTCACAGCCATCCTCTATGGCGTGGTTGAAGAAATCCTTTATTTCGGAAATATCAGAGGATACAATACGGTGTGCAAATTTAACACGGTCAGTGGGCTGAATTACTCTCTCAAGAATTTTTCTGCGCTCGGGATACGGTTTCTGCGTGAGATCCTCTCCATCAAGATAGAGCACATCAAAGAGAAAGAGCACAACAGGGTAATCCTCCATCGCCTTCTCAATACCGTATTTCCTTCCGCGCCTGTGAGATACTACCTGAAATGGGAGCAATTCCCCTGTGTTTATATCCACAGGGACAGCTTCTCCATCAAATATACCCTCCTCACCCTTAAAGGCCTCCTTAAGTGCTTCCACAACATCCGGAAACTGTGAGGTGAGATTCTCAAGTCTGCGGGAGTAAAGCCAGATTTTCTTCCCCACATGACCCTGAATGCGCATCCCGTCGTATTTATACTCAAAAGCGGCGCGACCTCCCATCTTTGCGAGAATCTCTTCCAGAGAGGGCAATCGCTCGGCAAGCATCGCGCGAATGGGTATGCCCAGCTGAATTTTTATTCCCTTAACCCCTTCAATGCCCTCAACGGCAAGTTTTTTGGCTATGAACCCAAGATCTGGATGTATGTTGTAAGCCCTCTCAACGAAACTTCTCAGTTCCTTACTCCCGCCAAAGGCTATGGACAGGGCATCAAGAATTGTCATATCCGCAATGCCAAGTCTCAACTTACCCTCCACAGTGCGCACTATATACCTGGCTTCAAGGGGACTTGCAAGGTTCAGAAGTTCGGCGAGAAGCTGGATCTTGCGATCCTGGGAACCCTCACCTTCAGCCCGTGCTATTTTTTCAAAATTTTCATATACCTTCTCAACCGTGAGTTTTTTCTCCTCCTCAAAGGAGAAGAGCGTGGTCTGTCTTTTCTTCTTTATGGCCTCCTCTGCAACGATGCCCAAATCACCGTACCTTCTAAGCATATCTTTCATGGCATTTTCCCTTATTCCCGTGGACTTGGATATGGCCTTTATCGCAAGTTTTTCCGCAAGTCCCAGTTCCACACCAAGATAATCGGCATAGAGCTTTCCCTGGGTCAGATATATGACCCTATCAATTATCTCAGGAGGCGTGGATTGGAAAAGCTGAACGAGGTAATCTGTCATCTCAAGACGTTTTGTTGTGCCCTCTACCTTCTCGTAGGTCTCGGCTATGAGCCTGTATTCCATATTTGCATCTATATCTTCGTGATTTAAGAATTTATCGCAAAAATATTTACCTCTTTATGCAATACTTCGCACCATGGGCTTTGCCTGGAAATTCGGATTCTGGTTCTCCTCGTGGGTGAGCATAATCGTCATAGGTTATTTCTCCCCTCCCCTGCTCAACCTTGGACCTTTCAAATATGTTTTAATTGGGCTGGGCACATTTCTCATACTCTACGGTCTGCTTCTCAACGCCATAGCTGGACGCACCCTGAAAAAATACGGTCATTTTGAAATAAGAAAGGGGATAAAAAAGCCAGATAAACTGGTTACCGTGGGCATTTACTCCTGCATGCGCCATCCTGCCCAGTTCGGCTCAATACTCTTCGGCATAGGCATATCCCTCCTCACGATCAAAACCCTTGCAGTTCTGTACGCAGGATGGATTTCATTCTTCACACTTTACTTCATACTTGCGATTGAAGAGCGAGAGACCTTGATGGAGTTTGATGAGGAGTACTGCGAATTCTTGAAGAGAAGAAAACCCTTCTCCTTCTCTCTCAAATGCCTGAAAAAGGGGATTGAGTACCTGAAAAAAAGGGAGCACAATTCAGATAACTGTGAGAATAATGTAGAAAAGAAGGGCGAGAAGTATGTAAAGCACGTATCTTCTATCGTTTCCGGGCATCAGGGCACGCTGAAACCTCCGTGATGCAGTAATCGTAACATTTGCCAAAAACTGGTATGTGCTTACAAACACGTCCCCATAGTTCATCCTTCTATCAGTTCTGAAGAGCCATTTTTGGGTTAGCAGTAGTATTGAAGAATGCCCTCTGGTGGGATACTCCTCATTTTTCAGCCCACCACTCCAAGGCTTCACAACGCGGGATTTCTTCATTGGAACTCGCATGAGTATGTAGACCGATAGAAACACTATCACAATGAACAGGAAGAGAAACGTTGGAGAGAGCACACCAAATCCTTTACCGGACACTATGAGATAGCCCCTGGGAATTCCAAACAATCCACCCAGAAATTTATTCACAGACACATTCGTTATGAGTTCTATTGCGGGAGAGGCTGCTTTGAAAACCATTTGTGGGAGAAGGCCAATAAGAAGGAGAGTAAAGGACCCAAGAGCAAGGCCAATGTCAGAGAGTTCCCATCCAACCCGTTCCCTTCTCTCAACCCCGTGCACGATGAACTTGCTCATCGCAATGGTGCTTATTCCTGCAGTCAGGGCTATCAGAGCACCAACAGATACGGTGAGCACCCTGAGCCATAAATCTGAAAAATAAAAGGATTGGAACATGGATTCTATGGCGCTCCACTCTGCGATAAATCCGGGAAGCGGAGGAACGCCAGCCAGGGATATTGCAGCCAGATACCCGGCAATTGCTCCTACGGGCGTTAATTTGTACCTTCCTCCCAGAAACTCACCACTCCTCTCCAGTTTTCCTGCCACCATAAAGAGAAGAGATTTTGCCATTGTATGGGCAAATGCAAAGAACATAACGCTTAGAAGCATGAATGCGGCTACCAGATGCTGACCTCCTTGAAAAGTTATTATGAATGCGCCAACGAGCGCTATGAGAACACCATCATTTTCCACCGTACTGTAAGCGGGCAGTTTCTTTACATGGTCGCATATTGCAGCGTAGAACACTCCGATGAGAGAGCTCAAACCCCCTAAAATCAGGAGAACTGCCCCTATCCAGAAATCTGGAACTGCCACACCCAAAAACCTGATAAGTCCGTACAGACCCATCAGAGTCATTACAGCACTCAGCTGGGCAGACATATTCGCCGGGGCTCTTGCATGGGCCTCCGGAAGCCAGATGTGGACAGGTACTGCAGCCATCTTTATTATAAACCCAAGAGCCATCAGAAAATACACAGCATCCCACGTGTTAGAGCCCCACGTTTCAAACACCACACTTCCAGCCTGGAAGGAGGCAATGGCAAATGAGGAAAATATAAAGATAAAACTCAATTCCCCGAATGCAATGAACATATAAGCGGCCCTACGAGAGTTTTTGTGAGAGTAGAGTGAGAGAAACGATGCAACTGTCATACCCTCCCACCCAACAAGGAAAGTTATGGCATCTCTAGCAAGTAAGATTAGAAGCATCATACCCGTTGTGAATGCGAATGAGGATGCCAGCAATCCATCTTCAATCTCGTATTTTAAGGAGAAGAGAGATATGGTAAGCCAAGCAAGGGACGACAGCAAGATGAAATAAAACTGGATTGCTCCAACATCCATATCCCAGTAGAGCAGGAAAAGGGTGAAGGCTGATACAGATGCAACTATTCCATAGGATAACCTCCTAAATCTGATGCCAATAACTCCTGCTATAAGATAAAGGAGCACGAGAATTAAGGGATTCATTCTTTCCACCTCCCTGCAATACCAAGAAGCACCTTTAAAATTTCAATGGGCTGAGGAGGACAGCCAGATAACCTTGCACCCACAGGCACTATATCCTCAACCTTTTTACCAAGGGCCCCATTTGCGCATGCTCCAACAGATACCACCATTTTCGGTTCTGGCATGAGTTCGTAGGCCTCCCTAAGCACCGGGACCATTTCTTCCGTGGGTGTTCCAAGAACGAGCATTACGTCAGCATGCTTTGGTGTAGGCGTGAAGAAAAATCCAAGACGGTGAATATCGTAATGGGGCGAGGTGAGGAGAGATACCTCCCGATTGCAGGCGGAACACGAGCCAACATCCATCACAAATAAATGAAGGGATCTTCCCAGATTGATTTCGGAAAAAATTTCAATTTTCTCGTCATTTTCCGCCATATCACACAGGCCACATTCCAAACAGGAGAGCTCATTCATACCAAAGGGACACTTACCTGTATCCACAGGCCTGATGGATCTGGGAGCATCGAACTCACCGTAGGGGAACTCTGTGGTCAAAACACCCTTTTTCAGACCTCTCAGCATCCACATCAGAGCCACCTCCCATGGGAACCGGCATCCGCAAAGTAGGCACCGAAACTGTCAAGGGCAAATGGAAAATCTGTGAAAACATTGCCCACAATACCCACGGAAAATGCATGGTAGAGGGGGAGAGATGCAGGTCTTAGCATGAATTCTCTAACTATCCCGTCCTCCACACTCACGGCCATAAAAGCATCACCTGGAGGTGCCTCCACAACACCGTACTTGAATCCATCTCTCGGTTCAATCCTGCATTTACCCCACTCGGCACTCTCCAGATACGACAGGGATTCTTCTACCTCCTGTACACGAACCATGAGCCGGGCAAGCGCGTCTCCATCACCCTCCAATTTCGGATGGTGCCATCCATAGATTTCTCTGAAAATTCCTATTTTTCTTGCATCCCTTGCAATTCCAGCTGCACGGGCAGGGATACCTCCAAGATCATTTTTAAGAGCATCATCACGATTCAAAGTGCATGTTGTGTGAAGCCTGTCCACAAATATGCGAGAATCAAGCAGTTCCTCACTCAAATCTGTGAATTCCTGATGGATATTCCCAATTCTCCTGTGAAAATTCGGATACTCTCCAGGGCCATGCCTGAGAAATCCCATCCCGTACCTGTGGCCCAGCACTCTCTGGTTTATGCGAAGAAGCTCCTCCGTCATTGCGGCCAGATGTGCACTTGCAACCTTCTGAGAAGCATCTCCAGCAAGTTTGTGCATGACCCATATGTGGTTGTGCACCCTCTCCAGCTCCATGGCCATGGTCATATAATTCACACATCCCTCATCAGGCTCGGAGGATAATACCGAAAAGAGAGATGCATAGGATACCGAGAACTGCCCCACAAATCTCTCAACATAAACGAGTGCCTCTGAAACTTTTTTGTTTATTACCAATGCACCCAAATTTCTCCTTTTGAAGACCAAATAGGGAGCAAGGGCATTTATTCTCTCACCACAAGTGCTAATTTTAAACGCCCCTGCCTCTCCGAGGCCTCCTGCGGCAGGCCCATAAATCAGGGTCTTGGAACATGGAAGGGAATCGGAAACTGAATAATTACCCGTGTACGCCCTGGTTATGGGCCTCCTTACATACAATTCCTCAGGAATGGAATTCCATACCGTAAAACGAATCTCGCCTGTATCGTAACTCAACCAAACGTAGAGGTTCTGTTCATTTCCCTCAAATATGGAGATAAGTGCCCACTTCCCATTCACATCAATGGGATTCACCATTTCAAAATCCCCACTCACATTGACCACCCCTCAATCCAGAAGTAGAGTATGAAAGAGATGGCAATTATGGCCAGGGCCCCTGCAAAGGGCACCACAGAATGTGCCAGATCCACCTCAATGCCATCATTTTCCCTGGTGAAGAGAATACGGAGAGCATGGTAATTGAGGGAGAGGAAAGATAAAATTATACCACCGAGAAGGACGACAAATGCGTATATGTGGGATGATAATCCCATAACTATACCAAACTCCCCAAAAAACATGGGAAATGGCGGAGCGCCCGTGACAGTCATGGCACCAACAACCGTTGAAAAGGCAATCAGTGGGGAGGCCCCGAGATTTTTTATACCCCCAATCTCCTGATAACCCATCCTCTTAAGCACTCCTGCAATGAAGAATAGAACGGACTTCCCAAGGGCATGGGCAACGAAGAGGATGAGCACATAATACATAACACCGGGAGAGAAATAGCTCAAGGCTATGCCAACTGTCGCAATGCCCATAACATCCATACTGGAGTATGCGAGCAGTCTTTTGAGACGCACTTGGGATAGCATTAGAAATGCGGCAATCCAGAGTGTGAGAATACCTATTGCAAGGGTGAGGTAAAACAGGAAAATGGAGTGCAGAACATTGAAAATCCTATAATAGACAATCAATGCTGATGGTAAGAGTGAGCCTGAGAGCATGGCACTCACAGGTGATGGGGCTGTGCCATGGGCGTCCGGAAGCCAGGTGTGGACCGGAAATAGTCCTGCCTTGGCCCCAAAACCCAACAGTGCCAGAACTCCAATGAGTTTAACCGCAGTGTTTACATGGGCATCAACCCAGATGAACCCTCCCGTGGCCCAGCCAAACAGGACAACGGATAGAAGAGCCATCCCAAGACCTGCAGATGCTATCAGAATGTATCTCCAGGCACTCTCCACATGGCTCTTGCCCCTTTCCACAAGTATCAGTGCAGCGCTCACAATTGTGGAGGCTTCAAGCCAGAACCACGCGTAGCCTATATTTGGCGAGGAAACTGCCAGAACCATTGTAAGGGCAAACAGGGCAAGCAGTGCCCAGTAATAATGCTCAGGAAGGTAAAACCTCCTTATATCCTTCAGACAAACCAATGAATGGAGCACAGCGAGAAGATATGTGAGGGAGATCACAAGTATCATACCAAGAGATAATGTATCCAAATAAAAGCAGGAGCATTGAATTGCACCATTTGAAAAAATAATCAGGGAGAACGCAAACACCAAACCTGCACCCACAACATTGGCAATCATTCCCACAATTTTCTTTGGTATTAGGGATAGAAGAACGGTTAAAGAGAGGGGGATGATTATTCCATAAACAAAATACCCTATCATTTTAACTCACCCCGAAAGTTCGTCAATTTCAAGTGGTCCATATTCCTTCTCAGCCCCAAGTATCACTGCCAGAAGCACCGCGCCTATTATATCCAGAAGCACTCCAACCTCAAGCAGAAAACTCATGGGTGCGAGAATCAAACCCATATAGAGAAGCGCGTTTTCCTCCACAATATAACCGGAGATCTGGGCTATGGCATTTTTACGCATAACAATTATGAGAAGTCCGAGAAGAAGGAGAACAAATGGTATGGCGGCATTCCATGTTCCCAGAGTTGTGTAGATGGCCCTATAAAACAGAAGTCCCGTCAGAGCAAGAATTATCCCAACCACAAGAGTGTGTTTTGCCTTTGTTTCAAGTTCCCTATGCTTCCACACAGGATCCCTTTTCAAATCCTTTATGAGTATCTCCGGTACAACATAACCTCGAAAGATGAATGTCAGGGCAGAGAGAGCAATAATTGCGTAATCTCCAAGATAAACACCAAACGCGAGAATCAGAAATCCGAGAAGTATAGATTGCGCCTGAAGATGCCTAATCAAACTGTGTATGAAATTTTCTGATATTATAACAAAGCCGTAGAGGAGTATAAGCACACCGATAAAATCAATAATTGAGGTGAAGAGAATCATTTGGGCACACCTCCCACAAGGAACAATGATATGACTGCAAGAAGTGCCATCAGATAGGAGAAGGTGAGATAATCAATGATCTTAAAAAGCCGGATTTTAGCCACGCTCATCTCCACAACAACCATCGCGAATATGACAATGAGCATCTTCACGAAAAGGAGAGCCGTTCCCCATATGACGTTCCATGGGGTGAGGGAAAGAGGAATCAGCCATGGTATTGCAAAAACGTTGATGAACACAGAAAAGAGAATGAACTGTTTCATATATGCACCCCATGACTTAAGGGCATAGAGGGGGCCTGTGTATTCAAGCCCCATTCCCTGTCCAATCATCCCGAGTTCACCCATTCCATGACTCTCAATTGGCAGTTTTCCGGTGTCAAAAAGAAGGAGGAGAAAGAATGCAGCTATGAGCAGTATGTGTGTCGTGGAGAGCATCCAAGAGGGGCTGTTTCTCAAAACCTCGTTTGTGACAAATGGATTGTTTGTACCTGTTATGAGAGCAACACCAAAAAACACTGTTATTAGCACGGGCTCTGCAAAGGCACCAAAATTCACGCCTCTCGTAGACCCTATGCCCGTATAATACGACCCGGTTTTTTCAGCACCTATTATCGAGAAAAATGAGGCAAATCCAAATATGAAGGCACCTCCCAAAAAGTCCACGGTTGGAGCAAACCAGGAGGGTGTGCCGAATACTATGGGTACCACCCAGGGAAGGATGAGGTACGCGGTGAAAGCTAAAATAGGAGCAACTGTAAATAGTGAACCTGCATCCTCGGGTATGAGGGTCTCCTTTCTGAAGAACTTTGCCAGATCATAGTATGGCTGAAATATGCTCATACCCCTTCTAGATTCAAATCTTGCCTCCACTCTTTTCATTATACCGACCATTAGAGGAGAGAGCAGAAGAACCACAAACATCTGAACTGCTCCGATTATTATCTGGGGGATCATTGGCGTTCACCTCTTCTCACGAAAAGGCGTCATCAGCCATGCTGGCACTTGGGGTGGACGCCATCACCCGAGCACAGGTGCATCTGCTTCCCATATTTATAGGTTTGCATTGACCTGCAAAAATATTTAATATCTGGCAATCATCTCAAAACCCGATGATTACCGGAAAAATTCTTCGGATCAATCTTGACACTCAAAGTGTGGGAGAGGAAGTATTACCAGAGGAGGTGCTGAAAAAATACCCTGGAGGAAAGGCCCTGGGATACTACATCTTCGCAAGAGAGGTCCCTCCGAACATAGAGCCTTTTTACAGAGAGAACAAGATTCTATTCGTCCCGGGACTTCTCAGCGGTCTGGCCCCAGGAGCAAGCAAGGTGGCTGTAATATCAAAATCTCCTGAAACGAATCTGATACACGACAGCTATGCAGGAGATAGATTCGGTCCATTTCTGCACCGGTGGGGCTACGCTGCCATGATAATAGAGGGAAGAGCAAAAAGCCCGGTTTACATCACTGTGGGCGATAACGTGGACATACTCCCTGCAGATTTTCTTTGGGGTAAGGGAGTATACGAAGTATCCGATGAAATATGGAAAAGACATGGGGATGGGGCCATTGCAGCCATAGGTCCCGCAGGAGAGAATCTGGTTCGATTTGCAAACATAATGTTTGACACAGAGCGCTCAGCTGGAAGGGGGGGTCTCGGAGCCGTCATGGGTTCAAAAAATCTCAAGGCGATTTTCATCAAACCCATGGGCGTTGAGAATATGAAAATTGAAATTTCAAAAAGGGATGAATGGGACAAAACTCGCTCAGAACTCTATCAAAAACTTGATGAAAGTGCCTCTCCCTCACTGAAGATATATGGAACAACAAACTCACTTGTGCTCTCCGGAAAGAGGGGAATGAGCCCTGCCTACAACTTCTCAAAGCCCTACATTCCCGAGGAACTGGCAAGAAAACTCGGAGGCGATGAGGCGAAAAAATACGAGATAGAGCCGGAGAGATTTGTGCACGGCAAATCCTGCCCCGTAAAATGTGCAAGATACATAGAGTTGGAGTATAACGGGAAAAAATTCAGAGTGAAACCGGAGTACGAGAGCATCGGTATGCTTGGCGCAGCCACAGGGGTTTTTAATTTCCCAGATGTGGCATATCTCATTCACCTTGCCAATGATCTGGGTCTGGATGCAATTGCCGCTGGCAACACCATAGGATGGTTGTTTGAACTGGTTGAACGTGGCCTCGTGGGAAGCGATGAAATAGGCGTACCTGTCAAAGGATTCGGCGATGCCCAGGCGGAAGAGAATCTGCTTCGGATGATAGCCTATCGCAGAGGATTCGGAGCCATCCTCGCGGAGGGAGTGAAAAGAGCCGGAGAGATACTGAACAGGGGGCAGAGACACGCTGTTCATGTAAAGGGCTTGGAATCTCCAGCGTGGGATCCCCGCGGGTTGCGCACCTATGGGCTCAGCTATGCAACCGCAGATGTTGGTGCATCCCATCTTAGGGGCTGGCCATATCCACGCAGTTTGCCCAATGACGGCCCTGCCAAGGAACTCGTTGCAAACCTGATTCAATCAAGGGATAAGGACGCACTCTTCGATACCCTGGGCCTATGCAAGTTTGTACCGTGGGAAAAGGAGGACATAGAGAGCATACTCTCAACCCTTCAATTTTCGGGCGATTTGAAAAACGTTGGATGGAGAACAGAGTGCATATCCAGAGTTTACGCCATTGCATCAGGCTTGATTCCCGAAAAAGATGACACAATTCCACCGAGGTGGTGGGAAAAAGAAGAAGATGGACCTGCAAGGGGAAATGCGGCTTTCATGAATCATGAGGATTTCATAGAGGCACGCAGGGAATTCTACCGTCTCAGAGGCTGGGATGAGAATGGAGTACCAAAAAAGGAGACACTTAAGATCCTTGGAATTGAGGAGTTTTCATCATTTTTAAGGTGATAAAATGCTCCTGCTCATAGGTTTTGAAAGTGAAGAGATAGAAAAGATCAAGGGAATTTTCGAGGACGTGATCACCGTCTCAAGGGATATGGAAGACGTAAAACTCAGGGAAATAATAGAACAAAGGAAGGAGGGAAGTGGAGAGATCCTGGGGCAGCAGAGAATAGTCATAATGCACGATATACCAAAGGAAAAAATCGGTTCAACAATAAAGGGCATAAGGTCCATAATCGGGGAACACATAATATTTGCCACCTCCACGCCCACCTCCCTCCAATGGAAAATAGCGGACCTTGTGGAAGAACTCCTGGAGGAGGACAGATACTTCAGGTCCCGCTCTAAATGATCTCAATATCCCTTCCTATTTCAACAACCATCCCATCATCTGCTGCTATGGTCCTTACACCAGTTTCCTTCCATATCCAGTCAGCCTGAAAATCAGGGTTTTCCTCAATCATCTTTAGTCCAAAATGGGTCAAAATTGCGATTTCCGGCTTGATTGCCGCAACCAGTTTGGCGGCTTCCTTTGTGCTCAGATGATATGGTATCTTTGCCCCCAGGGGCCTGGTAACAGGAAGTATCAAAACCCTTGCATTCCTATGGGTTCTGGCAAGAGAATCGCTGTAATCGGTATCCGCCAAATAGGAAACTATCCCATGGGAAGTTTCTATCTTGAAGCCTATTGTGGTTGGATCATTATGATACGACTTTGTGGCCCGAATCTTTATACCCCTGTACCTCACTACATTGCCCGGAGAGAGAGAAGCGACCTTTTCCACGAGGCCCATATGGTACTTGGAAATGGCGGGATCGTAGATATCATATCCCTCAATCACGCTCTTTGACCCCACAAGAAGTCCCTTTTTCTTGGTACCCCCATTGGTTATTGCCTCAATAAGCACCTCCGCATCTGTGTAATGATCCGTGTGGGCATGGGATACGGCAATGATATCCGTTTTCGTAGGATTGACCTTGAACCTGTGCATTTGAACAAGTGCACCGGGTCCGGGGTCAATGTGGATTTTTATACCATCATCTAAGTAAACCCCTCCAGTGGCTCGAATCTGGTATATGGTGGTGAACCGCCCGCCGCCAGTTCCTAGAAAAGTTATTCTGGTCACTATGCAGGCTAATACTCTAATAGGATTTAATTTTTGGTGTGGACAAAAACATATTTAGTATGCAAATGATTACAGAGTATGAGCATTCTCATACGCGATGCGTGGATTATCACTCAGAATGCGCGCAGGGAGATAATTAAAGGGGACGTTTATATTGAAGATAACAGGATCTCCGATGTTGGAAGGATCAACCTGGAAGCAGACATTATAATCGATGGAAAAAATAAGATAGTTATGCCCGGGCTGATAAACACGCACACCCACATACCAATGACCGATCTCAGAGGGCTTGCTGACGATGTTGATCTGGAGGAATTCCTAAAGAGGATGTGGGCCCTGGAATCCAAGAGAACAAGAGAGGATCTTCGTCATGGTGCTGCACTTGGCATAGATGAGATGCTCCGCACGGGAACAACCACCTTTGTTGATATGTACTCCGATGAGGATGTGGTGGCGGAGGTTGCCAGAGAGAAGGGAATACGTGCATTTCTGGGCTGGGCAGTTGTGGATGAGGATATTACCACCCAGATGGGTTCTCCACTAAAAAACGCTGAAAATTTTGTACAGGAGTATGCCAAGGACGATTTGATAACTCCCATGGTTGCTCCCCATGGTGTGTACACATGCTCTGAAGAGACCCTACTTAAAGCAAAGGAAATTGCCGATAGATACGATACGCTCATAACAATGCATGTTGCTGAAACAAGAAAGGAGGTCTATGAGCACCGCAAAAAAACTGGATTCAGGCCAGTGGAATATCTCGATAAAATTGGATTTCTCTCCCCCCGTCTGATAGCAGTGCATCTTGTGTGGCTAACCCTCAACGAAATAAGAATGCTTGCAAGAAATGGGGTTAAAGCATCCCACAATCCAACGAGCAACATGAAACTTGGAAATGGTGGCTCAATGCCCCTTGTGGAGATGATTAATGAAGGAATAACAATAACCCTCGGGACAGATAGTACCGTGAGCAACAACAACCTTGACATGTTTGAGGTTATGAAATTCGCCGCACTCCTGCACAAGAATGAGAGATGGAATGCCAGCGTGACAAACGCGCAGATGATTCTTGATTTCGCCACGGTAAATGCTGCCAAGTCACTGGGATTAAATACAGGGAGTGTAGAAGCAGGAAAATTGGCCGATATTGTGATTCTGGATGCATCAGAGCCCAACGCCAGACCACTTAGAAAGGAGACCCTGGTGAGCAATGTTGTTTATTCGATTTCTGGGCTCAATGTTGAATACACAATAGTGAACGGAAAAATAGTGTGGAAAAAAGAGAACTAGCACTTTTTCAATCTCACCGCCGCAACCTTCAGTTCTGGAATCTTCGCCTCCGGGTCCAGCGCATCTGTGGTGAGGATATTCGCAGCGCTCTCTGCAAAGTGGAATGGAATGAAGACAACGCCCTTCTTTATCCCCGAAATCTTCGCCTTGACCCTTATTGCACCGCGCCGGGATTCTACCTCCACGCAATCACCGTTATTTATTCTGAGAGATTTTGCATCCTCTGGATTTATTTCCACGAAAGCCTCTGGCATCAGAACGTTGAATCCCTCTATCTTCCTCGTGAGTGTGCCGGTGTGGAAGTGCTCGTACGTCCTTCCTGTGGTTAGAACGAACGGATACTCATCATCCGTTTCCTCGGCTGGGGGCCTGTGGTCGTAAGGTGAGAATTTTGCAAGGCCGTTGGCTCTCGGAAATCTGGAGACATGTAGAATTTTGGTGCCTGGATGCTCCTCGCTTGGACAGGGCCATTGAATTCCGATGTTTTCAATTCTTTCGTAGGTTATGCCCCCGTACTGCGGTACCACACTTCTTATCTCTTCAAAAATATCCCGTGGCGAGGAATAATTCCAATTCGCACCCATTCTCTTCGCAATCTCCGTGATTATCCACCAGTCCGGCTTCGCCTCGCCCGGAGGTTCTACAACCTTCTTCAGCAATTGCACCCTTCTCTCCGTGTTGGTGAAAGTGCCCTCCTTCTCCAAGGACGCGGTTGCGGGAAGCACCACGTCCGCAAGCTGCGCCGTCTCGCTCATAAACAAATCCTGCACCACGAGGAACTCCAAGCTTTTTAGGGCTTTTAGCACATGCTTCTGGTCCGGGTCGCTCACCGCCGGGTTCTCGCCCATTATGTACATCGCCCTTATTTCTTTCCCTGCAGCATGCATCATCTCAATAACGGTCAATCCCGGATCTCTGGGAATCTTCACACCCCACGCCCGTTCAAACCTCTCAACATCCCTTGATTTCAGATTCACGTACCCCGGAAGGAGATTTGGCAGCGCACCCATGTCTCCTGCGCCTTGCACATTGTTCTGACCACGAAGAGGATTCACGCCGGTGCCTTCCTTTCCAACATTCCCGGTGAGAAGAGCGAGATTTGCAAGGGAAGCGACATTAGCCGTGCCAGACGTGTGCTGCGTTATGCCCATCGCGTAGATTATGGAGGAGCGGTGCGTTGCGTATAAAATTGCGGCGCGAATTATCTCCTCTGCTGGCACACCTGTGATGCGCTCCACATACTCAGGGGTGTACTTCTCAACCACCCTCTTCAGATTTTCAAAGCCCTCCGTTCTGTTCTTGACGAATTCCTCATCAAATAGGCCATAATGGATTATGACATGCATCATCCCGTTGAGCAACGCAACATCCGTGCCGGGACGATGCGAGAGCCTCACAGTTGCGTACCTTTTAAGTTCAATGTCCCGCGGGTCCGCCACTATCAGTTTGGCTCCATTCTTCACAGCTCTCTTTATCATCGTGCCGATCACAGGATGCGCATGCGTGGTGTTTGAGCCAATAACAAAGAAAACCTCCGCCTTGCTGAGGTCTTCAATGCTGTTGGTCATTGCCCCTGCGCCGAATACCTTCATCAGGCCCGTGACGGTGGAAGCATGGCACAATCTTGCGCAATGGTCCACGTTGTTAGTACCGATCACGGAGCGCATAAATTTCTGGAACAGGTAATTCTCTTCGTTGGTGCATTTTGCAGAGGATAGTCCGGCTATGCTGTTTGCTCCGTACTTCTCTCTGATTTCTTTAAATCTCTTTGCTATGTAATCCAGCACCTCGTCCCAAGTTACCTCAACGAATCTTCCATTCCTCTTTATCATCGGATTCTTCAATCTCTCCTCACTGTGCACAAACTCCCAGCCAAAACGGCCCTTGATGCAATCATCACCGCGATTCACTCCCTCAGGATTTCCCCGGGCGTATATGATGCGATTATCCCACACATAATAATCAATCATGCATCCAACACCGCAGTAAGGGCAAACTGTGGTTATTTTCTCGTTCCCCATATCCCATGTTTTCTCTTTCAGCGCACCCGTGGGGCATGCATCAATGCACGCGCCGCAGAAGGCACAGCCAGCGTCCTGCAATGATTGCCCGTATCCAGCGAGAATTCTTATCTCAGCACCCCTTCCTTCGCGAATAAGAACGTTATTCGCTTTGATTTCAGAGCAAGCCTGAACGCATCTGAAGCACGACACGCACGCATCCGGATTGAAGGATATGAAAGGATTTTCAGGCCATTCTTCCCTCTTTTTCTCTCCTTTGGCCACAATGCCGTATCTCTGCATCAACTCCCCCAAGTCGCCACCTGCCTCGTGCTCCTCGGCGAGCATCTCAAGTATGGTTCTACGAGCATCCTCTACCTCTGGAGCATGCGTCTCAATGACCATTCCCTCCGCAACCCTGGTGGCGCATGCTCGCGGATAGGAGATGCGATTGTTCATTGTCACTTTCACCACGCAGAGCCCGCAAGAGCCAATGGGATGCCCATCCTCCATAATGCACAGAGTTGGAATATCCACTCCGTTATCGCGAGCAACTTGCAGTATGGTTTTCTCACCCTGAAGATAAATCTCACGACCGTTGAGCGTGATTTTCATTTAATCACCTCCATGAGCTCCTCGCTAAAATAGCGCATAGCCGATTCGTAGGCGAGCATTGCGCTGGTGCCAAGGGGACATAGCGAGGCGATTTTCATTGCACGCGCAGTCATATTTAATTTCTCAATGTCCTCCTTCGTGCCCTCTCCTCTCACAATCTTTTCAATTATTCCCCTCATTCTCCTCGTTCCGTAGCGGCAGGGGAAACACTGCCCGCAGGACTCGTGCTCAAAGAATCTTGCAATGTTCAGAAGAACATTCCAGAGATTTACCTCGTGGTTGAACACGATGATATCACCAGTGCCGAGGGATATGCCACGCTGCCTCGCATCCTCAAAGCAGAGTTTCATGCCCAGAAAAGAGGAATCAACTATGAATCCCGCCGCACCTCCCCCTAGCATTATCCCCTTGAGTTCTCCATCCACGCCTCCTGCCCTTTCAATCATCTCACCCAGAGTTATCTTTCCTAGTATTTCCTCGTAAACCCCTGCATTTTTGATGAATCCACTCACACTGAAGAGTTTGGGTCCTGAGCAGTACTTCGTGCCCATCTTCGCATAATTCTCCGCTCCAATGTTGATTATAATCGGAATGTTTGCAAGGGTTTCCACATTGTTGATCAGGGTTGGCTTGCCCCAGAGCCCTCTCTGAGCGGGATACGGCGGCTTGATTCTCGGAAATCCTCTCTTTCCCTCAATGCTCTCCATGAGCGCGGTTTCCTCGCCGCAAACATAGGATCCTGCGCCTAAAACGAGTTCAATGTCAAAGGAGAAGTTGGAGCCGTATATGTTCTCGCCAAGCATGCCGTTGCGCCGGAGCTCATCCAGTATTCTCTCTATCTTCCTAGCCAGATCCCGATACTCGTACCGTATGTAGAAAAATCCTCTTGATGCGCCTATGGCGTACGCGGAGATGATCATGCCCTCTATTATCTGGTACGGATTTTGCTCCATAAGAACTCTATCTTTGAATGTGCCCGGCTCGCCTTCATCTGCGTTGGCGATTATGTACTTTGGCGTTGCACCAACCTGCGAGACGAATCTCATCTTCAGCCCCGTGGGAAACGCCGCGCCTCCACGACCTACGAGAGAGGATTTATCAATCATATCTACTATCTCACTCTGCTTCATCTCAAGCGCGCTGCGCAGCGCTGAGAATCCGTCGTCCGCCATGTATGATTTCAGATCCGGAAGGTTGCGCAGGAGCATCATTCTTCATACCTCCTCAGAATCTCAATCGCCTTCTCAGGGGTCAAATTTCCGTAAGAATGCTCGTCCACAAGCATCGCTGACGGACCGTCGCAGCGGCCGATGCACTCCACTACCTCAAGGCGAAATTTTCCATCGCTCGTTGTTTCACCATTTTTTATCCCGTATCTCTCCTCTATTGCCTTTATTATCTCCTCCGAGCCCTTCAGATTGCAAACTATGCCGTTGCAGACCCGAATAACATGCTTAGCAGGCGTGAAGCGGAAGAATGAATAAAATGAGACTACATCGTATATTTCGCCGGGCTTCTTTCCCATTTCCTCAGCTATGAGCTCCATTGCCTCCTCCGGAATGTAGCCGAACTCGTCCTGAACATCGTGCAGAATTGCCAGAAGTTTTGCATCCCTTTGAGAATGCTTTTGAATAATTTCCCTGATAATCTGTTGCATGGCATGATATTGGAATCTTTTTATTTATCTTTTGCCGCAAGAATTCTCCTTAGCAGTTCCATATCCCTCCTAGTGTTCACATTGAAAAACGTTTCCTCGGGCATTTTTTCTGCGGGGACAAAGTTTACATAGGGACAGTTTTGCAGTCCGAGGGTCAAACTCCTGGCACCTTCCAAGCATTTGATAGCAGAGCGTGCATAGTATGCGTGCAGAGGTTCAAGATAATCGTTGCTCCACCTCGGAACCACGCTCGTGTGCCCATAATTTTTCAAGAGGAGTTTCACCGCCTCCATTCTCACCAGTGGCATATCTCCGCCAAATAAAAGAAATGAATCATCCATTTTTAGGAGTGAAACAACGGATTCTATGATCCATGAGGACTCATCGTGCAGAACGGGAACATCCAAGTCCAGGGGGATTTTTGAGTAAACAACCACATCCAATCCCATGTTTTGCAGGTTATCCACCACAAGATCTATGAGTCTCTTCCCATAAATAACCTTCATAGTGTGCTTTCCGGGAAGTCTCCTTGAGAGCCCAACAAGAACGTATGCACGCACATGGTTGCAATACCCTCTCCCCTATTATTATTTTCCTTGCGTGAATATGCAAGGACAAAACCTATTTATAGGGTGTTGCAAATCACATCTCAGATTTTCATGGGTAAGAAGATTGTGGAGAAGCCTCTCAAGGACCTCATAATCGAAATCTTGGGCAAGGATGGAAGGTCAATAAACGACCTTTCCAAGGAGCTGGAAAAGAGGGGAATAAAAAAGCACAGATTGATTCTAACGGGCTATCTCCAGGCCATGGCTGATTTAGGAATTCTGAAAGAGAGGTATATCAAGCCAGCAAAGGTTTACAGCGTGCAGCAGAACAGTAGGAGAACCATCTACGAAATAGTTGGAAACAAGGTAAAGGAGATAAACGAGGAAGAGGCCCCGGATATAGCACTTTACATTCTGTACAAACTTTTCAACAGGCCGATTTTTATGAGGGAGATTGAGAAATGCAATGTGGGCATACCCCAGTACAGGGAAAAAATTGTGGGTGCGGAGAGGAAAAGGGCACTTGAGATCCTCTTATCACAGGGATTTCATGTCCCCAGAAACAATTCCGCATACCTCCCTACAAAAGATTTCAACAGCGAATTCATCCAAGTACTGAGCGAATTGGTTATAGATGGATACGACTTGAAACATCTTGTCAACAGAGAGAAAAAACAAACAAAATTGGATTACGACTGATCACTTTATTATTCCGTAACCTATAAGACGCCATCTGTTCATTATTCTTCTTCCAATGGCTATTCTCTGCCCCTTTTCTGCCACCGCCGGGTACTTTAGTCTTATTTCAATTTCATCTCCACGGGCACTTGTCACAAGCCCAACGGTTGCAAGGGTTCCAATGTTGAGCATGAGAAGTTCGTTGGTCTTTATCCTCTCAACCTTTCTCTCCTCCCTGGAACCCACAACACGCTCCAAGAGGTGCACATCCATTGTTATTGTTTCAAGTACCGGAGGCAATGTTCCCGGTTTCCCGGCCATTCGTCCTATGAGTCCATCATTCTTGGTTATGGAGGGATCAAGTTTTGTACCTATGCCAACAAGTCCCCCCGGCTTGATCTCATCCCATGCGCCACCACCAGCCATGAGGGATACGATCTCTGTACGAATCGGTTCCCAGCCAACCTTGTTTCCCTTCATAACGTAGAAGCCAGGAAGGATCTCTATCTCATCACCAACCCTGAACTTACCTTGGATGAGAGAGCCACCTATTACCCCTCCCACCAGGTCTTTGGGCCTTGTTCCAGGCTTGTTGACATCAAAACTCCTGGCGATGTAGAGCCTCGGTGGCTTGGATGGGTCAAATTTTGGTGTGGGGATATGCTTCTCTATGGCCTCTATGAGCACATCAATATTTGCATCATGGTGTGCACTTACCGGTATTATGGGTGCATCCTCAGCAACCGTACCCTTAACGAATTCCTTTATTTCCCTATAATTCTCCCTTGCACGGGAGTCATCAACAAGATCAATCTTGTTCTGCACGATTATTATATTCTTCACACCCACTATGTCCAAGGCCATTAGATGCTCCTTGGTCTGTGGTTGTGGACATTTCTGATTGGCGGCTATAACCAACAGGGCACCATTCATTATGGCAGCTCCGCTTAGCATGGTTGCCATAAGCGTTTCATGGCCGGGCGCATCAACGAAGGAAACCACGCGAAGCAAATCTGCTCCATCTGGGCACTTGCTGGGGGAGGATACGTAGCATCGAGGTGGTTCCACACCTCTGCATTTGTAAAAGGCAGCATCTGCATAGCCAAGTTTTATTGTGATACCCCTCCGCATCTCCTCGCTGTGCGTATCCGTCCACTTACCGGTGATGGCCTTAGTCAGTGTAGTCTTGCCATGATCCACATGCCCAACCATTCCGATATTGACCTCTGGCTGCCTTGGCATTCGGCTCATGCTTCACCTTCCTTTATTGCCTCTTCTATTGGTTTGGGACCGTACTGCACGATTTTCATATTTATCTGCACAATATCCGCGGATATGGTATTACCTCGCACCATCTTCTTCTTTCTCATACCAGGACGAGTGGGGTGGAATCCTATACCTCCCTTTAAAAGCAATTTCTTCCGGCGAGCTCCCTGGAGGTTCTTTCTCATTGGAAATCCGTCCTTATCCGTACCTCCTGTTATCACGAGTTTGTAACCGGGCAAATCAACAAAAACCCCATCAATTTCCTGACCAATACGCTTCCCTATCAGGGAATTGGCCTTTGTCCCGCTAATTTCCTTCTGATACGATTTTCCCGTCTTGGTGTCATTTATCACTACCTTGAAATTTGCCATTTAGCCTCACCTATCGTGCATAATGGGAACTTTTATTTTAAAGTTATTGTGTGATAAGGCAAAGGTTATTATATTTGAAAAATTTTGAAGGAGTATGGCACAGAAAACATGTGATGTTGTTGGGTGTGATGAGGAGGCTGTAAAAACAGTGGCACGCAAAAAGGCAGAAAAGGTATTCTCGCTGAAGGGAGGAAAGAGCACCAAGGTGCATCTCTGCAAGGCTCATTACAAGGAATTTAAGAAGAAAACCAAGAAAGATAGGGAATTGGAGAGAATTGGATGGGTGTGATTCTTATTTTTGGCTTACTGAAATATGCTCTCATGTGCGGTCACTGAGGTATCATACGGCAGCCACAATCTGGAATGTGTTTGAAGGATTTAGAAGGAAAGAGGGAATTGTAGAGCATATGTCACTTCTTGTACCTGAATACGTATCTAACAGGCACACGCAATCTCTTCCCTGTCCAGTAGGGACATCTCGTGCATCTAAATCCTATTATAACCCTGGAGCCATCAAGCGTGGAATTTGAAATTTTAACCATCTTTGACCCGCAAACAGGACAATTTTCAAAACTTTCAACCTCCTTATCCGTGAGTCTGTACCTTATCTCAATTCCCACATGACCGCTGTTGAGGGCTATAATTCTCATTCTTCTTCCACTCAACCTGTAATTTTTATTTTTTCTTTCAAGGTGCCTCATAACCTCCCTGTGAAGTTCCGCCTGTGACTCAACCACGCCCCTCATATGAAGGATTTTCAATATGATTTTCTCAACTTCCTCCTCTTCAGGTATCTCATAGGCCATTGGAAGATTATAAATTTGAAGGTATATAAAACTTCATCTTAAAACAAACACGCCATCCTCTGTAATATACATTCTCTTGGCCCTGGCATCGTAACCTGAGCCACGCATTTTCAGAACCTTAACATATCTTTCCTCACCTGCTGATGTTGATCTCTTTTCAAGTTGAATCACCCCGGAACTCAGGAGAATTTCGGCCCTAAGGTCCATCTTATCAGATGCTGTTATAAGTGTTGTTGCCCCCGTACCCTGTAAAAAGGAGAACAGCCTGTGGATACTGAGCAGCATCCTAGCCTCATCCACGGAGAAATTCTTGAATACCGTGAGAGAATCAAGAACTATCCTATCTATCTTGCCCTTCTTCAACTCACCACCTATTTTTATTATGAGCCCCTCAACACTGAGCCCTCCTTTTTCCATTTTTTCCTTCTCTTCATAGGCAGACCTTATTTCACCCTTGGCGGTGATATCCTTTATTGTAGGAGCCTTTGAGTAAAGTGATTCCATGGGTACTGCATCCATAACACGCAATCTGCTGAGATTCCATCCAAATCCAAGCATTATACGCTGCAGAACCACGGATGGATGCCTGTCAACCGAGACCAAAAGACAGTTTTCTCCATTGTTTAGACCCTCAAGGAGAAAGCGCGATGCAAGAACGGTTTTCCCCGTGCCCGTATCCCCTATGAGGAGATATGTGTTTCCCGGTAGAAGGCCCCCCTCCAGCATTTTATCAAGACCTGCAACTCCAAACTTAACCCTCATTTCTTACCCCTCCTGGTAAATTTCACATAGAATTTATCCTCTACCGAGAAACCATTCTTGGTGAGAACCAGCGGGATTTTATCTATGGCATACCCTACAGTACTCTTCTCAATCGTCAACTCAAACTCCCGATTAACGGAGTTTATGAAAAACACAGAGTCCATCACTGGCTTAGAGGAGATGAGCTTATCGTAACTCTCGGCGGTGACCAAAATGGCACTTCTTGAACTCTCCTCAAGAAAATTCAGAAAGGTGTGAACACCGGAATCAGGGTTTATACCCCTCATGTAAAAATATCGAAGTGATGTTATGGAATCAACAACGATTCTGTCAAACTTCACGCGGTCAAACACATTTTTCAAGGTTGCTCGGAGAGAGAGAACATCCGCCTCAAAAACCTTCTTTCCCTTCTCCGTATCCCTCATTTTTGAGGGCCTCGTTATGGGTGTTACCTCTCTAACGGGCTTCACCTCCGCCTTCCCGGAAACAATGGGTACCGCATCAAAGATGTAAACCTCATCAAGGAACAGGTCAAAATCCTCAAAATTCTTCTTAACCACCCATGTAGGTTGATCGAGAGATATGTAGAGCACATTCTCGCCTCTCCTTGCTCCGGCGGCAAGGTACTGCATCGCAAAAATCGTTTTCCCTGAACCGGGGGGCCCGTAAATCATATTGAGAGATTCGTCCCTTATTCCCGGTATGAACGTATCCAGGTTGTTCACTCCCAAAGGCACTGTTTTCATTCTGTTTTGCAAATTGAAAACAGATATTTAATAACTTCTCCCATCTTTGCCGTGACAAGGCATGGCAATACAAAAAATTCAAAATTTTGTACGAAGTTTTTTATACAAGCACCATTTAGTGTGGCTGAGCCCAAGGGGCTCTAAGGAAAAAGGAAGTGTAGAAAATGGAAGAATTAACCAAAATAAAGGACTTGAACCCAAATGCCAAGAGAGTGAATGTTTTGGCAAAGGTTCTGCATAAGGGAGAGCCAAAGGAGATAAATACCAAGTATGGAGAAACCAAGCATGTGACCGAAGCTATTGTGGGAGATGAGACAGGCACCATAATCATGTCCCTCTGGAACGAGCAGGCAGACCTTGTGGATGAGGGAGAGACCATATACGTGGACAACGGATACATATCCCTCGTGCGTGGTCACATGCGCCTGAATGTTGGAAAGTATGGGAGCATAAAAAAGAGCGAAGAGGAGATTGGAGAGGTAAATGAGAGCTTGGATATGAGTGCCGAAGAGCATGAGAGACAGTTCAATAACAGAAGGTACAATAACCGGAGAAACTACAACAGATGGTAAATCCATCTGCAAACCCTTTTATTTTACCTCTTCTTTATGTTTTTATGTTGCCTGTTATCGGGGTGATAGGCGGTTCATCCTGCAATGAGGAGATATGTGATCTCGCCTACAGGGTCGGATTTCTTGTTGCCAAAAACAACTGTGTTCTGGCCTCAGGTGGGCTTGGAGGGGTAATGCTCCATGCCTCCAGAGGTGCAAAGGATGCAGGTGGATTGACCATGGGAATACTCCCATGGGGAAAGGAAGAGGCAAATGAGTACGTAGATATTGCAATACCCACCCACTACGGCCTTGCAAGAAATCATATTCTCGTTAGGGCAAGCGATGTGCTGATAGCCATCGACGGATATATAGGGACCCTGAGCGAAATCTCCTTTGCCCTCAACGAGGGAAAAACCGTTGTGGCCCTGAAATCCTGGAAAATTGATGAAGACAAAATAACGAGGGGAAAATACATTGAGGCGAGGAACCCTGAAGAAGCGGTGAAACTTGCCCTGAGGGAAATAAGGTAAAGTTTTTTTACAACCCTACATTTTACTCCCTATGCCCGTTATAAGATTGGAGAGAGGAGAACTCAGAAGATTTGGAATAGATGAAGAGCGTTTGATCAAAGAGGTTTCCATGCTCGGAGCGGATTTGAAAGATTACGATTCCAACGAAATAAGGGTGGAATTCTTTCCAGATAGGCCGGATCTTTACACCGTGGAAGGTGTGGTGCGTGCATTAAGGGGGTTCTGGGGCATTGAGAGGGGCGCTCCAAAATACTCCTCCAAACGCTCGGATGTGAAATTGTTTGTTGATGAGAAAATGAGAGAGATAAGACCCTACATCGTGGGTGCTGTGATAAAAAATGTGTCCGTGGATGACCTTATGATCAAGAGCATGATGGATTTTCAGGAGAAGTTGCACATCACCGTTGGAAGAAAAAGGAAAAAACTGGCCATAGGATTGCATGATTTTGACAAGGTGAAGCCACCCTTCAGGTACGTTCCGAAGGCAAAAGATTTCAAATTCAGGCCTCTGGGCTTCAAGAGAGAGATGACCCTTGAAGAGATTCTGAAAGAACATCCAAAGGGAATAGAATACGCACACATCCTGGATGGATTGGATGAATATCCGATAATCTTGGACTCAGAGAACCATGTTCTTTCGTTTCCCCCCATAATAAATGGAACACTTACCCAGATCACCGAGGAAACGGAAAATATCTTCATAGACATCACGGGCACGGATATGAACACCCTGCTCTCAGTGCTCAACATTATCACTTGCTCCCTTGCGGACAGAGGAGCATCCGTGGAATCTGTAGAGATCATATACCCAGAGCATTCATTTTACACACCCAAATTGGAATACTCAAAAATAAGGGTCAGTAAGGATTACGCAAAAAAAATTCTGGGCATTGATCTGGGAGATGACCAAATAAAGGAAGCGCTTGAAAAAATGAGATACGATGTTGAGATCTCAGGAAACAACATTGAGGCTACAGTTCCACCGTACAGAATGGACATACTTCACCCAGTTGACGTGGTGGAGGACATAGCCAAGGGCTACGGTTACACCAACTTTGAACTATCCCTGCCCACAAAGGAGAAGATCGGCAGCACAAGAAGCGAATTAAGGGAGAAAATACAGAGAATTATGAACGGACTGGGTTTCTTCGAAGTTACAACCCTCACGATAACCTCTCCAAGGATGCAGTACGATATGATGCTGATACCCCCTGAGAGTTTCGTGGAAATCGAGAACCCAATAACGGAGGAAGGCACCATTCTGAGAAGTTGGCTCATACCCTCCCTTATGGAAATACTCAGAAAGAATAGGCACAGGGATTTACCCCAGAAAATATTCGAGATAGGATACGTGGTAAAAGAGAGAAAAGAACTTCACCTGGCTTTTCTCCACATAGATTCTGAGGCCAGTTTCACGCTGTCCAAATCCTACACAGAGGCAATTTTGAGAGACTTGGAAATGGGTAAGTACGAGATCAAAGAGCACGATCACGGAAGTTTCATAGGTGGAAGGTGCGCATCAATACTCGTTGACAGAGAGGAAATAGGGTTTTTTGGAGAACTTCATCCACAGGTACTTGAAAACTTCCAACTTGGATATCCAGTCATTGCAATGGAAATAAATCTTTCAAAAATAAAAGAAAAGTTGTAAGAGGATTACTCCTCTGTGTTTTCCTCCTCTTCGGAGGTCTCTTCCTCTATCTCTTCTTCGGGCTCTTCTTCGGACTCTTCTTCACTGATTTCTTCGGGCTCTTCCTCTGTTTCTTCGGTCTCTTCCTCAGTAACCGCTGACTTTGCACCGCTCTTCTTGCCTGCCACGTACATCACTATTGCAATGATTAGCATTATGATAAACAGTGCAAGCCACACGTACTGCATTGTAACCGCGTTGTTCTTCTCACTCTTCAGATTCGCTATTGTTTCATTTGCATTCTTGAGATTCTGGTTGAGCGTGTTCACCTTGTTCTGCAGATTCTGTATCTCATTGCTCTGCTGGGAGATCTGCTGATTGAGCTTGTTGATCTCCTGGGCTATCTCAAGGGTGTTGTTGTACTTGCCCGCCACCTCAACGCCGAAGTAGAGTTTGGCTCCGTTCTTTGCAGATACCTCGAATATGTAGTGGGCTGGAAGCATGAGATCCGGTGCAGTATAGTTGAACATCACAATACCCATAGCATTTGTTGTGAGTGTGGCCTTTGCAACACTACCTGCAGGTGCAGAGAGCGTTACCGGCACACCGGAAAGTGGCTTACCCTCGATACCGCCAACCAACTGCACTCTTATTGTACCCGTACCCTTGTAAGGTATTATTCCTGTGGTTGAACCACCTGCAAGGACCTTGAAGCAGTCGAACACCGCAAGTTTTGACATCTCAGATGTCTTGCTGAGGAATGGTATGTAGTACTCATAGTTGAGGTTCATTGCATGGGTTGGAGAGGAGAGCATAAGCGATACCGTCACTATACTATCCGCAATTGTAGGCTGTATGGTTATGTTGAACTGGGCAATACCCTGAGAGTTGGTCACTGCACTCGTACTGTTCTTGTAAGTACCAAGGCTCCAACTTGCGGATACGGTAACTCCTGCAAGAGGTCCGTTCATATCCACAACCTTAACGGTCATCATTGTGGTGTTGAGCGTATCGCTGAGATAGAACTCATTGACCATTATGCTGGAAATACCCATTATGGGTGCCCTCTGGAGTATGAAGCCATCCTTTACTCCGAACAGGTACGGGAAGTCAAATCCAAGACCTGTGTATATTGCATTGGACCCATAGCCATAGGCATCAATCCATCCACTTACGTATATGGGTGCATCTGCCCTCAGCACACTCGCGTTTAGAGTGTATGAGAACTGACCATTGGCATCCGTGTAGCCCCCTATGACACTCTGGGCAGCCCACCATACGTATGTACCGGCGTTGTTGGCCCAGTCAGCACCCATACCGTAATCTGTACCAAACACGGCCATGAACGCAAGCACGTTGGCTGCAGGTGTGCCATTGGCATAGTAAACGGTCATTGTAACCTGCACCTGATCGCCATTCTTGGCGGTGATCTTGTTGAGTTGCATATCCATTGCGTACATTCCAGTCCAAGCACCAATGTATGGATCGAATCCTGTGGCGTTACCCACATAAACCTGAACACTGTCGTAGGCCATGTAGGTATCCAGAGTGTAAGCCTTTATTATCACAGGTATGTTGGCATTCTCGGTTGCAGTAAGAGTGAAGGTTGCCTCACCATTGCTGTCAGTGGTCTTCTGGGTTGCATCCCACTGCACACCCCACGCAGGATTCAACTGCTGTCCATACCAGTTGGGATCCGTTGCATTGGAATAGTAGGCAGCCACAAGCACCTTATGGTTGGCAACAGGGTTGCCATTGATATCCACAACCTTAACGGTTATCTGGCTACTCTGACCCTTGGTGATTCCATAACTGCTCACATGGGTTATTTCAACCTTGTACCAGTCGCTTCCATGGCTCTGGATTGGTATGAAGAGCGCGGCTGTCTGAAGGTTCTGCAGGATCGTGTTGTTCACATTTATCTTAGCCTTTATTATATCAACCATGTTGATGTTCCTCACATTTGACGGTGCCGTGTAATTGAAGGTTACTATACCATTGCTGTTTGTAATACCATATCCCGGGCTGATTGAACCGGCAGTTTCCTCGGGCAAGAGCGTTACGTTCACACCGGAGAGTGGATGTCCGTAAAGATCGGTTACCTTTGCAGTTATGGTTGCGCTCGCACCAGGAGTGAGTATATCCTTATTTGAACTCAATGAAAGTTTAGCCACATTCTTGGGCAGATAGACCATAACCTCATGGGATCCTGTGAAGTTATAACTGTGCCCATTCATCTTAACTGAGAACGAGTAGGTCAGGGTTATGGGCATATTGTACTGCTGGAACTTTAGAGGCACACTGAACATGAATCCTCCGGAAGCGCCTGTGGTTCCGTTGGCCCACACACCATTGGATGCATGGATTGCAACATCGACACCCTTTATTGGCAGACCATTTGCATCTGTCACGTAGAATGCACCATTTATGCTCTGCCCAGCATAGGCAACGTTAGGCACGTACATGTGCGGCACCACACCGGTAAGACCGGTTCCGGTCACGTTTGTTGTGGGCCCGCTTGGTACCTGGCCACCGCCACCGCCGGATGCCTTAGGTGGATGCAGCACACCGAGGCTGAATCCATTCCATATGGTACCGTAGGCGGCAACCCATCCCTGCCACATATCCTTCCTGTAAGCCATGATGTTCTTTCTGTAGTACAGGGTATCGTATGGCAAATCGTGCACAAGTATACCTTCCACTTCCTTGACCTTGTTGATCCTATCCTGGGTGTTCATATCAACTTCTATTTCCTTGAGCAACTTATCAACCTTGGGGTTGCTGTATCCAGGAGTGTTGTCTCCCACAGGTGCAGCATTCCAACTGGCGAAGAAGTCCGGCAGGTAGGTCTCAGGGAATGCACCAACAGCCCAGCCAAGGATGTACATATCAAAACTGACCTGCACGAATGCCTTGCTGACTATCGTATCGAAATCAGTCGGGATACTCTGTACATTGAGTTTGACCTTCTGGAGATTGCTCTGTATCATTATACCTGCTTCGGCTCTGATTGGGTCATAATCCTTTGGAGGCGTGAGTATGGTTTCCTTTATTGGACTTCCATCGGGCATATGTCTCCAGCCATCGGATCCGACCTTGTAACCTGCCTTGTCAAGTACCTGCTGGGCAGCATTCAGATCGAAGGGTGGTGGAATTGCGGATGTGTTGACATACGCACCGGATGTGATGGATATTGGCACGGTACCCTTGGTACCATAACCCTGCATAAGAGTTGTAACGATGTAGTCCTTATCAATACAGTAAGCAACCGCCTGCCTGAAGGCCAGATCATTCATGGGCGCCTTCCTCATGTTGAAGGCGAGATAGAAGAATCCCTGATCATCCACAATTTTTGAACCTATATTTGGATCGGTCTTCAACTGGTTGTAATAACCTGGCGGTATGGACCAGTCAATGTACTGCACATCTCCCCTCTTCAGGGCGAGCACCGCAGTATCAAGGGTGTTGTAAATTCTGAATGTTATTGTCTTGACGTACTGGGGATACCAGGGCCACTCCTTACCTCTCCATGGGGTGTACATACCCTTGCCCCAGTAATGGGGATACACTTCAATCTTGACGTAGTTACCTGGCTTCCATTCAACAAACTTGAATGGGCCTGTACCCATCGTAGCTCCGGGAGCACTCCAACTTGTATCCAGAGTCATATCATTGCTTCCACCGGGACCCGCTGCAACGAGATGGTTCTTCCAGATATGCTCAGGTATCAGAGTGTTACCCAGAGTAATCTGATAGAACAGAGGATAAGGGGTATACAGATGGAACACGACCGTATACTTATCCTTTGCAACAACACCAACGTAGGAGGTCCCGTTTCCATCCCAGCGAGGCCACTTGGCAGTTGGCCAGATGAGGCACTGCAGGCTGGTCTTGTACAGAGAGTTCCAGGCAAGTGTCTGGTAACTGAAAACAACATCCTTTGCGGTCAGAGGTGTGCCATCCTGGAATGTCACATTATGCCTCAACTCCACCGTTATGTTCAAACCATCAGGAGTGGTTGCCATAGCGCTCTTTGCAATCACGGGGTAAGGAATCAGGTCAGGCGTGTAAGAGTACAAACTCTCAAATGCCCACCCAAGTGCATCTGACTTCCAAACAGTGTTTGTTGTTGGATCAAATATATCCAGGTTTGAAATATCATTCTGGAAAGCAACTATGAGGTTACCGTTGGTATCTGCCCTTGTCTGTGGGACAGCAGCACTGGCTCCCCACGAAAGTACTGAAAAGCCACTGAGCACCATCACTGTTAGCACTATTGTCACTAACAACATTTTTTTCATACTTCTTTCGTTCATCTTTTCATCCTCCCTAACTTTCTACACTCCACCTATTGGATTATAGAGGAGTGCACTGGTCAGCCCCTCTATGGAAATTTTCCTATATAAATTTTTTGAAAATCCGGAATTTAAATGTTTCTCTGGGAAATATTAAAACCTTTAAACCCATGCGTCCTAGATGAAATTCGTCCATGTCACAGATATTGCTCTGCCCCACATTGGAGGCGTGGAATTGGTGGTTGCAAGGTACTCCACCATGCAGAGAGGAGATGGGCATGAAAGCCACGTGATAACAACAACCCTACCCGGAACACGAAAATTTGATAAAATTGACGGTGTAGCATACCACAGGTTATCAAAAATTGGAATGTCCACAGCAATTCTGCACAAAATAAAGAAGATAGAGCCAGATTTGATACACACCCACTCCTACATCGCCGCTCCCGTACTTTCGTATCTGCACAAAATAGACCCAAGTGTCCCCATAATAAGGCACATTCACGACGTGTACATAGGAAAATACGAAGAGTATTCTGGCTGGGAGGGTTCAAAACTCTACGAGAATTTTGAAAAGTACATAATCAAACTACCCTACACCGCCTACATCACCCCCAGTCAGTACACGAAGGGTAAACTTGTGGAAATTGGAATAGAGAAGGATAGAATCCACGTGGTGCATCCGGGAGTTGATATAGACAAATTCGGAAGGAGCGATGGGAGATATGCGAGAAAGAAGCACAAAATCCCTGAAAACGCCAAAATAATAGGATTTGTTGGAAGATTGAGCACCGGGAAGGGGCCCCAGTACCTCATAGAGTCTGCCAAAGGTTTGAAAAACACATACATAATTTTAGTCGGGCCCAACCCGAATCCAAGGACCTCGGGAATACTTGGAATAGAGGATGTGCTCCGCAAAATGGTGAAAAAATATGGGATGGAAGACCGCGTTATATTTGCCGGCAAGGTTCAGGATTTTGAAATACCCCTTTATTACGATTCCTTCGACGTATTCTGTCTGCCCAGCATATCCGAGGGATTTGGGATGAGCATAGCCGAGGCACTGGCAGCAGGCAAACCTGTTGTTTCTTTCAGAACAACGGCGATACCGGAGATAGTAAAACACGGACACAACGGATTGCTGGCAGAGCCAAAAAACGTGGAGGATCTGAGGGAGAAACTGCAAACCCTCCTTGAAGATGAGGACCTTTACCAGAAATTAAAAAAGAACTCGAGGGACTCAGTTAAGATTTACACCTGGGAAAACTCCTACAAAAAATTGATGGAAGTGTACAAACTGTACTTATGACCTTTTCTTGTACTCCAAAGCCGCCTTAGCAAGTGCCAGATGCAGTGGTGAGGGCTTTAGGGGTCTCGATTTGAACTCAGGATGGAACTGGGAGCCCATAAAAAACGGGTGTCCTTTCAACTCGAATATCTCCATTCTTATCCCGCTCTCATCTCTGCCGCTGAAATGCAGTCCGTGCTTTTCAAATTCTTCAATGTAATCGGGATTGACTTCGTACCTGTGACGATGCCTTTCGTATATTTCAGTTGTTCCGTAAATGCTGTGGGCCATGCTTCCCTTTTCGATAATTATCTTCTGGGCACCCAAACGCATAGTACCCCCAAGTTTATCCACACCCCTCTGCTCAGGAAGCAAATCTATCACCGGGTACTCCGTCCTTGCAAGTTCAGTGCTATTCGCATCTTCATAGCCGAGCACATGTCTTGCAAATTCTATTGTGGCAAGCTGGAAACCGAAGCACACACCCAGAAAAGGTATCCCGTTTTCCCTCGCATACTGGGCAGCCATAACCTTTCCCTCCGTACCCCTGGGTCCAAATCCTCCCGGTATAAGGATACCATCCACTCCATCAAGAAGTTTGGTGCCTTCATCCTCCAAATCCTCACTATCTATCCACTTTAGATTTATCTTTAAGCGAAGGAATGAGGCTACATGGGTGAAGGATTCTTTATGACTGATGTAGGAATCCTTTAAATGGACATACTTGCCAACTATTGCAATGGTTATCTCATCCCTTGGGTTGAAAAGCCTATCAAGGTATTTCTTCCATTCCTTCCATCTCGGTGTTCGGCCCCTGATCTGCATCTTTCCGAGTATGTACTCACCAACACCCTGCTCCTCAAAAATAAGGGGCACTTCATATATGGAGCGTGCATCCGGAGCACTTATAACCGCCTCATAGGGCACATCGCAGAATAGGGATATTTTCCGCCTCGTCTCCTCACTAAGCGGTTCCCTGGACCTTCCAACGATCATATCTGGCTGGATACCCAAGGAGCGCAACTCCTTCACGCTGTGCTGGGTGGGCTTCGTTTTTTGCTCACCAACAACACTAACCACCGGAACAAGGGTTGTATGGACGAAGAACACATTCCTCTCCCCCTCCTCCATCCGAAGCTGTCTCATGGCTTCAAGGAATGGCATACTCTCAATATCCCCAACCGTACCTCCAACCTCTATCAGTACAACATCTGCCATGGTTTGCATTGCAATTTTCTTTATTCTTCTCTTTATTTCCTCAGTTATGTGGGGAATTATTTGAACCGTGCTGCCAAGGTACTCCCCCTTCCGCTCCCTCTCAATAACGGTGAGGTAAACCTTGCCTGTGGTGATATTATGATCCGATGTTAAATTTGTATCCAAAAAACGCTCGTAATTCCCCAGATCAAGATCAACCTCGCCCCCGTCATCCAGCACGAAAACCTCTCCGTGCTGATAGGGATTCATCGTGCCAGCATCGTAGTTCAAATAAGGGTCTATCTTTATGGCAGTGACCTTCAAACCCCGCGCCTGAAGAATCTTGCCCAGAGAACTGGTTGTTATACCCTTCCCAAGCCCAGAGATCACTCCGCCCGTCACAACAATGTACTTCATGTAAATCCCAAATACCCTCTCCCTATGTTAATGTTGCGATTTGGCAGCAAAATATTTTATCCAATTCTTCATATACACATCCATGGACCTGCAGATCTACGAACTTAAGAAAATCAATCTTCGGGATGGAATAGTGATTGATGGCTTTCCCTCAGTTGGGCTTGTGAGTTCAATCGTTGCAAATTACGTGATTGATGCCCTAAATTTGGAGCAGATTGCAATCGTGGATAGCACATACTTTCCATCTGTGGCCCTTATTAGAGATGGAGTTCCCCTGAGCCCTGTTAGGATTTACGGCGGCGAGGTCAAGGAAGACCTAAAAATAGCTGTCTTCATATCCGAATTTCAAATACCAACTTCAATTCTCAAACCCCTGGCCACTCTGATGCTTGACTGGGCAGATGAGCAGAAAATATCCACCGTGATAACTCCCGAGGGGCTCATACAGGAGGAGAGGAAGGAGAATGTGGATGTCTACGCAGTTACAAGCACATCCTATGCGCGTAAGAAATTGCCTGATAACGTTTTGAATTTTGAGGAGGGAGTAATAACGGGCGTGAGCGGTGTGCTCCTCACAGAGGGAAAGAAGAGAGGGACGGATGTTATTGCCCTGCTTGCAGAGGCACACCCCAATTATCCGGATGCCAGGGCAGCCGCAAAAATCGTGGAAGTTCTAAACGAGATAATGGGAACGATCAAAATAGATCCCAAACCCCTTTACGAGGAGGCTGAAAAAATAGAGAAGAACCTCTCACACATAAGGGAGCAGGCAGAGAGGGTGAAAAAGGTGCCCAAGGACTACATTTACGCATGAATGCATATGGTATTTTCCTTTATTTCCACCCTTCCACCAAACTGCTGCACCACCCAGGCATTTGTGTGTATGTGTCCCGTTATTTCCCTGACCACATACGCGGCTTCCCCGGCTAAAAATCCAAATGGAATGAGATGGTCCCCCATATTCACATCAACGGTGGCTTTTGATTGCATCTCCCTATGAAATTTTTCAAGGGCTGAGTATGCAACCCTCTCCGCCGGCAAGCCTCTTCTGCAAAGATGATCTCCCGCAATGATCGTGTTTTTGTATCTTGCCAAAAGCACCAGACCGCATCCCGTGCTTGGTCCACTCGCTATATCTTCCACCATTTTGAAGCCCTTAAGTTTTTCTCTCATTCTCTCAACCACATGCATTGGCAAATTCCTCATGTTCAAATGGGCCTCTTTTTCCACAAAAGCGCCTCTTTCAAGGATATGCAGTGGCTTCAGCTTAGATGGTTCAACAAGAACCTCAACAACTCCCCCACCTCTGGGATAGTAGCCACGCTCCATTACATTGATCTCCACACTTGCGCCCATCTCATTCATAAAGGGCTGAAGAACAAAGCGATAGTAATCAATGGGTGGAGAGAAGGGCACATCGGTGCCTCCCCTTAACCTGAGAATTATGGGCGAATCTGCAAAAATTGCGGGGAAGAGTGTTGTTTGAAGAATGAGTGTGATGCTTCCAGCCGTGCCCACATCCACCTCGTAGGTGCCTCCCCTCAATGCTCCGGGAGAAAATTTTATTCTTGTAGATCCAACCCTTGCCCCTTCAACCCTGGCACTGCTCATTCGGGCAAGCAATTTTATGCCCCACAGATGCTGCGGTCTCAATCCCGGATTCCTTCTCTTTGCCCTTATGTTGTAAATCTCAACCTCCACACCTGTGATCGCTGACAACGCCACAGCTGTACGAAGAATCTGGCCACCCCCCTCACCATAGGAACCATCAATTATCATAGAATCACCTGAAAACCTTAAACCTTCTCCCACCGGCCTTGACATACTTCCCATCCATTTGCGCATCCCCGTACTTTTTGCGGAAAAACTCAAGAATCCAAGAGTTGCGTACTATCTCGTCCTGCTCCTCTCTTATCCTACTGCATACCCTTTTCAGATCATCAGTATCTGCCAGTTTATCAAAAAGAGCGTAATCAACCTTTCTTGAGTTTGTACCGGAACCCACCGTTCGCAAAGATATGCGATTTCTAATGGCATAGGCAAAAACAGCGCCCGTAACGGCTCCTATAACATGGGCACCATGGGCAACATTGTCGTTCACCCAGAAAAGCGTGGCTATAAACTCCACAGCCATAAAGGCTAAAACAGCGTATTTTACCTTAACTCTGGGCATAAGAATGGGGCCAAGAAACATCGTAATTTCATCATTGGGATAGAGAATCAGAAAAGCACCCATTATGCCAAATATGGCTCCAGAGGCCCCTATGAGGAAGGAGTTGATATGGTAGAAGTAAAGAAATGAGGAATAACCAATGTTGGCAACCACACCAGAAACGAGAAATATGGATGTAAATCTGAAACTTCCAATTCTGCGCTCAAAGGGATATCCCACAAGAAAGAAGATGAGAATGTTGAAAAATATGTGACCGGGATTCAAACTATGAACGTATATGGCGGTGAACGTTCCAACATCAAACACTCCGGATTTGCAGGCGAATTCCATGAAATATGAGAGAATGTTGCCTGTGGAATAGGCATAGAGTTCAATCAGGTAAACCAGCACGAAGGATATGGAGAGAAACATGACTGCATTTTTGCGAAATGCAAGAAGCGTGAACACGATTATTACTGCAAGGGTCAATATTTCCAGAAGCACGTGCCTTTATCTCATACCTGCTTATTATTCTTTCTCCTCAAGGTACTGCCTGAGCAATTTTATGGCACACAGCTCACCGCACATGGTGCACACCTGAGGACTGTTTGGATACCTTTCCTTGCGAATCTTTATGGCATTCTCCTTATCTATGCTCAGATTCAGCTGCTCATCCCATCTAAGTTTGCCGCGGGCCACGGACATGCGATAATCCCAATCATATTCATCCTCAAATCTTGTTAAATTCACAGCATGCGCTGCTATTCTCGTTGCTATAACACCCAGTTTGACTTCCTCTTCGTTGGGCAGTGCGAGATGCTCCGCAGGGGTCACATAGCAAAGGAAATCTGCGCCTGCTCTGGCCGCAATAGCTCCTCCTATGGCTGCGGTTATGTGATCGTAGCCGGATGCGATATCCGTTACGAGTGGACCAAGGACATAGAAGGGTGCGTTATCCGTGGCAACTTTTGCCATCTTCACATTCGCCTCAATCTGGTCAATTGGAATGTGCCCAGGACCTTCAACCATAGCCTGCACTCCATATTCTCTTGCCTTCTTCACCAGTTTTCCGATGGTGTAGAGTTCGTGAATCTGCAGAAAATCTGTGGCATCCGGCAATCCGCCGGGACGCAGTCCATCTCCCAAGCTTATTGTGGCATCGTATTCCGCCAGAAGTTCAAGGAGATAATCGTAGTTCTCGTAGAATGGGTTCTCCCTTCCATGATGAAGGATCCATGCAGCGTGGAAGGTCCCTCCTCGTGAAACTGTTCCAACCACACGGGGATTCTTTTTCATCTTCTCAACAGCCTCTCTTGTCACACCAACATGAATTGTCAGGAAATCCACACCGTCCTTGAGGTGGGTCTCAACGGCACGGAACATATCGTCTTCGGTCATTTCCACTATGGCTTTTTTCTTCTCAAGCATATCCCATGCCGCCTGATATATGGGCACCGTGCCTATTACAATGGGCACAGCACCCATTATTTTTCTGCGAATCTCATTCAAATTGCCCCCCGTGCTTAGGTCCATGATGGTATCCGCCCCGTACTTCTTCGCAATCTTAGCCTTGCGAATCTCGGCATCAACATCCACAATGTCCATTGATGTACCAATATTGGCATTGACCTTCACGCGAAGTCCTGAGCCAACGCCAACGGGCTCCACATCGTGATTTGAATTTTTTAAAATCACAACATAACCCCTGGCAACATTTCTCCTTATCTTTTCCGCATCAACCCCTTCCTTCTTCGCCACATATTTCATCTCATCGGTTATTATTCCATTCTTCGCATCCCTCATCTGCATGGATGTCACCGATAGTGCATAGTGGCCACATAGATAAGTGTTTCTCATCAAATTTGGGCAATCATCTAACCACTACGCTCCTTAGATTCTCCATATCCAGCAAAGTTGATGCGTAATCCCTCAAATCCTTAATTTCCAAATCTTCCAAACGCTCCCAAATTCCCTCAAAACCTCCAAAATTCAATTGAGGATCCACGCCTAAGAGGTGCATTAAAGAATTCACACTCCCGGCCCTCTCCAGAATTTCAAGCTTTGCAATCTTTTTTGCAGTTTCAAGATCCTCGGGCGATATGCGCAGATTTTCAAGAAATTTCGCGAATTTTTCTACAATTCTCCCATAATCCCTATCGTTGGCCCCAATGTAGAGGAAAAATCCTCCACTTCCATACCACTCACAGCGAGATTCAACCATATACGCATCCCTGTGAAAGGCATGCCAGAATTTGGATGTTGGATAGTTTCCAAGAATGAACGAAAGCAAGAATGCCCTTAGATCATACACTTCAAATGGGAAGGCAAAAACCATCTCGGCATTTTCTATTCCTCTTTCAAGTACAATCTCCCTATCCAGATAATTTATACTCCTCCTCACTGGAATTTCCCCTCCCCGAGGTATATCAATCTCCACATCAAGGGGTGAGGAAATCAGAAGCACCGCATTTGAGGAGGAATAATATTTGGCATGCCATTCTTTCAGCTCCTCAATTCCCAATCCCTCCAAACTCTCCACGGTTCCCATACTCTTTCTGAAATCCCATTGAAAAATCAGATTTTTTGCCCACTGGTATGCAAGCTCCCAGGGTGTGAAATCGCTTTCCTTAACAATAGCAGGCATTATCTTGCTTTTCTTCTCCTCTCTCACCTTATCCTCCGGAAAGGATGGCTTGAAGACAATGGATAGTAGGAGATCCAAAATTTCTTCCGCATTCTCAGAGAGGGAGTTGAAAAAGAATATGGTCCTGTCCGGCAAGGTCTCCCCATTCAGCATTACCCCGAACCTTCCACTTTCATTATCCGGTTCTGGATGCATTTCATTTCCTAGAAATATAGCATGCTCAAGGAAATGAGATAGGCCTTCCATACCCGGCGGCTCATGGCTCCAGCCCACATTTACACTGAGCAATGCCTTGAAGATTCCGGTGCGGGTGGTTTTGATGTGATAAATTTTCATACACCCTATGATGAACGGGCTCATAAAAATCTTTTTATCCTCGAGCACAATCTTCGAGTATGTATCCCGATGTTCAGGGCCTGAAGCCGGAGAAGAGGTACAAGATCACCCGTGTTGGAGTAAAGAACGTTGTAAAACCCATATTCGTTAGGAGAGATGATCAAACAATAACCCTGGTCACAACAATTGACATATTCGTGGATTTACCTCCTTCTAAAAAGGGCTCAGATATGTCCAGAAACATAGAGGTTATTTCAGAAATCGTGGAGGAGAGCATTGCAAAGCCATGCACCGGCATAGAGAACCTGGCCAGCAGGATGGTGAAGAAGGTAAAAGAGAAGCATGAGTACTCCACATACGCCGAGGTGAATCTGCAGGCAGAGTATTTCCTTGAAAGGCACACTCCCCTCGGAAGGAAGACAATTGAGAGATACAGACTCATTGGAAGGGCAACAATGGATGATGAAGGAATTAAAAAAATGATTGGGGTGGAAGTTGTAGGTATGACCGCATGCCCATGCGCTATGGAAACAGTGCGTGCAATTTTAAAGGAGAAATATGGAGAAAATATCCCACAGAATATTCCCGTTCCCACTCATAATCAGAGGAACATCGCCACGGTTATGCTGGAAGTTCCGGAGGGGTATGAGATTGAGGCAAACGATCTCATAGACATCATAGAAGGCTCAATGTCCTCACCCACCTACGAAATTCTAAAGAGAAGAGATGAGGGGGAGGTTGTGATAAAAGCCCATGAGAACCCCCGGTTCGTGGAGGATGTGGTTCGTGAAATTCTCCACAGAATTCTCAAAAGATATAGAGAACTGCCGGATGAGACCATGATAATAGTTAGAAGCGAAAGTGAGGAGAGCATACACAAACACAATGCCTTCGCAGAACGCATAACCACGTTAGGGGAGTTGAGAGAATGATTGGGATCATCGGGGGCAGCGGGCTATACGGGGGAATTAGTGGGCTGGAAGGAAAAAAGGTGGAGGTTAACACTCCCTACGGGGATGTGAAGGTTATACTCGGAGAAAACTTCGTGTTTGTGTCCCGCCATGGAAATCCCCCAAAACCACCGCACAGGGTGAACTACCATGCAAACATAATGGCATTCAAAAAATTGAATGTGGAGAAAATTCTCGCAATAAGTTCCGTGGGATCCCTAAGAGATGATATTCCACCCGGGACCCTGATGCTACCAGATGACCTCCTGGATTTCACAGGCAGGGTTTGGACCTACCACAATGATAGCCCCGTGCACATTAATATGTACGAGCCATTTTGCCCGGAGTTGAGGAATGAAGTTTCAAAAATAGAAGGTGTGAAGATAGGAGGTACATACGCCACAATGAAGGGCCCTCAGTTTGAAACTAGAGCCGAGGAAAGAATGCTCAAGATTTTGGGTGCGGATGTGGTTGGTATGACCGTGGCTCCGGAGTCAAAACTTGCCAAGGAATTGGAAATATGCTACCAGCCTCTCTGCATTGTTGTTAATTACGTGGGAGGCGAAACCTCCCATGAGGGAACTTTAAAAAGTATGGCCATCTACGAAGCGAAAATAGAAAACATTCTCGAAAGAATTTTAAAATAACCTTTGCACAGTTACGAAAAAAATATTAATAATAATTATCATACACCCGTGGGTGCTACATATGAAAAAAGCGCTGGTAGTATTAATAATGATAGGGATTTTATTGCTAAGCAGTGTTTCAGTGATGGCCAGTGTGACGCAGGCCCAGTCCACACATCAGAAACTCTTCAAACCCATAGATGAGCCACTTGCGTTGCAGTGGCATTATCTCAATCCTCAGGATGCCAAGAGGATGATCGAGAGAGCAAAGCAGATAGAAAACTTCGAAAGCATACAGGTGGTTGATGGACATTTTACCGGGTTCAAACCCTCAACACCAAGAGCGATAGATTCTGCAATTGGAAAAATGCAGGTAGTCACCGCGGTGGCTGCTCCAAGAAGTTTGCCAACCCATGTTGATCTATCCAAAGATCCAAGATTTCCCGCTGTGGGTAATCAGGGTCAGCAGGGTTCCTGTGCAGCATGGGCTGTCACATACTACAATGAAGGCTGGCTTCAGGCATACGTGCATAACTGGACCGATGCCCATACGGGTTACAACAAGCATCATCTAATGAGCCCGGCATGGACCTACAACAAGGTCAATGGTGGAACCGATCAGGGTTCGGGCTTTGTAACAAATATGCTCGTTCTTTGGAAACTTGGTGGTGCATCCATGTACACCATGCCCTACAACGACCACGATTATACCTCCTGGGGAGACGAAGCGGCATGGAGGGAAGCCCCCCAGTACAGAATCGCCGATGGTTATATGATAGATGTTGAAAATGTCACAAACACCTCCGCAGGAACACAGACACCACCCACTCCCCAGCAGGTTGAAAATCTCACAAATACAATAAAGACCCTTATCTCAGAGGGTTATCCTGTGAATTTTGCAATTGATGCTGATGAATACACCAACATTTTCAACAACGGAGGGAATTTCATAATTTCCTACAGTGAATACGATGCCAACGGCACTCCAAACCATGCCCAGACAATAGTGGGTTATAACGATTCAATAACAGACAATGGAGATAAAGGGGCATTCAAGGTTGTGAACTCCTGGGGCACCGGTTGGGGCGCAAGTGGGTATTACTGGATAACCTACAAGGCACTGTACAAAATACTTATGATGGGTCAGGGCTGGCCAGACTTGTACTTCATGGTTCCAAGGCATCACTATGAGCCAAAATTGCTGGCCGTATGGACCCTTGATCCAAACCACAGAGGTACGAGGATAACTCCCATAGATCTTGGAATTGGATCACCTTCCCATCCCATACAGATAGAGAATTCCGTGTTTGGAAACATAACCTCCTACAACGGAGGAGACCTGCCGTTCCCCACATTTCTGGCTGTGGATCTTACCGATTTCATGGGAAATGTGAGTATGAATTCCACCAACGAGTTCTTCCTCTACGCACACAGGTGGAGCAAGGAGATGGTCATAACATCGTTCCACATAGAATATTACAAGAACGTGTATATCCCGGGTGAGCCCTACGAAGTTTCTCCCAACTCCCCGGATGTACCTGCAACCCAGAGCAGTAGCCAAGCTGCAATAGTGAGGGCGTATCTCAGACCAATTCAATCCTTCCATGCGATAAAAATAAACTCAAATGCAGATTTCACTCCAGCAAATGGGGTTATTGGTGGAAATGGAACACAGAGTAATCCCTACGTGATAGCATGGTGGGATATAAACGCGAATGGCTCAAAATATGCCATATATATCGGAAATACAACGGCCTACTTCGTCATAGCCCATAGCTACATACACAACGCATCCAGTGCTGGCATATATCTGTACAACACAACAAACGGGTATATTATGGAGAATAAACTGTACGATAATTACTATGGCATAAAGTTCACCGAATCCTACGAAAATACCCTTGCATCAAACCAGTTTATGAACAACACCCATCCGATGTACATATCCTACTCCTCAAATCCACAGTACTACAAACAGACCATTTATCCAAATAACACGGTTATGGGCAAACCTATGTACTACATTACAGGTAAGGATATCACCTTAAAGAACCTGGATGTTGGATACATTGGAATCTATCAGTCAACAAACATAACCCTCACAAACATAACCCTGAATGGAACAGACGAAATATTCATAGAGGATTCCTCCCACGTAAGTCTCCTGCACAGCCTCATAAAAAATGCCAGATGGGGTGTTTCCATAAGGTACTCCAAGGATGTGACCATATTTGCAAATTATTTCAACTACAACGAGTATGGTGTTCAGGCCTACAAGACAAGCTACAGCACCATAAACAACAACACATTCACAGGAAACTACTACGGAGTCAAACTGGTTTACTCTCACAACATAACTGTGTATCACAACAACTTTGTATCAAATATGCACCAGGCCTACGATAACCAGAACAATACCTGGTCCCTTGCGCCACCCATTGGTGGTAACTTCTGGAGCGATTATAACGGAACAGATGCAGATCATAATGGATTCGGAGATACTCCTTACACAATTCCCGGAGGAAGTGCCAAGGATTACTATCCGCTTATGAAAGCCTGGGATAACGTACCTCCAAAGGTCACAATCAGTAATCCTCCCAATGGTAAGATCTTTGGAACATCATCGGTAACCGTATACTGGAACGGCACAGATAACATAGGAATAGCGTATTATGAGGTTAGAATTGACAGCAGCCAGTGGGTCAAGGTCTCAAATACTACAACCCATTACACGTTCCAGAATCTACAGGATGGGAAGCACACGGCCTATGTTGTGGCCTATGATTTCTCAGATAACAATGCAACAGCAGAGGTGACCTTTGATGTTGATACCACTCCTCCAACGATCACCATAGTATCTCCCGCACAGAATTCATACGTGAATACGAGCAACGTTATAGTGAAATGGACCTACAAGGATCAGAATCAGGTAGGATTCATGGTGGCCGTTGATAACAACCTGCCCCAGTCCGTGGGAAGTGCAACCCAGTTCACAGCCAATGGACTCAGGGACGGCTCTCACAAGGTAACTGTTATAGGAATAGATGCTGCAGGAAATAAGAATACCGCGGTGGTAAGTTTCACAATAGACACAATCAAGCCCACAGTGATGTGGAACATGAGCATTTCAAATGGTGCCTGGATAAATCAAAAATCCCTTACACTAAGGTGGATAGCCAGCGATAATGTGGCGGTTAACTACACGGAGATCCTCGTTGACAATGGCAACTGGATAAATGTGGGAAATGTTATGTCCTACACCCTTACAAACCTGACGGATGGTTCCCACACCGTGTTGCTTAGAGTTTACGATATGGCTGGAAATTACAACGAAACATCATTCAGTTTCAATATAGATACGATCGCACCAAATGTTACAATAATAAGCCCTGAGAGCAATGCAATTACAAACGAAAGCACCGTGAACGTACAGTGGAAGGGTTCTGACAATATCGGAATCGCATATTACGAGATAAAAGTGGATAACGGCCAGTGGAAGAAGGTTGGCAACGTAACCTCATACACACTTAATCTGCAGGATGGACAGCACACAATATACATCAAAGCCGTGGACAAGGCGGGCAACTACAAGGTTACCGAGGTAAAGGTCACGGTGGATACCCAACCTCCAACCGTTCAGATAACAACCCCATCAGCCAACTCCAACATAACTGCAAAGTACGTGGTAGTTTCGTGGAGTGGAAGCGACAACATAGGAATCGCCTATTATGAAGTGAAGATTGACAATGGCACATGGACAAAGGTTGGACTCAACACGAGTTACAATTTCACCTCCCTTAAAGAGGGGTCCCACACTGTTTACGTGAAGGCCGTGGATAAGGCAGGCAACAGTCAGACCACTTCAGTAACGTTCAACGTCAAGCCAGCTTCCTCGGGATTAAACTTCGGTGGACCAACAGGAGTTATCATTGGAATATCCATACTGATCATAATCATAATAATAGTGATCATAGCAATCGCAGTAACGAAGAGCAAGGCAAAATCAAAGAGAGAGCCAGCGACAAAAGAGGATAGAGAAGAAATTGAAGAAAAAACAGAAGAGAACGAAGAAGAGGTAACGGAGGAATAAACTCTCTCCACTTTTTTTCTAAAACTTTATTACCTTTTTTGTAATTTCCCTTCTTGCTGGGGCCGTGGGGTAGCTTGGCATCCTTCCGGCTTCGGGTGTGAAGGGGCACCAAGGTTCCCCTTTCAAAACCCCTCCTCCGGAAGAGCCGGAGACTCGAGTTCAAATCTCGGCGGCCCCACTGAACCAACATTTTTTTATAAAATACACATTCTACCCACAACTATGATAATCCTCCCCAACGGATCTGCAACGAACAAGCCAGTGGTACAGGGATGCAAACTCTGCGAAGAAGGAGCAAAGATGGTTCTTTTCGTGACAGGCATATGCCATGCTGGCTGCTTCTACTGCCCATTGAGCACGGGAAAAATGAACAGAGATGTTATATTCGCTGACGAGATGCCAGTGCACAGCGACGAGGATGTTCTTTTAGAAGCACGCCTTATTGATGCAAAAGGCACAGGAATCACCGGCGGGGATCCCATGGAAGTGGTGGATCGCGTGGTGCATTGCATTCATCTCCTCAAGGAGAATTTCGGCAAGGAGCATCACATACATCTCTACACGGCCTCGGGGAGCAAAGAAAAGATAGAGAAACTGGCATTCGCAGGTCTGGATGAGATTCGCTTTCATCCCCCACCGCAATTATGGGACAGGTTGCAAGGTTCAATTTATGAAAAGCGTATTGATTGGGCTATAAACACAGGTATAGATGTGGGCATTGAAGTTCCCGTGCTTCCTGACATGCGCGAAGCTTTGATATCCCTTGTTAAATTTGCCAACGATAAAGGAATCTTCGTGAATCTCAACGAACTTGAGTTTTCAGAGACTAATTATCTCGAACTCAATGCCCGGGGCTATGTACCAAAAAACGATGTATCCTCAGCCGTAAAGGGGAGTGAGGAACTCGCCTATGAAATCGTGAGGATGGACTGGGACATCGTGGTGCATTACTGCTCCTCTTCATTCAAGGATGGTGTGCAGATGCGCCGCCGCCTGATGCGTAGAGCAAGAAACATAAAGAGAGATTATGAAGAATTAACAGAGGATGCCACACTTATTCTCGGCATAATTGAAGGTGAAAATCTAGAAGAGATTTACCGCTTCCTTCGGGAGAATTTTGAAGTGCCGGAAAATCTAATGGAGATCAATCAGAAAAGAAATAGATTGGAAATCTCGCCATACATCCTTGAGGAAATTGCTCCCGATATTCCCTGGGATGCCTACGAGGTGGAGGAGTATCCCACATGGGATCGCCTGCAGGTAGAAAAAATAAAGCTGAATTGAGAAAGCCTTATAATCCATAACCCCTATTTTCCCCCGTGAATGCCTACATAAGATTGATGCGCCCGATCAACTGCGTCATGGCCTCCGTGGCAATAATAATGGTGGCCATAATACTGAAGGGTACCGGATTTATTAATTACTGGCGAGAAATCGGGCTAGGCATGCTGGTGCTTTTCTTTTCAGTAGCCGGAGGGAATGCCTTGAACGATTACTATGACAGGGAGGTTGACCTGATCAACCATCCTGAGAGGCCAATACCATCCGGTAGAATATCACCAAAGAATGCACTTTATTTCGGAACTTTTATGTTTGCCCTCGCCCTGGTTTTTTCTGCCCTTATCAATCTCTGGACCCTGTTGATAGCAATTCTGGCCGAGATTTCCATGTATCTCTACGAATCCAAACTCAAGAACCAGGGGTTGAGCGGGAACGTGACAATAAGCATTCTGGTTGGACTCATATTCGTATTTGGAGGGGCTATTTTCAGGGACGTTGTGAGAATCACCATATTCGCACTGATGGCATTTTCCTCCAATCTCGGAAGAGAGATAGTGAAGGATGTTGAGGATATGGAGGGAGACATAAACAGATACACGCTTCCAAAAAAGGTTGGCAGAAGAACAGCCTCTTTCATGGCTCTTGTATTCTTCGTCCTTGCAGTACTTCTCAGCCCTCTGCCATACATCTGTCTAGGCATGAGTTTGTATTACCTCATCACCGTGCTTATATCAGACGCAATTTTCATATATGCAGCAATCATACAATTCAGGGACCCTCATAAAGGGCAGAAAAATGCCAAACTGGCAATGATAGTTGGACTGATTGCATACATGCTTGGAGGTTTGACGTAGGTGAGAAGATGAATGTGCTTGATTACATAATGAACAGAATAGGCGAAAAGATGCATATGACCCTTATAGACCCGGCAGAGCAGAGCCCGGATGAGGCGGCAAGAATTGCCCACGAGGCCTACGAAGGGGGTACAGACGCAATAATGATAGGAGGATCAACACACATAAAACCCGAGGACGTGGACAAAACAGTAATAAGAATAAAGGAAAAGGTGCCTCTACCTGTGATCCTCTTCCCAGGGGGGGCGCACATGATATCCAGGTACGCCGACGCAATATACTTTATGAGCCTTCTGAATTCCACAAGCATAGAATTCCTGGTAAGGCAACAGGTACTTGGAGCACCAATAATAAAGAAACTTGGCATAGAACCAATTCCCATGGGATACATAATCGTGGAGCCAGGAATGACCGTTGGAAAGGTGGGAAAGGCAGAACTGATAAAAAGAGATCGCCCAGAGGATGCTGCAGCATACGCCCTCGCCGCCCAGTACTTCGGCATGAAACTCGTTTACCTGGAGGCGGGGAGTGGTGCTCCGGAACCAGTTCCTCCTTCCATGATAAGGGCTGTAAAGGAGACCATAGACATACCCCTCATAGTTGGGGGAGGAATAAGAAAAGAGGAGGATGCGAGAAAAATAGTCAGTGCTGGTGCTGACATAATAGTCACGGGCACCCTGGTTGAAGAGGTTGAAGATATAAAGGGGGCCATATCCAGAATAGTCAGGGCTATTAAACTCTGATTCTTCCCATAATTTTTTTGGTCTTCTTCACGGTGCCTGAGGTGGCATAGGTAACGAAGCCATTCTTCCATAGTAGGCGTAGGATTTCGTCCTTGTACCAGTGCCTGCACCTGAGAATCGCAAAATTCTCATCGTAATACACAATTTTTGCCTTTTCATCTATTTTCCTTATATCGTTTATGAACCTTCTGAGCCTCGCATCATTTCTGAGCAGGATGTACCTTCTTCTCCCAACCCTATCCTTCACAACCACGGCCCAAGTAGGAAAAGGATTTATATAATTTCTTCCCTTCTCTCGCTGGGCGGGGGTTCTCGAGCTTGGCCAAAGGGGCCGGACTTAAGATCCGGTGGCGCAGGCCTTCGTGGGTTCAAATCCCACCCCCCGCATTATTATGCGCTGCAAGATATGTGGAGGAGATGCGGAAGTTTATGCATTCGGCATGCCCCTGTGTCGTGAGGATTTCAACCGCCTTTTTGAGAGGAGAGTAGAGAAGGTTATGAAAAGATACAACACAGGGGGAAAGATCGCACTGGCACTGAGTGGCGGAAAGGATAGTATGGTTCTGCTGCACTATTTTGCCAAGAAGGATTATGATTTTTTCGGATACTTCATAAATCTTGGCATAGGTGAGTATTCGCAGAGAATGGAGAAAATCGTGCGAGATGCTGCAAAAATGTATGGCGTGGACCTAATAATTACAAATTTGCAGGAGGAATACGGGTTTGGGATCTCAGATATTCGTCGCAAGCCCTGCTCCGCCTGCGGCACGGTGAAGAGGTACCTCATGAATCGGGTGCCCCGGGAGAATGGAGCAAGCGTCGTGGCCACGGGCCATAATATGGACGATTTTCTTGATTTCTTCTTCAAGAACACCCTCTCGAAAAATTATATGTGGAATAGGAATATGGTACCCTATCTTCCAGCGGAGCATCCCAAACTTCTGCCCAAAATCAGGCCCCTTTACCTCTTGGGAGATAGGGAAATTGAAATTTATGCAAGAATGAACGATGTCCCTTACTCTCCAGAGAAGTGCCCGCTGGCAAAGTTCTCAGGCTGGAAGGATATTTTCTACGATATAGAAACGAGGAAGAAGAATTTCAGGTATCAGATGATCCTCAGTGTGTGGCGTATGGCAGAATTTTTCCCCAAGGAGGAAAGAGAACTGCAGGAGTGCAGTGTTTGTGGCGAGCCCAGCAGCGGAGAGGTGTGTGCCTTCTGCAAGTTGCGTGCAAGATATGGCAAGGATTATAAGATTTAAATGCATCATACCATTATGCTTGGAGACTACATTGAGCTGTTTGGAGATGTGCTAATATTCAAGGGATTGTCCCTAGATGAAGTGGCTGAAAAAATGAAGGAGGAGAGAAAAAAAATTCTTCTGTTTGAGGATGTGAACGGCTACGATGCCGTGGCAAATCTCTGGAGTGAGAGGTGGAGATTTGAAGTAATCTTCAATATAGAACTCATACCACTAATGCTTGAAAGCATCGCGAACCCGAAGAATTATGAAATTGGGGATTTTGATATGCAAAGTGAGGATTTCTCGCTTTTGGACTTTCCATTCCCAAAATATTACCCTGGGGATGGTGGAAGGTACATAACCTCTGCCATAGTTTTTTCTGAACATAACGGCAAGAGAAACGCCTCGTTCCACAGGATGATGATTCTTGATGAAAAGCGCGTAGCCATAAGGCTTGTGGAGAGAGACCTTTACAGGATGCATAGGGATGCCGTGGAGCATGGGGAGGAATTGAAAATTGCCGTGAGCATAGGAAACGAACCGAATGTGCTTTTAGCGGCAGCCACATCCGTGGACTACGATAAAGATGAGATGGAGATAGCATCCGCCATAAAGAGCATCGCAACGGGAAAGAGAGAGAAGATGATGCGGTTGCCTGGAGGCATACTTGTACCCCACAACTCCGAGATCGTGCTTGAAGGCAGAATAACAGATGAATATGTGAACGAGGGGCCATTCGTGGATATCACTGGCACCTACGACATGGTGCGCAAGCAGCCTGTGGTGGTGTTTGATAAATTCTACCACCGTGGCGCTCCAATCTTCCATCTCCTTTTATCAGGGGGGTACGAGCATTATAACCTCATGGGCATACCCCGCGAGCCCACAATATACAGGGAAATAAAGAATTCAGGTGTAGATGTTTTAGATGTTTACCTCACACCCGGAGGGTGCTCATGGCTTCATGCGGTTGTGAAAATAAGGAAGAGGTGCGAGGAGGATGGAAAAAGAGCCATAGAAGCTGCTTTTAAAGGGCACAGAAGTTTAAAGCACGTGGTGATTGTAGACGAGGACATAGATATAAGAAATCCTGAGGATGTTGAATTTGCCATAGCCACCAGGTTTCAGGGGGATAAGGATTTGCTCATATTCGAGAATGTGCGCGGAAGCTCTCTGGATCCCAGTGCATATGGAAAGAATCATATGACCACGAAAATTGGTGTGGATGCTACGATGCCTATAAACGGCAGGGAGAAGTTCATAAGAGTTTGAGGAAAACTTATATATGGCATATCTTTTATACCCAACTCAATAGGGTGATAAAGATGAAGATGTCACACGGTCCAAGGGCAAGGTCGCGCAAAAAGTTGAGGAAGAAAGTTAGAGAGAGAGGTATGGCTCCAATTCGCAGGTACCTTGCTAAATTTGAGATAGGAGAAAAGGCAGCCATAGTTATAGATCCCTCTGTGCATCATGGTTTTCCCCATCACAGGTTCCACGGTTATACGGGAGAGATTGTAGGCCTCCAGGGCCGTGCCTACAAGGTTAGGATAAGAGATGGAGGCAAGTACAAGACGCTTATCGTGCATCCCGTGCATCTCAGGAAGGTGAAGTAATGGTAAAATACCTCACCCTTTCTGAGGTGAAGAAACTACTTACTGAAGAAAACGAGAAGAGGGATTTAAATTCTCTTCAAAAATCTGCTCTGGCACATGCAGAAACTTTTGCAAAGTTGAGCCCAGAGGATGCCCGAAAACTTGTGGAAGAACTCATGCAATTGGATTTTGTTGACGAAAAGCATGCTGTCAAAATAGCGGATATACTGCCCATTCATCCAGATCAGGTAAGGGTCCTTTACACAAAGGAGAAAATTGTTCTTCCTCCAGAGGATGTGAAGAAGATTCTGGATATTGTGGCCCGATACAGATAAGGGGGGTTTGATTTGGAAGATTATGCATACATTCTGGATTATTTACCACAGGGTAGGCCCGAGGAAAAGAGCTTCAAGCGCACTCCTCTGGCCATAGCAGTGGGTGAGAGTGAATTCAAATTATTCGAACTCATTCCCAAGCCAAACGTTTCAATAATAATTGGGGAGAGAGTCTATATAGGTAAGGATATGACGAAGAGGGAAAAGATAGAGCATGTGAAAAGACGCATTGCCTATACCGAGTTGACCCACGCGGCAGAGAGCGAACTGCCATACGTGCTTGAGGAAATTGTGAAAAACAGAGAGCAAGATTTCATCAAATTTTTCAACGAGGCACATCCCATAACAACACGCCTGCATATGCTCGAACTCCTCCCGGGATTGGGCAAGAAAACGATGTGGGCCATATTGGAAGAGAGAAAGAAGGGTCCATTCAAGGATTTTGAGGATCTGCGCAATCGCGTTAAATTAACTCATCATCCTGTGAAGCTCATAGTGAATCGCATAATCTACGAGTTGCAGCACAGGCACGAGAAGTACAAGATCTTCGTGGCCAGATGATTACAACCCAATAAGGTATCCATGGGCGATTCTATTCTCCATTCCTTTGGGAACATCTTCATCGTTTCTTGCTTCAAACATTAAATTTATTATTTTCCTGGGCTTGAGGCAAAGAGATCATACATTTAAAACACTAAAAAATGTTTTTACCGCTTCTTTTTAATACCCCAAACCCATAACGATTAAAATGCCCCGCTACAGTCAGAATTTCCTCATAAACGGAAGGATTGCGGATTTCATTGTGGAACATGCAAACCTCACACCTCAAGATATAGTGCTTGAAATAGGCCCAGGCAGGGGCATTCTCACTGAGCGTTTGCTCAAAAAGAGCAGGGTTGTTGCAGTTGAAATAGATCCAGAACTCTACGATGCACTGAATCTTATATTTTCAGATGAGATAAAATCTGGAAAATTGCAGATTATCCTAGGAGATGCTCTAAAGGTCAACTTCCCTGCATTCACAAAGGTCATAGCCAACATTCCTTACCACATCTCCTCACCTCTAATATTCAAAATATTAGAATACGAATTTGAAGAGGGAATAATAATGGTGCAGAAAGAGTTTGCAGAGCGTCTTGTTGCCAGGAAGGGAAGTAAAAAGTACGGCAGGCTGAGCGTCATGATGTACTACCACGGAAGTGCAGAGATTCTGAAGGTGGTGAAAAGGGGCAATTTCAGGCCAGTGCCCAAGGTTGATTCGGCAGTGGTGCGCATAAAAAAGGAGAACAGGTTCTGTGCAGATCCACAAATTCTGGACTGTGTAGTTAAAAAAATATTCAGCCAGAGAAGAAAAAAGATAAAGAATATTCTGGGAGACGTGCCCTATGGAGAGATGCGAGCAGAGGAACTAAGCCCGGAGGAAATATGCGAGGTGGCAAATTATGCGCATAGGTTTTGTGATTAATCCCATAGCGGGAATGGGTGGCAGGGTTGCCCTCAAGGGTACGGATGGAGTGGTTGAGGAAGCAATCAGAAGAGGGGCAAAAAAAATCGCGCCAATGAAAGCGGAATTATTTCTAAAAAATCTAAAAAGCAATCCAGAGTTTCTGGCTCCATCGAGGGAGATGGGCGAGTTTGCATTGAAAACACACAAATTCGTGTACAGGGTGATTTACAAAGCCCCAGAAAAAACCAGCGCCAAAGATACAAAAAATACCGTCAGAATTTTTCTTGAGCAAAAAGTGGATCTTATAGTTTTCGTGGGAGGAGATGGCACAGCGAGGGATGTTGCAAGCGTTGTGGATAAAAAAGTTCCAATAATTGGAGTTCCCTCAGGAGTTAAGATGTACTCTTCAGTATTCGCAGTATCACCTCGGGATGCAGCGAGATTGGTTGATCTATTTGAAGAGGGCATGACCAAATTGAAAGATGCAGAAATTCTTGACATTGATGAGCATGCGTACAGAAACAATGTTCTATCCATAAGATTATTCGGATACGCCAAGGTACCCTATGTACCGGAACTTGTGCAGAACAGCAAAAGTGAGTACTACGGAGAAGAGGAGGACGAGGACAAAAAAAGCATAGCAGAATTCATCATAGAGAATATGGAAAAAGATACCCTCTACCTGCTGGGTGCCGGCACTACTGTGGCAAAAATTGCAGAGGTTATGGGACTTAAGAAAACCATTCTGGGCGTGGACGCGCTCTACAATGGGAAGATTATAGCTATGGATCTTGGCGAAATGGAGATCCTCAAACTTCTGGATAAATATCCCAAGGCAAAAATTATAATCACTCCAATTGGCTCCCAGGGATTCATCTTCGGAAGGGGAAACCAGCAGTTCAGCGAGAGAGTCCTTGAAAGAATAGGAAAGGAGAACATAATTACCATAGCCACCCCTACGAAAATGAAGGACCTGAAGAAACTCAGGATGGATCTGGAAAACAAGTCAAAATTCACAGGCTACTACAAAGTTCTTGTGGGCTATGGAAAATATAAATTGGTAAAGGTGGAATGATTATCCAGTACCTCGAATCTTCTGCCTGCTTATTTTTATTCCTCCAGGGGTAATCATAAGGTAGTTCTTGCCAATGCCTGCAACGTCTCCGCCAACATCCTTGGCAATGCTCTTCAGCTCGCTTATTATGCGGCGTAGAGTTAGATCATCGTTGGCTATGGAAGCATAATCCAGAATAAGGATATCCCCATTATAAACAAAATCAGACAGATGCCTCAAATCCTCGTACCTGTAAATCTCAGCCACCCTGACCATTGGACCGGTAGTGGATATATCGATCCCAGTATCGTACTCATTCAAATCAATATACTTTCTCGGCTCTGGAGCCCCGAATCCCTCTGGTTTTAACTTCCTCTTTAGAAAACTCGGCATTTTAAACCACCTCTATATTGGGGTAAGAATTTCAAGTAATAAAAATTTTTCCGTAATTAATTTAACCTCTCGACAATTTTACCCTTCAGATGGGCCTTCTCAAAACCCGAGATTTTCAGAAGGTAGAATCCGCCAATTTCAGCATCTTTAACTACTATCGGAAGATAATTTGAACTTCGGGCAAGGAAATTGCCCCTCTTGCCCCTTGATGGTACTACCACTTCCATTTCCCTATCCACATAGGATTTCATCCTCTCCTCCATATTTCTGAGATGTAAATCCGTTACTCTCTGGCTCCACTCCTTCACCTTGTTCGTACTCGGTCTCTTCCACCCGTACGCGGGGGTTTTTGGCCTCGGAGAGAAGCGGGTTATGTTGAGGATATCAGGCTTAAGTCTCTGGATCATATCCAGCGTGTTTGCAAACGTCTCGTCGGTCTCTCCCGGAAAGCCCACGATAACATCTGTGGATATCGTAATATCAGGAATTTTTTTGCGAAACTCCCCAATTATTCTTTCAAAATCCTCGGCAGTGTAACCCCGATTCATTCTCCTCAGAATTCTATCATCTCCGCTCTGCACGGGGATGTGAAGAAATTTGTAAACCTTAGAAGATTTGTAAGATTCAATGAGTTCGTCTATAATTTCAAGGGTTTCCCTAGGTTCCATCATACCTATGCGCACATAAAATCTACCATCCAAGGAGGTTATGAGATTTACCAGTTCTGCAAGATTGGTGCCAATATCCCTCCCGTAGGCTGCGGTGTCCTGTGCGCTGAGGCGTATTTCCACCGCACCCATATTTAGGGCATCCTTAACTCTGGATATTATCCATTCCACAGGCCTGCTCTTTATGTGTCCCCGGGCAATCTTGGTTATGCAGTATGTGCATTTACCTAGGCAACCGTTGGCTATGGGTATGGTGGCCACCGCATCCCAGAGAAAAACCTGATCCATAGGAGATTTTCTCAGGTCCAGCATCTCATGGGCACGTTCAAATTCCCAAGTGGTTATTGGGATTAAACCATCCTCCAGAAGTTCCCTGCGGGCGGAGGGAAGACATCCATAAACAACAATATCCTTCCCGTATCTTCTCAGCTCCTTTATTCTCCTCAGCATCCTGTTCTCAGTGTGCTCTATGACAACGCATGTGCCTATCACAATTTTATCCGCATCCTCGGGCCTGGATACTATCTCTCCCATGGCTTGTGCAAGCATATGGGTCTCCGCTATGTTCTGCGAACATCCGTAGGCCTCTACGTACACTTTCACAGAGATGCAATGGAGTATGGGATAAAAAACTTCCGTGGTCAAGTTTTTAATACTGCAATTCATTATTTCATCGTGATACTACCCTGCAGGAAGGAAAGTGTGGATAGAATAGCCGAGCATGCTAGGCAGGAGCCAGTAGTTATGCCCACGGATACCCTCTATGGGCTGTGCATGAGCATATACGGAGATGTGAATAAGATTTACAGGCTCAAAGGGAGAAGTTTTAAGAAGAAGATTCCCGTGGGAGTTGCCAGAGTTGAGATGATGCGTGAGGTTGCTGAATTGACGCCACAGGCCGAGAAACTGGTGAGGGCATTCATGCCGGGACCCTTGACCCTCGTTCTCAAGAATAAGGGTATAGATTGGCTCGACGATACCGTGGCTGTGCGCATACCTGCCCATACCCTGACAATTTACCTCATGGAGAAGATCGGCCCCATAACGCTCACAAGCGCCAATTTGAGTGGAGAGAATGCACCCGAGAGTATTGAGGATACGATGAAACTGGATGTGCAGTACCGTGTAGATTGCGGAAAACTCATGGGTAAACCATCCACCATAGTGAGCCTTGTGGATGGGGTTAAGTTGATAAGGGAGGGTGCAATACCTTTTTCGGCAATCCTAAAAGTTCTCGGTGAGAAGTATGAACATTAAAAAATATATTGAGGCGGGGAAGATAGGAAAGGAGGCACGGGAGTACGGCAAAGAGCTGATAAGGGAGGGCATTTCCTATTATGAGGTTGCAGAGAAAGTGGAGAGATACATAAGGGATGCTGGTGCAAAGCCCGCATTTCCCGTCAATTTATCCGTGAACTTCATGGCTGCCCACTACTCACCTGTGAGGGGAGATAATAAATATTTCAAAAAGGGAGATCTGGTGAAACTTGATCTGGGAGCACATATAGACGGGCACATATCCGACACTGCAGTCACCGTGGAAGTCGGTACAAATAAATGGGAAGAGCTGATAGAGGCTTCGGCCGAGGCCCTGAAAAACGCAATAAAGAGCATAAGGCCCGGGATAAGGGTATCTGAAATAGGAAGGATCATAGAGGAAACCATAAGTTTCTACGGTTACAGACCAATAAAAAACCTCACAGGCCATGGCTTGGATGTTTACGATTTACATCATGGCCTGAGCATACCCAACTACGATGATGGAAGCACTGCTACCCTGAACCCGGGGATGGCCTTTGCCATAGAACCTTTTGCCACAAATGGACGTGGATATGTGCGTAACGGGCCTGGGGGAAACATATACATATTCCAGAAAACCTCGAAATTGAAAGAGCCCTATGCGAGCATGTTTGAGGAGTTTCGTACATTGCCCTTCGCAGCAAGATGGTGCGAGAAATACGAAAATTACGAGGGCATCCTTAAAAAAGGTTCATTCCTTGGCGTACTGTATCATTTTCCAATTCTGCAGGAGAGAAAAAAGGCGATGGTTGCCCAGACCGAGCATACAATACTCCTCACATCAGACCAGGTGATAGTAACAACGAGATGATTCGGCAAAAAGGTTATAAACACCAAAGTTCATCGTTGGCACATGCTTGAAATACTCTCAAGGATTGGCATAAGAAATGAACCAGAAGATTATGGAGAGCCCGCAATAAAGGGTGCAACCCCTGTAAAATTCTCGGCCAAGAACTTTCATCCCTTAAAAGAGGTAAGGCACATAAAAATAGGATTTGTGGATGGGGGCAACAATGCGATTTACCTCGCTCCAGGTCAGTCCATACACCTTGTCCGCCTGTACTATTCCATATTTGAAGGTGTGAAGAAAATTGAATTCGGGAGGTACACATTCATAGTTGATGTGAATTTCATGGTTGAAGATGATAAATATGTGGTGAAGATATACAGCGTTGAATCCTCATCCCTTCTTCCCCAGGAGATCGTGCTCGGTGCAAATGAAATAGATGAGAGAGACAAGATAAAGGCAATAGGCGCATACATAAGGAGGATTGGCGAATGGATCCTGCTTGGCAGAATAATGGAGAAATGCGATATCCTCGTCAGAGACGGTTCGCTTCAAACCGGAGCCACCAGGGAGTACGAGTACGCCAACAGAGTATTTAAAGATAAAACCATCGTGGGATTCTCAAAAACCTGCTCCCTCCTCACCACCAGGGGATACTCGCTCATGGCCTCAATCCATCATCTATCAAAAAAGATGAACATTCAGGCCCCATGGTACTATCATCCCATAGCCAGGGGCATAACCACAATAAAGGGGGATATGTTCGCCGTTAAACTGCATCCCTTCAGCGATTACGTTTTCCGTGTGGAGGTTTATCCTGAGGAAGAAGCTCCATTAGCCCTGGGAGCTCTGGTACCCATGGCAAACGACCCCACATTCCTGGGATATCCCTACGGACTCATTGATGCGGATATAAACGCGAGAATTGGAGATGATGAGGCAAAAATGTATTCACAGATCCTTTACAACTATGCGGACGAATTCACGCGTATGCAGGCAAATGCGCTCAACGCGCACGATATAATTAGCGAGGTGAAGTAGATGGTTGGACAGATCATTGGAGGAAGTTATGGAGAAATATGGATCAGACAAAAGCATGGAGAGAGGATAGAACTTGGAGATCTTCTCGTTGCTGACGATATCCTGCTTCAGGTTGTAGACCTGGAGTATGGAAGTCTGCTTGAGCACAGGGATCTGGCAAGAATGAGCGGCATGCAACTTGAGGGCTACGGCTCAACTGAAATCCACGAGAAGGAGGTGAGAAACTACATTCTCGTGAGAGCCAAGCCTGTGTTTGATTTGAAAAAGAGAAGCATACCAAAGCACCTGCCAGAATTTTTCCACGTGCTTAGAAGGGCTTCCGAGAACGATTTTAAATTCTTAGATATGCCCAAAAATCCACTCTATTTGGGAAGGATAAGAAGTGGCTCAAAGGTGCTCAATGTACCCGTTTATGTTGACGGAAAAAGTGTGCTCACCCACCACATTCTCATCCCCGCAACCACTGGACGGGGAAAGAGCAATCTCGTGAAGGTTATCCTCTGGAATTTGGTGGGCAAGGGTTACGCCGGCATACTGGTTCTGGACGCTCACAACGAGTACTACTCCTACACGAGCGGAGGAAAGAGGTACGGACTGAGAGAGCATCCTGAAGCGAGAGAAAATGTCGTTTACTACTCAATAAATCCACCTCTGGGTGAGAGGGCCCTGAGAATCAGTATAAAGTTGGTAAAACCCTGGCACCTAAGGGAGATTGTGGAGTTTACTCCTGCACAGGAGGATGCACTCTATCTGCTTTACCAGAGGGGTGGAAGGGAGTGGGTAGAATTCCTTTTCTCTGATGAGAGAATCGAGGGTATGAGCGATACAACGAGGGCCGTTTTGCAAAGAAAGGTAAAGGTGGCCCTTGAAATAGATGTTAACGAGAATGGTGAAATGTACGAGAGGGGAAAGATATTCTCAATAAGGGAGGGAGAGAGCACTATAAAGGACATATGCGACTATCTTGAGCAAGGAAAAATAGTGATTATTGACACATCCTCACTCTCTCAGAACCTCGAACTTCTGATCTCAGGAATGATAATGAACGAAGTGTTCACAAGGTACAAGCGCTACAAGGAGGGAGGAGAAATAGAGGATAAGCCCGTGATCTCCGTGATAATCGAGGAGGCCCCACGTGTTTTGGGTGAGGGAAAGAGCAACATATTTGGCACCATAGCAAGGGAGGGAAGGAAATTCAAGATAGGTATTGTTGCAATCACTCAGTTGTCCTCAGTAATACCACGCGAGATCTTGGCAAATATGAACACGAAGATTATTCTTGGCAATGAAATGGCTTCAGAGAGGAAGGCCATAATAGGTTCTGCAGCCCAAGATTTAAGCAAGGACGATAAGATGATAGCCTCACTGGACAAGGGTGAGGCTATAGTGAGCAGCATATTCACAAAATTCGCAGTGCCAATAAAAATTGATAGATTCGAAGATATAGTTGACAGGGAGAGAAAGAGTAAAAACAGGAGAAACATAGTGTTCTTCGGATAAAGCGAAAATTTTAAAATCATGTATGATTTATGCCCCTTGCCTTGGGGCTGTAGCTTAGCCAGGTTAGAGCGCCCGGCTCATAAAAGCCCCTTTGAAAAGCGGCTTTACCCGTAAAGGGGCATTGAGAAACCGGGCGGTCGCAGGTTCGAATCCTGCCAGCCCCACTGGGCCAGTAGCTTAGCTAGGTAGAGCGCGGGACTCTTAATCCCGTGGTCGGGGGTTCGAATCCCTCCTGGCCCGCTTCTTCCAGAGTATTACCGTAATAACAGATACTATCATAATGCCTGCCCATAGTACCGTGTAGGGGAAAAAGAGGGGGGAGAATGAATTTATGGAAACGCAGAATGTATCGTTGCCCCTCAGGGATTCTGGCCTTATAAAGTATGTATCGTGGAAGGAACCATAGGTAACCTTAAAAATCATCGGGCTCTGGAAATTTATCTCAGTGGGATAATGCAGGAAGAACACAACTCCTGTGCCATTCTGCACGGCGCTGTAACTCCTGTTGTTTATTTCAAGCACTATTTTTGCCCCATTTGCAACATAGCCATTTATGTAAAAAACCACCTTGACCTTCACAATTTTCGTGCAGTTCACGGAAAATGTCCTTACCCACGCAACGTAGCCCCCATCGTAGCCATAAAGGTAAACATGGTAGGCTCCATAGGTGAGGTTAAGCGTAAAATTTCCGTATGGGGGGAGAATTGTATGATTGTAAACACCGCCTCCAGATACAACATATATTTCCACAAATGAAGTATTGGCCTCGTATGATATTTGCAGTTTGCTTCCGTTAAGGGAGTATCTTGCCGTGCCATTCTCTCTCCCGACCACATAGGGATTAAAGAGCAAATCCAGGAATCTGGGCCAGTAGGTATGTCTGGCAAAATCCAGACTGCGATAGGATTCCGCCACACTAAAAGTGGGAAAATATATGCCAATTCCGTGGGATTCGTTCGCCCAAATCCCATTCACAGGATGCGGGCAGTTCCATACCCTGTAATAGGAGATGTTATCAAGCCATCGCATTGTATCCTCTGCGAATTTATCAATCTTGTAATCGGGAATCTTGGCAAGATTTTTCGCAAAACTGTAAAGATCCATATCAGAGTAAAGTTCATACCTCTCGGCATTTCGGGAGGCATTAAGAATCTCGGCATAATAGTAGGGGGTTACAGAAAGCATGCTCTTAAGATCATCATTGAATACCCCTATGAACGATTCAAATCGTGTCATATTAACAGCAACCATTGTCGTGGATAGTCCCTTCCTTGAGAAGTACTCCTCTGACCATCTGTACATCGCATCCACCACATTTCTGGCCGCTTGAGATGGTGTTTCGTTGCTCATATTCTCCAGAATCATGCCGTAGGGCCAGCCACTTGCAGGCTCATCCTTTTCCGAAGCGATAACGTAATGTGTGAGATTCCTGAGGGCGTAAAAATTCTCCATGATCCCCATTCTACAGGCATCAAAACCTATCACATCCAGCATTCTGTTTCTTTCTCTCTCAACATAACCTATCGCATCCCTCATCTCCCCAAGAGTGAGCCAATCACCATGATCCTCACATACACCACCGTAAAAATGGCCATGATCCCAAAGATCAAGAAAATAATGCTTGGCAGGATAATGGTCCATTGTCCAGTTCAGAAAATATAGGAGTGTTTGGGGGGAACCCATATCCACCTCCCCCAGTTTCTCCATAACCTTTATCTGCCCACGCTGAATGTAATAAATGGCCGAATCCCCGTATTTTATAGAGTCGTACATGACCACGATATTCAGATTCGCATTTGAACCCACAGACATCATCGCTCCAAGGTTGTCCAGAGCAAATGAGTGAAGAGAGTTATCTGCATCCATATAAACCATAAAGGTCCAGTTGGGCAGGTGGTTCTCCTGGGAATGGGAGAAATTCGGAGTAAGGGATAATAGCACGAGAAGGAGTAATACCATGGCAAGGATGCGAAACTTCATTGATTGACATAAGTGAAATTCTATATTTATTACTTCTCCCCAAAATTGATGAAAATCATTTTATAGGTGGAATGGCATCTACTTCACGAGGGGACAAATATGGAAGATTTTGAAAACCAAAATAAGGGTAGTGAACAGTACTATACCCAGCCATTGCCACCGGAAGCACAGAGTATAAAGGACCTTGTGAGAATAACAGGAATCATAGCACTTATCTTCGGAATAATAAATCTCATATGGGGCATACCAGGACTCATCGTGCTAGTTGGCATTACAGGAATAATCTTTGGAATCGTGGATCTGCTGATATGGAGCAATTGCAAGAAAATAAACGAACTTGTGGATCAGCGTAAATACAGGGAGGCAAAGGATAAGACATTGATATGGATGGTGTTGGGCTTCATATTTGGTGGTCTGGTGCCAGGAATTCTGCTCCTCCTGGCTTACATCAAATACGACAATTTAATCCGGGTATCAGAGCAGACAATTCCGCCGCCACCACAGTAATATTTCTCCTTTTACTTATTTTTGAGTTATAAACGACACATTTTTAATAAAATGAGTTATGCTGTACCTGTGATAGAGAGAGCGATAAATGCACTGAAAAAGGGCGGGTTCGTTCTGATTTACGATGAGGATGGGCGTGAGGAGGAGACGGATATAGTTGTTGCGTCTCAATTCATCACTCCCGCAAAGGTGAGATTTATGCGCCGTCAGGGTGGAGGCCTTATATGCACAACCCTGCCCAGAGAATACGCGGATATTCTTGGACTCCCCTACCTGCATGAGATCTTTGAAAAAAGCGGATTTGAAATATTCAAGTATCTCACCCCCAGGGTGAAATACGATAAGATGCCTTCATTTTCCATAACAATCAACCATAGAGAGAACTTCACAGGAATTCCTGACAAGGATAGGGCTAAGACAATCAGGGAATTCGCCCTATTTCTGGAAAAACTCAAATTTATGGGCAATCCCATTGAGGAGTTTGGCAAGGAGTTCATATCCCCAGGACATGTGCACTTGCTCATAGCATCCAGCCTCCGGGAAAGACATGGCCACACGGAGCTATCAACCACTCTGATGCAGATTGCTGGACTCATTCCCTCAGCGACCATAGTTGAAACATTGGGAGACGATGACAACTCTCTGAGCAAGAGGGATGCAAAAAAATTTGCAGAGGAACACAATATACCTTTCATAGAGGGCAAAGATATTCTGGAGGCCTGGGAGAGATGGTCAGAGTGATGGCTTCAGGCGTGTTCGATATCCTGCACCCCGGACATGTGCTGTTCCTGCAAGAGGCGAAGAAATTGGGAGACGAACTCGTAGTTGTGGTCGCCAGGGACTCCACGGCAAAAAAGTTCAAGCACAAACCAATTATGCCAGAGGAGGTTCGCAGATTTCTGGTTGAGTCCCTGAAACCTGTTGATCGTGCTGTTCTTGGCCATGAGGACGATATGTACAAGACCGTGGAGGAGATAAAACCGGATATAATCGTTCTTGGCTACGATCAGAAATTCAGCGAGGAGGAAATAGAAGAGGAGTGCTGGAAGAGGGGACTTGATGTAAAAGTGGTAAGGCTGAAAAAGTACGGGGATAGCGATTTGAACGGAACGAGAAAGATAATATACAAAATCGTTGAGAGGAGCGATGAACTCTATGCGAAAAATAGGAATCGTTGATACCACATTTGCCCGATACGATATGGGCTCCGCAGCGGAGGATGAACTTCGCAAAATGGGAACAGGATTCAAGATAATAAGACGCACTGTTCCTGGAGTGAAGGATCTTCCAGTGGCTGCAAAGAAACTCATAGAGGAGGACGGATGTGAAATTGTCATAGCCCTTGGGATGCCAGGACCAAAACCCATTGACAAGCAGTGCGCCCACGAGGCCTCTCTGGGGCTGATTTACGCTCAATTGATGACAAACACACACATAATTGAGGTGTTCGTGCACGAGGATGAGGCAAAGGACGAAAGGGAACTGGCCTGGCTTGCTGAACGCCGTGCCAGGGAGCACGCCCAAAATGCCTACTGGATGCTTTTCAATCCCGAGAAATTGAGGAAGATGGCCGGCACAGGCCAGAGGCAGGGGTTTGAAGATGCAGGCCCAATTAAAGGTGCAAAATCTGGAATGAGACATTAGGAGGTGAAAGAAGTGGAAAAAATAAATCTGGGAATTGTTGTGAGCGAGTACAACTACGATATAACCATGATGATGCTTGAAAGGGCCAAGGAGCACGCGGAATTCTTGGGAGCGGAGGTGAAATACATCCTGAAGGCTCCCGGGACATTCGATATTCCTCTTCTGGTAAGAAAATTGCTTGAAAAAGAAGATGTGGATGCCGTTATCACACTTGGAGCTGTGATAGAAGGGGAAACAGAGCATGACGAGATAGTGATGCAGAACGCGGCAAGAAAAATTGAGGATCTTAGTGTGGAGTTTGGCAAGCCTGTGACCCTTGGCATATCCGGTCCGGGAGAGTCCAGACTCCAGGCAGAGGCAAGGATAGAGAAGGCAAGAGATGCCGTGGAGGCAGCTGTAAAACTCGTTAAGCGTCTCAGGGAAGTTGGATGAGAAAAATTTATATTCCTTTTTTCCATATTATTCGTTGAGATGAAGGTGCGGGATCTGAACTTGCTTCAGGACATTGTTCAGCATTGGGATGGTGAGATTGTAGTGGATGCCTATGATTTGCAAGGCACATCTGGAATAGCAGTGCTTTCCCTTGTAAAGGAGAACAGAATCGAGAAATCAATAAAATTTGAAGGAAATCCATCAGAACTTATCCTGCTTTTCACAGAAATTCTAAGAAAGAACATAAACAAGGTGGTGAGAGAACAAAGGGATGAAATTGTGGATTTCAAGGGCAGTTAACTCATTACACCCAACTCGGTGAGCTTCTCAGGTAGATAGGTATCCGTAACATAGTCCAGGCCGTACTTTGCCAGGCTCTGCTGCTCGGCCTTCTTCTTTATTTTGAGCATCAATTTTATCTCCTCGGTCCAGAAGGGCGTCTGAAACCTTGGATCTTTCAACTCCGATTCCAGAGCTGCTATGTCACGGTCATTCAATTTATCCGTGGGAAGATCATAATTCAGAATGTCGCTGGCGGTTATCCCCACAAACTCCGCGGTGGGGGTGGCAAGATACTCGCTTATATGCGCCGTCTTTATCGCTCCGTAGGCAATGGAGGCGAATATCCTAAAGGACCATGGATCTCCATCTGTAAAGATCACCACGGGCAATCCAAGTTCCTCATTCATCCTCTTCAGCAATCTTCTCGTGCTCCTTGCTGGCTGGCCCTTAATGTGCACCAAAATTGCACGGGCCTTCTCATCGAAGCCGTTCTCAACAAGACGATCGAACATACCACCTGTTTCTATGCCTATGACAAAATCGGCATCCACATCCACGAATCTTAATTTGTCATTCTCCACATTGTAGGGTATTAAATATCCGCTGTCGCCAACATCATCACGGCAATTAATTCGCATGGGCTTTCCCTTACGGTTTATCTCCTCAATCGTTATATTCCCAATTATGCTGGCACCATCCTCCTCGGGGCGAAGTTTGAAATCCTCCCGCATGAAACCCGTTATGACCTCAAGGTCCTCTGCGAGTTTGTTGCTCTCATCCTGTGAGTGGAACTTCGCCAAGCCCCATCCTTCAGATATGTAGTACATCTCCCTCAGTGTGGAGGATTTCTTATCCCTGATCATCTCCTTGATGAATTCCATAACGTAGAGGGTGCGGAGGAGCATGTAAGCACCATCCAGTTTCTTAGCGCTCCTGGTAATTTTTGCCCCTCCATACTTCCACACCCCGTATCTTGAGTTGAAAACTATGTTATTCCTGTTCCTGGCTGCAAGTTTCATCTTTGGAATTTCTCCTCTGGCAAGATCCTCGTATATCTCCTCGGCAATGCGATAAAGCCTTTCCAGGGCCTCCTGACTACTCATTCTCTCACCTCTTCCTCAAATTCATCCTCTAGATCCTCCTCTTCAACATCATCTTCTTCAACGATTTCCTCAATCTCGCTTAACTTTATGTTCCAGTCTCCTGGCAAGGGCTCAGCACCTATCACAATATTTGGATTTATGCCATCCACATAGTAATTTGTCTCCCCGTACCTATCGGCATCCTCCAGCACAAAGTAGAGATGTCTGTATGATACGGGTGCGATGTTCACCTCCCATTTCACATAATCTTCCTCCGCAATTCCATCGGTATCTACAAGATTTCCCAGTGGATAGTCCCCATAAAGGGTGAAGTGCAAAGCCCTAGAAGTGTAGTTGGCCACCTTAACATTCACCCTTATCCTTGCATCCTCCTTCACAATCTCCTCGTCTATCCAGACAACATTCATTATCTTTGATATCACAGGCTCCAGTTTAGGCACGGGCTTCTCCACAATTTCCGCGCTTTTTCTGGCTATCTCAGGCAGGATCTTTGTGACGAGGAAGAACTTCTCGGTCATCTTGCTCTTGCGTTGCTTTTTCACATTGTACAGGCGAAGCTGCCTGCCGAGAGCCTTTAGGGCGAGTTCAATCTCCTCCCTTATCTCGGGTACCTCGGCTATGGCCTCCTTGGCCTCTGATGTGAATGGAACCCGCGTGGATGCCACATGCACGAGAATTATGGCAGGTCCGACGGGAATGCCCTGCCCACCCCTCTGCTCAAGTCCATATCTACGCCAGTCCACGCTGCCTATGGCCTTGGTTATCACATCGGCACCCTGCTGGTAGAGTAGGGGAACCCTGTTTGCAAATCTCAATATTCGTACGGGCTGATCTTTTGGCAACTCTCCCCCATAAACCATACCCGCCTCCACAATGAAGGGATTTCCGCTGTAAACCTTGGGTTCCCTTGTCACTGGCTGGGCGTAGAAACTCGGTCTGAGGGATCCAAGAACATTTTTAAGGCCTTTCTTTATGAGCGTCTCGCCTATGGGTGAGAGGCAATCTGTGGGCGGAGCCATGAGCTTTACCTTACGAAATGCATCAAGAAGTCTCTTGGCTTCCTCTATGCTTAGCTCCTGGGGCCTCATCTCCCCGTAAAGATATGCCTTCTTGCATATCTCCTCCGCAACCTTTGGACTCACCCTGCTGAATTCGGTGGTTAGAAATGATGTAAGGCGATAGGCCTTGGTGTTCCTGGCCATGTTGAGCAATTCTCCCAATTCAATACCATGGGGATGCGGTTTTATCTCCCTTGTTGGAGGTGGCAACTTATCCGTGGCACGCTTAAAAATTGTCCTCTTTCCATCAGGCTCCACGAAAGTTATCTGGGCGTGGGGATTGACAATTGCAGTTTGCTGCAGATATTCATAAACGCTCTGCTTGCCACGAACATATCTCGCCCTTATAACAACTTCTATCCTCGTTCCATGCTCCCTATCCCATAGGAGGGGGCTCTCCTTTATTATGCGAGGGGCATTTTTCTTGGTATCTATGGACAGGATCACCTCGTAGGCAACCTCCTCCTCCGAAATCTTGGAGACCACACGGGCTGGCTTGCCGGTTGTGAGTTGACCGTAGAGCACAACGGCGCTTATGCCTATGCCCTGCTGCCCCCTTGATTGCCTTATGGCATGAAATCTTGAGCCGTAAAGGAGCTTGCCGAAAACGAGGGGTATGTTTCTGCGTATTATTCCGGGCCCATTATCCTCCACAACTATCCTGTATTCATCTCTTCCCATCTGATCAATTTCCACATAAATATCAGGAAGAATCTGCGCTTCCTCGCAGGCATCTAAAGCGTTATCAACAGCCTCCTTCACGCTCACAACAAGAGCCTTGGTCAAGGAGTCAAAGCCCAGAATCTGCTTGTTCTTCTCAAAAAATTCGGCTACGCTTATTTCTCTCTGCTTCCTCGCCATTTTGTGTGCAATACCCATAGCGCATCCCATTGCCAATATGCATACACATTTAAATTATTTCTCCACAACAAACAGGAAAAATCTGGATATGGGGCAAAGCCTCCAGTGGGCCCGCCCGGGTTCGAACCGGGGACCTTCGCCTTGTAAGGGCGACGTCATAACCACTAGACCACGGGCCCCTATAAGGCAATAGGAAAAGCCTTTATAATCTTTTCTGAGGGGCAATTTTAAAAAGGATGAGTACAATCACTGTACAATGCCCTTGAAACTAACAGTACCCCAGAAAATACTGGTTCATCTTTACGCTTACGGAAAGTACGGGGATAGGTACGAGTACCCTGTGGAGATGACCCAACAGGGAATTGCAAATGGCATTGGCATATCCGTGACCCACGTGCCCAGAAACATAAAAAAACTCATTGAAGAAGGGCTCGTTGAATCTAAGAAGGGGCATGTTAAGGGCAAGAAAAAGAGGGTCAGCATTTACTTTTTAACCTCCAGAGGAATCATAAGGGCCCAGGAGATCATAAAAAATCTGGATAAAGAGAAAATTGAGGCTCAGGGAAAATACATGAGCATAGGGGAGGTGAGGGAACTAACGGGAAAAAGCACGATGGAGATAATAAGGGCCATTGAAAGGGGAGAGAAAATAAGACTGGGGACGGATAAAAGAGTTGTATTCTTCGAGGAGGATTTTAAATACGAGAGATTTGTGGATAGGGAAGAAGAACTCCGGATAATGAAGGAATGGTACAGCAATGGCAGGGTTCTGAGCATCGTGGGTCCTAGAGGCATAGGAAAAACAGCACTGGTTAAGGAATTCATAAATCGTGCGGATATATACATCGGGATTGTGTGGCTCAAACTCTACGACGGTAGAACCTGGAAATCCATAAGGGAGTTATTCCAGCATCTCTTTGGAAGGGACAAAGTTCTGGATTGCCTTAGGAACTCTCCCATTCTTCTAATTTTCGACAATTACCACATGGTGGACGATGATTTTGTGGAGGCCATGCGAGCACTTATAGATGAGGACATAGGTGAGAGCAGGATAATCGTAACCATGCCTTCAGCCACACCCTTCTACAACAGATTCTACTCATTGAGGGATGTTCAGGATGGAAAGGTTGTTGAGATAAACCTGGGAGCCCTTGACTATGAGGATGCGAGGAAGCTCCTTCCAGATGTAAGGGAGGATTCCTTCAAACGCATATATCAGCTGACCAACGGAAATACCAGGCTTCTGGTTATGCTTGCAAAGGGCACATTGAGAGCGGGCAGCAGCGTGCCCCTGACTGCGGAGACTATACACATGCTAAACTACCTTGCAGAGCAGAAAAATTGAAAAGTTTTAAATTTGACCGTTTAGATTTCTCCATGTGAAGAAGAGAGAGAACCTTGTGGAACAACTTGCAAAAAAAGGGATATGTGCAGTGTGTAAGGGCACAAAGATGCTCTGTGGCAAGAGTGAGTGCCCGCTTCTGGTAAGATACTACTCCATGCTCAAAACAAAAAAGAATCTGAAAAAGGATATCTACGGCTCTTCTCCCCCAGGAGTGTTCGTCGGAAGGTACGGGTATCCAAAGGTCAACGTTGGGCCACTTGTACCTCCCGAAATAGGAGATACGGAATACATGGATATGCCCCAATTCTGGATAGATATGAGCGTTAAGGAATTTGCAGAGATGAGAACATCCCTAGTGAGGGGCATGAAAAAGATTAATGTGAACGAAGCAAAGGATCCATCCTATTTTCTCCTGTCTCTGCAGGAACTTAGCATGGCCGATAGGCATGTGGATTCCGAAGTTTCGTTTGAGAAGGTACCTCAGGGACGCGTGTTGGTGGGAAGCGAGGTGCAGCCCTTCGGTCCTGCGGGAAAATTGAAGAGATTGGAGCACGACAATGTGAAGGTGAACTCAAAATTGGAGAGGGTTTACTACGATGAGATTCCGGCTAAAGATGCAGTTATAGAACTCTACAAAGAGGGACTGAATGTTTCTCTGATTCAGAGAGCTTTCAGCATGGGCACAATGGGTATAGAGAGAAAAATCGTGCCCACCAGATGGAGCATAACGGCGGTGGATGATACCCTCTCAAAGGAACTCGTGAATAAGGTCAAAGGGTTCCCCATAATAGAGCAACCTCTTGCTTTCAAATCCTACAAAATGGGAAACCTATTCCTCGTTATTTTCCTGCCCCGCCCCTGGAGTTACGAACTTGTGGAAGCGTGGTATCCAGGAACCCTTTGGAACCCCTATGGAAAAAGGACGTTCATGGTATCAAGCCACGAATTCTATGGGGGAAGAAGGAAGTATGCGGAGATTGGAGGTTGCTACTACGCCGCACGCCTTGCAGTATCCGAGAAATTGGTTGAGATGAAAAGGCAGGCCGAGGTCATAGTTCTGCGTGAGGCACAGCCGGATTACATCATGCCTGTTGGAGTGTGGCATGTGCGTGAAAATGTGAGAAATGCAATGCGCAGCGAGCCCTTAAAATTCGATACGGAGATGGAAGCGGTGAATTACGCCCTATCCCAGTTCCACATACGGAGGGATGCATGGTTTAAGGGTTCCACCCTCCTGCAGAGATTTGCATACCAGAGGAGGCTTGAGGACTTTGAAGTACATTGAGATCCATGTAAAGCATGCCCTTTCAAAATCAAAACTCAAAAACACAGATTACGCCCTCAATCCGTACAGGGGGTGTGAGCACAGGTGTGTGTACTGCTACGCCCCATACGTGCTCCACATACCCCTTGAAGAGTGGAACAGCACGGTTTACGTTAAGAGGAACCTGCCCACAGTACTGGATAAGGAATTAAGGAGAAAAAAGGGACATGTTGAGGTGGGCACAGTCACCGATGCCTATCAACCGGCGGAGCGAAGGTACGAAATAACGAGAATGTCCCTTGAGGTTCTAAAAAAGCACAATGCCAACATATCCATACTCACAAAATCCTCGCTTATACTTAGAGATAAAGACATCCTGGAAAATATGAACGCGGAAATAGGGGTGACCATAACAACTCCCGTTGATGCTCTGCGAAAGAAAATTGAGCCCTACGCATCGCCTGTGGACGAGAGAATGCAGGTTCTTGAGGAGTTCGCAGGGAGAAACATAACCTACGCCTTCATAGGGCCAATATTTCCCAGACTTCTGATTCCTTACCTCAAGGAATTACTGGCCCTTCTTAGAAAAATCGGTGTTGATTATGTTATCTTTGACAGATTCAGGATGAAAAAGGGAATGCATGTACCGGATTTTTTAATGTACGGAGAGGATGATCTGAAAATAAAAATAAACAGGATTGCAAAAAACTCTGGGTTGAAATACTATTTCGGGTGGTGATCATCGGTCGTATTGGTCCTCAACGCGCACAGTATCCTCAGGATGGGGCGTGGAATACTCGTAGAGAAGCATGTTCTCCGCTGCAACTATCCTGTGCTTCTTTCCCGGAGGTATGCGCAGAACGTCTCCTTCACGCACAACATGTTTCTCCCCCTCTATCTCTATGTACCCGCTTCCGTACTTGATGTGCATTGTCTCATCCTTCCTTGGATGGTAATGCAGGGATGTACTGTACCCCTTGCGAAGGTAGAGTTCCTTCACCATGTACTTGTCCGTGAGAATGACAACCTTCTCGTAGCCCCAAGGCTTGTCCTCACGGTTCTTGTACTCGGCACGTACCCTTTCAAGATCCTTCAGACTATCCACACTCTGCCAGAAAACATTGTCCTCCCTGAAAACGTAGGCACGGCGCATTTCGGCAAGAAGAGGAAACACCGTACGCTCAACCGCCTTATCCGTATACTCCCTCTCAAAATAGGGATAGGCCTCCTTCTTTATGTAGTACAATCCAGCGTTTATGTAATAATCAAGAAGGGGTTTTTCCCTGAAGGATAGGATCAGATCGTCCTTGAAATCTATAACCCCATAGGGAGAGCGCATTCTCGTAACCGCTATGGTGAGCAGTGCATTTTCATTGCGCTCTGCACTCTCAATCATCTCTCTTATGTTGAAATCAGCCACCACGTCCCCGTTCCTGACCACAGAGTCATCATCCATGTTTGAAAAAGCATTTGCAAGGGCCCATAGCGTACCGCGGGGCTCATCCTCCACAAGGTAATGAATGCGCATGCCTTTCCACTCCTCGCCATACCTCTCCCTTATTCGATCCCACAGATACCCCACAAGGAGATAAACCTCATCCACACCCGCATACTTCAAATCAAGAATCTGCTTATCCAGAATCGTGTAATTTTCCTTTATCTCTACGAGAGGTTTTGGCACGTAATCAGTTATGGGCTTCAGTCTCTTTCCGTATCCTCCGGCAAGTATCACACCTACAACCATACTATCGCCTCATGTATCCCTTTATCGTGCTCCATGCATATTTTCCAAGGTTAAAAACATTGTTGAAATTTGAGGTCTCAGCATGGAGATAGAGCATGCAACTTCTTTTACACGCATACATTGTTTTCCTTGCCCTTTTAGCCTCATCTGAAAGGAGTATACTCTCCAGATCCTTCTCCAGCAAATTACCAACCTTCCAGCCAATCACGCTGCACGGATAAACTATATCCCCATTTGCCTCTATCATCACGGAAAATGACTTGCAGGTATAGGTCCTTAACAGGCTATCTATGAAAGCGTCGCTCGTTACAATCGTGCTTCCAAACTCCTTTTTCAGTTTCAGGAGTTCATCGTGTATTTCCCTCTTGTCAGGGCTCAAATTTTCGGCCCCTGGAAGGTAAACCGCTGGCATGAGAAGTATCCTTGCACCTGCCTCATGGGCCCTTTCAACCTTCCAGCGTATGGCCTTCACATCGTTCCTCGTAACCACGGTTTGCACCGTTATTTTTATGCGCGATGTATACCTAGGAAGTTCGTCAAAGAGGTACAGATTGTTGTGACCCTCATCAATGGATATGTGGAGAAAATCAAGGTACTTGGCAAACTCCTCAAGGGGCAATTTGTGAAGAAGGGTACCGTTTGTGGTCATGAACAGGTAGAATGAGCGGTCATGGGCGTACTTCACTATGTCCAGAATGTCCCTGCGCAATGTTGGCTCTCCACCCTCAAGGCTCAAAACTGTAACCGTGCTATCGGCAAGTCTGTCAATTATCCTGAAAATATCCTTCGTGGGCAAATCGGGAGTTCTATCACGCCAAACATTGCAGAATGGACACTGCATATTGCATCTGTGGGTAACCTTGAATGATCCGTACACGGGCCTGTCGTAATCAAGATAGGATTTCAGGAACCATTTTATCGCCCTCAAATTGCGATTCACCTTGGGAGATAAATTTTAATGTATAAGGTATTTTTCCTCTATGCTCATTGTAAGTTTTGACTGCTACGGTACCATAATTGATTGGGAGAGGGGAATAGTTAACACCATAAGAAAGGTCTTCCCAAATTCGCATCTTAGCTATGCACAAATCCTGAATATGTACGCGGAAATAGAGTCAAAACTGGAGAAACACTACAGACCCTACAGAGAGATACTGAGGGATGTTATGATTGAATTTGCAAATTCGCTGAACAGGGAGATTTCCTCAGAAGAGGAACTTGCCCTGGTGAAAAGTTTACCCAAATGGCCTGCATTTGATGATTCAAGGAATGCGCTTAGGAGGATAAAGAACCTGGCAAAAATAGCAATAATATCCAACGTGGACAATGATCTCATCGCCAAGACCATTGAAAACCTGGGGGTGAAATTTGATTTTGTCATAACAGCAGAGATGGTGGGCGCGTACAAGCCCTCACTCAGTGTCTTTAAATATGCCCAGAGGGTCTTCAACGTTACAAGAAACGAATGGCTCCATGCGGCACAGAGCGTTTACCACGACATTGCCCCATGCAGGAAACTGGGAATAAAAACGGCACTCATAAAGCGCAGGGGTCACGGAGCCACCCCAAAGGCAAAAGGTGATGGAGATCTCTCCTTCAACGATCTCTCGGAGTTGGCTGATTTTTTAGAGCGTCTCAAATAAGTTTATGTACGAGTAATTTTTTAGGTAGGTGGTGATGGGTTTGAAAGAAAAGGTCAGGGACATTATGTCAAGAAATCCAGTATGTGTCAAGGCACCTGGAACTAAGAAGGATGTGCTTCGCACCCTGGTGAGGTACAACATAACGGGCGTGCCCGTCGTGAATGAGGAGGGAAAACTTCTTGGTATAGTTTCCCGCAGAGACATATTTGAAAATCCGGGGGAGGAGCAGGTTGCGCTTCTTATGAGGAGGGATGTGCCCACCGTTAGTGAGGATGACACCATTGAATACGCTGCATCGGTCATGCTGAGATACGGAAGGAGGCACATAGTTGTTGTTGATGAGGAGAGAAATGTAATAGGAATACTCACACCCCAGGACTTCCTCAGTGTTGTGGAAGAGCGCAGAATATCAGAACCCGTGGAGAAATACATCACCAAGCCATGTTTCCCCCTGCACAAATGCACCCCACTGCCCGTTGTGTTCTGCGCCATGAGCCTTTCCTCACTTCCCGCTTTCCCCGTGGTGGACGACGACGGGAAACTCATAGGAATAGTCACCGACAGGGATCTGTTTGAGAAGGCCGAGGTTGATAAGAGCGTGGCAATTTCGGAACTGGGACTCGGGGACGATGAAGATTCCTGGAACTGGGAAGGATTAAGAAATGTGATCAAACTCTTCTACATGGAGGAGAAGGTCAATCTTCCAAAGATTCCGGTTGAAGAGGTCATGATCAAGAACCCCGTATCCATATTCTCAAAATCTCCCGCATGGGAGGCAGCAAGAATAATGCGCAAAAACAATTTCTCCCAGCTACCTGTGAGAAATACGCACGATGACCTGATCGCCATGATCTTCGACAGTGATCTGGTTGCATCCCTCGTGGGTGTGAATTATGAGTGATGTGCGAGTTAGCATAATGGAAATTGCCAAGCGGAGGGGTTTTTACTGGAAGGCCTACGAGATATACGGAGGACTGAGCGGCTTCTACGATTATGGACCCCTTGGAGCACTCATCAAGGAGAACCTGCTCCGCCTGTGGAGGAAGGAATTTGTCATCAAGGACGGACTACTCATGCTTGATGGGCCTAATATTGGGCCAGAACTGATGTACATTGCCTCAGGTCACGCGGAGAAGTTCACGGATTATATGGTTACTTGCAAGAAATGCGGCCATTCGTTCAGGGCGGACGAACTTTTGAAAGGAATAGTTGAAAACCCGGAAAAACTTGACGAGAAGGGGCTGAAGAGAGCGATAAAGGAGAACAACGTGCGCTGCCCCGATTGCGGTGGAGAGCTAACTGACCCTGAAAGATTTCACCTGATGTTCCCCACAAAGGTGGGACTGGATAAAAACGCCTTTTTACGCCCAGAAACCGCACAGGGGATATTTGTGAATTTCTCCATAATGTATCGTCTCAACAGAGAAAAATTGCCATTTGGAGTTGCCCAGATCGGAAAGGGGTTTAGGAACGAAATAAGCCCGCGTCAGGGACTCTTGAGGTTGAGAGAGTTCAACATGGCCGAAATTGAACTTTTTGTTGACCCATACGAAATCACATTGCCTGGAGAAATAGATGATGTTGAGATTTCACTTCTCACCAGAGATGGAGAGAATTTAAGAGTTAAGGTTAAAGAAGCCATTGAAAAACAGATTATGAGCCCATACATTGCGTACTATATGGGGAAAATTTTGAATTTTCTCAATAAACTGGGTATAGATCTCAAGCGTGTTAGATTCAGGCAGCATTTCAAAGAGGAACTTGCCCACTACGCCAGGGATACCTGGGATTGCGAGATTCTCCTCTCATCTGGATGGACTGAGGTAATAGGCATTGCCGATCGCGGAGATTACGATTTGCGCAGGCATATGACCTACTCAGGAAGGGATTTGACAGCCCTGCGCAGATTCAAAGAGCCAAAAAAGATAAAAATAAAAAAACTCAGGCCCAGAATGGAGATCCTGGGCCCCATGTTCAAGGGCGAGGCAAAGAAGATCGCTGAGATCATAGAGGAAATGGAGTTCACCGACGGAAACCTGGAAGTGGATCTCAACGGAAGAAGGGTAAAAATACCGCAGGATGCCTACGAGGTCGTGATCGAAGAGGAGACGATAGGTGGTGAGAGGTTCATTCCCAACGTTATTGAACCCTCATTTGGAATTGATAGGCTTATTTACTCCCTTCTTGAGCATGCCTACTACGAGCGGGAGGATTCTGGATACAAGGTGCTGAGACTCAAACCCATAATTGCACCTCTCAAGGTCGGTGTCTTTCCCCTTATGGCAAAGGACAACCTGGACGATGTGGCAAGGGAGATACTTACAATTTTGAGAAGTGGCGGCATAAACTCCTACTACGACGATTCGGGCTCCATAGGACGAAGATACGCCCGCGCAGACGAAATAGGGGTGCCCTTCTGCATAACCGTGGACTATCAAACATTGAAGGACAGGACAGTGACGGTCAGAGAAAGGGATAGTGCAGAGCAGAAGAGAATCCCCATAGAAAAACTGCCAGAGATCATAAAGCAGCTTGTTGAGGAGCAGGTGAAATTCTCGGAGATATGAATTTATAAATATCGCCTCGCCTTTTCAAATTTATGGAAGATTTTGCCAGGGTTCTGGCTTCACTTCTTGGAGACGTGGAGTGCAGGGAGAATTCGGCCATAGCGTTCTCAGGTGGGTTGGACAGCGGCATACTGGCGTATATTTTAAAAGACTGCAAACCGAATCTTTACACCGTTGGAGTTGAGGGTTCCAAAGACTTTGAAAATGCAAAAACCGCTGCAAATGTCCTTAACATGCCTCTGAAATTGATTGAAATTGATGAGTATGATCTCATTGAAGGCATATTATTTCTGAAGAGAATTGAGCCAGATATAAGTGCCGTGGAAATTTCATTCGAACTGCCACTTTACTTCGTATGCACAAATGCTGATGAGCGCATTATTTACACAGGTCAGGGAAGTGATGAGTTGTTTGGAGGTTACCACAAATACCTGGAGCATGGGGAACTGATGAAGGATGATATAAAAACTCTGCTGGAAAAAACCAGACCAAGGGAGATAAGGATGGCCACGTTGCTGAGCAAGGAACTCATAACTCCATATCTGGATTCGCGAATCATAGAGTTCTCCGAAAACATACCCATGGATATGAAAATAAGAAACGGCACGAGAAAATGGATACTCAGAGAAGCCGCAAAAATTCTAGGTGTGCCCAAGGAGATAGTGGAGAGGGAGAAAAAGGCGGCACAGTACGGCTCAGGTATATGGAAAATGATGAAGATGATGGCAAAAAAGAGAGGTGAGAGTGTGGAGGAATTAGTAAAATCCCTATAATTCCACTCCCATCTTTTTGCTCAGGTTCTCAATTATATCCTTAACCATTGCCTCCATATCATAATCGGGCTTCCAGTTCCATTCCTCCCTTGCAGTAGAATCGTCCAGACTTCTTGGCCAAGAATCTGCTATCTTCTGCCTGTAATCGGGCCTGTATTCTACCTCAAAATCAGGGACGTACTTTCTTATCTCCTCCACTAAATCCTTGGGGGCAAAGCTCATGGCCTGCACATTGAAATCTGTGCGATGCCTTAGATTCTCACTTGGAGCGTCTGCCAGCATGGTAATGGCCTTGATTGCATCTGGCATGTACATCATTGGAAGCACAGTATCCTCCCTAAGGAAGCATACATACTTCTCCCCCCTCAGGGCATAATGGAAAATTTCAACTGCATAATCGGTTGTGCCTCCACCGGGCATAGCGTTCCAGCTTATTATTCCTGGATAGCGCACACCGCGAACATCAAGCCCGTACTTCTCCCAGTAATAGAGACCCAGAAGTTCCCCTGTGACCTTGCTTATACCATACATTGTCCTTGGTCTGAGAACCGTGTCATTGGGTGTGTTATCCTTCGGAGTCTCGGGTCCGAAGGCAGCTATGGAGCTGGGAACCATTATGCGCTCGAGGGAATACTCTCTGCCTGCCTCAAGAATATTATACAGGCCTATTATATTGACCTTGAATGCCAGTTGCGGATTCTGCTCTCCCTTGGCAGATAGGATGGCCGCGAGGTGGTAAATCGTGTCTATATCCTCTTTCTCTATCACCCTGTCAAGCATTTTTCTATCCATTATGTCAAGTTTTACAAAGGGGCTAAGATCTTCCAGATTTTCAGGTTCCCTTATATCCGCCACAATAACATTATCTCTGCCATACTTTTTCCTGAGAAATGGAACCAGAGAGGAGCCAATTTGCCCTAAGCCACCGGTCACGAGAATCCTTCTCATTTTTATTCACCGATGGGGTATAGATCAATTAGAATTAAACATTTCGTCTTTTCCACAGGGCAAGCAGGAATACTGCAAATAAGAAGATTGAGCAGGGTTCTTAAGAGGCTTGTAATCCGTATTGTTTCCATCCTGATCGAAAATCTAACTATACTGACCCATATATATCCGGCGTGGAATGTATGAGAAAATTAGCACAGAAATCAGAAGAATGGCAAATTTTTTCACATAAAAAAATGAAAAAAGGCATATTAATTTATATCAACCCAAGTTTCTTACCGGCACGCTCGTAGGCGTTGAGAGCGTAATCAAGATCCTCCTTCGTGTGGCCTGCACTCACCTGATTTCTTATTCTCTCCAATCCCCTTGGAACCATCGGGAACACTATGGGTAGAGCAAACACGCCATCCTCGAAGAGCATATGAGCGAGATCCTTGGCCTTCTTGGAATCGCGCACCATCACCGGTACAATGGGTGTCTGGCTCTTCCAGGTGTCAAATCCCAGACTCTCAAGTTCCTTCTTGAAGTAGTTGCGATTGTCCCACAGGCGCTGCACGCGATCCTTCTCCTGCATCACAATTTCCAGGGATTTTATGTTTGCCGCGGTAACCGCAGGTGGGTAAGCAGCACTGAGAAGCCACGTGCGTGCGGTGTTGTAAACGTATTCAATAACATATTCCTCTCCCGCCAGCATACCTCCCATGGAGCCAAGAGCCTTTGAGAATGTACCCATCTGAAAATCAATCTTCTTCTGCACTCCGAAATGGTGTCCTATGCCACGACCCTCTCCAAGAACACCCTCGCCGTGGGAATCATCCACGTAGGTCATGGCCCCATACTCATCCGCGAGCTTCACAATCTCATCCATGGGAGCTATATCTCCATCCATGCTGAACACTCCATCTGTCACAACTAAAATGTGCTCATACTTGTCATGCACCTGCCTCAACTTATCCTCCAGGTCTCCCATGTCAAGGTGCTTGTATATCACCTTATCCGCTCTGGATAGGCGTATGCCATCAATTATGCTCCCGTGATTGAGTTCATCGCTCACAACCACATCTCCCTTACCCACAATTTTGGCAAGGGTTCCAGCATTGGTTGCAAATCCCGTCTGAAACGCCAGACCCGCAGCAGTCTCCTTGAACTCGGCGATTTTTTTGTGCAGTTTTTCCTGCAAATCGGTATAGCCGGCAATGCTCCAGTCACTTCCAGCACCCCAGCCGTACTTCTCTATGGCTTCCTTGGCAGCCTCCTTGAGCCTTGGATCATTGGCCAGATCAAGATAATTGTTTGAGGCAAGCATCACGGCCTCTTTTCCTTCAACAACCACCCTGTGCGTGGATGGCCCAAAAAGACGCAAAAGTTCCCAGGTCTCACCACGCTCTTTCATCTCCTCCAGCATTTTTTTGAGATGCAAAGTTTTCTCACTCATAATATCACCCGTAATGAAAAAGGCAACAAGAAATAAAAACCTTCTCCCCATGCTCAAGTATGCCATGCCTCATCTTTGATGTGGATGATACCCTCGTGGAATACGTGGACTTTGATATGAGAGAGTGGTACGAGTTCATAGCGAGGCCCGTGGCTGAGAGGCATGGAATTCCGTTATCCTTTGATACATGGAAGAAGATAATTGAGGGTGAGGTGAGCAGGAGATACAGTGAAAATTACGGAGTGGAGGCATCGGTCTTCTGGAGAGAGGTGGACGAAAGGAATCTGGAGTACAGAAAAGAGATGCTTTATGAGGGAAGATTGAGAGCCTACCCAGATACGGATGTTTTGAAATCCCTGGAGGGTAAGAAGTGCGCCTGGAGCGTTTCAAGTGAGGAGTGTATAAAATTTGTGCTATCAACTTTCAACCTCCTTGATTACTTTGATTTCATCATCGGAAAGGATTACAAAAACTACGCCTACATAGACGAGTTAAAACCCTCACCAAGATTCATAGAGATAATAAAAGAGAAACTGCACTGTGAGAGATGCATGGTCATAGGGGATGGAGAGAAAGAAATGCTTGCCGCCAGGAGGGCAGGTTGTGTGGCTGTACACATAAGCAGAAACGGAAGGAAGTGCAGGTACGCGGATTTAACCATAACCTCTATTAAAGAACTGCTGAATAAAAACTTTTTATAGTGCCTTATCTTCCCATTCTTATGGTTCGCTGGCTATGGATCCTCAGCTGGATGCTACTGACGATTGGTGTGGTGTTCTACTTCTCATGGTCCTTCCTGTACGATGCCTGGACGGATTTGGGGGTGTATTCCCTCAGTGTATCCCTAATAGTGTTTGGGATACTGGGTACACTTCTGGCAAAGGTTGAAAATCAGTAAGGTTTGGCAATGTAGACCATTTTATCCGTTTCTCTTCCACAAACTATGCATTTTCCTGGCTCGTGATTCTCCAGAGATATGCCTATTATTTTCTTCTCAGTGTCATCCTCCATCCTGTGCCCACATTCCTCAGAACCGCACCAGTAAACCATGGATACTTCCTCATTCTCTTTTATTTCCTCAAGAGTATCCACCCTTTTTATCCTGCCCATCATCTCCTTTTCAGCCCTATCTCGCATATCCCTCTGTATGCTCTGCAGGAGTTCTGAAATTTTATCAATATATTCCTCCCTCATCACACTCAATTTTTCCCTGGTATCTCTCCTCACAAGAACAACCTGACCCCTCTCCATATCTCTTGGACCAATTTCAAGGCGCAGAGGCACGCCTTTCAATTCCCAGTCGTAGAACTTATAGCCGGGGGTGTAATTATCCCTGTCGTCCAGATGCACACGGAAAAATCCGCGCAATTCCTCCTCTATTTTTCTGGCCTCCTCCAGCACATCCTCCTTTTTCTTTGTGACTATGGGAACGATAACTACCTGGATTGGAGCGATCTCCGGAGGCAGAACAAGGCCCCTATCATCTCCGTGGATACCCACTATCGCTCCTATAAGCCTCTCACTCATTCCAAAGGTGGTCTGATGCACGAAATCATGGGTTCCATCCTCCTTCAGATACTCTATTCCATAGGCCCTTGAGAAGTTCTGAAAATACTGATGTATGGTTGCAATCTGCAATGTGCGGCCTGAAGGCATAATGGTCTCAGCCCCAATGGAATACGCCGCTCCTGGAAACTTGTCCCAATCGGTTTTGCGAACAAGCAAATAAGGGAGTGCAAGTTTCTCCGCTATTTTTTTCCATATCTCAATGTTGTCCCTTATCTGCTCCTCGGATTCCTCCGCAGTGGCATGGGCTGTATGGGACTCAAAGAAGTGCACCTCGCGAACGCGTATGAATGTCCTAGTTTGCTTTGTCTCATACCTGAAAACATTCACAATTTGAAATATGCGTAGCGGTAGATCCGCATGGCTGCGAATCCACAGGGAGAACATTGGATACATGGCCGTCTCACTTGTGGGCCTCACTACGAGTTTGACATCCAGTGGTGTTAGGCCCCCGTGGGTAACCCAGTAAACCTCATTTTCAAAGCCCGCAATGTGCTCAGCCTCCTTCTTGAACTCCGTTTCTGGAATAAGGAGGGGAAAGTAAACCTCCTGATGCCTATGCTCTGTAAAGATCCTGCGAAAGTACTCATCTATATTTCTCATAAGTTGCCAGCCGTAGGGAAGCCAGACATGCATGCCCTTCACGGGATACCTCTTATCCACAAGCCTCGAGGCCTCTATTACCTCGTTGTACCACTCGCTGAAATTCTCCTTTGGAAACTCCATATGGCGAGAAAAGTATGGGTTTATTTAAAAATTCTCATTAAAAACATTCAAATAGGAGCAAGGGTAGTGTGAATCATGGCCCCCGAGAAATTTGCCGCTTCACTCCTAACTCTCCTATTCCTCGCTGCGGGCATAGGGGCATCAATTTTTCGTCCAGAAAACACGCAGGAATATGGACATTCTCCCCCAAGAAATGTGGAGGTTATTGCAAATATAAGCACAACCTTTGCCTTAAAATTATTCAACGAATTTAGTGGAGAAAACATCGTTTTCTCACCTCTAAGCATATGGATAGCCCTGGCCATGGCCTATGAAGGAGCGGGGGGCGAGACTGCCATGGATATGCAGAAGGTGCTGGGCTATCCTGAAAATAGAACGGTATTGCACGAGAGCATAGGGTACTTGCTTCACAATCTGTGCGACAATACCCAATACACCCTCAAAATTGCAAATTCAATATGGCCAAGCATCCAGTATCCCATAAACGAAAGTTACATTTCACTCATAAAGAAGTATTACGATGCCTACGAGCAGAATTTGAATTATGAGTATGCAGAACTGGCGAGGAAAACAATAAATTCATGGGTGGAAAATTACACAGAGGGAAAGATAAAAGAGGTGATTCCCGAGGGAGGGTTGAGCCCTTTCACCATACTTGTGCTTGTAAATGCCATATACCTCAAAGCGATATGGACGCAGAAATTTGACCCAAATAGGACATACGATGATTATTTTTACACCCCCGGTGGTAAGGTTAAGGTACCTATGATGCACACACAGGGAAATTTTGAGTATGTAGAGGATAACAGCTTTCAGGTTCTGAAACTTCCGTACAGGGGAAACAGGCTTTCAATGCTAATCATTCTACCAAAAAGCAGGAGCACAAATATTCACTTAAGCGTGGATAAAATAAGGGAATGGAGAGAGAAAATGAAAGTGCATAGAGTGAAGGTAATTCTACCCAGATTTAAGATCACCTCACACTTCAATTTGAAGAAAGTACTTCAAAGATTAGGGCTCAGAAACGCATTCACCAAGGATGTAAATTTTCAGGGCATAGGAAAAGGCGTTTACATAAACAATGTGTTTCACAAGGCATATATAAGAGTGGGTGAAAATGGTACGGAGGCGGCCGCTGCCACTGCGGTGGGCGTAGGCGCCACAGCGTACCTTCCCTACGAGTATGAATTCAGAGCGGATCATCCATTTGTGTTCCTTATTCAAGACGATGTCACCGGTGCGATCCTGTTTATGGGGGAGGTCGCAGATCCTTCATCTTAAATCCTTTAAGTCCAATGTAAACTCTCCAAGTTTTAGATTCCTGACCTCATCCTCGCTCAGTTTTCTCTTTTCCGTTTTATCGCTTATTATTGCACTGTTGCCCAGGGGATCCTGAATGATCAGTGTGGCCTCCATTCTCCCATGCCTTATGTATCCTATCTTTCTGAGAAGAGCAAGAATGTCCCCCTTCTTTTCGGGTGTGTCGTGAAGGAGTTGCACAAGGATATCAACGAAGCGATTCAAAACACCTTCAACATTGGTTATGAAAGCCTCCGATAAGGGCCCGGGTTCCAGTTTTGCACCGATCTCAGGTATTATCACGGTTCCCGATGTTGAGCGTACCACCTTTATGTAAAGGTCCCCCTCCCCCTTTATTTTCACCTTGTACTCCATGGGCTCGTGAACTTCCAGCATCATCACATCCGCGTGGCGAAATCCACAACTCTTACATACTATCGTAGTTTGAAGACATTTACCAAAATGGGGTAAATCAAGTTCTTCCGCCCTGTAAAGGAGGGTTTTCTTTCCGCATATGGGGCATGGAGAATCTATAATCGTTTCAACCATAGGGCCAGTTCACCCCTTACCACATATTCCGCATTTTTCATATCCGCTACACCTGAGAATCCTGAGAGGAATATTGCTATGCGCATCTCTTTCACTACTCTTTTCAATACTTCAATCACATCTTTATGGGACTTCATGGCTGGCTTGAGAAGTATCCTTGCAATGCCAACCACGCTGGCACCAAGGGCTAGGGCCTTGGCAGCATCAAGTCCGTTTCTTATTCCCCCACTTCCTATCAATGGCATATCCAGATCTCTTAAAATGTGGAGAGAATAGGGTGCTGGCAGTCCCCAGTCCCAGAACAACTGGCCCTCGTCACCACCACGATAGTATTCCACGGCTGCAAAACTTGTACCACTCACCCCGCTGACATCTATCGCCTTAAATCCAGCATTTTTGAAGAACTCACTAGCGATTCTGCTTATCCCTGCCCCGGTTTCCTTGGCTATAAGCGGATACCTTTTCGCAAGATTTTTCAGTTTGTCCTTCAACCCAGAAACCTTCGTATCTCCCTCAGGCTGAATGGCCTCCTGAAGGTAGTTGAAATGTATGTCCATGGCATGGGCATCTATCATCTCCATGGCCCTTCTTATCTCCTCCTCACCGTAGCCAAGGGCAAATTGAGGAGCACCCAGATTCCCTATGCGAAGTGGAACCTCGTACTTGGTAATTATGGAATATGTATCCTCCAGTTCTTTATTCTCTATGGCAGCCCTCTGGGAGCCCACCGCCATACCTATGCCCAGTTCCTCAGCCGCCTTTGCAAGGTTCTCGTTTATCACCTTCGCGATTCTGTGACCTCCTGTCATAGCATCTATTATTATTGGATAATTCAGTTTCCTCCCCAGAAAATTCACATCTAAGCGAATATCCTCAAGATCCACCCTTGGTATGGTTTCATGCTTGAGCAGTACATCGTCCCAGTAATTGTGATGGGCCACAACATCTTTATCTGCGCATATTTTTATGTGCTCCAGTTTGCGATCCTCTATCATTCCACCACCGTCCCTACAAAATCTTCATCATTTAAAACATTCTCTATCCTCTCGGGATGAAATCCATTAAGCACATATACCCTGCTGTACCTCGCAATTTTCCTCATGATGGATATTTTGTAGGCAACCCCTCCAGTAACATCATCCACCTTTATGATCGTCTCTACCTTGCTATCCCTCCTCAGCACCTCTATGAGTTCTGCTCCCTGTTCTGAGGGATCCCTATCGTATATGCCGTCCACATCTGTGAGGAATATAACCTTCTCGGGCCTGAATTCTCTGGCAAGTTGAAGCATCAGGTAATCTCCAGAGCATATGTTTATACCCTGCGAAGAATCAAGGATTATATCCCCGTAGGTAACGGGCACCAAACCCAGAGAGAGGAATCTCTCAAATATGTGGAGATCCATTTCCTCTCCGAAAATATGGAAGGAATGGGGCGCAATGGATACGGCAGGAATGTCATTCTCTATCAAAATTTCTATGATCCTCAGATTAAGATCCTCCATATCCCTTCCTATCTCTGCAAATCCCATGGTCTTTTCCTCTGAGAATCCCTCCGTTATCCCGTATTTCTTTGCCAGAGGATGACCAAAGGAACCTCCACCATGCACAATTATCAAATCCTCCTTTGGAAGATATTTGACTATCCTCTCCATCACATCTTCCCGGAACCTTCTGTAAACCCTCTTATCTGTTATCACGCTTCCCCCCATCTTCACCAGGAGCATGGAAAGAAAAAGGCTTGGGAATAAATAATCTTTTCCTAAATTGTGATGGCCAGAAGCACAAGAATTGCCAGCAGAACTGTCAAGGTGAGATAAGTCCTTCTTCTCATTTTCCTTGCCCGGGCCTTTTCGTAGTATCTGCGGGGTTCTATGCGCAGGACTATGATTGCAATGAGTCCCCCAGCCACCAGGCCAACTATGTTCTCCATACTCAAAATCAATGGTCTCAGCAGATAATCCATATACAGTGCCAGGGCTATACCGGAGACAACCATGGGAGGCAAAATGGCGGCGGCTATTGCAATACCGGCAATGCTTTCGGATAATCCCTTGGCGTAGGCGAAAACCGCGGCAAATCCAAGGAGAAGGGCCATAATGATGTATATTGGATTTGTATCGAACCTCAGAAGGATCTCCGTGGTGAGTGAGAGGTGCATGAAGGCGGAGATTGTCAGGGTTGCTATGGAAGAGGTTATGAGCACGAGGATGAGCATTATGGTGAGATTTGCTATGCTCAAAAATGCATCCTTTTCTCTTCCCACAGAGGTATTTATGACAAAACTGTAAATTGGACCCAGGAGAGGTGATAGAAGCATGGCACCTATGATAATGGGCACATTGTTGAGGAACAGGCCTATGAGGGCTATCAGACCCGCTATTATAGTGAGCAGGGTTTTCCCAAAATCAATCTTTGCATATTTTTTGGAGGATGCCAAAAGTTCTTCCACTGTTGCTCTCTCAGAGCCTGCTTTTCTCTCCTTTCTCTTGAGGGATGAGGAGATGATGAAATCCGGTGAAGATACCTCTATCACACTATCCTTATGCCTCAAATCCACAGAGTTCTCAAGTTTGGGAATTAACTTATCCAGCAGGGCATCATTCACGTATATGTCCACCCGGACCAGGTCATTCTCCAACAACTCAACATTGTAAATAAAATCCCCCGCAGCATTTCTTACCCTGTCCATTTCAGATTTCTGGGCTATGACCGTTACACGCTTCACCTTTGAATATGAAAGTGGTGAATATTAAGATTTGCGTTCCAACCAATGATATTCCAGTTTTACCCACAATTCACACTCCCAACGATTCCCCAAAAATTTTTTCACCCCACCACAAATTAAAAGGTTTTCTGCGGGAAAATAATTTATAGAATTCGGGGATATCCATCAGTCAGGTGATTGGATGGATTTAGAGGGCATAATGGCATGGGCCGAAAAGAATGTGAAGGCAGAATATGTAGAAATCAGGGGTGAAGAGTTATCAAAATTGAGCATTGAACTGAAGGATGGCGTTTTCCCAACATTCACCTCATCAAAATCCTCTGGCTTTGGAGTTAGAGTTCTCGCAAACGGAGCCTGGGGGTTCTCATCCACTAATAAATTTGAGCAACTGAAGGATGCGGTTGAGGATGCATACAGGATGGCGAAGGCCTCTGCCTTTGGCAGGCACGAAAAAATCAAACTGGCCGATATTGAAATTGTACAGGATGTTGTCCGCTCAAAGATGAAAATCAAGCCAAAAGATGTGGACATTGAGGAGAAGGTCAGAAGAATGAAAGATCTGGAAAGATGCATAAAAGAGGCTCCCGAAGTTGCATCCACCCACATTCGATACCAGGATGCTTCGGGAACAAAAATTCTCTACACCTCTGAGGGAACTAGAATTGTTTGGGATATGGACTATGTGTGGCAGTACATATGGCTCACGGGAAAAAACGAGAGGGGAATGGCAGCCGCCAGAGACGAGGTGGGCAGTATTGATAGGGGCTGGGAACTGTTTGAGGAGGAGAACAACGAGGAGATCGCAAAAAGGATACTCAAAAAATTGAGGGGACAACTAAACGGAGTACCTGCAAAACGCGGAGAGTTTCCCGTGGTTGCGGGACCCATAATAGTGGGAATAATAGCCCACGAGGCCCTTGGACATCTTGCAGAGGCCGACCTCACAATAAACTCTCCCTTCAGGGACTTGATAGGGAAGCAGATAGCACCTGAATTTGTAAGCATGAGTGATAGAATCGTGGAAAACGGGTTTGGAAACAACCTCTACGATGATGAGGGCACGAGGGTCAGGGATGTTCACATAATAAAGAACGGAGTACTCAATGAGATCATGCTTAATCGCGAGTATGCCGCAAAATTCGGAATGAGACCAAATGGCCATGCAAGGGCTGAGAACTACACTGTACCCCCAATAATCAGGATGAGAAACACCGTATTTGAGAGGGGGGATATGAGTCTTGAAGAACTTTTTGAAGGCATAAAATTCGGCTATTACCTCGTGGATTTCCGGGGTGGGCAGGCTGAGATGAATTCCTCATTTCAGGTGGGTGTACAGGAGGGCTATGTGATACGCAATGGAGAGATTGCAGAGAGCATAAGGGATACCTCCATAAGCGGCATAGCCATAGAGGCATTGAGGCAGATAACCGGAGTTGGAAAGGATTTCGGGCTTGAGATGGGGCGCTGCGGAAAGGGTCAGACTGCCTATGTAAGCAGCGGAGGACCCCATATGAGATTTGATCGTGGCATAGTGGTAGGTGGTCAGCAATGAATCTCATAAGGTATGGTGAGAAGTTCTTTGATGAGATTGAGATTGCAACCTACAGAAAGAAGGAAACCTCCGTGGACATTGAACTCAATCAGGTATCTTTATCATCCACAAGCGATAGAACCATAACCGTGATTAGGGGTATTAAGGATAAACGGGTGGGCATATACATAGTGGATAGCAACGATGAAAATGAGATAAAGCGGGGCATAGAGATGGCATCAAAGAGCGCCAGGATGAACGAGCCTGACGAGAGGTGGGTTAGCCTGCCCGGGGAGCAAAAATACGCCAATGTGAAAATTGAGGTCAGCGATGAACTAAAAAATCTGAGCCCAGATATTCTGGTAAATATGGCCAATGAAGCAATAAAGGAGATAAAAACGAGGGATGAAAACGCCATGGTGGCTGGGGGTGCCGCAGGAAGTTTTTGGTCCGAAAACAGAATAATGAACTCCCGGGGAGTGGATGTGCTTCAGGAATTCGGAGGCACGTTCTTCTACCTCTACGCCATAGGCAGAAAGGATGGTGTGGTCACCCCAGGGATCATGGAGTTTGATGTTCGCAGGGATACAAATATTTCCACTGATTCTGTGGTGAATTCCATACTTGAGAGACTTAAATACGCCTACAGGGTTGTAAAAACAGAGGATGGAACGAATGATGTTATGCTTGAGCCTCTGGCACTTGCAGAACTGATATACTTCGCCCTTTTGCCAGCCCTAAACGGTGAAAAAAAGGTAAAGGGCACTTCCCCTCTGGCAAATATGGTTAACGAGAAGATTTTGCATGAGAAGATAAACATGGTGGATGACCCATGGCACCCCCTCAGCACATCTCCAGTCATAGCGGATGATGAGGGTGTGGCCTCAAGGAAAAATGTGATGTTCCAGAACGGTGTTTTCAAGGGATTCCTCTGGGACAATTACTGGGGAAATGTTAGCGGTGAGGGAAGTACCGGGAATGGAATAAGAAGTCTGGTAACCGGCGGGATAAGCATAGGTGCTCACAACCTCGTAATAGAAGCAGGAAATATATCAAGGGAGGATTTACTCAGCGATATGAAAAATGGTCTGATTGTGTCAGGGTTCCAGGGTGCGCATTCGAGCAACCCAGATACGGGGGATTTCAGCGTGGTGGCAAATCCCGCATTCAGGGTTGAATATGGAAAAATAGTGGGCTCCACAGTGTTCATGATGTCAGGTAACATTTACAACCTTTTGAAGAACGTGAAGGATATTTCCAGCACTCAGAAAAACATAGTGATGATGGGTAATGGAACAATGCCGGATATACTGTTTGAGAATGTGAAAATCGCACCGGTGAGCAAATGATGAGAAAAATCATTCCAATAATTATGATATCCGCAATCCTTCTATCAATCTTCGCCACCATCGCCCAGGGAGAGTACCCCCATTTCAAAATAAATTCTCCAAAGATAACGGATAAGTTTGTGGACTACGATATTTCAGAGGTATACTCCAATGTAAACGAAAAGAATGTGACCATAACGATGGTTGTGTGGGGGATGATCAATGTTGTTCCAGAAAGGGGGTATCTCAAGGAATACGATGTGAATATCACAGACAATTTTGGAAACTACGTCCACTGCTTCCTCGCCACAGAAAATGGCTCAAAGGCCATGGGTTACATAATGGTGAACAGAAAACCGCATATTGTGGATTACACAATAAACACCTCTGCTCTGACGTGGAGTATCCCGAAGGGCTATTTCCAGAACTTGACGGGTAATATAACCGTGAATGCCTACGCGGGAATTGCAGATCTCTCAAAGGAAAAATTCATATTTCTGGACCACGCAGAGTACCCCACACCCCCTCAAAAAGAGGAAACTGTACCCCTTGAACTCTATCTTTTGACTGGTGCTACGATATTTGCGGTGATCGTGGCCGTTGCTCTTGCAATAAAGAGATTCAGAAAATAAAAATTTTAATCCTTCGGCGCATTCTCCAACCATGCTTGAAATAAACGGGGAGAATCTGACAGTGGAAGATGTTGTTAGGGTTGCCAGATTTGGAGAGAGAGTCAAGATTTCTGAATCTTCAATACGAAAGGTTAAGCGTTCAAGGGATGTTGTCGAGAGAATATTGAAAGAAGAGCGTGTTGTATACGGGATAAACACAGGACTTGGAGAACTCGTGAATGTGAGAATTCCCAAGAAAGATCTGAAAAATCTGCAGATAAACCTCATAAGAAGCCATTCTTCAGGTGTTGGAGACTTCCTCTCTGAGGAAGTAGTCAGAGCTGCAATGCTTATCCGAGCCAACAGTCTTTTGAAGGGGTTCTCTGGAGTTAGACTGGAGATAATTGAAACTCTGATCTCCATGCTAAACTCTGGGGTTACCCCCCTCGTTCCAAAATTCGGAAGCGTTGGTGCAAGCGGGGATCTTGCCCCCCTGGCCCATGTGGCTCTGGTCATGATCGGTGAAGGGTACGCAAAGTTCCAGGGGGAGATTATGGATGGAAAGATGGCCATGGAGAAGGCGGGAATAAAACCCGTTGAAATTCAAGAGCGTGAGGGTCTCGCACTTCTGAACGGTACCGCGATGATGGCAGCCCACGCTGCAATTGCAGTTTACGACTCATACAATATAATGAAGAACGCCCTCATAAGCGCAGCCATGAGTTTTGAGGCACTTAAGGCCACGGATGGGGCTCTGGATGAAAGGATAATGAGAGCAAGACCACACCCCGGGCAGATCAGGATCGCCAAGATACTCCGGGAGCTACTGAAAGACAGCGAGATCGTTGAAAGGGCAAGAGCAGAAAAGGTTCAAGATGCCTATACCCTGCGCTGCACGCCCCAGGTTTATGGAGCAATTCTGGATACTCTAAACCACGTCAGGGATGTTGTGGAGAGGGAGATAAATTCAGCAACGGACAATCCACTAATATTCGACGAGCCCATTTCCGGAGGAAATTTCCACGGCGAGCCCATTGCCCTAGCCATGGATTTTCTGGCAATAGCGTTGACTGACATGGGCAATATGATCGAGAGACGCATCGCCAGACTTGTGGATTCCAAGTTGAGCAATCTCCCACCGTTCCTAATTGAAAACAGCGGCACAAACTCAGGGCTGATGATACCCCAGTACACTGCAGCCGCCCTATGCAATCGCAATAAAATTCTTTCGTATCCTGCAAGCGCAGATAGCATACCAACCAGCGCCAATCAGGAGGACCACGTGAGCATGGGAATGAACTCTGCCATAAAATTGAGGGAAATTGTGGATAACGTGAAGTACATAGTTGCCATTGAGTACCTTTGCGCAAATCAGGCTCTCCACATTGGAGGCTTTTCCGCTCCAGCCATCCAGAGGGCAATGAGGGCACTTGGAGTTGAGAAATTTGAAGTGGATACCGTGTATTCCCCAATCATAGAAAGAATAAAGAGAAAAATTGACAGCGAGGAAATTGTGAGGAGCGTGGAGGAAAAAATCAACTTATCTCTCTGAGCCTCTTTTCTATCTCCTTCACCTCCAGATAGGTAACCGCCAGGGGGATCTCCTCCATGGTCGCCAGTTTGACGGCGAGTTCATCCACCTTTCCAGGCCTCACGTAGACAACAGCGCTTGGTTTTAGAGGATGAGCACGGATTGCAATCATGGGAGAGCGCCCGTAATGCACCCCTGTGAATATCAGAGCCCTATCAATGCTCCATCCGTAAACCCTGAGATAGTCAAAAGAGTTGTAATGTAGTATGGCCTTCAAACTGTCCAAGATGGTGTATCCATAAATAGGGCGTTTTGCCTCCAGTTCAGAATTCACAACCTCAGCCTCAATCATGTTAAAAAAATCATTCACGCCTATTTCGTAGGGGAATTCGCGAATATCTATTATCGCCTCCTCTCCGTAGGTGCTTGAGAGTTCCTTTATTTTTACCCCTCCCCTTGATTCGTCAATTTCAATAAGGGCATTTACAAACTTGCGAACCATAACCACACCCGGAGACTTGCGGCGGCCAGATTCATAATCGCTTATCACAGAAGAAGATATCCCCAGATATTTCGCCAGCTCCTGCTGGGATATTCCAAACATCTCCCTCCACTTACGCATGGTTGCACCAGGCCTGGGAGAGAGCACAATCTCTCCGGCAATTTTCTCTCGAAGGTCCATAATAATCCATGCACCTATGAAATTTAAATCTTCTTCACAGAAAGGATAAATAATGGCATATGCATGCACATGCAAATGAATTACCTTAAAAATCTGCACTCAGATCTACGGACGATTCTCAGGGGCAATATTGGAGTTCTGTTCACTACATGGATCTTGCTCAACTTTGGTCACAGTCTGGTCATGAGATTCAACGGTATCTACTTCTCCGCATTGGGGGCAAGCAATGTTATCCTCGGACTGATGGGCGCTCTCACCTTCGGGATGATGGCCCTGCTCCAGATTCCGGGAGGGTATCTTGCAGATGCCTTTGGGAGGAGAAAGGTCATCGTGATATTCACGAGTATAATGGCATTTTCAATGCTCATATTTGCACTGGCACCCTCCTGGCAATGGATTTTGGTCGGGATCATCATTTCAAATGTGGCCCTTCTTTACCAGCCGGCTCTTTTCTCTATGATGATGGATTCTCTGCCCTCACATCGCCGAGCGGAGGGTTTTGCAATCACAAATATCTCCATGATACCCGGCATATTTGGACCTATAATTGGGGGAGCGTTGATCTACACCTACGGTACGGTACCAGGTATGAGAATTGGATACATCGTGCTATTCATCATCTCCGTAATAGCAGCCCTCCTTCGAATAAAACTGAAGGAGACAATAAAACCAAATAAAAACAGGGAGAAATTCATTGAGAGTTTCAGAATTCTTAAAAAACTGGGAAGAGGGGCAAAGGGAGTTTTGCTCATAAATATGATTACATCCGCTGCAGGTGGCATGGTCGGATACTTCGTTGTGAAATACGCCTATGGATACACCTCCTCGCTCATCTACGGAATTGCCATGGCAATGATAACTGTTATCATTGTGCTTGTTGGCATACCGATTGGAAGGAGAGCTGATTCTCGTGGTAAAGAGAGGTTCTACATGCTGGGCGAATTAATGGCAGCAGCGGCACTTATAGTGTTCATAGTTCCCTCCACATTTGCCCTGTTCACCTACGCAATTCTCATAGGTCTATCACAAGCGTTCAGCCAGCCGGCGAGCAATGGACTAATAGCGGATTATGTGAACATAGAAAATCGGGGAAGGTACACTGGCGTTTTCCTATTCCTCTCATACATATCCGCCATGGTTTTAAGCGCCATAGGAGGATACATATACCAGATCACCCCGTGGTTGTTATTTGCATTGTCGGGGATGCTTTATCTCCTTGGAGGAATCCTGGCATTTCTTCTGCTCGTGAGAAATAGATAACCGTTTAGAAAATTAGATATAGGAATGAGAGTTTACTATTTGGTAATGATAACAGGTAGGGAGAGGTGTAAGACCGGAATCGAAGGTTTAGATAACGTGCTAAACGGGGGGATTCCGAGGGGCAATACCATACTTGTAACCGGATCTTGCGGGACAGGAAAAACCACCTTGAGTTTGGAATTCCTTGTGAGGGGCGCACTTATGGGTGAACGCTCAATGTACATATCAGTCACAGAAGTACCGGAAAAACTCATTGAAAATATGCGTACATACGAATTCTTTGACATGCGTCTTATTGAGGAAAAGAAACTCATATTCGTGGACCTCCAGGAGATATACGTCAAACTTGGACTTGAAAAACTTGAGTTCACCCTTGAGGATGTGAACATTCTCGCATCACAGATAGTGAAAATGGTAAAGGAACTCGGAATAAAGAGACTGGTGATAGATTCAATAACATCCATATGTTACCGCCTCACCTCCAAGGAGCAGATAAGAGAGTTCATACTCCAACTTGGAAAGGACCTATCCGATATGGGATGCACCACACTTCTTGTATCAGAACTTCTTCCATCCTCAGCAGGCTATTCCCAGTACGGTGTGGAGGAGGCAATTGCGGATGGCATAATATTCATGGGCAACCTTGAGAGACGCGGAGATCTGCTTCGCACAATACAGGTAATAAAGATGAGGGGCACAACCCATTCCCGCGCAAAATACGTGCTTGATTTAACTTCCATAGGGATACTTCTTGCTCCCCTCTTGAAGGGAGGCAGTGTGGAGGTGCGTTGAGATGAGTATTACTTCAAGCATAGTTGACAAACTTGACGAACTCCCACCGGCGTCATCCCTCGCCCTTTACGTTAGCGTTAACACATATTTTGATGCCCTTCGCGCCATAGTTGATATATTTGCCACAAAGCACGATCTCTATGTGTTTTACATATCCTCCACCATGCCATCCAAGAACATAGTCGGCCTACTTGAAATTCTTGGTGTTGATACGTCCCGCATATTCTTCGTTGATACCATATCCCACCTGATGGCCAATGCCGGTGAGATGAGCGATCGGTTCCTATACATTGAAAGCCCAACAATGCTTGAAAATGTTATGCTCAAGATAGATTACCTGCACAGAAAATACGGTGACAAGAAGGCAATTGTCGTTCTCGACTCTGTAAATTCAATGGCAATACACAACGATTTGAAGATCCTGAGCGAGTTCTTGCACATATTTGTAACATCCCTGAGAAGTTGGGAATCCTACATGGTCATAATATCCATGAAGGAGCAGAATACCCAAGACATTGTGAGTATGATGAATCTAATATGTGATGATGCCTTTGATGCTGGAGGGGAGGGCAGATGAACGGATATGAGACCACAAGCATAGGAATAAGCACTCTTGACCGGGCCCTCATGGGTGGTGTTCCCAGGGGATACACAATCCTGCTCTACGGCTCCCCCGGATCCGGTACGGAACTATTTGCCAAGCAGTTTGCAGCCTCTGGCGCTGCCAAGGAAAACGTGATTTACTTCACGACCATTGAAAGGGATGAAGACATAATTGCAACCATGAAAGAATTTGGCTGGGATACGAATATAAAGATCATAAACATTGGAGTGGAGTACTACCACAAGGTCCTGGAAAAAGAACTGATCATAAGCAAGTACCGGGAGGAGGGAATTCCCATAAACGAGATCTTCAAGCCTGCAAGAAAGAGAGAGGAAAAGGAGGTAAACTTCCTGACCAAGGTGACCTACGAGATTTCAAAACTCAAACCTCCATTTCGAATAGTTATAGATTCTCTGGACTTCTTCCTGAACAGGTATGATAAGACCAAGGTGATCTCCTCACTTAGAACCATAAAGGCCCATGCCCAGTACTATGGGGGTGTGGTTCTCATAACCATGCTCACCCCTGGAAGCAAGGGTACCGTGTACGGAGGAATCGAGGAGATCGTTGACGTGATACTTGAGATGGAGATGAAGAGAGGAGATGAAGGATTTGAAAAATACCTGCTGATAAAGAAGGTGCGCAACCATCCTGAGAAAGTGGGTATATTCAAATACGATGTGAATGAGCAGGGAATAGTGCTTCTGAAGTGAGGAAATGGAGAGGAGTGGATTTGCCAACTTGCCCCTTCATCCAGGCCACGCACCCAGATGGCTTTTTGGCAGGATGGTCAATTTATCTAAAGAGATTGTGAGCATCATTGCTCTGGAGTATGGCACCGAGGAGGTACTGCGTAGATTTGCTGACCCCTACTGGTTTCAGGCATTCTCCTGCGTGATCGGATTTGACTGGCACTCTTCAGGCACAACAACAGTAACCATGGGTGCTTTGAAACAGGCGTTGAGAGTGGAGGATGGCCTCGTGGTGGTAGGTGGCAAGGGCCGGATATCAAGAAGCACGCCACTGGAAATTGAAAAATTTGGATATGAGATGGGACTTTCATCCCAGAAAATTGAAGAGATAAAGTACGCAAGCAAAATGGCGGCCAAGGTTGATAATACAGTGCTTCAGGATGGCTATCCACTTTACCATCACACGATGCTTCTGGACGAGCATGGAAACTGGGTGGTTATACAGCAGGGCATGAATTCAAAGAAAAAGTACGCGAGGCGCTATCACTGGCTCCACGGAATAAACAGTTATGTAAACGAACCTCGTACGGGAATAATTGCAGATTCAATAGAGGCACAGGTACTTGATATGAGCGCAAGGGTGAGCGAGGAAGCCAGAAAAATATCCGTGGATGTGGTGCGGGATAACCCAAAAAAGATAAGGAACATGATAGCTGATGCAAGTACCAAGGGACAAAAAACGCTGGACGAGTTTTCAAATGTAAAGGTGCTAACAATGCCCTGGCACATAAATTGGAATACCCTGTTCAAAGCATACGAGATTCAACCCAAAAATTACGAAGAACTCATCGGAATTAAGGGTATAGGTCCATCCACAGTTCGCGCTCTTGCTTACATAGCAGAGATCATATACGGTGCGGAAGTTTCATGGAAAGATCCTGTAAAATACTCCTTTGCCCTGGGAGGTAAGGATGGTGTACCGAAGCCCGTGGACAGAAAGACATACGATAATAGCATAGAGATCCTGCAGATGAGCATAGAGGAGGCATCCCTGGGCAGGAAGGAGAAGTTGGAGATGCTGAGAAGGTTGAGGAGGTTTGTTCCACCTTAGGCGAAAATTATAATTAACCGAGCGGAAATACCCTAAACAATGACAAAAATTTCTGATGAGGAGATAAGGAAACTCAAGTTAAAGGCAAATGAAATTCGCACATGGAGCATAAAGATGATTTACGCCGCGCAATCGGGACATCCCGGGGGCGCGCTAAGCGCCGCGGACATTTTAGCAGTGCTGTACTTCCACGAGATGCGTGTTGATCCGAACAACCCGGAGTGGGAAGATAGGGACAGATTCGTGCTGAGCAAGGGACATGCATCCGCAGCCTATTATGCGGCCCTCGCAATGCGAGGATTCTTCCCGGAGGATGAGTTGCTAAAATTCAGGCGCGTGGATTCGTTTTTACAGGGGCATCCCTCGCTGATGGTTCCCGGAGTGGACATGTGCACCGGCTCGCTGGGGCAGGGATTGAGCGCCGCCATTGGCATGGCCCTCGCCGCAAAGATGGATGGAAAAGATTATCGGGTTTACGCGATTTTGGGCGATGGGGAGATTGAGGAGGGCAACATCTGGGAGGCCGCGATGACTGCCGCAACACGAAAATTGGACAATCTGGTTGCAATAGTGGATCGCAATAAAATACAGCTGGACGATTTCACAGATACAATGGTTGCCCTTGATCCGCTGGAGGAGAAGTGGCGCGGGTTCGGATGGAGAGTAATATCCATTAACGGTCATGATATGGTGCAGATAATCCGCGCCCTGGATGAAGCGAGAGGCACGAAGGGCAGACCCACGGTGATAATTGCGCACACCGTTAAAGGCAAGGGCGTGAGCTATATGGAGAACACTGCAAAGTACCACGGCAAGCCTCCGCAGAGCGAGGAAGAGTATGAGATGGCACTTAAAGAGCTTAATGATGAGAGGCGAAGAATATGAACTGGGAATACGAGTCTCCGAGAAAAGCTTACGGAACCACGCTGGTTGAACTTGGAAAGGAGAGAGAGGATATAGTGGTCATGGATGCTGATTTGAGCACCTCTACCAAAACGGCGATGTTCGGCAAGGAATTTCCTGATAGATTCTTCAATGTGGGGTTGCAGGAGCAGAACATGATGGGCATAGCCGCCGGTCTGGCGAGAAGTGGAAAAACGGTATTTGCATCATCATTTGCAGTTTTTGCAACCGGTCGTGCCTATGATCAGATAAGGCAGAGCATCGCGTACCCGAAGCTGAACGTGAAGATTGTTGCGACGCATGGCGGCGTGACGGTGGGAGAGGACGGAGCATCGCATCAGATGATTGAGGATATAGGCTTGATGAGAGGTCTTCCAAACATGCGTGTCATTGTGCCTGTGGATTCGAACGAGGTGCGCAGCGTAATAAGATTCGTTGCCTCGAAGCCGGGACCATTCTATGTTCGGCTCACAAGAACAGCATTGCCCAATCTCACAGATGGAGAATTTGAGTTTGGAAGGGCTCGCGTTATGAGAGATGGGGAGGATGCAACGATAATTGCCACGGGTATTGAGGTATCCTATTCTCTTCTAGCCGCAGAAATCCTCAAAAAGAATGGTCTGGATGTACGTGTAATCAACATAAGCACCATTAAGCCAATAGATGTTGATACGATAGTGAAGGCAGCAAAAGAAACAGGAATGATAATGACCGTGGAGGATCACAATATTTACAACGGTCTTGGCTCAGCGGTTGCAGAGGTGCTCGTTGAGAATTACCCAGTGCCCATGAGAAGACACGGAATGATGGATGTGTTTGGAAGAAGCGGGAAATGGAACGCCCTCCTCGAATATTACGGAATGGATGATAGGGGAATAGCAAGGGAGATGCTCTCCTTCCTGAAGGAGGTGAAAGGATGAAGATATTCATAGATACTGCAAGTTTGAAGGAGATAAAAGAGGCTATTTCCTGGGGTATAGTGGATGGTGTGACCACGAATCCATCGCTTATTCGCAAGGCGGTGGAAAACGAGGCAAGGGGGAAATCGCTTGATAGTTACATCGTGGAGATTCTCAAGGTTGCGGGTCCAGATCGCCCGGTTAGCCTGGAAGTAATGGGACTCACGGCTGAGGATATGATTCGTGAGGCAGAAATTCTTTACGATAAGTTCAACTCCGTTGCAGGCAATGTTGTCATCAAGGTTCCCATCAACACCTATAGCGGGCATTACGAGGGACTCAAGACGATAAAGGCACTGAGCGAGGAAGGAATTCCTGTTAATTGCACGCTCATAATGACTCCCGAGCAGGCGCTCCTGGCAGCGAAAGCCGGAGCTAAGTATGTTAGTCCGTTTGCAGGGCGCATTGATGACTTTCTCAGGGTTAAAAAGGGCCTCAAGCCGGGTGTGGATTTCCAGAAGGGCGATTACTATCCCTGGGATGGCACTGGTGTAGACGACAATGGAATAAGGAGTGGGTCAGACCTCGTTGAAAAAGTTGTGGTTATCCTGGACCACTACAACTATGACACGGAGGTAATCGCCTCAAGCATACGCAACACCCGACAGGTTCGAGAGGTGGCGATGATTGGTGCGCATATAGCGACCATCCCCTTCAAGGTTCTGGAATCAATGCTCTTGCATCCGAAGACTGAGGAAGGAGTGAAGAAGTTCAGTGAGGATGCGGAAAAAGCAGGTTACGAAGAGGTTTTCAAGTAAATTTTAAGTTTTATCCCTTTTTAGATCTATATTGAACATTCTGAGCACAAAATCTATTTCCTCTCTACCAAATTCTCTGAGGAGATAAAGAATTCCAACATATATCATAGCAAATAGTATGAAAGAGCCAACCACAGAGTACCACGAGAGAAGAGGCACATGAGTTTTGATGATAAATATAACAAATGCAGCCACACCTCCAGCCAGAAGATGCATTAGAATATACTTTTCATATTTTACCCCGAGGATTTTATATGCTTTGTACCTGAGAAATACAAACCCTATTAGAAAAGAGAGAAGAGTCGCCAGAGCTGCTCCGGTGCTTCTCAATCCAAAAAGGGGAATACCCATTATGGATTTGGGGATAAACAGGGTGTTGAGAACGACATTCACAGATGCTTGAATAATGCCAACCTTCATCACCTCATGGGGCCGGTTTGCAGAGGTGAGTAAGGATCCATACGGTCCATTTATAACTCCAAGATATGCATATATCATCAGGATAATTAGTGGAGTGGAATATGGGATAAGAGATGAGCGAAATATATTCAAAATCTCTGGGGCCATGGCCACTGTGAACATAACAAATGGTACGGAGATCAGGGATAGATAGCGCTCTGCCTTTGAAGTGATATTGAAAAACTGATAATGATTGCTGCTCTCATAATAGGAAGATTGAGCTGGATAAAGGAAAAATGATACGGATCCTCCCAAATATGTAACAAAAAGTGCAAGTTTCTGCACGGAGAAATAGCCTCCTACCTCCGCACTATTCCAGAAAAACTGAAGCATGGTTCTGTCTGTATAGGCCTGTATAGTGCCAACAACTCCGAGGAGGGCAAGTGGTATTGCAAAGAGAATATACTCCTTCACCAAAGAGTAATGGGGTCTTTTTACAGACATGCCGTCGCCAACGGCCCAACCAATATATATGAGAAGGTTAAAAAACACCCCCATCAAATATGCATATGTAAATAGCACACCAATGTATCCTATTGGAATCACGGAATTAATCTTGTAATACACGGCAAATATTATTATTAAAATATCCTGCACCAGAACCTGCACGAATAAAGGCACAACGGATTTTCTTGCATCAAGTTTGGTCCGGTAAGTTGTTCTAAAAATATTGGCCAAGGAAGAAAGAAGCATACCGAGAATAGCTATATACACGGCCTTCTCAAGATAAGGAGACTCAAATTTATAACCGAAAAAATTACCCATAACGTAGAATCCACCGAAGGATACAACCAGGAAGATCAATCCAAGAAATCCTTTTATGAGTATATATGCCCCCATACATTCCTCTTTCTCCTTCTTCTGGGTTACCTTCTTCACATGGGCGGAATCTACTCCCAAAGATGAGATGATACTTAATATTCCGGCTATTCCCAAGGCTGAACCATAAATACCCCAGGCATACTGGCCCACAAATCTCAGGGCAAAGAAGAGGGTGATGTAACCCAAAACTCCACCAAAAACGTTGTAAGATAAAAGAAAAAGCGACTTCCTTGCGATTCCCGTATGCTCGCTCATATCTCCGCCCCTTTCAGGGCATCCTTACAGGGGCAGTTTCGCTCATCGGGAATTCTGGGTATGCCCTCTTCCAGTATTTTCTTCACCTTTTCCTCGTTCTCCTTCATCACATGCATCACTTCCTCCGTTGTCACTGGCTTCTCAGCCCATACATCGTAATCAGTTATTGTAGATATGTTCACATAGCACATCTCTAACTCACGAGCAAGCTGCACCTCAGGAACAAGCGTCATGCCAATGATATCTGCAAATTGCTTGAACATTCTGCTCTCAGCCCTGGTTGAAAATCTGGGACCCTCTATGCACACATAGGTACCCTTATCATGCACAGGATAGCCAAGACTCCTTGCCACATCTATGAATATTTTCCGCAACTCTGGGCAGAACGGATCGGCCATACTTATGTGCACAACCTTTGGGCCATCATAGAACGTGTATTCTCGCTTCTTCGTGAAATCTATGTACTGGTCCGTTATGACTATATCCCCGGGCCTGTAATCCTCACGTAGAGAGCCCACAGCACTTATTCCTATTACACGCTCAACACCCAAAGAATAGAGGGCATAGATATTGGCCCTGTAGTTAACCTTATGTGGTGGGATGTAATGTCCCTTTCCGTGTCTTGGCAAAAAGGCAACTTCCACACCATTTATCTCACCAATCTCAACATTCCCCGAGGATGGGCCATAGGGAGTGTGTATCTTCACGCTCTTCTTTGGAGTGAAAACACCGTATACGCCAGAACCACCGATTATACCAATCTTCGGCATGGTATCACCCAGGAGAGTATATGCTCAAAAGATAAAAAAATAATGGATTTAAATCAGGATTTCTGAGGCTTTGCAGAGCCATCGCTAGCCAGAAGTTTCTTTTTGAGGAATGGAACCCACAGAGTTTCTATAATCACCGTCACAAGCACTGTTATCACCGTTGCGCTGAGAATGATCTCGCCCCAGTGAATCATCTGGGGATTGTTGTACCTCAGTCCAAGCGCCAGAGGCAAACCTGCAAGGGCTGAGGGAACCACACCTCTTGGTCCTTCAAGGGCTATGAACAATGTTTTCTTCCACTTCCACTTGGGGAGTATGAGCAGAGTGGCCACAGGCCTTGCCACAAACACTATTATGAGTGCCAGTATTGTGCCGTAAAGGAGAATGCTCGGAGTTATGACACTCAACTTCAAGCTTGCTCCGAGAAGTATGAAGATGAATATAGTACCCAGCATGGCAAGTACATCGTTAAAATGCATGTGCCACCTTATGGCATGAGATATCTCAGGACTGGTGTCATGGAAGAAGTCATCATAATTCCCAAGCAGTATTCCAATAACGGTGGCCACAAGAAATCCGGAGGCATTCAGAGCCTCACCCAGAACAAAACCACCGAAGGCCAGGGTTATGGCCAGAATCTCAACATAGGGGGATTTTCTCAGTTTTACCTTCTTTATACCCTCATATCCAGCGTACGCAATTACAACACCCAGAAATATGGACATTCCAACTTGATAGAGGAAATAGATAATTGCGGCAGGATAAAGAGTAACATATGTGGCAAGTTGCTCAACAATATGCGCGCTTGGAGCCTGGGGCATAACAAAAACCAGAGCCACAGAGGTCAGTACTATGCCCAGGGGATCGTTAAATATGGATTCCGTAACTATTACCGTCTCTATATTCTTGTCAACATGATGCTGCTTGAAAAGTGGGATCAGAGTTGCCGGATCCGTTGCAGAGATTATGGACCCGAAAAGAAAACCAACGGCAAAGGGCAGATGGAAGATCATTGAGAAGGCAAAGGCAGCAATTAAAGCGGTTATGAGAAGACCAAGAGTATCAAGTATGGCTATTGTGGTAAAGTTCTTAACAAGAAGTGAGCGCCAGAGGTGATATCCCTCTGCAAATAAAATCATAAAGAGGCCAAAAACTCTGGCATACTCAAACATCCCCAGAGCCAGTTTTCTGTCAATCAGACCGAACACCGGTCCGGCAAGTATACCGAAGATTATGAGAATAGGGATGTATGAAACGTGCGTTCTTCTACTTATGAGCAGAGCAACAATTCCCAGTATGAGCACAACCAACACCACATAGGCCACAACATCCACCGTGGAATGCAACACCAGTGATATATTGAAATTCATCTTTCATCACCTACCTAAGGTGATGACATTCCCATATATAGGTATTACTAAGGCCCTACGCACTCATGTGACCATTTTCTCCTCCATCTACCCCATTCACTCTCTCCACTACCTCCCTATGCTCCCTATCTCCCCTCTTTCCCTTGATTCTACGCAACAGTTCCTTTATCGTTTCCTCTGGTCTATAGCATATGAGTTCGTCACCGGGCATGAGTTGCACCTCACCTCTTGGAGCGCCCATGTACCTCTCCCCACCCCTCACTTTCCTTATTATTCCGAGAACCAGGACACTCTCTTCGTTTAATCTCAAATCCTTCAACTTCTTATTTGCGAGCCACGAGTTTCTTCGTATCTTCGGATGGTGTAACCCTTGGACAGGCCCAGGAGGAGCTCATAATCATAGGGGTGAATTTTTGTGAATTTTCTCAGGGTTCTTTTTATTATGTATCTCAATCCTCTGGCAATCACCTTTGATCTGGCAAAGAGAAGTAGCAAGATCAGAGCGATTGCAAGGTAAATCAAACTATCCACAATGCCCGGGTATTTTTTCCCACAAAGCTCAGGAAGAGCATGGCCATCGCAGATGTTATTCCCGCACTACCCACAAACTCAATATGAGAATTATTTTTCTCCTTACAGGATGGGACATAACATACTCAGACTCGCCGGTGGTAAACCCCACGTCCGTGTAGGCACTCTGTGCCTGAAATGTGGCTACCTCCCTGGATAATCCTGTCATCTCCAATGCAACGGCACCAAATCTAACGAAGATTATTGAGAATAGAATAACAATGAGCAGAGATATGAGCGCTATCAACCCAAATCACCCTACACACATAACAGTGAGGATAATTAAATTTTGCTGAAAGTTTATTAAGGTTTAAGATGATATGCCCCTATGCGCGTGATTATCGGCATAACAGGGGCCTCCGGAGCCATTGTGGGGATAAAACTTCTGCAAAATCTCAATGCTGAAAAGTATCTGATAATCTCAGAGAATGCAAAAAAGATAATAGAGTACGAGACCTTCTACCCTCTGGACTATGTGAAATCTCTTGCCACAAAAATTTACGATAATTCCAGTATGAATGAGGACATAGCCTCCGGAACAACCAAATTTGACGCCCTTGTGATAGCCCCATGCTCCACCAGTACCCTCTCAAAAATTGCCTCAGGCATTGCAGATAACCTTATAACCCGGGTTGCATCGGTTGCCCTGAAGGAGGGGAGAAAAATAGTTCTTGTTCCCAGGGAAACTCCCCTAAGTCCAATAGTTCTTGAAAATATGCTCAAACTCTCAAAATTGGGTGTTGTTATCCTTCCCCCCGTGCCGGCATTCTACCTCAAACCAAAAAATATTGAGGATGTGGTGAACTACATAGTTGGCAAGATCCTTGACTCTCTGGGAGCTGAGCATGGGCTCTACGAGCCCTACTCCCCTCAGTAATCCAACCTATCCTTCATCTCCACATACATTTTCCATGTAAGCACGGGTTTTCTGTTGGCTAGAACATCATCCACACGCCCTATGGCTGCATTATGTGGAGCATCCTCAAGAACTTTTGGATTTTCCTCCGATTCCCTGGCTATGCGTATCAGAACATCCGCAAATCTATCAAGATTATCCTTTGTCTCCGTCTCCGTGGGCTCGATCATCAGTGCCTCGTTCACTATGAGGGGGAAGTATATAGTTGGAGCATGTATGCCAAAATCAAGGAGCCTCTTTGCAACATCAAGGGCCCGAGCGTTTTTCGGTCTAACAACAAATTCATGCTTCCTCAAACTCTTGTGCGGAAGAATGTAATGCTCTTTTATCCGCTCCTTGAGATAGTTTGAGTTGACCACCGCACGTATCGCTGCATTTTTTAGTCCTTCTCCACCCAGATGCTTTATGTATGCCCATGCCTTGACAATGACTCCAAAGTTTCCGTAGAAGGAGCGAACCTTGCCTATGCTATGCTTCACATCGTAGTCGAGATAATATTTTGAACCGTCATAGCGAACGATGGGCACAGGAAGGAAATCCACAAGTTCTCCACGAACACCCACAGGCCCACTTCCGGGGCCACCACCACCATGAGGTGTGCTGAATGTCTTGTGCAAATTGAGATGCACTATGTCAAAGCCCATGAGTCCTGGAGAGGTTATGCCCATTATTGCGTTAAGATTTGCACCGTCGTAATAAAGCAGGGCTCCGTTTTTGTGCATTATCCTTGCTATTTCCAGAATATTCTCCTCAAATATGCCCAAGGTGTTTGGGTTAGTTACCATGAATGCTGCCGTTGTATCATCCGTGGCAGCCTCCAAGGCCTCAATGTCCACCATACCTTCCTCGTTTGAAGGAATTTCAACAACATTGAATCCCGCCATAGCGGCACTTGCTGGATTTGTTCCATGCGCTGAATCTGGAATCAGAACATTGCGCCTCTTCTCCAACTCCCCGCGCAATTCATGATAGGCACGCACAATTAGCATGCCTGTGAACTCCCCGTGAGCGCCTGCGGCAGGCTGAAGGGTAAACTCATCCATATCGGTTATCTTCTTAAGCATCTCCTGCAACTCGTACATTATCTGCAATGCCCCCTGCACGGTGCTCTCGTGCTGGTAGGGATGCAGGTATGCGAACCATCTTGCGATCTCCTCATTTAGACGAGGATTGTATTTCATTGTGCATGAGCCTAGGGGGTATGTGTTTATATCCACACCGTAGTTCATCTGCGAGAGACGGGTATAGTGCCGAACCATCTCATACTCCGGTATGTTGGGAATTCTCAGTTTCTCCCTCCGTATGCTCTCAGGTAGATCAAGGGAGATTTCCCTCTCTTTCTCACTCCGCATCTCGCACAAAAGCGGCTCGTCGTACCTTGCCTGCCTGTACATTCAGACCACCTCCTTCAACGCATATACCAGTTTATCCATATCCTTCTCCGTGTGCATTTCGGTGGTTGCAAGAAGCATCGCGTTGCCAATGCCCCTGAAGCATCTTTCGTTTATTGGATATCCTCCATGCACACCCTTTTCAAGCAATTTCTCGTTGATTCTGTGGGGATTATCGGGTAAATCCAGGAGGAACTCGTTGAAATGCAGGGAATTGAAATGTGGAGCGGAGAATCCTGCAATTTTCAACTTATCCATCAATTTTCTCGCATTATCCATATTCTTCCTTGCCAGGGCCCTTAGGCCATTAGAGCCCAGATAGGCAAGGTAAAGGGTGCTGAGCAATGCGCAGAGAGCCTCGTTGGAACATATGTTGCTGGTGGCCTTTCCCCTGCGAATGTGCTGCTCCCTGGTCTGAAGGGTCATTGTGAAGGCCCTCCTTCCATTCCTATCCCTCGTCATGCCTATTAGCCTGCCAGGCATCTTGCGCACATATTTCATCTTCGTGGCGAATATCCCCAATAGCGGGCCTCCAAAGCTTATAGGATTGCCGAGAATCTGGCCCTCTCCCACAACTATATCCGCACCATACTCTCCCGGAGGTTTGAGAATACCGAGGCTTATGGGATTCACGCCCACAATGAATACCCTGTCCCCTATGACCTCCTTAACCCTCAGTGCATTCTCATCTATCACCCCGAAGAAATTGGGATTCTCCACATAAACTGCAGATACATCATCGCTCATCATCTCCCCCAGAGAATCAAGATCAACCATGCCCCTTTCGTTGAGCGGATACTTTACTATTTTCATACCCAATCCAACTATGTAATTCTTCAGCACACTCTCCTTCTCCCAGTGCAGATTCTCTGGAACGAGAATGTTCCTTTTGCGATTTATCCTGTAGGCCATCCTTGCAGCCTCACCCAAGGATGTGGAAGCATCGTACATCGAGGAATTGGCAACCTCCATGCCGGTGAGTTCCGCCATGAGGCTTTGGTATTCAAATAGAACCTGGAGCATTCCTTGGGATACCTCCGCCTGGTAAGGGGTATAGGAGGTGAGAAATTCCCCCCTTGAAGCAAGAGCCAGTATCACAGGTGGAATGTAATGAAAGTAAACGCCTGCACCCAGAAAATTGGGCATGTGGAAGAAATCCTTGTTCCTCTCCGCAATTTCTTTTGCATACCTGTAGAGTTCATACTCTTCCATACCCTCTATATCTATGCCATCCTTTCTGGCCTCCTCTGGAATGTCCTCAAAGAGAGCCTCCCAAGAATCAAGGCCCATATACTTTAGCATCTCCTCAATATCCCTATCCATGAAAATGGGAATTGCTTAACCTACCATAAATATTTCTTTTTGTGGGGCAAAGGTAAAATAAGAGGGCTCAATAAATCCTTTGTGAGCGTTGAAGGAATGAAAAGGGTCCTGAGCAACGGCGATTTTTTGAAACTCTGGATCGGTCAGGTGGTTTCAAACATTGGAGATGAGGTTGCATTTATAGGCCTTGCGGCCCTCATAGTTTTCAGGTGGAATGGCACCGCCACGGATGTTTCCCTGTTCTTCATCTTTGCCTCTCTCCCGGTTCTCATTTTTGGACCTATCGCTGGAGTTTTTGTTGATAGGTGGAAGAGAAAAACCACCATGATCTGGGCCGATATAATTCGCAGCGTGATAGCCCTGGGCTTCATATTCTCCACCCAACTGTGGCATCTCCTAATCCTAATTTTTCTCCTCTCAACAGTGTCAAGGTTCTTCTATCCTGCCAGAAATGCACTCATACCAAACATCGTCAATGAGGAGAAACTAATTGAGGCAAATTCCCTATCTCAGATGACATACATGCTTGCAGTTGTCATAGGCCCTGGCCTGGGTGCAGCCTTGGTAGCCCTCCTTGGTTACACAACCACATTCATTTTTGATTCCGCATCCTATCTGTTTTCAGCCCTTATGATATTCCTCATAGGGCATAAGGAAAGGATTGTGAGGGGAGGAAAAAAGGCCCTTAACGAGATGGTTGAGGGATTCAAATACATGGCAAAAAATAGAATAGTTAGACTCCTCGTGACCCTATTCGGGCTAATAATGCTGGTGGTAGGTGGGCTCAATGTGATTTACACCCTCTACATAAGGGATGTTTTGCACATGAACATTGTGGGCCTGGGAATTTTGGAGACCTCATTCGGTATCGGTGCGATTATTGGTTCCATTCTCGTCGGATTCGTAGCGGGGAAAATGAAGAATGTCCACATGATCGGCGTGGGAGTGATCCTGATAGGATTTTTAATCTCTCTTATGGCAGCACTTCCATTTTTCCTCATGGCTTTGCTGGTGGCCTTTGGAATAGGGGCAATGAACTCACTGCTCTCAAGCCCATCCAATGCCATACTTCAGAAGGCCATTGAAGACAAGTACAGGGGCAAGGTCTTCGGTGCCCAGGGTGCCGTAATTCAGGGTGCGGCCCTGATCTCCATGGGTATGATGGGCCTCCTGATCTCCATTTTCGGAATTATCAATATACTCATATTCTCCGGGATATATGTCACTGCCATAGGAACATATCTGCTCCTAAACAAAAAGGCGGAAAAACTCATGGATATTGTGGATTGAAAAACTCAATTTTAGTATCCCTGAGCGTTGGCCTCAGTCTTCTTGCAATATCAATTTCATCCAAATCCACATCCACAATGCCTATGCTCTCTTCAAAATATGGGGCTTTGTAGAGCAACTTTCCCCTGGGAGAGTAGAGCATTGAGCCACCCCAGAACTCCATGGTGCGCTGCAATCCAGCCCAGTTCACATAGGTGAAGAAAACCGTGTCCTCTATGGCCCTTGCAGGGATTATGTCCTCAAACATGGCCCTAGAGGTTATGGGGCTTGCGGATATGTTCACTATTATATTCGCTCCTTGGAGTGCCTGAATCTTCGCCACCTCAGGGAAGAATGCATCGTAGCAAATCTGAACGCCGATCTTTCCAAATTTCGTATCGATCACCATGGGCTCTGAGCCTGATTTGAAGTACAGTTTCTCCTCAAATGGACCAAAATTTGGAAGATAAATCTTCCTGGCCACATCCACATCTCCATCGTGCACAATGGCTGCAGAGTTGTATATGTGATCATCCTTCTCAGGAAATCCAAATATTATGATCCTATCCTCGGATGCCTCTCTGATTTTTGAGAAGATTTCATCATCCACGCCCAGGGCACTTTCAACAATCCTATCGCGGATGAGGTATCCCGTAAGGTACAATTCTGGAAATATGTAAATATCAGCCCTATTTGAGTTTACAATTTTCAGCAATCTGCTCAAATTCTTTCGCGTATCAAATTCTGGCCTCATCTGGGCAAGGAGAATCTTCATCCCATCATCTCCCTGATGTTGGCCTCAAATTTCTCCTTGTTCACCACATACCTGTAATGCTTGCCCTCTGCAATCTTGCCCGTGGAATCCCAAGCCTCAACCTCAAATTCCAGTTTTGGCCCTTCAACTTTTATCAGTTTCGCCCATGCTTTCACATGATCTCCGATGGGTGTGGCCTTCATGTGCTTTATGCATATTCCCGTACCCACAGTTGTGTGGGCATCATCGAGATAGCCTGCCACGCACCTCAAAGCCGCAATTTCCAGGGTTTGAACAAGGGACGGAGTGGAGAAGACGAGCACATTCAGTCCTATCTGCCTCGCCGTAAGTTCCTCCGTAACCTCAATTTCGTACTCGTATTCCACATTCTCAGGTATTTCCATAGGGGGGCATGGATTTGAAGATTAAAAACATTTAACAGCAAAAGTATTATTTATTCGCCTTCCATTTTCCAACCATGCCAACCATAGTTGAGAAAATTTTACAGGCGCACACTGAGGAGAAGGTTGAGCCGGGAAAAATCGTGTGGATTGACCTTGATATCATAACTGCCAGGGAGTTCGGCGGTCCAAATGTTGTGAAGCATCTTCGCAAGCACTTCTCCGGAAATTATGTGGCAAAACCCCAGAGCACTTTCTTCACCTTTGATTTGAGCGTACCTGCCAAAACCCTGAAATATGCCCTTGCCCAGGACATTTGCAGAAAATTTGCCAAGGAGGCGGGCATAAGGGTGTTTGACATAAATCAGGGGATCGGAACACATGTGCTCATAGATAGGGGAGTTGTGAAACCAGGAATGACTGCAGTGGGCACTGATTCACATTACAACATCCTTGGTGCTGTGGGTGTCTTTGGCCAGGGAATGGGCGATAAAGACATAGCCTTCGCCTTCAAAACTGGCAAAACATGGTTTGAGGTACCGAACACCATGAAAATCGTGGTTGAGGGAAAATACTCCTGGCCAGCCGTGGCAAGGGACCTCACCTTCGCGGTTATGAGGGAACTAGGTCCAGCAGGGGCTCTGGGAAGAGCTATAGAGTATTATGGTGGGGCAATTGATGCGCTGAGCATTGATGGCCGCATAACTCTGGCATCCCAGACAACTGAAATGGGTGGAATAGTGGGATTTACACCCATGGATACAAAGTTGAAGGCATTTTACGATGCAAAGGGCATGGATTTCAAGCCCATTCAAGCGGATAAGGATGCAGAGTATGTGGAGGAGGTGCACATAGATGTGAACAATCTCGAGCCGCTCATGGCCGCACCTCCAAACCCCTGCAATGTTAAGCCATTGAGTGAGTTTGAAGGCATGGAAATTGATGGTGCGTTTATAGGCTCATGCACCAATGGCCGATATGAGGATCTCGTGGCGGCCGCAAAGGTTCTGAAAGGAAAGAAGGTGAAGGTTCCTCTCACCATAACCCCAACCACCAGAGAAATCTGGCTAAGACTGATGAGAGAAGGGATATGGGAGATATTCGCAGAGGCTGGAGCTGTGCTCACAAATCCCGGATGCGGTGGATGTGCGGAGGGTATGGCTGGACTCATTGGAGATGAAGTTTACCTAAGCACCACAAATCGTAATTACCCAGGAAAGCAGGGGCCTGGCAAATTGTACCTCGTATCTCCTGTCATAGCAGCGGCCAGCGCCGTGGCTGGAAAGGTCACCATACCAAAATAATGAGAAATTCAGAGTCCGACCCATTCGCAGGGTCTGTAAGCCTTGGAAACCACATGGGTCACCGTTGATATAACTCCCTCCATCTTTAATTTTCTATCTGTGAACTCCTGCAACTCCTTCATGCTCAAAAACAGGCATTCGCACAGCAAATCGTACTCTCCAAGAATCCTGTATAGGGTTATCAGTCTGTTCTCCTTCATGAGCTCCTCCGCAAGTTCATCGATATGCCTCTTATCCACCTTTATGTAAACGAAGGCCTTTATGCTGTTCTCAACCGCATGACAGTCCACAAGGGCCGCATAACCCTTTATTATTCCCTTCTCCTCCAAAATCTTTATTCTGCGTCTCACCGTTGCCTCGCTAACTCCCAGATTCTTGGCAAGTTCAAGATTCGATATCCTGGCATTCTCCCTTAGGGCACAGAGGATTGATAGATCAAGATCATCCACGGGCACAAGCGTTCTATCAAGCGATTTCCATCTTGCTATCAAATTGCATCTTAATGGCTCCATGATACCACCTTTCGTAAAGATAATAACGCTTTTCGTATTTAAATTTTTCAATTCATTAATCCGAGTTTATGATTTTTAAATTTTTGACCTCAACAACCCTGATTTTTCCTGGAGGAAGCAAACGAAGGGCCTCATCTACGGAAACACCAAATTCGGAGGATACCTTCTTGGCAAAATCGTTCTTCTTCAAATCTCCCGGCTCTATTATCGCGTATCTCTCACTCTTTGCAGATACCGATGATACGGGACCGCACATGAGAATCTTAACCCCCTGATACTCAATCTCACCCACAGCCAGACGCAAAGGAACCTTGTGGATGTAATTTCTCCTGCCATGTACAACCCAGGCACCGCGGGCAACGTACTCTCCGCTCTCTCCCATCTTGCTAACTTGCGAAGGATAGACCCAGTACGCGCTGAGATTTCCAAATCCCGCATTCCAGGCCTTGCTCATACTCACAGCAAACTGGGCCGCCTCGTAAAGGGTTTTCTCTCCTATCTCCTTCCCTTCGGATTTGATCACCACACTCGGAGCGCCATGGATATCGGCATGCATGTAAAGGTCCTTATCACCCAGATGCTTTTTTACAACCTCCTCATTGGTCTTGGCATCCCTTCCTGCAATCACCAGTATGTCCTCTGAGCTTATGAACCACCTGTACTTCTCAAACCAGAACCTGCGCCTAGATTTTCTTATCTCCCTCTTTTTCTTCTCTTCCATTTTCTTGACACTCTTGAGTTCCTCCTTCGCCTTTTCAAGGGCCTGCTGGGCCCCCTTTATCTTTTCCCTCATCTTCTTTGCCTTCTCGTAGTACAGGCTCGCATTTTCACCAACACTTTTGTCAACGCGGAGTTCAACAGGAACGCCTTCAATATCAAGCACCATGGTCTTTCCCCTTGCCCTGTAGGAAATCTCAGCCCCCTTAGCCTCACTCAAGGCACGCTCAACATCCCCAAAATGTGCGTATATCAGCTCACCAATCTTCCTACTTCTTTCCTCTTCCCGTGTGAATTTTTCGATGGTTTCCTCAATCTCCCTTATCCTGCGCTTTATCCTCAGAACCTCGGGGCTCTCAACAGCACGCTCGCTCTTCAGATAGTTCACAAGGGCCTCGTTGAAAGTGTCAAATCTCGCTATGGAAGACGGGTACATCTTAAGCGGAATGGGTGAGAAGAAATCCTCATAGAGAAATCCCCCTTCAAAATTGAAGAGTTCCAATATGGCCATTTTGAGATTTTCGCACTCAGATTTTTCAAGGGTTCTGGCACTCTTTTCCACATCGGCACGCAGGCATGCCTCCTCCGCGTACCTTCCGAGGTTGAATCTCCTCGCCACGGTCCTAACAACATCGTACTTTGAATTCTCAATCTCATCACACAGGAGATCGATATCCCGAAGGGGATGCAGTGCCTGTGGAGGTGGTGTGTAATTCTCGTCCCGCATAACCCTGCGATGCCTCCACTCTCTCTCCACAAAGGCCCTCTCAATTATTCCGTCCTTCACAACAACAACATTTCCATCGCCAAAAAGTTCCAGAACCAGTTGATAACCATCCTGGGTTTCAAAAACAACTATCCTATCAAAATTCAACTGGTAAAATCGGAGTATCTTCCTTCCCGAAAACCTCTTGCGCAGGAACATGACGAACATGCTCGGCTCCATGGGTGTCTCCCTGCCCTGAAAAAATATCCAGCCCCGTAGATTCACATAAAGCGGACGGGTCTCACCCTTGTAAATTTTAAAAAGAAACTCCCTCTCACCCACCTGATATATTTTCTTGAAGAATCCACCCTCTATCTTCTCTCTATTCTCCTCAATCCACGCATGAATGTCCAGGGAGAGCATTGCATCCTTCACACTGGCAAAATGGATTCATACCTAAATAATTTTAGCTCAAAACCATAAGGATGTTAAAAAGTACAAAATGCTGATAAGGCTATTCAGTTAGAGGTAAATAAAACTCTCCATCTGTCCAACTCTCCTCATCACTCCTTGCAGCACTTATCAATATTCTGTTATCACCGTAGAGATGGAAAATCATAGTGCTTGTAGAACGCTTGATTAACTATAATGAGCAATTGAACCATTCAAATCTTCTCATCAACCATATAATAAAGAGTATAAACCATATTAATATGATTGAGGATAGCCCATGTATAAGCATTTAATTTCGGGCATCCCAAACTTTCTTTATAAATAAAAGAGAGATGTAAAGATAGGGTGTAAATATCAAAAGAAGCAACCATATTATATTCATTACCATTGGAGAGGTATTATTTAGATTACTATCTACTGCGGGAGCAAACACGCCAACAGAGAAGGCATAAATAGAATAAAGAACAAAGTATACACTATACCCTATCAATAAAATACCACTTGTTTTTTCCTTGGTGTTTGTGTCTGATGCGTAAAAGCAGAAGCCCATAATATACAAAATGGATATATTTATAAACCAAAATATTAAGATGCCATTTGAAAATTCGATGATACATAACGAATAATAGGCAAAACACCAATCCAAGAAATAAATTAAAAATAAAAAAGATGCTGCAAGAGTTGCTACAATGTACCACCTATATTTTTCTGCAATCATTTTCATCCCTCTATAAGTATATTTTTTCTGGATTTGATCCGCTATGGACAATCATGGGATAAGAGTAATGCTCATCATAATACTCCCCGTTATTGTGTTCTGCATAGTCTCCTTTCTGGTACATATATGATATTGATTTGGGATCGCCTATATTACCCATACTCAATATAAAACCATTATATGTTGGGAAGAACAACTGACCATTTTCATATAACTTTTTCATTCTTCCCTGATAAATAAAGGCAAAATGCTCATAAGGAGTTTGAAGCCATATGCCAAAGACCTGAAATGCATCCTCTGTCCACGCCTCATGCGTACTATCCGCCGCACTTATCAGTATCCTGTTCTCTCCGGAGAGATGCGACTTCATTGTACCGCTGTAGCAGGCTTGATTTACAACGATCAGAACTGCGTACTTCCTATTAGCATTGTTACCAAATGTTGTGTTTATATAATTCCCAAAGTCAGAATAAGATACACTCTCTCCCTGCCATCCAGGATGGCCCTCTGATGTCTGGGCATCAGCATTGCTTCTTATTCCAAATCCTCCCGGTCCACCATGGGTAACAATTGTAATGAACAAAGAATCATGTACTGTGATCTTTGATGCTATATCATCCAGCGCATCTTTAATGTCGTATTTATTGGGAACATCCCACATCGCCTCTCCGTCAACTATGCTCTCCGTGGTTTTATCATGTCCTCTCCAGCCCCAGCTACCATCATATTTGGGATACCACCTTGATGACATAAGATATACATTGTCTGGAGAGTAGTGGTAATCGTTCACCAATTTATTGTACATTGCCTTTCCGTCGTTCCAGAAAGCTGGCACACGCGAATACCTATGCACATCATACAGAAAATACCAATCCTGGTTCTCCATTATTCCATCCCCCCACGGGCACTATATGCCAGTTGAATTGTTGATCTTCCACATAAACAATGTTGAACGGAGATATGCCTTTGTAAGAGAAATATGCATTTATATTTAACTTAATCTCAAAAATGTGCGCTTTGGTGGCATTCACATATGAGAATTCAAAATCTCCTTCAACGGAAGATTCAGGAATTTGATGCATTTCTCTATGGGGTATTGCGTATATGATGTAATTTTCCGTTATGATTCTTAATTCTTCATCTTCAGAATATTCAGCACCTCTTATGATGAAAAGTACATAGAGATATTGCTCATCGTACTTTAAAGCGAGAGTGATATTCACTGGGCCATTGGTTATAGGTGCATATGGCCCACCATTTTTCCAGGATTGATTGTAAATATTTGCGTCGTTCCATTCTTCAGGATCTACTTTTCCGTCAATAACAGGCGCCTTTTTTGCGTGGCTTGCTTTTAACGGTGATAGTGCTTCCATACTTACGATGTTTGAATCTGTTGTCTCGTATGGAAGTTTTGGATGATATGGATTGTTTGCACTCTTGTATCGGGCAAACAACTCAAATTTTCCAGTAGGTAGTTTTAAAATCTTCTTACCATTTTTCACATTCTGGAAAGAATAGAGGTTATCCGTATGCGTCCAGTTTTTCTCGGGTGAGAGAGGTAATGCAGTGCAGTTGGAAGGGGGCCTGTATAATTCCAAAGTGGTACCATTTGGGTACTGGAGGATGTATGTATATGCCACATTGGGCATAGGAATTGACTTGTTTCCTTTGTTGAATATTGTAATGGTAACATTAAAATTTGTCTGATTGACAAGAATGCGTATCTCCAGATCTCTTTTTTCATTGGGAATTTCTGATGTGGTGATTTCATAGTAGGATAGGACGCCCACCAAAAGAAGAAGAATTACTATACTTATTGCTATCATGCCCTTTTTCATTCTCCTCACCTCACAGATAGGTATGGGCAGCTAAGTATCCGTCACTACTCTCTTCATGTGGGTTATATGACTCATCACCGTACCATGAACCAGAATATCCATTATCAGGATTATCTTCTAATAGGGCATGCTGGTGAGTGGATAGCTCATTATATGCCCTATACGCCGCATAATAATAAGCTTCCTCAAAAGATACAAACCCATCTCCATTCCCATGAGAGTCTGTAGTATATGGATCTCCATCGGGGTTTGGTAAATCGCCATATCCTAATAAACCATCTCTAAATAATTCACCCCAACCATTGTCCTCCTCAACGTATTTAGTGGATGTCAATATTACTCTATTCTCTCTACTTAAATAAGAGATAATTCCTCCACTAAAACAAGGATGGAAAGCCAATACCATTCTCTTTGCCGTTATGTTGTCCACAAGTTCCGCTATTTTCTTAAACGAAATAGTTATTGTATTATGGTAATCAATTAAAAAAGAGTGTTCTGGAGGAGAAACACCATGTCCAACCCAAAACAAGAATAAAAAATCATGAGTAGTCATCTTCCTCGATAGGGTATTGAATGCTGAAGTGATATTATCTAGCGTTGTATTCATATCTACTTTCTCCCTTCCCGCATCCCCGTATCCAAGATAATATATATATTATATATATATTATATATTCTCATCTTTATAACCTATATTAACTAAGTAGTTATAAATACTATCACAAAGATTTTGATACCACTTTTTATTTAATTGGGCAGGATCTCCATATATTATAACCGCGTATCTTTTATTGTAGTTCCTTGGCTCTTGCCATCCACCATAGTATATTCCATAAACAACTTCATAATAATCACTCATCTCATCCCCATCCGAGTCCCATGCATACGCATAGGTCCCATAGTACCCAATCTCCTGCTTATCTGTTAGGCCATCATTGTCCGTATCCTCATCCCTCGGATTCGTGCCATGTTCATATTCTTCCTTATCATTCACTCCATCATTGTCCGTATCCACAAAATGAGGATCTGAAGTGACGAGAATGTGATGCCAATTATCGCCCGAGGTGCATACCCATATGTACCATCCTGCCTCTTCCAGGGAATCTGATAATCCATCTCCATCTGTATCGTCATTGCTTCCTCCACCGCCACCATGGTCTATCACAGGCGGGTTGTAATCCATAACCTGTGCATCTCCATAATCCTTCTCATCTCCCACTATATCCATATTCACATCTTCATACACGCTTATCTTCAATTCTCTGAACCTGAACTTGCTCCGCTCCCAGTTCAGCCCGAATAAAATATCTCCATCTCTCCACACCTTCACCATATCCTGCCCATCCTCAAATTTTCTCTCTCCTCGCACAGTGCCATTATAAATCCCCGTTCTACCGTGCCCCTCCCTGTAAGGCACCCTCGTATAGCCCGTTCCATTATCTATGACCTCAAACCAGTTGCTCCCTATGCCCTCGTATCTCCACACTACCCTGTACTCAACACTCCTGTTGAAATGCAGGGTGAAAAGTGGATATAAAGGTGCACCTTCCTTAACCACGCTTCTCTGATAATACTCCAGAGTACCGCGAACTTCTATTTTTCCTCTATGCACAAATCCTATAGAAAGCACATGCCACCCGTTGTGGATGCTGCTCTCCATAAATCTCTTCTCAAATCCCATCTCTCTCCATCCTTTCCCGCTCTTTATCTCCACCACGGGATAGACCCTCTCTACCAATGTTCTGTGCGTATGGATCTCTTTTATTACAGCATAATTTCTCTTTATCTTAACCATTATGTCCCCGTTGCTAAACACCTTGCCCACAAAATACCCATGCATGTCCTCTGAATTCCTTGAGTCTTTACCCATTACCCCCCACTCCGCTCAGAAGGATGAGCATTACTACACCTGCTATTATTAATCCTTTAAACATATTTATCCCCTCAACCACATGCACCTTATTTGTGGTATTTAAATGTTATGTGAAAAATACCAGGATCACATAAAGAGACCTAAAATTATTTTACAATGCTTCCTATCCAGAAGAGTGTACGATGTGATAATCGTTGGAGCAGGGCCCATCGGTCTGTTCATAGGAAAGGAGTTATCCTCCATGGGCTACGATACCCTGATTCTTGAGGAGCACAGTGAGATAGGAAATCCGTGCCACTGCTCCGGCCTGTTTTCCTGGCACATATTTGACATGGTTGGCAAGATAGGAATCCTGCACGAAGCAAAGTACGCCACCATCCACGCTCCGGATGGAAGTACCCTGAGCATCGGAGATGGAAGAACCCAGGGATATGTGGTTGACAGGGTTAAATTTGACAGGGAGATGGCAAAGAGAGCGGTTGAAAAGGGTGCAGAAATTCACCTGAAGGAGAGGGTGCTCCATGTGAATTATCCTGTAGTAAAAACAAGAAAAAACGAGTACAGGGCAAACATAATTGTTGGGGCGGATGGAATAAACAGCGTGGTTCGTAAAAAAATTGGTGTGAGGTTGCGAAAAATTCTGGGTGCAGCCCAGGTTATAGCCAGGTATCCTGTTGATAACCTAGAAAAGGTGGATATATACCTTGGTTCAAAGGTGGCACCTGGATTCTTCGCCTGGAAAATTCCACTATTTGACAATCTGGTTAAAATAGGCCTCGCAAGTTATGGAAACTCGTGGATGTATTTGAAATCTCTTCTCAAGAGAATGAATGCAAGAGCGTTATCCATCTCAGGAGGGGGAATACCCATTGGTACCGTTGAGAGAACATACAGCAAGGGTATGCTCATAGTTGGCGATGCAGCTGGCCATGTGAAGGCAACAAGCGGGGGTGGAGTGTATCCTGGACTTATGGCGGCCAGATGTGCTGTGAAAATTATTGATAAGGCACTATCCATTGGAGACTACTCATCCTCTATCCTCAGCGAATACGAAAACTGCTGGAAAAAAACCATAGGAAAGGAGTTGAAAAATGCTCTTTACCTCCACAGGATATACAGAAAAATAAGGGATGAGGACTTCAACAGGATAATAAAGGATCTGAACGAGCAGAGGATAATTGAGGTGATAAACGAGTACGGAGATATTGATTACCCCTCCCGTGTAGCGACAAGGGTCCTCAGAAGAAAACCCTCCTTGCTCAAATACCTCAGTATTCCTGCAAGACCCTATCGTAAACAGATTTGAGGGTTGCATCGTCCACATGGGTGTAAATCTGCGTGGTGGCCACACTGCTGTGCCCAAGGAACTGCTGTATGAACCTTATGTCCACACCTCTGCGAAGCATTGTGGTTGCAAGTGTGTGGCGAAGAACATGGGGGGTGACTTCCTTCTTTATACCCGCCTTCTTGGCGTATCTTTTAACAATTCTAAACACCTGGGAGCGGGATATTCTCTCACTCTTACGTGAGGAAAAAAGGTAAACCATATCATCATCCCGGGTAAGCAGATAATCCTGAAGAGCTTCAATCACGCGGGAACTAACAACAACAATCCTGTCCTTATCCCCTTTTCCAGAGCGAACGTATATTATGCGCTCATCAAAATCCACATCCTCAAATCTCAAATTGCAAAGTTCACTGACCCTGAGCCCGGAATAGGCGAGAAGTGAGATTATGGCGTAATCTCTGGGATTCTCTCTGGAGGCTTCAATCAACCTCTTTGCTTCCTCCTCCGTCAGATACTTGGGCATCTGCCTTGGCCTCTTTGGAGCGGTGAGTTTGCTGGCCGTATCCAGATCTCTGTACTTGAAATAGGCCCTTATGGCCTTCACCGCCAGATAGAGGGAGTTCTTGCTGTAATGCCTTCTTGTGGATAGGTACATCTTGTACCTGTTCAAATCCCCAAGAGTTATCTCCTCGGTCCTCTTTCCAATATGGAGAAGCATATCGCGCACAAAATGCACGTACTCCTTAACGGTGTTCTCACTCCTCTTCTCCCCCCTTAAGTACTGGGCAAATTTTTTGACCTCGCTGTCAACATAATTTCTAAATTTGTCAGACATTAGTCATACTAAGAAGACATGATATTTAAAACTTTTGCAAATAATTTCATCACACTGTGAGAATCAATCCAAAAATTAGATATAAAAAGAAGCACTAATAAAAGTGAGATGGAAAAGCTCATAGCCCAAGCACAGGTTTACTACATCGTTGGATACGGAAGGGACAGATCGTTATATGATGATAAAAAATGGATACTGGGGAGAATTTATTTAACAAACAAGAGAATTCTTTTCAAAAAACTTGACAGGTTCATAGAGGTGAAGTACGACGAAATAGTATCCCTTGCAGAGAGGGACAAATATCCACGCATATCTCCACCCATGGGCTGGTCAAGGGCAAATATTCTTGAAATAAAGCACTACGAATTTGGAGATAAGAGGCACATACTGACATCACTCATATCTGCAAGTTTTGATGTTACACTGAAACTCAGGGCCATACTCACAAAGATGATAGGAGAGAAAACTGTTGAAATTACCGAAAAACACAAGAAAATCCTCCTTCTCCTCTATACAGGAATGAAGGACAATATTCTGATCAGCTATCTCCTGGACATGGAAGTTGGGGATATCGAAAAAATAATAGAGGACCTTAAATTCATGGGACTCCTGTCTTCAGATCTGCTATTGACAGCAGAGGGAACAAAAATTGTGAACAAGATTAAAGCGGGAGAAAAATTATAAATCCATAACCGCATTGGGAAGTATGATGCTTGAAATAGATGGCTGGAAAGTTGGGCTTAAATTCTCCGCCTCCCATTTCATACCCTCTCATCACAAATGCTCCCGCATACACGGGCATGATTACGGGGTGAGAATAAGAATATTCGGAGAGACGGAGGGGGGAATTCTATACGATTTCGTGGACTTGAAGAGAGAGGTACGCAGTATATGCGATGAACTGGATCACAGGCTCCTGCTCCCAAGGGATACAAGATACATAGAGCACAAAATAATTGGAGATACTGTTGAAGTCTCGTTTGAAGGAAAAAAATATGCATTTCCAATAGACGAAATTGCCTTCCTGGACATACCCCTAATAACAGCGGAAGAACTTGCAATATACTTCTCAAAACTCATATCTAACCGGATAAACTTTCCAGAAAATGTTAAGGGTATTGAGGTGTGCGTTGATGAAGGACCTGGTCAGGGTGCATGTCACTATGTGGAGGTGAACCTATGAGAGCCGTTGTGCTACTCTCTGGCGGTTTAGATTCATCAACCGTGCTCGCAATGGCCCTTGATATGGGGTACGAAGTGCATGCATTATCCTTTGACTATGGACAGAGACATTCAAGAGAGCTGGAGAGCGCAAGGAAAATCGCAGAATATTACAACGTTCCCCACAAAATTCTCAAAATTGATCTCAGACAGATAGGAGGAAGTGCCCTGACGGATGACATTGAAGTTCCATCTAGAAGCGTGGAGGATATAGAGAAGGAAATTCCAATAACATATGTGCCCGCACGAAACACAATTTTACTTTCCTACGCCCTCGCCTATGCAGAGGTAATAGAGGCAGATGCCATATTCTACGGGGCAAATGCCATCGATTATTCAGGATATCCAGATTGCAGACCCGAATACGTGGAGGCTTTTGAAAAGTGTGCAAATCTTGGTACGAAGAGGGGAGTCACTGGAAAGCCAATAAAAATAATCGCCCCAATAATCCATATGACCAAGGCAGAAATAATAAAGAAGGGCATGGAACTTGGGGTGCCCTACGAACTAACATGGTCCTGCTACAGGGGAGGAGAGAAGGCCTGCGGGAGATGCGATTCATGCCTTCTCCGGCTGAAGGGTTTTATGGAGGCTGGCTACGAGGACCCACTTGAGTACGAGAATTACCCCGAGTTCTACCTTGAATATATCAGGAGGAAAAGATGATCATCGGAAACTGCTACATCTGCGGTGCACCTGCAACACATGTATGCAAGATGTGCGGAAGGCCCGTTTGTGAGGAGCACTACGTTGCAAGTTCAGGGCTCTGCATCAACTGTGCCAGGGGCAAATCTATCAAAAAATGAACTCACCTTTCTTATGGCCTTGCCTCTGTGAGATATCCTGTTCTTTTCATCTGTGCTCATTTCCGCGAAGGTTTTATCGTATGCCTCTGGAACGAATATGGGATCGTATCCAAATCCATTGGTACCGCGGGGTTTCTCGGCAATATAGCCATGGCAAAGGCCAACAAATTTGAAATTCTCACCGGCAATGTGCACCCCTATAACGGTCTTGAATGTGGCCCTTCTATCCCCAACTCCTTCCATCAATTTGAGAATCCCTTCGTTTCCAAGTGTGCGAAAAACATAGGCAGAATACACCCCGGGAAAATCATTGAGGGCATGTATAAACAATCCAGAATCGTCAATTATGAAATTCCCATCTATTTTATCCGCAAGGTAATTGAGAGCAAAATCAACTACCTCTTCAAGTCTATCGGCCTGAATCTCCGGGTACTCCATATTGAGCATTTCAAGCGATGGAATTATTTTTTTCATCTCCTGATACTTGTGCACGTTGTGGGTTATTATTTTAAACATACCTTCGCCTCCCCTTAATCTCTTCCACCTGCCTCAGGATCTCGGTGCCCATCAACTCACGGTAGCGAGAGAAGAAATCTTCCAGGAGATCTTTGTGGACAAAATGTGCGGCTCTGAAGGTCTCTTCAAACATCTCCAGATCAACGGCCATATCCTCCAGGGTCACATCTTGCTCAGCCATACTCCAGTCTATGATGACAATATCTCCATCTGAAAGTATCATGTTTCCTGTGGTGAAATCCCCATGGGAGAATCCTGCACTGTGAATCCTCGCGGCAGTTTCAGCCACTCTAACTATTATTTTTCTTGCATCCTCTTCGGGCATATCGTTGAGCACATCTGCCAAGGTTGCACCATCTATTTCTTCCATAACAATTTCGTAATCGTCCAGATCATAAATCACAGGACTCCTCACACCGTGCCTCTTCAACTCGTGCATCATCCTTGCCTCTTTTCTTGTACGCATTTTCCTTATTCTCCCATCAAGAGGCGCTATACGATAGCCCTTGGATGGCCTTATTTTCCTCACAACCCCGCGCTCAAAGAATTTCTCACGGGAGATTGTTGCCTCAGCCCCAGGTGCCTCAACATATTCCCTCCTGTGCCTCTTAACTTCCCAGGGAATCTGCACCGCATCCGTGCGGAATTTCTGTATTACCTGAGTTTCTCCAATATCCATTGAAACTCCATGCTTCAGAAAAAGCAAGCCCAAATAGGCGATCATTGCCCCGTTATCTGTACAAAATTCTCCAGAGGGTACGTAGAGACGGGCATCGCGCTCCTCTGCCATAACTCTAAGCATATCCTGAAGACGTTTGTTTCTTGCCACTCCTCCAGCCAAGAGAATTTCATCCTTTCGAAGATGGGTGAGTGCCCTCTCCGTTACCTCCGTGAGCATGGCAAAAACCGTTTCTTGCACACTGTAAGCAATATCCTCTTTCCTTTCCTCACCCAGTTTGTTAATTGCAGCTGTGAGAATACCTGAGAAGGCCATGTCCATACCCTTAACAGAATAGGGCAGCGGAATGTACTTTTCTCCCTGGAGGGCAAGTTTTTCCAATCTGGGCCCACCGGGGAATGGTACACCCATTTCTCTCGCAAGTTTGTCAAGCATATTTCCAACGCCAATATCCAGGGTTTCCCCAAACACCCTGTACCTCCCTGAAGCGTAGGATATAACCTGGGTGTTTCCACCGGATACGTAGAGCATAACTGGATCCTCTGCACCTGTGGTGAACCTGCCTATCTCAAGATGTGCTATGCAGTGATTCACACCCACTATGGGCACCTTTAACTTCAAACTCATTACACGGGCTGCAGTGGCCACTGTACGCAGGCAAGGACCAAGACCCGGACCCTGAGAGAATGCCACACCATCTACATCCTCAGGAGATATACCTGCAACATTGAAAGCCTCTTCAAGAATTTTTGGAAGGTACTGCACATGGTGGTTCGCCGCCTCTCTGGGGTGAATACCACCCTCTGGAGGTCTGTACATGTGGGATACATTGGCGAGAACCTTATCCTCTGTGACAATACCAACACCAACTGTGTGCGCCGTACCTTCAATCCCAAGGACTATCAAAATATCACCTTATGTGCCCGAGAGTAAACGAACCAAGGGTTATGCCACTCTTGCTGGCCGTAACCTCTATCCAGTTCCTGCTTTGCACCTCGGTTATACCATGCACGGTGAGGTATATTTTGTGCGCCTCTATCTTGAACTCTATCATACCATCCATCGTGTATCCAACCATCTGAATCTCATTCTCGCTGTGCAATCCCTTCTCAAGAAGGTAGAGTGAAACGGCATTGTCCCTCTTTCTCTTTGTTGTGAATGGCTGTAAAAACCGCAGGAGCGCCTGAGGATCGAGATAGGCCATCACCGTGGAGAGACTGCGAAATGCAAGCCTGTAGTATTTGCTCTTTTCCTTTATCTTCTTTACAATATCATCCACAGCACGCATTATACCATCCACATCGTTCTGAGAATCCAGATACACGACCCCCTCTATTTCAGTGGTATCTCCTATACTCCTGGAATACGCATCTATGTAGTACACGAGTCCCAACTTCTCGTACTGCTCGTAGGTTGGTAGAACGTAACTCATATCCTCACGAATCCCATCAACGGTGATATCCGTGAGAATCCATATGGCGGGAATACCCTTACGAAGGCCCTCCGCTATAAATGAATACACGAGCACCTCCTTGCTGCTGTAGGGAGGCCCATAAATTAGAACATTGGAGCCCATGGGAAATCCTCCGTAAAGGAGATCATCAAGACGCCTTGTACCGGTGCGAACCTTTCTCTCCCGGATTTCTATCTTAACCTCTTCCTCGGCAAGGGCAACCTCCTCCTCTGCAAGACCCTTTAATTTTGCCTCTATTTCCTTCTCCTTCATACGCAGGTACTTCTCCTTGGCCCTCAACTCCTCCTCCTTCCTTTGAATTTCCTCCTGAAGATCCTCCAATCGGCGCTTTAACATTATCTCATCCATATTTCCTATCTCATTCTTTATCATCTGAAGCTGCTTTAGTTGCGCTTCAATTTTTTTCTCCCTGTAAAGAAGATCCTCCTCCCTTCTTATAAGCTCTTCCTCCTTATACTTGAGCATCTCCTGAAGTTTTTTCATCTCGTCCTCCTTTATCTTGATTTCCGCCTTTAAATCTCCAAGTTGCTTTTCCTTATCCGCCAGTGCCCTGGAAAGCTCATCTATCTTCTCCACAAGTCCCTCCACATTACCCTCCTTGATGGTCTTTTTAAGATCTTCAACTTCCTCTGGAGACAGGGCAGTGACAGGAGTTCTCTCCAACTCAAGCATTTTCCTCTTCTTTTCAGTTTCAAGTCTTATTATCTCCTCCCTGAGTTCAATTTCTTTTTTCTTCAATTCCCTTATATCCTCAGGTAGGGGCTTCAAAGCCTCTTTTTTTAACTCTTCAATCTCATTCCTGAGAGCCTCAATCTCCTTCTCCAACTCCTCCCTCTTTGCAAATTCCACATCTAGAAGGCTCTTCAGTTTTATATTTTCCTCAATAAGTTTATCAACATCCACATTGCCAGATGAGGTTTTTTTCGCCTCCTCCACCCTGGCTTTAACTTCCCGGGCCTCCTCACCACGGCCCTTCTCCTCCATAAAACCGAAGAAACTTTCCTCATCACCCTGAAGCCATTTATCAAGCATGTTACGATCTTCCTCAATAACCTTAAGATCGTCACCCAGCAACCAACTTTTCAAAAGGATTTCATTCTTTAATTCCTCGTACTCCTTCCTGGTGTACTTCCTACCGCAGGATCTACAGGTAAGGGTTTCTTCCTCTATTATCCCCCCGCAGTGGGGACAGATAACTTCAATTTTCTCGGTCATTCTCATCCTATTAGGGACATACGAACTACGTTATTTCCCCTGAGAATCACCGTGCCCAACCTGCGGGTCATCTCCTCTGTCTTTTCCTCCGTGTCCATAAGGACCATGTTCATGTAATCATCGAAACCCACAAGTTTGCCCTCAAGCACCCTGTTGTCCTTCAAAAGCAGAGATATCCTCTTGTTCATGAAATTTTCAAGCATTTTCAAAGGCATTGTCATTTTTAATCACCTCCTACCCAATGAGCACCCCCATATAAATTTTTTTAGGTGTAATTGTATAGATCCTCTTCATCCTCATCCACATTCTCCATAAGGACCTGTAAGAGACTGCGGATGAGTTCCTTCATCTCGCTGACCTCCCTCCTCAAAGCCTTTACCTCATTTTCAAGTTTGGCAACGTCTTCAGGCTTGGGCCCTGGCTCCTTAATTGAATCCATAAATTGCCAATATGTAATCCCCTATTTAAATTCTCCTACGGATATTCTGTAAAGCACCATATCAATGTAAACCCTATCGCGCGTATGAAAGCGAAACGTCCGGGGTATTGGAAATTTGTAAATCTTCTTATGTGTTATTTTCCCCCCAAATTCCTCAACTTTCTCCTCTACGAAACTGGCCGTTACAGCATTGTGCAGGGTGTAAACCACACTGGCAACTTCCATGGCCTTTCTGAGAAATGGGAGATCTGCATGCTTTCTTTGTGAGCCGAATGGGGGGTTCTGTATCACCACGTGCACATGCATATCAAAATTTTCAACATCATCATTAACAATTTGAAAATCGCATTTGAATTTTTCAGCATTTTTCCTAAGTATCACAACAGCCTCCGGATCAATTTCCACGGCATAAACCACGCCCCCGAGAAGACAGGCACCTATGGAAAATATGCCCGTACCTGCACCAAAATCTGCTACTTTCCTTCCCCCAATATCACCAAGGGAATGGGCAAAAAAAAGGATATCTGATGCTATGGGAGCGGGAGTGAAATACTGCTCAAAAAAGGCCTTGGGATTCGTGTATTTATCCACGCCCTCAAGCAGAATTTCAAGTTTTTTCTTTTTCATTGAGTTGCCACTGCCCTTACAAGGCGATGTGCGAGTTCAGAGGCATGGGTCGCCGATATTCCCCTGTTTTTCAGTTCCTCTGCGACCTTCTTCATTGCCCTGCGCCACTTCCACGTTGATTTGCTGTACCTTGCCTCCACGAGAATTCTCACAATTTCCTTATCAACCTCTATGCCATATTTCTCCCTCAATTTCAATTGCCAGAGCGGGATCAGCACGTAGGGCACGTACACCCTATCAACGTAAGTTTGGCCTGCAACCCTGTACCTTCTACCCATCAACTTTTCCAATACCCTATTGAGATAAATAATTTTTGCCATTGCACCAAAATGCATATTTACTCCCTCGCAATTGTCGAAATGTGTACATATATTACCCTGGAAACAGATTTCCTTCGCTCTCCGTGACGGGAAAATTCTGCACACTGCACTGCAAGCACTGCAGCGGAAAGTATCTAGAGCATATGGTACCCGTTGAGACTCCAGAGAAATTGCTGAAATTTGTTAAGGATAAAGAAAAAAGTATTAACGGTTTCCTTCTGAGCGGTGGCTCCATGCCCAACGGAAAGGTGCCTCTCAGAAGGTTCAAGGATGCGGTGAGGTGGATCACTGAAAACACTGATCTTCTGGTTAACGTGCACACCGGAATAATTGACAGAGAGGACATAAACTACCTTGAAGAGATGAATCCACACCACATATCCTTTGACGTTGTGGGCTCAACGGAAACCATAAGAGAAGTTCTGGGATTAAACAGAACCGAGGAGGACTATTTCTATGCACTTGAAATGCTCGATGATTCATCACTCAATTACTCACCCCACATCATCATAGGGCTCAATTTTGGAAGGGTGGAATGGGAATACGCAACCGTGGATTTTATTGCCCATTTGAAAAGGTTCTCAAATCTCGTGCTCATAGTTCTCATTCCCACAAAGGGCACACCGATGGAGAATGTAGAGATAAGAGAGGAGGAAGCAATTGATGTGCTCAGATATGCGGCAAAAAAGATCAATCCCGGAAAAATTGTGTTGGGATGCATGCGTCCAAGAAAATTCGTAAATCTGGAACGGGAGGCAGTTGATCTGAATTTCAAGGGTATAGTTATTCCATCCCTCAAAACAATGAGGTACATGAGAGGCAAGGACATAGAGGTGAGACCTATGGAAACATGCTGCGTTTTCCCCTAAGTCGGGAAAATATAAATATGTGAAAGGATATTAAGACCGAGGTGATTTCCATGGAAGATGACTCAATAATGAGTGCTTATTACAGCAATCAGATTGTAACCGCACTTATTGGGGTTAAGGTTGACACAAAGAGTATTGAGGATTTCGCAAACGAGGCAAGGGAATTTACCAATGTGGAAGATGTTTTTCTCGTCACGGGGGAGTATGATATTATCGTGAAGGTGAAATTCCCCTCCTACGGAGAGTTAAAGGATTTCATTGTGAACAAACTCTCCAAACTTGATGGTGTTATGAAGACTGAAACCATGATGGTTGTGAACACCTACAAGGAGAGAGGAATAAAATTTGAATGAGGTGATAAATATGAGCGAAAAAGATAAACTTTACCAGGAGATAGTTGGTATGCTGGAGGAGTTGAGTGAAGATACCTCGCTCCCAAGGAATATAAGGAAGGGTATTTCAAATGCAAAGGATATTCTCACCAAGAATGGCCAGGCATTGGATGTGCGCATTGCAAGCGCCATATTCGCACTTGATGAAATCGCAAACGATCCAAACATACCCGTTCACGGTAGAACCATGGTGTATATGATAATGGGCAAACTGGAAACCCTCTCCAAGGAGATTTCGTCATAATAGGGAGAAATTATGGATTTGAATACCTTCCTTCACATTTTCATACCCCTATTTGCTGTTATAGACCCCTTCGCTGCCCTTCCACTTTACATGTCTCTTACAGCAGGACTCAGCGAGGGGCAGAGGAGGAAAATAGTAAAGGAGGCTTCCATCACAGCCATAGTTCTCCTAATATTCTTTGAATACCTGGGCATATACATCCTTGATTTCATGGGAATATCCATTGAAGCCCTTATGATTGCAGGGGGTCTTCTAATGCTCATGGTGAGTATTGAAATGGTAAAGGAGGGAGATAAGCCCAGAAGCACGAACAAGAAAACCGCACTCCACGAGGAGACTGGAGATGTGGGTATTGTACCCCTGGGAACACCCATGCTCGCCGGTCCTGGCGCCATATCCCTCGTAATAATTCTTATGGGAAAGTATCCAGGTGAGAGTGTATCAATTGCAGTATCCATAATATCCATAGTACTTCTAACCTCACTGATATTTCTGGGTGCAAATTACATTTCAAGAATAATGGGAGAGAAGGGTGCCAGGGCATTTACCCGTGTGATGGGACTTCTTGTGGCCGCTTTTGCCGTGCAGTACATTCTTGATGGAATAGCACAGTACTTTGGAATATAGCCCAGGGGAGCGATGGACTCTCATTTTTCGAGCCCACCGGTTTCCTGGGCATGTACAATATGAGAAAAAATAATTTATCATTTGCGCTATGAGGTGCCTATGGATAAGGTGAATATTGAAACTGCAAAACTCCCCATATGCGACCATTGCCTAGGAAGGATATACGCCTTGCTTGGGCACGGATTGAGCAACGAAGAGAGGGGAAAGGCCATCAGGGTTATGTTTGCAATGGAAAACAATGTGAATGTTGAGACCTTAATTCCCGAAAACTGTGAGGTTTGCGATAACATATTTTCACGGCTTGAAGATTATGCTCACTACATTTCTCAAATACTCAAGGACTATGAATATGACACCTTTATGATAGGTTCCAGATTTTCAAAAGAGACCATGGCCAAGGATGAGGAATACAGGATGGAATTCGGGAACATGGGAGAACCCATAAACAGGGAATTCAATAGGGAACTTGGAAAAATGGTTATGTCCTTGACAGGTAAGGAGGCCACCACCAAAGATCCAGATATAACTGTCATCGTGGACACGAAATACGATGATGTGCGCCTTGAAATAAAACCAATCCTCATCTACGGAAGGTACAGAAAACTGGTGCGTGGAATACCGCAGACAAAATGGCCCTCCGGGAAGTACATGGAGAGTGTTGAGGAGATAATAGCAGCACCAATTATGAAAATCACCGGAGGTTCTGGTCATGCTCTCCATGGAATGGGCAGAGAGGACATTGATGCGAGAATGCTGGGAAATGGCAGACCTTTCATAGTTGAAATAAAGGCACCCAGAAGAAGAAGAGTGGATCTGCAAAAAATACAGGAGGAGATCAACTCCAGCGGAAAGGTGGAAGTTATGGATTTGAGATTTGCCACAAAGGATGAAATTCAGAAAATAAAGAGTGCCGAACCCAGAAAAAGGTACAGGGTTGGGATTAGGGTGGATGCTGATGAGGAGGATATAAGAAGGGCACTCTCATCTCTGGTGGGTAAAATATCACAGAGAACACCAACAAGGGTAAAGCATCGCAGGGCTGATAGGGTTAGAATTAGAGAGGTTTACGAGATAAAACTCGTGGAAAGGAAAAAAGATACATGGGTTGTGGAAGTGCTTGCACAGAGTGGTACCTACATAAAGGAACTTATGCACGGCGATGGAGGAAGGACCACCCCAAGCCTAGCAGAGAAACTTGACAAAAGGGTTGAGGTTCTGTGGCTAGATGTGATAGAAATCCTAGATTGAGAGGATTTCCTCCGGACTGTTTATCCAATTCTCAATGTAGGTATTGATGCCTGTGAGTTCTCTCTCAATAGGTATATCTGCCAGTTTGGATATGAAGAGCAGGGAGGTGAGGTGAACCCTGAACGGCAGGGTCCACTCCCCCTTTCCCGTGGATTTAAGACCCGAGGCGATGGAGCTTAATTCTTCCTTGGCACGAGTGCCTATCCATCCTATTTTTTCGTAGTACTCCAGTACCCTCTCCAGACCCTGGTGATCCACATGCTGCATCATATACGCGAGCCATTTCATCGCCAACACATGCTTACTTGGGTCTTCTCCTATCCTCTCAAGTATCATTTTTCACCTCCTCACCAGAGATTTATGTACTTGGTTGTGTACGTAGATGGGGTTTCAAATTCCACCAGATTCGGCACTCCGTGCTTTGGTATGAGCTTTATCATCACGTTGGTCTGGGGAGCGAGATAAAGTCCAACGGCCGATGCGTTTATTAATATCTTTATCACATCTCCGGAGGTTATCACCCTATCCCTTTCCCAGTTGGATGGTGGCATGTCCCTTGCTATCTGCACCCCAAATGTTCTGTTTGTGAGATCAGTGAAATTCTGAGCATTTGGATTATAGGTCAGGGTCGCATCTGTGTAGCCATCGCTTATTTCCACAAGCACGCTGTAGAGCGAGATAGGAGGACTTCCGGCCATGAGACCAACCTTGATTTCCAGATAGGTTATTGTTGGACTGTATCCAGAGCCATAGGTGGCATTTACCTCACTACTTGCTGTGGCTGCCTGTGGGAGTATCAACTTAACCTCTCCAGTGTTGTAGTTTATTGTCCCACTCACATTGCCTATTACCGGCACAAGGTTTCCTGTACCATCGTCCTTAACAACAAAGGTTCCATTTGTTATGGTAACACTGTGAGGATTCACCGGCACATGTTTGAGGGTTCCTGTGAATACGGTGTCTCCGGAGGATATGTTACCCAGAGTTTCGTTTGTGTAGATCACATCACTTCTTATGCCCTGAATTGTAATCACCTTGAAGCCTGTAGCAACATCCTGTATGGCTACGTCCCCTGTTTCCATGGCCTGTTGCTGGAGCATATATGCAGTCTGTATTAGCACTGTTGCCGCCACTGCGGCGACTATGATCATAGCGATGAATATTATGAGTGTGCCCACGCCCATTTCGCCCTTTTCTCTCCTATACACCTTCTTCATTTTGACATTCTCCTAAGAGGGCCCTGTGCCCGCAGGTGATAGCATGGAGACATTCTCATTTTTGAGAACGATTAATGATAATTTGACCTGATTTTAAATACCTTTTCTCATGATTATCTATTATGGAACAAAATCACGAAAAAACTTTATCAAACAAGCCATTCTCCTCTGTATGAAATCACCCCTTCACACCCTGAAGGAAATATCATCCTTCATAGCATCGCTGATAGCACTGACAATAATAATCACAATTTTCGCCTACATGCTCTACAGTTTGTTTTACCTTGTTCCACACATATCCGATACCTATTTTGCAATTCCCATTTATGTGGTCATACCCTTCCCAATCTGGCCCACCCCCGTATTGATTTTCTATCTAACGGGCTCATTTGGGTATGCCTGGTACGTTTTTCTGGCATCTGCAATCTCAGCATCGGTCATACTCATGCTCTTCTACGGGATAATCCCGTATTACAGAAGTTTTGTGAAAAATCCATCGGCCTACAGAAGAAATCCATTCCAGGAACTTTCTGAACTTTACGCATTGAACATATTCTTCAGCATACTCGTTGTTTACATATTTCTGCTGTTCGGATACACGCCCCACACACCGGGAATCGGGAAGATGCCCATATGGCAGCAAATGCTGAGTTTGCTCCATGCCTCCGTGTATGAAGAACTTATTGTAAGAACAGTGTTCCTCGGCATACCTGTGTACCTCTTTTACATTCTCAAGGGAAAAAGGGTGTCTCCAATACGCATATTAGGAGGGTACGGAAAAATCACCTCTGTTGAAGCCATATTTATAGTGCTCTCAGCCATAGTGTTTGCAGCGGCACACGTGTCAGCATGGGGTTTTTGGAAGATGATTCCAACCTTTGTGGGTGGACTCCTCCTGGGTTATCTCTACATTCGCTATGGCATATACGCATCCATAATGCTGCACTTCATGACCGATTTCATAAGCATACCAATGGGGATGGAAAAGGGATTATCCTACCTTTTCGGATTCCTCATGCTGGCCATGGCAATTCTGGGTTTGATTTTCTTCATATCATACACCATCAGAACAATAAACTATTTCTCAAAGAAAAAACCTGTAAAGCGTAGGCCGCAGGAAAATAAAAGGGTACCCAACGTGGCATGGACCAACCTGGTATGCCCAAACTGCGGAGGTACAATATTCCAGTACGTTGATAAAAACACAGTAAGATGCATCAGGTGCGGCACTGAAATAAAGGTGGGAGAAGACAATTCATATTACCAAAACTACTTCAACTGAGCTTTCTCGTATCGGGGGCAATCATATCCACTATCTCCCTTAAATTCTCGCCCCTCATGATTATCTTTATATCTCCAAGGGGCACGTTGCCCACGGAAAAATTCACCTTTCCAACTGTGGCCGCCTGCTTGCTTATTGAAAAAACGATCTCATCATCGTATAGATTGCTCAGAAAAACACTGCGAGCCGCGTCCCTTATTCTCATCTCCTTCAGAATCTTGCCCAAGGTATCAACACTGTGGGATATGCCCCTAATTTCCCCCGCAAGAATTTCCAACCTGGCATCGGGGAATATATTCAATATGGCATTTTTAACCTTTTCCACATCCTCTGTTGGGTGGAGTTCCGCCTCAATCACTATCTCTAAACCCATATGGCATGGCGCCTCCTCATATCCTCTTCCCTCTGACCCAGTTTCTTCATAAGCGCTGCTATGAGTGAATCAAAAAATATAACCGATGCATCTTCAAAGAGAGTGCCCAATGGGGCAAGTTCACCCCTTGTTTTACTGTATTTGATTATGAATGTGAGATCCGCATTCTCCGCAAGCGGAGAGGAACCATCGGATGTTACAGCAATAACCCTCGCATTAATCCTCTTCACAATACTTTCCACGAGAAGAGTTGACTGCGTGCGTCCGGTATTGGATACGAGCACCACCACATCTCCCGGATTAACCACAGGAGTTATAGTCTCACCGATGAAATAAGCAACAAGCCCCAGCTGCACCAAGCGCATGGCGAAGAACTTACCCACAAGACCGGAGCGCCCGGAGCCGTAAACAAAAATCTGCTTTGCGGAGGATATCATCTCCACGGCCCTGTTTACCAGGGAAGTATCAACGGCATCCAATGATTCACCTATGCTCTCAATTATGTACCTGTAAGCCTCATGGAACATGCGCATCACTTCTTCTTTGCAAGCCTTCTGGCAAGAACACGCTCCATAATAACCCGCATGTATGCAGCATCATGCTCAAGAAGCGGAGTGGAGGATATAACCGTGATATTGTACTCATTGTTGAGCAGGACATTTGCAAGGGTTTCGAATTTCAGGTCTCCTTTTTTTATGGGAACTATGGCAGTCTCGTTGCCGTTCTCATAAAACACGCCTGCAAAATGCACATAATACTCATCCTTCCAGAATGGCGCGAGTTTATCAAATACTTCCTCGAATTTTTTCTGATCCTTTAGAGATCCATTTGTTCTGGCATGTATGTGGGCAAAATTGGCAACCGGCAAAACTCCCTTGACCTTCTTTGAAAGTGAAATTACCTCCTCTAGACTTCCAAAAACCACCTGCTTGCCAGAGGTTTCGAATCCCAGTTTCGGCTTGAGTTTGAGTTCCCTGTACCTTGTCTTTATCTTCTTCACATTCGCCACAACGTTCTTCATTGCCTGCGCCTTGCTGAGATCCCCATACAGACCGATGTGATTGACAACGTATTTTGCTCCCATCTCGTTGGCAAGCAATCCTCCCCAAATTATGTAATCAATTGATTTCTCAGTCAGTTCCGTATTCGAAATCAAATCCATATAATAGGGCGTATGCAAACTCAACTGCACATCAAGTTCCTTGGCCAACTCGCCAAGTTTTTTCAATTCACCGTAACTTGTGGCAAGGTTCCAGAAGAGTTCAAGAAGAATATCGTCCTCCTCCAGTTGCGTATCTATACCGATGGGCTGATAATTACCCTCCTCGTCAGGGCGCAGAACCTCTACAATCAGGGCATTTTCAATCTCTCTGGGCTTCAAACCCACCTCATCGTAAACGCTTCTTTCCTGAACGTTGACACGCAAAAATTGAATCTCCATGGCATGTAGTCCCATTCTGTGGGTATCCTCTATGGCATCCTTTAACGTGCGTCCCTTGCACGATAACGGTATTCCGGCAAGACCAAAACGATACATCTGCGCATATATTACATTGAAACTAATAATCTTTTCGCAAAATGAATAAAAAATTAGTGCAGACCGACTATGCGGCCATCATCCGTCAGGTCTATGTTTTCCGCAGCAGGTTTTGTGGGAAGTCCAGGCATGGTGTTTATATCACCCAAAAGAGGTACAACGAACCTTGCACCAGAGGAGATCTTCAAAGCGCGAACATGCACCTCAAAGTTTTCAGGCGCTCCAAGCAATTTTGGATTGTCACTGAGGGAATACTGGGTCTTTGCCATGCACACGTAGAAATCGTTGAATCCCAGTTTATCCACCAATTTGAGATCCTTCTTCGCCTGCTGCTCCCATACCACACCGCTCGCACCGTATATCTCGGTGGCTATGGCCTCAACCTTTTCCCTTATGGGCTCATCGAGTTTGTAGGTGAACCGTGGCTTCCTGGGTTGTATGCTCTCAAGGTGCTTGGCAATATCAATTCCCCCCCCTCCACCCCTGGCAAATACCTCGCTCACTGCAAATTTGACATCCATATCTTCCACTATTTCCTGCAACCTGCTCAACTCTCGTTCCGTATCCTGAGGGAAGTGATTTATGGCAACGACGGGTTCAAATCCGAGTTTGCGCACGATATCTATGTGCCTCTGAAGGTTGGATGCCCCACTCTCCAATGCCTCCACATTCTCCTCCTCAAGGTGCTTCTTTTTCACACCTCCATGGTACTTCAGTGCCTTAACCGTGGTCACAAGCACGGCACCACTGATATCAAAATCACCCATCCGAGCAACAATGTTCACGAATTTCTCGGCACCAAGGTCTGAGCCAAAACCTGCCTCCGTTACAAGGTAATCTGAATAGCGCATACCTATCTCATCGGCCAGGAGCGAATTGTGCCCGTGGGCTATGTTTGCAAATGGACCTGCATGAACCACCGCAGGTGTGCCCTCTGAGGTCTGCACGAGATTAGGAAGCAGTGCATCTCGGAGCACGGCAGCCATTGCACCCACCACATTGAAATCCCTTGCAAATACGGGGGTTTTATCGTTTTTAAATCCCACAAGGATGTTGGACAATCTCTCCTTCAAATCTCTGTAATCCTTGGAGATTGCTATTATGGCGGATATCTCACTTGCAGAGGTTATCTCGAAATGGTTCTCCATAACTGCCCCACCGTTGGGACCAAGGCCCTCAACTATGCCTCGCAATTCCCTGGCATTGAGGTCCATAACCTTGCTCCAGAGAATTTTCTTCCTGTCAAGGCAGGGCTCAACATTGTGAAATATTGCATTGTTGATCACCGTGGAAAGAAGATTATGGGCTATCTGAATGGCATGAAAATCACCGGTGAAGTGCAAATTTATATCTTCGCTGGGTTCAACGGTACTTTTTCCACCTCCTGTGCCACCTCCCTTTATCCCGAAAACAGGTCCAAGTGAGGGTTCTCTAAGGGTCACAATGCTCCTCTTTCCCATTCTCCAGAATGCCATACTGGTGCCTATGGAAGTTGTTGTTTTCCCCTCCCCATGGGGAGTGGGATTTGTGGCAGTTACCAGAACCACCTTGGCTCTCCTTTCCCTCCTCCAGATCTCCTCAAGGGGGATCTTTGCCTTGTAATTTCCGTAACGAATAATGTTCTCTATCCCTACCTTTGAGGCAACTTCATCTATGGGCAACATGGTTGAGAAAGATTATTCCTCTTATTTAAATCCTGTGCCACAATTCTGTGGATTTCCAAAACATATTTTAAAGTGCAATCCCTTAAGGAGGACAATGAAAATAATCAAAATAGGAGGCTCTGCACTTACAGATAAGAGAAATGGAGATGACCATGTCGCGGAGGTAGCAGATAGGGTGGCTAGGGAACTCATTCCCAATGAAAGGTACGTGATTGTGCACGGTGTGGGCTATGTAGGCCATAAACTGGCCAAGGAGTACAAACTTTTCAAAGGATTGCAAAGCAACCATATTCAGTGGGCCTACCTGCGCTCTGAGGTGGCAAAAATCACAAAGGTCATCGTGGAGGCTCTCGTTGAGCATGGGCATCCGGCTGTGGAAGTATCCATTACCGATGTGGCAAGAGCCAGAAATGGAGAGTTTATCCATTTTAATTTAAATTGCCTTAAAAGATTTGTGGATATGGGGTTCATCCCCGTGCTGAGGGGAGATGGGGTCATTGACGAATCATCGGGCTTAACAGTGATTTCTGGAGATAAAATCGCAACGGAGCTTGCACTGCGTCTTGGGGCGGATGAAATAATATACGGTACGGACGTGGATGGTTTACTTGACAAGAAGGGAATGGTTATTGGAAGAATAGGGAAGGATGAGGCACGCTCCCTCCCTCTCTGGGATACAGGCGATTTCTCTGGTGGAATGAAAAACAAACTTCTTGAGGCACTGAGGTTGAAGAATGCAAAAATAAGGATAATAAACCTCAGAAAGGATGGAAATCTGAAACTCGCCCTTGAAGGCAGGGATGTGGGCACCCTCATACTCCCATAGCCCTCTCACCCATGGTTTTTCCATCCCATTTTTCCACGAGAGCACGTACCTCTTCTGCCACACTCTCACCCTTCAATGCGCTGATAATGAGTTTAGCAATACTCTCCATATCCTCCTTGCCATAACCCTTCCACGTGAGTTCTGCAGTTCCAATTCTTCCAACAGCATCCACTATGATACCATTTTTCTCCAAGACTCTGCTCATATCGGGGGGAGTTAAATTGAATTTATTAAGAGCGCCCTCCTCAAGAAGTATCTGGTGAGAATCTGTGAAATCCGGAGGAAAGCGTATTTCAAGCCCTAGGGAATGCAGAGTTCTTGCCAGAACCTTTGAATTCTCTCTCACCCTATCACCATACTCCTTGGCAACCGGCTTGAATTCCTCAAGTGCAAGGGCCAGTGCCGCAACACGATTGGTATGAAAATTGTCCTGCGTGCGCCATGTCATATTTTTCTCAATCTTGTTGCCAAGATCTGAATCATTGGTCAGAATTATCCCACCCTGTGGTCCTGGAAATGATTTGTGGGTTGAACCGTAAACCACATCGCACCTCTCTATGTCTTTTTGAAAACCGCTGGGTAGGAGTCCAAGAACGTGGGAGGCATCGTAAACCACCCTTGCTCCCACATCTTCAGCCACATCAAGAACCTCGTCCAGATTATAGGGAAAGAGAATGTAACTCGCACCCAAAATGATAAGTTGGGGCTTTTCTTTTCTTATATCCTCCGTATCCACATATCTCAAATCCTTCAATTTCAACTGCACAAATTTCAGGTCGAACATATCTGGCATGTACTGCTGAGAGTACCCATCGTAACCCCCGACCTCGGGAGGTATTGCCATTATCTTATCTCCTCTCCTCGCGATGGATATGAGCACACTCATGGCGGCTATGTGCCCAGAAATGGGTTTTACACTGGCGTATTGGAACGCAAATACATTTTTTGCCATATCAGATGCATAATTCACTATATCCTCCTGATACCTCGTTCCGCCGTAGGCGTTGTGCACCACGCTGCCATGCACTTCCATATCAAACACCATGGAATACCTGGATGCCATGTCGGATGCCAGAGCCCTGCGCACCCTGTATGAAAGGTAATTTTCAGATGCTTGCATGTTCAGCACATTTTTCCTGTACTCGTCATGCAGATGCACCAGTTCTTCAGGATTCATTTTCTATCACCTCCAAAAGTCTCTCAAGATCTTTGAGTTCGCATTGGTATATGCGTCCATGATATTCCATTTTTGCCTTTAGCCCGGAACCGGTGAGTACAAGCACAATCTTTTTGTCCCTTACTTTCAGATGCGTGGCAGCAGCCAGGACTGTGGCGGATGCTGGCTGCACGAATATTCCCTCATGGGCAAGGTCCATTTGAGCATTAATTATATCCTCATCTGAAACAGATATGCAGGTACCTCCGTACCTTTTGAGCAACCTCAATACCTCGTTTCCACTGGGAGGATACGGATTTGAAATGGCATGTGCGATTGTTCTTGGCCCATCAAATCTTTCAACCTGAGTACCGTTGTGGAATGCCCTGCAAATGGGGGCACACCCCTCTGCCTGAACGGCCACGGGCACTGGAATCCTATCTATAATACCGCTGTTTCTCAACTCTTCAAAGCCCTTCATTATTCCCCTAAGTAAGCCGCCAGAACTCGTGGGAATCACCACATAATCGGCCTCAACGGTCTCTCCAATTTCAAAGGCTATGCTCTTGTACCCCTCAACCCTGAAAGGATCGTCCGAGTTCATAAAATAAATGCCCTCTCGGGTTCCAATCCCTATGGATTCATAGTAGAGGGTTCCATAGTCACCCTCAACCAGAATTACCTTGGATCCGTACACTGATATCTGGGCCACCCTATCTATGGACGTGCCGGAATGAAGGAGAACGTAGGTTTCAAGTCCCGCTCTGGCACCGTAGGCGGATACGCTTGCAGCCATGTTCCCCGTTGAAACAACCCCTATTTTTTCAAATCCGAGGGAGATTGCACGATTTAGTGCCACGAAAGTTCCCCTGTCCTTGAAACTCCAGGTGGGGTTCTGCGATTCATTTTTCAAATAAATATCGTTCCCAAGTTTTCGGGATATCCTTCTGGAAAATAGGAGAGGAGTATCTCCCTCTCCCATGCTGTAATCCATGTTCAGATGCACATCTGGATAGAAATCACCAAACCTGCTCCATACACTCCTGCCTTCCCGAACATATCCCCGTGCAAAATCCAGTTGAAGCGGCTCACCACACCTGGAGCATCTTTGAATTGGAGAGGAGAGGTCGTATCTCTCGCCACATTTTGTACAAACAAGCATGGGCCCGTATCTCATCCAGAGCATATAAATATGCCTTCAAATCTCAATATCCACCTCACTTGTTATCAAGTTTTTAAATCCGTATAGGCGAACCGTTATACGAATGATGCCCCCTTGGCCCGGATTTTTGATGATCCACAGCAATTCAGTCACGGCAACGAAATGGGAGGCTTGCGGCTTGAATCCATCATAAATGCTCTTGGGACTCCAAGCATCGGGACTGCCCAAGGATGCTTCCTGGGGCCAGGGAGTTGCATTGAACCCAGAATTGTTTTTCATAAGGAAAGAATAGTACATGGTCCGATTTCCGGAGCCTCTAACTGCAAATACCACGTCCTCGGGAACGAGTCCATGGGGCATGTGCCCGGTGGCATTTAGGGACATTATGATTCCAAGGGCCGATGAATTACCACAAGGAATTTTGGTGATTCTACCAACAGACACTCTCAAACTCAGATACCCAGAACCATTGTTCAGAATCGTTGTGGCACTAAAACTCTCCGTGCTGTTTCCAGGAGTGAGGTTATAAAGAGCATGACCCTTCTCTGTGATATAAACCTGGCCTCCCAAACTAGGATGGTAGATGAGGGCAATTATCAGAACGATGAGGAGAAAAACAATAATGCTTTTTATGCGTTTTTGCATAACACCCCCATGACCCAAATGTATTTAGAAATTTACAAAAATTATTTAAAGGAAAGGCCATTTACCTTCGCAAAGGTGATTACCCATGGCAAGCAGAAGAGCGGAAAGGGCCGCTGCCAGGAGAATTCGTGATAAATGGAGATCAAAGGTATGGTACACCATAATAGCACCGGAGACATTTAGTTCAAAGGAGATCGGTATGACTCCAGCGAACGATCCGGAAAAGGTAATTGGCAGAATTGCAGAATCAACCCTATACGATCTCACGGGCGATTTTAAGAAGATGCACGTTAAACTCTATTTCAAGATCAACAGAATTCAGGGCACAAACGCATATACAAGATTCATAGGCCACGACATGACCAACGATTACATACGCCGCATGGTGAGGAGGAGACGCAGCAGGATAGATGCCATATTCCCCGTTCTCACTGCAGATGGTTACAAGATAAGGGTCAAGGTAATCGCCGTTCCAGATAGGAGAATTAAGAGTTCAATAAAGAGTGAGTTGAGGAAGAAAATTTCTGAGTATCTTTTTGCAAAGGCCACAGAACTGACATTTTCCGAATATGTGAAGTATCTCCTCAGTGATGAGGTCAAAAGGGACCTTTCCAAGGCCCTGAAACCCATTTACCCCGTCCGCAGAATTGAGGTCCGCAAAACGGAAGTTCTGCACTTCCCGGAAGAGAAGGTCATTGAACTGGAGCGTGAGGAGGAAAAGAAGGAAATTGAAGTTGAAGCCCCTGAAGAAGTTTCGGAAGAGGTTGCAGAAGAAGAGGTTTCTTAAACGCCGGGGTGGCTCAGCCTGGTGGAGCGTCGGACTCATAGGGTATTTAATCTCCACCTCCAAGCCTGAGAAATCCGAAGGTCCCGGGTTCAAACCCCGGCCCCGGCACTCAGAGCATGTATATTATACCTCTCCATCCAAAACTGGCAACCATTAGGGCTATGAAAAACATAAGGAATCCCGTGAGAAGGATGAAAAGACTCTCTCTCCAGGATACGTTGTAAATTTTGTCAGGATCCTCAATATCTTCAACATCAACCTCGGCGGATTTGAATATCCTCTTTGTTCTGAACCTGAGAAGGTTTATGGTAGGGCTCGTTGAAAAGGCCCCAATAAGCATTACTGCCAGTCCAACAATCATAACGAGGTATGGTGTGATTATCAGGCCTATTACCGTGAGAATCGAATACTTCACGAGGGATTTCACAAACTCGTTCCAGTTCATCGTTTCATCATGCTCCTATGAAATTTAATTCTTTGGAAGTTGGGAAATCAACCGCGGATTATCCTGACATCCACCCCTGCATCTTCAAGTATTTTCCGTGAATCATCACCGATATTCTTAACCTCAACAACGTCCACACCACGGTCTATCAGGGATAGGGCCGCCTTAACCCCGCGCTTCTTTGAAAGCCCAAACCCGGGATTCTTCATACGCTCAATTTTCTCCCTTCTTCCTTCCAAAATAAGGAATATATCAAAATAGGGAGCTGAGCCAAAAACCCTTGCAAGTGAACCATCCTCATTAACGGGTCTCGCCATAAGCATCTCGGATTTCTCTGGCTCGATGTGCACCATCACATGGTCCACAATCTCCAGGGCTCTTACCCTTATTTCCACATCATCTGCAATTTTGTGGGCCCTATCCACATCAAGCCCCTCCGGAACGAGGATCACCAGTTCAACCATCAAAAACGGGCCAGAGCGCCTGGCCTTTACCTCCTTCACCCCCTTCACCCTGGGAACTGAGAGCACAGCATTTTTTATTCTCTCAATGTCCTTCTCACTCACCCCCGCATCCATCAGGGCCAGGGCAGAATCACGAAAATTCTCGTATCCTGCGTAAAACACGAATAGGGAAAGGATTATTCCAACAGCACCTTCCACGTAGGGAATGTGGAAGATTGAAGACACGAATCCAAATAGAACGAGAAATGCAGAGAGAATATCCATTTTTGTCTCGGTGGCATTGGCCATAAGGGCCTGAGATCTCGTTCTCTCTGCAGCCCTGAACTGGTACCTGTAAAGAAAATAGGATGTGATTATGGCAACCGCAATCATGGAAATTCCAAGCCAATCGTTGGTCACATTTGAAACTTCTGAGAGTAGTCGGTTTAAACTCTCAGATAATATCTCAAATCCCAGGAAGAAGATGAACAAACTTGCAAATAGAGCCGCAAGATTTTCCGCCTTGTAATAGCCAAATGGAAACTTCTCACTCTCCGGCTTTTGGGCTATTTTGAGCCCAAACCACGCAGCCATTATGGGAACTATGTCTGAAAAGCTGTGAAAAGAATCTGCAAGTATAACAACGGAGTTGGTGAGCATGGCCACGGCAAGCTTTCCCAGAGCGAGAAAAAAGGTAACTACAGTCACATTCCGTGCTACCCTCTCACCATCAACAAGCTCGTTCAATAACATCACCTGATTCTAAGCATAGGATACGGGTACTTATAACTTTTCAAAACTCAGTCCCCAACGAACACCAGAGGGGCCAAGAGAAGAACTAAGAATCCAACCAGGGCAAGGGCTGAGCCCACACCAAATAGGTCTGCAAAAAACCCCATAAACACGGACAGGGATGCAGCTATTATGGTCTTTGTCTGTGATTCAACACTAAGGCCAGAAGCCATAACCCTGCTCTTTATACGTTCTGCAATGTATCCAACGTTCATGGGCCTGCGCAGGTTTTGAAGCACATATATAAGCAAAAACAGGAGTATGGAGAGTACAAGCAGGTTCCAGTGATAAAATGCTCCTGCAAGAAGTATGGTCACCGCACCAAGTATCAGAGTTACATTTATGGCCCTTGCCAGATTTCCAACGCGCTTTACTATTCTGTAGGCATTGCGGGAAGCGTATGAATTCATAAGATAGATGAAGAAATAAACCACTCCGATCACCACTGCTGTTCTCTTATCCTGTCCGAGGTACATAAAAATGGGGAGGGACAGGGCAAATACCTTCAAAACAGCCTGCAGATAATCCTTTACAGCCTCATAGGAACCGGAGAACAGTGAAGAATTTAAAATGGCCCTAAGAGCAACCTTATCTTTCAACATATTCTTGAAATCTGATATTGTTCCCCTGAACTGCCTCATAACCCTTCCCCTGCCGAGTTCCCTCATTATCTCGCCATCCAAAATCCTCGGATACGTGGCCAGATTTATAAAGTTGAGAATGTAGGGGATTATTGTTATTATGAATATGTCCCTGTAATTTCCTGTGTAAAATACAATTAATCCCGCCAGCAGAGCATTTAGAGCCGACCCAAGCTGAGAGAACGAACGGGTGGCACCATAGTACTCAACCTTTCTATCAGATATACCCTTTATTTTCAGATACTCCAAAATCATTGCCTTGTGTGTGCCTGTCCTGTAAGCATCACCGAGGGCGTAGAGAACCATTGCAAGGGCGAATAGCCAGAAACTGGAGAAGAGGAAGAATATGGAAAAGGATACCATGTAGGAGAGCATACTCATAAGCATTGACCTGCGACGACCCATGGCATCTGCATACACCCCCGTGGGGATTTCGAGAATATACACAGATACCTGCTTTATTGCTATCAAAACACCTATTTCTGTGAAATCAAGCCCCGCACCAAGAAAAAACAGGAGGATGAAGGGTTCAAATAATCTCAGATTCTTCAAAAACCCGTAGGCGGCAAACTTGTGGAACATCCTGTCCTTGGGTATCAATGCATGACAATGCAAAGGCAATTATTTAATCTTTACCTCAGAGCCAGAGATAAAAATCAACCACCTTCCGTATATCCTCATGGGCTCTTTTCTTTTTCAGTAAATTTCTCAAACTCTTGTTCTCTCCAAGTTTTCCCGCAAGCACAATCGCCAGACCTCTGTTCTCCTTCACGTATGTATGGGACCTGTACCTCACTGATGCCCATTTCCCCTCAAGTTCAAACATCTCGGCAAGTAGAGCATCAATTTCATTTCTCAGAGTTTCAACCCTCTCATTCTTGGATTCTTTTTCCCACCGCTCTGTAAGGGCCTTAAGTACCACTTCCTCCTCTGGAAGGTTGTAAATGGAGGATACCTCTCTTATTATCGCAGAGGTCCTTTTATCAATCCTGAACTTTTTCCTTTTTAATTTTCCCGCCCTGAAGGTAATCTCCATTTCCTCTCATCTCCTCAAGAAGGCTTCTGTTCTCCATATCAAGTTCATCTATCCAGATGGACATTCTCTCCTGATCCATTCGGGCCCTCTCACAAAACTCTGTGAGTTCTGCTATCTCATTCTTCATTTTCCTTATTCTATCCTCAATCTCCATTTTCCTCCTCAAAAGCGCTTCCTCGTCGTTCATTTCAAGATACCTCTTGAGAGATACCACCCTCTCATAGATAAACCTGTTCAAATCATCCTCCCTCATATTACGAATCCTCTCAAACACATCCTTTGGAACCTCTACCTCCATAGGGACCACCTTTTAAAAGGAGCCATCAGCCCGATCGGGCGATTGTGGTGGGCCCCATCACCTAGTTTCACCAATAAATTATGGTATAAATAATTAACCCAAAAACGTGAAAATAAAATACGATGAGAGCATTGAGAGCCCATGAAACCTGGAGAGAACCCGCCGGAAGATATTTACGTTTTCATAGAGGTGCCCAAGGGGAGCAATATAAAGTGTGAGTATGATTTTGAAATGAATGTGATAAAGGTGGATAGGGTACTCCACACAGCATCATTTTACCCCTTCAACTACGGGTTCATACCCGAAACCCTTGAGGAGGACAACGACCCCATTGATTGCCTTATCATATCCTACGATTCATTTCCCCACGGAGTGATCGTCAAAGCCGTACCCATAGGAATGCTTGTGACAGAGGACGAGCACGGGCCAGACAGAAAGATTCTGGCCGTACCTCACCCAGACGTGGATCCAAGGAGTGCCGAGGTTAGGAGCATAGAGGACCTATCCCCGAGCATACTTGATCAGATTCAGCACTTTTTTGAACATTACAAGGAACTTGAGAAGAACAAGTGGGTCCGCATAATAGGATTTGAAGGGGTTGACGAGGCAAAGAGGGCCATAACGAGAGCCATTGAGAGAAGAGGGAAAAAATAAATATTCAAACACCCCTATCCCACCGTGGTCAAGATAAAAATATGCCCCGTGTGTGGAAGCACGAGAATTCACTACGTGGCCGGGATGGTCACGGGGGAGAAATTTAAATGTGAAAATTGTGGGTATATTGGCTCTCTTGTTGTGGAGATAGAGGAGGATGAATATGAAGATTGGCTTCGGGAGAGGAAGAGAGATGGAAGTGGAGATAAAGGCAAAGATTGATGACTCTGGCGAATTTGAAAAAATATTGAACTACCTGGGGGCCAGGTTTCTGAGAGAGGTCGTGGAGGAGGACCTGTACTTCAACCATCCATGCAGGGATTTCGCCCAGACGGATGAGGCCCTTCGCATAAGAAGTGATGGAACGCTCACCTACAAGGGACCAAAAGTGGATAGGGATACAAAGAGCCGAGAGGAGATCAACCTGAGAATAGGAGGGGTGCAGGACGCCCGATCTCTGCTTGAAAAACTTGGATTCAGATTTGTTGCCTCCGTGAGGAAGAGAAGAAAATATTATTCTCTGGGAGAGGTTACAATATGCGTTGATGATGTGGAGAATCTGGGAAATTTTGTGGAGATTGAATGCATAGGAGAGTATGACCCGTGCAGGGATAGAGTTCTTTCCCTTGCTAAACAACTGGAAATAGAGAGGTTCATCACTAAATCCTATCTGGAAATGCTTCTTGAAAAAGAGAAATGAGGTGGTGTGAATGAAAGAAAGAATTTTTGCAATTTTCCTGCTGCTGATCCTGATGCTCTCCTTAGTTACCGATGCTGGGGCTTCGTCCCCTGGGCATGGATACCTCTGGTCCCTCAACATTGAAAAGGATCTAAAAGATGAAAATTTCACTGGAGTGGCGAGGGGAACAAGGGTTATGGGCCTATACCTGGAGCATCCAAAGATGCAGGGGGATATGTACAACTGCTCATTCTCCGGGATACTTTATTCAAACACCTACCTGAACGGAAAATTGAACATGGTTCGGTTATCACAAAATATGGTATGGAAAAATTTAATCGTTCAAAGATGGATAAATTACGAGGGATACTTTCTCCTTGTCAGATACAATACAACGCACAACGGCAAAACTCAGAATTTTTACGGGATAAAGGCAATTGGCATACGCATTTACACAAAGCAACCTGAGAGGGCCCGCGGCGAGATTATTTATACCATGCCCATCGCAGGTAGAGTTGTAGAGAGAAATGACTATTCCTTGAAGTACGATATATATCTGGGGATAAACTACTCAAAGCCCGTTCCATACATACCCGTTGGGCAGGATGAGAACGTGAGTTATTATACCAACGCAAATTTCTATGGAAATATAGTTGCAGGCGGTGTTGGGTATTCGAAAATTAACAATATAACCTCAAACTTGAATAGGACCATAAGTAAAAAAATATCCGGGAGCGTCCAGATGAAGGTTCAGATGGAGACAAGGGATAATATCATAAGAAGGTCCGGAATAATAGAACTCCTTCCCATGGAGATTGGAATGATGAGCGCAGGCATTATCTATCACCCTAATGATACATTCTACGGTGCAATACTCTTTGCAACAATGCTCCAAGATAAGGGCATAATGGATAACGGTTCATATAAAAAAATAACCCTCTCAAAATACACGTTCGGAATGAGAGAGTATCCATCCAAGAGTGTGTCCAGGGAGGAAATCCTGAATTTGAGGGAAATAGGCCCTGAAAGAGGGAATTTGAACACCTTTGAAATTTATATCGCCACAGGCATACCTCTTTTCCTATCCCTATTGCTCATAGCATCCGGGTTCAAGGCCAGGAGGGATCATAGAGGGACCACATAGATAATTTCTCCCTTCCTCAGGGCCTCCATCACCTTCTTTCCGTTGGCCGTGCTCTTTCGCAGATTTATGTAACCCTCACGGGACACGGTGACATCAAAGAGCCTATGAGTGTCCGCGAATACAGAGACCTTGGAGTGAGCCAGGTGCTCTCCCACATGCAGCCGGATTGTCTTTTTCTTCATCTCCACCTCAACCTCAATCCTCTCCACACTTGCTCTCTCACTTCCAAGGGGCTCCACATCAAGGGATATGCCGAGAAGTTCCTCAATATCCGCGATTCTCTTGCCCCTCTTTCCTATGACGGAGGATATGGCTGGGGAGGGCACATATATCTTAGCCCGATTATCGCTCACCACCCTTGCCTTCACCCTAAGCCCTGGGAAGAGTTTGCGCATCTCCTCCTCTATGCCCCTGGCTGCAAGTTTGTATATTCCCTTTTCCTCCTCCTTCACGGGCACGACGACTATCTGCTCACCAAAGGAATAAACCTCGTAAAGTAGTTTTTCCTCCTCAATATCCCTCACCTCTATGACCGGTCTGGCAAGGTCCTCCTCGTGCATGCCGCTGGGCACCTTGACGGTGTAGCGGAGGGTGAGAACCTGGGCAATTGAACCCTTTTCTATGTGTATTATGGTATCCACTATCTGGGGAATGACACCAAGCTCAACCCGTCCTATGAAGCGCTGCAAGGCGTCTATCGCACGGGTTGCATGCACCACCCCCACCATTCCCACTCCTGCCAGGCGAAGATCCGTGAACACCTTGAAATCTGATGTTGTGCGCATCTCGTCAAATATGGTATAATCCGGGCGAACGAGGAGAAGTATATCTCCAGTTTTCTCCATACTTCCCTCCAGGGCCGTGTACTGCGTTATTTCATCTTTCAGAATCAAATCTCGTGGCTTCTCCATGGTCTTGACTATCTTGTTGAGGGAGGCGTAATATTCCGCAATGGCCTGAACGAATGTGCTCTTTCCAGCGCCGGGAGAGCCGGAAACCAGTATGCCCTCTGCCCGCTCCTCAATTCTCCTCCTCAGCTTCTCGCTTATATTGTAATCCTCAAGTGCCAATTTCACAATCGGACGAACTGCCGTTATCTCCATGGCATCCGAGAATGGAGCACGGGTTATGGCTATGCGATATTCCCTCAACTGCACCACGGTAGCCCCCTTCATATCCATCTCAATGAAGGACCTCTCATCTCTCCTGGCCCTCTCAACAATGTCGTAGGCGATCTCCTCAACCTCCTCCGGGCTTATGCTCTCCCTTATCCTCACCAGTTTGAATTCCCCAGGTTTCCCACGCTTGGCAAAGGCACCCACATCTGCCTTTATGTGCACGCTCATCGTCTCCGAGGTGAAGAAATCCTCAATCCTCATTTTTACAATCTTCTTCTGTTCCAAATAAATAACGGGTATGCCCTTGATCTCCGCAATGTGCCTCTGCACGGAATCTCCAGTAACAAGAGTCGCACCACTTTGCGAGGCGCATTCCCTTATGATGTTGTCTATTTCACCTTCTCTTGCACGGCGGATCTGCCACTCCTCAGGCCGGGAGCCACAGAATACAAGATTTATACCCCTCTGCTCGCAGACCTCACGGATTTTCTTCAAATCGCTCAGAGCAGAAAAGCCGATGCTCATACCCCGATTGGCTTGGTGTTCAACCTCTGAAATTATGGCTTCGGGAATGATTATTTCCTCCACTTCCTCACTCTGCAGGAACTCAAGGAATCTCCCATCAACTATAACGCTCGTGTCTGGAACCAGCTTCATATATTTGAAAAGTTGTGCTATTATTTAAACCATTTCTAAGAAAATAATTTATATCTGCGGGAACATCACGGGGAGAATGCAAAGATCCGTTGTTATCCTAGCTTTGCTCCTGCTTCTCTCGACGCCCCTGGCCCAGGCCCATAACGTTTCTGTAGATGCAAAGATAAAAGATAGGTACAACGGAACAATAGAGATCGTGGAGTACTTAGATGAGAACACGAAGAAAAAATATGATCTGGATTCCTCGGGAAACTTGAGTGGTATTGAACTGAGCAACCTCTTGAAGGATAATCTTCTGAAACTAAACCTCACACCTGCCGGAGATTACTATTACCTCGTAGGAAACCTGACTCTGGACGGCAGACACCCCCTGGCCAATGTTCATAAAATAGTGGTGAACTACTCAAAACCAATGCCCGTAAACGGAACATCCAAGGTGATCACGAGCATAACCTTCCACTTCTACCTTAACGGAACAAGCGACCATAAATTTGTTTTGAAACTGCCCTACTGCCAGGGATACTTCAAAATGAGCCTGCCCAAAAACGATACTGTTCTGAAAAGCAATCTTATTGATGCCCATATAAGGAACAACATTATTTCCGGGAAATTCAAGGATAGTGTAATTATTGAATTCAGAGAAATGAAATATTTCTGGATGGGAATATTTGCAAATTCCCTGGTAGTTATTGGCGTTGTGATTTTCATCCTGGCTGCATACAAGTTCAGGGGTGGAAGGAGCAAGGGCATAAAGCTCCTGATAAGAAGCACGCTTAGAAATATGGTATCTCTTTTCATAGTTCTCACCATACTTTTTTACATCCTCTGGGTAGCTGGTCCGCCCCTATCGGTTAGGGTTGGAGGTATATCAACCATAGTTATGAGATTCCAAATCATACAATACTACCATCTCGATCGCCCGTGGTACGATCAGTACCTAAACTGGTGGCACCTTCTACTAACTGGAGGGATAACCAAGGGTGTTGAATGGGGACTGAAGGGTCTATCCCTCCAAAAGGCCCTTGTGATATCACTTAGCATATTCATTCTCACGGCCCTCTTCTCCTACCTGATTTCAATATATTTGGCAGTGAGGAAAAAGGGTTCGAGAAGTTTGGATCTCTACGCTGCTCTGTTTCTGGCCCTTTACTCCATACCAACCTTTTATGCAACCTACCAGTTCCTTCACCTTTTTGAGAATTACCCTCTGATCTACACCACCCTGGTTGCGCCCAGGGGAGGGATTGAGGAGTTCTTCCAGATTCTCTTCGCATCCTCCATCCTCACCCTGCTCACACTCGCGAGGCCCTATCTGATAGCAAGAGCACTTGCAGTAAAGGAGTACAGGGAGCCCTATGTGAACACATTCAGGGCAGTGGGATTCAATCCAAAGAAGATAAGAAAATTTGTTAGAAGAAGCACAGAGATTCCAACAATTACCGACTCAGTGCTGAATTTCGGGTGGGTTCTCACCGCACAGGTGTTTCTTGAGGTCATATTCAAGATCAAGGGAATGGGGTATCTTCTGTTCAAGGGCACTGTCAACGGAAATCCATTTCAACTTCAAATTTCAGTTATTTACTTTTCCCTAGTTATGATTGCAGCATCAATATTCTCAGACATCGTCATCTACTATCTCGATCCGAGGGTGAGAAGATGAGGAGGAAAGAATTAAAAATGAGCAGAACGGGTAAGATCGCCCTTGGAATACTCACAGTTTACATAATAATTGCACTTGTGGTACCCGCCTTACCGCTTCGCAATCCAACGGGATTCCACGCACCACCCCAGGACATATTTGTACCACAGATAGTTGGTCAATTCAACTTCTCGGTGCCCATAGACAACTTCGCGGTATACGGATACGACATATTTGCAGTGAGTAACAATGGAATTTTCATACATTACGATATGATTCAGCACAAAACAGTGAAAACCTTTAACATCAATTCTTCCCATATCTCGGGGATAAAAATACTCCGTGCAGGAGCATACGGAATGCCCATCTTTCACACGGAGAGTGCAGTTTACCTATACTCACCAACGCAGGAAAGATTGTACAGAATGGATGTGAGGAACACCTACGCCATTTACCCAATTCAGATTCCATTCTCACAGTACACGGGATTCATCGCGGTGAACTCCACGGGAGTGTACGCCTATTCATACAGCCCATACACAGATGAAAGACCATCATTCATGTGGAATTTCTCGCTTGAAAAAAATATTCTTGGGATACATTATTCTTACACAAATTTCTACATATCCACTCCAGATCGGTTGATAGCCCTCAACGACCAAGGAAGGATGATTTGGAGCATTAATGGAAATTTCACTTCAAACCCCATATACATACCAGTTTATGGAAACAACATAATATACGTGGCATCGGGAACAAGTATAATGGGAATTTTCATGACCAACGGAAGTTATGCCACAAACATAAGCATGGCAGTAAAGATAACACACCTTCACTATTACGGACAATCCCTATACGCCTACTCTCCACAGGGCATAGTTGGAAAGGTTAACACCCTGAGCAATAGGGGTTTTCTGTGGAAAATAGGCAATATAAAGGAGTACTCACTCTCATCCTCCGTGGATGGCATGGGGGCAATTCTAAAAGATGGAAGGTTAATATTTGTTCTTACCGGGGACGGGACTGTGCAATGGGGCACTAAGGGAAATTTTACAAAAATAGCACTTGGAGAGCAGGACCTGGTACCATACCTATTTGCATTGCTGAACAACGAAAAATCCATCGTGCAGTACAGTTATTCTGGAAAACTGATAACACCACTTCCTCCGAGCAAAAAGTATCTACTGGGCACAGACTCAGCCGGAAGGGACGTGCTTTCCCAGTTACTCTGGGGATTCAGAAATGAGATTTACATAGCATTTGTGAGTGGATTCGCTGTCCTGATTCTGGGAACACTCTGGGGACTCACAGCGGGTTATTTCTCCGGGCTCCCTGACGATCTGCTTCTTCTTCTATCAGACTCTTTCCTGTTCATACCTGCAATAGGATACGCTGCACTTATGATTTACCTTTTCGGGATACAGCATCACATAATGGCCACAATCACAGCCTCCATACTCGCCCTGTCTCCCCTTGAGGCCAGGGCAGTGAGAAACTATACCAAGGTGATAAAGGAAAAACCATTTGTGGAAAGTGCCAAGGTTTCAGGAGCCGGATTCTGGAGAATAATGTTTAAACACATACTCCCTGAAATAAAGGGAATCTCCATGGTCTACGCATTGAGCGCAACAACAATGGCACTTTTGCTGGAAGTGGGCATATCGTTTTTGGGATTTGGAAACTACGCTATACCCACATGGGGCTGGATGATAACCAACGCCTACTTCACAGGATACCTAGATAAATGGTGGCTTGTAGCACCACCCCTGATTGCCCTATGGCTCCTGGTGTACTCCCTCTATCTGCTATCCCAAGAGATGTACACCACCGAGTACGTTAGATCCATAGAGAGCAGAACACTAGATGAAGAATGAAAATTATTTATCACCCTTACCATATCCCCAAGCATGGAGAGAAAGGATTACATCAAGCGCCTACAAATCGTGGAGAAATTGAGGAGTATGGGCGTGGAGCCCTATCCTCAGAGCACGCCCATAACCAATTACATTGAAGAGATCGTAAGAGACTCCGATAAATTCATGGGCAAGGAAGTGGCCGTTGAGGGAAGATTGTACGCCCTGAGATTTCATGGCAAACTCGCCTTTGGAGATCTGCGTGACAATGGGGAGAAGATCCAGGGCTTCTTCCGTCAGGATGTTCTGGGAGAGGAGCAGTACATATTCCTGAAGAGATATGTTGATCGAGGCGATTTTCTCTGGATCAGGGGAGAGGTTATGAGAACAAAGAGGGGCGAGTTGAGCATTCTGGCAAAGGAGATAAGAATTGCAGCCAAGGCCCTCTACGATTTGCCCCATGAGTGGTTCGGCATAGGGGATGTGGAGAAGAGGTACAGGCAGAGGTATCTGGACCTTATGTTCAACAGGCAGGCCTTTGAGACATTCAGAAAGAGGAGCGAGATTGTGAAGGAGATTCGCAGGTTCCTCTGGGACAGGGGATTTCTGGAGATGGAGACGCCCATCCTGCAACCCGTTTACGGAGGGGCCAATGCAAAGCCATTCAAGACCCATGTGAATGCCATAGACAGGGATTACTACCTTCGCATCTCAGACGAGTTGTATCTTAAGCGCCTGATAGTTGGAGGGTACAACAGGGTATTTGAGATAGGAAAGGATTTTCGCAATGAGGACATTGATACAACCCATAACCCTGAGTTCACGATGATTGAAATATACCAGGCCTATGTGGACTACAACGATATGATGGATCTCACCGAAGGGATGATAAAGCACGTTGCAAGGCATATGAGCGTGGATAAGATCAATTTTGGGGGGCACGAAATAGACCTGACAAAGCCCTTCCGTCGGGAGAGGATGCTTGATATGCTTGCAAGGAGGGGAATAGATGAGAATACGAGCGATGAGGATATAAAGGCATTGCTTGAAAAATACAAAATAAAGATGCCTCAGTACAACCGCGGTCTCGCCCTGGGCAAGTTGTTTGAGAGGGTGTGCGAGGAAGATCTCATTGAGCCTGTTTTCGTCATAGATCACCCCAAGGAAACCACCCCTCTGTGCAAGCTGCACCGTGGAAACAAAAACCTGATTGAAAGATTTGAACTCTACATTGGTGGGGTGGAACTTGCAAATGGGTACACTGAGCTCAACGATCCACAGCTGCAGGAGCATTTCTTCCGGGATGAGGTTGAGCGCCGCACCCTTGGAGATGAGGAGGCACATCAATACGATGAGGATTTCATAGAGGCTCTTCGCTGGGGCATGCCGCCAATGGGTGGCGTGGGAATAGGCATAGACCGTCTCGCCATGATACTTACAGGAAACACGAGCATAAAGGAGGTCATACTCTTCCCCATACTGGCTCCGAAAAAGGACTAAGAGAGAAATTCCAGTACTCTCCTCACATAACCTTCCCTGTCAAGCTGAATGCTCCTGACGTGGGCAGCATCGGTTACCCATAGTTCAATATTTTTCCCGGACTGCTCCACAAACTCCTTTATCTCCTCAACCCTAACCAGAGGATCTTTTTTCCCAGCCACTATGAGTACCTTCGCCCTGAGATCCTTCACAAACAGAAATGGATTAGTGTTTTTGAAATTCGCTCCAGATATGAGAATGGCGAAGGGCTTTACAAAGGCATACAAAGATTCGGGCAGATTGGCAAAGTACTTGAGTCCCCTAGCACCTGTTTTATCCGTGTAGATGTAGGGACTATCCGCCACAACCTTCTCCACCTGATCCAATGTGGCAGCCTTGAGAGCCAAAAATCCCCCCATGGAGTATCCCACAACATAAACGTGGCTGCATCTCTCCCTTGCATAATTTACGGCGGTGACCACATCTTCGAACTCTCTGTCCCCTATGGTGGTGTGCTTTCCCTGGCTTTCCCCATGGGCGCGAAAGTCAAAGGTGAGCACAGAATATCCACTCTTCCACAACTCTTCCATCATGGGCCTCATGTATACCTTGTCCCACCTGCTGACGCTGTAACCGTGAAGGAGGACCACGCATCTTTCACCTCCCTTTATGAACCATCCTTTCAGTTTTAGCCCATCTGAAGTTCTAAGTTCAACGTCCTCGTACACCGCGCCAAAGTCCTTGGGTGTCCAAGAGTCCCTGAACCTGGCAGGAGTGACCAATTTGTATCCAACAAAGGCAGAGAAAAGCAGGAAAATAAAAACAATAAAAATTAAAATTGAGATTATGAGCCATATCATTTCTCACAACTCCTCGGTGGCCTCTATGGCATCTTCCATTGATGGTTCGCTCTTTTCCCTGTCCAGATGCTTCATAGCCCATATTAGCGGAAGGGCTATTATGACAAATAGGGCCCCCACAGGGAACAGAACCTTGTAATTTCCTCCTGCGAGGTGCACTATGGCGCCACCAACCACACCTGCTATAAGTATGGGAAATGACTTGGTGGCCTCAAAGAATCCATAGTATCTACCGTTGAAGAACTCCTTTTCGTACCTGTTGAGAAGGTCACCAATCACGGGCCATGATGTTGCCATGAGCATACCCCAGCCGATTCCAGCGATGCCTATGGCCTCAGTTATCTCCATACTGGTGGTGACAAACCAGCCCCAGATGAAGGGTAAAAGAAACACAAGCCCGCCAATCACTATGGACTTTCTCCTTCCTATCCTGTCGTAAAGTGGTCCTCCAATAAGGGCACCCACAAGAACCGTTATGTTGAAAAGGGCCATTATTGCCGCTCCCAGAGTGAGAACCTTCTGGGTGTGGAGAATTGATTCAAGAATTCCATATAGAAATACCGCAATGAACTCAAAACTGAGCCACCACAGAATCTGGGCTGAGTAGAACTTCACAAAGTCCCTGTCGGCAAGTATGGCCCTTAAATACTCTCCAAGGCTCTCCTCCGGAGCCTCCTCCGGGTAAGCAGGTTCCTTAACGCGGAAGTATACGATCAATCCAGATACTACCAAGAAAAAGCCAACTATGGCGAAGGGAATCCAGAGGTAATGGGCCATTATCATAGCATCAATGCTGGTATCTGCATTGGGAATCTTGCTGAGGGCAAGTGAGGATATGATTGCAACCAGTCCAAAGAGGAGCAGATTTCCGCCCCACTCAAAGAAAGTTATCACACCACTTGACTTACCGCGCTGGCCACTCGGAACAACATCGGGCATAAGGGAACGGTACTGGGCCACAAAGAAGTACATGAAGAAGTAGAACACGGCAAGAAGGAGGGAGAACAGAATGAGTGGGGATGATGCGATGAATGAGAAGTACACAGCGAAAATCGAGAGCGTGGAGGCTATGGCACCCCACAAAATGAACGTTGTTCTCCTTCCCCTGCCGGAGCGGTAGGTATCGCTGTAATATCCCATAAGGATTGGTACAACTATTCCCATCAATCCCTGCAATGCCAGTATGGAACCTATAACAAAAGGATCCGTGGTATAACTCTGCAAAAGTTTGAAGGATAGCGCCTTGTTTATTGCCCAACCGGTGCTCATACTGAATCCAACGAAGGCAATAGCCAAAATCACTTTAAATGATACACCTCTTTTCTTAGGAGTCATTGTAGAGATAATTTCCTTTGTGCTTAAATATTTTGTTATTATTTGGGAAATTTTAATTAGGTTGTGTAAATTAAGAGAGATATGGCAGCGGAATCCATAGTGTATGAGGAGAAACTGGTATCCAAACTCAACGCGGTTATGTTCCTCATAATAGGTGCCTTTTTCCTGTACCTTATGTATTACTCATTCACTCAACACCTGCTGGGTTCAATAATATTGACCCTCGTTGTTCTTGCAATAATAGGATTCATAGGGGCTAATTTTTCGGTTATGAGCATAAGAATTCTGCCAGAGTACCTCATTGTATCCTTTGGAATCTTCAAAAAGATCTTTGAATGGAGATATATAGAGGATTGCCGGGAGGATGACCGACACGGAATGAGGTACGGGGGATGGGGCATAAGATACGCAAGAATAAACGGTATGCCTGTGGTAGCGTACATAGTGGAAAACAAGCCTCGGGTAGTGATAACCCTGAGGGACTCAAGATACAGGGAGTTCGTATTTTCAACCTCAAATCCGGAGAGAGTCATGACTCTGCTGAGACGGAATATTGAAAACATGGAAAAATGAGCCAACATTTTATATTGAGAATGACATTCACACCCATGCAACCCTGGGAGAGGATCAGGGGTGAGAAAAGCGATCTCCTGTCAAATAAAAAAATCGCACTCTGCATAACAGGTAGCATTGCCGCCGTTGAGACCGTAAAACTTGCAAGAGAACTCATTAGGCACGGGGCTGATGTGTACCCCTACATGACCAGAAACGCCCTCAAATTCGTTGGAGAGGATGCTTTGCTCTTCTCCACAGGGCATCATCCCATCACAGAACTCTCAGGATTGGACGAGCATCTTTACAATTTTGATGCAATTCTCGTGGCTCCGGCCACGGCAGACATAATTTCCAAGACATCCTGTGGTATATCGGATGACGCCGTAAGCACGCTTCTGCTTGCAAATTTGAAGGGAAACACAATATTCGTTCCATCAATGTCCCAGAGCATGTACGAAAATCCAATTTTACAGGCCAATATGGAGAGACTACGAAAGTATGTAACCTTCATAGAGCCAAAATTTGAGGAGGATAAGGCCAAAATGCCAGATGTGGACAGGATAGTCGCAGAGGTTATTCACTCCCTCCACAATGAACTCCGGGGAAAGAGAATTATGGTGATTGGAGGTGCTGGTTACGAAAAGTTTGACAACTTCAGGATAATAACTAATCTGGCCACCGGGAGGATGGGTATTGAAATAGCCAGATATGCGTACTATTACGGAGCGGATGTTACTCTTCTTCTTGGCCTCCATTCAGCCCAAGTACCGTCCTACCTGAAGTTCAGGAGATTTGGAACGGTTTCAGACCTTATGAACAGGATTGAGGAGATGATGAACTACGATGCCATAGTGGTTCCAGCCGCCCTACCAGACTTCAAACCCGAAAGGAGAGAGGGAAAGATAAAAAGCCTTGAAGAATTCAGCAGAGTTTATTTTGAGGAAAATCCAAAGTTCTTAAGAGAACTCAGAAAAAGATTTGAAGGTTTCCTTGTAGGTTTCAAGGCAGAAAGTGGAATAAGCCGTGAAGAACTCATAAAAAGGGCAAGGCGGAGAATGAAGGAATATTCCCTGGATATGATCATCGCAAATCTATTGGAAGACGTTAAGGAGGATAGAACAAAGGCAATTGTGATCTTCAGCGACGAGGAGATGGAAGAATTTGAGGGCCCAAAGGAGAGACTCGCCAATAGGATAGTGGAACTGATGGCGGAATCCATATGATAAGGGCATTTTCCCCGGGAAGCATCACACTTTTTTTCGAGATTAGGGACGAAAAAATTGATCCCCTCAGGAGAGGTTCAAGAGGTGTGGGTGTATGCATTTCAGAGGGTATGGTCACCGAGGTGAGTGCAGGGGATAAACTGGAAATTTATCTGAACAGGAAGAAAATTAAACACTCAATACAGGAAGATATTGCAAAAATTTATGGATTTTCAGGAAAGATAGAGAGTTTCACTGAATTACCCGTGTCCCAGGGATTCGGTATGAGTGCGGCTGCAGCACTTAGCACAGCGCTGGCCTTGGAGAGAATTAATAACGGAACATATATGCACGCAGCCCAGGTGGCCCACAGAATAGAGATTGAGAGAAGAAGTGGGCTGGGGGATGTGGCATCCCAATACGAGGGAGGTTTCACCGTACGCACAAGGGAGGGTATTCAGCCCTACGGCGTTGTGGATAGAATTTTCTTCCCTAATACTCCTATGAGCATAGTTATCCTTGACGAGGCCATAGAGACCAGAAGGGTGATAGGAGATAAGGACTCAAGAAGAAAAATAAAAAAGGAGGGGCATCTGGCCATGGAGAAATTCTTAAGGGCCCCTTCACTAAAAAATGCCATAAAAATTGCAAGAGAATTTGCCCTGAACACGGGTCTCATAAACGAGGAGGGAAAGAACCTCCTGCAGAAGTGTGAGAATGCTGCCATAGCCATGATCGGTAATTCGGCTGTGATATTTGGAGAGTGCGGGAGAGATTTAATTGAGGAATATCCTACATACATCGTAAACTTGGGGAATAGGGCGGGAATTCTCAGTTCTCCACAATCTCCTCGTTGACAAATTTTACAATCCTGTGTGCATCCACACGTTTTTATGCATCTTTATTTATCCACCGTTGCAAAAAGAAAAAATTTATCTTCATTCTCAGATTAGGGTGAACCAATGGATTTAAGGAAGGTTATTGTTGAGGAACTGCTCAAACATGAGATTCTTGTTGAGCCGGAAGTTGTTGAGTACATAATAGAGAATGGTGGAGTTGATTATCTACCCTCATTCCTATCAAAATACGGCAATTCTGCCTTTGTGAGCCTTTCCTCCATATCTCCCTCAAGAGTGGAAATTGTAGATGAGATAAAAACAGAGGAGCAAAAAGAGAGAAGCCCTGCAGAAAAGGGTCCTTTCACGAGGCCCGAAGCCTACGAGCATGACTGGGATTTTAAAATTTTAATAGATCCCGGATACACTCAGAGTTCGGGAAAGGTGGACGATTTCCGCAGCCTGTTCCTGGATAGGTACAAGAGGTTATCCAAATATGTCCGAAGAAATTTTCTTATGCGTGGGGCTACGGACATAGCAAATATAAGTGGGGGTGAGGTAAGAATAATAGGGCTCGTTGACGATTTGAGAACAACATCAAGGGGCTCTCTGAGTTTTTACCTTGAAGATCCCACCGGAAAGGTGAAATGCATATACCAGGGGGAGAATTTTCTACTAAACGATGAAGTTATTGGCGTGGTGGGAACCTACCGTGAGGATGGAAATTTCGTGTATGTAAAGGAAATAGTCAGGCCAGGAGTTAGAAAACCCCAGAAGAACAGAAGAATTGAGGACCCCATAGGGGCTGTCATAATATCAGACGTACACATAGGGAGCAAAATGTTTCTGCGCAAGAACTGGGAAAAATTCATCGCCTGGCTGAAAAGCGGAAGAGATGGGGCGGAGACTGTAAAATACCTAATAATAGGGGGAGACCTGGTGGACGGAATAGGCATATATCCGAATCAGGAGGAGGAACTTGAAATAATTGATATCTACAAGCAATATGAGGCCCTCGCAAATTACCTTGCAGATTTGCCTGATTACATCAAGGTCATTATGATCCCTGGAAACCATGATCTTGTAAGAAACACCGAGCCGCAGCCACCGCTTCCACACGATATCCAGTCTCTTTTCAATGGAAATGCCGAGTTTCTAAGCAACCCATCTGTCTTCTCACTCCATGGATACACTTTTCTGATTTATCACGGGGCAACCATAAATGACCTTGTGGAACTCATACCGGGAGCCAGTTATGAAAATATTGCACCAATAATGAGCCATATATTGGAGATGCGGCACCTTGGCCCAAGTTACGGAGGCAAAGTACCTATTGCCCCACTTCCAAGGGATTTCATGGCAATAGACCTTGTACCCGATGTTTTCATAACTGGGCATGTGCATGCCTTCACGTACAGCAATTACAAGGGAGTGCATATGATAAACGCATCCTGCTGGCAGGCACAGACAAAGTACCAGAAGATGATGAACTTCAACCCCGTGCCGGGAAAGGCCACCCTGATCAATTTCCACACAGATGAGGTCAAAATACTATCCTTTTGATATCCGCTGGAGAGGATTTGTTCACCAATTCGTAGGGAGTTATCAACCTTCTGAAAACTATGAATCTTGCCTTTCCCCCAATCTGATTATCCACCATCCCTAGAATCTTCCTGGGATTTTCAGTCGCCATCTTCAATATTTCCTCGGGGGACACATGGCCGTAAATCATAGATAATTTGTATGCAATTTCCATTTCCCTGAACATTGAGGGCAGAGAGAACATACCATTATCTGTGCCCAATGCAAGGGTTATTCCGTATTTCAAGAGCCTTGGTATATTTGGAATTTTGCCAAAGAAAAGATTTGATCTGGGAGTAATAACAACAGGCACTCCCCTTTTTCCTACCTTCCGCAAATCTTCATCAGTGGCCTCAAGCATGTGCACGATGAAACTTGGATTAAGGGAGAGAACGAAATCTATGTCCTCCCTTACCCTCTCGGAGACATGTATTGCGAATAATTTACCCTCTTTTCTTGCATACCTGACCATTTTGATTATAAAATCCCTATCATAATCGCTTATGCTGCTAAGTCCTACACCCAGAGATTCGGGATTGATATTCCTAGCAAATATTATTGGCTTTATTTTAAATCCACGGGATGCCTTCAAAAGGAGTTCAACACCCTTATCTCCACCCTCACGAAAATCCACAAAATGGGATATGCCCTCCATCTGCATGTATCTCATCGCCCTCCTCATACCCCAATACACCTTCCTTCTGCTCCTCAGAACCCTGTACTTATATCCCCCAGGGCCAACAATTTCCGCAATACCTCCCCGGGGCTCATCCTGGGCGCAGAAATCTCCAATATGAGTGTGCATGTTTATGAAGGTTGGTATAACAGTGCCACGAATATCGTAATCCCTCTCCCTTCTAAAATCCTCAACGTATCCTTCCTTGATCACCAGCGTTCCCTTCTCAAACCTTCCCTGCCAAAGAATATTTCCGTAAATTTTCACAGTTCTAAATCGCCTCGTGATTAAAAAGTTTTTCACTAACCCATATATTGCAAAATGAATAAAAATAAAGTCCCCACAAGCATTGTCACCAAACCCACAACAGTTCCAAACCTGAACCATTCTCTATCGGAAACGGGATGCCCGTACCTCTTCGACAGCGATACGGAAACCACACCCGCAGATGAGCCTATGGGCGTTATGTTTCCACCCAGCCCGACCCCCATAGCAAGGGCCCACCACAGAAGCCCTGTATGGTACGTCTCCGCCATATTTCCAACCACGGGTATAAGAGCTGCTGTGATTGGAATGTTATCCACCACAGAGGATGTCAATCCGGAAACCCAAAGAATGATTATGGATGCAATGAGGTGATTGCTGGAGATGGAAGATAGAGCATCGGCCATTTCTGAAAGTAACCCGGTTTCACTCAACCCACCCACAAGCATAAATAGAGATATGAAAAATATGAGTGTTGGCCATTCAACAGATTCAAAGGCCTTCTTAGGATCTTCCATGGTGATTAGAAGGGACATGGTGCCACCAACCATGGCAACCAAGGCTGGAGATACCAGTATGTAATCCTGAAGACCAAAAAATAGGATCATGAAGCCCAGAAGTATGAGAAGATATTTCATTGTTCTCGGATCCTTAATGTAGCTTTCAGAATCGAGTTTCATAAGGGCTTCTATGTGTTGAGCCTTCGTGTTTATCCATTTAGCGTAAAGATATCGGGAAATTATAAGGGACAGAAGGAGAGCACACAGGATAGGGGGAAAGAGATGTACAAAAAAAGCGTTGAAGGAGTATTTGGACGCGGAGGCTATTAAGATGTTCGGAGGATCTCCTATCATCGTGGCCACACCCCCAACATTTGAGAATATGGCCTCTCCAAGTATTATTGGAACGGGGTTGATTTCGAGCAATTCGGCGACCTCAACTGTGAGAGGAATCATAAGAAGAATTGTGGTCACATTATCTATCACCATTGAAACAAAGGTGGTTATGAGGGTTAAATAGAGAAAAACAAGCCATACCTTACCACGGGATAGCTGTATGGCTTTTATCCCAACGTACTTGAAGAATCCAGTATTGGCCAGTTGCCCCACATAGGTCATCATTCCAAACAGGAGGAGGATCACCCCCCAGTCCACATATTCAAGAGCCTTCTCAAAATTCATAAAATGGAGTGTGTATCCTGCCGTTAGCATCAGGAACACTCCAAAAAGTGCGGCAACTGTCCTGTCAACCTTACCGCTGAATATTAAAATGTAACTAAATATGAAAATCAACAGTGCAACAATCTGCACTATGCCCGTTTAAACCACCTCTTTTTCAGAGCACTGACAAAAATCACTGGAATTGGGGAGTGTGTGGCCACAATCTGAGCCATGTGCCCGATGTGCCTGTGTAAAATTCGTCTGCGACCTATTCCCATCACAACAAGATCGTTGTTGGCAAAATGCTTCATGAGCATGTCCCTGAAACTCTCAATGGAGCGCTTCACATTCACATCAAGATACTTTGCCCTCCACATCACACTATCCAATTTTTTTGATGCATCTTCATCCTCCTCCTTTATGTAGAGGGCTTCAAGCCTTGCCTTGTAAGAGGATGCAAGCAGGATTGCGTAGTTCTCAGCCCTTTTTGAAATGCCCGTGCCATCGGTGAGAAGAAGGATGTTTTTTATCTCGTATCTCTGACATTCTTCCGCGAGAGTCAGAACGGGAATTGTGCTTATTCTAAGCACATTCCTTATTGTTGACCCCATTCTGTGTGCAGAGGCGGTGGATTTTCTGCAGTAAACGCGCATGGCTATTATATCCAAATCATGGATTTTTGAGTATTTCACAATCTCCCTTGAAGGCAGCCCCTCAAGAATATGGGTGTGTATGAGATGTATACCTTCCTCTTCCAGAAGGGCTTCCGCATGCTGGATAGCCTTTCTGGCGCTATCCTTCATCTCCCTGTAAAGGATGTCTGTCATCTGCACGCCCCTCTCATAGGTGTTCACAACACTTATCACATGGAAATCCGCAAATGGAAATGCCCTGGCCACATACCTTATCACGTGGTCCTCAAGCCCGTAACCATCCGTAGGGATGAGAATTTTCTTAATCATCAGGGAAGTTATCTGCATCCCATTATTTATCTTTAAGCCCTCCAAAAAATAATAAATACCCAGGCCAATTACCCATCATGAAGGATTACTTCACCATGGATGACTTCAACTTCAGGGGCAAGGTTGTTCTCGTGAGGGTTGATGTGAACTCTCCCATGGACCCAGCCACAAGCACAATTCTGGATTATTCAAGGTTTGAGGCACACAGACAGACACTGGCAGAACTCAAGGATGCGAAGGTAGTAATTCTGGCCCATCAGAGCAGGCCTGGAAAAATGGATTTTACCCCCCTGAAGGCACATGCAGAAGTGTTCACAAAAATATTGAACAGAAGGGTAAAATTTGTACCAGATCTGTTCGGAGATTACGCCGTGAGAGAGATTGAAAATATGAAAAACGGAGATTACCTTCTCCTTCAAAACACGAGATTTTACTCTGAAGAGTACTGTCTGAAAAGGGGATTTGAACATACCCACATAGTAAAAGAACTATCATCCGTGGCGGATTATTTCATAAACGATGCGTTTGCAGCTGCCCATAGGGCCCAAACAAGTTTGATCGGCTTTACCTCCAAGATGCCCATGATCGCTGGACGTCTGATGGATAGAGAGATAAAGATGCTGAGCAAATTCATTGAATTGAAAGAGCATCCGAAGATTGCGGTACTTGGAGGCGCAAAAGTGGACGACTCAATAAAGGTTGCAAAGAATTTTCTTGAAAAGGATATAGTGGACTTTGTTCTCACGGGTGGTGTCGTGGCATCCGTGTTCCTCATTGCCAGCGGGGTGGATGTCGGTCCGGGAACATGGGATTTCATAAAGAGAGAGTATGAAAATTACGGAGAATTGATAGATCTGGCAAAGAACCTTCTTGATAGATTTCCGGAAAAGATAAAAATTCCCGTGGATGTTGTTGTGAACAAAAACGGAAAGAGAAAGGGCATGCCCATAAGCATGCTTCCCAGTGAGTACCCCATATTTGACATAGGACTGGACACCGCCACAGAGTACGAGAGCATAATAAGGGAGGCGAAAGGAACAGTGCTCAACGGTCCCATGGGGGTATTCGAATTATCCGAGTTCTTTGTGGGCACAGTCATGGTAATGAGGGGTGTGGCGGAAAGTAAGGGATTCAAGGTTGCTGGGGGAGGACACACCATTGCAGCCCTGGAAAAATACGGACTGAAAAATTACTTTGACCACGTGAGCACTGGGGGCGGCTCACTCATAAGTTTCCTATCCGGGGAAAGGATGCCTGTCATAGAGGCCCTGAAGGAGTCCTACTCAAAATTCAAATCAAAGTAATCCCCTCTTTTTAAAATAATAAAGCATGAAAATTGCAACGAGAAACATCAAGACGAGGGAATAAAAATAGCCATACTCCCATTGGATCTCCGGCATATTTCTGAAATTCATTCCATAAATCCCAGTGATCAGGGTGAGGGGCATCATTATGGTGGCTATTATGGTGAGAATCTTCATAACATCATTCATCTTCATGGTCACAGTGTTCTGCATAAGTTGTATGGCCACAGTGGCACCGTCAACCAGGTATTCTATGCCATCTATGAGTTCATTCACGTCCCTCAAAATCTGTGATGCATCTTCATTTCCATTTTCGACAGCCCACTCAAGTACATTTCTCATACGAATGTAATCTTTATGAATGGCAAAAAGGGTTTTCTTCACCTTTAAAATCTCCTGGAGCGTGGATGATGAATACTCATGCAGGGATTTGTTCTGCAACGCTTCAACCTTGTTTTCCAGACGCTCCATGGTCCTGTATTCATACTGTATCAGACTCCACACCACGTCCATAGGAGAGTCCCTCTTCACAAGATAACCTTTTATTTCCTCAAGGGTATCCCTACTGGTCTTCAAAATTAACCGATCTCCACCATTTTCCCAGCTTAAATACACAATATGTGGCATGTATTCATTTTCAAATCCATGAAGTCTCAGAACAAGAACATATTTGCCGGCATCTTCCCTGAACTTTGGTCTCTGTTGAACCCGCTCCTCCACAATGTCTATCCTCATCAAAAAAAGAAGGTTTTAGATGTATTTAACTTTATCTCCTAATGAGATTTAGGAAATTTTTGAAGATCTCCTCTCCGTACTGGGTATGCTGGACCTCTGGATGAAACTGCACCCCGTATATGGGTTTCGTTCTATGCTTTATGGCTTGATACTTGCAGTTCTTTGAATGGGCAAGCCCCACAAGGTATGGACCCAGTTCCTTTATTTCGTCGTTATGACTCTCCCATGCAATGAAACTCTGAGGGATGTTCTGAAACAGATCATCTGGCTCGTCCACTATGATTTCCGTCTTACCGTATTCAGGATACTTAGCTGTTGAACTTTTCCCTCCAAAATGTTCCGCTATTAGCTGAGCACCCACACATATTCCAAGAATTGGAACGTCAAGGTGATCGAGATAGAGGCCCTGATTTCCAAGTTTTTGTTTTTCATAGGCTATGCTCGGAGCACCCCCGGAAAGGACCAGCGCATCTGCGTCCTGCAATTCCTCTAAAGATGTTGTGTTTGGGACTATTACCGCATCAACATCCATATACTTCAGCACTCTCCATTCCCTATGGGTCCACTGACCACCGTTGTCAATGACGTATACCCTCATAAGACTCACTTTGAAATTTCCATATGTAAGGCAGTTGAAATCTCTTTGTAGCGATTCCTTATGGTCACTTCAGTTACACCAGCAACTTCTGCAATTTCCTTCTGTGTCCTGGGCTCGTTGAGCATATTGGCCGCTATGTAGATGGCTGCTGCCGCCACTCCCGTGGGTCCCTTTCCTGAAGTTATACCAACATCCGTGGCCTTCTGCACTATCTCCTCAGCCTTGTTTACTACGTTCTTATCCAAACGCAATTTACTGCAGAATTGCGTGATGTAAGAATTCGCCGTTGTGGGCTTGAGATTCAAATTCAACTCCTTAGTGAGGTGCCTGTACGCTCTGCCAATTTTCTTTTTGTTGAGCTCGCTGGCCTTGGCCACCTCATCAAGGGTGCGAGGCATACCCACCTTCCGACAGGCCGCATATATACTAGCTGCCACTATACTCTCTATACTCCTTCCCCTAATGAGATTCTTTTCAACGGCCTTGCGGTATATTATGGCTGCCGTCTCGCGCACGTCCTTGGGGAGGCCCATTTTGCTTGATACATTATTCAATTCCTGCAATGCCACAGATAGATTCCTCTCGGCTGCATTGCTCACGCGTATTCTCTGGTGCCACTTTCGAACCCTGTAAATTTGGGCCCTGTTTTTGTGAGGTATGCGCTTTCCATAAGAATCCTTGTTGCTCCAAGATATCTCCGTGGCCAAACCCTTGTCATGGGATAAAAATGTAAGTGGAGCACCCGTTCTGGCTCTTTTCTCATCCTGCTCTGCATCAAAAGCCCTCCATTCAGGGCCCTGGTCAATAAAGGAATCCTCAATAACAGCCCCACAGTCACCACAAACAAGTTCACCACGCTCATAATCCCATATCAAATGGGTGGAACCGCACTCTGGACATTGTTTTATATATTCCTCCTTAGGTCTCCTTGCCATCATATCACCCATATAAATACTCTGTGCCTTATGCGTAGCGAGCGTCCTATATAAAACTTTCGAAAGAAATTTTTATCTCTTTTCACATTTTCAACACTTACCTAATTCACACAAATGAAGACTTGTAGTTGAATCCCTCATCTTCTCTCTTAGCCACAATATATTCTGCAATATAGATACGAATATTTTTCCCTCTCTAACTGAAAAACTCATATGATCCACAGCCACGAACACTAAGATCCTGAAAGTAATCCCTGTCTTGCCACTTTTATGGCATTCGGTATTGCCCTCTTGAAGATGAAGCCTTTTTGCAGAATTATGTCCTTAAGCAGATAGACAGGTCTGAGATAAAAGGATATGTAAGCCCACTGAAGCATTCTACTTATCTGTTCTGTGGTAAAGTGTTTCAGTTTCATGATCGGATCAAGGGTTGTGTACTTGCGCCAGTTGAAGGTGAGTATCCATTTGTTAGCCAGCCCAAGGTTCCACAGCTTTGTGCCAGGATATGGTGTTGCAACAGTGAATTGGGCATAGTCCACACCGACCTTTTTTGAGAATTTTATGGTTTTTTTCACATCCTCTTTGGTTTCATAGGGAAATCCTATTATGAAGGCACCCAGGGCATGAAGCTTGTGTTTCTTGGCTTTTTTAACAGCTGATATGGACTGCTCTGGAGTTATTCTCTTTCCTATGAAGTCAAGCGTGCGCTGAGATCCAGACTCTATACCGAAATACACCGTATGGCAGCCCCCACGTTTAAGTGACTCAGCGACTTCATCTGTGAATAAATCAACTCTAGAGGAAGCTGTCCATGATATATCAATACCCTCTTCAACTATTCTCCTGCTTATTCTTATGGCCCTAGGTCTGTTCAGAGTGAAAGTGTCATCCAGAAACTCTATTTCCCTTATTCCGTAATCATCTCTCAAAATTCTTAGTTCTTCTATAACCCTAGTATCACTATGACCACGCCACCTCTTCCCAAACTGCAAGGACGAAGAGCAGAATGCACAGTTGAATGGACAACCTCTGCTTGTCATAACGGTGCCAAATCTCACACCATCAGCTTGGTATTTGTCCATGGGAAGGAGATCATAGGATGGAATTGGTATAGTATCAACATCCTTTATCAGCGGTCTGGGAAGATTGTTTTTTATTTTCCCATTCAAATTCAAACTCAACCCAGTTATATTGGAGACATCCCTTTCCTTTGAAAGGGCATCAACAAGTTCTTTGAATGTGATCTCTCCCTCACCACGCACAATGTAATCTATGCAGGGACACTCTTTAATTGTTCTTTCAGGCACAAAGGTCACATGGGGGCCACCCATAACAACCTTAACATTTTCATTGTACTCCTTCGCCATCTTTGCAGCAATGTAGGCATCTGGAATCATGGAAGTTGTGGCAGTTATCCCTACCACATCTGGATCATAATTCTTCAAAATCCTTTTCACATCATCGTAGCTGTAATCCTCGGCCAGAGAATCAACTATTTTGACATCATGCTCATAGCGCACCATTGAAGCCAAGTACGCCAGTCCAAGTGGGGGACCTGTGGTACCAACGATGGCCTTGATTGCACTGATAGTTGGCGGTGAGATCAGAAGGATCCTCATAAACTTCGCCTCACTTTGCCAGTTCCATGGTTCTCTCTTTATACTCCATTTTTAGATTATCCACCTTCAACTCATACTTTTGGGCAAGTTTATCCCATTCGTCCCTAACCAAGATACAGCCGGGATCCACAGCCTTCAAATCTCCATAGTATGCGTATGCCCTAGCCCTGCATCCACCACACACATATCTGAATGGACACTCATGACATGCGTAATCCGTGGCATCTCGATCCCTAAGAGCATTGAATATTGGGCTATTTTTCCATACATTAACAAAACCGTCCTTCAGAACATTTCCAACCTTAACAGGGATAAACACACAAGGCTGGATGTCACCATTGTGCTCTATTGAGCAGTAAATACGTCCCGCCCCGCATCCTCCTATGAATTCGGTTAGGGCTTTGGTGGCACCTCCGAATTCCTCAGGCAGTTCCATCTCAGCAAAGTGGGTGGGTGAGACCTTTCCACCATGCTCCCCCATTCTAACAATTGAGATCCTAGAATAGGCGGGACATGTTGAGAATATCTGAATATCTCCCTTCTGCCATTCCTCGTAAAGGTAGTTCATCAGATTTTCCCTTTCTTCAGGAGTTAAATCCTCTCTCATTATGTTTTTACCACGCCCAGTGGGTATGAAGTTAAACACTATGAAACGATCCACCTTCAATTCCCTAGCAAGAGCAAGAATTTCAGGTATGGAATCAATATTTTCATGGGTTGCCGTGGTGGCTATGCCCACCTCCAAACCTGCAGCCTTGGCGTTTTTTATCCCTCTGATCGTTGCATTAAAAGCACCCTTGACCCCGCGGAACTCGTCATGTATCTCAGCATTTGGACCATCAAGGCTTATTTCAACATATCTTATTCCAACCTCCTTCAGTCTTTTAGCAACCTTTTCCGTAATGAGGGTGCCGTTGGTAGCTATTGTGAGATAGAATCCCTTTGATTTTGCATATTCAGCAACCTTCCAGAAATACCTGTTTACCAGAGGTTCCCCACCCGAGAAGGATATGGCTGCAACTCCCGCCTCATCAAGCTGATCCACAACGGCAAATCTCTCTTCTAGGGTGAGTTCATCCTTTGCAGGATATGGTGTGGCATTGGCATAGCAGTGCTTGCATTTCAAATTGCACTGCTTTGTGAAATTCCATACAACCATAAAAGGTGCCACCAATCTCTGGGGCCTAGTTATACCGTACTCGGCAATACTTCTTATTATGACAGCAAACCCCTTACGCATATATGGATCCTTTAAAACTTTTTTTATGGCTTCAGGCTCAGCACCAAATCTCTCAGCACCCTTCTCTATAGCCTCGCCAACGACCTTGGCATACATTCTCTCCTTTATACCACTGGGTTTTTCCACACCTGCATATACGGCAAAGGCCCTTTCAAGTTTCTTAACTTCGCTCATCTCTTTAAGTATGAACCTGACAAATTTCTTGTCCATAACCCTGTGGAGATACTCAATTATATCTCCCTCTTCCATATTTTTCATATCCTTTTCCATTTTCACACCTCCTTTTCCAATCTACCCAAATAATCAAGCGCCTCCTCCAGATGATTTATAAGCTCACGATGCACATTTCCATCGATCTCCTTGAGACATTTGCTGATCTCCGAAAGCATGCTGATAAGCCTCTTTCTCTCCATCCTTATTATGCCTATCAAGTCCAGAACTGCTGAATATTCGTAGCATCGTTCGCCTTTGGTGCGCTCCACTAGTCCAGCCCTTATGAGTTTGTTCAGTTCATTTACCACCGAAGAGTATGCTCTGCTTATCATCTCTGCTATCTTCTTAGCTCCAAGCGGTTTCTCAGATAGGGCAAGAAGTGCATATATGGATGCTTCTGTGTTTGAGAATCCCCATTGAAGCATAATGTTGCGAAGATTTTTATATGCCTTTGTTTTCATCAAATCTTTCATAAATATCGTAATTATCATAACAAATATAAACATTTCCGTTAGAAGCAGAAAATTTCTGGATTTGCTCATGAACAAAGTTTAAATACAATCCTGCCATGCTTCAAAAAAAATTGAATTAGGTGAGCCGAAATGTTCCGGAGAATACTCTATCCAACGGATTTCAGCAACGTATCAAAAAAGGCGTTTGAGTACGTGAAAAAGCTGAAAGAGGCGGGAACCGAGGAGGTGATCATCCTGCATGTGATTCCAGAGGAAGTTGTTGAAACGATGACCGAGGGATGCCTGATGCGTGACGAGTCAATGGAGCAGTGCGAGAAGGAAGCGCTGGAGAAAGTGAGGAGCAATGCCATTTTCAAAATCAAGCGCATGGAGGAAGAACTCAGAGATGAGGGCATCGTGGTAAAGATTCTAACTCCTGTGGGCAAGCCTGCAAAGGTCATTGCAGAGATTGCCAGAGAGGAGAAGGTCTCGCTCATCGTCATGGGCACACATGGACACAGTCTGCTAAGAGAGGCTTTCGTGGGAAGCGTTGCAGAGACTGTGGTACACTACGCGCATGTGCCAGTGCTTCTAGTAAGGTGATACCATGGCGTTTCTGGAGCGGTTCATACGGATAACCAGATGGATGGTTAGTCACATCGCCATTCCTGTGGGCATCGCCATGATTTTGGGCATATTAGTGGGCTACTTCACACCCCCCAGCATTGCAAGGAAACTGGAATTCACCATTATAATCGGACTCTTCTGGATGCTCTATCCAATGATGATAGACCTCAAACTTGGAGAGTTGAAGGAGATATTCAAGAGGCCAAAAAGAATGGGTACCTCTCTGCTTCTGAACTTTATAATATCTCCTCTTATCATAGGCGCTCTCGTCCTATCCTTCCTTGGCAACAACCCCCGCGTGGGTGCAGGACTGCTGCTGGTGGGAATAAGCCCCTGCTCCGCAATGAACACCGCTGCAACCGCCTTTGTTGGAGGAAACATTGAGCTCACTCTGGGTATAGTCGCCGTTAGCTATCTTCTAACCATAATTGCGGTGCCTGTATGGGCCACGGCCTTCATGGGAAAAAGCGTGCCGGTGCCCTTTGCATTCATGATGCGTCAGATAGCACTGGTGATTCTGGTGCCCATGTTTCTGGGCTGGATAACCCGCGTGGCGCTGAAGAGAAAGATAGGTGAAGAGAGATATGTGAAAATAGTGCCGTCCTTTGAGGGCTTCTCATTTCTGGGAGTGCTGTTCATGATTTTTTTTCCTCTTCGTGATAAACGGCAGAAACATAGTGATTTACTGGAACGTGCTTGCATTTGTTGTCCTTCTCTCCATAGTGTTCTTTGCGGTTATGCTTCTCATCGCCATCCTGGTGCCCAGAGCGTTCAGGTTCAACTATTCGGATAGTGCATCCATAACCGTAACATCTGTGGCTAAAAATGAATCCATTGCGATGGCACTGGCTTTCATGCTCTACGGCCCCACCGCGGCTATGAGTGTTGCCATTGGTGGGGTTCTGGTGCAGGTACCTTTCATGGTCTCGTACATACAGTTCATCTCAAAGCGCCTGCATGGGTTTTACTCAAATAGGGAGATGGTTGCATGAATTATCTCAAACTGAAAAACCATCTGGATAAGTTTCTACCTATTTACGTTACTGTCTCTATGATTCTCGGCTTCCTGCTGGGCATACACATGAATATAGAAAAATACAAGGGCGTACTGCACTGGCTCAACATAGCAGTGGTAATCTCCATGATTTACCCCATGATGATCAACCTGCGTATTGGAGAGTTGAAGAACTCAATGAAGCAGGGAAAACAACTGACAATCGGGCTGATCATGGGTCTCGTGATTGCCCCACTTCTCATGTGGATTTTTATCTACATAATAAACATTTTTTACCCACTGAACCCTCAGCTGCAGCTGGGATTGATGCTTGCAATGGTCGTGCCCTGCTCCTCCATGAGCATTGCATACACGGGATTTTCGGAGGGAAACATTGAGTTGGCGACAATAATAGTGGCTTTTAGTTTCATACTTGCGATAATAACCGTGCCTGGCTGGCTCGCTGTTTATGCAGCCTCCTCCCATGTTTCTGTTCCAACAATGCTACTCATAATCACAATAATAGAGGTTGTTTTTGTGCCCATGTTCTTTGGCATACTAACCCGCAGTTATCTTATTAAAAAAGAGGGTGCTGAGGGTTTTCTTCGCCTCAAACCCCTGTTTCCAGCCATATCGCTCATTGGAATGTACGCAATTGTGTTTCTCATATTTATGGAGAAGGCAAAGCTAATAGCGAAGAAGCCTGAGATGGTTCTCATAGCTCTCGTTCCTCTCATTCTCTACTATGCATTCTCGTTGGGACTTCTGACCTATATGAACCGTGCGCTGGGAATAAACTACAAAGACCACATGGCAATAACTTTTCCCTCGGTGGGCAAGAACGAGGGAACGGCAATGGCAATTGCAATGAGCGCTGGAATGGGGCTCATGGCCATACCTCCCGCTGTGACGCCATTGATTCAGATTCCGTTTCTAATAGGGTACGTAAAGATGTGGAGGAAAATAGAGAAAATGTGGAAAAGAAAAAATGGGTACTGAGAAGAATATGGCATCGCAAAATCAAGCCAGAGAGAAATATAACCTCACTGGACATAAGTATTATTACAAAATAAAATAATGCCTCCGCAATACCGTGCACCATATCCTTTATACGAATCATAATCTTTTATTAAATCAAGCCCGTTACTCTTATCTCTCCATCCCTTGGCTTCAACATTCAGAGTATTTCAAATTATTTAAAAATATTTCATCCCACAGCCAAATAGAAATTCAAAAAAACTTAAAATATACGCCAAGCATGCTCAAATATGAAAATCGCAGTACCCAGCACAGGTCCAGATGGTCTGGAAAGCGAGATCAGTATGCACTTCGGCCGCGCGCCTTACTACACCTTCGTGAAGATTGAAAACGGAGAGATAAAGAATGTGGAAACCATAGCGGTTCCATTTGCGGAGCATGGTCCTGGAGATCTTCCAAATTTCATAAGAGAGCATGGTGGTGATTGCGTACGGCATGGGGCATCGTGCCGTGGAGTTCTTCCAGAATATGGGAATATCAGTGATAACAGGCGCATATGGGAAGGTGGGTGATGTGGTCCGTGCATTCATCCAGCAATCCCTTGAGACGGATTCCAGATGGAAAGAGAGAATTGAGGGAGATGATAAATCATAAACAAGATAATCATATCCCAATCCCCGCCTCAAAGCCCTCGCTAACCGCCGAGTAGATATTGCGCACGCTCTTTGCATCTCCAATAACCATGGTGGGTATATCCTCCAGAGTGAACGGCACAAACGGGCGAGAGCCAAAGGCTGCGATCATCGCGTCCGCTTCAATTAAGATTTGCTCACCATCTTTTTCCACCACGATCTCTCCACGAGACACATCCACAATTCTTGTTGATGTCATTATCTTCACATTCTTATTCTCTAATTCTTTGAGGAGATGCTTTCTTGAGAGAGTTTCCATGCCCTGCGCAATCTGCGGTAGCATCTCAACTATTACCACTTTATTTTTCTCTGCAAGCATGTTAGCGGTTTCGCAGCCCACGAGTCCTCCGCCGCCCACAACTATTACCTTATCTTCAAACTTAACCTCGCACCGGAGAACATCATCGTAGAGATAAACGAAATTGCGAATGGGCGGGCATGGGAGAAACGGCTTTCCGCCAGTGGCCATGATCACCGCATCAGGTTCCAGAGATATAACATCGCCTTTCAATGCCTTTTTGTTATGCATTTGCACATTCAATTTCTCCATCTGCACTTGATAATATTGAATGAGCCATCTTATCTTCTCCTTGCCCGGTGGAAGTGCAGCGAGGTTTAGCGCACCTCCGAATTCATCGTAAAATAGATGCACCTCATGCCCGCGCATCGCAGCGATGCGTGCTGCCTCAAGGCCAGCAGGACCTCCGCCAACAATAACCACCCTCTTCCTATCCTCTGCCTCTTTTATTTCTATTTCCCTTCCAACAAGCGGATTGGCACCGCACCTTATTCTAGTATCTTCATCGTGCCTAGCTTTTATGCACTCTGAGCAGCCGATGCATTTTCGTATCTCATTCACTCTTCCCTCTTTAACTTTTATGAGCCACTCTGGATCCGCAATCAGCGTTCTGCCCAGAACTATCATATCCGCCTGATTTTTCAGTATTTTCACTGCAATCTCCGGCTCGCGAATCATGCCCACAGCCGCCACAGGCACCTTCAGCGGGCGAATTTTCTCCGCAAGATAAGCTCTCCAGCCCTGCTCAAAGGGCATGGGCTCCAGACGGAGTTCTTTGGGTCCCAATCCAATGTCCGCCTGAATCATGTCGTAGTGCTCCTGCAAAATCCCAGCGATTTTCTTTCCATCCTCCAATGTTATCCCGCCATCTTTGAAATCATTCACTGCGAGGCGAATGCTCACGGGAAAATCCCAGCCACATCTCTCCGCAATTCTCCTGCGAATCTCCACGGCAAATTTTATCCCATCTCCCCATTTATCTTCCCGATGATTCGTAAGCGGCGAGAGAAATTGATTCACAAGCAATCCATGAGCTCCCTGAACCTCAACCATGTGGAAGCCCGCCTTGCACGCAATCTCCGCGGCGGTGGCGTAAGAGTCAATTATCTCCTCTATTTTCTCCTCGGTGAGAAAATCCACGCCTCGCTTTTTCCAGCCCTCATGAGTAAGTTCCACCGAAATTTTAGAGTCGTATTTTTTCAGGCGAGATGCGATTTTGTGCCAGTCATCATAAAACTCCCACGAATCAATGCGCGGCTCGTAAGCGCCATGCTTTCCCCCAGGATAGGAGATGCATGAGTTCTCCACTATGAGCAAACCCACTCCCCCCTTTGCGCGGGTCTCGTAGTGCTTTATGAACAACTCTGAGAGATGCCCGTCGCTCTTTCCGAAATTGGTGGAGATTGGGGGAAATATGGCTCGGTTTTCAACTCTTATTTTTCCTATTTCTATCGGCTCAAATATCTCATCGTACATGCGTTTCGGCATGCCTAAAGAGTATTTCAAAATTTCTTAAAATTTTGTTGAGAGATAAGAATATTTGGAAAATATTGAAGATAAATTTAAAATAAATCCAAACATTTACTTTATCAATGCCAAAAAACATACCACCTTGGCTGGAGAGGGAACTGGATAGGAAAGGAGGTATTGAGACCATAATAAAGGATCTTCCTCCAAATAAGATCCTTACCAAGGAAGCAAAATTGCATTCTGCCCTGGGGGATCCTGTGAGATTGAAAATTCTTTGCTTTCTCGGAAAACAGAGTTCATGCGTGTGCCTTATAAAGGATGTTGTTAAACTCACATATTCAAAACTATCCTATCATCTTTCGGTTCTCAAAAAGGCAAAATTGATACAGGGCAAAAAGGACGGAAATTACATAATATACTCCCTCACAAACCTCGGAAAAAAATATTATAGAGAAATATGTAAAAAATCATGACCCCTCAACCCTATTTATCCCCATCTGCTGTTTAACCTCCTCCCTCTGATACTGCAGGGCTGTATCTATAAGTTCCTTTAAAAACTTCTCCTCAAGCATCTTTTTAACCTTTATGAACACCTTGTATTCCCTAGCCGCCTCCCGAGCTACCTCTGGGGATGGAAATTCTATGGCCCCAACAGGACACAGGTTAGCGCAGATCTGACATCCAACAAGACAATTAAATGGTTTGACAATTATGGGTTTCTTTGTCACAAGATCGTAAGAGTAAACACCCCTACCACATATCACCGCACATAGACCGCATCCTATGCAAACCGCAGGATCCACACGGGGATACCATTTTATTTTCTTTCTGGGCACTCCAAACCAGTAATCGAATTTTTTATCGGCCATATCACCACCGGGTAGGATAATGTCAACATAGTATTTCAAATTTATTTGAAATATTACACCATATTTTTAAGCAGAAAATACATTATGTATCTGTGATAAAGAATATGGATTCCCTGACATCACACGGAAATATCTTAATCAGAAATACATTAATTCCCATGGTGGACTCTCTACTGAGGGAAACAAGAGCCGATAAAATATTGAAAGAAAAGATAAAAATTGAAGATAACATACTTAAGATAAAAGGTAATGATATCCAATTGAATTTTGAGAGGATCTTTGTGGTGGGATTTGGAAAGGCTTCGATACCCATGGCCCGGGCCCTTGAAGAGATCATGGGTAGGAGAATAAATGGAGGAATAATAAGCAGTCCATACAAAGGCTCTCTGAAAAGAATCAAGGTAATGGTTGCTTCACATCCCTTTCCCGATGAGAGAACCCTGGAAGCATCGGAAGAAATAGTAGAACTTGTTAAGATGGCAGAGGAAGATGATCTCGTAATTGTCCTTGTTTCCGGTGGAGCATCATCCCTCTTTGAAATTCCCGTGGATGGAATGAGCATTGAAGAGGAGGCTAGAATGGTAAGGGAGAGAATGTTGAAAGGGGATGATATAATAACCCTGAATAAACTCCGCATAAAATTATCCAAGGTGAAAGGAGGAAAATTTGTAGATTATATCAGACCTGCAAAATGCATATCCCTTATACTCTCCGATGTAATTGGCCCTCCAGAATTTGTGGGCTCAGGCCCAACCTATGGCAAGGGATGCATGAACATCTTAATTGCTGATAATAGATATGCCCTTAAAAAGGCTCAAAAACTGGCACGTGAGAGAGGATTTACCGCCAGAATATCCCCCACCATACTATCAGGAGAGCCAAAAACCATGGCAAAAAAGATAATCGAGAGTTTTCAGGGTCGCATGACGATCTGGGGTGGAGAGACAACGGTACGCGTGGAAAAAGGGGGCATCGGTGGAAGAAACCAAGAACTCTCACTGTACCTTGCCGAGAAATTGGACAGAAATGCGGGTTTCATATGCATTGGTACCGATGGAATAGACGGTCCTACCAACGCCGCAGGTGGTGTGGTGGATGATAGAACGATAATTCGAGCCAGAAATCTCGGAATGGATATAAAAAGCATTTTAAAAGAGCACAACTCATACATAGCATTGAAAAAATTAGAAGATCTGATAATTACGGGATACACTGGAACAAATCTGGCCGATGTGTGCATAGGATTGAGGCTATGATCACCTGTCCTTTATTTTCTCCCAGATTCTCTTTGCTCTTTCATCCAGTATCTCGTTCAACAGAAGTGAGAAGAGTTTCTCTTCGTCAGGTTCTTTTTTCCTTTTGAACGGGTTCATTTTCTTATTGGTATTATGCAGAGAAATTTAAATTCTTCCTCACTCTCGTTTCTGTACCAGTGGGGCACATCGGGCTCTATGTACAGAAAATTCCCAGGATGCACCTTCACCTCTCTCTCTCCTGCACCTATTATGCCTTCCCCCTCAAGAACAAATATTTCGTGCTCCCAAGGATGCTGATGCTTTGGGATGATTCCCCCCGGACCCATGGTAAATAATCTCAACGCGTAATTCTCGGCCCCCTGTTCCTCTCTTATGAGCCACTGGATCCACACATCCTTTGTTTCTGTACCGTCCATTCCAACCATGTGCACTTTCTCCTTTTTCACATCATCTATATGGGAGATGTACATATTCACCACGCAATTGTAAATGCCAGATATATTATAAACATTTTGAGACAATAATCTAAATAATTTATTCGTATTACCCCTCGTGATAGAGGAAAATAGTAAACTCAGATGCTTCTCACCGGCCTGGTTTTCGGCGGTTATGGGAACCGGCGTGTTCGCAACTTCAACCTATTTTCTGGCAGATGGAAACGAAGCAATGGTGCTTCTATCAAAGGTTATAGTAAGCATAAACGTACTTATGTTCATAGCGATACTCATTCCCTGGGTGGCCAGATGGATCGTATATCCCAGGGATGCCCTTGCGGATTTTCAACATCCACTTAGGTCAAATTTCTATGTGACATTTGGGGTAGGAATGCTTGTTCTCTCCACAAATTTCTTCATCGTTGAAAAAATGCCAGAGATAGGACTTGCATTCTGGATTGCGGGAACCATTGAGGTTATTCTGGACAATTTCCTATACATGTTCTTTGTGTTTTTCAACAGGAGCATAAAACTTGAGCACATAAATCCTTCAATATTCATAAAGACAACTGGCCTATTTCTCGTTTTGGGTGCGGGAAGGGCGGCAATACCCTACCTCTCTGATTTGAGTTTGCAGTCCATAAACATAATCTTTGATTTCACATTTGGAGTTGCATTCTTCATGTACATAGGGCTCCAGACAATATGGCTATTAAGATACATAATCTCAGCACCGCTCCAGTCATCCACAATGCCTATGTTCTGGATCAACCTTGGGCCCATTGGGGCGGCCATAACCGCACTTCTATCTCCTCCAATATCAACGGAATTTCAGAGCATAGGTGTTTTCTTTGCCTCCCTGTTCTGGGGTTACGGGGTTTGGTGGTTCGTGCTCTCATTGGTAACTACAATATATTATGTGAAGAGAATTTCACTACCTTATAAGAGCGCGTGGTGGGCCTTCACATTCCCCCTAGGCGCCTTCATAGTGGCATCCTACTACTATCAGCAGTACAAAAATTACTCTCTGCTAATATACTTCAACTGGTTCATGTACATAATACTAGCAGTATTCTGGGTGCTAACATTCATATTCACACTACATCGCATAATCACAGGAAGGATGGATGACTGCGAATCCCTTAAAGTTTAGAAAAACTTAAAATGTAAAAGCCATAACCTCAGCCATGGAGTTCCCCAAAATTGAAACTGCAGAATACGAGTATCCGAATACACGGGAAGCGGTGGAATACGTTTATCCGGAGTTAAGTGCTGTTTGCCCTCAAACGGGATTACCCGATTACTACATTCTTCGCATAGTTTACGAACCGGATAAGAAACTGCCTGAGTTGAAATCCTTGAAAATGTATCTCCTGGCCTACCGTAACTACGGAATATGGCACGAGCATCTTGCAAACAAAATTCTTGAAGATTTCAAAAAAGCTGTGGAACCGAGATGGGTTTATGTGGAACTCTACGTGAACAACCGCGGTGGAATATACACCACAGTGCGAAGATTCTGGACCAGGGAAAATGGGGACGATATATTAGAGGCACTCAAGAGAGGAAAAGAACATCCACATCTGAGATTTTAAAAAATAAAAATTCAGGGAAGTTTGGGAACTCCCAATTCTTCCGCAATTGCGTTCATCTCATCAAGTACCTTCTTGTATATTGGAACACCTATCTTCAACCTCGTTTCGTAGGTCAAGAATCCCTTCTCGCCATGCACCCATATGCGCTCGAATTTTGGATGCTTCTTTGCGTTGCGAAGTTCATCAAGATACTTCTTCATGCTCTTCTTGAACTCATCAGCATCCCCAAAGGCACCAGGATCTATGGCCATAAAGAAGTGCCCCACATCGCTGTGTTTATCACTGGTACCTCCAACATGTTTGCTCCAGGTTGCACCATTGAGAATCCCCGCAAATATATCAACTATGGCTCCCAATCCGTAGCCCTTATGTCCTCCGCTCAACTCACCGAGCCCTCCAAGGGGCAAGATGGTGCCACGGGGACTCAGAATCTCATTTGGATCGTGTATTATCTCCCCCGTCTCGGTGCTTATGGCCCACTCTCCGGGAACGGGCTTGTTCTTCCTGCGATACACCTCAACCTTACCACTTGGCACAACACTGGTGGCCATATCAAGCAGGAAAGGATTTTCACCCTCCACAGGTGCAGCGACGGCTATTGGGCTCGTACCCATAAACTTCTCCATTGCACCCGTGTGCGCCACCAACGGGCGAGAGGTGGTCATGCTTACACCAATGAGTCCCTCTCTTGCTGCCATGAGAGGATAGTATCCCGCTATTCCATAGTGGTTGCTGTTCTTGACACCCACAATGCCCACACCAACCTTCTTGGCCTTCTCAATGGCGAGTTTCATAGCCCTATGGGCCACCACCTGACCAAGGCATTCATCACCGTCAAGCACGGCAAATACGGGGCTCTCCTTCACGATCTTTATATTTGGATGCACGTTCACCGCTCCAACCTTTATACCATCAACGTATCTCTTCAACCTCTGAACACCATGGCTCTCAATGCCACGCATGTCGGCCATTATGAGATTATCCGCCACAATCTTTGCGTCCTCCTCAGGCACATCAAGGCGCTTGAAAATCTCCACAACAAAGTCAAAGAGTTTCTCCCTTGGAACCCTCACATAGTTTTCATCAACAACTGTTTTTTCGAACATAGTGGAGGAATATTAAAACCCCTATATACGGATTTCCATATCAAAGGGAAGCAGAGAGACCCAGCGAGGCGATCAAAACCACAAAACCAGCAATTAGAACTCCCACAAAAATAGCCAGCATTGATTTCTTCACATCAAACTTGAAAAGGTACGCTATGAGGCTTCCTGTCCACGCCCCCGTGCCCGGTAGTGGTATGGCCACAAAAAATATGAGGGCAAGATACTCCCAGCGGCGGACCTTTCTATCCGCTTTTCTGTAAGTTCTCTCAAAGATCCAGTCCAATCCACGGGATATCGTTTCACTCTTTCTCAAATACCTTTCAATTCCCTCCAAAAATAGAAGAATAAATGGCACGGGTATCATATTCCCTATTATGGAAATTGTGAAAACGGAGAGGGGAGAGAGACCCCAGTAAATTCCAAGGGGTATGGCTCCACGAAGTTCCGCAAAGGGTAACATGGATATCAAAAAGATGTACAGGTATGGGCTCATCTACCCACCAGTGATGGATAAAAGTGCTTCTTTCCTCTGCGCTCCTTCAGTTGGTCCCATTCATAGAGTATCCTCACCGCCTCATTTGCCACCTTTGCCACAGGCTCTTGGGGTACAACTTCAAATTCATCGGTTATGCGATTTGCAAATACGATGGCAACGCTTCCTGCTCTAAGGCCATATATGTTTGCCACGGTGAATATGGCGGATGATTCCATCTCAAAGTTCAGAACATTTGCCCTGCGTAGATCATCAATTATGCTCCTTGAGAAAGATTGCTCATATCCATTAAATCCGGGCCTGCTCTGCCCGAGATAAAATGAATCGGTGCTCGCGGTTATTCCCACGTGGTACCTGAAACCAAGGCTCTCTGCCGCCTCTATGAGAGCGAGGAGAACCTCGTAATCTGCACTGGCAGGATACTCCGTACGCACATATTCCTTACTTGTGCCCTCAAGACGTACAGCAGCGGAGGAGATTATTATATCTCCAATACCTATGTGTGGTTGAATTGCCCCCGTGGAGCCAACTCGTATGAATGTATCCGCTCCTATTCTTGCAAGTTCTTCTAGGGCTATGATGGCTGAGGGGGAGCCTATTCCAGTAGAAGTTACCGATATCTCCACCCCCATATACCTTCCCGTGTGGGTTTTGAACTCCCTGTGGTATGCCACTTCCCTCCTCTCATCCCATAGGGAAGAGATTACATCCACGCGCTCTGGATCTCCCGGAAGAAGTACGTACCTTGCAACATCTCCGGGTCTGCATTGAATGTGGTACTGCATACCCCTGCCATCCTGGGGATTGTTGGATGAGGAAAGACGCATAGTAAACCATAAGTTCTGCCAATACAAATATTTTTCAACAAAATTTTTTAGCACGTGCAGCATACGGAATGCCATGGCAAAGATAGTGATGAGACATGTTGAGGGAATGAGATTCGTGGGAGAGACAGATACACACAGCATAGTCCTGGAATCCGGATATCTCGGTAAGCAGAAGGGCCCAGCACCCATGGAGGCATTTCTGATGAGCCTTGGAGGCTGCACGGGCATGGACGTTGTGGCGATTTTGAGAAAGATGAGAAACGAGCCAAGGAGATTTGAGATAGAGATTGAGAGTGAGAGGGCACAGGAGCACCCCAAGGTTTACACGAAGGTGCACATAAAGTACATATTCTGGGGCGTGGAGTACGAGAAGGCTAAGAAGGCTGTGGAGTTATCTCAAAACCGCTACTGCCCCGTGAGCGCGATGCTGAAAAGAAGCGGTTGTGAGGTTACCTACGAAATAATCCTGAAGGATTGATTCATAAAAACCAGCAGAGCACGGGCCAAGGCCACTTTGGTAAATCCACCACTACAGAGGAATGCCCTGCCGAGGAGTGGCACCATATACCCATCCCTCCCATCTTCCTGAATTTCAATGTACGTAGCCTTGGCTATCATACTTCATTCTAATCCACATACATTAAAAAGAATCGCACATAAAAATCCATTTAGATTTTAATTTTTGAAAATGATACCCCTCAGCCCGCCCGTCTTTCATCATCCTCAGCTAAGGCTGAACTCATCATCGGGGCATGGGGGATATGCATCTCAGGATTTATTTAATTTGCCCCCGGTGTGAAATTTTTTATACTTCCCAAGCGATATCATTGTGGATGGAGCAGGATATCAAATTGTCAAGAGAGCTGAAAAAGGGCGTTATTGAACTTGCGATTCTGGGCATTTTGTCCAAGGGCAAGAAATACGGGTGGCAGATAATAAGGGAAATGGACCATCTTTCCAATGGTTTTTTAAAGGTTAAGGAGGGAACGCTATACCCGGCACTTCACCGAATGGAAACAAGGGGGCTTATTGAGAGTGAGTGGATAATTGAGAAAAATGCTCCCCGTAAATACTACAAACTCACCGATGATGGTCTCAAGGCTTTTGAGGAGGGAAAAATCCTTTGGAAAAAGCTTGAAAACTGTATGTCCCGCATAATGGGTGAGGGTGATGAATAAAGAAGAGTATCTAAAAAGTGTTAGAAGAGCACTCTGGAAAATAAACAAAAAGAAGAGAGAGGAAATATTGTTGGAGCTTAGGGGTGAGATTGAAGACAGGCTGGAAAACGGGGAAAAAATTGAATATATATTGAGAGATATGCCCGATCCCAAGAAATTGGGAAGGGAGTACCTGAACATATACGGGGCCTCAATAACATTGAAGATGACACTCGTGCTGATCTCCGCCATCATTTCAGTATTCACATTATCAGTAATACCCCTCACCCAAATTCTATTCTACGAAGCCCCGGGAATCCTCATGATTCTCGCTCTCCTCCTATTTTACATTTCTCAAAATTTCGGATGGAGAACAGGGTTGATTGCAGGAATGGTTGCGGCTATATTGAGATTCACACTTATTTATATTACATCCCTGCAGGTCGCACTTCAGAGTGGTACTCTGCTATCCGAGGGGGTGAATTCCCTAATACTCCTTATAATTCCCCTGCTTGTAAAAAGGAAAAAATAAAATTTATTTTTTGATACGATAAATTACCAGTGCCAGAACAAACACTCCAAGAACCATGACGCTTATGAATGATATCGCTGCAGTGGGCAATGTCAATGGACCAAAATTCAGGTAGTACTGGCTCAGCTCAATGGATGGATCTTGAAATATTCTCTCTCCTGCGGGGTATATCAACGCCCCGTTCAGCACGGTGAGTGCAAATGCTCTATGCTTGTACCAACGCACTATTCTCTCTCCACCCACTATCTGATAATAGGCCTGCCTAGTTTGGTTATCCACGGTGACATTGGATTCCCACCTAAAGCGCCCAATTCTGTCCCACTGACCCAGTTCTGTAAACTCTATAGCGCCTCTATGCTTGAATAACAACCTGTGCCTTGGAAGTGTCTCATTTCCATAGGTGTGATTTCCAATCCTCGCTCTGCAACCACCGTATCTCTTCATAAGTAAGTGGAGTACCTTTTCGTTGCCTGATATTCCCCAGAATATGTTGTTTTGCACTATTATCTTTGAAGAGTCCACATAATCCCAGCCATCAATCTCCTTATCATACTTTATCTGAAAACGCACCACTTCCCCGGTGTAATTCCTTCTACCTATCAGATGTATGCCCTTTCCCGGCTGGTAGGCATACCATGGAAATCCATGCAAGGTTCTCTTCTCCAGACTTGCAGTAATGTGAAAATGAAGGGCAATATAATTCACCACACCATCTCCCACCTCCGAATTATTAAACACTTCCGTGTAGGGAAGATTTTTAACATAAATGGTGAAATCAACGCGAGTTTCATTTGCGGATAGGTTTGTAATCTTGAAACCAGACATCTTCCACTGGGTGCGAAGGGCCACATACTTAACCATTTGCCTAGAATCGTTTAAATTCCTGACCTCCCCAATGTAGTTGAAACTCTGTCCCAGGAAAAACCTGTATCTCAGAATCTTCTGGGTCACAAGAGTACCGTTCCTGCTGTAAATTTTCACACCCCCCGCATACCTTTGCATCTCAGAAACTATCTTTACGGTGTTGTTTTTGCCATCTCCTCCATAAATTATGGATATAGAGGAGTTGTTGGTCTTTATGGCTATGTAATTTCCACCACCAAGCGCATTCGTGGTACCACGCTCAATTGAGATTCTATCCCAGATATTTCCCGTTCCCTCATTGGCAGCAGACATGGGCAGCAAGGTCGCGGAGAACATTACTGCAACGATCAAAACCATACTTACTCTTCCGAATTTCACATATATCACCTCTTAGTTGTGCACAATACATAGTAATACTATGTATTATTTAAAACTTCCGCTTGAGGATTTTCAAGGTGCAAAAGAGGATGAGACGTTAAAACAACCATGCGGTATGAAAAGAACGAACATTTTAAATATGAAGGGAGAATTTTATTAGTATGAAGGGTGGGGAATTGAAGGATCGCGTGGAGTATTTAACATCCCTCAGAATTCTCACAAGCGATAAATACGGGATATGGGGCTTGGACCCTCTTCTATTTATCCCGGGGCTCTTCCTTATGGCATTGGGCATTGGCAACCCCTATTTCCCGACACCCTGGCGCCTCGGAATTATAATCCTTGGTGCCGTTATGCTCATCGCATCTTCCATAAGGATTGAGAAAAGGTTCTCCCCATTCAAAAGGAAAATCCTTGAAGAAATAGAAAAATGTGAGAATATTTAAAATATGGATGCCATATGCTCCCATGCTCACTTTCGTAGGTCTCGGACTCGGCGGTTTGGAGGACATAACACTTCGGGGAAAGGGGGCAATTGAAAATGCCGATGTGGTATTTGCAGAGTTCTACACTTCAAAACTCATAAATGCAGATATTGAGGACCTTGAAAGGTTCTATGGAAAGAGAATAATTCTCCTGGGCAGGGATGATGTTGAGGATGGAAAAATAATTATGAATGAGGCCCAAAACAAGAACGTGGTTCTTCTCGTTGCAGGAGATCCCATGATTGCCACCACCCACGTTGCTCTGCGAATAATGGCCCAAGAATTTGGCATAGAGACGAGAGTGATACACAACGCATCCATAATATCTGTCGCTCCCGGGCTTTTAGGATTGCAGAATTACAAGTTCGGGCGCACGGTATCCATTCCATTTCCCCAAGAAAATTTCTTTCCAACGAGTGCGTATGATCACATAATGGAAAACCTCAGAATGGGGCTCCATACCCTGATCCTTCTTGACATAAATCCGAGGCCAATGAGCGCAAATGAGGCAATGCAAATCCTCCTTGAAATGGAAAAAGTGAGGGGAAAGGGAATAATCTCAGAGGACACCATTATTGCGGTTGTGGCCCGTGCAGGTTCAGAGGATGCATTGGTTAGAGCGGGGAAAATCAAGCATCTCATTAAGGAGGATTTTGGCCCTCCACTGCACACCCTTGTACTCCCGGGAAAACTTCACTTTGCAGAGGCAGAGGCTTTAGTAAAACTGGCTGGAGCGCCGGAGGAAATACTCGATTAGGGGCAAATTTATATCCTTTCTCCACATTCGTATTTCCATGCTTAAGAACAGAATTGACTTTGACCTTGCAAAACTGGAGAGGTATGAGAACATTGTGGTTCGCAGGGCCAGCAATATGCGGGGATTCTATCAGGATTCAGAGGCCCTTGAGGACATAATAAAGAGGGAAAACCCGGTGATTTACGAAGTATACGCCGTTCCCAAAGAGAAGGAGGGAGAGTTGAGTTACGCCATAACAGTGCTTCATCCTGGAAGGGTTGGAAGAGAGTACTTTATGACCAAGGGCCATTATCACAGCAAGCGAGACAGGGCAGAACTTTACATTTCCCTGAAGGGCAGGGGCTTGCTTCTCATGCAGAAAGATGGAGAGGTGCAGTGGTTTGAAATGGAGAAGGGTGATGTCGTATACGTGCCCCCTTTCTACGCCCACAGAAGCATAAATACAGGCAAAGAAGATTTTGTTTTCTTGGCCATATATCCAAGTGATGCGGGGCACGATTACGGAAGCATTGCCGAAAGGGGATTTGCCAAGATGGTGGTGGAGGGTAAAAACGGCTACGAGGTATTGGATAATCCACGCTGGTAACCGGAAATTCTTTTATATTATGTAGACTTTACTTTATAAAAGGACCGGGATGGGATAAGCATGAAATTATTGAAGGAGTTTAATACAAATCCCCAGAGTGGTATGGGCACAGTGGATTACACGGCGCCGGAGGATGAGTACCTGAGGCAACTTGTGGAGAAACTGAGGGTAAACATAAAGATCATTGGCTGTGGAGGTGGAGGAAGCAACACGATCAATAGGATGATGGAAGAGGGCATCTATGGAGCAGAGCTCATAGCGGCAAACACGGATGCCCAGCACCTTCTGCACATTCGCGCCAACAGAAAGATCCTCCTTGGAAGGAGAAGAACCCGTGGCCTGGGGGCAGGATCAAATCCTCTTGTTGGAGAGGATGCTGCCAGAGAGGCAAATGAAGAACTTGAAAAAATACTTCAGGGTGCGGACATGGTTTTTGTAACCGCAGGCCTCGGCGGGGGGACCGGTACGGGAAGTGCCCCATACGTGGCAAAACTGGCCAAGGAGTCAGGAGCACTTGTGCTTTCTGTGGTTACCCTTCCATTCAAGGCCGAGGGAAAACTGAGAATGGAGAATGCGATGTGGGGTCTTGAGAGGCTCCGCAGGTACTCGGATACCACCATAGTGATACCAAACGATAAACTTCTGGAACTTGTGCCAAGATTGCCGCTCAACGAGGCCTTCAAGGTTGCAGACACCGTGCTTATGATCACCATAAAGGGGATAACTGAAATTCTCACAAAGCCCGGGCTGGTGAACGTGGATTACGCCGATCTCAGAACAGTCCTTGGATCTGGAGGCGTGGCCATGGTTGGCATAGGCGAGAGTGATAGCACCCAGGATCGTGTGAAGGAGGCTGTGGAAGAGGCCATAAACTCTCCACTCATTGATGCAGACATAAGCAATGCCACGGGTGCGCTTGTGCGCATAGTCGGAGACGAGCATATGAGCGTAAGCGAGGCACAGATGGCAGTGGATCTTGTGCAGAAGAAGATAAATCCGATGGCCAAGATCATATGGGGCGCCAGCGTGGATCCAGAGATGGACAACATGGTACAGGTTTTAGTTGTGCTATCTGGCGTGAAATCCCCATACTTCATTGAAAAGGGAGGCTCTCTAAAGGCGGCAAAAAGCCTTGCTGGAGAGACCTTGGATGCAGATATTGATGTGATCGATTAGTGAGAGCGATGAAGAAAACAGACCTGCAAAACGCTGAGGAAAAGTTCCAGCTCTACAAGACCAGAAGGGATGAGTTCAACATACTTGCACGTGAGGTCAGGGAGGAACGGGACCTCATAAACGAGGAGAGAAAGAAAATCAAAGAAGAGCTCCAGAAGGAGAGGGATGCGAGAGACTCCATAGTGGCACTTATGAAGGAGCACAAAGCAAAGAAGAACGAGTACAGGGAGAAGATTTTAGCACTCAAAAAATACATGCGTGAACTTCGCAGAAGTTCCGGGGATACCGTTGAGGCAGAGTACGTACGCATTGAGGAGGAGATTGCAAGGATTGAGAAAAATCTTCAAATCAAACCCCACACAGTTCAGGAGGAGAACAAATTAATTGAAAAACTAAGAGAACTCACCAAGAGAAGGGAAGAACTGAGAAGGGAAATTGAGGAAAAGAACAGGGTTCTGGGCGAGGTAAAGGACCTTGAAGGGGAACTTGCCAATCTGCAGATTCTGGAAGATGAAGAGAGAAACACACTCTCAAAATTGTATGAGGAGCAGCAAGAGCACCACCGTAGGGTAATCGAATTGAAGGAGAAGTTGAAATACCTCACCGAGAAAATGAACAAAAAGCACGAGGAGTATCTGAAATACAGGGAAAAGGCAGATACATACCATAAGAAGGCCCAGGAGATGCTTCAAAAAATCATTGAGATAAAGGGAGAGTACAGAAAAAAGAGGGGTGAGGAGAAGGCAATTTTAAACCAGCTGAGTGAGGAGGCAAAGAGCAAGACTGAGATGAAGGATGAGGATGTTGACAAGTTCATCGAAGCATTGAAGAAAAAGAAGAGAATATCCTATCCTTAGAGGAAGAGAACATAAAAAATCACAAGAAGAGAAAGAATGAGGAGTCCGATGAAGATGGAGAGCCTGAGCATGTTCCTGTCAGATCCAAACACTATGGGTATTGGCCCTATGAGAATAACCCCTCCAAACTTTGTTTTTTCTTTATTTTCCACATACTCATTTTCTGATTCTTCGGGATAGACCATAGCCTCTCTCTCCAAGGATTCAAGGGGTGATAGAAACAGGAGAAAGATCCCGAGCATTATGAGGAGAATCCCCACAAGTGAGTAAAATCCAGAACCATAGACAACGGGAAAAATCAATAGCAGGGCGACATGGGCCTCTCCTGAAAAGATTGCATATAGGAGAATCCCCGCCCCCATAAGAATTGAAAGCAGTGCAGCCCTCCGAAGCATCGTTACTCACCTCAACCTATAACCGCATTGCCTGCAGAATTTATCCTCACTGCTGACCTCCGCACCGCAGTTGGGGCAGGTGTATATGAATACGAGTTTTGCACCGCAGTTCCAGCAATACCTATCCTCTGGCTGAACTATTGCCCCACAGTTGGGACAGTGCAGTTCCTCACTTTTTTTCGGCTCTTCTTTAATAAGCGGCTCAACCTTGAGATCAACCTTTTGGGCTCTTTCAACCTGCGGCTTTTCCAAACCGGGCTCTATTTCTCCAGTATCTATTATCCTGTTTCCCTTCACGGCCAAGCGAAGTGCCTCATTATAATCCCCAAGGTCAAAGGCCCTTTTGGCCCTTTGCACGTAGAGCTTTGCGTATTCCTTCAACTGCCCATCTTCCATCCCGAGAATTTTCTCCTCAACAACGCCTATTTCAAACTTGGATTGCAGGTAATTGGGAGGAAGTTTTTTAACAAAATCCTTGACCTGGGGAGGCATCTCATCCTGCTTTGGCTCCCTCTCAATTTTCTTTATTATCTCCAGTTCCCTCTCAACCTGAGGACTCGTGCCATCCTCCAACAGGTTTTCTTCCTTCATTCTAAGAAGGATTCTCTTGGCATTGTTTGCAATCTCAAGGGACTCAAGATACCTCTGAGATTCGTAGGCCCTTTCCGCCTTTGAAAGCATGCTCTCCACCGGTTCCACCTTGTAACCACGATCCTTCATAACCCGGGCCATGGACCTTACAATGTGTATCTGGTTGTACGCATTATCCTCCACATTGCTCTCGTTCATTCTCATTATTTTCTCGTTGGCCCTCTTCTTCAAGAGCATGAGGGCATACGCTATACCCACGATGAAAAAAACTATGAACAGTACGAAGAATATCAACGATGATGTCACCTCAAGGGCCATTGGTTTCTTATCCCCCTACTTGTATAAAAAGATTTTGAGGTATGCACCAAAAAACTCATGGAAAGTGCTTTATATACGTAGTTTATAAAGGTGGCCATATGATCTTCTCTAAACGCATACAGAAAATGGCCCCCTCAAGCACTCTGTCTCTGGTGGAACTGGCAAACAAGTTCAGAGAGAAGGGTTATAACATAATTTCCATGGCCGTGGGAGAACCTGATTTTACAACCCCTTCATCAGTTATTGAGGCAGCCTACGAGGCAATGAAAAACGGAAAAACCCATTACACTCCTCCAACAGGAATCTCAGAACTGAGGGAGGCCATTGCAGAGAAGTACCGCGTGGAAAATGGTGTGAATGTTGATGCAAACAATGTCATTGTTACCCCTGCAAAACTCGGGATTTTCATGGCGGTGTCCACCTTCATAGACCCTGGAGATGAGGTTCTCATTCCGGATCCTGGTTGGGTCTCCTACCGAGAAATGGTTAATTTTGCCCGCGGAAAGCCCGTGGGCATTAGGCTTGTGGAAGAAAAGCATTTCACAATGGATATTGATGATCTTGTGAGCAAGATAAATTTCAAAACAAAGGTGCTCATAATAAACTCGCCCTCAAATCCCACCGGCTCAATTTTGACCTATGAGGATCTGAAGGCCATAAGAGACGTTGTTGTGGATTTTGATCTGATTCTCATAAGCGACGAAATATACGAGAAAATAATCTACGAAGGAGAGCACATCTCCCCCGGTGTGTTTGAAGATCTGCTCAATTACACAGTAATCATCAACGGATTCTCCAAGAGTCACGCAATGACCGGGTGGAGAATAGGATACCTCATCGCCCCACACAGTTTCATTCCGCAACTGGAGAAGATGCAGCAGCATACGATATCCTGTGCACCGAGTATGGCCCAGTACGCTGCTTTGCAGGCGTTGAAGGAGAAGGAGGCCGTACACAAAATGGTTGAAGAGTTCAGAATGAGAAGGAATTTCGTCTACGAAGAACTCTCAAAAATTGAGGGTTTGCATGTAAAGAGACCCAAGGGAACATTCTACATATTTCCAAGATACGATTTTGATTTGCCCTCCAAGGTATTTGCCGAGGAGTTGATGATTAAAAAACAAGTGGCAATTACCCCTGGTTCTGCATTTGGTCCCCACGGTGAAGGGTATTTCCGTCTCTCATTTGCCACCTCAATGGAGAATCTCAAAGAGGGTATCAAAAGATTGAGAGAGTTCATAGAGGAACTGTGAGGAAAAGTATTAATTTTTATTTCCCTATGCTTGCACCATGACGATATTCCCATCGGACATACTTGCAGGTATACTAATCCTCGTGTCCCTCATACTTCTCTTAGTGGCCTTTATGGCTTACAGGAGGTACAGGCTGAAAGCAGCAATTATATCCACGGTGATATTCACAATATTCCTTCTAAAGGGTATAATTTACGAGGCAAACATATACTATTCCATGAACCTGAACGTACCTGAAATTTTCATGGGTCTTGATGTGATAATCCTCATATCCCTCTACTTTGCCCTTGCTCTCAGGGGCTGAAGTTATGGAGGATCTAAGCACGAGGAGGAGGATATACGAGGAAATTCTGCTTAATCCTGGACTGCATTTCAGGGAATTGCAGAGAAGACTGGATATGCCAGTGGGAATGCTGGAATACCATCTCAACGTGCTCCTGAAAGATGAACTCATAGTATCCAGAGAGGACGGTAGATACATAAGGTTCTTCGCAAACACGTACATGAGCCACCAGGAGAGAAAAATAATGGGATTTCTGAGAAATGAAATAGTAAGAAAAATCATCATCTTTTTACTTGAAAATGGAAGGGTAAAGCAAAGGGATATCGCCAATTTCGTGGGAATAAGCCCTTCCACCTTGTCATATCACCTTAACAAACTTGTTAAAGGAGGAATCCTGCAAAGGGAGATTGAGGGAAGAGAGCGGTACTACTCTTTAAAGGACCCCAAAATAATGGCGAGAACCATAATAAAGTACAGAAAATCCTTCCTTGATTCCCTTGTGGACAATTTTGTAAAACTTTGGGAAAAAAGGGAGAGAAATATTTAGCGACTCTTCACTCTCCACGCAGCCACCACAATTATTGCAATTATCACAATTCCAACACCTATCCACAGCATAGGATTGCTGACACCCTGAGGAGTTGTTGCATTGGTTGAAACTTCTTCAGAAACTGGTTCACTTTCCACATCAAGGGTGTGCTCCGAAAAATGGGGTACGTAGAGCAGCAAGGTCATAGTACCGTTGTCTTCCACCACGGAGTATTTTGCCTCATATCCTCCATTGAAGAGTTCCTGGGGTGTTGTTTCATTTATTACCTTTCCATCAAATTTAACCACTAGTTTGTGATGCGCCGTGAGATTCAAAGTACCATTTTCAATGTTTATCATTATAACTCTGCTTCCATTTACACCCTCCGCAGATATGTCTATGCGTATATGGTTTCTCTCCCTCATTGCCAATTTTGCTTCAAGTCCAGAGGTGTAGTTCACAAATTCTGCAGAATGGGCGTTTATGTACATCTCACCACCAATCTTTCCTCTCTCAAACTCCCTCATAAGCATCTTCTTCATTTCACCTGGAATGTTCAAATTCCTAGGCTCCATGAAGAGCACGCTTGTTGTGCTGTGCCTCCTTCCATGGGAATCCATGTAACTTCCTGTGGTTACAGTAATTCTATTTTCTCCCACGCTCACATTTCCATTGGATACAAAAATATACGCCGATACTTTTCCACTTAGAACCACCGTTGAATTCTCCAAGGTTGCATTTATACCAGGGGCCAGGGTATAAGTTATGACATCACTTCCATGGGTGAGTATGTGCAAAATACCAACAGGAGTATCCAGTGCCTGAATCAATCTCCACCCGCCATTCAAATTCTTCTCACTCCAGTTCAAATGCTCCCATGCTCCAAGGTAAAAGAACTTTGCCCCCGAAACCCTTATTTTCCCCATTCCACCATTCTTATAATCTATGGAGGTGAACACGGTAACATTATTCACCGAATAGTCACTTATTTCTCCCGTTCTGGGATTCACCGTGAAATTGACGTACTTTCCAACCACCATGCCGTTGTTGTACTGAAACTCGCCAATCAATCCATGGTGCATTCTCTGCCTATACATGTCTGCACTGCCTCCATTATGGCCATTATGGTCTGCACCGCTTCCACTGTGACCGGCCGCAGCCGCCACACCTGCCATTGCGGGTACCACCATAAGGGCTGCAATTATCAATATCCACATCCTCTTCATTTTCATCACCTGATTGAAGATTTGGGCATGGATATAAACCATTTATGGTACAATCTTCGAAGAGTGGTACAAAATTCGAACATTCGATATTTGTACCAAAATTCATTTAAATGGGGCCTGCATTTCATTAAACGTGAAAAAAATCATTGCAATTGTTCTGGGATTGCTCCTACTTTCCGTAACTCTCCTGACCTTAGATGTCAGTGGATCCCAGAATAGCCCAGATACGAGAATAATTTTCGATAATAAAAATGCAACCCTTTCCATATCCATTAACAAAACCCAGCACTTTTATCTGAAATTCACCAGAATATTCATATCAACCACTCCCTCCTTCTCACCCCATTTCATGGACTTTGAAAGGATTGAAAATATGAACATTGAGAGGATGAGTTCCCACAACTCAGTAATGGGGAACTACACGAGGATAACCATGTGGAAGGAATTTGAAATTAAGGGCAGATCCCACCACCACGGCAATCCAATAAGGGTGAACCTGACTCTGAACTTCTACCTTGCAGAAAAAACTTACAGGAAGAATGACGTGAACATAACGAGAAATATGATAAGATATAGTACCATAATAAAAACCAACACGAAGAACGCCTATGTTTTTCTGGAAGAGCATATGAACTATGGTGAAAACCACAAAAACGGCTCCACATCAAGGGTTTTTGAGTGCAATAAAACCGCAAGGCACTGGAAAATGATGAGCCCGACCAAGCACGTTATGAAGCATCGCTTTGGTTCTGACCACCTAGGTATGATAGGATTCGGAAGAAATAATGTGACCTTCAGGTACATGTGGGAGTATAGAGACAACATAAATACGCTGTACTCCTACGATGGTTCAAACTTCATTCTGTACTTCATATTCCAGGATAAAAACGGAACCATCGTGCAGGACCCTTACATCACCCTCCCAGAACCCATATCCCTCAACACCACAAGCATAGTAAACGGCATCAGGCACACCGTAAATTACATAATGGACCATGCCCTCTCTCTGGGCATAGGAATAACCCTCGCCGTGGTTATAGTCCTTTCCGCTCCCCTGTTGAAACGTCGTTTGTAGTTTTAAAAACTACAAAATTTTTAAAATGTATGCATTATCTATCGATTTGGGGATTACTATGTATGTAATACAACCATCAAATCTCAAAAAGGGACTTCCTAAGGAAACAAAGAGCATATGTCCCGTATGCGGAAAGGTGATACCCGCAACCATATACGAGGAGGACGGAAAGATATGGTACAAGAAGACCTGCCCAGAGCACGGTGAGTTCAAGGACATTTATTACGGAGACGCCGAGGTATGGCACTGGATGGAGAAATGGGGAACCATTCTGGATGGAGTTGGCCCCAAGAATGTGAAGATCATAAATGGATACTCTGATCATCATTATTCATTCACCGCCCTGGCAAATCTGGATTTGACCAACAGGTGCAACCTTCGCTGTCCCATATGCTTTGCAAATGCCAACGCTGCTGGCTACGTTTACGAACCAGATTTTGATACAGTAGTGCGAATGATGAAGTATCTGAGGCAGGAGAGACCCGTGCCGACCCCTGCAATTCAATTTGCCGGGGGGGAGCCAACCATTTACCCGAGATTCTTTGATGTTATCCGTAAGGCCAAGGAGTTGGGATTCGCCCAGATTCAGGTGGCCACAAATGGAATCCTCATAGCCAACGATCCCACCTTTGCCCAGAAGATGGCCGATGCGGGAATGCACACGGTGTACCTGCAATTTGACGGTTTCAAGGAGAGTACGTACATAACAGCCAGAGGCCTGAATCTGCTACCCACAAAAATGAAGGCCATTGAGAATCTCCGTAAGGTCAAGCCAAAACCACTGGCAACGGTGCTAGTGCCTACCGTGGTAAAGGGAGTTAACGATGACGAGGTTGGAAAAATAGTGGAATTCGGATTGCAGAATCTTGATGTTATTCGCGCCGTGAATTTCCAACCCGTATCCCTCTCGGGAAGAATTCCTCAGGGTGAGTTACTCAAGATGCGTTATACCACAGGAGATCTCATAAGGGATCTGCACGAGCAGACAGACTTCATAGAAAAGACCGATTTCTTCCCAATACCCGTGGCAGCACTCTTCGCGGAGATCGCCTCTCAGATATTCAAGGATCCAAAACCGTCCTTCACGACGCACCCCGCCTGCGGTGCCGCAACCTATGTGTTCCACGACTACGAGAAGAAAAAGAACATTCCGATCGCCAGGTTCATTGATGTGGCCGGCCTTATTGAGGAAATAACCCCACTCGTGTTCAACAAAACCTTTGAGAAGAAGAGCAAACTTGGAAGCATACTCACGCTTTACAAGATTCTCAAGAAGCACTACGACAAAGAGTACGCCCCCAGCGGCTTCAAACTCAAGGAGATTGTGGGTGTGTTTGAGCAGGGAACCAAGGATTCCCTCGGCAAATTGCACTGGGACTCCATGTTCATAGGTGCCATGCACTTCCAGGATGCTTATAATTACGATATCCACCGCACTATAAGGTGCGTTATCCACTACGTGACCCCAGAGCCTAGCATAATACCATTCTGCTCCTACAACACGGGCCCCGTGTTCAGAGAGAAAATAGAAAAGAAGTACTCCATAAGCCTTGAAGAGTACAGAAAGAGACACGGCAACGTGGTGGGTGTTGAGGGATAAGTATGATGAAGGTTGACCCTTCCGTGTGCAATTACTGCGGTGCATGCGTGGGTTCATGCCCAGTAAACTGCATGTTTCTTGATGAGACGATAGTGAGGATAGATGAGGATAAGTGCATAAAGTGTGGGTTCTGCATACGCGCATGCCCCGTGGGTGCAATTGATGCAGAGTGGTGGTCAGAATGAAAAGGTACGAGTACGATGTTCTTGTCATAGGCGCAGGTCCGGGGGGCTCAATGGCCGCAAGGTACGCTGCACGCCATGGACTAAGGGTTCTACTTGTGGAGAAGAGACCAGAAATAGGGGTGCCCGTGCGCTGTGCGGAGGGTATCTCCCGTGCATGGATGGACGAAGTGGAAATAGAACCTCAGGATAGGTGGATAGATGCTTACATGGATGGTGCAAAGATATACTCGCCAGATGAGAAGAGTGTTGTGGAGCTCACCGCAGAGCAGGCAGGCAACGAGGTTGGATTTGTGCTCAATCGCGAGTACTTTGACAAGTATCTTGCATCCCTGGCAGCAAAGGAGGGTGCAGAGATATGGATGAAGAGCCCGGCCATAGAGATAATCAAGGAAGATGGCTACATTAAGGGTGCAATAATACGTAAATTTGGAGAAAAGGTTGAAGTGCGAGCCAAGATAGTCATAGCAGCCGATGGTTTTGAATCCCAAGTGGCCCGGTGGGCAGGACTCAACACAGTGCTTCGCGAAAGGGATATTGTATCCTGCATACAGTACAGGATGACAAACATAGATATAGAGGAAAACTTCACCCACTTCTTCATAGGCTCCTGCGCTCCTGGAGGATACGTATGGATCTTCCCCAAGGGTAAGAAGGAGGCAAATGTTGGCATAGGCGTGGCGCTAAACAAGTTGAAGCACAGGGGAGAAGTTAAAAAGTACATGGACGAGTTTATTGAAAAACACGATTATCTCAAAAAGGGAAGCGTAATACAGATTGTCACCGGAGCCGTATCAACATGCCCTGTGCCAAAGAAGATAGTTGACAACGGAATAATGCTCGTGGGCGATGCCGCTCGCCTCATAGACCCAATAACCGGTGGTGGCATAGCAAATGCCTGCATCTCTGGAAAGTACGCTGGAGAGATAGCAGCAAAGTGCATAGATAATCCCAGCAGAGAATGCCTTGAGGAGTACCAGAACATGGTACAGGAGAAGTGGGGAAGAAAGCACCTGCGCAACTGGTTCGTCAAGGAGAAACTCGCCGCTCTGAGTGATGACACACTGAACAAACTTATGGATGTGATTTCAAAGGAGAAAATAACAAAAATTTCAGTGAGAGGGATCCTTGAGGCAGTGCAGAAAAAGTACCCCGAACTCATTGAAGAGTTCGAAGACCTTCTCTAAATTTTTTATACATTTGCACCTCCCAATTCTTCCAGTTGCTCCGCACTTCTTGCCTCCTTTTCGCTTAGTTCCCTCACACCGTGCCTCTTTCTGATCCATGCCACCAGCACATAGGATACCAGAATAGGAGGAAGTATGTAGTAAACTATGTAATTCATAAGCCCGACAACGTACCACTCCAAGTATCCAAGATGGCCCCCAAGCATGGATAACCACTGCATCCTGAGATAATCCTTGCCGGATAGGGCGTAATTTAGGGCATTCACATTGAATATTATTAGCAGTATGTCCAGATAATTGGTGTATACGTTGGCAAGTGTGCTCATACTTCTAGTAACTTTAAAGCCTGGAATGCGCCTGGTTGTGAAGGGAGGAAACATGTTACTTCCCATGAGTCCAAAGTGATCTGTGAGAATATGTGACCAGAAACCGAGCATTATGAGCCAGAAGGCGGTCCAGCCCATGGGAGTGAATCCGTAGAGCATAAAACCTATGGGCGCAAACATTACACCCAGGGTTATGCTGTGGGCCCATCTCCTGTGCCAGGGAATGAAATCTGCACGTACCCTGTTCTTGCCCTCTGGGAAGAATGAGAAATCAGGTCCAGAGAGAATATCCACGTGGGTCACCGCATCGTAATTGTAATCCAGATCTGCCTTGAATTCCGCCTCAGCATGGGCCTTCTCAGGAGGTAAGTAAGATGTGATGTAGGGCCTCTTCTCAAATCCGGAGATTATTGGTCCTATATCACATATAACCTTCTTGTTTTCCGTATCAAAATGCACGGTATACTGTCTCCACTGATCCGATGAGATTTTTATGGTGTGGAGCATGACATTTACTTCCCTCTGCTCTTCTGCCGCCTGATCTATGGCCTTTGCAAGGGTCGTAGCCACCAAATTGGGATCAAGATTCCATTCATCCATATCCACCTCATAATCATGCCTCTGCAGGTACTTGGCAAATCGAAAATCAATAGTATCGGGCAATATTCCGAAAATTCCTCCGAGAATTAGCACCAGTGCCTTGTGCACAACAATCTCGTTGGCGATAACATTGTTTCCATAGAACATATTTGCAATTACCACCACGAAGGTCGCCGTGGTTAATCCTGCCAGAAAATGGGCAAATCCCTTCATTTTACCACAACCCGAACAAGCCACCGAGGGCTATTCCGCTCATATTCAACCATATCGGCACGAGTATCACAGCAAGACAGTGGGAACGGCGAGAATTGAAAAGCACGGGAATCAAACCAATGGCCGTTGCAACGGACATTATCAGCAATCCCTGCCAGGATGTCATAAAGAACACTATGGATACCACTATACCAAGAACAACCAGATTGAGAACCTTGGGATTTATCTTGTATATCCTCTTAGCCAGAAACCTCGAAGCGAATATCACCACAAAGAAGGCATAAAGTCCGGCAATTGCAATTCCCATATCCACAAGATAGAACTGCTGCACGCTCTCAGGGGTGAAGAACAGATTTATTCCCATAGCAAGAGCACCGCGACGAATGTGAAGAACGGGAAGGAAGAAAAGAGATATTGCCCCCACATAATACACAACGCGGGATGCGCCCATGGATACGAGAAAACTCTTGTCTCCCTTCTGGGCAAAGCCATGGCTCGCCATGTAACCTCCAACACCAGCAGTCACAGCAGGCAGAAACGCTGCAAATAAACCTCCGGATGAGCCTGCCACCGCACCGTGCAAAAGTTCAACTGGTTTGGCGTCCACACTCTTTGGTATGTTCTGTTCTGGAATATCATATTTTGATATCAAATTCAAGATAATGGAGGACGTGGCAAACAATCCTATGAGGGGCGCCATCAGACTCTGAAACGCATGATTTGCAGGTACTATTGTTTTATTGAAAGAGATTATACCAAGAATGGATGAGAGGAAAAAGGTGAGATAGCCTGCCATTATGGTTTTCCATCCCTCCTTCAGACCATGAAGAGGATTCTTGTGTCTTCCGAAATCCTTGGGAAATTCTGAGAGGAGCATGTAGGCAATTACTGCCCCTATTATCCAGTGAAGGTGGTTTGAAACTATATTCCACACTATTGAGAGAGGACCCATCAAAAGGGGCACAAAGAACACTATTGCAAGAAGTCCTGTAAGGGCACCGGTGGCTATCAAAACCACCGCCTCATGTCCACGGCCCTCCTTCAGATACCTCAGAGAGGGCATCAACACGAACATGGTGGAATCATCTGGAGCACTGAAATATATTGAGGGTATGGTGAAGACAAAGGCATAGGTCACAAGCATACCTATGAGCATCAGAACCATGAGCATAGAGTTGAGGACAAAGGATGCACTGAAATAGAACAGAAGGAAGAAGCCAATCACATTGTAAACATGCAGTCCAGGCAGCATGGATAGTGCAGAGCCTATGAGCGCTCCCAAGAGCACGAATGCAATGCACAAGAGCAAGAAGGTTATGCTCAACTTATCACCTCCACTACATCGTTTGTAAAGGGTCTAACCTTTATTTCGGGCTGACCGTTATAGTAAGTCACTATCCCCCTAACGAGAAGATGCTGGCCGTAATCTATATTTCTGAGCATTGCCCTGTTTTCCACGTAAATTACATAACTCCCATTCTCGCTCCACAGGGTTATACTCATAGAGTATGAAAATGCACGGTAATCCACAACCACTCCCTCAAGTTCTCTGAAGGAGAATTTGTTCATGGGACCATTTTTCTCGTAACTCTTCTTCTCTATGATCTTGTACTGGGGCTCCGCAATGAGTTCCCATTTTGGCTCACTCACAAAATCGCTTTTCCTTGAAACTGAAATTTCCCATATACCACGATAATTCACAAATCTACCCTGAATCTCCACATGATCTCCGGGAGCATAGTACTTGATACCGTAGCGAACATAAACTCTCACAATGGATCCGTTTGACTCAACGTAAATAGTGCTGTTTTCCAAGTTTCTGGATACAACGGTGGCCCATGGGATATGAACGTAGGTACCATTGTATTTCTCTGGAGAACCAACAAGCTGAGATATGCTCAATGTTCTGTAGGTATCTGTTGGTGCCTTTGGCTGGTACCACTGAAGGGCCCCATATATGCGCACGTATCCAGATGCAAGCGCACTTAAATTCAGCACGTTAAGAGAGTAATAGGCCCTTGGGATGACCACATCAAATTCATCATCAAGGGAGCATATGAATCCAAAACTGAATTCTCTAACACTTGTTATGTTTCCAGCCACATTCACCCTCTCTCCTGTACTGTACTCCCACGGTGAAGCAGATGTTATGTTTCTAATTGAGATTGCCGTGGATTTAGGTTTCTCGATGATTAGATAGTCCACATCGTTGAGGATCAGAGAATTTGAGGTGTACATGTAGGTACCCTTTATATCAACCACATCACCCATGGCTGGAATTTTTCCTTCCTCAACCATTCTTTTTATCACATTTCCATAAAGTTTCACGGTTATTGTTCCGGTACCATCATCCACCTTGAATCTGAAGGATGTTACCTTGTAATCGTTCTCATAAACCCAGGGATAGCCAACGATCTTACCGTGTATCCTTATGAAATTGTAATTATCGGTGAGCCCCAAATCCTTAATCTTGGTAACAGGAATCTCCCCTCCAAAATATGCCAGAACCCCGTAGGCAGATGCCAGTATCATAAGGGAGAGAGCAATTACATAAATTGTCTTGATTTTAACCCTGTGCTTTACATTGGCGGTGCAGTGAGGGCAAATTTCGGAATCATCAGGTATCTCCCTACCACAACTCGGACACTTCATCCAATCACCCTTATATCCTTGATGCTTCCCGGTATGAGCTCCCACGAGCCGCTCATAAAACTCCCGTACCACTCCAGAGAGCCCACAACCTCTATTCTTTTACCAGCCAGTTCCTTGATGTCCATGGAGGAGAATTTAGCCACAGAGTAAGGGATGTACAGGTCCATATACCCTGTTCCATCAGTTATATTGAGAATGTAACTCTTTGCAGAGGTTTCAAACACCTTTTCCACACTCACGTTTAATTTGACCCTTACAAACCTTCCATCGGGATACTGTATTGAATTGATATCCTCTATACTCATACTCACCGGCTTGGGCTTTGTTATTGTTATTTCCTGAGGCGAGTTTAGTATCATATACACGTTGCTTCCCCTTATGTAAACCTCTCCAATTATATTCACATAATCCCCATACCCAGGAATCTTTCCTGCCCTTGCAAGTTTTTCCACCGTGGGACTGTAGACATGTACACTCATCATCCCCGTGCCATCATCCACGTCTATGTAGAGTGTGGAGGATCCTTCCTTATAGGTTATCAGCGAGGGAGGTGATGAAACTATGCCCCTAATCTCCACCGTACCGTAATTGTATGTCTGGGTTATGTCCTTTATTTGAACGTATTGTACAGGCATGTTCTGTGCAAATATGAGCAGAAAAATTATACCAATCACTGCAAAGGCGAGAGAGCCATACTTTGCATAATAATACCCAGTGTGCTTGGGAATTTTGGTTCCGCAGTATGGGCACACCTCTAATGATCCAACGTATCTGCCGCAATTAGGACAGTATCTATCCTCCATACAAGCACCTCTTCAAATTTTGATTTCAGGGGCATGTTTCCGACCTTACCCGTATTGCTTTCCTTCACAATATCAGAAGAAAACCTAGGAAGAATCTCGTAATAGGACGTATAGGGTGAGGTTTTATCGTACTGAGCAACCACCCCAATTACTGTGAGATTCTCGCCCACCGATATATTTGATATATCAATCCCAGCTGCCTTGGCATATATTTCTATGCTTCCATTTCCATCATCAAGATAGAAATAACCTGATGCGGAATTCACGCTTGTCACGGTACCATGGACCTCAACGAGCATTCCCTCTATTTTCTCAGCATTTGTCCAGTTTTTGAAGTATCCCGTGGATACATTCAAAGGAGCGGGGACTTGGCCCTTGCCCATATACCTTATGTAGTTGAGGGATGTGATCTTTATTTCCGCCTCTCCATTGTACTGGGCTATGGTTCCACGAACCTGCACCTTGGAACCCTCAGTCAAATTGAGTTTGGTGTAATTCAGACCATATCCGAATACAAGAACTCCTCCTGTGAGGTCCTCAACATACATCTTCAATATAGGCTTCCCGCTGCTTGAAGACACGTAGGAGAAGATATCCGGCGCCGCAATCACGGTGGCATTGACTATTACCTGCTCTCCGAGATGTACAAGAACTCCATCGGAATCAACCTCGTGCACGTAGGAAAGATTAACATACCTTGCAGATGAGTGCAAAACAACAACCCTATCCTGAGTTCCCGCCCTGAGGAGTATCTCATAGGTACCATTGTGCTCTGTAACCTTACCGTATATCTTTATGGTGTCTCCCACACCCACATAGGGAACATTCACACCCTTCTGGGCGTACACCGCAATATCCTGAGAGTTGGATGTGGAATTGCTGACCCAGAAGAGGTAGGAGTACTTCACATTTACAACAGTGGCATTGGGAATCTCAACCAATGTTCCGTTGTAAGCGCTTGAATTTTCCAGAATGCTTCCTATATTCACCACCTTGTATGAAACGGTGTTTTTAACAATAACCGTGTCATTTGTATTGTTTCTGATTTTGAACTCCCAGGTATGGTTGTATTGGCTCACCATCCCCCAGATTTCCACCGTGGCGTTGATGTAGGGAGTACCATTTACCACCCCACCCCTCTCAACGTACACACTCATATCCACAGAATTTGATGTGGAGTTGCTCACCCAGAACAGCCAGTTGGCAACCACGCTCTTAACCTTTGCGTATGGCACATGCACCAATGTGTTGTTGTAATCCTCCGGATTTTTAAGTATCTGGGTTATATTGACCTCCCTGTAAGTCTGGGGTCTTGTAGACACGTAGTCGTACGATTTGGGCCTTATTTTTATCTCCCACTCTCCCCTGTAGGATGTGAACTGCCCATAAACATCAGCGTAATAGCCCTCCTTAACATTACCCATATTAGAGCCGTTAAATCCAACCACCTTTACCTCCGAGCCGTTCCAGAATAGCCCGAAGAGGGTAAAGTGAGAAGTTGAATTTTCATAGAGCCAGGAAATTACACCCCAGGAGTGTACATTGGTTCCATTGTAGGCGATGGGATCCGCAAGGAGGTCTTCCACGGATATGTCCCTATAAGTTGGTTTGCTGAGTACCACAACCCGATCAGTGGTTGCATTTCTTATCTTTATTTCCCAAGAACCGCGATAAACAACCAGGTTTCCCCATATCTCTACCTTGGCACCGTTGAAAATCATACCATTCACAACACCGCCACGCTGAACATACACATGGAGGGTGGAACTGGCGTTTGTTGTGTTACCTATATCAAAACTCCAGGATGCAAAGGAGGATGTGACGTATGCATAGGGTATGTGTATTGCTGAGTTATTGTACTTCTCAGGATTTTGAATTAGGGCGCCAACGCTCACATCCTGGTATGAAGACCTTACATAACGGGAGAAGTCAGATGTTGAGTTTCTCACGTATATTTCCATATAACTAACGTTGAGCCTGTAGGAATGATAGTATGTGAGAAAACCCTGCACCTCAAAAACATCCCCCACCGCGGGAGATCCCGTGGAATTGGCATTAAAGGATACGTACACGGTCAAATTGCCTATGGAATAACGATACGATGCATAAACTGCACTGACCCTTCCAACAATGTGCACAAAGGAGTTGTTGTACCCCTCCCATTCATCGGGGCTTATTGTGGCATAGGTGTTATGCCCCCCATGGGAGAGAATCTTCACATAATCCCTTCCATTATTTTCAACTTTCAACTCCAACTGGTTGCGATAAACGGTGAATCTCGCCCTTATCTCAAGATAATCACCGTATCGCATACTCTGGGGCTTGGGAGCACCCGGCTCCACATAAACCCTTATTCCCCTGTAGCCGGAGGAGTTAACCAGGAAGAAACTGTAATTTCTACCGTAGGCAAATATTCCGTACACATTCACCTCTCTACCTATATACTCAGAAACGTTTCCAAGCAGTTTATTCACAGAGGTCTTTATCACCCTGGTGGGCATCTTAACTATGGAGATATTTTTGCGTGCATAGGAGTATGCTCCATCGTTGTCATACACGATGAGGGTCACAGTGTAATTACCCGGAGCGGTATATGTGTGCTGCACAATCTTACCTGCAGATTTTGAGCCATCCCCAAAATCCCAGATATAGGACATTATGAAGCCATCGTCCACAGAATTTGCAGCAGAAAACTGCACAGGAAATCCCACATATCCCTTGGAAGGAGCAGTTATTATGGCCACAGGAGGATTGTTGATCATACCTCTTTCAGTGGAGGCGTAGTATATTGCAGGTACACCTATGGCAATTACAAGCAGAGAGAGGATCACCATTGCCTTTATTTTGACAGTATCCACCATTCTTCACCTCATGCATTTTTACATATTAAAACCTTAAGGCCGAACCCAGGAAACTTTGAAATAAACGATCTTATCCTCTTTCAGATAAGATAGAAGCAGGATTTTCCTTACTCCGTGAGCAACTCTCACGGCCCGACTTATTTTTTGTATCTCCTCACTCCGGGATATAACATGAACAAGGTAGTTTGAATGCTCCTCCATGCTCTTCTCGTATGCCCTGAAATGTGTGCCATACTTGAAACCCGATTTAACTATCAGGCCATTTTCTCTTAGATCCCTATAGACCCGGTAAATGCGGGTTTTTACCTGTGGCTTTTTATCGCACAAACCCTTTTCCCACAGGTACATGGCCTCAAGAACGCTGAGATGGCCCCATTCACCCTCGCTCCTCCCAAAGGTGGTTGAGTCAATAAGCTCAGGAGAGTAAAGAACGGTTCTCTTGCCAAGAATCTCAACACTCAGAGCCTCCTTGGGAAGGTTGAAATATTCTCCACGGGGCTCAGCGAGATCCACGAGATAGTATGTAACCTCACCATCTGTATCAACCACTGCAAGCATAAGTGGGAATTCTTTGGATAAGAAATCCTCCGGGCGAAAATAGTCCATATCAGACATTGGATAAAAATTCATCGAGTAATTTTTCCTTCCCCTGAAATGGGTATCCCTAACTTCCAGCACATAGCCCCTATCCCGAAGGTCCCTGTACACGAGGTAAAAAATATCAAAATTACTCAACTTGTGTGATACTTCCCTCAATGCGGAGGAAAAATCGCATTTGATTATATCTCTCTCACAAAGATATGCAAATTCAACCCATGAAAGGAGAAGGCATTTTCCATTTCTTCTTCCAAAACCTCGAGATTGGAGTTTGTCTGCAATCTTACCGCAAACTTCCGGGTTCATAATGTCCCTTCCACTATGCTGGAAAATACAGTTTCCACGTTCTCACCCGTCTTGGCGCTCGTGAGAAAATAGGGATAGCCAAATGCATCCGATATATCCTCAAGTTCGTCCTTCCAAAACTCTGCGCGGTACTTCAAATCGTTTTTATTGGCCACAAATATCTTCTGGGCCTTGTGACCATCAAGAAACTCCGCAATCTGACCCATGGTTTCAAGGGTTTCCCTGCGGGTAAGATCTCCCACAATTATTATGGCCTTTGCTCCGGATAGAATGGGCTTTATGTTCTGCTCGTAAACACTAACATCCCAGATGAGAAGCGTTACTTCCCCAACCTTCCTGCGACATGTTTTTGATTGAAGGGTCTCATCAATCTCGCTCTCAAATGCATCATATACAAATCTCCTTATGAGCGAGGTTTTACCCACTGACTTATCACCGAGTACACAGACCTTCCAGATTTTTGGTGCTCTCATCCACCTTTCAATGGCATTAGGTATTTAAAATTTTTGAGTGCTGTATCAATATTGGGAGTGGGTTGACCCCTTCAAAAATTTCAGCCATTATTCATTTTCCTCATCTCTCATAACCCACCACACTTCATCCGGCAGGAAAATCAGGATTCCGTGGTAATCTCCACCTCCGTGCTTCTCCTGAAGCACAGCCAATTGAATTGCATTCATCAAATTCTCTGCCGCTCTGCCCACTTCGGAATTTGACCCAAAGTGATTTTTCGACCTTAAATCTTCATGCATTTTATCCCATAACATATAAGGAATTCCCCCCATAAACATATAGTCCATAGGATCCTATAACAGGAGCACCTATGGATGATGCTAGTTCTAAATTCCAAAGTATTTTACCATTTTGATTGATAGCGTAGATTTTACAATGCTCATCATTCATCTCTGAGTATCTAGAAAAAGTTGCATATAGGAATCCATCTCTGCTGAGAGCTATACCATTAATAACAAGATAAAATCCCTTTTTCCAGAGGAGGTCCCCCTGCTTATCAAATTTCATTATAAAACTGTGGTTTTGTGTCTTGTTTTTCTCCTCTCCAGAAGGCAATGCAGAGGGTTTTATACCCACATATACCCCGTCTTCATCCACCCCCAGAGCAGCAGGAATTCCCCATTTGGCCCCAACATCATTCAAATTAATCTTCCACTTCAATTTTCCATTATAACCTATTGCAAAAAGGTATGAGGTAATATTTTTCACCACTGGATAGGGAGATGCCTCTGTGTATACTGTGGTTACATATAATTCATCTTCATAAAGGGCCATACGAATAATCTCACCTTTCAACTCTATTTTTCTCATCACATTTCCCTTAGTTGTGAGTACATACACCCAATTATTAAATCCAACATACACTTCCCCACTAGGAGATACAGCTGGAGGGAGAGATGTTTTGATCCCTAAATTAACCTTCGTGATTAAATTTCCCCCATAACTTATCATATAAAGATTTCCCATATTAGTGAGAATATATACTGTACCATTCCATACGATAATAGGTGCACTTGCCTCCTCTTTGAACCCCTGAAAATGAAAGATCCATCTAATCTTGCCATTTTCGTTTAGTGATAAAATCTGACCCTCCATAGTGGTAGCATAAATGTTTCCATATTCATCAATAGCCGGGATATTGGAAGAAAAATTCATAGAAGATTTCCATAGAACATTTCCTCCATTTAAGGCTATAATTTTTCTTCCGCTCAACAGATAAATTCTTCCATTACCACTTACTAACGCCCCAATAATACTGTTTTCAGCATTTTTACTCCATATAATCTTTCCAGTTAAACCGGAGGTATTGTAGCCACTTAAACAGTTATTCTGAGAATTTCCATAAATCATTCTCCAACCCATAGGTGAGGTCTCTTTTTCCTCTACAGGATAAAAATAAATTACTGTAAGAATTATAACAATACCTAATACAAACAGGACACTTACCAGAGATCCACGACTAATGCCCAATTGCCATCACCTCCATTTGGAAGTACATATTTTTCATCATCTAACTTACAGCAATACCTGTGCGATGCATTATTAATGAATTCTTCCAGCCAGGTGCCAACAGCATACTGAATATTCTGGATAGTTGTAGTTCCATCAAATTTATTATGGTGTTCATAGTATCCAGGATCTGTTAGATAATAAATGTCCGAATCACTATAACCATGCTTTAAAATAACCGCGCGAAGATAATCTGAAGTAAATCTAAAAGATCTTTGAGGTGGATCATCAATATTTGTATATCCCGTTATTATTATTGTCCATAAATGTCCTATATCAGATTTGTCCCCTATTCCATCCCCATCCGAGTCCCATGCATACGCATAGGTCCCATAGTAGTCAATTTCCTGCTTATCTGTTAGGCCATCATTGTCTGTATCCTCATCCCTCGGATTCGTGCCATGATTATACTCGTCACTATCCCAAACACCGTCAGAATCTGTATCATAATTGTAGGGATCTGATGTGACGAGAATGTGATGCCATGTGGTGCCCGAGGTGCATACCCATATGTACCATCCTGCCTCTTCCAGGGAATCTGATAATCCATCTCCATCTGTATCGTCATTGCTTCCTCCACCGCCACCATGGTCTATCACAGGCGGGTTGTAATCCATAACCTGTGCATCTCCATAATCCTTCTCATCTCCCACTATATCCATATTCACATCTTCATACACGCTTATCTTCAATTCTCTGAACCTGAACTTGCTCCGCTCCCAGTTCAGCCCGAATAAAATATCTCCATCTCTCCACACCTTCACCATATCCTGCCCATCCTCAAATTTTCTCTCTCCTCGCACAGTGCCATTATAAATCCCCGTTCTACCGTGCCCCTCCCTGTAAGGCACCCTCGTATAGCCCGTTCCATTATCTATGACCTCAAACCAGTTGCTCCCTATGCCCTCGTATCTCCACACTACCCTGTACTCAACACTCCTGTTGAAATGCAGGGTGAAAAGTGGATATAAAGGTGCACCTTCCTTAACCACGCTTCTCTGATAATACTCCAGAGTACCGCGAACTTCTATTTTTCCTCTATGCACAAATCCTATAGAAAGCACATGCCACCCGTTGTGGATGCTGCTCTCCATAAATCTCTTCTCAAATCCCATCTCTCTCCATCCTTTCCCGCTCTTTATCTCCACCACGGGATAGACCCTCTCTACCAATGTTCTGTGCGTATGGATCTCTTTTATTACAGCATAATTTCTCTTTATCTTAACCATTATGTCCCCGTTGCTAAACACCTTGCCCACAAAATACCCATGCATGTCCTCTGAATTCCTTGAGTCTTTACCCATTACCCCCCACTCCGCTCAGAAGGATGAGCATTACTACACCTGCTATTATTAATCCTTTAAACATATTTATCCCCTCAACCACATGCACCTTATTTGTGGTATTTAAATGTTACCCGGAAAATTACAATTATTTTACCAGCCCTGACTTTGGCCTATCAATTCCCTCACGAACCTTCACGCACATACCCTTTGTAAAATGCCTCATCTCCCAGCAGTTCATTATCGCCCTTCCCACTGCAAGAAGCGTGTCGCTTCCATCCACTATTAAAACCTCATCCCCTGGCCTTATATTGGGATCACATCTCAACACAAATTTCGCGAATACATTTCTACCCTGCCTGTTGAACTCCGCGGAATCTGGATCAACAACGATCCTCATCCTTGGAAATTCAAAGACTCTGTGAAGTCTAATTGCACCATGGATTTTGAGCGTGAAGAGTCCATCCTCCGCGCGAAGGGATACCACATGCTCCCCATCAACAATCACGTTTCTTATTTTCCCCGTGTTTTTTGACTTCATAATTTTGATCTTGCCCGAAAAAAGCGCATCTGCCGCGCCTTTCCCAAACTGAAAATCCGCAATGGCCCTTATCTTCGCCACATCAAATTCCTCATAACTCACACTTTCATAATTTTCCGGCACGTTCATTTTTTCGTCCCACGGGAACTCGCTCTGAGCAAAGGGATAGGTGTCCTCAAGTTCTAGAGGCACCTCTCCAAATGGAGTTTTAACGGCTGCATCTTTGGGAATGGTACCTAAATTTGCGCTCCATGGGCGCGGAAGTTCAACAACCATTCTGCGGGATGGAAAATTTCTGAGTCTTCTCTTAACTCCAAGAACAAAGGGTCTCTGCATGCTCTCCCTTCCCATGTAAAAAAATGCACCCTTTCTCGATTTTGGTTCGAATTTTTCCAAAAACCTTCTGTATCTCAGAATTTTTCTGTATGCCTTTAGGAGCATGGGGTGCTCCCTTGCTCTGCTTTCTGCATACTCCCAGATGCGTTCCTCGTGTATGGCCTGCTTTATACGTTTTATTTCCTCAACACTTATGTAAAGGTTGTGCTCCGACAGAACACGGGTTCTTTCCTTCTTTGGCATGCTCTTTACCTCTCCCAAATCGTACCTCTCAAGCACAGGTGAGAAGTAAGGAGGATACTTCAGATCCCTGAGGTGCACAGTGCCATGGGGGAATAGAAGCCTGTCATCCCTGGCATATTTGATGTAGGCGGCGGAATCGAAAAAATCCACTCCAAGAAGGGCGGCAAGGGGAAAGAACATTGGATGTCCTGCTCCGAATAGATGGATGGGCTTTGATGGGTTCAAATATTTCTTCGCTATAACGATGGCCTCGGCCACCTCACTGTATCTGTACTCCTCCATCAGGGGCACAACACCACCTATGGGGTAATAATCAAAATTCAATCTGTTCATCAATTTTGCAGCGTATCTGCGCAAATTCGGGTAGATAGAGCCCTGAATAGGGCCGGCCAGGAGCATGTCTCCCTTGTACCTCAACGCCTCCTCTCCACGCCTTGCGGTCTCATCTATTGCCCTCTTAACCTCCTCCTCACTGAAATGGGGCTCTGTGAACACATCAAGCATGGTGCCTATATCCGAGCCAATATCCCTTTGAAATTCCACAATCTCTTTATTTTTTACCTCCACATCCCCGTAAACATGCTGCTGAAATGTGCCGCTATCCGTCATAATCAATCCTGGAAAATCAAGCATCCTGTGCAGGCCCTCCTCCATTGCCCTCTCCCTTAGACGAGGGGTCTTCCAGATTATGTAAGAATTTGTTATTATGGCCTGAATGCCAAACCTATCCATCATTTCCCTTGGAGAAATCACAATTTTGTTTGGATTCACGACGGGCATGAGCGCAGGTGTCTCCACGTTGCGAAACCTACATATCCTCGCAAGGCCATCCCTGTCTCTGAGTTCCATAAATGGGTAAAAGGATTGAGGTATTTAAAGGAGGTCTCTGATGATCTCCGGTAACTCTTTCACACTTTCAATAACAACATCCGCTCCGTTTTCCTTCAATTTTTTCTCATCCTCAAGTCCAGTGAGTACGCCAATGGTGAATATTCCCACCTCCCGCCCCGATTGCATATCGGGCCAGTAATCTGCCACGAGCACCGTTTCCTCCTTTCCTGCATTGAATTTTTTCATGGCCTCCCTTATGAGTTCAGTCCTGCGGCGACCATCCCCGTAGTTGTTTAAACGGGTTAAAATGAGATCCACATAATCCGCCATTCCGAACCTGTGAAGTTCGGCCCACACCTCCTCCGAAGGCACCATTCTACCCGTGGTGATAACAACCTTAAGGCCCATATCCTTCAGAGTTTTAAGCACATCCAAGGCTCCATCAATAGGCTCATCCTTCTCGCAAACCATGTCGTTGTAATGTGAGAGAAAATAATCCCAGAACTCCTTGGGCTCAACTGGCACATGCCTGTTCAGCGTGTCCTTGGCGTAATCCTCTATGAAGGTATCCCAGTCAATTGTTCTTGCGTGGAAGTGCTCCAGGGCCATGTTGAATATCCTGTAAAACCTGGGCAAAGTGTTGAGCAGGGTCTGGTCAAGGTCGAATATCACGAGTTTGAGCATAGGGGAGTAATCAAATGTTCGATTTTATAATTTGCCTTTCAAGGGGGAAATGAATGAAGAGATGGTTCCAATCACTCCGTAGATTGAGTAGGATTAACCCCAACCAACACCCATCACTGTGGCCCCGGTACAGGTACTAACAACACCATAAACTCAAATAATCACCTGTTGAAAGGTGCGAAAATATACACAAATACTTTCCCATGCGAAAATTTATAAACCCCTTAAACTTTCGCCCAAGCATGTATTTAATCGTTGAGCAGGAAGATGTTATACGCATTCCTCCACCCATGCTGGGAGAGGACCTCGATAGGGTGGTGGAGGATCTGGCAAGGGAGAAGATAGAGGGCAATGTTTACTCATTTCCACGTGAAGAGGTATCCGATCCTGCGGAGAGAAAGTACATCATAGTGCTAATTTTATCACTTGAAAAGGTGGGCGAGGGCATAATAGTTCCCGGAGATGGGGCCGTGTATCAGAAGGTGAGATTCAAAGCCCTGGCATTCCATCCCGAGTTGCAGGAGGTCGTGATTGGAGATGTTGTGGATGTACTCAAATTCGGGGCATTCGTAAGATTTGGCCCGATTGATGGGCTCCTGCACATAAGTCAGATCATGGACGATGTTATTGACGTTGATCTTGACAATAAAAGGTTTGTGGGCAAGGAGAGCAAGAGAAACTTGAAGGTTAAAGATAAGGTCCTCGCAAGGGTTGTGGCACTTAGCATAAACGATGCAAATCCAAGGCAGAGCAAGATTGGACTCACTATGCGCCAGCCTGGACTTGGCAAACTTGAATGGATTGAAGAGCAGGTGAGGGAGGGTAAAAAATGAAGGTGGAGCTGAAGGCATGCAGGAACTGCCGCACCATAACCACCGAGGATGTGTGTCCAAAATGTGGTGGAGAGACCACAACAGAATGGCACGGATACGTGTTCATACTTGACAAAAATAAATCACAGATTGCCCGGGCAATGGGTGCGGATAATGGAGAGTATGCCCTACGAGTTAGATAAGCCCTTGATTCTACCAGAACATCTCAGGGGCGAACTTCAGAGGGTTCACGGCATTCTTCTTGAGGAAGATGAGATTAAAAATATAGAGGGAATGATCATCTGCGTGGGTGATGTTGTTACTCATACCCTCCTCAAAATGGGAATAAAACCAAAAATGGCCGTTGTGGATTACAAGACAAAGAGGGGAGAAATGGTATTTGAGGATGTGAGGAGTTTCGGGGAAAGAGTTTTTCGCGTTGAGAATCCTGCAGGCACAATAACCCCTGGACTGTGGGATGCAGTGAAGAAAGCCTTGATTTCAGAGAAAAATGTGAAGATAGTGGTTGATGGGGAGGAGGATCTTGCGGTCATCCCCGTGGTATTTTTTGCACCTCTCGGCGCTAATGTTATATATGGAATGCCCAATACGGGTTTAGTCCTGCTAAAGATAACACCTGAGGAAAGGGATAAAGTTAAGGATCTGATAAAGAAAATGGAGGTATGAGTATGGAACTGAAAATACTGGAAAAGAGGGAGAATCCCCTGCTTCACAGAATAGAGATAAAATTCGAGGTATCTCACCCAAAGAGTAAAACACCCACAAGAGATGAGGTTAGAAACCTTCTGGCTGCAAATCTCAACGCCGATAAGAGCAGGGTGATTCTCAACGATATGCACACTCCATTTGGCTCACCTGTGACAAGGGGCTTTGCGAAGATATACGACTCTGTTGAAAATGCGAAGAAAATTGAGCCCGATTACATTCTGATCAGAAACAAATTGATTGAGAAGAAAGAGGAGGAATGAATATGCAGAAAAGAGAATTGTATGAAATCAAGGATGGAAAACTTGTGAGAAAGCGACGTTACTGCCCAAAATGCGGTCCCGGAGTTTTTATGGCTGACCATGGGGATCGCTATTCATGCGGGAAGTGCGGTTACACAGAGTTTAAAAAGAAGTGAGGGGCCCGTGGGGTAGCTTGGATATCCTAGGGGCCTCCGGAAAAGCCCCTTTTAAAAAGGTGCTTTACCCTCAAACGGGCTTTGCAGATAGCCCCGGACCCGGGTTCGAATCCCGGCGGGCCCGCTGGAAGCTTCCTCAATCTACGGAGTTTTTCTTCAAGAGTCATCTAGACTTGACACTGATCTCATGAAAACTTATTTTTAGGGAATGGATATAAAGGCCTATGAATATTCTTCAAATGTTCAGAGACGAGGCAAACAGGCTGCTGAAAGATACGGGTATCGAACTTAAGGTTGAGGAGGCAAAGGAAGATTTCGGAGATTTCACACTTCCATGCTTCGCCTTGGCAAAGAAATTTCACAAAAATCCAGCCCAGATAGCCAGAGAAATTGTGGAAAAAATGGATAAGAGTGAATATTTTGAGAGGGTAGAGGCGGTGGGTCCCTACATCAATTTCTGGATTTCCCCAAAAAAATTATCGGAGATAACCTTAAAATCCATAATTGATGGGGATATCTTCAAGTTTGAGCCCAGGGGAAAAATAATCGTTGAGCATACGAGTGCCAATCCAACAGGACCCCTGCATGTGGGCCGTACAAGAAATTCCATAATTGGAGACACCATGGCAAGGATCCTGGGCAGATACGGATACGATGTTGAGGTACAGTACTTTGTGAATGATGTGGGTAAGCAGGTTGCCACGCTTCTATGGGGAATCAGAAACCTTAGATTAGAGACATCTGGAGAGAGAGGCGATTACAAATACGTGCCCTATTATCAGGAAGCCTACAGGCAACTGGAAAGGGAAGAAGGCATAGAGAGGGAAATTCAGGAAATAATTTGGAAATATGAAAGGGGAGATGAGGAATTAAGAATTTTGGCAAGAGAGTATGTGGGCTCCATTCTATCGGGCATCGAAGAAAGTCTGAACAGGATAAATGTGCATTTTGACAGATTTGTGTGGGAATCCTCCCTAATTGAAAGGGCTAGGGAGATAGCAGAAAGATTAAAGGAAAGGATAAAGGAGGAAAACGGAGCCTTTTATGTGGACCTGAAGGAGCTGGGTATTGAAGGCAAAGAGAGACTTTTTCTTTTCAGAAGTGATGGCACAACCCTTTATCCCCTCAGGGATATCGCATATCACCTCTACAAAGCCCAAATCTCCAGAGAGAACATTGATGTGCTGGGGGAGGATCACAAACTACATTTTGAAGCCATAAAGAAAATAGTTGAAATGCTCAACAAGGAAATATCGTTGAGGGCACTCTTCTATTCATTTGTAAAACTTCCAGAGGGCAAAATGAGCACCCGCAAAGGAAGGGTAATATATTTAGATGACCTCGTTGACGAGGCTGAGAGAAGGGTTTTGGAACTCTTGAAAAATAGAGAGTACGGAGAGATGGAGAGAGAGAACATAGCTAAAAGCATAGCAGTTGGAGCCATAAGGTTCCACATTCTCAACGTTCAGGAAGAAAAACCAATGACCTTCAAATGGGAGGATGCACTAAACTTCGAGGGGGAAAGTGGTCCCTTTATACAGTACACCCACGCCAGGGCTGCAAGCATACTTAGAAAGGTGGAGTGGGGAGGCAAGTACGATCCTTCCCTCGTATCTCACACACAGGAAATAAAACTCCTGAAACTAATGGCAAGGTACAGCGATGTATTAAGGAGGGCTGCCGAGAATCTTAGCCCCTACATTGTGGCAAAATACGCCTATGCTCTCGCATCCCAGTTCAATCAGTTCTACAGGGATTGTCCAGTTCTAAAAGAATCGGAGGATGTGAGAAATTACAGGCTCGCCCTTGTGACCGGTTTCAAAAAATTAATAAAAGAGGTGCTTGGGCTTCTTGGAATTGAAGCCCCTGAAAAAATGTAAAAGATTTTATTTCTTTGCTTTCTCTTTCTTTGTTCTCTTTGTGAATTTGCCCTTGCCAGCCTTCTTCTTCTGCGCGATCCAGCCAATGTATCCGAGCACTATGATGATCACTATTATTCCTATTATTATGGCTGGGGTCTTCCAGGGGGCCTGGGCAATATCCACATTTATGACCTTCTTGTTGTCACTTGTGTAACTTGCCGGTTCATCGGGGCAGTAGACCTTCACGGTAACAGAGTAGTTGTTGGCTCCTGAGAATGTATAGGTTATGTTGTCTATTGCATAACTCCCAGCGCTGAGATTGTAGAACGTCTTGTTTGCAACTTCCTTACCATTTACTATGAGGGCAATGTAATACACCTTTGCAACCTTGTTTCCATTGTTTGTGACATTCACAACAAAGGTTAGCTGGCTTCCCTCAACCCTGTCTCCCTTAACCTGAACATCGGTCACAGAAAGATCAGGTCTAACCGGTGCAACCCTGAAGGTCTTGTTGTAAACCTTGTAATTTCCTGCAGCATCGGTTATATTGAGTATTATGTAATAGGTTCCAAACTGCTTGAACTGAATGGTCAATTTGGGAGAGTTGAGCGTACCGTTTATTATCTTGTAAACACCAGCAGTGGCATTAACAACCTTGAAATTCTTATCCTTTATGGTCCACTGATATGACACGATTGTCCCATTGTCCGGGTCATAGCTGCCTGAGGCATCAAATGTGACGTTCTCTCCTTCCTTTATCTCAGTAACCTCATTACCGTTGGATGTGATGTTCACCTTGGGAACCGGTGGGGTTATATCCTTCACTATCACATGGAACTTTATCGTTAAGGTGTGATTCACGGCATCTGTGAAACTCACGGTTATTGTATATGGGCCATTTCTGGTTGGTTTCAGGAAGGCATAGGTCTTGTTGAGACCACTGCTCTTAACCCCATTGAAATTCCAGAGAACATCTATTGGTAGAGCAACCTTATTCTTTCCATCATATGTATCGTAACTCTTTGTAGCGTCGTATATTATTTCCTGAGTTTGATTGAATGTCAGAGTAACTGGGATCGTGGCTGTGTCATTTACTATATTAACCGTACCATTATTGCCGTAAACACTGTACTTTATTGTATTCATCGTGGGCATACTTAGTTTTGCAACCATCTTACCGGATGGATACTCTATGACCATGTTCACGGTTGGATAGTAATTATCCGCCAGTATTGTAATATTGGTCTCATTGGTGTTCTGACCAATATCTTCAACCATCAGTTTGAGTGTGTGCTTGCCCGTGGTAAGACTCTTGGATACATTGTAAACCCCCACGCCTGATTTATACACCATTCCATCAAATACCCAAGTATAAGTTGTGTTCTCTGGATTGAACATATTCCACACCCTATCATACACCACGCGGGAGGCATTGAACCATACTGATTTACCTGCAGGCACCACTATTGTGTAGTTATCTGCACTCTGATTGACCACATAGTTGGAGTTCTTCATCCCATCCCATCCAAACTTGAAACTGAGTGGGCTTATACGCATTGCAGGACTCTTTCTCTCCTTCAGATCCATCTTCACAGGAGTGTTCTTCACATCACTGATTGTTATTGTGCCCACATAACCAGTCACGTTTGCACCAGTAACCTTGGTGCTCCTCTCCAGATAGTTGGGAAGATTTATATTGTAGGTGTACACCAACTTTGCACCAAGGTAAGTGGTTTTCTTTGCAAAGAGTGTGAGTTCAATCATTCCATTCTTCAGGAGGGTTTTCTTAGAAACGTCGTTGTTCACATAATTTGCATTTATTGTGAGCTCATTTCCATTCCAGGATGCCGTGTATGTTGAAAGCTGATATATGTTGCCATTTAGGGTTATTAGATTCGTTGTGTACTTGGCCACATTATTTTCAAAGTAATTCCTTGCAAAATTCATGTCCTTACCCAGGAACTTCATCTGGTAGTAGAGCACACCCGTATTGTTGAATGGAAGTGAAGGGATTATCGTTTCATTGGTTACCATCATGCTGTACTGCACATTTATCGTTGTGAGATCATCAGATAGGGCTATTGTGTAATTCACATCATCCTCAACAGGCTGAAGGGATATTTTCTTTGGCTGGCTCAAAGCGAGTTGATTGGCCATGTAGGTATTTATTCCATATCCATCGGCTGTTATTACAACCTTGTAGTTGGATGGAGAGACGAGATAGAAGCTGAAGGGCCCTCCAGGGAACTGAAGTATTGTGTACTCTCCAGAGGTCTCGTTTATTATCGTAACGTGTACCGTTGTTGTTACGGGCATTCCGGTGCTGGCATCCTCAACAATACCCCATATTTTCTGGGCATTGCCCACGTTTATCGTCATATTCATATTTCCATTCACATTGAGTTCCCTGTAATACGCCTTGCTCACTCCACCATCAAGATAGGATATCTTCAAAGTTACCTTGCCAGTCGGCAGGTTGAACAGTCCATACTCCCCTATGTATTTCTCCACTATCTCGGAACCATGGAAGTACACAGATACTGTTGCGGGTATGACCTCTCCATTCTTCACCACGGTTAGGTTGAGAACATTGGAAAGTGCATATCTGTCAACCGTTAAACTTCCAAAACTATTACCATCAAGGGTGGTCAACCCACTGGCTCCAAATTTGACAACTGCAAATGCACTGTCGTAGAAATACCCGCCCTTTACCTGTCCGTGTGTTTTCAAGGCATAATTTCCGTAGGGCACATTCTCAAACTTCACTATACCATTTGAAGAGGATTCCGTTGAAGATACGTACTTACCATTAATATCAAACAGTGAAACGGTCACTCCAGAAAGAAAATCACTACCTCCAGTATTAACATCCTTATATATCAGTACAAAACTCAATTCACCGGTTTGTGGCTCAAGAGCGTTCACTGTCCCTGCAAATACCAGGGCGCTAAACAGCAATAAAGCAATCGCTGCGATCACTTCTCCTTTTTTCCAATTTTTGGTGTTCATAGGGTTTTCCCTCCATCTTTCTTTTTGGTGTGGGGTAAAATCACTTTCTATTTATATACTTTTCTGAGAAATCAAAAATCTCCCGAGAAAAATTAAATAAATGAAAAAAATCCTCAAACATGGATGTTTTGCTCTACATCCTCTTCGTTTTCCTGGGAATTGCCTTCGGCATATTAACGGGCCTCACCCCCGGATTTCACGTGAATAACGTCGCGATTATAGCACTTTCCATATATGCGGCAACAAAGATAGATGCATTTCTTCTGGCAAATATGATAGTTGCAAATATGATAACCCACACCTTTTTGGATTTCATACCCTCCACATTTTTAGGTGCTCCCAGTGAGGACACCTCGCTCTCCGTGCTACCAATGCACAGGTTACTTCTTCATGGTCAGGGGTATCGCGCAGTGTACATATCCACGTTCGGCTCTCTACTGGCCACGCTGTTTGCAATGCCACTGATCCCCCTTTTCAAGATAGCACTAATTGACCTCAATCTCTCAAATTACCTCACATACTACACCCCCGTAATACTTGTGGCAATAATCCTCGGGATTCTGTATATGGAGAGTAAAAAAGGATTGAAATATATCGCTCTTGCCTCACTCATCTTCATTCTATCAGGAATATTCGGATACCTTGCTCTGAACATACCTCTAAACAACAACTATATGCCATTAAGATTAACACCAAACACACTATTTCCCGTTTTCACAGGATTATTTGGCATACCCGTACTGATACTCTCACAGCACACAGAGGTGCCAGAGCAGAAGATTGAGAAGGTGCATGTTCTGAAGAAACATTATTTCTCATCCATGATAGGTACGCTCACAGGTTCCCTGGTTGGTTTTTTACCGGGAGTAACCTCTGGGGTGGCCGCCGTTCTATCAAGATTATTTGTGAAGAATGATGACACCGAGGATTTCATCTTCGCACTGGGAAGTGTGAACACATCAAATTACATATTTAATTTACTGGCACTTTTTCTCATCCTGAAACCCAGAAGCGGGGCTGTGAACGCAATCTCCCAGATGATCACAGTTAATCTCTGGAACTTCAGCACCCTTCCACCAGGAGATTTTGTGATTATACTTCTAACCGTGGTTATAGCTTCAATTGCTTCCTTCTTCATAACTCTGAAAATAGGAAAATTCGTTGCTCTCAAAATTGGAAATATTGGATCAAGGTACGGGCTTATATCCAGAGCCATGATCCTCACACTGGGCGTGCTTATTTTCATATTTTCGGGCACTATTGGGTTGTTCCTAGCAGTGGTGGCAACACTAATTGGGCTGCTCCCTCCAAAACTGGGCACAATGCGTGTTCATCTCATGGGAGTAATCATTCTACCCGCACTCCTGGCATACCTGTGAGATCCGGGCGATAATTTTATATCCCACCAATAACATTACTGTGGAGGGATTAAAATGGCAAAGAAAGAAGAGGTCAACTGGTATGAGAAACTTGAAAGCGAACTAGAGAAGAAGAGAGATGAGGTTATAAAAACAATTTCCACCGAAAAGGAGACGAAGAAAGAACTGAATATGAACCTCATTGAAGATTTCTGGAGGATCTGGCTTCAGTTTAACAAGATAAATGTTCATTTCAGAATGGATCCCCCACACTCAGAATGGGGTCAGTTTATAGTTTTCCCCGATAAATGGAACCTTCGCGAGGATTTTGATTTTTCCTCAGTTACGGAGATAAGCCTGGTGGATTTAACAAGGGATCAGAACAGGACCGGGGATTCTCTGAAAATAGTGTATTACGGCACAGAGGAGGGCGAGAGGCTCAAGATGATCTTCGAATTCTTTGAAGGAGAGGAGTATTACAAGTACTCGGGCCTAAAAAGGATTTACAGCCAGTACATACTCTACGATGAGAAAGTCAGCAAAGCAAGCCTGGATAAGATAAGGGAGATCCTTTTAAAGGTAATACCCAAATGGTACGAGTCCCATCTCAAGGGAGATAGAAGCATAATAATAGATTTCATAAAGAAGGAGTACACAAAGGGAGAGACCTTCGCCGTCTAATCTCCACCAAATTCTTTTTCAATCTGTTTTTTGATCTCTTGACGCAGGGTTATTTCCTGCTCCCACTCTTCCAGGGAATCCAGTGCCTCCTTGAGTTCTCTCAGGCAATCTATGCATATCCACTTATTGCCTATCTTTTTCATGGGCAAATTCTTGTAGCCTATTCTTCCACACAAAAAGCACACGTGCATCTCAGAAATCTTGCTCTCCACATAAAGGTCAAGTTTCATGCTCTCAATAACATTTTTCAAAATATCCTCCTTGATTTCACTCACCTCCTGTGCTCTGGGTTTACAAGCAAATACCTGTCCCCCACCCTTACAAGGGGCAGATTGTGCATCTTTGCAATTCCCTTTAAAATATCCACCGCTCTCCTGTAGTTTTCCCCTGTGTTTTTCATACCCAAATAGTACATGATGTCCATGGGACTCAAACGGGCCACCCCGGTCTCTGCACCCATATGATTTTCCCACCGAATTTTCAATTTTCTTGCACCCTCAGTATCTCCTTCAAAATCTCTGAGCACTTCAAAATCCACATTTTTTGGTATTTTTGGCGTGGGAGTGAGCCCGAAATAAAGGGCGGCTATCCTTTTCAACTCCCTCTCGTCCATATGCTCACCTCAGAACACATCGGCCTCCGAGAGAACCGTTATTCCATTATCTCCTATCTCATACTCCTTAACCTCGCGGGAATGCTGGGTTCTGCGCATCTTCAAAATCCTTATGGTGAGTTTTAAACGATGAGATTCTTCAAGGAAGGAAAGAAGGATTACCCCATCAACAACGTATTCCACAATACCATCCCTGCTGACTAGGGGATTTGTTGGATCCACCTCCGTTGTGAAGAGCGCAGTTGCTCCGCTTTCCTTTATGCTCTTGCTCAACTTAAATACTATTTTCCTCTTTTCATCCATACTTTCGTACATCATGGTGATCAAACTTATTGAATCCACTACAATTCGCGAGGCCCTGCGGGTTCTTATCAGTTCAGGTATATCCCCCTCAAGACGCTCCACACTGCTCTTCGCATCCTCGGGTTCTAGTTTTATTATGAGCAAGTTGCCATTTTCAACGTGGGTTGAAAAATCCCATCCAAAGCTTCCTGCACTTTCTAGTATGCTCTCTTCATCCTCCTCCAAACTGAGAAATATGCACCTCTCTCCGTTTTTCAGACCTTCCCATATGAACTGCATAGCCAAGGTGCTTTTTCCCGTTCCAAAGGCCCCTATGACCGCTATGCTGTGCCCCTTTGGGATACCCCCGTTGAGCATGTCGTCCAGACCATCAACTCCAGTTTTCACCCTCTCCATTTTTATCACCCAATTTTCTCGGTGTTAACAACAACAAATCCATTCCTCCTATTTAAAGTGGTGTTGAACCGAGCAATTCTCTCCTCCTCAAGATGCGCCATCAAACCCTCAAATTTAAGAACGTACATATAACGGTACCTCTTGGAGTACTTTCCGGAACCGTGCCATTCAAACACAAACACACCGTCCACGGCATCAAAAAGCAGATTCTCCTTCATCTTATCAATAACTCCTAGGGTGAGAAGGAGGTAAATAACAGTGTTCCACCTCTTTGCAACCCGGCGAATTCCCCTTATTATGTCAACAAGATTGTTGAAATCTATGCGGGGTGTGGTAACCAGATCCGTGAGAGAGTCAACAATGACAATATTCCCATCGGACTCCTCCATGCATCTCACAAATTCCCTGAGCAATTCGCCCTTTCTCCTTAAGAACTCCTCAGTGTTCTCGGATATCCACTTTCTGGGCACGACGCTGTTACGAAAGTACTCTACAGAGAGATCCCTGAATTTGAGTTTATCTCTGAACGCCTCGTGGAGATCCTCATCAAATGTTATCTCCACCGAGCGAAGAATCTCCTCTGAACTCTTTGAGAAAGATATGTAAAGCGTCCCCTGGGGCACGTATATGTCGGGAGCCTCAATTATGAAGAATTTTCTGCGTTCCTCATACTTCCTAGCCATCGAGAGTTTTGCAGCCGAAGTGTACGCAAATTCAACATTCCCCGAACCGGGTTCTCCTGCAAGAATTACCACAGAACCGACAGGCACCCCACCCTTCACGATTTCATCAAAGGCCGCCACAGATGTAGGAATTCTCATCTGTCAAATCATAGCAATTTTAAATTTAAAACTTTGCACGGTTTTTCAAGAAATTCTTAAATATCAATTTTCAATGCTTAAAATTATGGAAAGAATAAAAACGGGAATTCTTGGCTTGGACCCGCTCCTGGATGGGGGGCTTATGAACAGGTCTTCAACCGTGGTCATAGGTTCAACAGGTGCTGGAAAGACCACATTTGCAACTCAATTCATACTTCGCGGGCTGATGGGGGGGCAGGACTGCATATTCATAAGTTTGGATGAAAACAAGGAGCAGATAATCAGGGACGCCCTGAACATGGGGTGGGAAGATATAAAGTACTTCATAGAGGAGGAAAAACTGATATTTGTGGACGCCTCTGGCAAAGAGTTCAAGGCATTCATCAGAAAGGAACTTCCAGATTTTGTATCCACCTGGCTCGGGGCAAACACCCGAATTGCCATAGACCCGCTCACCCCCGTGGTCTGGGCCACACCCTCCCGCTATGAGCAAAGGGAGCTTTTGGGATTCATGCTCAAGGAGATGAGGAAGATAGGTACAATAGTTGCCACTCTGGAGGAGCATGGACCTTCAAATCTCTCGGCACCAGAAACCGCAATACCCATGTACCTTGCAGATTCAATAATACACCTTAGGTACAGGTACATTGAGAACAACACACGAAGAGATCTGAAAATAATAAAACTTAGGGGTAGCAGGCACAGCGAAGAGATATTTCCCTACAAAATCGTGCGTGGACTTGGACTGGTGGTGATGAGGGGAACCTACAAGATAAAGAGCACACGCATAACTGTGGAGGAGCTGGAAAAGAGAGTTATGGAAAAATTGAAAAATGCTTCACCCATAGTAAAAAACAGAATCAAAAAGGTTCTGAATAATATCGAGGACGGAGATCTTGAGGATGTAAACATAGATGAACTTGCAGACATAATTGTGGAGGAATACTCTTGAAGATTTCCTCTCAGCTTCAAAAACTCATCAAGGAGGAGGAGATTGAACGTGGATACCACATATTCTCAAACAGGCACAGAAGGGAGATTTTCAGAGAACTGACCCGCGCCCCGTGCCAGACCTCCTCTTCACTTATGAGAAAATTGGGATACGACGTGCAGAATGTTGAATGGCATCTTAAAAGGCTTATGCGCGAGGGATTTGTAGATTTGAAAATTTACAAGAAGAAATTATTTTGCCCATCGGAACTGATATTTGAGGAGGACCTTCCTCTATTTCATCTTCTCAACACGAGGAGCGGCTGGATCATAGTACGCTCCCTGGTGGATAGGTGCAGAGATATGCCCTACCTTTCAAAGCATGCCAGCCGTGCCACTGCTTACAGGGTGGTGGATACCCTGAAATCCCTAAACCTTGTGGATGTGAGTAAGGGCACGAGAAAAATGATATGCCTCAACGAGGGATTCTACGAAAAGATGGACATGTACTCCGTGCAGGGTTCCGAATTCAAGAAGAACTTCATAAAGAGAATTGAAAAAAGGGGCTACAGCGCCGAAATAGTGGGCAGTTACGATTTCGAGATCATAATAAGGCTATCTGGGATGGAAAACTTCACATTGGGAATTTTCATATCACCCTTGAAAACAATTCTGGGGGTAAAGAAATGAGAGAAGAGATGAAGAAGAGAGCGGGAGAGTACGCTGCGAAATACATCAAAGACGGTCAAGTTGTTGGACTGGGCACCGGCAGTACGGTGAAATACACCATTTTGGAACTTGGAAGAATGGTGAAAGAAGGGATAGATATAATCGGCATACCCACTTCAAAGGCAACGGGGCAACTCGCAGAAAGCGTTGGAATAAAACTAGGAAGTATTGATGAGTATCCGGAAATAGATATCACTGTGGATGGAGCTGATGAGGTTGATCCAAATTTAAACCTCATAAAGGGCGGTGGGGGAGCGCTCCTGCGCGAGAAGATCGTTGCACATGCATCAAAATACGAGGTTATTGTTGTGGACGAGAGCAAGGTGAAAAAAGTGCTTGGTGAATTTCCACTTCCAATTGAAATCGTCAGATTCGGATACAGAAGGACGATGAACGTGCTCTCCTCACTTGGTTGCGGGCCATCCCTGAGAATGCAGGACAAAACACCATTCATCACAGACAACGGAAATTACATTGTTGACTGCAAATTTAATAGGATAGAAAATCCGAAAATTCTGGAAGAAAAAATAGACAAAATTCCCGGAGTTGTGGAGATAGGACTGTTTATAGATATGGCCAACGAGGTTGTTGTGGGAAAAAAAGAGGAAGTTGAAATTATGAGAAGGCCCTGAGATCCTTTATCAATTTTTCTATTTCATTTATCCTCGCCCTGAGGTCCTTTTCAATCTCCTCCAGGATCATGGGAAACGGTTTTGCAAGCCTGTAACCATGTACAGGCCTGCCCTTGCCCTCTTTCTTTATATCCCTCTTTGTGACCCAGCCCCTCTTTGTTAGCCATTGCATTGCAATACTAACCTCTGGCTGCCTTAGACCTGTATTTTTCTCAATCTGCACAGAGGTGACCTCATCCCTCCGGTACATATATGCGAGGGTTCTTGCCACATTTCGGGATAATCCAGCCTTCTGCAACAATGATGCAAGTTTTTCGTCGTTTTGCGTCATCTCCTCCCGAACCATATCTATCACCTAACCATATATTAAAGTGTTCCTATATAAGGTTTTCTATGTTCCATCAGATATTTATAATTTTCGGAATCCAAAATAATTAATTGGGGCATGCATTATTGAAAATATGCAACTGCTGATGCACGCATGCTGTGCCCCGTGCCTGGCCGCCCCATACAAACATTTGAAGAATGAGCATGAAATCACCGTATTCTGGTACAATCCAAACATCCAGCCCTACAGGGAGTACCTGCGCAGATTGAAAGCATTCCAAGAATACACACGAAGAATAGGAGCAAAAGTGATTTACGATTACTCATATCCCCTGGAGGAGTGGCTTTACAGGGCAAGCATACTCAGCAAAAGGAGCAACGTGCTCAGGTGCAAGTACTGCTACGCCGAGCGCCTCTACAAAACCGCAGTTAAGGCAAAGGAAATTGGTTTTGATGCCTTCACAACGACCCTACTCCTTGCCCCCTATCAAAAGCACGAATTGATCAGGGAAATAGGGAAGAGCATAGAAAAAAGCACGGGAATTAGATTTCTCTACATTGATATGCGTCCTTGGTTTGAGGAGGGAGAGGAACTTGCAAAGAAGGCGGGAATATACCGCCAGGGTTACTGCGGTTGCATATTCAGCGAGGCTGACAGGTACTGGAGGGATGATCCTTGAGAACGAGAAGAGAGAGAATTGCAGAACTCCTGCAGGAGGGGGATTTGAGCCCCTCTGAAATCGCAAAATCTATGGATATACCTGTAAACCTGGTGATTGAGGACCTGAGGCACATTGCAAAATCTCCAAAATACGGCAGAATGCTTATCCTACCTGCAAGGTGCAATAAATGCGGTTACATTTTCAGGGCAGAGATAAAGATGCCCAAGAAATGCCCAAAATGCAGGAGCACCTGGATTGAGGAGCCAAGATTTTTACTAAAAGTTTAAATAATTTAATTGCTTATTTATTAAGGGGGGGCGACTGAAATGAAAATCATGTCCGTGCTGGTTGGTGTAGTTATAGGCCTTTTGGTGCTATCCATTGTTCCGGGCACGGTGTACGGTGTACATGGCAATTTTTCGCCTCAGCAACTTTGGGTATACAAACCCAAAATTGATACAACCTACGATACTACCATGGGTATTCAGAAAACAACTATTGGCTCTTCCATACACTACGATGTGAACGGTGACGGTGTACCGGAAGTCCTTGTGGAAATTCACAACTACACTGCAAAAACATACTCAGTGGTGCTTTTAAGCGGCGCAGATGGTACCGTGCTGTACAGGAATAAATTCACAGATATTGCTTCAACACACTATGGAAATAAAATAGGTATTGAGGCAAGTTATTACGGAATAACCCATGTGGATTCCTCTGGAAATGTTGTCTCAGCATACCAATATATGATTTTCACCAACTACAGCGATACACACAGAATATCAATTTACAGGTTAAACGAGGACCTGAGCAATTCCTCCTACGGGTACATAGAAATTCCATCAACAATATCCACACCATACGGTTCTGCAACGGTAAGCATGTACAGCGCCCAGATAAGCATTATGAATTACAACTATACAAACAAGGAGGGGCTTCTGTTCATGGGATTCTACACGGGCAATTTATTTGGATACTTCGCAATGGAAGTGCAGACCATCATGCTGGATTACAACCTAAACGTTGTATGGGAGAGAAAGGAGGTGGCACTCTCAAGATACAGTGCATTTTACCCAGTGGGTATTGAACCCACCGATCTCAACGGCTGGGGCTTCAATGATGGGAAGACCGCGTATCAGGGTGCTGATGTTATAATGGTTAACGAGTCCTCGGGCAACACGGTTATCAGTGGAATAGAAGCCACAGATGGTCAAATTCTGTGGAACGTTACCCTGCCCGGATTTGTTATTCTTGGATCTCCCGTTGGAGAACTTGGACCATACATAAATTTCATAGATTATGATGCAGACCACAATGTGGATATGCAGGTAATAACCTACGACTACAACGCAAATACAACCTATATGTATTTCATAAACTCAAGCGGAAAGGTGGTGGCCAGATACAATGCAGGTATGGGATTCAGGCAGATAATGGAATCTCTGCCATCCTATGTAAATCTAACATTCATGAGGAGAACGCAGGATCTCAATAATGATACGTATGGGGATGCAATTTTTGTGAACAGCAATAAAATTCTTGTGGCATTTGACATAGAACACAACACCACAATTTATCAGAAAACGCTCTCATCGGGATACATGTACGTGCCATCCCTATCGGAGAGTGATATAAATGGAGACTCTGTTTACGACATATACCTGTACGGATCAAATCACACAACCAACTCATACTGGGAGAGGGTTAACTTGACCGCAATGGACGGGGCAAGCGGGAGCACGCTCTGGAACCACACCTACAACAGGGTCGTTGGTCTTGCTGCGGCTGCATTCTACCCAACCGATGTGAGCGATCTGAACGGTGATGGATTTGGCAACGAGGTGATAATGCAGGGTTATTACAGCGATGGAAATGGAGTGTACCTGAACGCAACGGTAATATCCCTGAAGAATGGAAGTGCCCTATACACGATAAAGGTCAACAGCACCATAAACAACGTGGATTATTCCAACTGGACTGCTCTTTGCGTGCTACCCGGGGATGTGAACGGAGATGGGACAAATGACATGGAAATTATGATGTACTACCACACCAAGAATAACTCCGTTCCCATGGATGACAGTTTCATAAGATTCTACGATGGAATGAGCGGCACTCTTCTCTGGAGAGGAGAGGTCTACGAGGACCACACACTCACAAAAACAACAAGAATGATGTGGAACCCACATACGTTCGGCTATGAACTCAGGGCAAACGGCGAGGGCAATACCATACTAATAACCACAGGAGATAGCGTGCAGGCCTACGAGATCAATTCTGCAGTGCCCGAACTGAGCTTTGGAGTACTCGTACCTCTGCTTGCAGTTGCGGTGATTCTATACCTGCGGAGAAAATAATTTTCCCCTTTTTTCCAAAAAAATTATATTTGCCCTCCCTTCTCATATTCACGGGCACCAGGGCCCCCGGCGGAGGGCGATGTGTCATCGCACAATGATGCTTGGGCCAGAGGGTGCCCTATAATCCCCCGGCAGGGTCAGGCACCTTGAAGGATGATAGGTGCTGTTAATGTCGGGGGATAACTCATTTCCTGAATATATCGGCAAGGAAAATCAGTATGGGGAATATTTCAAGGCGGCCGAACCACATCTCAAGGATGAGGGTTATTTTCTCAATCCAGGGCATAAAGGGAGAGGTTATGCCCACAGAGAGTCCAACATTACCCTCTGCACTGGCAACCTCAAATATAGAGTTTGTAAGACTATTTCCATAGGCCATTAGAACAAAGGCTCCAAGGAGAAGCATTAGAAGATATGTCGTTGTGTAAATGGATACATCCCTGACCTCTGTGGGCTCAAATACCTTCCTCCCGATTTTGAAGGGAATTATAGCGCTGCGGGGAGCAAGACGGACACGTATGTACCAAAATATTCCGTACATCAAAACAACCACACGTATTAATTTCAAAGCGGATGCCGTTGAACCGTAGGCGCCTCCGAATATCATGGAAAGAATGAGAAAAGTCTTGTCAAAATCGGAGAGTTTGGATAGATCGGATATGCTGAATCCAGTACCTGTGAGGGCCGATGTTACATGGAAGAATGTTTGAAGTGTGGCCTCGCTCCAGTTTTCACCGAACCAGCACAGGTGGAGGAGCATCACCGTTGAAAACAGGAAAATTATGAGGATCATCGCCTTAACCTCTATGGAGAAAAACTCACGGATCTTACCCCTGAATAGATTTATGTGTGATACAAAGGATATTCCTCCCGTGGCCATGGCAAAGATCATGGCAATGGCAACGTATGGTGAGTATGCCGCAATGCTATTATTAGTTACGGCAAAGCCACCGGTTGCAAGGGCGGTCATTGAAATGTTTATGGCATCGAACAAGGGAACCTTGAGAAGGTAGAATATTACGGCGAAAAGTGCAGTGTAAAATACGTATATGCCCCATATCTTTCTAACAGTGCCAACAACTGTGGGCTCAGTCTTATCACTTCTTCCCTCTGCAAAGTATAGAGATTGCACCACACGACTGGTGCGGTACATAACGGAGAGGAACAGCGCTATCACACCCACCCCTCCAATCCATTCTGTGAGAGAGCGCCAGAGGAGAATGCTGCGGGGCAGAGATTGCACATCCAAGAACATGGTCAATCCAGTGGCCGTGAACCCGGACATGCTCTCAAACCATGCATCCAAGGGATTAAGATAACCGGATAATATGAAGGGTATGGCTCCAAAAAAGGACATCAAGAGCCAGCCCACGGCCGCAATCTTGAATGATTCTCTCAGTGTCAATTTTTGGGGAGGGGGATTGTTCATAAAGGGGACCCAGAGAAATATGATCCAGGTGGCGGGAAAGAGAAAGGAAAGGGCTATGACGACACTTCTATCCACTATCAGCGCGTAAATCGCATCTATTATCATAAAGATCGATATGTAGGTGAGGAGTTTCAGTGAAAAATATAGGATCTTGTTCATCAACCTACCCCAGCACTATCTCACGCACCTTCTTCTCCACACCCTTCTTCGTCACAATGGCAAGTTCGTCTCCCTCCTGAATGACCTCCTCTCCACGTGGTACTATGATCTGGCCCCTGCGCAAAATTGTGGCTATTATGCTTCCCCAGGGCATGTGTATCTCACTCAGTTTCCTGCCAACAATGGGGGAGAGTTTGTCAACACGCACATGGAGGAGTTCCACATCGCCACCGAACGTGAGCACGGAGGTGAAGCCTTTAATTCCGGCGTACATGGCCTTGGCAGCCACCTCGGTGGTGCTTATGACCACATCTACGCCGAGACTCTCGTAAAGCACCTTGTTGCTCGGATTCGTTGTCCTCGCTATGACCTTGCCCACATTGTAGGTGTGCTTTGCCAGCTGACACGCGACAAAATTCACCTGATCGTTGCCGGTGCAGGCCACAAGTACATCGGCCTTGTTTATGCCGGCATCCTCAAGGTACGATGCTTCGCTCCCGTCCCCCTTGATAACAAGAATATCGTAATTCTCAGCCATATGTCTGGCTTTTTCCTCATCCTTCTCAATCAGCGCAATATTGTGACCCTCTTCCACGAGTATGCTAACCAGATACTCACCTATTCTCCCGCCACCAATGACAATAATGTACATGGGGAGGTTATCCACGTGGAGAATTTAAACATTTTCTCAAATTTTCAAAATTTTTTTATTTTTTAGATAAAAAACATGCTTTGTCATGGCATGCTCATACCATGATTTTCCAGCATTTTTCGAGTTTTGTTCCAAAATCTTTAAATATGTGCTTCCTCTTAATAGAAACTGGGCCAAAAGGCCCAGGAGGACTTGAAAATGAAGAAGATGTATAAGAAGGAAGAGGGCGTGAGCCCGGTTATAGCAACCATTCTGATGGTGGCTATAACAGTAGTGCTTGCAGCGACTGTATGGCTGATGGTGTCTGGGTACATGGGCGGAACTGGTGGAAACCAGATCACGGGGAGTTTCGCTTCAAAACAGCAAGTTAAGCCTGGTTATTGGGAACTAACATTTTCTCAGTTCCAGCCAGACACAAACATAACAACCCTGAAAATATCCATTAGTGTGGGAACAACCACCTACACAGTAACCGGGTGGACTTACAAATCTGCCACTATTTGGAATGCCACACTTACACCTACTCCTAATACCCTTAAACTCCAATACCATGACTTGGCAGGAAACGGAGTTATAAACTCCGGAGACTATTTACTTATCAGTGGAGTATCAGGTTCAGTAACTGTGACAATCCTTGACAGCAACGGAAACCAAATATGTAGCACAAGCTTTACTGCATAAGCACTTTACAGGTATTTAAAACACCAACCTTTTTTCTTTTATTTTTGGTGATATTCTATGAAAAAAATGGTTTCGATTGAAAATGGCGTGAGTGCGGTAATAGGTACCATTCTTATGATAGCCATAACTGTAGTTTTAGCTGCAACTTTGCTCCTTTATGTTTATATGACCCCCAGCGCCACATATGAGCCCACTATTATAGGTAAATTTGCGTCTATCGAAAGAGTGAATGATTCAACCTATAAGCTAGTATTTTCAAACTTTAATTTCGATGTAAAAATAAGTAGTCTAAAGGGTGTTTTATACATAAATGAAACACGGTACAATTTCATATTCCCATCACCTTTTGATTCTACTTCTGCAATAATTACTCCAAAGGATTCAAACACACAAAATCTTCAAATCATATATCGTGATCTTTCAAACAACTCTTTTATTAATAGAGGTGATTATTTACTTTTAAGAAATCTCAAACCAGATACGATGTACAAAATATACTTTCTGGATGCACACGGTAGTACACTCCTATCCGGGAAATTCCAAACATAAAATTTTCATTGTTCCTCCGGTGGCGTGATAAATTTCTGAAGGGAGAGATTTATCGCAAAATAGATTGGCTCCTTCCCAGAAACATAAATAAAATTTTATCTTCGTGAGATTAGAGGGAATATTCTTAAATTTCATACAATACGGGGATTGTATTGTGGAGTTCTGAATGCTGAAACCTTTAAAAATGAGTTTTGTATATGATATTAGGGGTGAAAGATATGCCTGATGCTGTGCTTGAGAAACTAAACGAGATTGAGGAGATGATAAGGGAGCTAAGCACAAAGATTGACAATTTTCTTGGTTATGAGGAACTCACAGATAAGGAGAAAAAAGAAATAGAAGAACTCCGAAAGGATATAAAAAAGGGAAACTATGTGAGTTTTGATGAACTGTTTGGTGAGCATTGATGTACAAAATAATATTTTCCAGAAAGGCAGCAAAATTCATATTGGGGCTCCCAGAAAACTATAGAAATAAAATAAAAAAATACGTTGATGGTACTGAGACAAAATCCCTACGCATATCCCTATAAAAAGATAAGGGGAGAGAACAATACTTATAGAATACGAGTTGGAAAATATCGCATTTTATACGAAATTGATAAAATTAACATGCAAATAATAATCCTGAAGGTAGATAAGCGAGAAAGAATATACAAGAATGATTGAACATTCTTCACTTCCTCGCAATTATCTTTATAACATCCCCGTCCTGAAGCACGTAATCATGGCCCAGAATTCTCTTTGTTCGGGCATCCACGGCGCGTATGAAATTCTCGCCCAGATCAGTGTGCACTCTGTAGGCCAGGTCCCTGGCCGTTGAGCCCTGGGGCATGAGGAACACGTCTGGCAGAACGTTCCCATCCTTGTCCGTCCATTTGTTCTCATCCTCCACGGGATAAACAGCGAGCATACGGAGAACATTGAAAACCGTGTGCTCAATGACACGCTGCACCCCTGTGCCTCCAAATTTGTGGATGAACTCTCGGATCTTCTCAAGGGCTTTTATCTGCGCGGCATTCAACATATCCTCATTCAGTATGCGGAAATCCACATCGCCGGGCACATAACTGACGAGTCCGGCCTTGGCAGCCCTTCTCAGAGCCAGTTCGTAATCGGCAGACACGGGTACGGCTTCATAGCCCATCTCCCTGCATTTCTCGATGAATTTGCGCAGGTACTCCTCCGGGGCAATATCCGCCTTGTTTGCAGCTATGACTATGGGCTTCGCAATTCTCCTTATCTCATACGCGAGATCCAGAATATCCTCCTGGCTCCACTTCGTGGGCTTCTCATCCAGATCCAGATTAGAAAGGGCAAGATGTATATCCCTCTCCCCAATGTTCAATCCGGATAATCTCTCTGCAAGTGCAACCTCTATCTTCACCTTCTCTGCCTCCAGCCTCCTGGCTATGCGAGTCCAGCCTCTGGAGATTATGTCCGCTATCCAGAAAGCTATCTCCTCATCAAGAAATCTCACATCCCCGTATGGGTCTCCCTCACCCATGGAAACGGGATTTCCCTCAGCATCCGTTGAGCCGGATGCATCAACCACGTGTATAAGCGCGTCCGCGTGCCTCAGATCATCCAGAAACTTGTTGCCCAGACCACGCCCCTCATGAGCCCCGGGCACCAGTCCAGCAACATCTATGAGTTCAACGGGTATGAACCTCGTGCCCTCAATGCAAATGGACTTTTTCGGATTGCAAGCCCTACCTATCTCCACGTGGGGACAGGGCCTGCGAACGTGGGCAAAGGCACGATTCGCCTCAATCGTCGTGAATGGATAGTTTCCAATCTCAACCGTGTGCATGGTGGCAGCGGCAAAGAACGTGCTCTTCCCCACATTGGGCTTGCCAACGAGCCCTATCTCTACCATGTCACCAGAACCTTTTTTATGCCCTTCTTCTTGGGGCAGTCTATTTCCCCTTCAACCTTGGTGATCTTGACCTTGGTTCCCTCTCTCAGGCCCAGGGGATGACACAGTTCGTAGAACTCACAGCCGTACTCCTTGCAGTTCACAGGTTTGAATGTAATGCTCTCACCCTCTACCAAGCTCTTGGCCTCAACCGCAAGGGGCACGGGTATCTCCTCAACCTCCACAGTTACAACCTTGCCCTCATCGTGAACCTTGCAGTCGTGCTCCTTATCGCGGATCTTCGTTATCCTGTACCACTTGCCCTCATCCAGGTTGAAACACACGTTCTTCAACTTGCAACTCCTGCACTCCAGCAACGGGCCGAGATACTGAAATTCGAGACCCTCCTTTGCCAGATCCTTACCTATCAGAGTAATCATTCATATCACCTCCCTACTACTCCTGTTATCCTGGCCAGATTTCTGGCCGCCTCCTCGGTCAGACCCCTCATCCCCAGAATTGTGTACCTGTTTCTCATCCTGTGAGCGTTGGTGAGTGCTTCAATTATGTCCTCCTCCTCAACCCCCAGTTCCCGGGCAGTTACAGGTGCACCTATGGCCTTGAGTGCGTTCCTAACCCGCAGCCAGTCCCCCCCATGCAGGTACATCATCATTATGGTGCCCACACCCACCATCTCTCCGTGCAGAGCCTTTCCCGGGGCTATTTTCTCCAGGGCATGGGCGAAGAGATGCTCACTGCCGCTTGCCGGCCTGGAAGAATGGGCTATGCTCATGGCCATCCCGGAGGCCATTATGGACTTGACAACTATCCAGGCACTTTCCTCCAGGTTCGGTTTTATTGCATCTGCATTTTCAAGTATGAACTCGGCAGAGTACTTGGCCATCCCGTAGGCTGTGCTGCTGAACTCCTCGTTGCGCAGTTTATGTGCCAGTTCCCAGTCCTTTATGGCCGTTATGTTGCCTATCACATCCGCAGCACCCGCAGCAAGATACCTGTAGGGTGCCTGAATCAAAATCTCCGTATCTGCAACTATACCCATGGGCTCCTGGGCATCCATGGATACTGTTGTTCCGTTCTCCCTTATTGATGCCCTGGGACTTGCGATGCCGTCATGGGTTGCTATGGTGGGAACACTTATGAAATGCATTCCCAGATCATAGGAGGCTTTCTTTGCCAGATCTATCTTGCTTCCTCCACCCACACCAACCAGAAAATTTGAATCATGGGCATGATCCTTAACCCTTTCAAGATTTTCAACACTGGCCTTATCGGTAATGTGTACCTCCACATTGAAGCCGGAATCCTCAAGAAGCTCTTTGACCCGCTTGCCGGCAACCTCATAACTTGTGGAGCCGGTGACAATAAGAGCGTTTTCTCCAAAACCGAATCTCCGGCACATTGGCCCAACCTGCTCCAGGACCCCATGACCCGCATATATTTCCCTGGGCAGTTGAGTCCACTTTGATTTTTCAAAGCTCATTTACTCACCTTAAACTCTTTTTGCATATTAAAATTGCGATAAATTCCAAAAGATTAATAAAGGATGGATAACTATTTGTTTCAGGGGGTAATCAAAATGGTGGAAACTCTGGTTAAGAAAGCTGCGGAAATTGAGAAAAAGGCAGCGAGCACTTATGTAGACGGCCTCGGCCTCATAAGGGGACAGGGGCTTAAATACACAAACGTTGAGGAGATTGTGGGAAGAATCGCCATAGACACGATAATACACAAACATCTAATGCAGGCAATCGTGGATGCTCAGAAGGAACTTGCAAAACTTGGAACGGGTGAACCCATTAAGGAGATAAAGGACATGGAACTGAATGGAGAGCAGAAAGCCCTGGTCAGGCGCTTTGCGGAGATGCACCTTGAAATTGAGAAGGACATGATAGAAACGTACGAGAAGATGGCGGAGAAGATGACCCACCCTCTTTTAAAGCAACTTGCCCTGGGACTCGTGGAGAATGAGAAAGAGCACCACAGACTGCTTGGAGAACTGATTGCCAAGTACAAATAATCATTTTTCCCATTTTTTGAGATATTCCTCGTAGCCCAGGTGCTTGAGCAGGGCCATGGCCCTTCTTATATCTCCTCGTTTGTAGTAAGCGTAGGCAAGGTTGAGCTCCGCTTCCCTGAATCCCCTATCTAACATCCATGCACGTTTGAAGTGCTCCTCAGCCAATTCGTATTTCCTCGCCCGTAAATAACTCAACCCCAGGGCATTGTGAGCATACTTGTCCTCCATACCTTTCAACTCCTTCCATCTGGATTCCTCAAAGAGCAGATGCGCAAAGCCCTCAGGTACAGATTGCCCTCGGGTTGTTTTTTCCTCTATGAGCATGACCCTCCTTACAGCCTCTTCTCCCAGAATCTCAAGTTCCTTGGGAGTCAACTCGTCCATATTCTCTGGTACCTCCATACCTGCGATCTCCAGCAATCTTTTGGTGTTGAGATGCAGAGCATCATTAAGATTTTTTAACTCCCGACCGTGAATTCCATCAAGGATCCTCATAATACCCTCACAGGCATTGGATATGTTACCCTTTTCAATTTCCCTTTTCACATTCTCAAAAAGGGATCCAAGGTCCCTGTCCTCTACAAGTGCTGTTTTTTGTGTGCTTTCCAGGGTGGAAAGTTCCTCCGAGAGCATGCTCTTAATTCTCCCGTACTCCTTAACCTCCCTCGTTCTGCCCTCCAGTTTATCAAGGAGTTCTATCGCCTCCTGATTTCCGGGCTCAATCTCAAGCACTTCCTGCAGAGTTTCACGCGCATCCTTTCTCATGCTCCTCCGCATGTATATTCTGGCAAGGAGGATAAGACCACGAGAATCTCTCCTGAGTTTCAGGTACTCCATAACGGCGTTTCTGGCTTCCTCGTACCTCTTCAAATCAAAATAAAGATAGGCCTTGTTGAGATACGCCTCTGCAAAATTCTTATCAATTTTAAGCGCTGCATTATAACTGCGCATCGCTTCATCGTACTTACCCATGTACTTCAGCGCCACACCCCTGTTGTTCCAGAGCGCAGGCATATCCCTCCTTATCTCAAGGGCCTTCTCATAGCATAGCAGGGCCTCACTGTACTTCTCCATTGAGAGCATCACATTGCCCCTGTTTATCCAGCAGGCCAGATTGCGGGAATTGAAACGCACGCATTGGGAATAGGCCTCTCCAGCCTCCTGCAGATCACCCTCTTCCTCAAGAATCTGCCCGAGGATCAGCCATGCCTCATCGTCCTTTACGTTGTCCTCAAGTATGGATGTGAGGATGGATATGGCCTCTTCAGTCCTTCCAAGGGCTGCTAGAATCCTTGCCTTGAGTTTCTTTCCCTCTGTTGTGGGCTTTATGCGAAGTGCATTTTCAACATATTCAAGCGCCTTATCGTAAGTTCCATTCTCCAGAAAATCGCGGGCCCATTGCAAAAGCGATGCCAGCTCCCCGGCACTTGGAAGATAGCGCCCCTCCCTGGCCTCCTTGCCCCTCTCTTTCCTTGTGAGCTCTTCCTCCAGACCAAACTCAACGATTAGCCTCTCAAAATCGTTCCAGTCCATGAAAGTCAGATCTTCCCTGCCACGGAGATCATCAACACCCTCAAACACACCCGTTGTTATGAGCATCCACCTGATCTCAACGGTTTCAAGATCAATCAAATCCAAAACGTCCTCCCTCGTGACCTTGGGTCTTTTCAGAAATATCACCACGTAGTGCAAACTCTTGCCGGGCACGGGCATGTAGGCGTCAAAAACAACGGTATCATCACGATAAACGCTGTTACGAATCTTAAATCCCATCTCCACTACCAGGCGGTTGCAGAGTTTGAAAAATTCGTCCATGGTCATATTCTCAATTTTCTCTCTCATTGAAGCACCTCCCCGGGAAAACCAAGGCGCTTCAACTTTGCAATGAGGGCTTTTCTCTCATCCTCAAGCCCTTCCTCATCGTAAATATTCAGAAGAAGAAGGTGGGCGTCAAGATTGTACTTGTCCTTCTTCACGACCTTTTTCAGGATTTCAGAGGCTTCGTGGTATCTTTTCAATTTAAATAGAGATAGGGCAAGATTGTACATGGCCTCCACGCTATTCGGATCTTCCTCAACAACCTTCGCGTAGATCTTGGAGGCATCCCCGTACTCTCCCAAATCAAGCAAAGCATCGGCAAGATTCTTCCAAGCACTCCTGTTGTCCCTCAGAATTTCCTCGTAGATAAGGAAGGCGGCGTCCCTGTCTCCCATGTCCATGAGAAGACGTGCCTTGTGAATCTTGTACCCATCTCCATATTTCCTTATTAGAGCATCAACCAATTTGAGAGCCCTTTTAAAATTTCCACGTTCCCTCTCAATGAGGTAAAGGAGATAATCTCCCTCCTCTCCATCGACCTTCCTGGCAAATTTTTCAGCAAGGTGAAGATAGTAATCCTGATCAATTTCAAAATTTTCAAGGTATGATGAGAATCTTCTGTGAAATAGAAGGGCAGCCCTCGCGAGAAGTGCATTATCCTGCTTGCTCCCCTTAAGCGCCTCCCTTGCCATGCTGTTAAGTTTACCAATACCCATATCAGTGAGCATGCCCCTTTCAATTTCTATGGACAGATCTTCCTCATATGCACTGCACAAAAGGGATTTCCTGAGCAAGAAGGGATGCTCTTCCATGATTTTCAGTGAGCATTCCCTACAAACAGGACGCTCGGATTCCCGCCCACATATTATGCAATTCACAAAGTAATATAGCACGTTATGAAATAAAAATTTTCTTATCGGAAGATTTTTGTATTTTTCATCTCATGCTTTTTCATGAAAATCCTCGCACTTCAGTGCAGAGAGTTTGAAGTTTTCAAAAGATACCTGGAAGGGCATGATGTGAGATGCCCCAATGATGCCGATGATGATTTCCTTGAAGAAGTGGATATCGTTCTTGCCCACAGCTGGAAAAAATTGGAAAAATTACTGCCAAAGATGAAAAAACTCAAAATGATACAGGTATTCTCGGCGGGAGTTGATCATTTTGATTTCTCAAAGATACCTGAAAATGTGGTGGTTTGCAGCAATGCAGGCTCAAACTCTTGGGGTGTTGCGGAGCATGCCCTGGCATTGATCTTCGCCGCGTTGAAACACACAGTGTACAGGCACAACGAGATGCTTCGGGGCAACTTCCCGCAGATGCTTCCCAGCAAATTACTGCGAGGCAAAAATGTTGGCCTTATAGGCTTGGGGAATATAGCAAGGGATTTGAGCAGCATGCTCAGATGCTTCCATGTCAATCTCCTTGGGGTTAGCAGAAGCGGCAGGTGCTCCTTTTGCAAGGATTTTATTTTTGTGGGAAAAATGGACCAATTGGATTTCCTTCTGGCCAATTCAGATATAATAGTGCTTGCCCTCCCCCTAACAAGGGAGACAATGGGGCTTATTGATGGAAAAAAATTGAAAATGATGAAGGAGGATGCCATTCTTGTTAACGTGTCCAGAGGAAGGATAATCGTGGAAAAAGACCTGTATGAGCATCTTAAAAATCATCCCAATTTCACGGCGGCAATAGATGCCTGGTGGCATTATGGTGAGGGGTTCAGGCAGAATTACCCGTTTGAAAAATTACCCAACGTGATTCTCAGTCCCCACTGCGCGGGTTCATACGAGGGATTCTGGAAAGATCTAACAATATCCGCTGCCGAGAATATAAAGAAGTTCATCGCAGGAACCCCGAAGAATGTAGTAAGAAGGGAAGATTACCTAGATTAATCCCCTATCCGCAATCAGGGCGGCACCGAGAGCTCCGGACTCTTCGGATCTTGCCCTCTCAAATATAATATCATCCGGCGTGATGAAGCTCAGCAGGTTGTGAAGCTCTTCCTTCATGGATCTTTCAAACAGATCATAAGCCCTGGCAGCACTTCCTCCAATCACAACAATTTCAGGATCAAGTAATTGAATTGCCGTTGCAATTCCCCTTGCCAGTGTCCTCCCGTATTCTTCCATGAACCTCAATCCCTCCTTTTCTCCATTTCTGGCCATTTTTTCCATGCGGGGAAGGTCATTGTACCTCCCACCCAGAACAGTTTCCAGGCATCCTCGCCTTCCACAGTAGCATTTCATCTCAGAAAATCCCTTCAAATGGCCGATCTCCATCGCACTTCCCCTACCCACATAGGGGGAGGATTTATAAACAAAACCTGCACCCACACCCGTGCCGAGAGCGACAAGCAGGAGAGGATCGTATTTCCCTCCACGGAGAAAGTACTCCCCGTAGGCCATGGCAGTGCAGTCGTTCATCACAATAGCACCCTCAAAATGATCTTGCAGAATCTTTCCATCGAGCTCGGGTATGTTGGGGGATTTAATACACACGCCATTTCTCAAATAGCATGGCACGGCGATGCCCACCCTCGATTCTCCCGCCTGCGAGATGATGGACCTGAGTGTGGCTATCACCTTCCCATTCCTAGTGCCTGTCTTCCACCTATTCAAAATTTTGCCATCCTCAACCCTTGCAGCGAGGATTTTCGTGCCACCCACGTCGATACCCAGAACCATGAAATGCCATGCCCAATCAGGTAAATTAACTTGATGGGAAAAAATTAATAGCCCTGGAGCGATATGGGGCTGGAGGGGATTGAAAATGACCGTGGCAAAAATAGTGTCCCATTTGCACTCTTACCCTCCGCGTTACGGCCCGGGACGGGGCAGCGGAGGGATATTCGGCCTGAAATACCACAGGAAGATGCTCTACTACACGCTTTCATTTGATGCAGAGGCTCATTTTGTGAAGGATTACGATGAGCAGATTTACAATTTTCAGATGGTGGGCAAGGCCCCCACTTCGGGGGGAGATACATACAACGCCGTTGAAACGGTGGATGAGTATCTGTACTTCGGCGGTTGGGTTCACGCACCTGCAAATTTCCAAAATGGAGGCATTGATTTTAAAAACAAGTACTCCCACGTGCACGAGTACAACATTGACGATGATTACCTCAAACTCATCTGGAAGGATTCCATTCACAACAGCGAAAAATGGGCAGGAGAGGTCAGCGACATAATATACGATCCCCACAACGACAGGCTACTCATAGCCAGGGGTGATGGTCACGAGAATCTTGGAGTTTACGCAATAGACCGCTCTTCCGGAGAGGCAGAGAGGCTGACCAACACTCCTGTACTAAAGGGGGATATAATGCACGATGAGGTGTTTTTCGGCTCTGCGGATAATTACAAGACGGGACTCCTTAAAATTCTTAAACTGGATCTGCAGGAGAATAAATGGGAAGACTACAATGTGAAAAACGTAAAGGCCATTGACGGTGAGGGGCTCATAATTCCTTCACTCGGAGATGTGTCAAGCCTCTACAATCGCATATTCGCGTTCACACGGGGCGGTGTGCTCATAGGAAACCCTGCCAATGGAGAAGGTTTCAAATACGCGAGACTTCTTGATTTTTTCACATTCAGAGCCCCATTGAGATCAAACGCCCTTTACATGAACGGAGGAATACTCATAGCATACAACGCTCAGCACGATTCAATATACCGCGCGAAAAATGTGGAGGATAGGATAAAATACACATTCACCAACACAATAGTTGCACCAACCCTTCTTCTTTACATCTCTCTCCCAATGGTGAAGATAGTGGGAGCATTTGGAGCGAGGATAACAAGCATGGAAAATTTGGGGGATAAAATACTGATCGGAACAAACACCGCACCAAATCTGGGGATTAAGGATGCCCTGCCCTATGACTCTGGACACAGGGGGTTCTCCATGCTCAGCCACGATTCCCTTCAGAGAGATCCACCTTCCGTGAGTATATCCATTCCAATGGCAATACCCTCACTTGCCAAAAAGAAAACTAAACACAGCGTGTTTGGAGGAATACCCCTTGATGGATACAGGGATCCCAGAATGATAATATACGCATCCAAGAGCAACGAGTTGACGGTGTACGAGTACGACCTGGCTCTACCCCTGAGTGAGGCACACGAGGATAAATTCAACCTCACTGCAGGAAAGAACTTGATTGCCCTATCCTCCTTCTCCGGAATAGTGTCATTTAAATTGAGAAGAGAGGATTACCAAGGAAAAATAAGAATTGAGTTGAAATGATCATTGATAAACGTTCCAGAGCTGGGAGAAATAGTCCTCGTACTGCTGAGCCACGGCCTTGCTCTCTATAAGCGCGTCTGCTTCATGGTTGTAATCAAGGGCGCTTGTACTCCAGTTTGTTGAGCCCACGATGACTATGTAACCATCTATTATCACAAGCTTGTCATGGGTGGTCTGATTGCTCCAGTCAAATTTTACCTTGATTCCATGGGATTCAAAATACTCTCTCCAATCCTTGGCCCACTCAACCATCTGCGGATTCTCAAATCCATAGCCCTTGCCATCGTCCAGAATTATCTTCACATCAACTCCACGCTTCTCTGCAGCAACAAGGGCCCTGCCCAGGGAAGATACTTTATGTGTGTCCTTATCAGGATTGCCGTACCATTTCATCTCGTACATCACTATGTGGATGCTCACATTTGCATTTTCTATTTTGTTTATCACTATTGGATAGTACTGCCTGTCCTCTATGGGTATTATTTTTGTGTTATTTCCCTCAATTATGGTATAATGCATACCCTGCACATTCTCACGCTGAACGAGCATCTCTGCGGACATGAAACCCGCAATGAATGCCAGGGTTACAGCAATTACCAGAATGGCACGATTGTTCATAGCGCCATAAATCTACTTATTTTATTTAATCTTATTCCACCACCAGCTCGTACTGTCCCGAATGCTCTGCGTACACAAATTTTCCCTCAAGATAGATTAACCCCTTGGAGATTCTCCTATCACTCACAACCTTCAGAGAGTAGGGACCATAGCGAAGGTATCCGTGGTAAAAATAGGATACTATGGTACCATGAATCCAAACCTTCTTTCCAGCGTACTTTTCTAGATTTCCGATTCCAACACATTTACCTCCATAATTCAGGGTTATGTTCTCAGCCCTAAAAATACCATCAGAATAGGTCCCATAAATGTACACGTCTCTCTCCCCAAAATAACCCCCACGCACGTAAATCCTGGTGAAGTTGAAGCCATCGGATAATTCAAGGTACTCGGAAGGAACCATAGAACTCATATTTCCATATATCCTCACCCTCATGCCCACGAAAAACTCTGGATTCGTGAGAAGTTCCCGAATATTCAGGTTCAGGTACTTATCCAGAACCTTCACATCATCCTTATTTTTCACAAGAATTTCCACCATGCCTCTATACCTTGAAACCTCTCCCCTCAAAACTACGCGCTCTCCTGGATACAGGGTGGTGTGAAAGAGAAGGTACGCTTCCGTGCTGTTTTTGAATGTTTTCTCGTAGATCTTCAAAACCACCCCTCTCTGGGTTTGCTTTATATTTCCCACAATGCCCGAAACCTCAACAAAATTTCCCACATTTTCGCCAATTTCAGACACATCCACCTTCTTTGGTGTAATAAAAGAAATGTAAGCAAAGAGTGATGCGAGGAAAATCATAATCAACACTGCTATCGCCAGGACTACCTTCTCATCCCTACCCAGCTCCACATTCATGAATTTCCATTTTTGTATTTAAACATTGACACCTGCAAAAACAATTAAATCCAGAATACCATTACACACCATGGAAATTTGCAGGGGCTCACAATGCCTGAATGTTGAACTTGTTGCATACTCCTTGCCCCGAGAGGGGGGTGTGGATAAACTCATAGCGGAGAGCGCCGCCATATCCCACGCTCCAGAATTCAGAACCCTCAACGATGAAAGGGTAAAGCATCTTGTAAATCTCCTTAAAAAACTGGGACATGAAAGTGTTTTTGAGCACGCCTGTTTCACCTTCCGTGTTGAGGGAATATCCCGAGTTTGTTCCCATCAACTGGTGAGACATCGACTTGCAAGTTACACCCAGCAGAGCCAGAGGTACGTTAGCCTGAAAAATCCAAAATTCATCGTTCCGGAGAGCATATTTGGGAGCGAGTTTGAGGAGGAGTACATGGACGTTCTAGAAAGGGCCGCCACTCTTTACAGAAAGATGGTTGAGACAAAGAAGATAAGAAAGGAAGATGCAAGATTCATACTTCCTCAAGGTATTGAAACGAAGATAATTATAACAATGAACGCCCGGGAGTTGAGACATTTCATAGAGCTACGGTGCGATCCAAGTGCCCAGTGGGAGATCCGCACGATGGCAAAGGAAATGCTGAAACTGGCCCACGAAAAGGCCCCGATTCTTTTTGAGGACCTCTACGAGAAATTTATCTTGGACAAATCTGACCAGCAATTATAAAATATGAGGATTTCATGGCTCACGCAAGGTGATTGAAATGGTAGATCAGGAAGCATTGAGAAAGGGTCAATCTCAGCTTGAAAGGATAAGACAGGCCAAAGAAACTGAGAAGCGCATAGCAGAAAAGATGAAGAAGATAAAACACAAACTCATGGTCCTCAGCGGCAAAGGTGGAGTGGGTAAGACAACGGTGGCTGTTAATCTCGCAGTTACACTCGCACTCAAAGGTTACAAGGTTGGGCTTCTGGATGCCGATATTCACGGGCCCAATGTGCCAAAGATGCTTGGGGTGCAGAACGCCAAACTCACGGTTAGTGATGACGGCATGTTAGTGCCTGTGGAGCCAGTACCAAACCTCAAAGCCATATCCCTCCAGATGGCTCTTCCCCAGGACGATGCCCCAATAATATGGCGTGGACCACTCAAGCACAAGGCCATACAACAGTTGCTCGATGAGGTTGCCTGGGGTGATCTGGATTTTCTCATAATTGACATGCCCCCCGGCACTGGAGATGAATCCCTGAGCATATCTCAGCTCATACCAGATATGGATGGTGTGCTCATAGTGGCCACACCCCAAGAGGTGGCTTTGCTGGATGCAACCAAAGCCATAAACTTCGCAAGGCAGATGCAGAAGAAGGTCGTGGGCATAATAGAGAACATGACAGGAGAGATCTTCGGTCAGGGTGGAGGAAAGAAGGCTGCGGAGAAGTACAACGTTCCTTTCATTGGAAGCATACCCATGGATGCACGCATTGTGAGATGTGGTGATACGGGCGAGCCCTTCGTTATGAAGTACCCGGATTCTGAGGCTGCAAAGGCGTTCCACGATGCTGTAGACAAACTTCTCGAAGTTTTGGGGGAAAAATAACCCCCTTTATTTTGCAGATGATCGTTATAAAGTTAGAATCGGGCCATGGTAGGATTTGGGGGTTTGAAGTTTAGAAATTTTGGAAACTCAAAAATAACCCGGAAATTTTTCACGCTACTTCTTGGGTAGTGTCACCATGAGAAAACGGGGGTTTTCTCATGTATATATACATGAGAATGCACGTGTTTTTCTTATAGGAAATCATGGAAATATGGGGGTAATATATTTTTGAAGTCTCAAAAATTTCTCAAAATCTTCCAAAACCTGTGTAGCACTACTTCCAAAACTTCTCAAAACTCGGTTTTTGAGGGAATTTTTATATATTATCCAGCCACAATAAAATTCCATGTTTCTCTAATTTTCAACCATGTTTTGGAAAAAATTGGAAATAAAAATAATGCGTTGAAAAATAAGTTAAATACAGAAAATTTTGAATTTTGCAGTAGCATAGAATCAGGATCATTATACAAAATTAAAATTCGGAAAATACAGGAAAAATATGGAAATTTTGGAAAATATACCAAAATATTTTCCGGTTTTGGAAAAATTTAAAACTCCCCCTTAATTATTATTCCCCTACATCACCCAAAGGGCGTGTAGAGCAAAAATTTATAATGTGAAAATCAATATCACTTTCAGGGATGAACATGCGGCTAAAAATGAACATTAAGGATTTGAAAGAGATTACGAACCTTCTTCTCACGCTGGTATCTGAGGCAAAATTTGAGGTGAATCCCAGCGGGCTTAGTGTGAAGGCTGTGGACCCTGCGCACGTTGCAATGATCGTATTGAATGTGAACAAGGATGCCTTTTTGGAATTTGACACCGAAGAGGAGGAACTCGGAGTGGACCTTGATAAGGTCAGAGACATTCTAAAACTCGCATCCTCTGGGGATGTGGTGGAGATTTCAAAGGATGGAAGTAAACTCACCTTCCTCATGGGAAACCTAACAAGAAGTATGCCCCTCATTGATACCAGTGCACTCACCGTTCCCAAGGTTCCAAATCTGGTGCTTCCCGCCAAAGTCGTGCTTCCTGTCAAGGAGTTTGAGCATGGAATAAAGGCCGCAGAGAGCATATCAGATAACATAACTCTCCGCATCACGCCAACAGAGTTCGAGATGTACACCCAGGGTGACCAAGACGAGGCCAGACTGAACATACCAAAGGACATGCTTAAAGAGTTATCATGCGACGAGCCCGTAAAGAGCATGTATCCTGTGGATTATCTGGTTAAACTTGTAAAGGCCATGGACTCTGCGAATGATCTAACCATCTACATGGGCACGGATTATCCCATAAAAATGGAGTTTGATATAACTGGAGGTGCGGGCAAGGGTGAGTACCTGCTTGCCCCGAGAATTGAGGGGGAGTGATTTTTCGCATTATTTAAATACTATTACCCCCATATGGTTTATTGAGGGGTATGTCAAATATAAAACGATATGTGATTGGGGGAGCTGTTGTATGCATTCTCCTAATTTTTTTGGGTGCATTACTATTTCCCCTACAAACTTCAATAGACCATGTGAATGCTGGTGTGCATACTGATTATGTAAAGGGACTTGTGAAACACGATCCAATAAAAATAGATAGTAACAAAGAGTTTCAGATAATGGCCTCTAATGAGAACTGGCCAGGCAGTGGCTCATTTTGGGATCCTTATATAATAGAGAATTATGACATAAATGGAACGAATGCACTATGGGGTATATACATAGGAAATGTAACTGCTTATTTTACAATAAAGAACTGCCACATACACCATGTGAACAAAGTTGTAAACAATATGAACTTATACCACGATGCGGGCATTGAATTTTACAATGTGAGCCATGGTAAAATTAATAATAACGTATTGGAACACAATAAATACGGTATTGCAGTATTTGACTCTCCCTACACACTCATTTATGGAAACACATGCAGAAATCATACAGGAGAGAGCATATTTCTCGCTTCTGACTATTCCAGGGCAATTAACAATACATGCTCCTATAATGGATATGGGATTATGATAGAGGCTTCGCATACAAGGGTTGAGAACAACACATTAATAAGGAGTGCTATCCTGTTCTATATGGATACCGCCCAGTTCACCGAGGTACACAATAACACGATAATAGAGAGTGGTTTCATCTTCAATGGAGGAATGACCTGCTATAAGAGCCAAAATATATCAATAGATAACACGGTGAATGGAAAACCTGTTTACTATTACAAGAATATGGATATGAGCAGTGTTAGTGTGCCAAGTGATGGAGGGCAGATAATACTGGTAAATGTCCAAAATGCCAGAATTGAGAATGAGGATCTGAGCAACACAACAAGAGGTGTAATTGTGGGATACTCATCTTACATCCATATATCAAACAGCAAGTTCTATAGTGATGGAATTGGTATCAGGCTTAAGTACTCTTCCTCAATAACTGTCACCGATTGTAAATTTGTGAACTCTGGTTATGGTCTATACATTTATCACACCGATTATGTATCTGTGGCGAGAAACGAATTTTACTATTCTCCTGGCCATAATCCAATGTATATTGATGTAACCTATTCCCAGGGTAATAAAATCACAGATAACCAGTTTTTAAACGGATACTATGGAATAAAGAGCTATGAAATGTACTCCACTCTTATTCAAAACAACAGTTTCAGTAATACAAATATCCCTGTGGATTTAGCGGATGGAGATCACCTTGAGGTCCTTGAAAACACTATGGTTGATAGTGGAAATTATGGAATAATTATGTGGGGATATGAATTTATCAACATAGAGGGGAATCATATAAACAATGGAGATATAGGCATAGAGCTCCATGGGGTGAGCCACGGAGATGTGAAAAACAATGTAATCTCCAACATGACTTCTGGTATCTATAAATATGGATTAGATCTGGAGTACTCTTATAATGTGACAATATACAATAACAAGATAGAGAACTGCACCTACTACGGTATCTATCTGGACAGCCATTCAGAGAACAACACGATCTATAGAAACTATTTCTACTACAACCACGGCAGTGGTGATTCCTATGATTCCTCACATGTTCAGGCAAGAGATGATGGGCACAACAATGTCTGGAACTCAACCTTGAGCGGAAACTACTGGCAGGACTGGAGAGGTCCAGATTCAAATGGAGATGGTGTAGTAGATGATCCGTACATCATAGATGGCATTGCCCACTCTCAAGATTATCTGCCTATAGCTTCACAGTCAATACCCGAGCTCAATTATCTCCTAATCCTGCTTCCACTGATTGCTGCTATGCTGCTTCTTCGCAGAAGATGGTAAATATAATAAATTGAGGGATTTCGAATGCGGCCTAGATGCAGTTATCTAAATCTCTTTTTGAAAAGAAATTTTAGGTTTCTAAGTCCATCGTTCCAAGTGTTAAGCTTAACCTCGCCCTTGCGTTCTCGGTACTCAATTGGTACCTCCTCACACCGGAATCTCTTCCATGCTTCAATTTTTATCTCCTCGCTGAATGGCATTCCATCGCTTGTGAGGTTGAGGTCCTTCAAAATTTTACGGCGAAACACCCACATCCCACTCTGGGAATCCTTGATTTTCACACCAAACAGAATTCTTGTGGTTATTGTGAGCACCCAGTTTCCAAACTTGTGGGTAAGGGACATTGCACCCTTCTGCATCTTTGAGAATCTCTCACAGGAGATGAAATCAAGATTATTCTTGAGAAGATGCTCTACAAGCTCAGGTATTCTCTCTGCAGGATAGGTATCGTCCCCATCCAGTGTAACAATTATATCTCCTGTGGCGTGGGCAAATCCCGTCTTGTAGGCCCTGCCGTAGCCCTTTCTCTTCTCCACTATGACCCTTGCACCCTTCTCCCTTGCTATCTCTCTAGTTCGATCCTTGGAGTTTCCATCCACTATCAGAATCTCCCATTCGTATCTGGAATCCTTCGGTATCTTATCAAGCACGTGCCCGATGCTCTCTTCCTCATTTAGGGTGGGAATAATAACACTAACCTTCATTTCCTCTCACCGTACCTTTCTCCATAGAACTTGCAGGCCAGATAACCCATCAGAGCGAAGCTAAGGCGTACCAGCCCCCAGAGAGATAACTGGGATGGATTGAACATCCTTTCAGGCTTGTACCTGTTCCATAGATTTCCATACTTCATTGTGAGCTGCTTTCTTCCATACCCGTTCCAGAACGCCTGCTTGGCAAATGAGTAAAATGAGTCCCGGGTGCGATGATACACTATGGCTCTGGGATTGTAAAAAAGTTTTCCCCCGGCGTCAATGGCCCTTATGTTCAGATCAATATCCTCAGCGGTCATAAACCATGGATCAAATCCACCAATCCTCTCAAAAAGCTCCTTGCGATAGGCAAGATTGCAGCTGGGAAAGGTCACATCAAAGCCCTTGTAGAACAACTCCACACGTTCCAGTTTCTCCCAGGGACCGTAACCGAGATATATGGTCTTTCCGGCAACTATATCAGCCCCCTCTCTGAAACTCTTCCTTATCTCAGAGAGCCAGAATGGATTGACTATATCGTCACCATCGGTGAATGCCACATAATCGGCCTGTGCCATTTTAACCCCATAATTTCGTCCCTCACCCCGGGTTCCACCCTTAATGTAAAGGTGAATGAAATCATACTCTTTCTGATACTTTTTTATTATATCCACAGTCCCATCCTCACTGTGGGCATCAACTATCACAATTTCAAAGGGTGGCTCCTGAATTATGAGAGAATCAAGCAAGTCAGATATGTGCCTCTCCTCGTTTCTGACGGTTATAACGACGCTTATGAACACGGGTCCCATATCCCATTCATATTTAATAAATTTCCTCCCCAAATATTTAATCCTCAAAGCCCATTAACCCCCTGTGTCCATCAAACTCGTTGTGTTTGACCTGGATGATACAATCATCGTTAACGAAATTCCGTTCTCTCAGATAAGAGAGAGAATATTCAGAAAAATAGGTGTTAAAGATGGCCCCAAGCACCTATACGAGTTCCTGAGAGATTTGGGGGATGAATATGTGAAACTTTTAGAAAAGGAGGAAATATGGAGAGCAAGAGAATCAAGGATACATCCCTCGCTTCCTGAGATTTTAAAGTACCTGGATTCAAAGGGCATAAAAAAGGTCGTGCTCACCAGAAACTCGCGCAGTGCTGCAGAGACCGCCCTAGGAGAATACATTTCCAAATTTGACTGTGTGATAACCCGGGACGATGGATTTGAGCCGAAACCCAGTCCAGATGCTCTTCTGTATCTTCTAAAAAAATTCGATGTTAGAGGTGAGGAGTGCCTTGTTGTTGGAGATTACCTCTACGATATGGAATCCGGAAGGAGGGCAGGATGCATTACTGTGTGCATAGGAGACTGGGATGCAGATTATAAAATAAAGAATCTGGGTGAGTTATTAAAAATTTTAGAGAGAAATGTTTGAGAATTACTTATCCCCAAGAAATTTGATTTCTCTTGCAAATATTTTCCAATCCATCTGCTCTATCAATCTTCATACTAAAATTAAATATTTACAACAATGCACTCTCTGAAATTCACACTTATTCTGTTACATACGCTAGAAAGAAAGGTGGAATCATGAGGCCTGAGTTCTAAAAATTTAGGATCCAGAGTACCTCCATCTGTTGAGTATTGCTGGATGACGTATCTCTTCGCACCGCGAATCCAGGCAGATATACTCTCAAAATCTTTATCCGATAAGATGGGTACAGCCGTGGTTCTGAACTCGTAATCTCTGGCTTCTCTCATTATCAATCTGATACTCTCATTTATCTTATCAATATCCACAGAGGTGCCTGCAAGCTCCCTGTACCTTTCCATTGGTGCCTTTATGTCCATGGCCACATAGTCAACATAGGGCATTAAATCCCTGAGAACTTTTGGATTTGAACCGTTGGTGTCAAGTTTTACAGGCACAATTTTGGATAGTTCTCGCACAAACTCTGGGAGATCCGGATGTATTGTTGGCTCTCCACCAGTGATGCAAACTCCATCTATCCAATCTTTGAGCTCCATGACCCTATCCAAGATATTTTCAGGAGAAATGCTCATCTCGAGGGCTTTTGTAACCAGAGTGTAATTGTGGCAGAACGGACATCGAAAATTGCAGCCGTAGGTAAATATTGTGGCCACCATCTTACCACGCCAGTCTACAAATGATTCAGGCATGAATCCCGCAATCATCATAGACATCACATCAGTATCAGCTGCACCTTTTCCTTCTTTTCAACATCTTCACTCTCCACCTGTGGAGTTGCAACGCTCTGGGCTATATCCCTGTAAACCTTCCAGCGCCCCTCCATGGCGTTGAGGTTGAAGTCAACGCGCATTCTGAATTCCTCCCTCTTTCCATGGTTCCACGCATTTACGGGCCTGAAATATCCAACCACCCGTGAATAAACCTCCGTTTGCCTTCCACAGTACGGACATTCAAAATGCTCTCCAGGGATATAACCATGCTCAGGACATATTGAAAAGGTGGGCGTTATTGTGAAATAGGGAATTTTTGTGTTTGTTGCAATCTTGCGGACAAGTGCCTTAACACTTTCTTCGCTTACCCTCTCTCCTATGTAGGTATGAAAAACCGTACCCCCCGTGTAAAGGGTCTGTAGAACTTCCTGATGTGCCAGTGCCTCTATTATGCTTACCTTGTAATCCGCAGGCAGCCATGTAGAATTTGTGAGATATGGCTCACTCTCCCCCGATGTGTATATATCCGGATACATCTCCCTGTCAAGTCGGGCAAGACGGTATGATGCACCCTCCGCAGGAGTGGCCTCCAAATTGTAAAGATTTCCAGTTTCCTCCTGATAAATCTTGAGGATTTTGCGCATGAATTTCAGGGTTTTTATGGCAAATATCAAACCCTCCCTCTCGTATATGCCGTATCCAAACAGGTTCATAAGCGCCTCATGCATACCTATGAGCCCTATGGTTGAAAAATGATTGTTAAAATGTCCAAGATATATTCTGGTAAATGGAAGCAGCCCCCTACGCATGTTCTCCCTTATCACTCTTCTCTTTATTTCTAAACTCTCTTTGGCAAGGTCCATATAATGTCTGAGCATTTCAAAAAATTCATCCTCATCATGGGCCTCATATCCGAGACGATTTAAATTGATTGTCACCACCCCGATTGAGCCTGTTAACTCACCGGAGCCAAAAAGTCCGTTTCCTCGAGCACGAAGTTCATTCATATCAAGCTGTAAACGGCAGCACATCGCCCGTATGCTCCTTGGGTCCAGATCGCTGCCTATATAATTCTGAAAATATGGTGTGCCATACTTTGCAGTCATTTTGAAAAGAAGGGAAGCAATCTCACCATCCCAATCAAATTCCGGTAAAAGATTGTAAGTGGGTATGGGAAATGTGAATATGCGTCCATTTGCATCTCCATCCATCATTATCTCCATAAACGCACGATTCAGCATATCCATCTCTTCCTGATAATCTGAATAGGTGGTGCTCAGTTCTTCGCCACCAACTATGGCATGCTCCCTGCCAAGGTCCTCAAGGGGTACCAGATCAAAGGTGAAATTGGTGAATGGCGTCTGTGAACCCCACCTTGAAGGTATATTGAGCCCGTAAATGAGACGCTGCATATTCTGCTTTACTTCCCTATAATTAAGTTTATCATGACGTATAAAAGGAGCTAGATATGTATCAACACTACTGAATGCCTGGGCCCCTGCAAACTCCATCTGCATTGTGCCCAGAAAGTTTATTATCTGCGCTACCGCCGTGTCCAAATGCTTAGGTGGTCTGGCATTGATCTTTCCAGAAACCCCTCCAAATCCCCTAAGCAGAAGATCCTTTAAGTACCACCCTGCACAGTAGGGTATGATCCCGAACGATAAATCATGAATATGAAAATACCCTTTCCTATGGGCATCTGCAATTCGCTCATTATACACATGCTCCAGTGTATACTCACTCATAACCTCTCCAGCAACATGGAGCATCAATCCTGAATACGAGTACCCCGTGTTGCTGTTCTCTTTCACCTTCCAGTCACTTTGCGTTAAATATCCCTCAACAACATCCTTCACCTGCATAAAATAATGCATATCACTGCAATATAAATTGATTTTTTTGAACAAAGATGATAAGGAACATGGTAAAATAAACTTGAAAAAAATCAAATTTACTTTAAAAAATGAATTTCTGTTCGTACTTATGGGCCTCAAACAACAGTTTCAGTTTTAATTTCCACATATTTAAATACCATTAAAAAAATATCGTATATGATCAGTATGAAAGATACTTTGAAGATTTACAGAAGATCAATAATGGCCATCTCACTGATCAATCTTATTCTCGGAGCGTTCATAGCAGGCTTTGGATTCAACGCAATATTCACAGATATGGCCGTGCCGAAAAATGTTGTTGCTGCATTCATATTTGGAATGAAGATTGCCTATGGCAGCGGCCTATCCCTTGAATTCCTGTTCCTCCTGATTGGGATGTTCTTCGTATGGATATTCTACAAAGATGGACAGGGAGATGTTGGAGCCATGGCATCTTTCACTGCCTCTGCACTTCTCCACATATTCACGCTCTCATACGCATACATGGTGGTACTCACCTACGAGGCTGGAAACATTCTGCATCCGGTGAAACTCATAGGAGATCTGGTGCTTTGGGGTGGGGCAGGTTTGCTCTATATGCTCCTTATCACCCTCGACATCGTTCTTCTTGGAGCTGCACACACAAAAATAAAGAGAGGGGAGGCTCAAAGATGATTCAATCACCGAACAATTAATATGCCGTCCCTCTCCATCTTCAAAAATGCAAGATAGATTATAGCCTGAAGTGCCTCCATATCAACTCCAAAAAGATCCGGCCTTTCCTTTACCTCGTGCTCATAAAGGTAATCAACAAGCTCGTCCATATACTCTTCATCTATCTCAACACTCATAAAACTCACCATGTGAACAGCGGCAACAATGTATTTAAGAGTTTCTACGATCTTTCTGTGATTCCTTCAATCCCCTGTCTATCGCATTTATGGCGGCGGCCACAATAATGCCGGTTATGAGCATTCCGGTGATTGGGAGAAGGAACACCGCTATAATCTTTCCAAGTATTGTATGTGGGACGATATCTCCATAGCCCAGGGTCAGGGCCGACACGAAGGCAAAGTATATGCCATTTCCAATCCCTATACCCTCAATGTAGCCAAGCAGAATGCCCATCAGAAATATAAAGAGGAGAAGGGTTGATATTATATTTCTCACCACGTATATGACTTTCAGAAATATCCTAAAAAATACCTTGAACCTTATTATGTTCGGAATTTCCTCACTCTCAACATCATTCATTCACATCACCTCTTTGGCAACCACAGGGTCAGCACACCACCTATAACCAAGGACATCATCATAAACATCATGGCCGAACGCATGGCCTCTGCCAGAGCCACGTTTATGAGATGATTGATCTGGGGCATATATTCGGGAGGTATGTTTATCTCTCCATGCTTTATCCTGAGCACCCACTCAATAACCATGTGCCTGTCCACATTGGGAAACTTTGTCTGTATCATACGGGTTATGGAATTGATCATACCCATTATGAGTACGGCTCCTATGAACGCGGTTCCAAGACTCATACCAAGTTGCTTCTGAGAATTAAACACTCCCGAAGCTTCAGCCTCCTGAGAGGGGCCCGCTCCAGACATTGCAAGGTTCGTAATCTGGGAGAATATCAGTCCCAAACCAACTCCGTAAAAGAGCATACCTGGGGCAAGATCCAAACCAGTTGCACTCACTGAGAACTCCTGCATAAAGAGAAACAGCCCTATGAAAGCCATAACTATGCCCAACTGAATTATGGACCTGGGAGAGAGATACTTCAGAAACCTCTGACCGGATACGGAGAATACAAACATCATCAAAGATAGAGGAATTATAGTTATACCGGTTTCCATGGCGTTGTACCCAGTGACAGTTTGAAGGAATATGGGAATTGTGAACATTACCCCTGCCAGAGTTATCTGGAAGAATATGCTCACAAGGTTTCCAACGGTGAAGGCCCTTGATTTAAAAAGATCCATGTTCACCAGGGGCGCCTTGAACTCCCTAACTAATTTCCGCTCGTACCACACAAATACCACGAGTATTAGCACACCAAGAGAGAGAACGCCCATAACAGGTGAATCTCCCAGAGGATTTATGAGAAGTATTGAAAGCGTTACAAGAAAAAGACCCGTGGCCGATAGGATCGCTCCCAAAATATCAAATTTCATCTTCCTCGTTGGAGGATAATCTCGCAGTATGCCTATCTTGGCGATCATACCCGCCACTATGAACGCCTCCATTCCAAACCCCACCCTCCATGTTATGTACGTGGTGAAAAACCCACCTATTATTGGACCAAACGCCGCAGCAGCTCCAGCAATTCCACCCCAAACTCCAAAGGCATAGGCTCTGTCTCTGCCAGAGTATTCCTTGGTGAGGTAAGTGACCGTCACGGGCATCATCAGGGCCCCACCTATGCCCTCAAGAATTGACCAACCAATCAGCAGAACGGGTAAATTCGGTGCCAGCGTGGCCGTGGTTGTACCCACCCCGTATATGATCAATCCCATGGTGAAGGTTTTTTTAGTACCCCAGAAATCTGCAATTCTCGCGCCAATTATCATAAACGCCGCCATAACAAGAGCGTAAAGGGCAATGGCCAGCTGTATTCCATCCACCGTGGTATTGAGATCCCGGACAAGGGCAGATATGGATACGTTCATCATAGTGGTATCAATGGTCATGATGAACATGGCAAAACTCATCATGTAAAGCACTCCCCACTTGTTCTGCACTCTGCCCTTATCACTCATAGGTGGTAAAGTATGTTTCTGCAATATAAATACTTTTTATGCTGAAAAAAGTAAATTTTAATACCCTCAAACAGATAGCCCATTATGATAAATCCCAGGGAAATGCGCAGATTAATGCGTCAGCTCAAGGCCAAGGAGATTGATGCCTACGAGGTCATAATCAAGGCCAGGGACGGAGACTACGTGATAGAGGACCCCCAGGTAATGTACATGGAAATTCAGGGTCAGAAGATGCTCCAGGTTGTTGGTGAGATGAAGAAGGTTGAAAGGGAGGAAAAGAAGGAGGAACTTCCATACACAGATGAGGATGTGCAGCTGGTCATGCAGCAAACAGGGTGCACAGAGGAGGAGGCAAAGAAAGCACTTGAGGAGGCAAATGGAGAGCCAGCGGAGGCGATAATATCAATAATGAGCAGGAGGTAAGAGAGGAGGTTCTGCGAAGGATCAAACCCAACGAGGATGAGGAGAGAAGGTTATGGAACACGGTAGATGAACTGCTCTCCAGGGCAAATGAAGAACTTGTAAAAAGGGGATTTGAAGAAGATGCCATTCTCGTGGGCTCGGTGGCCAAGGGTACCTACCTCAAGAATCCAGACATAGACATATTTCTGAGACTCCCGCCCGATACTGACAGAAAAACTCTGAAAATGGTGGGCATAGAGATTGGTAGGACGATAATACCCGATGGCTTTGCCAAGTACGCAGAGCACCCTTACTGGCGCGGCACATACAACGGGTTTGAAGTGGACATAGTACCCTGCTACAAGATCAACGACCCGAAGGAGAAGATAAGCGCGGTGGATAGAACCCCATTTCACACGGAGTACATAAAATCCCACATAAAGGACTGGCAGAGGGATGAGGTCCGGCTGCTGAAGGCCTTTCTCAAGGGCATAGGAGCCTACGGGGCAGAGGCAAAAATACATGGATTTTCCGGATACTTGACCGAGTTGCTAATTTTAAAGTATGGAGATTTTCTGAATACGTTGAAAAATGTTGCAAAATGGAGAAGGAAGGTGTACCTTTATCTTGAAGATGGGGGTGCTAGATTTAGAGCACCTGTTGTGTTCATAGATCCAGTGGATCCTGAGAGAAATGCGGCCTCTGCAGTCAGTGAGGATAGAAAAAGTTTGTTTATATATGCTGCAAAATCCTATATGAAAGGCCCAAAACTTGAGTTTTTCTTTCCGCGGCCAGTTGAGCCCATGGGTGAGCAAGAAATAGAGGATATAATTTCAAAAAGGGGTACCAACTTCCTGGTTATAAGAGTTCCAAGACCGGATATAATAGAGGATAATCTTTATCCGCAGATAGAGAGAAGTATGGATTCCTTTCTGAAGATCCTTGCAGATTTTGATGTTGTTTCACATTTTTACATCGTGCAATCTGATTATGTGTATTTCATAATTGAGGTGGCCAGAGATCGCCTACCCAGAATTAGGGTACATGAAGGACCACCTGTGTGGCACGAGAATTCGGACAATTTCATAAAAAGATGGAGAGGCAAGGCGCTGAGGGGTCCGTACATAAGGGGTAACAGATGGTATGCAGATATTGAGAGAGAGGCATGCACGGTTAGCGAGGTTTTTTTCAAAAATCTCCATAACTACAAACTAGGAAAGGAGTTTGAAAAAATAAAAAAGGAACTGGTTTTGGGCTCCATTTATGATTTTATGGGTGAAATTGACATGAGGGCCCTGACTGAGTTTTTTATGGCTGCTTTCCCATGGGAACGGTGATCTCGACCTTTGAATAGTGATCCTGTGGCTCAGGGGAATTCACATAATTCACATCCCATGCCTCCACAGTGATTCTCCCGCTATTGGTTATGTTATACGCTACATAGTATCCATTTATCCGTTTGGCAAGATGCCCGTTTATCTTAACCTGATCAACTCCCACATTATCCGATACAAAGGCTCGAACACTTATCTTATTACCCCATTTCAATTTATCTATGTTTTTATCATACACACCGTGAGAATACGTGTAAATCACAACCCATGCAGTACCGTTGTAAACCTCCACGTTCCTTATCTGGGGCGGAGAGACATCATTGAGTGGGGGATTTAAGGCAACTGTCCATCCAAGGAACCAGATTAGAAGGAACATCGTTATTGCATAGAACCAAGTTTTCTTATCCTTGAACTCCGCATGCAATTTTCCAAGAATGGGCTTGAGAATCAGAAGAAAACCAAATCCCAGAATGGCCCCCAGATACACACTCACATAAACCTGAAGGTATCCAGATATGAGGCCCAGAATAAGGGCAACGGAGAATATAAAAATTATACCCTTGGCCTTTTTAATTTCGCTAACTAAGAACTCACGCTCGTCAAACTCGGGCTCTTCGAATATTTCCCTTTCCTCCTCTTCAGGAGTTTTTCTTCTCTTTGCCATATCACATCATCCCATCTATCAGATCGTTTATGGCCCTTTCAGGGTCCTTGGCCTTAACCACACCAGATGCAACCAGAACACCCTTTGCTCCAAGCTCAATGGCCTTTTTCACATCGTTTCCGTTCTTTATGCCCGCACCCACAAGGACAGGTATGTCACGCACAGATTTAACAGCATCTATGGTCTCAACTATTGCCTCGGGCCTGGCCGTGGATACGGATACTTCTCCTCCTATCAACTCTGGAGGCTCCATTGCCACAAAATCAGGATTTAGGAATGCAACCGCTCCAGACACTCGGGCATTGTTGGTGCATACCACCGAGACCATGTCCAGTTCCCTTGCCCTTTGCACGAGGTAATCTATATCGGCCATGGTTAGCCTGCGCTCGGAGTGGTTTATCAGCAGGCCCTCAACACCACTTTCCTTGGCAAGTTCCATATTTATCCTGCCCGTGTGGGCTCCATGGGGCACGGGATCAACGTGCTGGAGCATAACGGGTATGTTTACCTCATCTCTTATCCTTGAGAAATCAAGAGGATTTACGGCAATTGCAATGCTCACATCCCTCTCCTCAGCAACCCTATCAAGGCTCTTTGCGAGATTCAGGGCCCTTTCTCCAGAGCCCGAGTGATACAATTTGAAATTCACAATTATAACTGGCAGTTTCCACATATTTGGCTGTAAGGATGCCTTTTAAATAAATTTTTCTGGAAACTTTGGTTTCGTTTTAGGTTTCAATACAAACCCAATAAAGAGACCACCGGATGAAAAAGTTTATATACTTCTTTGCTATATATGACAATTGTCAGACATTTGTCTGATAAGTGATAGAAATGAATGAAAAAGATCTGGAGGAGATAATAGAAGAACTGGACGCCATGATTGCGGAGCTTGAAGAGATAATGGGGGACGAGGTGCTGCTGGGAGCTCAGAACATGGCCATGGCGCCCGCATAATCACACTGACCCACCTTCACCCCTTTTTTATTTTTTGAGCTCATTCAATATTTCCTTTGGATCCTTTTCTGTGAGGTAAGAAATTTCATCTTCGTTTAGATGCAAAATGCTCGTGTAGAGCCTTCTTACCCCCTCATCCTTATCATACAGGACTGAAAACTCCTGAATAACATTATCAAGAACCTCATTTTTTGAAGTGTGGTAAATCCTTCCCAGTTTCATTCCCAAACTATCGCGAATTCCTCGTACCTTCTTGCTCCTTGACATTTGAGATAACCATGATGGGAACTGATACCTGCGAGCATGCTGCTTGTACTTCTCTTCCTTACCAACACTAACGCCTGCAATCATATCCATGGCGTATGCCCATAGGGCGTACTGCTGCCTCCTTTTAACCCTCCCCAGATAAACATCCGCCCTGGACAGGTATTCGTAGGCTCTTACAAGATCCTCGGGCTTTGTGTACTCGAGAGGCATGTTTTCCTCAATCCAGAAAAGAACGTAGTCAGGAGTTTCGTCGAGATTGGTCAGGGCATTCTTGGCCTCCCAGAAATGCTCCGTGTGAAGCACTACCAGCGTGGATTTGTAAATTTCATTCTTAACATCTCTGTATCCCGTGGCCCCGAGGTCATCCTCAGTCAGAATCTTCTTCCCCTGGGCAAGTGCCTGCAGATCGTTTATGGCTGCACGCAGATCTCCTCCAGATCTACCAGCAATGTAGGCGAGGGCAGTGTCCTGGCATTTTATACCCTCAGCCATGCATATCCTTTTTAGAACCTTCATTATCTGGGCCCTGGTAAGGGCCTTGAACCTAATCACGTAGGCGAGGGACTTAAGCGCTTTGCCCCAGGTTCCGCTGAAGAGAGAGTAGTAATCATTACCTATGAGAATTATGGGCTGTCTTGTGTTCTTTATGGTTTCCGCTATTGCCTTCTTACCCCCGCGGTCTCCATCCTTCACACCCTCGTACAGGTTATCGGCCTCATCAAATATGATGAGCTTTCTGCCGCCCTTCTTTGAAGATATGAACTCTCCATCATCAGTGAATGTTTCATACACAGCACCACGAAGGGCTATCTCCTTTATCTTCTGCTCATTACGTATATCCGAGGCGTTGAGCTCTATAACTCCCCAACCCATCTCCTCGGCAAGAACCTTGGCCACCGTGGTCTTACCACATCCTGGTTTACCCACCAAAACCAAGGCTTTGTACCTGGGCTTACCCCTCTCCCAGTCCTGGGCCCATCTCAAAATTTCATTTATTGCCTTGTTGTTTCCCACAATGTCCCGAAAACGCCTGGGTCTGTACTTCTCAACCCAAGGAATGTCCATGAAATTAGCATGCGCAAATTCCTATTTAATATTTACAAAAAAAGAAAGAGGGTTTAAAGAATTCACTCTTCAGGAGACGGAAACTCAAGGTCCTCCTCACCCTTCAAAATTGCTTCAACCTCCCTCTCAATATCCCTTTCCAAACCATACTCTTCCCTTTTCTTGTGAGGTACCATTTCCATTACCTCCTCATTCTTGTATGCAAATATGAAAATATAAATCTTGCGGTACAATTATGTACAGAAATAATCACTATTCCTACAAACACTTAAATAAGAGTAAAACCATGCTTTTACCGTATGGACTTCTTCACCCTGGGCATAATACTGATAGTGTTCGGCTCCCTGCTCGTTCTGGCAGAGCTGGCAATACCGGGGTTTTTCATTGCCGTACCCGGGACCGTGCTGGTGATTTTGGGACTAGTGTACCTGTTCCTGGGAAACATAGGTGTTGTGCCAGCAGTGGTTATAACCCTTGCAACTGCCATAGTTGCGACGATTGGAGTCATGCTGTTTTACAGGGTTCTTGCAAAGCCCCAACTTCCCACAACGAGCACCATCGATCAGATGGTTGGTAAGAGGGGAATAGTTATAGCAAAAATTGAACCCAACAGCCTGAAGGGAAAGGTGAGGATAGACAGTGATGTCTGGAGTGCCACGGCCGATAGGGAAATAGATGTGGGAAAGAAAGTAGAGGTTGTTAAGGGTGAAGGGGTTCATCTGGTGGTAAGAGAGATAAAATGAGGTGAAAAATATGGATGGTGTATTGATAGGAGTGGCTATATTCATTGCCATAATAATAATTTACCTGCTAACCTCAGCGATAAGGATAATAAGGCCCTATGAGAGAGGAATATACATATTTCTTGGCAGGTTCAGGGGCGTGCTCAACCCGGGCCTAAATTTTGTCTGGCCGTTTTCGCAGGTAATAAGGATGGATATGAGAACCCAGACATGGGACGTACCAAAGCAGGAGGTCATAACCAGAGACAATTCGCCCACCGCCGTGGATGCCGTCATTTACATACGAGTGGTGGATGCAAAGAAGGCTTTCTTCGAGGTACAGGATTACAAACTCGCCACAATAAACCTTGCCAGAACCACATTGAGAAGCGTGATAGGCAATATGAACCTTGATGAGATTCTTTACAACAGAGAGCACATAAACACCCACCTGCGAGATATTCTGGACGAGGCCACGGATAAGTGGGGAGTCAAGGTTGAGGCAGTTGAGATAAAGGAGGTTGATCCAGCAGCCCGTGTGAAGCAGGCCATGGAAGCCCAAACGGCAGCGGAGAGGGAGAGAAGAGCGGCAATACTCAAGGCGGACGGTATAAAGCGCAGCCAGATTCTTGAGGCAGAGGGTAAGAAGAGAGCGAGAATTTTAGAGGCAGAGGGTAAGAGGCAGGCACAGATACTGGAGGCACAGGGTCTTAGGCTTGCAACCATACTCCAGGCGCAGGGTGAGGCTCAGAGGTACCGCATAATATCCCTTGGTTCTGCAGCACTCACATCCAAGGCTTTGAGCGTGATCTCTCTGGATACATTGACAAAGGTAGCAAACGGCCAAGCCACAAAGATAATATTCCCATTCGAAATATCAAAACTCATAGAGAGCACAGCAAAATACCTGGCTGGAGAGCAGAAAGAGGAACAGATCTCTCCACTATCCTACAGAGACATTGAGAGAATTGTGGGCAATGCAAAGGATATTCTGGGACCGATACCTTCATACGAGGAAATAGCCAGCGATCTGAAGAAGCAGAAGGAGAAGGAAGAGGAGGAGAAAAAACTGGATCTCAGCGAGGACGATGAGAAGAGACTATTCCAGCAGGACGAGGAGTAATTTGAAATCTTTTTATACCTTTTTCACATCACTTTTTATATAAGACTCTGGCTGGTGTGAAAAAATGGCAGTAAAAATATCCGCAGAATCGCTTAAGAAGGGCAAGGAGGTTGATATAACCTCACATGGAAACGCACCAAGAAATTTTAAAATCTCAATAAGGTACAACGAAACGTTTCAGAGGTTTGAGGTGTTCAGGCACTATTTCAGGACAAAAAAGAACGAGGTTGAATATCACAGCAAGAACCTGAAAGAGGTTGTGGATTACATAAAATCAATGTACGGCGTAGAATTCGAAGTTGATTAAAACCAGGAGTCCAGAGTTTTTACACCCTTCAGATCTATTTTTACCTCCTCCCCCATGCGGACTCGCTCTATGTACTCCTCCAAGGTTTCCTCATCTGCAAGGCGAGCACGTTTGATCTCGTACTCACACTCTGCACAGTAAAGAGCAAATGGATCGTGAAGTTTCTTGCCACAAATAAGACACCTGTTCTCCATCTAAGGAAGATATGGTACCAATAAATAAAGATTTTTGGGTATTTAAACTACCCTGCATCCACAAGATTTATGCGCCTAAAAACCCGAATTTTTCGCAATTTTGGAGCGTTTCTGTAGTGAACCTTCAACTCACCACTCTTGCCCTGAATAGTCACACTACCTATACTCTCCTCATGAATGCCCGCGTTGCTCACTATCTTCACAAGTTCCCACTCACTCAACTCGTTTTTCAGCTCAAATTTGAATTTGACCATACCAAATATGTCGCTCTTTTCCCTGTAATCCAGACGCTCTTTAATCCTGCCAGCCTGCCTTATCTCTATCCTTGGTATTTTCTTGCCTATGAACTCCTCTATTCTTCGGAAATACTCCATTTCTTCCCTGCTAACGAATGTTATAGCCTTGCCCCGGGCATCAAGCCTCCCCGTGCGACCTATACGATGCACATAATCCTTCGGATACTGGGGCACATCGTAATTCACAACATGGGTTATGCCATGCACATCAATGCCCCTGGCAGCCACGTCTGTGGAGATCAATATGTTTATCTTGCCCTGCTTGAAGGCATCCATTGTTCTGCTGCGAGACGCTTGACGCATATCCCCATGCAATGCAAAGGCCCTGAAACCGTACTTCTGCAGGATCTCTGCCACGCTCTTCGTGTTTCTCTTGGTGTTGCAGAAAACTAGATACTTTCCACCCTCATTTATTATGAGCGATGATAGTTTGGCTATCTTGTTTATCTCTCCCACCTCAACGTAGAACTGGGATACGTTCTCCGCAGTTATCTCATCGGCCGATAAAATTATCTTCTCAGGATTGCTCATATAATGTCTGGCAAGATTTATGATCTCCTGCGGCATGGTGGCGGAGAATAGCATCATCTGCTTCTCCCTGGGAGCCTTACTCAAAATCCAGCGAATGTCCTCTATGAATCCCATGTCCAGCATTCTGTCAGCCTCATCGAGCACAAAAATCTTTATTCTGCTCAGATCAAGATAACCTCTGCGCATGAGGTCCATTACCCTTCCCGGGGTACCTATAACCACGGAGGCGTGCTTGAGACCCCGTATCTGATTTTCCATGCTCACTCCCCCATAAATAACCACCGTACTCTTTCCGTGACCCTTGGCCAGAATCCTTGCCACCCTATCAACCTGCTGAGCAAGCTCCCTGGTGGGAACAAGCACTATTGCTTCCAACCCCCTGTTCAGCTTCTCAAATATGGGTATGAGAAAAGCAAGCGTCTTCCCCGAGCCCGTCTTGGACTGCACAATCAAATCCATTCCATCAATTGCAGGGCCTATAACGCTCTCCTGCACCTCTGTTGGTTCCTTAAAACCATGAAGTTCAAGGACCTTTTTTGTTCCAATGGAAATATCCATCTCGTCAAATTTCATACTTATCATCTCCTTTTAGCACTGGACAGCTGAAAAAACATCAGTGCTTTTCACCTGCCCCATTCCTTTCAGATACATACCCCAAGGGGTTATAGTATTTAAAAGGTTGGAATTTAGGGCACAAGCACCGCTGCAGCTACCACCGTGGTCCACTCACCGGGCCTCTCAACAACTGCCGTGGCCGTTGTATTTGAAGTGAGCAGAATCTTGTCGTTGAGTTTCCAAACCCCTTTTACCTCATCCCACTCCAGATGACTTTGCAATCCAAGAGTGGAGGCGAGCATCTCAGCAGCTAGATCCTCCGCGTAGTCTCCGGCAGTTTTGGCAGTTTCTCCAAAGCTATGATGCTCGCTCAGATAACCATAGCGACTTCTATCCTTTGGAACTGCAAGGCCCACTGAGGCTGCTATCATACGATTCAGCTCGTTGCTGGAATTTTTTGCCATCACCACAAAAACAATCTGCCCGGGCTTGAGGAGTTTCACACCCTCCTCTCTCGAGATCATATCTGCGTTTGGAGGGAAAATGGAACTCACCTCAACAAGGTTGAACTGCGCAATGCCAGCATCCCTCAATGCCCTCTCAAAGGATCCCAGTTTGCTCCTGTGCCTGCCCACTCCCTTTGTGAAGAATACCTTTGTGGGTACAAATCCAATCATCCTTTTCGCCTCGTTGCCATTGCAGTCACGAGAGATTCTTCGTCCACATACACCTCATCCTTCAACTCCACATATCCACGCACAAGAGGTTTCACATCATCTATGGCCTCCACCCTTATGAGTGTGGAGCGGTAGAAATCTGCATCTATGCTCCTATTTCCTGTCAGTTCCTCTATTCTACGGTAAATTATGTAATCCTCCGCAGCCAGCTCCAGATTTCCGCGCAGGGGATACACATTAAAATCTCTGAGCATATCAGTTAAGACGAAATTCATACTTAGCAACCTTTTCTCTATCTCGTACCATTTTTTCAGGGATGCTTCGAGATGAGTGAGTCCAAAATAACCCGCAGAACCTTTACCCTTGAGCCCAGAAACCGCACGGGATAAAAACAGAGTTATGCCCTCAATTGTCTCCACGGGATCGGTGATGAAAACATCAAATTTTCCACGGAGATCCAAATCTATGTCGTTCCGAACATCAAATTTCCTTACCTCAACAGGAAAGCCATATTCCCGGGCATTCTGATTTATGAAATCTATGAGCCTGTCATCTATCTCCAAAACCACAATTTTTCTGGGCAGGCCTGTAAGGGCCATACCGAGACTTATGAGGTCATCATCACCCACAACGAGAATATCCGCATTCTCAAGATCTCCACGCTCGTAGATGAATGCAATGCGGCGCATCACGTCCTCCTCTTTTATGTATCCCTGGTCGTAATCGGCCGTGGGCTTGGGCCTCTGGGATGTTATTTTCTTATATTCATCCAGAACCCCAAATGGATCCTCAACTATTCCCCGACCGTCACATCCAGGGCAGCGGGTATCATAATCCTTAAGATTCAAACTCTCCCGCTCTTCAATACCCATGGGAGTGAGATAAAGTATACCCCCTCTGCTCTCAACTAATCCATCATCCATAAGGATTTTTAGCGTTTCTACAAATTCGTTCAGATCCGAATCCACGAGTTTAATTAACTCCCACGGGCTCCTTTCTCTGCTTAGGTACCTCAATATTTGCTTCCTCGTTCTCAAATTCCACACCTCTCTCCAAGCGCACAAGATCCACACGGCTAGGGTTGAGCTTCTCCTTTATGTACTCATAGGCCAGATCCGCCTGCCGAGGGTCTCCACATGTGTATATGTCAAGCGTCACAAGCCCATATTCGGGCCATGTGTGAAAACTCAGATGTGATTCTGCTATCAAAACGATCCCGCTGGCACCCTCAGGGCGAAATTGATAATAATCAGAAGAGATCTTACTCAATTTTGCAAACTTAACTGCACCTTCAAAAATCTCCTTCATCCTTTCAACCCTAGCCAGGAGCGCTGGATCCACACCATACATGTCCGCTATGATGTGAATCCCGACAGCCATCTTCATCACCTTCCATCTTTTTTCACCTCCATGGAGTGTAAGTGATGGTGCTTAATAGCATTTCCTATTTGAAAGTTACGGCCCGAAGGGGGCTTCGCCCCCTCTCCACACCCTCTTAAGAGGGTTCATGCAAATTGTAAAATGCTCTTTGAACAACCTCGTTCATTGCCGGGTGAATGTGCATCGCGCGGTACATCGCTCCCGCCTGCTCGCGGGTGTACATTAAATTTATTATTTCCTGGATCAGCACGGAGGCTTGAGGTCCAACAATGGTGGCACCCAGAATCTGATATGTGTCCCTGTCCACAATCACCTTGACGAAGTAATCCTTCAGGCGCATCGCCTCCCCCATAGCCGTGTTCTCGTATCTGTACTCTCCAACGAGTATGTCGTGCTTCTTCCTCGCCTCTTCCTCCTTCATCCCCACACCAGCCACCTGGGGATGCGTGAAGATCGCATGGGGCACGGCGTGGTAATCCACTGGTGCATTGGCGTTTTTGAAGGCGTTGTAGTACACAATCTCGCTCTCGTAATTTGCCACATGCTTGAACAGATACTTCCCGTTGGCATCTCCGCAGGCCCATATGTTGTCCCCGGCCTTCAGGTACTCATCCGTCACTATCCACCCCTTGTTTGTTTTCACGCCGGTCTTTTCAAACAGTGTCTCCTTCCAGGGCGCACGACCCGCGGCGATCATTATTTCATCGGCCTTGATTTCTATGGTTTCTCCATCCTTATTTTCCGCCACCACGATTTTCTTGCCCATTCCCCTGCGAACCTCCTTCGCTTTATAGCCAAGGTGAAAGTTAATAATGGAGGATAGTTCTCTGCGCACCAGAGCACGGGCATCCTTTTCCTCAGTCATTATTATATCAGGGAGCATCTCTATAATGTGCACTTCAGTGCCGAATCTTGCCATAAAATGTCCGAGTTCAAGGGCCACGTAACCGCCACCAACAATGGCTATGCTCTTGGGCAATTTTTTGAGGGAGTAGAAGAACTCTCGGTTCGTTATGTACCCCACATCATCCAGCCCCTCTATGGGCGGAATGAAGGATTTTGATCCGTTGCAGAGAAGCAGCATATCTCCGTATATTTCTTTGCCCCCCACATCTATCTCGTGATCGCCAACGAAAACCCCCGTAGTTTCATAGTAATCCAGCCGGGGATGACTACGCAAACTTTGGGCGATCATCCTGCTCTCCCTATCCACATCCTCCTGAACCCTCCTTAAAAGTGCATTTCCATCCATGCTGCGAATCCTTGTATCGATGAAAAATTCCCTGGCACGATTTATATCCGCCACGAGTTCTGCAGGGTAAGCGAGCATCTTGCTGGGTATGCAGCCCCTGGTGAGACATATACCACCTGCTTTATCATTCTCTATCACAGCAACCTTTAACCTTGGATTGTTTAGAAGAGCAGAAACGATGTTCATCGCACTTCCAGTGCCAAAGGCTATGATGTCATACTCTTTCATATCTGGGAAAAAATAATGGAGATTATTTAATTTTACTGCACGAAAATGTATAATGAAATCACATACGCAAAAATATATATTTGCGAAAAACAATATCCTCCATATGCCAGCAAGTAGGATAAAGGTAATTTCGGACATAGGGGATCTGGTCTCGGTTTTTCACGCCTGTGATTCTGAGGTAAAGAAGAGGGTGTTTATGGAGATCACAAAGAAATGGTGCACCTTGGAGGAGATCGAGGAAAAATACGGGGAAGAGGGTGTTGAGGCCCTGAAGTATCTTGAAAAAATCAAACTTGTTGAGACCCAATGGGTCACGGGCGCCGAAGGCGTGAAAAAGGCGTACCACACCTATTACGATTTGTTTCAGATAAACCTCTCACTCCCTATTCTTGAAGCTGCCGAGGTCATATGGGTAGTCACCATGGGGGAGGAGGAGTTCAAAAAATGGGAAAAGAAAATCATAGAAATAATAGGCCCTGAAAAGAGCATATTCCTTGGGGACCTTGTGGAAAGGCTGGGAATAAGTCAGATCATGCTTCGGGGGCTTATAAGGAGAAGCACAAAAATAGATATACGGGGTATGCGTGTGGAGGTTGTGCGATGATCTTTGAATACTTCCACGCATGGGACGAGGAGAAACTCGGACTTGCGGGAGGTATATTCTTCGTGCTTCTGGGAGTATTTGCATACCTGATTTACATCCTAAAGCCACCAATTGAAATAATTATTCTGGCAGTATTGATAGTCGTTTTCTCGGCGCTAACATCCCTGTTTTTCCAACTACCGAGGGTCAGGGGAATCAAGCCAGGGGTGAGTACATTCGTGGGAGGCATAACCCTCGGACTTTCAATAATATTCTGGGGATATCTTCTATTTCTAATTCCTCCGGAGAGATGGACAAAGATGGGAGAGTTCGCAGGACTAACAATGGGTCTTCTGATCTCAGCATTTTTCGGGTTTGGATTTCTTATTCTTGCATTGACACCTCCAGAGAGCAACCCGATCGTGCCAGATAAAAAAGGCAAAACGATCAAGAGAGGAGTGAAAGAATTTAAGGAAGATGATGATTTTATCGATCGCCTATGATAACGGTGTTGAGAATAGGACACAGGCCCCAGAGGGATAAGAGAATAACCACCCATGTGGCCTTGGTGGCCCGGGCATTTGGCGCTGATGAGATCATAATAACAACCCTGGACAGGAAGGTTGAAGAAACTGTCAGGGATGTTACAGATAGGTTTGGCGGTAATTTCAGAATTCGTTCTGGTGTGCCCATGAGAAAAGTGCTGCGCGAGTTTGATGGAATTATTGTGCACCTTACCATGTACGGGATTCCGGTGGATGATGCGGTGAAGAGAATTCCGAAAAACGAGAATATGCTGATAGTAGTGGGTGCTGAGAAAGTACCACGAGAAGTTTACGATTTTGCAGATTTCAACGTTGCTGTTGGAAATCAGCCACACAGCGAGGTGGCAGCCCTCGCAATATTCCTTGACAGATATTTTGAGGGAAGAGAACTGCAAAAGGATTTTCCCAATGCAAAGGTAAGGATCGTGCCTCAAGAGAGGGGCAAGAAGGCGATTCGCCTGGAGTGATGTTTTATCTTTTTTGATAGCCAGAAGGAACAATTTAAATATTTGCACGGGGAAAGGTGCATGCAATTAAGAATCACGCTGACCCCACCCATTACTTTTTTCTTTGAAAAAATTTATTAATCGTGGCTCACTTTTCCATTTGTGGATAAAATAAGATGTGGCTGCAGAAGCATCGATTCTATGCTAAATGGAGGTTTTGAAAGGGGATGCATCACGGAAATATACGGAGAGGCGGGAAGTGGAAAGACCAACATATGTCTCTCAACGGCCATAAACACTGCCCGCCAAGGATACTACGTGATATACATAGACACCGAGGGTGTGTCCATGGAGAGGTTTGAACAACTGGGAGGAGATGAAGAACTTTCAAAAAAAATTCTCTTTTACAAGGTTTACAAATTCTCCCAGCAGGGAGAGATCATTGAGAGAGCCATAAACCTTGTTGAGAAAAGAAACGATATTGCCCTCCTCATCGTTGATTCAATGACCGAATTTTACAGGGCAGAGAGGGGCGTGGAGGAGGATCTTTCATCAAGAAAGAGAAGCAGTCTCGCATGGCAGTTGAGCATGTTGAACAGTGTGGCAAGAAGGAAAAACTTGGCTGTTCTCATAACAAACCAGGTGTATATGGATACCACAACAAGAGAGATCAAACCCATTGGAGGACATACACTGCACCACAATGCAAAGACAATAATATTTCTCAAAAAGATTGGTAATGGGTTCAGAGAGGCCGTACTTGTAAAGCACCGTTCCCTGCCAGAGGGCCTACTTGCAAGATTCGTGATAAGGGGTGATGGCCTCTATCCCGTGGATGAAAAGGAATAAATACTCCCTGTGCAATTTCTCGGTGGGTAAAAATGGGTGTAAACCTATCGGATATTGTTACGGCGCACGAGATTTCGCTAAAGGATCTCAAGGGAAGGGTTATAGCCATAGACGCCTACAATTCCCTCTATCAATTTTTAAGCATAATTAGGCAGCCCGATGGCACACCACTAAGAGATTCCAGGGGGCGGGTCACATCCCACCTATCTGGCCTGCTCTACAGAACGGCCAACTACATGGCTGAGGGAATCAAGCCCGTATATGTTTTTGATGGCAGACCTCCAGAACTGAAAATGAGAACAATTCAGGAGAGAATGCACGTCAGAACCCGTGCCCTAGAAGAGTGGGAAGAGGCCCTAGAGCGGGGGGATCTGGAAGAGGCCAGAACAAGGGCACAGCAAGCCTCATTTCTCACGAGAGATATGGTTGATGAGGCAAAAAAATTGCTGGACCACATGGGTGTACCGTGGGTTCAGGCACCCAGTGAAGGGGAGGCACAGGCGGCTTTTATGGCTCAACGGGGTGATGCGTACGCCTCCGCATCCCAGGACTTCGATTCACTGCTCTTCGGCACTCCGCGCCTCGTGCGTAACATGGCCATAACGGGAAAGAGGAAGTTGCCCAGAAAAAGGGTTTATGTGGAGGTAAAACCAGAAATGCTCGTTCTAAACGAAACCTTGAAGAATTTGGAAATAACAAGAGAGCAACTTGTGGATATAGGAATTCTGGTGGGTACAGATTTCAATCCGGGAATTAAGGGAATAGGCCCAAAAACAGCACTGAAACTCATAAAGAAATTCGGATCCCTGGAGAGGGTTATGGATGAGAAGGGCATCGTGATTGAAAATTATGAGGAAATACGCAATATTTTCCTGAACCCCCCTGTAACAAATGAATACAAATTGCAGTGGATGTGGCTGGATGAGCAAAAATTGCTTGAGTTTCTCTGCGAAGAGCACGATTTCAGCAGGGAGAGAGTTCTGAGCGCCGTTGAAAAGATAAAAATGTTCAAAAAGTACAGAGAGCAGAGAAGTCTGGACGCTTGGTTTTAGGCTTTTCTCTGCGGAAAAATTTTATAGGTTGGAAGATATTACTGATTTGGTGATGAAAAATGGCAATTGGATTTGTGTTGATAAGCACCGCGCCCGGTAAGGAGCACGAAGTTTACAATGAACTCAAGAAAATTCCCGAGATCATCGAACTTCACCCACTCTTCGGAGAGTTTGATCTCATAGCCAAACTCGAAACAAAGGACTTTAACCAGCTGGGTGAGATAGTCGTAGAAAAAATAAGGATGATAGAGGGAGTCATAGACACCAAAACGCTCACAGGGATAAAGTTCTAAACAGGTGATAACAATGTACTGGGACTGGACACTGTTCCTTGAGATTATTCTATCCCTCGTTGCTCTGACCTTCCTTATATTGGGGGCACTGACTGCATACTTCGGAAGCGGGAAGAGCAGGGCTGCAGGCATAACCCTATTCATAGTGGGCATTATAATACCCATAATAATGTACTTTGTAAAATGGAGGTGCCAGGCAGGTTACTTCACAAACAACATACTGGTTCCGGGGCTCCTCTACATCGGTGGAGCGCTGATAGGCATAATTATAGGATTTCTGGTGTTCCTGGGAATAATAATGAAGACCTAAAATTTTTATATTCTTTTTCCATCTCTTTTTATGGGAGTTTGTATTCTTCTGGGAAGCAAGAGTGATCTGGAAAAGGCAGAGAGGGCCTTTGATATTTTCAAAGAATTCAATGTGGATTTTGATGTGCACATAGCCTCAGCCCACAGAACGCCAGATAGGGTGAAGGAAATTGTGGAAAATTCAAAGCATGACGTTTTCCTAGTCTTTGCAGGACTCTCCGCCGCCCTGCCAGGTGTCGTGGCCGCACTAACCACAAAGCCGGTCATAGGAGTACCACTCTCGGGCAGGGTACCCTTTGATTCCCTTCTCAGCATGGTTCAGATGCCAAAGGGTGTGCCCGTTGCCGTGGTCGGTGTGGACAATGTGGTAAATGGAGCACTCATGTGCATTCAAATCTTGGGTGTGAGGGATAGGGATATGCGTAAGAAAATTGAGAAGTACAGAGAAAGTATGAGAGAGAAGGTTGCCAAGGATGATGAGGAGGTTCGTAAATATGTTCAGAGCAGATAAATTTGTGGAGGAGAAGGTGAAAGAACTAAAAAACACAATAAAAGGTAAGGCCATAATCGCCTGCTCAGGCGGGGTGGACAGCACCACTGCGGCCGTGCTCACACAGATGGCCATAGGAGATGCGCTTCTGGCCGTATTTGTTGATACGGGGTTTATGCGTGAAAACGAGGCAAAAAACATAGAGGCTCTATTCTCAAAATTGAAATTCAATTACAGAATAGTGGACGCATCCAGAGAGTTCATAGATGCTTTGAGATATGTGGAAGATCCGGAGAAGAAGAGAAAGATCATAGGGGCAAAATTCATAGAGGTTTTTGAAAGGGAGGCAAAAAATTTCGGGGCAGAGTATCTCATACAGGGCACAATTGCACCGGACTGGATTGAAAGTGGCGGAGGATTGCGCGATACCATAAAATCACACCACAACGTTGGGGGATTGCCAGAGAGAATGAACCTCAAACTTGTAGAACCTTTACGCGATTTGTACAAGGATGAGGTCCGCGAGATTGCAGAGTACCTGAACCTTGACATCAAGGAGAGACAGCCATTTCCGGGACCCGGACTTGCAATACGCATAATTGGGCCCGTGGATGAGGAGAAGTTAAGAATTGTGCGCAGAGCAAACGCTATTGTGGAGGAGGAGGTTGAAAAACAATATCCCTTTGAGATGAGACCGTGGCAGTACTTTGCCGTTCTTCTTCCCATTCGCTCAGTGGGTGTGCATGGGGACAAGAGAGCCTACGGATACACGGTAGCAGTCCGCATGGTTGATAGCCTTGATGGAATGAGTGCCGCCTATTTCCGCGCAGAGCATAATTTATTGGACAGGATAGCCACAAGAATTACAACTGAGATAAAAGAGGTGAATCGTGTTGTCTATGACATAACAAACAAACCTCCGGCCACTATTGAGTGGGAATAGAATTAAGAAAATCAACAGCCACGTCCACCTTCTCCTTTATTTCTTCCCTGCGCTTTATTTTTATTATGAGGAACATGGGCGTGAGTTTCATCCCCCGGGGAGATTTTACGCTCTCCACCCCTTTTTCGTGAAATATGCTTATCTTCACTTCCGGTCTGAATGTGGCCAGCATGGTATAACCTCTATACTCAAATTTGAGGGCATCTCCATAATCCACAGCGTTAAAAATATGCCTGATCTCTTCACGAATTCTCCTCTTCTGCGTTCCCTTGGAGATTATCAGGTAAACCATCCAGGCGATGAGAAATACAGCAAAGAGGACGATGAGGTAGAGATAGATGAGAGCGTCCATTGGGGTTATAAGGGAGAATTTTTATAAGATTGTTTCCATGCGTAGATGCCCACTAGCCATGCACCCTCCGACCCATGAGGAGGGAACCACACGGTGGGCTAAATTTTTATACCACCATCCCCTTATTTCTCCAATGATTCCATACAGCATAGATTTCAACGCACTATCCAAAAAAATAAGGAATATGGGGTTTTCCAAGATCCTTTTGCAGCTGCCAGAGGGGATGCAGATATACGCACAGGAAATAGCGGATATGCTGGATGATTTTGAGGTTTTGATATACGCAAATCCGTGCTACGGAGCATGCGATGTGGAAACATATGAGGGAATGCTCACTGTGCAATTTGGACACAGCAGGATACCGAACATAAATTATCCAGAAAATGTGATTTTTGTTGAATCCTTCTCCAGCGCTTCCTTTGAAAATGTGCTTGATTCCTTTGCCCGAAGTACATCTTGCAGAAAAATAGGAATTGTGGCTTCAATTCAGCATGTAAAGGCAATTGAAACTGCAAAGAGATTCCTTGAAGACAGGGGTTTTATGGTTAGAGTTGGTCGCGGGGATTCCCGCATAACCTATCCCGGGCAGGTTTTGGGTTGCAATTTCTCAGCGGCCAGAGAGGTCGGAGATGTGGACTGTTTTGTGTTTCTTGGCACGGGCGAATTTCACGGATTGGGTGTGAAAATTGCAACAGGCAAGGATGTTTATGTTCTTGATCCATATTCGGACAGAATAACGGAAATCGATACCGATAAGTTCATAAGGCAGAGGTATGCGGCCATAGCTAGGGCAAGAGATGCCGAGAAGTTCGGAATAATTCTAAGCACAAAGATTGGTCAGAGGAGGTGGAAACTTGCAAAAATGGTTGCTAAGGAGATTGAGATTTCTGGAAGGCGGGCCTATTTCATAATGACAAACAACATCGTGCCCGAGCGGTTCTACTACAAGGTGGATGCCTATGTGAACACGGCATGTCCAAGAATTACCTACGACGATTTTTCAAGATTCAACAAAGTGGTATTAACACCCATGGAGGCCCTAATGGCCATTGGAAAGAGAAGTATGGAAAACTTACCCTTCGACGAGATCGTGGAGGTGGATTGATGAAGGTGGAGAATGAAGGGGATAAGGAGACATTCAAATTCAATGCATTCAAAAAACTGGTGGTGGATAAAAAGAGTGGAGATATTGAGTACTGGGGCGGAAGAATATCAAGGGGAGAGATTCGTGGCTACTGGAAAAATCACCACCCAAAGGGGAGAAAAATCGTGTATTACGTGATGCTCCTCACACCCACCAGAATTCACAAAATCACTCCCGAGACTGAGAATGAGGATGCTGTGGATAAAATTCTAAAATTTTTAGAGAAGCACATACCTCTGGAGGTGAATAAATGAGGGAAGAACTTAAAAAAATTGCCGATTTCTCGTATCTGAAAGCCCTGGGACCCGGATCAAGGATAAACATAGAATGGGTTCGGAGTGTTATGAGGGATTTGAACATAGCTGATGAGAGCATTGAGAAACTCTACCAACTAAACGCACCCATAAGCCGGGAGGTGTGGTACTATGTATTCCTGAGATTTTACGAAGAGAGGAGACTTCACTCTTTTCTCAACATACTCAACGAGATCCTGAATCTTGGTGGTTTACCCATGTTCAAGGATGACCTTCAAAAATTGGGAGTGTACTATGAGGAGGGTTCCTTCAAAAAGAAAATTTTCAAAATCGTGGTTCTCGTATCTGGTAGAGGTACAAACCTTCAGGCAATAATAGATGCAGTGAGGGGCGGAAAGTTGCATGTGGAGATTGTGGCCGTCATATCCAGCAAGAAGAATGCCTATGCGCTAAAACGTGCAGAGGCAAACGGAATAGAAGCCATAACACTTACACCAAAAAAGGGAGAGAAAAGGGAGAGTTACGATAGAAGACTTGCAGAAATTATTGATAACTTCACGCCGGATCTCATAGTTCTGGCAGGATTTCTGAGAATTCTCAGTCCCTGGTTTGTTAGAAAGTACAAAAACAGGATAATAAACATACATCCTGCCCTACTTCCAAGTTTTGGAGGTTTGTATGGGGAGAAGGTGCACAAGGCAGTCATAGATTACGGATGCAAGGTCTCCGGTTGCACCGTGCATTTTGTGGACGAGGAGGTCGATCATGGCCCCATAATCGTGCAGAAGTGTGTTGAGGTGAAGGACGACGATTCTCCTGAAACTCTTGCAGCAAGGGTTCTTAAAAGAGAGCACGAGGCCCTGGTTGAGGCGATAAAATTAATTTCCACAAATTCAATAAAAATTGAGGGTAGGAGAGTGGTAAGAACCTAGGCTATTTCTTTGAATTTGCGTATATTATCCTCCACATTTCCCCTGAATATGGCGCTTGCGGCCACAAGTATATCCGCTCCAGCATCGATTATCCTCTTTGCGTTGTGCTGCTTTACACCCCCGTCCACCGCTATTTTAACTTCAAGACTCTCTGAATCTATGTATTCCCTGGCCTCTCTTATTTTATCAAGAGTGTCCTCTATGAAACTCTGGCCGGAGAAGCCAGGGTGCACGCTCATTATGAGAATGTATTCCACCCGATCCATGTAATCCTTCACTCTTTCAAAGGGCGTTTCCGGATTTATAGCAATACCCGCCTCCGCCCCATAATTGTGTATTTTACGCAGCACATTCTTTATGGAAATTTTGATCTCCCTGTGTACGGTTATTATGTCACTCCCCGCATTTACAAAATCCTTAATGTATTTGTCAGGACGCTCGATCATAAGATGTGCATCAAAGGGCAACTTTGTACATTTCCTTATGCTCTTTATCACCACCGGCCCGAATGTTATGTTGGGTACAAAATGCCCGTCCATAACGTCCAGATGCAGCATATCGGCTCCGCCCTTCTCACAGAATTTGATCTCATCGCACAATCTTGAAAAATCTGCTGACAGTATTGAAGGTGATATCTTTACCATGGCTGCCCATAATCCATTCCCCTATATCTTATTTCCCATATTTTCAAGTGATTCCCATGTGCCCTCATAATAGGTTTTTGGCGATTCAACTACTCTTCGAGCAGCCAGGTTTCCATATTTCACAGCATCCAGAATATCGTGTCCCCTGTAAAGGGCTGCATAAAATCCAGCCCGGAAGGTATCTCCTGCACCAGTGGTATCAACAACCCTTGCAGGCGATGTGGACACATGGATCCATCCATTCTGTGGTGTGTAAAAACTTGCACCACTGGAACCTTCAGTCCTAACGATAATTTTCTCTTCCAAAACCGATGGGGCATATTCTCTCGCCCTCCGATACTCCTGAACGTTGCAGAAAAACATGTCGGAGAGATCTATCATCTTTTCAAAGAGTTCTTTTGTGTAAACATAATGTATTTCCTGAGAAGGGTCAAATACTATTTTCTTGCCAAGGTTTCTGGCCTCTCTTGCAATTTTTAGATAGAACTTTGGATTGCCCGTGGAAAAGTGCAGGTATTCATATTTTTCAACGGGTAAATCAATATCCATTTTGTGCAGTTCCTTCCACAGTCCCTGATATACGTAAGCCATCTGCTCCTGGCCGTTGGTTATTATCCAGCAGGTTGGAGTGCGCTCATCTCTGACAAGATGGCCCTCAATATCCTCCTCAAAATTATGACCCACAACTGAGAATATCTCTGAGGGGACATTTAAAGCTCGGAGTCCCCTGTATGCATTATAGGCAGTACCTCCCATCCTTGAAAAATAAGAATAAACCTCCCTGCTCTCACCTGCATTTCCAAAATCCCTAACCCTCAGGAATATGTCAATATTCACGTGGCCAAAGTAAAGAAGGAAGGGCATAAACGTACTATGCTCTTATTTTATTTAACTCCTTTCAAAATTTCCTTGATTCGCTTCCATTCATCCCGCACCCCTATGTAAAATAAATGTGATCTTGCTTTTGTATCACTTGCACCGAATTTTGGCACGAATGGATACCTTTCACAGAGTATCCTGGATATTTTCTCCTCATAGGATTTCGGTAAAGAATATGCAATGACTTCCTCTACACGCGCATATTGTAGGAAATAATCAATATGCCATTTCAACCTCTTCTCCCTTCTCCTGTGTCTTTCAACTCTCCTCCTCAAATTTCTCTGGGCGGAGCCCACGTAAACATAGTAGCCAGGGGAAAAAAGCACATTGCCCAGTGCCCCTATTTCAATTTCTCCCCTCTTCGGATTATTTATGAGAAGGAGGTAAACCCCACTATCCGGTAATTTTTCCATCTCTGATTTCAAGGATTCTGGTGGCATATTCCTTCAACCGCATATCATGGGTGGCTATTATAACAGTTTTACCCTCTTCGTTTAGTTTCTTGAATAATTTTATGATCTCCATCCCGGTTTCCGTATCCAGTTCGCCTGTAGGCTCGTCTGCAAGAATTATTGGCGGATCGTTGGCCATGGCCACCGCTATTGCTACTCTCTGCTGCTCTCCACCGCTCATTTCATCTGGATAGTGGTTCTTCCGCTCTATCATTCCAACCTCTTTCAGAAGTTTCTCTGCACTCTTTTTCCTCTCAACCCTACCAATTCCCATAAACTGCATTGGGAGCATAACATTCTCAAGGGCAGTCAGTGTTGGCACTAGGTTGAAGAATTGAAATACCATACCTACCTCCCTTCTCCTGTAATCCGTCAACTCTCTATCGTTGAAGAGAGATATGTTTCTACCCTCAACCAATATCTTACCGGCTGTTGGCCTGTCAATACCACCAAGAAGATGTAGAAACGTAGTTTTACCTGAGCCACTTGGGCCTATCAGCAGAGCAAATTCACCCTTACCAATTTTCAGGCTTACATCCCTTATTGCAATAACTTCAATTTCACCTCTTCTGTAAACCTTTATCAAATGTTCCACTTCAATCATCATATTTCACCTCCCAACCCTCTTATAACCTCACTAGGTTTAGTTCTGACAAAAATGTAAGATAGGGCATACTGAGAAAGAATATAGGCTCCAACAAGAACTGCTGTATAGAGGGCAAACCCGTGACCTATAACAAACACGGGTGGTGATGTACCTGAGAGTATGACCAATGAATACATAGCATATGCTAGAATTATGCCTACTGTCACACCTATGATAAGAGATATGACTATTACCGTTAACCCCTCGGTCATAAGCATGGCCGCTATCTGGCCGTTTCTCGCACCGCGAACCTTGTAGAGGGCAATCTCACCGCGTCTGTTCAACAAGGAAGAGTACTGAACTATGAATATTGACGCCACCCCAAGTATTACAAGATAGATGAGCAGGGTGTTTATGAGGGATATTTGCTGATCCTCCATCTCATCCTTTGGTGGCTTAACATTGTAATTGTATCCGCTCTCGTTTAACTCACTTTCCAGAGCAACAAGATTTTTTGCTCTCACAATAACAAGATGAGGCATTCCCTCCGGGTCTTTCAGATCAAAAAGAAACTCGGCCTCACCTATGCCGGGAAAGGAGTACATTATCGCCTCTACGGGATATTCTTTCACTCCACTCTTCGAATCTATTTGTATTGTGTCACCCACCCGTATATTGTTGCTTCTCGCATAGGATGTGGTCACAACAATACCCATGTGATTTACTTTCCCCTCTTTCAAAAATAGATTGCCGTTGTATATTGTTTTTAGATATTTTTCCATATTCACCCCGTAGTGAGGCACTCCATACTCTCCGTATCCCGATATGTTCGTTCTGTAAACGATTACATAGCTGGCCACGTTTTTGGTATTATTCAATATTTTCCAAGGGATATTTAGGTTATCCACAACAATTTCCAGATCCCCTCCAACATCCGCCTCTCTCTCAATCTCTCCAAGCCGGTTTGCACTTTCCATAGCCACTGCAAGGAAGGAGGAAAGGGTAAGAATAAATGCTAGGATGAAGGCCAAATATGCTGCCCTTCTTGGGCTTCTCTCTATGCTTCTCTCTGCCAACTCGCCTGAGGTTTTGAATAATTTTGCAATCCATGAAGCAACAAACTTGTAAATTCTTGTTGTACCCATGGTCAGAAGGCGACTCATCGTCAATGGAAGTACTATAATAACCACGGGAAAGAAGAAAATTATTGTGCTGAGAAGTATGTAAGCTATTATAACAAGAATATTAAATCCACCGCTTATGTTCACACTATTTGAAAGCCAGATGACAAGAGCGAGGTAAATCCAGAAAAGTGCGGAGATTATCAAATCTTTCATACCTCCCGTATACTCTGTTTTCTTGAATGACTGGCTATAGTGAGATATCAAATCTATAATAGGTTCTTTTTTTATCTTCTTCCAAGGAGAGTAAAGGGCCACCAAAAATAAAAGAGTGGCTATTATTATTGATACAATAAGATTCAATATGTTCCAGTCGAGGAAGAAATAGGGTATTTTAAAAAACACGATATTGGAGAGGGAGGCAAGGGCTTCCCCAAGAGCGTAGCCAACCATACCTCCTATTAGAGAATACACCGCAGCCTCAATGAATATGAACTTTCCCAGATCTCTGCCCGTAGAGCCTCTTATTTTCAATATACCAAATTCTCTCCTTCTCTCTAAAAACTCTATCTCTATACCCACCTTGCTTAAATATATACCCATTATGATCACAGGCAGGGAAAAGAATATGGCCTCTAGGAGGTAAGATTCCCCAAAACTTCCGTAGTATGTAGATTGAGATTCTTCTATAGAAATGTTATCATCGTAAAGTATGAAATTAATCTCATTTTCAATGGTCATAATTTTTCTATAGGCTTCATTGTAATCTGCAGAGTTCAGTAGGTATTTAGGATCAAGTGCCACACCCAAGTGTCCATTAATATTCACACCGGATCTATTTAAATATTGCATTTCTTCCCCACTTACAAAAATACCCTTGAGTACAGCATTCCCTCCTTCTTCAAAATTTCCAAGAGGTGCCTTTAAATTTGCAACACCCACTATTGTATAGTTTTCCTCCAATATTCCCCTGGATGTGTAAAACCAAATACTCAGATTTTCACCAATGCTCCAGTTGAACATCTTAAAATAATAGGCTCCAACAATAACCTCTTTAGGATTTTTTGGGGTTGTGCCATTGAGCAGTGTGAGTTTATATCCTTTCGGATAAATCACAGGTATTGATAGCGAGGTATAATTTCCCCCACATCTCCCAAAGGTCATTATGGAAAAAATCGCACTTCTAACATGGGGAAGTTTTTCAATCTGATTGTAGGCATCCATCATATTGCTAAAATTACCACTAACAACTCTTACAATCGCGTACGGATTTTTCTCAAGCTCATCATAAAATTGCATCTTGGCCATATTGTTGCCAAGCGTGTAAGACGTGAAAATTATGGCTATGGCCAGAATTATACCGACTGTTGTGGTTATAAGCCTTCTCTTGGATACGGGAATCATCAATTTATTGCATAACAAATAAATATAAAAAAATTTTGAATTAAGAAGACAAAAATCTCTGTGTGTTTTCATTCATAAGAAGAACAACGCGGCTATCCTCTCGCTCATCCTCGTAACGATAACCTGTGATTTCTGCCATTTTCTTCGCAAATTCCCTTATTTCCTCGTGCCTGGGCATATTCTCTATCGTGAGCCTCTCCCTAGAGTATCCAACGAAAACATAGGCCTTTGGCTCAATGAAATCGGGCTCGGCAAGCAGATCAAGCTTGGCATACTCCTCCTCATACCCTATGTTCCAACCCCTAACAAGGGTGTGTCTTATGACCTTACGGGTGTTGAGGGAGGGCAAAAGTTCCAGAGTTCTTCTGAGCCTTTCCCATCCATTCCTTATGAGAGGTACAAGTAATTTTTTGTATATTTCCTCGTTGGGAGCCGCCACAGTTACGTATAGTTGCGTGGGCAGGGGATCTAGATTCTCAAGAACTTCAGGCATGGTGCCATTGGTAACAAGGAATGTGGTGAAACCCCTCCTGTGGTACTCCTCAATGAGTTCCCCCAATCTGGGATAGAGGGTGGGTTCTCCCGTAAGAGATATGGCAACATGTCTGGGTTCCATGGCCTCCTTCCACTTCTCAAGATCAACCCTTGGATCCCCCTTGTATCCCGTGAGCAGTCTCCTCTGCTGCCTTATGCTCTCCTCCACAATGAACTCAGGATCATCCACCTCTTTCATATAAACCTCACTGAACCCCTGAAATCTCCAGCAGAACAGGCAGTTCTGGGTGCAGTTATTCACCGCCGGACTCATCTGCAGGCATCTGTGCGTTCTTATTCCATAGAAGGTTTGCTTGTAGCACGGCCTGTTGTGAAGCAGAGATTCGCGAAGCCAGTGGCATAACTTCACGGCGCTATGTTTTCCCACTATGGCGTAGCCCTGCTTGCGTAGAATTTTCTCAACCTCTGGATCCATACGGAACCCTAAGGGAGATATTATATAAAAAATACTCCAGGGACATTTTTATATCAGGAAAACCATTGTGCATCATGGATTCCGTGACCGAGATAAAGGAGATATGGAAGGCGCAGAAAGACGTTATTGATTCACGTTTAAAAGAGTTCAAAAAATTGTGGGAAGAGGGTTCAGAGGAGGAAATATTTGCAGAACTTGCCTTTTGCCTTCTAACTCCGCAGTCAAAGGCCACCATTTGCTGGAGAGCCGTTGAAAATCTGCGTGATTCCGGAGTTCTGTGGTTTGGAAACGTGGAAAGCATCACAGATTATCTCAAAGGCGTGCGTTTCAAATACACAAAGGCCCAGAACATCGTCAGGGCAAGGAATTTCTTCACCATAAATGGAAAACTCAAAATAAGGGAAACGCTATCTCAATTCTCAGATCCTCAGGACATGAGAGATTTTTTGGTCAGAAATGTTAGAGGCATGGGATACAAGGAGGCAAGCCATTTTCTAAGAAATGCGGGACTCGGAGAGGACCTCGCTATCCTAGACAGGCACATTTTAAAAAACCTGCTCAGGTTGGGAGTGATAGATGAGATTCCAAAGGGGCTGACAAAAAGAAGATACCTGGAAATAGAGGAGAGGATGAGAGTGTTCTCAAGGACCATAGGCATACCAATGGCCCATCTCGACCTCGTACTCTGGTACAGACAAACTGGAATGGTGTTCAAATGATTAAACCTCTACAGGCAAATTCAACTTCTCCACAAGCTCCTTGTAACGATTTCTTATGGTTACCTCCGTCACGCCGGCAACATCGGCAACTTCCCTCTGCGTTCTCCGTTCCCCCATTAGAATGGCCGCTATGTAAATTGCAGCCGCCGCCACGCCCGTTGGACCGCGGCCAGATATTATATCCCTCTCCCGGGCCATCTTAATAATCTCGTAGGCCTTGGTCTTAACTTCACCACTCAGCTTCAATTTTGAGCAGAAACGATCTATGTAGTCCTCTGGCTTTGTTGGGTATATGTTGAGCTTCAATGTTCTGCTCATTATCCTGTAAACCCTACCTATCTCCCTCTTCTTTATTCTTGTGACTGTAGATATTTCCTCAAGGGTGCGGGGTATTCCCAGCATCCTGCAGGCAGCGTATATGCTGGCCGCCACCACCCCCTCAATGCTGCGCCCCCGGATCATATTCTCCTTCACAGCCTTGCGATAGATCACAGCTGCAGTTTCACGTACGTCCTTAGGCAATCCCAAATTGGATGCCATTCTCTCAAGTTCCTGCAGTGCCTGGCTCAAATTTCTCTCCGCTGAGTTGCTGACACGAATCCTCTTCTGCCATTTACGAAGCCTGTAAAGCTGAGCACGGCTCCTTGTAGGAATGCTCTTGCCATAAGAATCCTTATTTTTCCAAGAAATTTCAGTACTCAGTCCCTTATCGTGAATAGTGTAGGTCATAGGCGCTCCTGTTCTTGATCTGGAATCTCTCTGCTCAGAATCAAAGGCCCTCCACTCTGGCCCCTGGTCAATATAAGCCTCATCAATCACGAGACCACAATCCATGCATACCAGTTCACCACGCTCATAATCCCTAACAAGGTGCGTGGAGCCACATTCCGGGCAGCGAGTTATCTCATCTATCCATTTCTTTTTATCTTTTTCTGCCACCTCTATCACCTCTTATTACCAGTTCCTCAACCTTCCTTCCCCATTTTCTCTCTATCTTCACCTTTATGTATGGTCTATCAACGGGACCAAATATCCTAACCACATGGCCCACATACTTACCTGAAGGTGTGTAAGCCTTGTACCTGCCCCCTCGCAAAGGGGCTCGGGCTATTAAGTAATCGCCCTTAATGCAGACCACATCTCCCTTAATTCTGCTCATTAATAATGAAATGCACATTATCATATTTAAATGTTTCGTAAACATTAAAAATTTTTCTGTGTAAATTTTTTATAGATTTCGATTCAGAACTGCTAAAGCTTAGAAAATTTTAATAATACCTTTGAGAATACTGAATGGGTGAGAGGCTGTGGCTCTACAGTTTGGAAATAAGGAATCAAAGATATATCGTCGTTCCGAAAAATTGTATGAAAAAGGTTTGAAACTCATAAATAAAAGTGACCCTGAGGGAAAGGAGTATCTGCTCAAGGCACTTCAAAATATAAGGGAAAATAAGGGGTTGGTTAAGTTAAAAAATGATGATTTCTCAAAACTTCTTGTGAATATAGGGCTCACATTTCAAAAAGCGGGAGATATAAAAAATGCTGCTGATGCGTTCAAGATTGCCATAAATATGGACAGGGGAAACGTGGATGCCTACACAAACTATGCAATGATACGTGCTCTACAGAAGGATTACAAAAAGGCCATATTTCTCGTGGAAAAAGCCCTTCAAATTGATTTGCAGAACAGGAATGCCTGGGAGACAAAGGCAGAAATCTACCAGTTGAAGGGAGATATAGATGAGGCTCTGGATATTTACAAAAAACTCATAAACCTATACCCGGAGGAATTGAAATACTATGAAAAATACCTTGAATACAGGCCCAAGGACATAGAGATCCTGTTCAAAATGGGCGTGCAATTGTACAAAATTCAGAGTTATGCCGAATGTGTGAGGGTTATGAAGGATGTTGTCAATATAAACGCCGAGTACCAGCAGGCGTGGGTTTACCTTGGGGCCGCATATGCAAAGATGGACAGAATGGTTGATGCAATAAACGCTCTGAAGAAGGCGATAAGCATAGATCCTAATGATAAACGCTCCTGGATAAATCTTGCTATCCTGCACAAGAAGAGGGGTGAGTACGAGGAGGCCCTCAGATGCATAAGGGAGGCCATTAAGATAGACCCAAATGATAAGAAATCATGGTACCTTGAATCTTCCATTCTACACCTTATGGAAAGGAATGCAGAGGCTCTTAAAGCAGTCAACAGGGCTCTTGAGCATGACAAAAGATATTTGGATGCCCTGGCCCTTAAAAGGGAACTGGCAAAAAAATTAAAGAATTATGCCGATCTAGCGGATGCTTGTGTGGGGCTCCTGGATATGGGAAATAACGATCTGGACATTATGTATGATCTTGCATACACGTATTTCAAACTTGATAAACTTGACAGGGCCTTCGATATCACGCAAAATATACTAAAAGAATTTCCAAAACATCTTCCAAGTTTGAAACTTCAGAGGGATATTCTTAAGAGCAAGGAGCAGTGGGATCGGGTGATCTCCGTCTGTGAGGATATTCTTAGAATTGAGCCCAATGATGTTGAATCCCTTGTTGATGAGGCCATTGCTTACAGGAATCTGGGAAAACTTGAGAGTTCCCTGAATTTCATAATAAGAGCAACAGAGATTGAAGGATCAAATATAGAGTTGTGGAAATTGAGGAAGGATATTGCAAAGGAACTCAACAAGCCGCAGGAGATCATAACGGCATCAACCCAGATCATATCCATGGGTGGAGATTTTGAGACCTACAGGGATCTGGCAAGGGCCTACTACACTTCAAGCAGGTACGATGAGGCCAAGAAGATCCTGGAAAAGGGGCTGAAGATGAAGGATGATGATGACGAGGGTTGGAACCTCCTTGGAATGATATACTACAAACTGGGAGATCTTGAGAATGCTAGATACTCATTCAAGAAGGCCACAGCTATCAATCCCAACGAGAAGAAATACTGGAAAAACCTCGCCTGGACCATGGAAAAACTTGACAAATTCGATGAGGCTGTGGAATACTACGAAGAGGCTCTCAAACTTGATCCAAATGATATGAGACTTTGGTATGAGCGTGGGCTTTGTCTGAAGAAAATAAAGAGGTATGAGGATGCATTGGAGAGTTTTGATTCCGCTCTGAAGATCAACGAGAATTTCACAAAGGCCATGTTTGAGAAGGGCGATGTTCTCCTACTTATGAAGAGATACGATGAGGCCATTAAGATTTTCAACACCCTTGTTAAGATAGAGCCCACAAACTCGAAATACATATATAAAAGGGCCTATGCAAGATTCAGAAAAAAGGAGTATGAGGCAGCATTAAAGGATGTGAATCTTGCTCTCGACTATGAGAGAAGGGAAAGATACATGGAATTGAAGAAAGATATTTGCAAAGCACAGAGGAACTTTGATTGCGTAATTGAAACGACGAAGGAAATTATAACCATGAACAAGAAGAACCTTGCCGCCTGGAGAGACCTTGCCTACGCGTACGATCATGTGGGAAAAATAGACAGTGCAATCGCCACCTATAGGGAGGCTCTGGAAATATACCCTGATAATGAGGTTCTCCTCTACGAGTTGAAGGATCTGCTTATGAAGCATGAAAGATATGCCGATGCCGTTGAAATATGTAAAAACATACTAAGCATATCACCTGAAGATTATAAAAACCTAATGGACCTGGGCAAAGCACTTATAAATCTCAAAAAGTATGATGAGGCAAAGGAATACCTTCTTCGTTCTGCAAAATTAAACAAGAACTCCGCAGTTTTGGAGTTTCTCGGCGATGCAAATTATAATTTGAAAAAATACGATGAGGCCATAGAAAATTACATTGAGGCCATAAATCTCGAGGAGAGGCCGGAATTGTATCATAAACTGGCAAAGGCGTACTATAGAAATGGAGACATTGATGAGGCTATAAACTCCATTCAGAAGGCGATCCAACTGGGTAAGGAGGCAAGGTTTTACCTTCTGGCCTCACGCATTTATGTTGGAATGAATAAAATGGATATGGCCTATGAGCATGCCAAGAAGGCCCTTGAAATGGAGGATAGTGAAGATGCCAGAATTAACCTTGCAAACATTCTGCTGGAGATGGAAAATTACGATGAGATAATCAAACTTTTAAAACCGCTGGCCAAGGAAAACAATATAAATGCCCTGAGGGTTTTGGGAAGGGCCCTGGAGGCAGATGGTCGATTTGAGGAGGCTCTTAAGATCTATCAAAGGGTTGTTAATATTGACAAAAGGGATAAAAACTCCTGGCTCGGTATAGCAAGATGCTCCCTTGCCCTAAAGGATTATGAAAATGCAATAAAGGCCTACGAGCGCGCCCATCTACTCGATCCAAAGGATCCTGAAACCTATAAGTCCCTGGCATTCGCGTACCAGAGTGCCGGTGATTACAAAAAGGCCCTTGAGTATCTTGATAAGGGCATCGAACTTGCACCCGAGGATGCCCACATATGGACCTCAAGGGGATTTGTTCTCATAAAAATGGACGATCTTGAGGGAGCTTTAAAATCCTTTGAAAAGGCACTCGAAATAAACCCAGAGATGAGTTCAGCACAGGAGGGTAAACTGGAATGCGAAAGAATCATTGAGAACAGAGAACTTGAAAAATACGCTAAAAAAATTCTTCTCCACGAATATAGAACGGGGAGGAGGGTCACAAAGAAGGAGGCTTTCAAGGATCTAAACGTTCCCCTTGCCATGGTATCCAAGGTGTTCAACTACATAAAGCTGGAGGAACCGTTAAACATTGATAAACTCACAGAAAAGGAGATGAAAGACCTAGAGAGAAAGACATATACACTGGCAAAAAAATTGAAAAGAATAAAGGATCTCACACTTGCCGAAATCGTGGCAAATACCAACCTGGATGTGAAGTCCTCAAAGAGGTTGCTGAGTTACATTGAACAATGCTTCAAGAAGGATCTGAATCGCAAACCCACGAAGGAAGATGAGATTCTACTGCGGAAGGTTTTAGATTTGGATCTTAAAAACAAATCTGTATTGAACTTAATGATAAACCTTGAAATCGGGCTGTGCCATGCCAAATTCTTACGTAATTTACTGTTAGAACTTGAGGAGGATACGGAAACTCCAGTGGATGAGCATCCGGAAATGGATGAGAAAGAACCTGCGGAAAGAGAAGATAAAACAGGGGATAGCGAGGAGGAGTTTCTATGACCTATTATTACTTGAAGCCAAAATTCAAAATCTATCCGGATGAGCTTAAGGATATACTCCTTGCGCTGGGTGTCTTGACTCTATCCTTCTGGATTTTGATGTCTAGGCGTATCTTTTTTAATGGAAACTATGGTGTGTTGTTTTTAACCTTAATAACCGCTTTCCTTTCCGTGCTCATTGCATTCTTTCTCCACGAGATGGCGCACAAATATGTTGCCATAAAATACGGGTATCCTGCAGCGTTCAAAGCCTGGAAAATGGGCCTTCTCATAGCCTTTTTCAGCAGTTTCATTGGATTTCTGTTCGCTGCTCCAGGAGCAGTTTACATATACGGATTTCCATCTGTAAAGGAGAATGGAAAAATTTCCGCTGCAGGTCCAACAACAAATCTAATTGCAGGTTTCTCCCTACTTGCTGGGGCTTTATTAATTCAAAATTCCCTCATAGTGCAGATCCTACTTCAAATAGCGTACCTGAATTTCTTCCTCGCATTCTTCAATCTTCTACCCATAGGACCCATGGATGGGCTAAAAATATTGAGATGGAATCTCCCTATCTATGCTTTTCTCTTCGTGCTTTCCATTGCAGGAATTGGATTCTTTTATCTTCCATTCTTCATCCACTGAGGGAGACCCCATGATTTCCTCTGGAGATTATTTTACCAATTTTGGTTTTCTTATTTCAGCAGGCACCATTCTTCCGCGTATGTTCACCTGTACCTCTGTACCAACCTTTATGTAGGGTCTCTTCACATAGCCAAGACCGATACCAACATTCAGGATCGGTGACATTGTTCCACTTGTGAGGTATCCTATCTTCTCACCATCCTTGTAGATCTCGTATCCATGCCTGGGGATTCCCCTTCCCCTTAGCAATATACCCCGGAATAGATCGTATTTCTTCTCCGCCTTCATCTTGGCCAGTCTCTCCTTACCTATGAACTCGTGATCCCAATCTATGATCCAAGAGATGCCTGCTTCTAAGGGAGTTCTGGGCTCATGAAGTGGATGGAAATCCTGACCGCTCAGCAGGAAACCTTTCTCCATACGAAGTGTGTCCCTTGCCCCAAGCCCGCAGGGCTTAATACCATACCCCTCGCCTGCACCAAGTATCTTGTACCATACTTCCTCAGCATTCTCGTTTGGTAAAACAATTTCGAAACCATCTTCGCCCGTATAGCCTGTTCTTGAGATGAAAACCCTTTTTCCCGCTAACTCGTTCTCTTTAATATCCACACCTTTCAAATCTATGTAGGCCGCCTCAAAAAATCCTATGCTGCCAAGGTCATAATCTGTTAATTTCTGTAGAGTATTCTGGGCGTTTCTACCTTGGACGGCAATACATGAAAGTTTCTGGGTTAGATTTTTTATCTCGACATCATATCCTCCAGCCATGGAGTATATGAAATGATATATCTGCTCTGCTGTGGCTGCATTTGGCACGAGAAGGTAACTATCATCGCCGAGTTTTGTAACTATGGTATCATCTATCAGCACACCCCTATGATTCATAAAGGCCGTGTACGAAGCTTTCATAACTTTAACCTTTGAGAAATCTGTTGGAAGTACGTAACTTAGAAACTCTGTGGCATCTGGACCTTCAACAAGTATATCTCCCATATGTGATACGTCAAACATCCCAACACTTTCTCGCACGGCTTTATGCTCATCTATAATGCTTGTGTACCACAGGGGCATGTGATATCCCCCAAACTCGGTCATTTTCGCGCCCATCTTTACATGCACATCATGCAATGCTGTGTATTTCATCATGATCACCAGGGGGATAAAGGTATGAAAAGAGTTAAAACTTACCCTCCAGTGGAAATAATGGGGGGACTCAGAGTTCAAAGAACAGTTTGTAAATACGATAATCATCCGTGAGTTCAGGATGGAAAATCAAAGAAATGAAGCGATTCTGCCTGGCCATTGCTATTTTATCCCCTATCTTTGCGAGTATCTCACAATCTCCCCAGCAACGCTCGATGATCGGGGCACGAATGAACACCGCATGATAGGAGCCCAGACCCTCAATTTCCAGATCAGTTTCAAAACTCTCCCTCTGCCTACCGAAGAAATTTCTTCTAACTGCAATATCCATAAGGGCAAGGGTTTTAACACGGGAATCATCAATAACCTCCCTGGCCATAAGAATGGATCCGGCGCAGGTACCTATAACTGCCAGGTTCTCTTTTTCCGTCTTCTTCTTTATCTCGTCGTATATACCACTTTGGATCATAAGCCTTGAAATGGTGGTGCTTTCCCCTCCAGGTATGATGAGATAATCCAACCCCGATATCTGCTCCCTTTTTCTCACATATTCCACACTACCCCTCATATTCAGATAATCAAGTGCTCTCCTAACACTCTCAACATGCTCGCTGAAATCTCCCTGAATTGCAAGCACACCTACGCGCATAGTGAAGCATGGGAATGGTGTATAAAAAATTTGCAATGGGCACTCTGAAATTCAGAATATCTGCACCCATTATATTTGGCGAGGTATATGGGTAACTGGTGATCGGTATGGAAGAAATGGTTGAAGCCCTTGAAAGGATAGAGAAGAAATTGATAGCGAGTTCCGATGTTTACGGAGCGTTGAATTACGCATCCTGGACAATAATCCTCGGAGTATATCTTGCTTTGTGTACCATAATATATTCCTGTTGCCAAACAACAGGGCATTTTTGGTACATTACAGGCGTATTCTGGGCGCTGGCGTTTGTGTTCATATTTTACATAAACGCACTTGTGTGGAAGAAGGTGAGACATCTGAGGGAGTATCATAGAAAAGGGATATGGAGCATTATGATCCTGGGATGGATTATTGGTGGAATAATATGGACCATTTTACCTGTTCTCTGGAATCCTCAGTCCTCCATACTCGGATTTCTGATATTCATAATTTGTGGAAATATGGGCATATCAATAGCAATAAGGGATTATCGTCCATTAATGCCCGTGATCACATCCGCTCTGGCCACACTCATGGTAATATGGGGAAACACGGGTCAGGGATACATGGGCTGGTCTCTCGGAACTGAATTCGTTCTGGTTGGATATGCTCTCTCCACCTTGCTTTATCTCTGGAGCGCTTTCACTCTTGTGGGTGAATAGTGATGCTGAGGGATGTTGCAAGGAAATCGGTGGTGGGAAACCCCATAAGATTATCAATCCTCATTTATCTTTTGCCCCGCAGGAGAGCACTTTTTAAAGAACTCCTGAACGCTATTGAGATAACTCCCGGGAATCTGGACTCACATCTCAAAACACTTGAGAAGAACGGATTGGTCAGAATCGGGAAGGTTCTTTTGGACAGACCCAGAACGGCAGTGTGGATAACAGATAGGGGTGTGAAAGAAACGAGGGAATATATAAAATTGCTTAGAGAGCATATGGAGGGAAATGTTAAATATTAAAAAGCCGTTAAATACCTGTGGGAAGCGAAGAGGACAAGATGGTCCGCGTGCCCAAGGACATGTATATGGCCATTCATGAGATAATAAAGAAGTATCCTCACTATGGATGGAAGGGGCCATCCGAATTTGTGAGGGATGCCATAAGGAGGTACGTGAAGGAAATAAGAGAACGTGAAATTATAATGAGAAAGGCCATGGGCACAATGCCCACAAGGATTGAGTCCATTCTTTCCAATTTTATGGATGAGGATGATGCGAGGCAACTTGCAAATGAAATAGAAAAACTTGAAACGCAGGATCCTGAGGAGTATGTGGAAAAGGTTGTTGATATTCTAAAATCGCGTCTGGGCTATACATTGGCAGAACTTCTTGCTCAAACTCTGCTGGAGGGAGGGGAGAATGAGGATTAGCACTGGTATTGAAGATCTCGATAATCTCATGGGTGGGGGCTTTATTGAAGGAAGTTTCAATTTAGTTGTAGGCTCTCAGGGTGCAGGAAAAACGCTCTTTGCTGTGAACTACCTCCTGCATCATGCATTGGAGGGGGATGTGCTCTACGTATCCTTGGAAGAATCTTGGAAGAATATTGTTAGTAACATGCCAAGGGGTATGAGACATAGGTACGCAAACGTGAGGGAAAATGTGCACTATCTCGATTTTAGTGCCGTAAGACCCGTGCTTGGTAAAAAGGCACTTGATGTGAAACTTCTTGGGGAGGTCATAACCACAAGTATGAACGTTCATAATGCAAAAATTGTGGCTTTAGACGGGATATCGCCCCTGCTTCCATACTACAGAGGTGTGCAGGAACTCCGTGCTGCCATTTTTGAGTTATCCCAGAGAATAAGAAGGATCGGGGGCACCATGCTTTTTACCGCAGAGAGGAACATGGCCAATACAGGCAGTGTGGAGGAGTATGTGGCAGATAGTGTTATCCTGCTTCGTTACGACGGAACAAAAAGAAGAATTCAGATAATGAAGGTTCGCGGTAGCGATTTTGTGCGTGGGCTTCACGGATTTGAAATCACGGAGAGGGGGCTGAAGGTGTATCCGAATTTTTTGCCCAAGGAGCGGCAAACAAAGTTTCGGAAGGTAACCTTTGGAATAAAGGGTATGGAGAGAATTCTTGGAGAGATTTATTCAGGAAGTGTAATTCTCGTAACAGGTCCTCCAGGAACTGGAAAAACGCTTATGGCGTATCAGTTTCTAAACGAATCGGCCAGGGAGAATGGGAAATGCGTGTTTGTATCTTTTAAGGACACTGAAAGCATGATTTTGAAACATGCGAGGGAATTCGGATTTGAACTCTCGGAGTGCAGCATTTTGGAGAAGAACCCTGTAAACGTGGATGCCTATGAGTTCATGTGGGAAATTTACCAGCATTCAAAATCAGCAACGAGGGTTGTGATAGATGGGATAAACAATGTTGGAGAGAGCGCGGAATCTCAAAAAATAGAGCATGAGATTGTGAAAAACTTCAAGTCTAGGGGAGTAACCACACTTGTGACCTATACAACCCCTCGCATCATATCCTCCTACAATCTCGGAACCTCAAAGATTTTGTACCTTTCAGATATAATAATTGATCTGCGCTATGCAGAGATAGGCTCTGAGCTGAGAAAATTCATGGTCGTGGTTAAGAGCATGGGAATGAATTACGAGAAGGGCATAATTGAGTACGATATCGGACCGAAGGGCATAAAGATTCTGGGGAAGGCAGAGTTGATGGAGGGCGTGATAAGCGGAATTCCGAGACATTTGGAGATGAAGAAGCGCGTTGAGAAGTTTTTCAAGTAGGTCTATACGCTAATTTTTAATATTTATCCGCAATCCTATGCCCATGCTCAGAACACACACACTAAAAGAAGCATCCCAACTTGATGGTGTTGAGGTCAAGGTCTGCGGTTGGATTCACGATATACGCGTGCTTGGACGTATAGCATTTATAATCCTCCGTGATAGAAGTGGTTTTGCTCAGCTCACACTGATCCGTGGGATTCTTGGAAAGGAAAAATTTAAGGAGTACACCAAACTCACAAGGGAAACTGTTATATGCGCCCGTGGAAAGGTGCAGCGCACCGACCAGGCAAAACTGGGTTTTGAAATCTTGCCAGAGGAGATCGAAGTTTTGAGTGTTGCGGAAACGCCACTCCCTCTTGGTGTTGCTGATAAGGTGTCTGCAGATATGGAAACCAGAATAGAGAACAGATTTCTGGATCTGCGTAAGCCAGAGGTTCTCTCCGTATTCAAGGTTAGAAGTGCAATTCTTCAGGGGATACGTGATACCCTCATATCCAAGAATTTTCTGGAAGTGCATACTCCAAAAATTGTTGCCACGGCCACAGAGGGGGGCACCGAACTCTTTCCTGTGCGATATTTTGAGAAGGAAGCATATCTAAATCAGAGTCCCCAACTTTACAAACAGATTCTGATGGCTGCAGGATTTGACCGCGTTTTTGAAATTGCTCCGGCTTTCAGGGCCGAGGAGCACAACACAACAAGACATCTTAACGAGTTCATATCCATAGATGTGGAGATAAGCTTCGCAGACGATGAAGATGCAATGAGAGTTCTGGAGGAAAGCATTGCAAATGGTATAAAGTACGCTGTTGAGAATGAGAGAGAGGCTCTGGAACTTCTTGGTATGAAATGGAAAGAGCCAGAGTTACCGTTCAAAAGGATAACATACGATGAGGCTCTAAGCATAATCAACAAAAATATGGATATGGAATGGGGTGAGGACTTCTCTACGGAGGCTCTTAAGGTTCTTGGAGAGGAAATAAAGGATTTTTACTTCATAACCCAATGGCCCCTTGAGATTAAACCCTTCTATGTGATGCCCTACGATGAAAAATATTCGCTTGCCTTTGATTTAATGTACCGTGAGAAGGAGTTAAGTTCGGGGGCGCAGAGAAATCATAGATACGAGTCTCTCGTGGAAATTATGAAGGGCAAGGGTTTGAACCCAGAAAACTTTGAGTTCTATCTTCGGGCATTTCGCTATGGCATGCCTCCCCACGCTGGTTGGGGGCTTGGATTGGAGCGCTTGGTGATGATAATAACGGGAGTGAAAAACATAAGGGAATGCGTGATATTTCCCAGAGATCGTACCAGGCTCGTGCCATAATTTTTCCATTTTTTTCGTCTTTTATATCTTTAACAACCAAGAAATTTTTCATCATATCTTATAAGAAGGCATAAATCTAAGCGAGAGGAGTATACGGGCAAAACACAGGAACTGGAAGAAGTTGGTTGGGCTCCTGGATAAGGAAGTAGAAAAAAATAAATAGAATGGAGGTGATATGATGCAGAAGAGAATAATAAAAATAGAAAATCCAAAATTGAAAGCAGTAATGGGCATAATATCTGCCATAGCGGTTGCATTAATAGTAGAATCGGTAGGATTTGGGCAATATATTGCCACCTACCTTACTGCTCCAGAACCTGCAAGAGAGATATGGAAAATGACTGGTATCATAGTTGGAATAATAGTTGCGTCTTGGACAGGATTGTTAGCAATTAAAGAGAATAAGGAAAATGGTGATGAAAAATGAATTGGGGATGGGCAATAGTTTCGTTGGTGGCTGTAGGATTTACGATACTTATGATTTTGCTTCCATAGTGGTACCTCTATGAGAGCGATCATCTACGCCAGGGTGAGCACGGAGGAGCAGCAGAGGAAGGGATACAGCATAGATGCGCAGATAGAGGCATGCAGAGCGTATGCGAAGGCAAAGGGCTGGGATGTGGTTTTGGAATTCAAAGAGGCAAAGAGCGGTAAGAGTGCAGAGAACAGGGAGCAGCTCCAGCGTGCTTTAACTTTTTTAGAGGGGGGTGAGGCGGATATGTTGCCTGTCTGGACTTTCAATCCCAACATGGTCTGATTCTAACATCCTCAATTCGTTATGAGATAGATTTTACAGATACCACCTTTCAATCCCAACATGGTCTGATTCTAACTTCCTTATCTATTATATCCTCAACTTTAGACAATAAATCTTTCAATCCCAACATGGTCCGATTCTAACACTGCTGATGGCGTATTTGGTTTCGCTGGTGTGAGGCTTTCAATCCCAACATGGTCTGATTCTAACAAGAGAGATTGCAAAAACAAAATAGATCACTAGCTGCCTTTCAATCCCAACATGGTCTGATTCTAACACATGAGAAAACACCCACTTTTTTTATAGGAAATCACTTTCAATCCCAACATGGTCTGATTCTAACGGCGAAAAGCTGTATAGACACTACATACAAGACGGCGAGACTTTCAATCCCAACATGGTCTGATTCTAACATGTGAAACTTTTTATAGCGACAATGCCAGGTATGAACCTTTCAATCCCAACATGGTCTGATTCTAACTTTGATGAGGTCCGGGAGAAGGATAAAAGGTTCGGATCCCTTTCAATCCCAACATGGTCTGATTCTAACGTTGAGCCTCGCAACCTTGTCCGCCTCCTGGAGCTTCTCTTTCAATCCCAACATGGTCTGATTCTAACAACATATCCGAAGTTAGGAGGACCCCCCATGCATTGCACTTTCAATCCCAACATGGTCTGATTCTAACAATGAGCAAACCGCGGAGGTCAAGTGTGTCGGATTATGCTTTCAATCCCAACATGGTCTGATTCTAACTCGATCCAACCAAGCCATTCCGCCTGGAGATATATCTCCTTTCAATCCCAACATGGTCTGATTCTAACCAAGGAATATAATGTATGGGTTATATTTTAAATTTCCTCTGTAGAATTGGATTATATTGTCTCATATATTAAAACGCTCAGATTGGATTTTGTGACAGATTCCCGGTAAGGGGGTTCATTTATAAAGATCCGTTGCAAAAGGGAAGCGCCCCGGCCGGGATTTGAACCCGGGTCGCGGGCTGTCTGCAAAGCCACCATTTAGGGGTAAAGCACCTTTCTAAGGGGCTTTTCGACAGGCCCGCATGATAGGCCGCTACACTACCGGGGCAGTAAGGGGCAAAATGAAAAAGAATATATATACTTTTTCAATACATGCGGGATAGAGATGAAATATAAGTCTGCGTTTATTGCGCTTGTTGGCGTTGCAATTATGTTTGCTACAATATTTTACGGGTTAACTTTAGGTCAGCCCAACGCGGTGGATTATAATTATTTGAAACTCAAGGTATCTTCAACCTCTGAAAGGGTATATGGTGTTGATGTGTCCCACTGGCAGGGAGAGGTTAATTGGCAGGAAGTTTACAACGATGGGTACCGCTTTGCATTTGTGAAAGCCACGCAGGGCACAAGTTATGTTGATAGCGAATTTACCACAAATATGAAAAATGGTCACGCAGCGGGTTTGTACATGGGAGCCTATCATTTTGCAGAGCCCAACACTCCCATAGAAAGCGATGCGGACCAGGAGGCTGATCATTTTGTAAATACAATCTCCCCATATCTGAAGGATGGATATCTTGTACCCGTTCTTGATTTGGAAGACAATAGCAATGATTTGACATGGACTCAACTTACGGATTGGGCCAATGCATTCTGTAGCAGGGTTTACAACGAGACCGGAATAAGACCCTTGATATATACCAGTTCTTCCTGGGCAGAGAATCTGGCACAATCCATAACCCAGTGGGATCTGTGGATTGCAGAGTACACCGGAGATACAAGCGAAGAACCCAATACGGGAGTATGGCCCTCCTGGAGTTTCTGGCAATATACGGATAGTGGGAGTGTTAATGGAATATCTGGAAACGTGGATGAAGATATTTTCAATGGAAATTTGGAAACTCTTGAGGACGAATATGTTATTCACCAAGTGTCACCACAGCCACTTTATGATCATCGGGCCGCCTATGGTTATGCCTATAAGTGGTGGTCCTCGTCAAACCCGCATTATGCATTGTATTCAAATTCAAGCGATGAAAGTGCCAATTTTGTATCTCAGGCCCTCATAGCAGGTGGGCTATCTCTCTGGAAGGGTGATGATGGCTCTGGGGGCGGATTGGGTTCCAGCAGTTATGGAGCACTTCCATCATGTGAGGCACTTCACAAGAATCTGGTTGAATATCAAGATGTGGATTATGCCTATGTAACATCTCAAAATTTCTCTGTGCCTGAAGATCTGGAGGTTGGAGATGTTGTTATTTTTGGAAATGAGGACGGTGAGCACTGGAGCCATGCGGCAATTGTGGTTTACAGAAGCGGAAATGATGTTGGAATAGCCATGCATGATCCAGATGTCTGGAACGCATCTTTATCTTCGTACTTTCCATCAACGTACAGCAGAATTAGCTATTATCACATAGAAGACGGAGCGAAGAAATTAATACAGCCCTTCAAGGTCATAGCGTCTGCTTTAAACGTTCGTGTGGGTCCAAGCACATCTTATCAGATTTTGGGTACGATTAAGAAAGGTCAGGTGTATGTGGCCTACAATTATTATATGGACTCTAGCGGGCGCCGGTGGTGGGAAATCTTCTACGATGACAGGGTGGCATGGTGTGCCTCTTGGTACACTGAAAATGTATCCTACGGTGTTTTTAGAGTGGATGTTGGTACCTATCTGCATGTGCGCGGGGGGCCAGGAACGGGCTACTCGGTTTTTGGTGAGGTTTACGATGGAATGCTATTTGCAAGAATCGGCCAGGATTACAATGGAACCGAGGGAATAACGTGGTATGAGTTCTGGTGGTCTTCAACCTCATCCTGGTGTGCATCCCAGTACACGGAACAGGCATCTGCCCAAGTTCCCGAGTTTCCCACATTTCCCTTTGTGGTTATATTTTTATTTTTAATTTTGCTCTTATTCAGGAAAAAACTTAGGTAGACGCAATATTTTTATAATCTCCTCCAATTTCCAATTGAGGGCCGGTAGATCAGACCGGAAGATCGCCACATTCGCAATGTGGAGGCCGCGGGTTCAAATCCCGCCCGGTCCACTCATTTCACTCGTGGACACAGGCTTATGTTCTCCTGTCGTCGAACATCCCACCCGGTCCACTCGTTTCACTCGTGGACACGGGCTAAGTCGAAAATTGTAAATTTTCTCCTCCCACCCGGTCCATTAAACCCCTTTAAAAAAATTCTTCCTCGGATCTTGCGTGACCCGAAATGTTATTATTTGACATGGTTGATATACATTTATGGGGCTGGAGTTTATACTTGTTATACTTGTAATCCTTGCATTTTCAAGAATAGTGGGTGAGTTGTTTGAGAGGATAACTATTCCTGCGGTTATTGGTGAAGTGCTTGTTGGAATAATTCTCGGGCCCATGGTTTTGAATTGGGCATCTCCAGATATCGGAGAATTTAGGATTCTTGTGGATATTGGTCTGTTTTTCTTGGTGTTTACCTCCGGACTGGAATTCTCCATTACCCATATAAAAAAGGCCACAAACAAAGCATTACCTATCTCCTTTATGGGAAATAACATTGCATTCTTTTCTGGAATTATAATGGCTCTACTGTTGAATTATTCTCTGGAGGTTGGCATCTTCATAGGTGCGGCCTTTTCACTAACAGCTCTTCCCGTGGCTTTGAGGGTTTTAGGAGACTTGAAAAAGACAAATACGCGGTTTGGAAGGACAGTAATCACCTCGGCAATATACGATGATCTTTTCAGTATGTTTCTTCTTGGACTTGTGTTATCCCTTGGCACCAACAACCTGAATGCTTTGAATATTGTTGAAATTGTGCTAAAAATAATCTTATTCCTTGCGTTTATATGGATCATAGCTAAAATTTTCCAATGGAGATACGGGTTTTTGGCGAGGTATGTGCAGCATTACATTCGTAAGTTTAGGAGCAGGGAGGCAGAATTTGCGGTCATCGTGCTTTTTGGAATGGCTCTAGCCATTGCTGCCGAGGCATTAGGTATATCTTTCATCCTTGGAGCTTTTTACGGTGGTGTGCTTATCGGGGAGCATGTGGTTGGTGAGAGGGTTTACAGAAAAGTTAAAATTACGTTCTCTGCAGTCACATTTGGATTTTTTGCCCCAATATTCTTTGTATACACTGGGATGAATTTTTACATTCTATCAGGTACAAATTTTGTATATTTTGTTGTTATGAGTGTGCTGTTTATCTTGGTGGCTGCTGGCAGCAAAACCCTTGGTGCATACACAGGGGCTAGATTATCAAATATACCACATAAAAGTGCTCTGGGTATTGGCATTGCCCTCAATTCTCGGGGTCTTATGGAATTGATAATAGCCACCTATGGACTTGAATTGGGAATAATAAATCATAACATATTTTCGCTTCTGGCTCTGGTTAGCATAGTCACAACGATAACCTCTCCAATAGTTCTCTCCAGATACCTAAAAAAATATAGGGGTGTGGTGGAAAATTTGAAAAAATAACTCAAAGGAACCGCAGGGTGCGATCCATCATGTCATGGGCTATGTTAATTTCATCCTCTGTGATTATCAACGGTGGACGGAACCTTATTCCGCGAGCCCCGCTTTTTAGAACAAGCAGACCGTTCCTGTATGCATCGCTGAAGAATTTATCGCGCATATCTGTTGTGGCGAGATCAAAGGCATCAAATATTCCACGGCCACGCACATTGCTCACCTTATCCGGATACTTCTCCTGCAGCTCGTGGAGCATCTTGAGCATCTTCTCGCCCATCTTTGCTGCGTTATCAACAAGACCATCTTCATGGATGATTTCTATTATTCTCTTGGCCTTCACCATATCCACAATGTTTCCGCCCCATGTGGAGTTTATCCTGCTTGGCACGTGGAAAACGTTATCCTCTATCTCGTCAACCTTTGGGCCTACCATGATTCCGCAGACCTTCATCTTCTTACCAAAGGCCATGATGTCTGGCTGAACATCAAAGTGCTCATGGGCCCACCATTTGCCAGTGGCACCAACACCAGTTTGTACCTCGTCAACTATGAACATTATGTCATTCTCCTTCAAAATCTTCTCAACTGCCTTGAAATACTCCTTTCTGAAATGGTTGTCGCCACCCTCCCCTTGGATGGGCTCAATTATGAAGGCAGCGATATCCTCCTGATACTTATCGATTGCCTCCTTTATCTCTTCCAGACTCTGATTCTCCAGCTCCTTAACCTTCTCAAGATTCTCCCCTTCCAGAGGGAAGGTTATTTTGGGATTTGTCACCCTGGGCCATTCAAATTTCGGGAAATACTTGGTTTTGTTTGGATCGAATGTATTCGTAAGAGCGAGGGTGTATCCGCTTCTGCCATGGAAAGCCTCTTTGAGATGTATGACCTTCAATCTCTGCGTGTTATCCTCTTTTCCATTTGCAAGATTTTTGCGGACGCGCCAGTCAAAGGCAACCTTGAGAGCATTCTCAACAGCGAGAGCGCCACCGGATACGAAGAAGAAGTACCTGAAATATGAGGGGGTTGCATATTTGGAAAGCGTATCCACGAATTCCGCGTACTCAACAGTGTAAATGTCGCTGTTGGTTATCTTGTTTATTGCTGTTCTCTGCAATTTCTTCAGAAATTCCGGGTCAAACATGCCGGGATGGTTCATTCCCAGCGCGCTGGTGGCGAAGAACCCGAAGAAGTCAAGGTAGTACTTGCTATGCCTCGCATCGTAAAGCCACATGCCATGGCTCTTGTCAATGTCCAGAACCATATCTAAGCCGTCGGTAAGAATTCTCTCTCCTAAAACCTTGTGAACTTCCTTTGGCGATATCATAATGGGGCATGGTGGTGTGAGATATATATGTTTGGTATAGTGTGTGGAGCCACCCGCTTATAATAAAAACAAATCTTCTTTACGGGGGAAGTTGCTTTCTTTTCCAGAAAGAGATTGGTGCGGGTGCCGGGATTCGAACCCGGGTCAGGGGCTTGGGAAGCCTCCGTCCTAACCACTAGACTACACCCGCCCAAGAGGGTAATATGGAAAAGTGGATATTAAATTAACGATGATTGCACGGAAAAGCAATTAAATCTCCACTCCATGCTCCTCTGTGGATAAGAGGATATACGCCATACAGGTGGCCACTTACACGGCGCTTATGCTATCCATAACATATACCCCCAGTTTGGCAGCCAGGGCAGGGGGCAGCGCCTTTGAAATAGCCTTGATATTCTCGCTTTACAACCTTGCCTATTTTCTTTCCTCTATGATTTTCGGGCGTCTTGCCGATTTGCACGGGAGAAAGATATTCATCTCTGCAGGATTTCTTGTGGCTTCGCTGGCCTTTGTTTCCCAGTACTTCTACTGGAACTATTACTCTCTCCTTATTTTACGAGTGATGGCCGGTTTTTCTGCTGGCATATTTCCGGCAGCCACAATCTCTCTGGCCCATGACATGAGGATAAAGATGGGCAAACTATCCGCCTTCGGTGCAGCCGGATGGGCCCTTGGCTCTTATCTGGCCGGCATAGTCTCTTTATTTTTTGGGCTTAAGGCAACCTATGTGTTCTCATCCATTGTTTTCATAATTGCATATTTCATCACTTTGGGTTTGAAGGACTTGGGTGTGCGTGTTGAGAACGTTCCTCGTATACCCTTGGAGGTTATAAGGAGAAACTGGCATGTTTACCTCTCATACATATTTCGCCACTCTGCTGCAACCATGATCTGGGCATTCTGGCCACTCTTCGTTGCATCCATAGGCGGAAATTCATTCTGGCAGGCAGCCACAATGGGTGTAAACTCCACTGCACAGTTCTTCATAATGTATTTTTATGCAGATACAAAAAAGAGCACGCATCTTATTCTGTGGGGTCTTGCTCTATCATCCCTGACCTTTCTCCTATATGCCCTGATAACCAACGTCTGGGAGATGCTCCCTGTGCAGGTAATTCTCGCAACATCCTGGGCATTCCTATATGTGGGCTCTTTGAATTATCTCACATCCCGAAATCCGGAGAAAGCAACGGCCACAGGACTTCTCAACTCATCCATCGGCATATCTGCCTTTATAGGGCCACTCCTCGGTGGTGCATTTATGAGTTTTGTGGCCAATTACCGGTACCTGATGCTATTCTCCGCAACGGTTTCCCTCTTTGGGGTAATAATTTTTAAAATTGGTGAGAGGGGTTAGAGCACGAATTTCACCGCCCCACCATCTATCTGTATCGTTGCCCCTGTAATGAATCCTGCACGTTCCGAGGCGAGAAAAGAGGCAAGATAGGCAACCTCCTCTGGCTCTCCAAACCTTCCCGCGGGGACCTCTTTGATCCATGCGTTCAGTGCCTCCTCGTAGGTGATTCCACTTCTCTCTGCTCTGGCCCAGGAGAGTTCCTTCATACGCTCTGTGAAAATAGGGCCCGGGGCTATGTTGTTTATTGTGATCCCATATTTTGCCCACTGGAGCGCAAGGGTTTTTGCCATCCCAACAACCGCTAGGCGTATTGAGTTTGAGAGAATAAGATTATCTATGGGCTGTTTTACACTCATTGAGGTTATGTTTATTATTCTTCCGTACTTCTGCCTCTTCATATAGGGAGCCACCTCTCTTATAAATCGCATCGCACTCATGAATGTGAGGTTGAATGCGTTATACCAGTCATCATCGCTAAGATCTTCAAAATACCCTGCAGGCGGACCCCCTGTGTTGTTTACCAAGATATGGACGGTGCCAAATTCTTCCACGGTTTCTCTCACGACCCTTTCTATATCTTCCCTTTTTCTCACATCTCCGGGGATTGCGAGAACGCGTTTCATAATGCCTCTATCTCCCCCCTGCACAATCTCCGTGGTTATCTCCCTCATTGCGGTCATCAAATTTTCCTCATTTCTTGATACGAGCACAATTCTTGCTCCATTTTTTGCAAATTCTTTGGCAATTGCCTTACCCATTCCCTTGCTTGAGCCACAGACTATGGCAACCTTATCTTTCATTTTACCACCTCACTCAAAAAGAGTTTGAAATTTTCCTCCAAACCATACTCCTGGATGAAGTCCAAAGCATCGCCCACATCGTTTATTTTTTCCAGATCATCGTGCATATCGTTTCCCACTGAGATGGGTATCTTGTAGTTTTTCATCTCTTCAAATATTGGGTATGCGAGCCTGTAATAGGTCTCCCCAAGTTTTGTGTAGTTGTAATTTGTGTTCAGTTCCACACCTATGTTATCCGATTCAAGAACCTTCAGAAATGCGCCTATGTCGGTGGATCCAAAATTTCTGCTCAGATCGTTGTGGGCAAGAATAACGGGAGCATCTATGTCTTTGCGAATGTCCAGAAGCATCCACAGAGGGTAACCTTCCCAGAGCGAGTCCTGAACGTATTCAAAGAGTACAAGGTCAAAATCCTCAAAATCGGGAAGGGCATCCATATCCGTTCTCGGAGAGAAATCAATTTCTATGCCTATGTAAATGTCAATATCCTTCCCATATTTTTTTTGCAAACCACGGATATCCTCAACGTACATTTTCAGATATTTTTTAGGTATGGAATGTGTTTTCTTTGTGCTGTAGTGGTCGGTGAAGGCTATTTTTTCCATTTTTTTGTTTATGGCCTCTCTGACTATGATCTCTGGCGTGTAGAGGCCGTCGCTCCACGTACTGTGTATGTGGAAGTTCATCATTCAGCCATATATGGGTAAATTGTTAAAATAACTTTTCTATGGGCACAAAATCTTTATACGGGTATAATGCCTTACCTGCAACCATGGAAGGGATTGACTTGAGCAAGTACAGTCTGGAGGATTTAATCCTCTTGGGCATAAAGAGCGAAGAGGTTGCAAAGGAAGTTTATGAGAATGTGGCAAAGCAGGCAAAGAATCCGTTTCTGAAGAATAAACTCAAAGCTTTGGCGGAGGAGGAAGATAGGCATCGGGCCATACTTGTTGAACTTTACAAGGACCTTTTCAACGGCAAAGAACCCGAGCCACCGGAGAACCCGGATTTCATACCTGAGTTTCCCGAGATCAGAATATTCAGGGAGATTGGAGAAACCACGGATATTCGCAAGGTCCTTGAGGGTGCCATGCAGGCAGAGTTAAGTGCCAAGGAGTACTACGAGGGCATAGCCGAAATAGTGAAAGATGCACGCATAAAGAGAATAATGCGTTACATGGGAAAGATTGAAGAGGGCCACTACAAGATTCTCAAGCAGCAGTACGAGGAAATAGTGGAATTTGAAAGCGTAATGTACGATGAGGAGTTCATGCGCTTGGATTCCCGGTTCTGATCATTTCTCCACTTCCCACTCCTCCAATTTTATCACGGAGGATAATGTGTTTCCCCTCTTTATTTCCTCTCTTATTCTGTTTTCATGCTCCATTACATCAATGGCGCGATTCGCAATTTCTACAGCCTCCTCCTTTGGTACCACAACTATGCCACTTTCATCCCCGATTACCCAGTCCCCTGGGCGAATTCTAATGCCATTGATTGTTAGTTCTACATTGATCTCGCCAAACCCCTTGGGCTCTCCTGCGTTTGGCACTATGTGCCTTGCGAATACGGGATAATCCATCTTTTTTATTTCATCGACATCCCTTGCCGCACCGAAGATGACCACACCTTCAATACCCTTCACCTTGCAGCTCCAGGTAGCCAGCTCGCCCCAAACTGCCGTGTTTCCATCTCCCGCATCTATTACTATCACCTCTCCTGGATTCGCGTAATCAATTGCTTCCACTGCCTTTGCCCAGTCTCCATCCATTGTTTTCACGGTTACAGCGCGACCCACAACCTTGCCCCCTCCCAGCTTGATGAGGTCCCCTATGGCATTCTTGCGATGCATGGCATCGCTCAAATTTGGTGTGGATACCTTCATAAATGCATCCCTTAACTCCTCCAAGTTGTATTTTTTGTACAACTCACTCTCTATTTTTATTCCCTTGGTTATGGCCTCCTTTATTTTCCTCGTAGCCTCCTCAACATTAGGGGCCTTTATTATTGCCCCTCCAACTATGATGATCTCCGCTCCATTTTTAACCACATCTGCAGCCGTCTCGCTATTTATCCCTCCCGCAGCCGCAACGGGTATGCTCACAGCAGAGGATACTTCCTTCAGGATATCCAGGGGATTCTTGCCGAGCATCTGCTGATCAACACCCACATGCACGCATAGATAATTGGCTCCCAATTTCTCAACCTCTCTTGCCCTTTCAACGGGATTGGGATGGTTTATCAAATCAACCATTATACTTGCTCCGTACTTCCTCGCGGCCTTTATCGCGTCCTCAATGGTTGGATCATCGGCCACGGCCAGAACGGTTATTATGGATGCGCCGCTCTTGGCGGCCATCTCCACCTCAACTCGACCAACATCCATGGTTTTGAGGTCAGCCACAACGGGTTTTTTGAATCTTCTCTTCAGTTCCCGGACTGCCTGCATACCAGCACTCTTTATCAGAGGTGTGCCTGCCTCCAGCCAGTCCGCACCGCCCTGCACTGCTTCCTCTGCCGCCTTTAGGGCACGATCAAGGATCATAAAATCCAAAGCTACTTGCAGTATCGGCATAATTCACCAATGCTCTGAAAAGTTAAATAACTTGCCCTCCATTATGGAATGATGTTCATAGTTCTTGAAGGTATAGATGGAAGCGGTAAGAGTACAATAGCGAAGATGCTTGCTGATTATTTGGGGGAAAGAGGTAAGAAGGTGTATCTCACGGAAGAGCCCACGAAGACTTGGCTTGGAGAGGCGGTTAGAAGGGGCATAGAGGAGGAGAAGAATCCATACACCCAGGCGCTTCTTTTCTTCGCGGACAGGGCAGAGCATGTGATGGAAATAAAAAGAAAAATTGAAGAGGGATATGTTGTCATATCTGACAGGTATGTTTATTCCACCTATGCCTATCAGGGTGCCCAGCTTTATGGGATTTTGAGACTGGAAGATGCCATTGAGTGGTTCAACAAGGTATACGAGCCCATGCGCCTGGATCCCGATGTGGTCATACTCCTGAAAATAGATCCGGCGAGGGGACTTGGATTTGTAAATACTAGGGATTTCAGGGAGAAATTTGAGAGGGAGGAATTTTTAAACAGGGTGCAGGAGATATATGATTTGCTGGCGCAAAGCCATGGTTTCTATGTTGTGGATAGCAACAGGCAGATTGAGAAGGTTTTTGAGGATGTTGTGGGAATTTTGAATCCCCTTATGTTCAAAAATAAAATATAGGGTAAACCAATTACAAGCGTGGACCTGTACGGATACTTCTACAAACTGGTTATGCAAATTCCCCCTGGAAGGGTAAGCACATATGGAGCACTCGCAAGAGCACTGGGAGACATTAGAGCTTCCAGGGCCTGCGGAGTCATGCTCTCCCAGAACCCGGATCCTCCACGCATCCCATGTCATCGGGTTGTTATGAGCGACGGCTCTTTGGGTGGGTTCACGCACCCGGAGGGTGTGAAAAGGAAAATGGAACTTTTAAGGGGAGAGGGTGTGAAAATTGAAAATGGAAAAATCAAAAATTTTTCAGAGTTTTTCTTTGATGATTTCAGAACTGATTTCCCGCTGAAAAAGCTCAGGGAAGAGCAGAAGGCTCTTAGAGAAAAAATAGTAATTGAGGATGATTTCCATTGCGACCTAGTTGGGGGCGTTGACGTATCCTACAGCGGAAGATATGCATACGGCGCGTTGGTGATAATGAACGAGAATTTTGAGATTGTGGAGTTGGTGAAGGATAAATTTATCGTGAATTTTCCTTACATACCAACCTACCTTGCATTCCGGGAGGGGCCGATAATATCCTCTCTTGTGAAAAGATCCCGCAACAATTTCATACTTATGGTTGATGGCAACGGTATCTTACATCCCTTGGGTATTGGCCTTGCCTCGCATGTGGGAGTTTCAAACAATTTACCAACAATGGGCGTTGCAAAAAATCTCCTACTTGGGAAAGTTGAGGGGGGCAACATTTTGATTGATGGCAGGATTGTTGGAAAATATTTAAAAAGTGGAATCAAGCGTGGCATATATATTTCTCCCGGACACAGGGTATCATTAAAATCCTCAGAGTTCATTGTAAAAAAATTCCTGAAGTATAAAAATCCAGAGCCACTTAGAATCGCTCATATGATGGCAAACGAATTCAGGAGGGATAATAAATGAGAGAACTCGCTGCAGGAATGATAAAGGTCAAAAACTCCAAATTTTACGCACACCTCTACGAGATAGATTCCCTTGATGAAGTGGAGGATATTTTGAAGAGGCACAGAAGAATGTACAAGAAGGCTGTTCACCATTGCTGGGCAGCAGTTTATGAAGGAGAAGAAAGATTCAAGGATGATGGAGAGGTTGGGCATCCTGGCAAGGTTCTTCTCAGCGTGCTTAAAAAGCACAATGCAAATAGACATGCACTTGTGGTATCCCGAATTTTTGGAGGAACAAAATTGGGTGTTGGTGGTGTGGCCCGGGCATTTAGGGATGCTGGAGAGAGTGTGATGCAGTACTACGATGAAAAAAAGAAATAGTATGATGCAGATTTCCCCACATGGAAAGGAAGTACCTCTATTCTGGGCTCATATCTCCAATAATTGGTTTTCTGTTCATAGGCATAGCAATATACCTGAACTCATCGTGGTGGCGCATAACCGATAATGCCATAAGTGATCTGGGAAACATATATCATTCCTGGGTCAACTACCCCTGGGTTCTCAGCGCGGGTCTCATAATTGGAGGTCTTGGAATGACCTATTTTTCCTACGGATTGCAAAAAGAATTTGAGGGTGTTGCAAAGTGGGGAATTTATGTTTATCTCCTTGGAATGATATTTCTCACACTAATAGGTGTTTTTCCCGAGGGCACTCCACCCCACTGGTACGTTAGTTGGGCATTTTTCCTCACCGCCTCCTTTGGCATACTGGTTGGAGGTGTGGGATTCCTTCTGAGGTACAGCCGCAAAATGGGTATGTTCTCCATAGCCCTGTACGTGATTTCCTGGGTTCTTGCCGTGTGGGTACTGAGAACCTTCAAGGGGGTGGCCATAGCGGAGTTCATGGGTGCAATAACCCTGTTCATATGGTCTTACACCACCATTTTCTGGAATATGAGAAGAGAAAAATTGTAAATAGATGCAAGCGATACTCACCCATGCATCAGGACAGGATATTTGAAAATCTAAAGGAGGAAGTTGATGTTATCGTGATTTATAACAGAGGAGAACCTGTTGTGGATCTGAATTTCTTCTACGTCACAGGACTTGTGGCTGGTGGAATATTTGAAGGATCCTATGCCATAGTAACTCCGGAAAATGTCAAGGTGCTCACATCACTTCTTGAAGAGACCAGTGCAAAGAAGGGAAAAAACGAAGTTTATATATTCAGAACAGGAAAGGAGCGAGAAGAACTCCTGCGCAAGATCGTCGGGGATGCAAAGAGAATTGGATTGAATTTCGACACCCTCACCGTTCGGGATTTTGAAAAGATTAAAGAGGTTCTGGGTGAGAGGGAATACATAAACGTATCCTCTGCCATAATGGATGCCAGAAAGGTAAAGAGTGAGGAAGAGATAAATATAATGCGCGAGGCTGCCAAGATAGCCAGTGAAGTTGCCGATTCCATACCTGATTTTTTGCATGAGGGTATGCGTGAGTACGAACTTGCTGCTAAAATCGTTTATGAGATGTTAAGACGTGGTGCTGAGGACGTTGCCTTTACCACAATAGCTGCGTTTGGAGAGAACGCGGCGGAACCGCACTACACGGCAGGGGCAAGAAAACTGAAGAGGGGGGATTTCGTGCTTTGTGATTTTGGTGCAAGGTACCACAGATACAACTCGGACATAACCCGTACCTTCGTTTTTGGTAGAGCATCCGAGATGCAGAAGGATATATATTACACTGTGCTTGAAGCCCAGAGAATGGGCATTGAGTTAATAAAGGCGGGAGTGAACGGTAAAGAGGTGGATGCCAAGGTTCACGAGTTCATAGATTCCACAAAGTATAGGGGAAGGATGACCCACTCTACGGGCCATGGTCTGGGCCTTGCCGTCCATGATCATGTGGGGCTTTCGCGCATGCTGGATGTGCCCCTTAAGGATGGAATGGTTGTGACTGTTGAGCCGGGAATATACATCCCAGGATTTGGTGGGGTACGTATAGAGGATGATGTGGTTGTTCGCAAGGATGGACACGAGGTTCTCACCTCCGCCAAGAAGGAAGAGTTGATTGAAGTATCCTGAGTTTCTTCGGCGAAACTTATAATACCGAGAGGGAAATATCAAAATATGAAATACGTCAGCGAGTTTGAGGATGGGGAGAATGTAAGCACAGTTCTTGTTGTTCGCAAGAAATTCGGGCTTAGAGATTACCGTTCAAAATTTGGTAAATACTTTGTTCTTGAGGCGGGAGATAAAACGGGAAATGTTCTTATCAAGTACTGGGGAAACGATGATTCATTAACTGAGAGATTGTACGAGGATATCAAGGAAGGGGATGTTGTTGAAGTTCAGGGGACATATCAGAAGGACACTCAACCCTCCATATCTGTGGATGCCGAATACGATTACATACGCAAGATTGATAGTTATGATGTTACGAGATTCGTTCCCGCACTTGACAATGTGGAGGAGATAATGAATGATATATTTGCCTATGTGGATATGGTGGAGAGCCCACACCTTTCCAGACTTCTGGATTCTTTCTTTTCCGATGAGCAGTTTGTTGAGAAATTTAAAGAGGCTCCCCGGTCCTCCTATGAAATCTACGCTTACATTGGTGGGCTGGCAGAGCACACCCTTAATGTTACGAAAATATGTGAAAGGCTCGCGGATATTTACAAAGTGGATAGAGATTTTATGCTCGCGGCGGCACTGCTCCATGATATTGGGAAAATAGAATCCTATGAGATAGACACAACCATAAGACAGAGAGATAGTGCAAAACTTCTGGGCCACACGGTTATCGGGTTTAACCTTGTGGAATCTAAAATAAAGGAGATTGTGGATTTTCCAAGAGAGGTGCGGGATAAACTTCTCCATGCCATAATATCTCACCACTCGCCCATTGTGGACAACGTGCCCCAGAGAATAAGGACCAAGGAAGCGTACATACTTTTTTATGCGGATATGATTGACCTATCACTCAAGGAATTTGATGGGGGTGATGAAGAGTGGCAGTACTCCCGCAGAATGGGTCGGGAGATATACACTGGATAGGCGGAAAAATTCTGATTCAATACGATAGCGATGATATGGCGAGGGCCGTATTTGAGAGCATAAGAGTTGACAATTATCAGTACGTGCACTGCTCTTTAAATGGAAGTATGATATCCTGCGAAGCCCGATCTACCAGTGCTTCAAAACTTCTTCATACACTGGATGATTTGCTTGCATGCATTATCGTCGCCGAGGAGGCCTATCGTACGGTATGATCTTCGTGTATATGGGAGGGGCTACCATACCCATATAATTATTACTGAGAAAAAACCCACATAGAAATGGATAGAATATGGCAGGATGAATTGATATTGCACAGATTATGCTGATATTTTGTCAAAGATTGCCCTGTGGGAAATGGGGAATATATTATGGGTTTCGGGATTGCTGTAGTGAGCGGACATATTCAGTAAAACTTAAAAGATTAAAGGGTTTGTAGAAAACCATAAATTGTTTGCTTTTAAAATCCGGGTCTCCGGTCATTATTATTACTTTTCCTTTCTCTTTAGCAATATTTGCAAGTTCAAGTCCATTTGCGAAAGAAATGTGATAATCTATTATGTACACATCGTAATCATTTTTTTGGATTTTACTAAGCCCTTCTTCAAAATTATAGGCTCCATCAACGTCTTCTATCCCGACCCTTTTTAGCGAAATTTTAATAAGTTTTACCAATTCTCTACTATCATCAACCACCAGCACTCTCATCGGATTCAAAATTTACTTATTTGTATTTAAAGATTGTAGTGAGCATGCTCATTTCACTCTCACTTTGCTTTGAGTTTTTCCCATTTTGCTGTGAACATTATATAATTAGAGGATGCTCTCAAATCCTTAATATACGAACTGGCCTGAAAATTAAAATGGTGAGAAAAATGAACTGGAAGATTGTGTTGGGATTGGTGATAGTGGCTGGCCTCATTGGCGTTGGAATGCTCGGCATGCATACCCAGATTCACACAAACACAACTACCGTAGGAAGTTCAGGTGGAAACCCGGCCCCCAGTGGTCCACATCCAGCAGATAACTATGCTTGGAGTATAGTGTATTCCACGTCCGAAGGTCCACATCCAGCAGATAACTATGCTTGGTAATTAAAGATCTACAATGGCCACAACCTTTTTCTCTCCATTTGCGATTTTCTCATAATCCTCTATATACGCATATCCATACTTTCTCAGGTATTTTGCAGCGTCCTTTGATATTTCTATAATTGCTCTTTTGTTTCCAATCTGGGCTGCCAAATTTATGGCCCTATCAAAGAATTCCTTTCCTCTCTCTTTATCTCCAAGGTATGCATAGAAAACACCCAATGAATTATATGTGTAAGACAGATTCTCCAAATCATTTAATTTTTCAAAGATTTTAAGGGCCCTATCGAGATAGACCTTAACTTCAAAGAACTTCTCCTTGTACATATTCCAGTTTGCCATTGAAATGTACGAGTGGGCCAGGGTCCATTTATCTCCAATTTCTTCTGAAATTTTCATTGTTTTTCTGAAATATTTTTCTGCACGATCATCACAAAGGTTGTAGTAAACAAGCCCTATATTTTTATTTACCTTTGCAAGACCGGGAAGATTGCCGCAGGATTCAAAGTATTCTGCCGATTTTTCAAAAAGTATTATGGCATTTTCATAATTTTTATTAAATCCCTCTATAATCCCAAGACCATTATAGGCGTATCCCAAACTTTCAGTATCAGATTCCTGCTCTGCGAATTTTACCGCCTCAAGCATGTATTCTTTTGCATCTTCAGTGTTTCCTTTTTTCATATTGATTATTCCAAGAACATAATATGCCTGTGATATGATCTTTTTATTTTCTATTTTTGTTATTTTCTTTAACACCTCTTTAATAATTTTTGAAGCCTCTGTATATTTTCCCTTTTTACCAAGAATATCTGCGATTTTCACAGATACTTTAGCGTTGAATTCAACATCTCCTTTATGGGAAAGGGATCTTGCTTTTTTGTAGTTTTCCAAAGCCTCCTCCCACATACCAGCAAAATCATATGTATCTCCAATTATACCGTAAAGTTGCCATTCCTGCTCCTTTGTGAGATCATCGTATCTGTTTAAAATATACTGGGCAAGTTTTCTTATCTCTCCTCCCCTTTTAAAGAGATATTTTTCGTAATTTTCTTCTAAGAGCATTGTTGCTCTCATAGTTTTTCCAGCACGGGCATAATGATAAACGGCCTCGAGAACATCTTTGTCTTCGTAGTACTTTGCTGCCATAATATGATAGGCCTCTCTCTTTCTCTCTGTCAGATGCTCATATACAAAGTTTCTAATGCTTCTATGAGTTGAAAGAGTCTCATATTCCATTTCAACAAGTATATTTTTGTTTATCAGAGAATATATTGTTTGATATTCAATGTTGTTTAGGAGAAGCATACTCAGTTTGAATTTCTTTCTTAAAACGGAAATGAAACTCAAAGCTTCAGCCTCTGCCTTGTCTAAACTTTTAAGAATACCCTCAAATATAAATTTTCTTACCATTCCATAATTACCATTGCTCAATATTTTGAGTATAAGTGGATTTGCTCCATATTTTGATAGAACCTCTAAGGCATCATCCTTGGAGAATCCCTTTTGAATGAGCATTTTTAATGCATCTCTCTCATCAATCTCTCCTAATTTTATCTCTTCTACATACTCAAGTTTTGATATGGGTACAACATCCTCTATTTTGGTTCCACTCAATATTACTCTAAAATCTTTACTTGAATCCACCATATCTACAATTTTTCTTATAAAATTCTTTGAGTTCTCGTCACAGTTTTCAACATTATCGAATATAAAAATTTCATTTTTGAGAGATTCCCTGATCAATAGTAATATGTTGTTCCACTCATATTTTCTGTCCTCTGAGAATGGCAATTGTTTTAGATATCGCTCCATTTTTGGAGCACCTATTTTCGATAAAAACTTTGATATTTTATGTGCTATATTTTCCACTCCACCCCAACTCTCAATTTTTATGAATAACACATCCCTATCTTTAAGGTATTCTTTAACGAATTTTAGTAAAAGTGTGGTTTTACCAATACCTGAAATCCCGGCCATAAGGAGAATTTTCTTATTGGAATTTATCCAATTTCTCAAAATTTTTAATTCCTCCTCTCTTCCATAGAAATCTCTAAGAATTAAGTTTTCGTCAATGCTGTGATATGCGCCACCTATTTTTTTATTCAGGTATATTAAATTTAAATTTTTGTTTTTGTCAAGATTTAGGGCACACTGAATAAACGATAGATTGTATTTATCACATGCGTCCTTTAAAATCATAGGTTCTCTCTCACCCGACGGTTTTATAACCGTTATTTTAAGTTTTTTTAAGTCCCTTTTTATTTTATTTGATTCTTCCATACCTCTTTCTGTAAGAAAATATACTGTTCTTTTATTTCTTAGCCCATTCACATGCAATTTTTTAGATCTTACAAAACCCGAAACCATAAGTTTTTTGATCTCCCTTGGAACGTTATTTCTACCTATGCCAATGGCCTTGGCAATACCGTCCTGTGTAACCGATTTTGGAGCGAGAATATCATCTATATCTTTTGAATACTGAGATAAATGAAGTAATATTTTCTGCCTATTGTTGAGATACCCCCGCGTCATTCATTAACAAATAGAATGGAAATAGTATAAATTTTTTTTCATGTTTAAACAAGTAAAAATTTAATTACCTTAAAGTTATGTGTTTTTGGATGAGTAACGAAGATTATCCTGCCACAGCATTCGCCCTCACATTGATTGGGGCAATACTCTCTATGATATATGGCTTTGTTTACGTAGTAATTGGTATCTATGTAGTTGTGGGGTTCTCCATGATTGATCCGAGACTTGCTTGGTATGGAAGTGTGTGTCTCATACAGGCGGTAATAGGGGGCGTACTGGGATTCATCGGAGCCTTCATGATGAAGGATCCGGATAAGGTGCATACTGGTGGTGTGCTGGCCATAATTTCTGCGTTTCTGAGTGTTATGGGAGTATTGACTTTCTTCCTCCTCCTAATTGGTGGTATACTTGCCCTCACGTGGAAAGGGCCCGAGAAAAAGGCGGTAATTCTACCGCCCCCTCCACCGGATTAATGGGGTGATACAATATGGGTGATGAATATATGGAAAGGAAATTGAGAGACTTGGAAGATAGAGTGAACAAGATTGAGATTGACCTGCGTGTACTTGAAAAGGATGTGAAGGACATAAAGGATTATTTGAAGCAGCTTTACGGGTACATACAGATGATTGCCAATCGCTAAGATTTTATATCCTTTTTCCATCTCTTTTTATGGAACTCATTAGAAAGGGCAAGGTGAAGGAGGTATATGCAATAGACCCTCAAACCCTTCTATTCGTTTTCACGGACAACATATCCGTATTCGATAAGATAATACCTTCTAAAATTCCACACAAGGGCGAAACTCTTTGCTCCACATCTTCTTTCTGGTTTGAAAAATTAAGGTATGTTGGAATAAAAAATCATTACCTGTCCTCGCATGGTAGAGAGATGATTGTTCAGAGATTCGAAATTCTGGATAAGCCAACGAGGGAGGATGTGAATTATCTCATCCCTCTTGAGTTCATAACCAGGTACTATCTGGCAGGCTCACTTTACGATAGGATAAAGAGCGGAAAAATAAATTACAAGGAACTGGGATTTAAAAACATGCCCGAGTACGGCGCCCCCTTACCAGATCCAATTTTTGAGATAACCACAAAATTTGAGGAGTACGATCGCAAGGTCTCTGTGCAAGAGGCCATGAAAATTGGGGGACTAAGTAGAGATGAAATTGAGGAGATACATCAAATCATATTGAAAATAGATTCCATGATTGACAGGGAGGTAAGAAAAAGGGGCCTGATCCACGTGGATGGGAAGAAGGAATTCGCTCTGAACAGCGAAAGGGAAATTTTTGTGGTTGATACCTTTGGCACGATGGATGAGGATCGGTGGTGGGATAGGAAAGAGTATGAGAACGGAAATATTGTTCAGTTGAGTAAGGAGTTTGTGAGGCAGTACTACCGGGTTTCAGGATACTATGAGGCCCTGAAAAAGGCCAGGGAAGAGGGCAGGGAAGAGCCACCGATTCCTCCCTTGCCCCAAGAATTGGTGGAGCGCACATCAAAACTCTACTTGGAAATGCATGAGAGAATAACGGGAAGAAAATTAGAACTGGGCCTTTAAAACGGATATGCCCTTGTTTGTTATTTCAAGGGGGTGTATGGACATGCTGTGGTTTGTACCCCTCATTTTCAGAATTTGAATGTATCTCTTTATCACGTTATCCTCCGTGCGCATTATCAAACTTATTATTCCATCCGCTGTGTAACCCACATCTTCCGGGTACTTCTCCATGGGTTTTACCTCTCCTGTTAGAAGGGTAACACCTGACCAGTTCTTGAGCAAGGTCACCAACTCAAACAGAAACTCTCTGTAATTCTCCACAAAGTTTCCCACCACATTTATAGGGTCAATGACTATTCTCTGGGGCACATATTTTGCAATGATTTCATTTATCTTTATTATGAGTTTCATTGTGTCCATTGTGCCAAGTTCCTTACCTATGTCCTCGTATATTATTGTCTCGTCCTCGATGTACTTTGGATCGAAGAACTCGTATGGGGAGATGAATCTGAGCATCCACTCGGTTTTCTCGCTGAGCGTGGATATGTACAGCCCTCTCTCGCCCCTCTTTGCTCCTTCCACCAAGAATTGAAATGCAAAGGTTGTTTTTCCGGATCCTGCTGAACCGGCAACGAGTATCACGGAGGGTGTGGGGAATCCCCCCTCAATCAGTGGATCCAGACCATTTATTCCTGAGGGAGTTCGGCTAATAGCCATTTTTCATCACCTCTTCAAAATTTATGATCTCATATTGAAAATCATTCAGAGAGTTTATTAAATCCCCCTCCTTGGATGCATCTAGGGAAAGGATAAATGAAGCACCCGCCTTTTTTGTTGTATCTGCAAAGTAATGCACAAATTTGAATAGTGAATCCCTTGCCATGTACATTCTGGCTGTGGAGACGTTGTCAATCATAACAAACTCGAAGTTCTTTAGATTCACCGAATCCCCACTTATAAATCCCCCGATCAGGTGTCTCTCCTTTCCTGTAATTTTTATAGGGAACTTAATTTTCTTGGTTTTTGAATAGGCAAGATCCACATAGGTTATGTTTCTCTGATTTATTCCCTGTATTCCCAGAAGGTACGTGAGATAGTGGTGGGGTCTTTCAAGGGTTATAACTAGTCCCCTCTTTTTGTCTATATCTGCCAGCGCCTTTATAAGAATGAGATTGCTCTTTGTGAGGTGAAGTGGCTTGACATTAACAATCACAAAACTTTTTCCCTCCATGAAAGTGGCGAGATGCTCCGAGATAAGAGATTCTTCAAGATTCATTTTCATCCAGCCACAATCTTACCACTGTACTTTTTTATGTTTCCATTTGAGAATATGAGTTCAACAATTAGCGTGTTGTCCTCAATGTGTATGTTTGCCCGCTTTATCTTTGAACGATAGTACTTCATCTTCTTACCCTTTGGAGTGGTTCTCTCCTGAACGTGGATTAGCCCTGCATTTTCAAGCATATGCAGTCTTCTGTAGCAGGCAGCAATCGGCACGTTCAGTTCCTGACTCAGATCTATGGCGCTCTTAACATCTCTGGTTGTGGCAGCGAGGATCTTTATTGCATAGCCATCCGTTAAAATTTTAACTATCCTCTCCAGGGGAACACTATCCATATTTGAACGATGGTGGGGGATTTTAAATAATTTGCATTGTGATTATCTCAAATGAAAATCAATCGCAAAAATCTTTTGAGATTTTCACGGCATATATTTTTTAAATAATCCAGCCAAGTTGCAAATATGAATGTACTATCATACTTCCTCTTGGAAACCTCTGTCGGTAACATAATGTGGCACATTCTCCTTGGATTCTTAGCCGGTATTATAATCCTGCCAAAGAGGAGGGGCAAGATTTATGGAGCACTCATACTCTCAATCATTATGGAAGCGATCACCGATGGAGCACACCTCGTAAACAAGGATATAACACACAATATGATATTCTTCCTGCAGATTCCCCTCGCCCTAATTCTCTTTGAATATATCTTTGATGCTAAGGGGAGGCATATGCCTCTGTTTCTCACCATACTGGGGATAAATCTGACCCACTTCTTCTCGGACGCCGTTCTTGAGGGAGATAGTCTTGCCATATTTTATCCCCTGACACCGCAGTGGTACACATTTAGAACAACGGTTTACGGTATCAACGCAACACTGCTCAGCGCCATTGCCCTATTTGCCATTTTCGGGCTGCTGTACTACATAAGCAGAAAGTACTACTCCACTTCCAGTTCCTGCTCATCCCCCCAGCGGAAGGAAATTCGCAGGTACAATTTCCCCTCTTTCATAACTACGGTGGCGTCCTTTATGCGGGCTTTGTAAAGGGTAATCCATTTACCCTTCTGTGTCAATTTTCTTCCCACAGCCTCTATCAGTTTCAGACGCTCAAGTTCTCTAAGCCTTCTGTAACACACTGCTATGGGTATGCCCAGCGTATTGCTTAGGGTTATTGCATCCAGAGGCCTGTGCAACGTGGCTCTTAGAATTCTCACAGAGTATGGGTCGGAGAGATGTCGAAGCACGTCCCAGGCATAGGTGTTATCCTCTACGATTCTCATCACCCCTCACATAAGGGGTACCATCTCAACGAGCAATCTCTTTTTCTCCACCCTTGTGATTAGGGCCATCACGGAATTGGAATCCTTGATCACGGGTATACCGTCCATATTCTCCAGGTACACGTTTCTCTCAACGCCCAGATGGGTTGTATCATTTTCCACCTTGCTGGGTGTTAGAAGAATGACCCTGTGCTTCATCTTAGTGGTCTCAATTAGGCGGGGCAAATCTGTCAGTTCTCTGTACATACTCTTCAGCGCATCAATGCTTATTATTGCCAAAGAGTTACTCCCCACATGATACTCTATGATGTCTGGGGAGAGTTCAATGAGCATGTCTCTGCCTTCAAGAATTATATCTGCGTTCTCCTTGCCAAATCCTGCGATTTTCACCCTGCCTTTTGTAAACTTATCCGCATGCTTTTTGAGAGTAAATCCTGGATAGGTTATGGGGGGTACAATCAGGGTGTTCTTGTCATTTTTCTTTACCATTGTGAGAATTAGAAGTTGTATGAGCTCCACGGGGAAATTTGGAGAAATTATGAAATTAAGGGAGGATGATTTCAGGGAATCCAGGTATTTCTCAAGTTCTGCGCCATCAATACCATCCACGGAATCAAGGGAGAAGTTCTCATAGTTGAGAACTCGAAGATGCCCCCCGTGAAGGGTGTATATGTATTTTGACCTCTTAATGGGGGAGCCCCGGAGTTTCTTTATGATCATATACCTCTTCCACGATGAATCCCAGGGTTCATGGTGCAAACTTATAACCCCATCGCCCAGGTACTCTATGTTCTCGAAGGAGGAACTTTCTAAAACAAATATTATGTTTGCAAATCCCCCCTCCACAAGGTCCTTTTGCAGGGTGTAAAGAAGTTTCTCTGCAGGCACACCGTACTTCTCGCTCAAGCCATCTATGGAATCCACGCACACTAGGGCCCTCTTTGGATGAATGCTCTCCACAAAATCATAGATTTCATCTATTTCGGGCATCATTGAGCCAACTTCTATGAACGCCTCGTTCTCCAGAATTTTAGCCCTTTCCTCAATCATACCTTCTTCTATTAAACCTTCCAATTTTGATAGTTCGGCTCTGGAAATTTTCCTCTTCTTTGTTTCAACCTTTTTGTTCAGCACCTCTTTCAGCCATGGGAACTGCATGAATAGAACATCATCAGCAACCCGTGAGGATATGTAGTGAATTTCAAAATCTCCTTTAAGCTGGTTCAGAATCTCAAGAGCAAAGGTTGTTTTTCCGCTTCCCGGCTCACCCTTTATCAGCAAAGAGTGTCCTCCTCCATTTTGAAAGAATCTCACGATCTCCTCGGGGATCATTTTTAATCACTCTCCTGACCACTCTATTGCATATCTCCTTAATAAAGAATACTCCTTGTTTGTATAGGCATTATTATCAGTTATGATAATGAGGATTGCATTCTTCTCCATCACATAACTGTTTATGAGTTCTATGTTTCTGAGCACATTGATGAAATCGTTATATAGGAGGAGATACTCCACGCAGTCCACAAGAACTATGGCATTTTCATTCTCTTCAATGAACCTTATTATGCTATCCGTCAGAATGGTCAGGTTGTGGGGCTTTATTCTGTCTTTGCCCACGATATCTGTGACCCATACAACCTTAGCACCTCTGATTTTGGGAGCATTAGCAAGGTTTCTCAGTGCCATGAAGAGATTTATGTTACCTGTCATAAATTTTGGAATGATGTCGTAGATTTTTCTCTCAAACTCTCTTCGCACAATGAAGGTCTTTCCCCATTCAAAGCCGTAAGCGTAAATCATGTTTTTTGCAATCCTTTTTAACCTCAACAGTTTACTTACACTTCTCTTATCCCTGTGCGAGATGAGAATTCCCATAAAAATGGTTTTGAAATTAGCAAGGCTTTCATCAATTATTATAAAATCCCTGTTTGCATACTTTGTTATAAGAGACCTGTTAACGTGCCTAACCAGGGGTACCACGAACATATCTTCTTCCAGGATTTCAATATTCTCGCTGTGGAGTTCAGTTAGAATTATGGAGGGGTTGTATTTTTTATGAAGAGAAATTATATCCTTGTAAGGTTTAACATCATAGCATCTGAATTTGAAATCCATATTTTTCAAATGCATGGAGATTTTATTCCGCACATCGGCACTGCTGTGGAAGCAGAGTAGGTCCATATAAATCCCTATTTCCCTAAACGTATTTAATTTTTTGTACAAGGGAATCAATCAAGCACGACAAATCTCACGGAAGCATTGTCCAGATTCAGGAGTGCTATGCTCTTCGTGCCTGTCAAATATCCGCACGCTTCTCCAGGATTTATTATTCTTGTATTTCCTATTTTTCTCAGATCCCTCCTGTGGGTGTGGCCATAGAGTACAAAATTGTAGTTTCCAGATTTTGCGAAAGAATCAACGATGCTCCTTGTTCTATCAACACTGCCCCACCCGTGCAAAAGCAGGAATTTCTTTCTCTCAACATCCATCTCAAAAGGAGCCTCTGAAATTACAAAATCCAACTCCCCCGCAACTTTGGAAAGAAGCAACCTCTCCCCATCGTTGTTTCCAAAAACCCCGTAGAGTTTTAAACCTTCAAATATTCTTAGGGTGAAAGGTGCCACAAAGTCACCCAGATGGAATACGTAATCCACTTTCTCCTCCCTGAATATGGTGGCCGCCCTTTTTGCAGACTCAATATTGTCGTGGGTATCGCTTATTATCCCTATCTTCATAATCTGAAAAAGGCAAACATGCTTAATTATTTTATTGCCCTCTTTCCCTTCTCAGTGAGATAATAAATTTTTGGCCCGTGCTTTGAACACACCCTGTAAAGGGCGCAGGTTTTGCACATGAGAAGCATATCACCGCTGCGCTCCGATGAATGTAGATAACCCATCTTCTCAAGATGTTCAACCATTCCAAGGAGGGCGGAATATTCCATATTGAGTTCCTCTGCAATCTCTGCAAGAGTTTTTCCAGAATCTATGCCCCTGAGCACCTCCTTGATCATGGCTCTTTCCTCCTGAAATGCCACCGCACGAAGAACGGATAAAGCCCAAGCAGGGCGAGGAAGAACATGTAAACTTCCAGGCGGGGTGGCGTGGAGTATGGTGCGCATGACTCCCCAATGCAGAGTATGTAATAATCAAGAATATTTGCCAGAACTATGAGTGTTTGGAGCAGACCGATTCCAATGAGAAGTGAAAGGCCAACGATGTAGAAGGAGAGCCCATCGTATAGCATCTTAACCGTGTTCTTTGCTCCATACAAGATCAGAGTAGAAGCCACAATCAGGGAGAACCCTCCCATGATATCCGAAGGTGCTCTCCATAATTTTAAGCCCACGAATGATAGAATTTCAAGAATTCCCAGTACGATCGCTAATATTGAAAGTGCAGAGGAGTATATGACAGATAAAAGTACCTTTGTTTCCATTTTCAAGAGCCCACCCCCAGAAGAGAGCCGATGTTGTAAATAAGGAAGGAGAAAAGCATTGCCAGGGCAAAACCCTCAGCAATCACGAAAAGAACGAATTTTTTGCTTCTCGTTTCGTTGTATATTGTGGCAAGTGTGGCAACGCAGGGTGTGTAGAACAGGATGAATGCCAGAAGGGAATAGGCCTGAAGGGGAGTCATGGCTGCCATCATGGCTGCCTTGGTCTGATATATTGAGTAAAAAGCGGTGATCACAACCTCCTTTGCGAAAAATCCGAAGAACAGTGCTATTATGGCCTCGGGGGTGATGCCAAACGGTGCGCCCAGGGGACCCATAAATTTTGCAAATTGGCCAATGTAACTTTCAGGTCCCCCAAATTTCACCCCCCATGGCAGTGCGGCCAGGAGCCATATTATCCCTGCAGCCCCTATTATTATTGTTCCGGCCTTGCGAAGGAAACCCTCACTTTTCTCCCACATGTGAATAAGTATCCCCTTCACTGAGGGTACCCTGTATGGTGGGAGTTCCATCACGAATGGCTCTGCCCTGCCCTTGAATATCGTTTTGCTGTAAATGTAACCAAGAAGAGCCACAACGACCATGGAGAGCAGGAGGAGGGACCAGAGCACAAGTGCCTGGTGGCGCTCAAAGAATATGGATGTGAGAAATGCAAAAACCTGTATGCGTGCACCACAGGGAATTAGCGGGTTGAGTGCAATACTCAACTTTCTTTCCCTCTCATTTTTAAGTGCTCTGGTGCTCATAACGGCTGGCACATTGCAGCCAAAACCCAGCATGAGGGATATGATCCCACGCCCCTCCATTCCTATTTTCCTCATAAGTCTGTCCATCAGGAACGCCACCCTTGCAAGATAGCCCGAATCCTCCAAGATGGATAAAATGAGGAACAGGAGCATTATTATGGGTGTGAATGTGAGCACCGCGGCAAGGCCCCTGAACATTCCGTAGTTTATGAAGGAGGATGCCCAGGATGGCATGAAGGAAGCCATCCAGTTGTATGATATGTCAATGAGTCCGTTTATATGGCCGCTGGCAACATCCTTTCCGTTGAATATGAAGTCAATGGCGTCCTGAAATGGAGCGGCAACTGTGAACACAAACTCAAACGAGAGGTAAAGAATCACGAGAAATATGGGTAGCCCGAAGATCCTGTGGGCAACCACGTGGTCAATCATGTCGGTTATGGTCACGCCACCCACATTTATGGGAACGGCTACCTCGTGAAACAGACCGTGGGCAAAGGAATACCTGAAGGATGCCATCAAAGTTTCTATGTCATCCCCGTAAATGTCCTCAATTTCGTGTCTCAAATGCTCTGCAAGGTGCAGGAGATCTCTCCTTCCAAGGCTTGCAATTTTTTTGCGCACCTCCACATCGTTCTCTATCAGTTTTATTGCATGCCATCTTGGGTTATTCAAATCCAGATCCTTCAATTTTTCCTCCAAGATTCCGATTCTCCGCTCCACATCCTCGGGATAGTAAATTTTTTTCGCAGCAAAACTGCCGTGGAGGGCCTGATGCAGAAGTTCTTTAACGCCCTGTCCCTTTATTGCCACGGTGGGTACCACAGGAAGCCCCAGAAGGGACTCTATTTTGTTCACATCCAGTTTGTACTTCCTCTTTGCCTCATCAAACATGTTGAGTGCCACAACGATTCTGTTTGTGAGTTCCATGAGTTCTGTGAGGAGGTAGAAATTTCTCTCCAGATTGGTGGCATCAATCACGTCTATTACAACATCCGGTTGCTCATCAAGTATGAAATTTCTGGTTATGATTTCTTCAAGGGAGTATGCCGTGAGGGAATACGTTCCCGGCAGGTCCACAATGGTTATTTTCTCTCCCTCAAATGTCACGGTGCCCTCCTTTTTTTCCACGGTCACTCCCGGCCAGTTGCCTATGTGCTGATGCGCCCCGGTAATAGCGTTGAACAAACTCGTTTTTCCCGTATTGGGGTTCCCTGCCAGGGCTATGAGCACAGAATCACCTCACATAAATTCTGTACGCCTCTCCCCTCCCAACGTAGAACTCTCCCACATCGGTTCTCACGACCATGGGGCAGCAGGGTTTCAAAATCTCCACCATTTTGCCGGGGGATATTCCAATTCTGGCCATGTTCCTTATGAACCCCATGCCTCCATCCAGAGTGACCACTCGCACTCTCTTCCCCATGGGTATAAGATGAAGGGGTACAATTCTATCTATCTCTATATAGTCCGCCTCACTCTTCCTCAGGGATACGAAAACGCCCCTAACCTCACATTCAATTGGATCTCCAAAGGGTGAATACCGGGCAACTCTGATCACCGTGCCGGGGAGTATGCCCATGGATAGCAGCCTGCGGTGTATTGCACCGTAACCGCCAACCTTGGTAACAACGCCTGTTTCCCCGGGTTTCAGTTCACTGAGTTTCACGGGTTAAGGATAGGGAGAACATATTTAAACTTAATTAAACAGATTCGGGTAATCAAAAATAAAAGGGATCAGAGAGATTCAAACCTATCCTGCAGTTTCTTCAGCACCTTTGGAAGCGTAGTGTACTCCATGTCCTCCAGAGGGAGGCGATGTGGCTCAAATGGGCCGTGGCGGCGCATATAATCCGCTATGTATTCAGCAGTTTCCCTGGCACGATCGAAGGCGGGGTCGTCAAATAGATCCACGGGACCCACAAGTTTTCCATTGGCTACCTGGAATCCGAGGGCCGCCACTCTCGGCGGACCATCAAATCTGGTGCAGTGTGCCTGCTTTATGCTCACAGGCATCAGTGGACCGTTATGTGAGCCGCGCATCCATCCTGATACAAGGTGGGGGAATGCGAATGGCTCTAGGACCTCACCCAGAGCTGGGCACCCGCTCTGCGCTCGTACAAGTGCGACGGGATCATCCTTACCCACGTACTCTCCTGCAATCTGGTACAGTTTCTCCGTGCTAACCACGGCCACAACCTCACCCTTTACCTTGGGATTGGTCTCTGTAGCATAAACTCTTTTGATGACATACCTGCTCTTGGCTCCAATCAATGCGAGAAGGTCATACATCTCCGCGGGGGTGTGAAGCAGGACCTTCTTGTGCTCCATTATGTCCCAGACTTCAAAGGTAAAGCCATCGTGCATACTGGGATCTATCACGAGCCCGGCGGTGTTGAAAGGATCTCCAAATATGCGATATATGGGCAGGTTAAACGCTCCCGGCTCCGTTTTATCCATCATAAATGCCACTATGGGTTCGCTCTTCCTCTCTGTTATCTCCATCTCCGCTATTCCCGGCCCCATGCCGCGTATGTTTCCGCTGAACGCGTCCTTGAGCAGATCCTGGCCTGCACCGTATAGTTTGAGTTCCTTGGCAACGGCCGTTGCCTTCTCAAAAGTGTTCCAGGCGAGTTTGTGAATCTCCTCACTATCCACACCCTTGCGATGTGTCATTATGAGCTGGAGATCATCTCCCACACCTGTTACATGGAAATCCTCCAGTATGTGTTCATCCTTTGCCTTCTGCAAGGTCTCCTTTGCCGTCTCAATCAGATCCGGATGCACCGTGGAATGTCCGGGCCAGCCCCCGACATCCGCCTTTATCAAACTAATTGTTATCTTGCTCATCTTATCACCGTGCCTAAATCATCGCAACGGATTTAAAATTTGCGAATTTGGAATCTTTTATGTCTCGGGCCAGGGTTCTAATCCTGTCTTGGTGATTTTATTTCACTTAACGTTTCAGCGGCTATGCGAAGTTCGCCCGAAGGGCGAATTTGGGCAAACAAAGTTTGCCGTATAGCCGCGTGTTTCCTGAAGTTTCGGCGAGCGTTATATTTGATTACTTTTTTGTTTGTTAATTTTTTTGATATTTCTGCCTGTTCAAATAACTCCGTTATTTCTCTGTTTTCATTTTTTATTTTGTTGGTTGCTAATATTTTTTCTTCTTTATTTTCTTTTGAGCGAGCCGAAATTTGGGCGTTCGGCCACGGAAACTCCAAATATACGAAATTCGTATAACCCTCCTTATAGGTGTTATTCGGAAGTTTTATTGCGTTACAATGCATCAACGAAAATATTAACCTATGAGATAAAAATCTTACTCCGAAGAAAAGGTATGAACCGATTACGAAAACAACGCAGATTTACACCCATGTGGCAAATGGGGAGATAAACATTTAATACCCCGAGATGATTATGCTTTGGTGATAATGTGGTGAGGGTTGCAATAAACGGATTTGGGAGGATTGGCAGGCTTGTTTTTAGGATTGGGTATAAAGAGATGGACATAGTGGCAATAAACGACATAACGGACGCGAAAACTCTCGCACATCTGCTCAAATACGATACCAACTACGGGAAATTTGATGGCCAGGTGGATTACACGGAGAACAGCATAATTGTCAATGGTCGGGAAATACCAGTTTTCAGCGAGCGGGATCCGGAGAATCTTCCGTGGAAAGATCTTGGTGTTGATATCGTTGTTGAGAGCACCGGTGTTTTCCGCTCGCGGGACAAGGCTGCAAAGCACCTGAAAGCGGGGGCGAAGAAGGTAATTATAACTGCTCCTGCGAAGGGCCAGCCCGCGGATGTTACCATAGTGCTTGGAGTCAATCATGAGATGTACGATCCTGAGAGGCACGATGTGATAAGCAACGCCTCCTGTACAACGAATTGCCTTGCACCTGTGGCGAAGGTGCTTCACGAGAATTTTGGAATTGAATACGGGCTGATGACAACTGTGCATTCATACACAAATGATCAGAGAGTGCTTGATTTACCTCACAGGGATTTGAGAAGAGCAAGAGCCGCTGCTCAGAATATCATACCAACAACCACGGGTGCCGCAAAGGCCATAGGTCTTGTGCTCCCTGAGCTTGATGGAAAGATGCATGGCATATCGATCCGTGTGCCTACAAGCACGGTAAGCATTGTTGATCTTGTTGTGGAGGTTGAGAAGCCCGTTACCGAGGATGAGGTGCGCGAAGCGTTCAAACGCGCTGCTGAGGGTGAGTTAAAAGGCATATTGCAGTACGTGGATGAGCCTCTGGTATCTTCAGATTTCAAGGGCAATTCCCACAGTGCCATGTACGATGCCTCGGAGACCTACGTGCGGGGAAACCTTGTCAAGGTGCTTGCCTGGTACGATAACGAGTACGGCTACGCTGCCCGTGTGGTTGATCTCGTTAAATACATTTCAAGGTGGCTGTGAAAAGATTAATAAACCAATATGCATAGGATATTGAAGGTGATGGATTTGACAAAAAAGAAGGAAGAGAAAGAAGAGTTCACCCTGGAGGATTTGCCCGGTGTGGGGCCAACCACGGCCGAGAAGCTGCGTGATGCCGGTTATACCGATTTAATTGAACTGGCAGTGGCATCTCCGAAGGACCTTGCTGATGTTGCCGGTATAGGAGAAGGCGTGGCTCAGAAGATAATTCTCGCCGCCAGGAAGTACGCCAATGTTGGAGGCTTTGAGACGGGTGATGTTATTTACGAGCGCAGAAAGAATGTTACAAAACTCACAACGGGCTCTCCCGAATTTGACAGGCTACTTGGTGGTGGTCTTGAAACCCAGGCCATAACAGAGTTCTTCGGCGAGTTCGGCTCGGGCAAGACTCAGATCATGCATCAACTTGCCGTCAACGTTCAGTTACCCGCTGACAAGGGCGGTCTGGAGGGGCATGCCATATATATTGACACGGAAAACACTTTCAGGCCTGAAAGAATAAAGCAGATGGCAGAGGCTCTTGGACTTGATCCCATTGATTCACTCAAGAAGATACATGTGGCAAGGGCATTCAATTCAAATCACCAGATTCTCCTTGTGGATAAGGCCATGGAACTGGCAAAGGAGTATCCCGTCCGGCTTCTCATTGTGGATTCTCTGACAGCCCATTTCAGAGCGGAGTATGTTGGTAGGGGTTCTCTGGCAGAGAGACAGCAGTTGCTCAATAAGCATATGCATGATCTTCTGAAATTTGCAGATCTCAACAACGCCGTTGTGGCCGTGACAAATCAGGTGGCTGCCAATCCGGGTATGATGTTTGGAGATCCGACCCAGCCCATTGGAGGCCATATTGTTGGGCACACAGCCACTTACCGGATATACCTTCGTAAGAGCAGGGGCAACAAGAGGGTTGCAAGGCTCATAGACTCTCCCGCGTTACCCGATGGAGAGGTTGTCATAAAAATAGTTGAGGAGGGAATAAGGGACGCTTAAATGAGGTACCATCTGGTACCTTCTTTTGTATCCTCTATTTTTATTCCCATTTTTTCCAGTTGCTCCCGGATGTAATCTGCAATGTCGTAGTTCTTTCTCCTGCGTTCCTCATTCCTTACTTCAAGGAGCAGCCCTATGAGTTTTTCCTCCTTATCTCCTCCCGTACCCCTCGGCAGCAGATCAAATATATAATCCATCTCCCCAAGGAATTCAAGGGCCGCTCTTGCATCAGGACCATGGAGATCCTTTGCGTAGTTCACGAAGTTCAGGTACTCGGCCAGGGCCTCTCTGGTGTTGAAATCATCGCTCAGGGCCGAAATTATGCTTCTCTTCGCATTCCTTATTCTCATTTTCGTCTGCTCTGATGCATCTCCCCCACTGGCCGATTTTTTAAGTATTTGGTATGTGCTCCATATTTTTTCAAGAAGAGGAATGGTATCTGTGATATTCTTCTCGCTGAAATCGTAGGGTTTGCGATAATGGGAGTTCAGGTACATGAGGCGCAGCACCTCCGGCGGGTACTTCTTGAGAAAATCACGAATTAGGAACACGTTGCCTATGCTCTTGCTCATTTTTTCCTTCTCAAATCTAACCAGGCCAACATGCATCCAATACCTTGCAAAGGGCTTACCTGTTGCAGCCTCGCTCTGGGCAATCTCATTCTCATGGTGGGGAAAAATCAAATCTGCACCGCCGCCATGGATATCCAGGGTTGAACCGAGATAGGTCATGCTCATTGCACTGCACTCTATATGCCATCCAGGGCGCCCTGGACCCCAGGGAGAGGGCCAGTGGGGCTCTCCGGGCTTTGCCGCTTTCCAGAGTGCAAAATCAAGGGGGTTGCGTTTTTTATCGCTCACCTCAACCCTTGCGCCTGCTAGCATATCCTCCATTTTTCTGTGTGACAATTTGCCATAATTCTTGAATTTTTCAACAGAGAAATACACATCTCCACCACTCTCATAGGCGTATCCCTTCTCAATCAGGGTTTTTACGAGGTTTATAATCTCTTCCATGTGCCTCGTGGCCTTGGGTATAATGTTTGGACGGCGCACTCTTAAAGAGTCCATGTCTTTTAGGTACTCCTGCGCGTAGTAATGGGCCATCTCTATGGGATCCTTGCCCAGTTCATTTGCCTTGTTTATTATCTTGTCATCAACATCGGTGATGTTGGATATGAGGATAACATCGTAGCCCATGTATTCCAAGAATCTCCTGAGGACATCGAACATAATTGCGGGCCTGGCGTGGCCTATATGTGCATAATCGTAGGTTGTTGGTCCGCAAACGTAAATGCCCACCCTTCCCGGATGAAAGGGCTCAAACTTCCTTCTCTCGCCGCTGAGCGTATCGTAGATGTAAATATCCCCCATAATTTGGCATGTTTGTGTGGTATAAAATAATTAAGCTATCTGAGAACCCTGCAAAGAAATTTTATAAGCACAAAACCTTTTATTTAAGCCTTGAATGTGGATTACTTCTAAACAAAGAAAATGGAGAAAAAGGGCCTAATGGCCCACGCCAATTTCTTCCGCTATATCCTCAAGATCCAGCGAGACCAGTTTGGCCTTGGTTGGCACTCCGTCCTCGCTCCAACCCCTTGCCTGGTAGTACTCGTCCAGCATATGCTCAAGTTCCTTGGGTTTAACATAGGAGCCCGCACTCTTGCCCTTTGGTATGGGCTCATGCATTATGCGCCATGGTAGGGTATCATCCTTGCGGTCAAATCCCTCTCGGACATTGAAGGCACGGGCAACGTTGTATATGCGTTCTCCAATGACCATGAGTCCTGCGTTGCTCATTTCAAATCCCGTTACAGCATGAATCAATTCAGGGAACCCTTCAAGGAAGTACATGTGCCTTGAGAACTTGCATACACCAAGGGCATCGTACACCTGCATAAGATCCTCGTGGGTTTTCACCTCAAATCCCTTGTTCTCGGCACTCAATCTATCTATGCCATCAAATTTCCACCATCTGCCCACCAGTTCCGTGCCATACACACCGGCGGTAAGATGGCATGCACCACGATAGGATACGGCCATTGCAAGGGCCATTCCCTTTATGCCGCGGACATCGTATGCTGGCAATTCTTGGCCCTTTACATGTATGGCAAATTTATCACTTCCCTTTCCCAATCTTTCGGCGGCTCTCTTGCTTCCATCGGCCAGTAATTTGCCCAGATTTCCCTCACGGTAGGCCATTTTGCGAAGTGCTTCAGCGGCGGCCTCAACATTCCCAAATCTCAAATCCAAGCCATCAGTGTCTTCTTTTGTGAGCAATCCACGCTCGTAGGCCTCCATGGCCCAGCCGATGGTCACTCCGGCTGATATTGTATCCAGCCCGTATAGATCGCAGAGAAGATTCAGGTAGGCCACAGCCTCAGGGTCATCAATTTCAAGTTCTCCACCCAGGGAGTAAAGGGTCTCGTATTCAGGTCCATCCGTTTCCACTCCTGGCTTGTACTTTGTCAGTTTGAACACCTGGGAGCATGGCTTGGTACAGTTTGGACATGGATTTCTACCGCTTCTGAACTTTGGAACCCAGTAATATGGGTCTATGCCCAGCAACTCCCCCTCCTTGGCCCTGTCGTAGAAACTCTGGAAGTATCCCCACTGCCAGTTCCTTGTTGGGAATGTGCCACGCTCAAGATTCATCCATCTCAAAAATTCTCCGCTTCCGTAGCCCATATCGTCCTTGGTGGCCGGGTGATCCTTTATTATCTTGGCCCATTTGGCTATGAGTTTTCTCAATTTTGCAGCATCGTATGGCTCGGGCTTCTTGGTGCCCTTTACCACTATACCCTTCAACTTCTTTGAGCCAAAAACCGCGCCTATACCGTTCCTGGCTGCCTGCCTCTCCTCAAAGTCTATGCCACTTATCCTGCTTAGGTTCTCGCCCGCAGGCCCTATAACGGCGGTGCTCACCTTTCCGTACTTCTTCTTCAATTTTTCCTGCGTTTCCCTTGTATCCATACCCCAGAGGTCTTTGGCGGGCTCTATGCTCACATTCTCATCCTCAATTCTTATTATCACAGGCTCATCGCTCTTTCCCTCAATTATGAGCATCTCGTAGCCCGCCTTTTTGAGTTCCACACCCATCGGTGCTCCAACAACTGTGCGTCCGAATCCGCCAGTAAGCGGGGACTTGGAAGTGAGAGAGGTCTTGGATGCTGTTGGCACGCCAAAGGGAGTTAATAGGCCCGGGGCGATGAATATCTTGTTTTCCTCACCCAGGGGATCTGCGCCCTTTGGAACCTCCTTGTAGAGATAATAGGCGGCAATTCCAAGTCCACCCAAAAATTTCCTTGCAATCTCGGGAGGCAATTCCTCAGTTTTCGCACTCTTATCATTGAGATTTACCCTCAAAATTCTACCGTAACCGTTCATTTTATCACCGAAAATAGGCATGGAAAGAGGAAATAAAAGGTTTCGTTATGCTCATCTGAACTTTTCGAGCACCGAGTCAAATATTTCCATACCCCTTCTTATATCTTCCTCGCTTGCCGCGTAGGAGAAGCGAATGTGCTGTGTGCCAATCTTTCCGAATGCGTTTCCAGGGGTGCACAGCACACCTCTTTTCACAACCTCTTTCACTATCTCCACCGGGTCGGCGTTAAGTTCTATCCTGGGGAATATGTAAAATGCTCCCCGTGGGAAATTGGGTTTCACACCATCCATCTTTCTGAGCAAATCGTATATAAGATCCCTTCTTCTTCTGAATTTCTCAACCATCATATCTGAGTAGTACTTGCTCTTTCTGATTGCGGTTAGGGCCGCGTACTCAATTGGGCTCTGTGGACATGCCACGGAGTAGTAGTGTATCTTTCCGATCTGCTCCACATACTCCTTGGGAGCGATCAGGTATCCAAGGCGCCATCCGGTCATGGCGAACTCTTTTGAGAATGAGTTTACAAAAATGAGTTTGTCGTATCTTCCCAGGAAGGTTCTGGGTGCACCCTCGTAGATTATGTTAAAGTAAACCTCATCGGAAATTATTATCAAATCGTTATCCTCTGCAATATCTACCACCATTTTTATGTGCTCCTCGTCAATTATTCCTCCCGTTGGGTTGTTTGGATAGTTCAGAATTATGGCCTTCGTTTTCTTCGTTATCCTCTCCTGCAGGTCCTCCTGCGTGGGCATAAAATCGTTTTCCTGCAGAATTGGATAGGCCACAGGTTTTCCTCCGGCAATTATGGTATGAGGCTTGTAGAGCACGAAGCCCGGATCCGGATAAAGAACCTCGTCGCCGGGGTCTATGAGGGAGAGCATGGTTGCCAGCATACCTTCCGTGGCTCCCACAGTTATTAGGACATTCTCGGCGGTTATATCTGCATATTTTGAAAATTTCTCCGCTATAGCCTCTCTAAGTTCCGGAAATCCCTTTGAGGGACCATATTTGTTGTAACCTCTCTCCACCGCTTCCCTTATGGCATCAAGAGCTTCGGGGGGTGGCTGAAAGTCGGGCTCTCCGAGACCAAGATTGATGACCTCTCCCTGGGCCATATCAAAAATCTTTCTTATCCCAGAGAGTTCAATGCCCATAACTCTGTTTGAGAACATAGGTGCGAAAAGGAATTAAAGGAATTAAATATTTCCATTGCTAAATAATAGCACGATTAAGTTTATCTAATGGAATGTCATGCTTGCATGGTGATTCAAATGGTGTTTGAGAATGAGGTAATAAAGGAAATTCTTGAAAAGTACAGGAGAATATGGGCCATTGGCCATGCATCCTCGGTGCTTGGCTGGGATATGGAGGTTAACATGCCCAAGGAAGGGATTGTGGAAAGGAGTGTTGCTGAGGGAGAACTTGCCATACTGTCCCAGGAGTTTCTTCTCAAACCAGAATTTGTGGAACTTGTGAACCGTGCAGACTCCGTTGAGGGACTAAACGAGTACGAAAGAGGAGTCGTCAGGGTGCTGAAGAGAAGAATAAAGATTGAAAGTTCATTCCCTCCAGAGTTTGTCAAGGAATTGAGTGAGACAACAAGCAGAGCCACTGCCGTGTGGAAGGAGGCTAGGGAGAAGAACGATTATGATAAATTTGCACCCTGGCTCGATAAAATAATGGATCTTGGAAAGAGGGCGGCCGATTATCTTGGTTATGAGAGGTATCCCTATGATGCCCTGCTGGATCTCTTTGAGGAGGGTCTGACCACAGAGGATGTTGAGAGGATGTTTGATGTGGTTGAAAGGAGACTCAAACCCATTCTTGAGAGAATTTTGAGTGAGGGAAAGGTTCCAAGGGAGCATCCACTTGAGAAGTTGAAGTATGAGCGTGCCAGTATGGAGAGTGTGAACAGGGAAATTTTGAAGATGTTTGGATTTCCTCTGGGTGTACGTTCCCGCATAGATGTTTCTGCGCATCCATTTACCACGGAGTTCGGTCTGAAGGATGTGAGAATAACCACAAGGTATGAGGGAGTTGATTTTCGTCGCACGATCCTGAGCACGGTGCACGAGTTTGGCCACGCCCTTTACGAATTGCAGCAGGATGAGCGATTCATGTTCACACCCATAATAGGGGGTGTGTCCCTTGGCATTCACGAATCCCAATCCCGGTTCTGGGAAAACATCGTTGGAAGGAGCATGGAGTTTGCTGAGTTGATTTACCCTGTTCTGAATGAAAATGTGTCGGGTATAGGAGATTACACCCCAGAGGACATTTACTGGTATATGAACATAGTGCGTCTCGATTACATAAGAACGGAGGCGGATGTTGTGACCTACAATTTCCACATACTGCTTCGCTTCAAACTGGAGAAAATAATGATCAATGAGGGCATAGATGCAAAGGATCTACCTGAACTATGGAATGATGAGATGGAGAATCTTCTGGGAATAAGACCAAAGAACTATGCTGAGGGTATACTCCAGGATATACACTGGGCCCACGGCACAATAGGTTATTTCCCCACATACTCAATAGGTACAATGCTGGCGGCCCAGATTGCAGAGCACATGAGAAGGGATGTAAATATAGAGGATTCAATAAAGAATGGTGAGTTCCAGCCCATAAAGGACTGGCTCAGGGAGAAGGTTCACAGGTACGGCTCAATTTATCCGCCAAAGGAACTTTTGAGGAGAGGTCTCGGGGAGGATTTCAATCCGGAGTACTTCATAAGGTACGTTGAATCAAAGTACCTTTGATTTTTGCGAAAAATTATATACCTCCTCTTTCATACCTTTTTTAAGGAGGCTTAGAAAATGGGTTTGCTTGCTTTCATAGGTATACCGATAGTGGAGGATATAATTGCCTTTTTCATAACCCTCGTGGCAATTTTTGCACTCATAGGCATAAACGACAAACTTAGAAATTCGGGGAAATTGAGCATCAACGTATCCAGAAAGGTTATACACACATTCGCAGCACCGATTTATGTGTTCTTCTTTCCCTTTTACTCTAGCTCATGGTACTCTCCAATCATTGCGTCCATAGTGCCCCTCATTTTCGCTTTGAAATTTTTAACAATTGGGCTGGGAATATCAAGGGATGAGGCCTTTGTCAACACTATGTCCCGTTCTGGAGATCCCAAGGAGTTGCTCAGAGGGACATTCTACTACACCCTGATAATGATTTTCGTCTCCATCTTCTGGTGGACACATCCTCTTGCCCTCATATCCTTCTCTATCCTTGCCTTCGGCGATGGTTTTGCAGATATTGTTGGAAGGAATTACGGGAAGAGAAAGTTGAAGGTGCCCGCAGGAACGAAGACAATCGAGGGTTCCCTGCTTGGAATGTTCCTTATAGGGTTTACCCTAACCCTGCTCATGATTTTCCTTTACGGGTTGATGGGTGTGGGTGTTTACTCCTCTGGGAATCTCGTCTACACGTACAGCATTGGAACTGTGGCCCAGTGGTTTGTGCCCATTTTGATTCTATCCATAGTTGCCTCTGTTGTTGAATTATTCAGCCCCCATGATGTGGATAATATAATCATACCCGCATCTGTGATTGTGATGGGTATAATCTTGATCGCTCTGGGTCTCTGGCCGGGTATACACACCTTCTGGGAACCATTCTGGGGATTGTGATGCCCACCCTCCCTCTTCCAGGTCTCACTGTGATAAAACTCGGCGGCTCGGTACTCACAGATAAGTCCCGACCATATTCTTTGATGGAAGAGAGAATTAGGGAAATTGGGAAGGAACTTGGAGAGGTTTTTGAGAGGATGATAATAGTGCATGGTGTGGGCTCTTTAGGTCATCCTCCGGTTAAGGAGTACCACCTTTACAGGGGTTACGAAAGTGGGGAGGATCTGGTAAATCTTGCCCATACCCAGTCCCTCGTTTTTATTTTGAGAACCAGACTGGCAGATGCACTTAGGAACCAGGGCATACCGGCCATGATATTCCTTCCCAGCAGCGTTATTGTTGCTGAAAATGAAAAAATAAAGGAATTTTACAGCGAATCCATTGAGAAATTTTTGGATCTTGGTATGGTTCCCCTCATCGGAGGGGATATGGTCTACGACGAGGTCAGAGGTTTCTCTGTTTGTTCGGGAGACACCATCGCTCTGCATCTGGCAGCACGGTTAAATGCAAAACGCCTGATCTTTGTCTCCGATGTGAATGGAATTTACACGGAGGATCCGAAGACCAACGAGAATGCCCGATTGATAAGGGAGATAAGTTTAGATGATATACAGAACAGAGCCCAAGTATCCGGTTCTGCTGGGATAGATGTAACCTCGGGTATGAAGGGTAAAATTGAAAAACTGAAGAGTTATGCGCATCTCCTAAAAGATACGGAGATAGTATTTCTATCAATGATGAATTACGGAAATTTAATAGGATATGCGCTTGGTGAGAGTGCAGAATTTACAAGGGTGAAAATAAAAAAATAGAGGGTGTTTAAAATATTTAGAGGTACTTTATCTTGCTGGATGCCCTGAACACAAATTTCTTCTTCTCAGGAACGTTAATAACTTCCTTTGTGCGCGGATTTCTTGCCTTCCTTGCCTTCTGTACACGGCGCTCAAATATCCCAAATCCCACGAGATTTACCTTGTTTCCATTGTTTACCTGCTCGACGACCTCATCAACAAAGGCCCTTATCACTGCTCTTGCCTGCTTCTGGCTCACTCCAGTCTTCTTGGCAACAGTTTTTGCCAACTCGCTAATTCCTACCATTTTTAGTCACCCCAATGAAGGTATTGCCATTCTTGTATAAATATTTTTTTGTTAGAATTACATTGAGAAGCCGTGTAGCACGCTTTTATAAATTTATTTACATTTAATAGGTTTTCCACAAATGCCGTAAATGGCAAAGTTTTTTAATGTTGTGTGCGTAGAGATTGTGTGAATCAAAGGAAAAAATACATGCAGCGAATTGCAAGGGAAAGAATAAAAATTCTTTACGAACTGGCACAGAATGAGGCCATGAATGGTGATGAAGAACTTGCCAGAAGGTATGTGGATCATATTTTGAATTTATCTCGTAAGTACAATGTGCGCCTTCCAGGGTATATGAAAATGAGGATTTGCAAAAAATGCCACAGTTTTCTGCTACCCGGAAAAACGGCGCAGGTCAGACTTAAAAAGGGAAAGGTTGTGATAAAATGTCTCAAATGCGGAACGTACAAAAGATATCCATATAGATGATCATTCAGATATCGTTTCCAGCTGGAACAGAACGTTGTATCCCCTGAGCGTTTCGTGCACTTTATCGGCGAACCAGATTGCGTCCTTCACCGTTGCCCCATTGTCCCACTCGTATACCATATCGTATGTACCTGTTATCGGCTTGAATCCAAGAGACTGCAGTCTGCTCATGATCTCGCTGGGGTTTGCTCCTTCGCTGTTGAAGGTTATCTTCAGGTAAGTTTTCATTCCCATAACGTGGGGGAATTGCATAATCAATATTTATTAATTTTCCCTCGGATATCAGGGATAAAATCTAAATCATTGATGATTATATACTCCCAATGGTTTCATCGTTTCATCTCAAGAACCGCCTGATTCTGTTCATCCTTATGGTTATAATCACAATACTGCTGGGAAGTTTGGGCTATGTGCTCATTAAGGTTTTTGTGGAGCATCAGAGTGCAAGCCTCACCAATGCCATATACTTCAGCGTTGTCACTATATCCACCCTGGGCCATTATCCTGCAGGTGTTGACCTGCAAAGCGAGGTGGGTAAGTGGTTCACCATAATTTACCTGATCTTCGGGCTTGGCGTGATTTTCGGGGGTATTCAGGCTCTTCTTGGTCCTTGGATAGAGTTGAAGGTAAGGAGCGCGGTTCATGGTGAGAAACTGCCTGTTCCTGAAGATGCCCATGTTATAATTGCAGGATACAATGATGTGGCGGATATAATAGTGGAGGAACTGGATTTGCTGGGCATACCATTCGTGATTGTGGATGAAAATGCTCCTTCAACTTACCCTGCTGTGATTGGCAAACCCACGGAAATGGAAAATCTCATGAAAGCCAACATAAGCAGAGCCAGAGCCCTCCTCGCAATAGGGAGCAGCGAGATTAATGCTGTGACCACACTCACTGCTAGAAATATGAATGAGAGGTTGAACATAATAGCCCTTGCCGAAAACTCCGGTGTAGGGGATATACTGAAAAAGAGTGGGGCAAATTTTGTGATAAGAAAGGACGAAATAATAAGTTCCGTTATATCTCACTGGGTAAATGAGGACCTGACCCATAAATTTACTGGGGAGATATTCCAGGACACTCATATTTTGGAAAAAAGGATTGAAAGTGAAACCACTGTGATGGAAATGGGTAAGAGGATGAAGAATGCCATCATAATAGGGGTTTATAGGGGTGGTGAGTTGTTCGTAAATCCCGCCCCCCAGTTCATTCTGCACCCTGGTGATGTGGTTATACTTTTGAAGGGGGTGTCTGGATGATACTATGTGGTTACAACGATTTAACCAGGCGACTTGGGGGCACGATTATAGATGTGAAGGCCGAGGGAGAGGGGGCAATAAAGGGAGACCCATCCAGGGAAGAGGTTCTTTTGAAGGCTGGAATAGAGAGGGAAAGGGTGCTCATTGCCGCCACCGAAAGCGATGAGAAAAACATATACATAACGCTGCTTGCAAAGAAACTCAATCCGGGAATAAAGGTAGCGGTCATCGTCAGTAAGGCTGAGAATGTCAGAAAGGCCTATCAGGCAGGTGCTGATTATGCTGTACTTGAGAGTGAGATCGTTGGCAGGGAGATTTTGAGATTCCTTCTCGCCCCTCGTGTGGCCTCTTTCATAGATAGAATAATGATCTCTGGAGATCTGAGTATTGTTGGATTGAATTTGCCCGATAGGTACTCCGGCAAGAAAATAAAAGACACTGATATACGCAGGAAGATTGGAATTATTGTGGGCATAAAGAGAGGGGATAAATTTATAAAGAAACCGGGTCCAAACGAGGTGCTGAGAAAGGGTGATGTGCTCATATTCATCCTTCAGGGAAAAGAAATAAATAAAATAAAGGGAATAATGGGACAATGGATTTTACCCAAGGACTAGTGGAAACTGCCTACAAGGCGTACGAGAAGAAACTTTTGAAGATTGTGAAGGAGGGAAAGATTCCAGGGCATGTGGGTATAATTATGGATGGAAATCGTCGGTTTGCAAAGGAGCTGGGTATGAAACCCTCGGATGGGCATATGAAGGGTCGCGATAAATTGGAGGAGGTAATTGACTGGTGCAGGGAAGTTGGCATAAAAATACTCACCGTTTATGCCTTCTCCACAGAGAATTTCAGCAGAAGCCGTGAGGAAGTGCTTGAATTGATGCGCCTTTTTGTTGAGAATCTGAAGAGGGCGGCTGATGACGAGCGGGTGCATGAAAACGGGATAAGGATAAGGGTCATTGGGCAGAGGGAGATCCTTCCAGAGGATCTTCAAAGGGCCATAGATTACGCAGAGGAGAGAACGAAAAATTATGATAAGTTCTTTTTCAACATAGCCATTGCCTACGGTGGAAGGGAGGAAATAGTGAAGGCCATAAAGGAGATTGCCCAGGAGGTAAAGGAGGGCAAACTTAAAATTGAGGATATTGACGAAAACGAGGTCAGAAAGCACCTGTACACTGCAGAACTACCGGATCCTGACCTGATACTTCGCACATCTGGCGAGGAGAGAATAAGCAATTTTCTACTTTGGCAGAGCGCCTACAGTGAGTTTTACTTCGCTGACATATACTGGCCCACGTTTCGTAAGATTGACTTTCTCAGGGCTATAAGGGACTACCAGTTGAGGCAGAGGCGGTTTGGAAGGTGAGATTATGCGTCCCAGAGTAATTGTAAATGCAGCCATGAGTGTTGATGGCAAGATAGCCCTTGTTGGGGGAAGGAGAATAAAGATAAGCGATGAGGAAGATTTCAGACGAGTTCATCATCTTCGTGCCTCTGTGGATGCCATTCTCGTGGGAATAAACACGATAATCAAAGATGACCCAAAACTCACAGTCAAGGAGAAATTTGTGCCAGATGCTAAAAATCCCGTGCGCATTGTTCTTGATTCAAAGTTGCGTATTCCTGAGAATGCGAGGGTTTTAAATGATATGGCACCCACAATAATCGCCACCACAAAGGATGCACCACCAAGAGATTTGAACGCCGAGATAATAAGATGTGGATACAATCTTGTGGATCTGCATTGCCTCATGGAGGAACTCTGGAAAAGGGAAATAGGGAGTGTGATGGTTGAGGGAGGAAGCACGGTGATTTCCTCATTTCTGAGAGAGGGGCTTGTTGATGAACTCAACGTATTTGTCGGCTCCATGATCATAGGAGGAGACGCACCCACCCTTGTCTCAGGAAAGGGTGCCAGGTTTGCAGAGGAAACAATTAAATTGAAACTGCTGGAATGCAAACCCCTTGGATATGGGGTTCTCTTGCGTTATGGTGTGAATTATGAAAGTGGATAGAGATCGTGCCATCTATCTTGAAGATATAAATTCCCTGGTCATTGCGGATCTTCACATAGGCTACGAGGATGAACTTCGTGAGAGGGGAATAATCGTGCCCTCAATCTGGAGGAGTATGAAAAGAAGAATAATTACCTTGATGGAGCGCTATGGTGCGGAGCAACTAATAATATTGGGTGATGTGAAACACAGTATTTTACGCACTCCTCGGGAATTGAGTATGTTTTTTCAGGATCTTCCATACGCTATAACGGCGGTTAAGGGCAATCATGATGGGGGCATAGAGGATATGGTTGATTTTGAAATTAAACCTGCAACGGGATTTCGTATGGGTAAATACGGATTCATACATGGACACTCTTGGCCAGGAGAGGGTGTTATGACAGCAGACATCCTCTTCATGGGACATATTCATCCGGAGATGGAATTTTTTGATTCTGTAAGCAAATCCACCAAGATGCCATGCCTGTTGCGTGGAAATTTAAGTGATAGGGGCGTGGAAAAATATGGGAAGAATGTAAAAATAGTTGTGCTTCCAGCCTTCAACCCACTTGTGGGTGCTGCTATCGGTAAACCTATTGGGCCACTTTTTAGAAATAAATTGGTTGGTGAAATGGAGGTATATCTTCTCAATGGCACATATCTGGGAAAATACAATATGAATCAACCTTGAGATCTTTTGAGATTATTAGCATCTCTCCGTTTCTCATCTTTCTAAATCCGGCACCCATCTCCTCGGTAGAAATTACAATTTCACTTGAATTTTCCTTTATGAATATGGAGTAATAACTCTCCGCTTTTATGGCCAACCTGAATATGTAAAGATCTCCACCCCTATACATCACAAAATTCAGAGATGTGAATTCTTCATTTTCCACTATGCTTTTTAGCCCTTCCTCAATTTCATGGTCAAGCAGGGTGAGGAAGAAACTCTCTGTGTCTGTATCTCCTACAGCTCTCGGATGTTTATGGATATGAAGCGTTCCATTGTGCATGAATACAGCACCCCCGCGTATGAAAGGGTGAACGTTATCAATTTCCACAGGAGCCCCCGTTTTTCCCCTTTTTCTTGCGTGAAAAAATGCAACATGCCCCTTCGGTAAAGCATCTTTGAAATTCCATGCGGGCAGTGTTGTTCTGTAATAATGTTCTCCATTTTTTGAGAGTATCCAGTATCCGAAACCATCTCTGTGGGGTGCCCTCTTTCCCTCAAGGGCCTGTTTTTTCAGGAAATTAAAATATTCACGTAAATTGATATCCTCACTGGAGAGTACAGCCACGAATCTACACATTAAGGGCCTCCTCTTGCTTCTTGAATAGTTCTTTTATGCCCTTCTCTGCCAGATCCAGAAGAACGTTTAGCTCATCTCTGCTGAGTGCCCTTCTCTCAGATGTGCCCTGAATTTCTATGTATTTTCCATCCTCGTTCATTGCCACATTGAGATCCACATCGGCCTTTGAATCCTCCTCGTAGGCAAGGTCCAGCATGGGCTTTCCTTCCACAATACCAGCGCTTATGGCAGCTACCTTGTGAATTATCGGATTTTCTGCGATCTTTCCCTCCATCATCAGCCTTCTCACGGCCAGGGAGAGCGCAACAAATCCACAGGTTATGCTTGCAGTTCTTGTACCTCCATCTGCCTGTATCACATCGCAATCGATCCATATGGTTCTTGGACCGAGTTTGGTTAGGTCAACGGCTGCACGGAGGGTTCTTCCTATTATCCTCTCTATTTCTTTACTGCGCCCATTAACGTGGCCCCTATCTCGAAATATTCGCGTATCCGAGGAGCCAGGGAGCATGGAGTATTCGGCTGTGAGCCATCCTGAGTTCTGGGCCTTTAACCAATCGGGTACGCTCTCAATGACCTGTGCAGAGCAAAGAACAACGGTATCCCCCTGTCTTATGAGTGCAGAGCCGTATGGTTTTTTCTGAAAATTTGGCACAATTTCAACGGGTCTTATCTCATCAAATTTCCTGGTTCTCATCCCATGCACATGGGAATGGAGATAAATAATTTTTTGATGGCAAATATTAAATAAGAGCAAAATTATGAACATTGTGATGAAGGGCGTTGAGAAGGTGGGAGAATCGCTCAATATGGCCATAGTTTTATCCATATTTGTGGCAGGCATAAATGCGCTGTGGGGCATACTCCTGCTACCCTGGGGGCTCGTTGGCATAATTTTTGCATTTTTGGATATTTTCATAGCTTTTCTTTCAAAGAGTACCAGGGATTCTTATATGCAGGGCAACTATGTTAAAACTAGAGATGATTTGAAAATACTATGGCCATTGGGAATATTCTTCGGACTGGTATTTCTGGGAGTTTATTTTTACCTTATCTATCTCTCTGTGGATAATCTCGTGGTGAGAAGCCATCTTATACGGGATGTTGAAGAGCTGCCCATGTTCGCATCTCCAAAAATTCCACAAAAATAAAAAATTGAAGGTTATTTCACAAGATGACAGGCAACGAAGTGCTCTGGCTCCACCTCCACAAGTTCGGGCTCTTTTCTATGGCATATCTCCATGGCAAATGGACATCTTGGATGAAATCTGCATCCAGGTGGGACATCTATTGCATTTGGGATCTCTCCCTTTATTTTTACCTTCTTCTCTCTCTTTCTTCTTGCTATTGAAGGTACGGCCTCCATAAGAGCCTTTGTATATGGGTGCTGTGGGTTGTTGAGTATGTCTTTAACTCTCCCAATTTCAACGATTTTTCCGAGGTACATCACCGCGAGCCTGTCTGAAATGAGTTTTCCTATATCTATGTCGTGGGTTATGAAGAGCATGCTAAGGTTGTACTCTCTCTTGAAGTCGTTAAGCAGTTCTAGTATTGATGCTCTCATAGATGCGTCTATCATCGAAACGGCCTCATCGGCAACCACAAATTTTGGTTTGAGAACCATGGCCCTTGCTATCACGACTCTCTGTCTCTGTCCGCCGCTTAGGTGGTGTGGATATCTGTTGTAGAATTCTTCTTCCGGAGTTAGTCCTACCCTCTTTAACATTTTTAGAGCTATCTCCTTTGCCTCCTCCTTGTCTGCCAAATTGTGAATTAGAAGAGGATGAGATATTGCTTCTCCAATTTTCATCTTTGGACTTAAACTTGCATAGGGGTCCTGAAAGATTATCTGCATCTCCTTGCGTATTGGTCTCAACTCTTTTTCTGGAATGTTTGTTATATCTCTTCCCTCAAATATTATCTTTCCATCCGTTGGCTCGATAAGTCGTAATATTGTTCTTCCCGCAGTGGTTTTGCCACATCCGCTCTCTCCAATGAGACTCAGTGTCTCTCCCCTTTTTATTTTGAAGGATATTCCATCAACCGCTTTTACATATTTTTGGGGAGATTTTTTGATTATCTCAATGAAACTTCTCCTGACCGGAAAGTACTTTTTGAGATCCCTAACCTCTAATATATAATCCATTTCAATCACCATACAGATGACAGGCAACAAAATGGCCGGGTTCAACTTCCTTCATTGTGGGTTCCCTTGAATCGCAGAGCCCTTTTAGATTTTCATCATCCTTGAAAACATGGCATCTTGGATAGAACCTGCATCCTGCAGGAGGATCCCTAAGATCCGGAGGATATCCAGGTATGGATGTAATTTGTTTATCAACCCATAGATCCGGCGTACTCTGAAATAGTGCAGCGGTGTAGGGGTGCTTGGGATTATCTATTATTTGGTCCACAAATCCAAATTCTACGAGTTTTCCTGCGTACATTATTCCTATTTTTGAACTTCTCTCGGCGGCTAGGGATATATCGTGGGTTATGAAGAACACGCTTGTCCCTTCTTTTCTCAGATCTTCCAGCAAATCCATTATTGAATCCTGCACTATCACGTCAAGGGCAGTTGTGGGTTCGTCTGCAATTATAAGCTTTGAATGAAAAGCCATTGCCATAGAGATTATTATTCTCTGCCGCTGTCCACCACTTAACTGGTGGGGGTAATAATCTATTCTGTCCTCTGGAATGTTAACGCTTCTTAGAAGTTTTTTAACCCTTTCCATAGCCTCATTCTTTTCAACACCATGTTCAATCATAACCTCTGCAATTTGCTCTCCAATTTTTCTCAGGGGGTCAAGACTGGTCATTGGGTCTTGAAATATCATACTTATATCCTTTCCCCTTATGCTTCGGAGTTCTTCAGGAGACATTTTCAGTATATTCTTTCCATTGAATATGATCTCTCCGTTGACTATTTTTCCAGGATTGGGAACGAGGTTTACAAGTGCATGGGCCACCGTAGATTTTCCGCTTCCGCTCTCCCCCACAAAGGTTACCCAGTCTCCTCGCTCTATTTTAAAGGACACATTTTCAACGGCCCTAACTGTCCCGGCTATTGTAAAGTAATAAACGCTCAAGTTTCTTACATCCATAACCACGCTCTCCATGTTATCACCTCGTTCCAAGGGAAGTTCTCTCACTTAATGCCTCCCCTATTAGTGCAAAAGCCATGGCAAAAAGCATGATCATAAGGCCTGGAAACACCACGAGCCACCAGTAACCATCTAGGAGAAATGGCTGTCCCACCTTCAGATCGTAACCCCAATCTGGGGTGGGTGGTGTAACAGAGAGACCCAGAAAACTCAAACCAGCTTCAGTAAGAATTGCATCAGCAACGCTTAGGGAAAACACCACAAGGATTGTGGGTACCAGATTTGGGAGTATGTATCGGAACATTATGTCTCTGTTTCTTGCTCCCACAGCTTTTGCCCCCTCCACAAACAGTTGCTCTCTGAAACTCAGGGTTTGTCCACGAACCATGCGGAAATATGTAGGAACGTATACGAAGGATATGGCAATTGCTGTGTTCATAGGACTTGGACCCAAGGCTACGGATATTACAATGGCCAATATTATGGCCGGGAAGGCGTAAATACTATCCATTATTATGCTCAGTGTCCTATCCATTTTCCCTCGATAGTAACCTGATATGAGTCCAAGGGGTATACCTATGCTCATAGAGAGCATTGTTGCTATCGCCACAACATAGATCATTATTCTTGCTCCCCATACAATTCTTGAGAACATGTCCTGGCCTATCCTGTTTGTACCCATAGGATGTTTCCATGATGGTGGTGCAAAGGTATCGTTTGTTGATTCTGTAGGACTGTATGGTGAGATGAACGGTGCGAATATAGCCATAAAAATGATCACTAGAACTATGGTAAGACCGGTTAAAAGAAGCCCTCTTCCAGGTACCTTCTTCAAGAGAGATTTGAACGCCACATTGAATATTTTATCTGCCAACTCCATACTATCACCTTTAATATTTCACCCTGGGATCTAGAAGCGCATACACGATGTCTACTATCAAGCTTATCACGCCGATGAATATTGCAATAAAAATCACGGTGCCTTGTATCGATGTATAATCCCTATAACTTATCCTATCCATAAGAAATGTACCCATCCCTGGCCAGCTGAATGTTGTTTCTGTTAGTACTGCTCCACCCAGGAGTATGGCGAACTGAAGACCCATTAGGGTGATGACAGGGATAAAAGCATTTTTAAGAGCGTACCAAAGCACCTTTCCTCCTCTAACGCCACGGGCATGATAGGAACGTATAAAGTCCATGCTGAGAACTTCTACCATGTTATTTCTCACGAGGCGTGTGTAGGCCCCACTTAAAACTATTCCTAAGGTGAGTGCTGGAAGGATAAGATGTTTTATTGAACTGACCAAAGCCGGCCAGTTTCCTGTAAGAATACTATCAAGCACGTAGAGGCCTGTTATTGTGTGAATTTGCATACCTGGCGCTATTCTGCCAGAGGTGGGAAGGATGTGCAGGTACACGCCGAAAAAATACTGGAGCATCATGCCAAACCAAGGAATGAAGAGAGTATATACGAATATGCTATAAAGACGCATTGCAGTATCCACCTTTGTTCCCTTCATTCTAGCCCCTATAACTCCAGTTATTATCCCCAGAAGTACGCTTATTCCAAACCCCCAGATGGTCAGTTCAAGAGTTGCAGGAAATCTCTGGGCTATGAATGAGGTAACAGATTTCCCACTGGGGGATGCCAAGGTAACTCCAAAATTACCTGTGAAAACCTTTGTCAAATAATCAAAATACTGATACCACAGGGGTTTATCCAATCCTGCCATTTGTCTCAGATGCTCCAGCTGCGCAGGAGGTATATTTTTTGTACCGACAACTGCAAGTATGGGATCTCCCGGAAGAATTCTCAGAAAGAAGAACACCACGGTGTAGAGAATGAGAATCATTGGAATAATCAGAAGCGCTCTAATGACAATGTACCTACCGAGACCTCTTGATGCCATACAGAACCACCCTTTTGAGTAAGTAATAAATAAAAATAAAAAAAGTTTTTGATACAACTCACTTGAAGTATAGCAGGTTGTAGTGGAAAATCATATCTGGACCTATGATTATTCCACCTATGTCCTTGTCTGCTACGACGTACAGTTTACCCTGTATGAAAGGAATGTATGGTACATCTTGGGCAAGAATCTCCTGTGCTTTTATGTATAGTTTCTCTCTCTGGGTCTTGTTTGTGAGTTGCTGTGCCTCAGAAAGTATCTGGTTCATCTCGCTGTTGTTGTATCCAGTTCCGGCCCACCCGTTGGCATTGTCCACAGAGGATAGGAACGGTGTGGTGTAGTCATCAGGATCCAGATAATCCGGATACCAGCCGAACATATAAACTTCCATCTGCTTCTGTCTTGCGTACTGTAGGTAGGTTTGCCACTCTGCACTCTTTATTGTGACCTCAACCATTCCCGTAGCTTCCCACTGTTGCTTAAGAAGCTGGGCAATATCTGCCTCGGTATCTCCATAGTGGGAGGGTGTGTACCATAGATTTATTTTTAACTTATTTGTGGTGCTGTAACCCGCTTCTTCTAAAAGTTTTTTAGCTGCATTTAGATTGGGAGATGCTCCGTATTTCTCCTTAAACACGTCCTTGTGGGACCACATACCAATTGGTATAAGCGTGTAAAGTGGCTCCACTGTGTTGTGGAAGACCCTTTCTGCGATCTGCTGTCTGTCAATTGCGTAGGCAAGTGCCTGTCTTACGCGAACATCACTTGTTGGGCCCTTCACGGTGTTGAAGCATATGTACCTGATGTATGAACTGGGTATTTCAACCACATTGTATGACCCGCTCTTCTTCAGATTCTCAATATCTGTTGGTCTTAGGGTTCTCCATGCGATGTTTATCTCCCCGTTCTGGAGAGCCAACCTCATTGTGGTTGCATCCTTGTAGAATTTAATCACTATCTTCTCAATCTTGGGCTTTGGCCCGTAATAATTGGGGTTCGCCTGCAAATCCAGTTCCTGATCCCTGACCCATTTGGTTATATAGTATGGGCCCCAACCACCGGCAGTTTGATCACTCTGAATGTGGTTCGGATCGTATGCTCTGCTTACGGGGAAGTACGGTGGATCAGTTAGCAGTGCTAGGAAATAGGCAGTTGGATGTTTGAGAGTGAATACAACAGTGTAATCGTCGGTGGCCGTTACTTTCTTCACGAAGGATGTTACGAGCCAGGCGGGATCTCCGTTTATTCTCATAACCCTCTCAATGCTCCAAACAACATCTTGGGCTTTCAGAACAGTTCCATTGTGGTTTTTCACGTCCTTCCTCAGGTGGAAGGTCCATATGGTGGCATTTGCATTAACATTCCAGCTTTGGGCCATTGCCGGGATAATGTCTGCCGTTCCTGGTTTATAGGTTACAAGACCACCCATTATATTGTTCAGCACTTCCCACGTGTAGAAGTCGTAGGCATTGGAGGTGTCAAGATCTGAGATTTTATCTGTGACACCTATGACCAGCATCTTTTTCTGGGGGGGTGTTGGCTGGTTACTGGAAGGCTGCATGGCGTAGTACACTGCAATCCCTGCAATTATTAGAATCACTACAATTATTATTGCTATTATTCCACCCTTTTGCATATCTGCTCACCTAGGTGAATAAAACGTAAAGATTGTATTTAAAGTTTGCCACGCCTTATCACGTCAAATAAACAAAAGTTTTATATAGAAGTGCTGTATATGAGAAATTAGTAATCAACTAAAGGTTGATAACTGGAGGTGATGAAGATGATATTCGGAGACAGGGTATTCAAGGAGATGTACGACATAATGACTGAGATGGAGAGGGAACTCAACGCAATGCGCAAGGAGTACGCTCAGGACTACAAGATGCCTCTGATGGATATGTACGAAACGGATGACGAACTCGTGGTCATAATGGAACTTCCAGGGGTCAGGAAGGAGGATATAAATCTCAATGTCTCACCCACCAGTGTTGAGGTCAGCGCAGAGCTCACAGAGGAGTCAGAGGAGCAGGTTAAGAAGTACCACAAGAAGGAGAGGGTTATAAGGAGGTACTACAGGAACATAACCCTGCCGATGAAGGTATCCACCGAAAACGTGAGGGCAAAGTACGAAAACGGAATGCTGGTCATCCGCTTCAAAAAGGAGGCCGGCGAGAAGAGGAGGGTGGAAATACAATAAAATTTCCACTCTTTTTTGGAGGTGATTTAAATGAAGAATGGAAAAAATGATGGCATAGTGGTCAAGGTAGCCGAGGCCCGCTCAAGGGATGTGGGCCGTGGAATAGCCAGGATAGACCCTGTCATATTTGAGAAGATGGGTCTTATGCCTGGAGACGCCATAATAATAGAGGGAAAGAAGAAAACAGCAGCCGTTGTTATGCGAGGATATCCTGAGGATGAAGGCTCTGGGGTAATAAGAATAGATGGTTACACCAGGAGGAATGCAGGTGTTGGCATTGATGATAAGGTTAAGATAAAGAAGGCCACGGCAACTCCTGCCACTCAGGTGATATTTGCTCCCACTCAGCCCCTGCGCCTAATGGGTGGAGAGGAGTATCTCAAGAACCTACTTGAGGGACGCGTGATAACCAGGGGAGATGTTGTAACCATAAATGTGATGGGCAATTCAATAGATCTCATAGCTACAAGTGTCAAGCCTGTTAAGGAGGTTGCTTTAATTACCTCATCAACGGAGATAAAGATAAGCGAGAAACCTGCAAAGGAAAGCACAAGCGGAATTCCAACGGTTACCTACGAGGATATTGGGGGTTTGAAGGAGGAAATAAGGAAAATACGCGAAATGGTTGAACTGCCGTTGAGGCATCCTGAACTGTTTGAGAGATTGGGTATAGAGCCGCCAAAGGGCGTTTTGCTTTATGGACCTCCTGGAACAGGTAAAACACTGCTGGCAAAGGCTGTGGCCAATGAGGCAAACGCCCATTTCATATATTTAAGTGGGCCCGAGATAATGAGTAAGTACTACGGGCAGAGCGAGGAAAATCTAAGGGAGATATTCAAGGAAGCGCAGGAGAATGCTCCGAGCATAATATTCATTGATGAGATTGATAGCATTGCACCTAAGAGGGACGAGGTTAGTGGAGAAGTAGAAAGGCGAGTGGTGGCACAACTTCTCGCACTCATGGATGGCTTGGAGAGCAGGGGCAAGGTTGTAGTGATAGGGGCCACAAACAGGCCTAATGCGCTTGATCCTGCATTGCGCAGACCTGGAAGGTTTGACAGGGAAATAGAGATTGGCATACCCGATCGAAAGGCGAGGAAGGAGATTCTGGAGATACACACCCGTGGTGTACCTCTTGCCGATGATGTTGATCTTGACAAACTGGCGGATATGACACACGGGTATGTGGGTGCAGATCTCGCCGCTTTGGTCAAGGAGGCCGCCATGCGTGCCCTGCGCCGCATAATGCCCGAAATAGATATGGAGATGGAGAAAATACCGGTGGAGATTCTTGAGAAAATAGAGGTTAACTGGGACGATTTCATGGATGCCTATAGGGAGATGCAACCCAGCACCATGAGGGAGGTGCTCATAGAGAAGCCCAATGTGCACTGGGACGATATTGGAGGGCTTGAGAATGTGAAGCAGGAACTCCGTGAGGTGGTTGAGTGGCCTCTCAAGTATCGCAAGCTCTTTGCCCACATGAAGGTTAAGATACCCAAGGGAATACTGCTATACGGACCGCCCGGAACGGGTAAAACCCTGCTTGCAAAGGCAGTTGCCACGGAGAGTGAGGCAAACTTCATAAGCGTCAAGGGTCCTGAGTTCCTCAGCAAGTGGGTTGGTGAGAGCGAAAAAGCAGTGAGAGAAGTGTTCCGCAAGGCGAGACAGGCGGCGCCGGCGGTGATATTCATAGACGAAATAGACGCTGTGGCACCTGTGCGTGGTATGGATCTCGGTACGAGGGTCACGGAGCGCGTCGTGTCTCAGCTCCTGACCGAGATGGACGGTCTTGAGGAACTGCACAATGTAACCGTTATAGCGGCCACAAATCGCCCTGACATGCTGGATCCCGCACTGCTTCGCCCGGGAAGATTTGATCGCCTTATATATGTTCCAGTGCCCGATAGGGATGCGAGAAGGGAGATATTCAAAATACATCTCCGGGGCAAGCCTCTGGCTGAGGATGTGGATATTGATGCCCTTGCAGAGCGCACCGAGGGGTATACCGGTGCTGATATAGAGGCAGTGTGCAACGAGGCAACCATACTTGCACTTAGGGAATACATACAGAGCGGAAAGGATCCTGAGAATCCAAATGATGCAAGAATATCAATGAAGCACTTTGAGGAGGCCTTAAAGAGGGTAAAACCACTGAGCAAGGAGGAGAAGGAGATGTACGAGAAGATGGCCGAGAAGTTCAGGAATAGGGAATGAGAGAAAATTTTTTAAACCTGCCACCTTCTCTTTTATGGGGCCAAGAGCCAGAGGGCGGCCACGGGAAAGGGGAACCTTGGGTGCCCCTTCCTGAGGAAAGTCCCCCCTCCATCGGGCAGCCGGCCCCGTGCAAGCGGGGATCCCGAGAGGGACGGCAACGGAGCAGAAACGACACAGCCCGCGGGGCAGGATGATTCCCTGCGGATGACGTTCCCGCGGGATTTGATGAAACGGCCGACCCCGGCGGAGCAAGTTCAAACCGTCCTGGTGAGTTGCCCGACGAAGGACAGGTAGGACGCACAGTCGGATGCCGCCAGGGAGATACCGGTGGTTCCCAGTTCAATCTTACCAAGGGGAAGAGGGTTGAGGGAGAAACCGCAGGTGTCTCCCCAACAGAAGGGGGCTTACTCCTGGCACTTGGCCCCTACTTTGGCTCTTCCTTCAAGATATTTGCAATTTTTTCTATTTCCTTTTTGATTATCTCTTGCATATCTTTGCTCTCCATATCTTCTGAGGCGAAAATCATATTTTGGACAGGATTTCTCAAAGCATCCAGCATATTGTTCAGGAATTCAAATCTCTTCTCTTCTTTGATCTGGAGAATTTTCCTCTCCGTTATATCTATTAAACTTACTATCTTACCATGGCCATAATTTATGGATTTTGACAGCACCCACCTGATATGGCCACTTTTTGTTTTTATCTCTATCTCTCCCCCTCTTATGAGTTTTCTGAATATTTTTGTGGAGTTTATCTCCTGAAAACTGTAACCCAGAATTTTCAGGGCTTCCGGATTGGCGTAAATGCATTTATCCTCTTTTATGTACAGCAGGCCAATTGGCATGTTTTCCATAAGTGTATTGGAGAGTTTTTGAAGGTTCTCAATTCTTCTGCCCTGCTCTCTGACCCTTCTCCTTTCCCTAACATATCTAACACCCATGTAACCAATGGCGCTCAGCGAGATTCCAAGGATCAGAGCCAAGCCGTAGATGTAGAGTGGAATGCCTGTGGATGTTTGAGGATTGAACCATTTGTTGTAAATTTCCGTGTACTCTCCGGAGTCCTTTATTTTGTTTATTGCCATATTCAGATCATTCACGAGCCATGGCTCACTTTTTTTCACGGCGATTGCCAGAGGCATGGAAAAGGCCTGAATGTTTGTGAGAACAACATTTTTTAGATTCATCTTTGAAATGTAATATGTGCATGTGTGAATCTCATATAAAAACAGATCCACGCTATTGCTGTTGACGAGTTCCAGTCCTTCCTGAGGTGTGTTAACCTCAACGATGTAGAGGTTTCTGTGTGTTTTGTTCATCCATTCCAAGGCGAAATTCTCTGTTATATCATTTTTCACAACGGCAATTGTGTGATTGGCAATGTCATTTATACTTTGTATTGGGGCCATGGTTGCACGCTGGAAGAAATTGAAGTATATGTGCTGATAAATCTGCGTGAACAAGAAGGTTCTGTTTCTCTCCTTTGTTGGCACCATCGCCATCAGGGCATCTATTTGCCCCATCTTGAGTTTGTATATCAAAGAGTTCCAGGTGCCAGGTATGAACTCAAAGGTGATATTTGTGTATTTTTCCATGGCCTTTAGCATATCTATGTTGAACCCTGTGGGCTCGTTGTTTACCATGTAGGAGTAGGGTGGAATGTTTATATCAACCCCTATTTTAATGGCTCTTCCGGATTTCTGAGGAATGGAGAATGCCATTCCTGAGTAATACAGTGCGGAAACAAGAAATATCGCGAGAACAATCAATGCTGTTGAACGCCCCTTCATTTCAATAATAAAGTGAAGGGTGTAATATAAAATTTTCTCAACCCTTGAGTTTCTGGAGAACCACAGATGATTTTACCTTCTTCACACCGTCAATTTTTCCAATTCTCTCGGATATCAATTTTGCCAGATCCTCCCCATTTTCAGCCCAGATTTCAACAACTATCATGTTTTCTCCACTTGTCATATCCACGCACCTGACCTCCTTCATATTTTTGAGAGTTTCCGCCACCTTGTAAAATCTATCGGATTCGGTATCTATTCCAAGTATGGCCACGCATTTATAGCCGAGGGAGTGGGGATCAACACACACTGTATAACCCCTTATGACACCCTCTTTTTCTAGGTTTTTTATTCTCTTGCGAACGGCGGTATCACTTATTCCCAAAATATTTGCTATTTTTGAATAACTCATACGGGAATCCTTAAGAAGAAGTTCCACTATTTTTCTGTCTCTATCATCCATGGAATCACCGTGTGTGGGATATTACCTCAATTTATTTTAAAATCTCCCTCCGTGCCTGTTTTAAGATCTCGTGGGCAAGTTTCTCACCTATGCCTGGAATTCTGGTTAACTGCGAAACTTTAGCCTTGCGCAGTTTTTCAATTGAATTGAAACCATAATCAAACAATCTGCGCGCTCTCACACGTCCAATACCCTTTAAAGAGACTATGGGCAGCAGCTCTTCCCTGACTCCATACTTAACTCTCAATCTCAATTTTTCTACCTGATGCACGTGGGGATACTTTAGAACCCTTCCTATCTCTGCAAATGCGTATAAAAGCCAGTCTGTTATCTCCACCCTCCCATGGATATCCCCCGGACCCACATCGTACCTGCCTATAAGTCTGTCCTGAGAAACCTCATTTGTCCAGTCCATTATCATCAAAGCAGTTTTGAGTGCTCCGAAGAATGTATCCTGATCCACATCGAATTCATCAATTGCAAGATCGTGGGTGTAGGCCACGGGCAGAAGTTCGGGCAACTCGCTCTTTTTGGCCCTGATTGGAATGATGTCTGGAGTGCAGGCGATGGTGTGTAGAATGCAGAATTCGTCATAGTCCTTACTGTAACATTTTTTAAAGAATATCGCTGTGTATGGGTCAATATACAGATCCGAAACCCTCTTTCCAAGGGGAGTTGCGAGTATTAATCTCTTTCGGGTTATGAACTCGTTAGCCTCAAGAAAATTCAAAACGTGCTCAATTTTCTTATTCAGATATTTCACAGGCATTTTGAATCCGTAGAATGTTTTTGAAAAGAAATCAAACAGTTCCCCCTCCTTGTTTACCATGTCACTTGCAATAAGGGCAAGCACGTGGATTCTCAACGCTGCATCGTTTGAAAGTTGTGATTCTATATCCTCCGTCTCACCAAGAATGTACGTCTCCATGTACTCCTTGGCCCTGCTGGCGCTCCTGGCATAAATTATCCCCTCTCCGTACTTGTCATACTTCGGCCTTCCTGCGCGGCCAAGCATCTGCTTTACTTCCATTACGGGTATGTACACACTTGTAAATCCATCGTATCTTGTAACATCTCTCACTATAACCGTGCGAGAGGGTAAATTTATTCCCGCTGCCAGGGTTGGAGTGGCAACTATCACCTTTAGCCATCTGCCCTTAAACGCTCTTTCAATGACGCTTCTCTGCCTGTTGCTCAGTCCCGCATGGTGGAAGGAGACCCCGTGCCTTATCATTTTTGTGAGTCTCTCTCCGTAAATGGTGTATTCCTCCTCCTGCAGCTCCTTGGATATGTTCATAAGCGCTTCCCTATCCTCCTTGCTTAAATATTTATCAACCCTCCTCCTCAGTTTCTCTGCAAGGGATTCAGCAGATTTTCGTCGATTTACAAAGATGAGCACCTGCCCACCAAGTTCAATGCTCCTGCTTACAAGGTTCCCTATGTTTATTCCGTCATGGGGTACGTTTATTGTTTCTCCATTTTCAAATAAAAGAGTATCGTCAAAGTATACGCCCAGTTTCAAAGGAACGGGTCTGAATTCACTATAGACGTGCTCTCCTTCAAGCCAAGATGCAATTTCTTCAGAATTTTTTATTGTTGCCGAGAGCGCGATTATCTGTGCCTCATCATTTACATCCCTTATTTTTGAAATCACCATTTCCAGGGTTGGGCCGCGGGTTGGCTCTCCCATCAGATGAACCTCGTCCACTATCACCACGCCTAGGTTGTAGGCGTATTCTAGGTCATGGCGTAGGATGGAATCCATTTTCTCGCTGGTTGCAATCACAACGTCGTAATGTTTCAGGTACCCGGAAGGGCTGTCGTAATCTCCAATGGCCAGTGCAACACGCATTCCAAATCTTTCAAATCTTTTCAGCTCCTCATATTTCTCCATGGCTAGAGCCCTGAGTGGCACAATGTACACACTTTTGAGTCCCATTTTGAATGCCCTTAAAATTGCAATGTATCCAACCAGTGTTTTGCCGCTGGCAGTTGGAATTGCCACAACAAGGTTTTTCCCCTTGAAAAGTTTTTTTATTGCCTCTTCCTGGGGAGGATAGAGTTCTCTTATACCCTCCTCTTCAAAAATCTGAAGCCACTCACGTTTCAAGGGAATATCACTGATTTTCACGGTGGATTAATCCCTTATGGCTTTAATAGTTTTCCTAATGGAATATGCGGTAAATTTGCTTCGCCTTCTTTTCCCCTATACCCTCTACCTTTTTCAACTCCACAATGTTGGCCCTTGCTATTTTTTCAATGGATCCAAATTGGGCAAGCAACTTCCTCGCCATTTTCTCCCCAATATATGGTAGGGAGGATAGGGCATAGACCTTCCACTCCTCCTCACTCATGGATTTTTTGGGAGGGATACGCTCCCACCTTCTCTCAATTTCCCCATCATTCTTTCCCTCACCTTCCCTTTTTATGAGAATTCTGAAGAATTCAACAAGGGCCTCGTCACTCTCCGCGTGGAAAATAGGAATGCCATGCTTGAACTGAATTTCCATAAATGCACCCATAACATGGTTCCAGCCGAATCCTGAGAGGTGAAGTTCATCCTCTATGCTTCCATGTATGAGGAGTGCTCTTCTTAAAATTTTACAGTCCATAACCTCATCGGCAAGAAGTCTGCGCATTTGATCCCACAGTCTATTTGTTTTCATGCTGCTCAGGAAATCCCGAGCACTCTTTCTCTCTATCAGCACACCATTTTCATCGCATATAAGAAAATCTCCAACCGGGAGGTTTACCATCTCAAATTTGCCCAGCACAGATTCAAGGAGGGAAATCACGGAGTGCTCTCTGTAATCCACGAATATTCTCATAATTGTGTATGGAAAACAAAATAAAAAATTTAAGCGTAGTAGTACTCGCCCCTTTCCTTCTGTTCCCTGTCAGTGTAACTTCCCGGCTTGTTAATTCTCGGCCTTCTTGTATCTCCATCCCTTCTGAATGTTATGCCCACATTTTTCAGGAATAAATTCATTCCTTCACGCATCGTGAATGGACCTCTTCCCACGCCATGCCTCGCTGGCTCTCCTCCAAAGACCATTACGTGATCTGAGATTATGTCTATGAAATACACATCGTGATCAACAACCAGGGCGCTCTTGCCCGTGTTTTCCATTACTCTGCGAATGACCTTGGCTGCGATCATTCTCTGATTGGAATCAAGATAGGCGGAGGGCTCATCCAGAAGGTAAAGATCGGCATCTCTTCCCAGGGCCAGTGCTATTGCGAGACGCTGCATCTCGCCCCCAGATAGGGCTTGCACATCCTTGCTGTAAATGTGCCTTATGTTCAGGGGATGGAGCACCTCGGATTGGAAGAAGGAGTTGCTCATTCTGTCTTTAAGCGTGAGCATAAGGAGTTCCTCAACAGTTCCATCGTATTCTGGCTTTATGTACTGGGGCTTGTAACTCACCCTTATTTCTTCCTCTATTGCACCCCTATCCGCCTTGAGTACTCCCGCCAGGATTTTAACAAAGGTCGTTTTTCCAGTTGCATTTGGTCCCACTACACCAACAACCTGGCCGATTTTTATCTCTCCGGGCTCAACATCCAGTATGAAATCCTTGAACCTCTTCTCAATGTATGGCCATTTTACAAGGGTGGGCAGGTCCATACTCTTCTTTGGAGGATGTGCCGTGAACTCTATTTTCCATGGTCTGAACCTTATGTTTTCCTCGCGCAGGTATCCCTCAAGGAATGAGTTTATTGCATTTCTTGTGGGCCTTATTTGGGAAACCACTCCATAGGCTCCTTCGGATCCATAAAGAATATGCACCACATCCGCTATGAAATCCAGAATAGCAAGGTCATGCTCAACCACAAACACTATTTTTCTCTCCGCGAGATTTTTTATTATCCTCGCAATCCTCAGTCTCTGGTATATGTCAAGATAACTTGAAGGCTCGTCAAAGAAGTAAACATCTGCATCCTTAAGCATAGTTGCCGCTATGGCAACACTCTGCAACTCACCACCGCTCAACTTATCCACATCCCTGTTTAGCGAGTTCTCGATTTGCAGAAGGGCTGCAATTTCATCAAAATCCTCGCTAACCTTTTTCAGCAATTCCCTGACCTTCCCCTTGAAAACCTGTGGAATTTTATCAACATACTGGGGTTTCAGGGCTGTTTTTATATCCCCATCCCTTAGCTTTGAGAAATAATCGGCCATTACAGTGCCGGAGAAGTATTCAATGACATCATCCCAAGATGGATTTTTTTCATATTTTCCAAGGTTTGGTATGAGAGTTCCAGAGAGAATGTTCAAACTCGTGGTTTTTCCAACACCGTTTGGTCCAAGGATTCCCACAACCTTACCCTTTTGGATCATTGGAACCCTGTACAGGCGAAACCCATTCTCCCCATACTGGTGCACAAGGTCCTCCTGCAGTTCTTCGGGAAGTCCGATTATCTTCACCGCCTCAAAGGGGCATTTGTGAACGCATATGCCGCACCCCTCGCAGAGTTCCTCAATTATTTTTGGATATCCCTTTTCCGTTATCACAACGGTATCTATGCCCATTCGCACAGGAGGACAATAGGTCTTGCACTCATAGTTGCACTTCTTAAACTGGCATCTATCCTGCAAAACAACTGCAATATGCATATGAGCACCTCAACTGCGCATCCATATATCCTCGGGAAGTTCTTCGTAAATGTCTTCAAAATCCTCTTCCCTTTTTTCATTTTCCATTTTATAGTTCACAAGTTCGTATATCCTCTCTTTATTGAGAAGCCAGTAATGTATGCGCCACTCTCTGCCGTCCCAGAGTGTTGTTTCCTCACGCTCGGTTTTTAGAATGCCCAGATCTTCCAGAATGTAAAACGTGTCTCTGTCCTCGGGTTCCAGCATGTTGTCTATGATCCTGTCCCCGTATCCGAAGAAATTGAGAACATGCTCGGCTGTCATTCTCGCCTCCTCTATGCTCAATCTCCTCTTTGGTCTGCTCAACCCATTTTGAATTGCCATTGCCAAAAAATCCACTGTAACCACGAATTCGGCACTTTCCACGTATTCCATATCCACTTTTATCTCACTCCTGGGCGCAGCATGATATTACTAAACTTTCCTATTTAAACATTTCTGATGGGTGGGGCATAAACCCTATTTTCTTAAATTTTTCCTGAGATGCGATGTCATGGCAGGTAAGTTTAATAATGGCGAAATGTGTTGGGGTATGGGTGCTCGTATGAATGTGGCGGTTATCGGCTTGCAATTTGGCGATGAGGGTAAGGGCAAAATCGTTGACTTTCTGTCCAAGGATTTTGACATAATAGCGAGGTTTTCGGGGGGAAGCAACGCGGGTCACAGTGTTGTTCATGATGGCAAGAAGTTCAAATTGCACCTTATCCCGAGCGGTGTTTTGAGGGGGAAAATAGGGGTGCTTGGCAATGGAATGGTTGTGGATCTTGAGGCTCTTAAAGGTGAAGTCGAGATTCTGCTCTCGGAGGGAATAGAGCCAAAATTGGTAATAAGCAGCCGTGCCCATGTGGTGACATCCTTTCACAGGGAGGTTGAGGTGATGGAGGATGAGTTGATAGGTATTGGAACGACCAGGAGGGGTATAGGACCAACCTACGAGACAAAGGCAAAGCGCGTGGGTTTGCGCATGGGTGATTTGTTCTACGAGGACATGATTTTTAAAAGGCTGGAATTGATGACGAAACTCTGGGGAATTTACGATGATGAACGGGTAAGAAGAGAGGCAAGAAAATTGCATGCACTTGCCCTTGAGTTTAAGGAAAGTGTGAAAAACACAGAACTCTGGCTCAACGCTGCAATGGACTCTGGCAAATCCGTTCTTTTTGAGGGCTCCCAGGCAGTTTTACTTGATATTGATTTTGGCACGTATCCCTATGTGACCTCCTCAAATACGATTGTAGGTGGTATATGCACAGGTCTTGGAGTATCCCCTCGTAGGATTCACAGGGTGATTGGGGTTATGAAACCCTATATGACGCGTGTTGGAAGTGGACCCTTTCCCACGGAAATCTTTGGTGAGTATGCCCGTGAGTTGAGGGAAAAGGGAGGAGAGTACGGTGCAACAACGGGAAGACCGAGGCGCGTGGGCTGGCTCGATATGCCTCTTCTTCGCTACGCCACCCTTGTTGGTGCTGTTGATGAGATTGCCCTGACAAAGGTGGATGTAATCTACGGTATGAAGAATGTGCCCGTTGCATGGGAGTACAGGTGCAGTGGGGAAAATAACACATATCCTCCTTACAATTTTGAGGAATGTGAGCCCGTTTACAGAGAGTACGGTGGATGGGATAGCATAGAGGATGAGGAATTCAGAGAATTTATATCCATGATTGAGGGTGAAACCGGGGCAAGGGTTAAATTAGTATCGTACGGGGCAGACAGGGAAAATACGAGGATTATTGATTGATCTCCTCCAGAATTCTGTTTATTTCTTCACACTGTCTTTCCATATTTTTTATAAAATTTTTTATTTCTTCCAGAGCCTGGGGCGTCTTTTCCGTCACCCGTGCCCCGCTGGGTGATGCTTCTATTACTCCCTCCTGCTCAAGGAGACGGAGTGAATACCTTATTTTGTGTTCAGGCATATTCAGCATGTGTGATAATTTTATGATTCCCACTGGTTGATTTTCCATAACTGCTTTTAGCACACGAATATGTCTTTCTATCAGCTCCATTTCTGTCTCAAGTTTATAAGTTATGCTCATTTTTTCACCCCCTGAGGCATGCTAACATGTATAGAATGAGGTATAAAAAACTTGCGAGAGGCGAAACGTTTATCTTTTGTATTACCATGCAAACAACATGAACTTGGAGGATATGTACAGGATGAAAATGCCGGGAGATGTTCGCATCTCTCCGGATGGAAAGGTTGTTTCTTTTGTGGTTGGGCAGATGAACAGAAAAAAAGATGCATATATTTCTCGTATCTACCTTTATGATGGGAAATTGAGGATATTCACCAGCGGTGAAAATGATAAGATGCCCAGATTTGCCAGGAATGGTGAATTGCTAGTTTACTACAGAGCAAAGAAGAAGGGAGGGGAAATCAGGGTCTTGCCCATTGGGGGTGGGGAGTCAAAACCAATAGCCGCCCTTGAGAATGGTATTGTGGACATGAAGGTTGACGGAAACTACGTTTATTTCACAGCACCAGTGGAAAATAAGGAAAAGGATGATGTGAAGCGCATAACCAGCATACCCTTCTACTTTAACGGCAAGGGGTTCATATACAACAAGAACCTGCAGATTTTCAGGGTCAAACTCACAGGTGGAAAGGTTGAAAAGCTTACCAGCGAGAAAGGAAAGATAGGGAGTTTTGATGTTAAGGCTGGAAAAGTGGTTTACACTGTGGTGGATGATGAGAGAGAGCCATTTATGGAGCATTTGCATCTCTGGGATGGAGAAAGCAGGAGAATAAGCAAAAGAAAGGCCGGAATTGGTGCATTTCGAATTTCTCCAGATGGAAAACGCGTGGCAGTTTTTTTGAAGTTCAATGAAAGGGGTCTTGCAGAGGATATGAGGCTTCATTTTCTCTCCACTGAGGGGGGTGATTATGAACTTGCTTGTGAAGAAGGTGTATCTCTTGGTCGTTCTTTAAATTCCGATGCCAGATTTGGAGGAGGCAGTGTAATGCAGTGGCTTGATGAAAGTATTTTATTCATAGCAACCCGCAAGGGAAAGCAGGAAATAATGATTTACACGGATGGCAGGTTCTACACCTTTATTGGAGGAGAGCGCAGCATTGAATCTTTTGCCTACGCCTCAGGTACGCTGGCTTTTGTAGCGCAGAAAATAAATCGCCCGGCAGAGGTGTATGTGAAGAAGAGCACAGAGCGGCGGATTACAAATTTTAACAGAAGATTTGCAAATCTTCCAAAACCAACGCATTTCACATTCAATGCGAGTGATGGCGAGGAGATTGATGGCTGGATTCTCCTACCCGAGGGCAATGGCCCCTTTCCCGCAATTCTGGAGATTCATGGTGGTCCCAAGACCTCATACGGCCACGCGTTCATGTTTGAGTTTTACTACCTTCTATCTCATGGATTCGCGGTGATATTCACAAATCCCCGTGGCTCCTCAGGCTATGGCGAGAATTTTGCCCTGCACATCCGGGGTGCCTTTGGAGAGAGGGATTACAGGGACCTGATGGAGGCGATGGATTTCGTCCTGAAGAATTACCCAATTGATCCACAAAGGCTCTATGTCACCGGGGGCTCTTACGGAGGATTCATGACAAACTGGATTGTGGGCCATACCTCCAGATTCAGAGCGGCCGTGACGCAGCGCAGTATAAGCAATCAACTCTCCTTCTGGGGGACAAGCGACATCGGGCCATGGTTCAACAAGGATTACATAGGCGCAGGCAAGGATCTGTGGGAGGGATTTGAGGATTACTGGAACATGAGCCCGTTGAAATACGCGAAGAACATAAAAACTCCTCTCTTGATAATTCACAGCGAGGAGGATTATCGCTGTCCCGTTAGCGAAGCGTATCAGCTATTCTATGCGCTCAAGATGAATGGCGTGGATACAAAGATGGTTCTATTTCCTAAGGAAAACCATGATCTCTCCCGGAGCGGAAAGCCAAAGCACCGTGAAATCCGCCTGAGGGAGATTTTGGAATGGTTTAAAAATCACCTGGAGTGAATACGTACTCCTCACAGAACTGGGCAAAATCCCATCGGCCACCACCCATTTTTATTATTTTCCTCGTATTTTCTATATCCTTTATTCTCGTTCCTGCAATCAGGTCAATTTTTCCATCGAGCCAGGAGGGATGAACTCCTGCTGTTGGACCCACAAGGAATTTTCTGTCCTCTGTGAGAGATAAAATGGCATCTATGCTGTCGTTAACAAGGGTTGCCCCCGTTATTATTACCACATCTGCCTCTGGTATTACTTTCGCTGCAAGAGAATCAGGATAAGCATTAAATCTCAATTTTGGATTTCTTTCAAGCACCACAACATCCATTTTCTCCTTCAAATTTTTCACCAGTGGAATCATATTACCCACAACCGCTATTCTTCCCCCTGGGCAGCATTCCGGGATATGCTCCACTATGTTCCTGTACCTAACATTCTTGGGCATATCCACTTTCCATAGAATGTACTGGGAGATTGCGTTTATGGCTGCAATTCCAAGAGATTTGTTCTGCATGTTTGTTGAACTCACCATATCTCTCAAATTATTCGCCCGTGGTTCATCGGCGAATCCTCTGCTTAGATCCTCCACCGGCATATATGCAACGCCCATTTCCCTACCCTTTGGGCCTTTTACGATGGCATAGGTGTATTTCAGACCAACAGCAAAATCCTCAAACACGAGTCCCTCCTTTTTTGCAAACTCCATAGCCCTATCTGCCAGTAAATCCACAAGCATACAGGTAAATTGATTTAGATATTAAAAAGAGTGGGGCCGCCCGGATTTGAACCGGAGTCACCGGCTTTTTTGAGGGTTGCAGGAGGTAGAGGAACCCGCTGGTGGTTCCCTTCCCAAAGCCGGTAGGATAACCAAGCTACCCCACGGCCCCGTGGGTGGTGAATGAGCAAACTTGTAAATTAATTTTTTGCCCGAGATTTGGTTTGAAATTCGAACGAATAAAATTAAATATAAAACTTAAGATTACAGGGAAGACAAAAAGACTTAAGAAGGTGGTAACTTGGAAAAGGTAAGCAAAGCGAACCGGTTCGTGTATGCCTTCCTGATATTCATTGTCATATGGTGCGGATTCACATTTTCACCTGGGATCAGGCCAGAGCAGTATCTTGAAGAGTTTCTGGCAGGAATTGTGTTTTCACTAATTGCGGCGGCCTTCAGTTATGAACACCTTTCCCAGAGGGGGTTGTATAATCTCTCTCCCCACAGGGTATGGTGGTTTTTGAAGTACATTCCTGTTTTCATATGGGCTATGATAAAGGCCAACCTTGACGTTGCCTACAGGGTTCTGCATCCTGCCAGACCCATAAGGCCTGGTATAGTGAGGATAAGAACAGATATTAAGAGTCCTGTTGGAAAGCTTGCACTGGCAAATTCCATAACCCTTACCCCTGGAACAATGACCATGCAGATTGTTGACGATAAATATTACATTCACTGGATTTACGTGCATAGCGAGGATGAGAAGGAAGCTGGTGAGATGATAAAGGGGGAATTTGAGCCATACCTTAAAGAGGTGTTTGAATGAATTGCCCAATAGATTTATGTGCCATCTACATAGTGCTCATAGCCATTGCAACTTTCCTCACCATTGTGCGCTTGGTGAAGGGTCCAACAACTGCCGACAGGGCCGTGGCTCTGGATATTTTAACCAACGTCACAATAGTTTTCCTTGTTTTGCTGGGCTACTATTTCGGTAGGTTTGTGTACCTTGATGTGGCCCTTGTGTATGGAATACTTGCATTTGTGGGTGTGATTGCCCTCGCTAGGTATCTGGAGGGAGGCCTATGATCGATGTGATTATTTACATACTGAGGATCATAGGATACATTCTGATGGGCATAGGCACTTTTTTCCTGTTTCTTGCATCAATTGGCCTAATAAGGATGCCAGATGTATACAACAGGATGCAGACGGCAACAAAGGCAACAACTCTTGGTGCTCTGAGCGTACTTGTGGGGATAGGGCTTGTTGATCTCTACTGGCTTCCCAAGAGCCTCATTCTTGCGGTTTTCATAGTTCTTACAGCCCCCATAGGCGCGAGCGCTCTTGCCAGGGCGAGTTACAAGCATGGCATACCCCTGTGGGAGAATAGTGTAATTGATAAATACAAAGAGGAAAAGGAGGATGATTGAATTGATAGACATGTTCACCATAGTTTCACTAATCCTCATAATTGTGATGATAATCTCCGCCATAATTGCAGCCGAGTTAAAGGATCTGCTCTCAGCTGCGGTGGCTCTTGGAGTTATGAGTCTTGTTGTTTCAATTCTCTTTTACATGCTCCAGGCACCGGATGTTGCAATCACCGAAGCGGCCATAGGTGCGGCACTGAGTATGGCTATTGTGATATTTGCTGTTAGAAGCACGAAGAGGTGGGAAAAATGAAGAGGATACTTGCAGCAGTTCTGGCAATACTCATATTCATCGTATTTGCTCTTGCCTTTGCAAAGATACCCTTTGGTGAAAAAATGAGCACTTATCCCAACTATACCGAGCCCCTGCTTAACAGTACCTCAAACATGTCCCTGCCCCAGCACTACCTTACCTATGGAAAGAAAGAAACTGGGGCCACAAACATGGTTACTGCCATAGTGGTTGACTACAGGGGTTTTGATACCCTAGGTGAGGTAACGGTGTTATTCCTTGCAGCCACTGGTGTGGGCTCCCTGATGTACGTTGAGGATAAACAAAGGAGAAGGGTAAGAAAATCAAATGCTGTTGTTGAAACAGGCTCAAAACTTCTGTTTGGTTTCATAATTCTTTTCGGCGGATACATATTCATACATGGCCATCTTACCCCTGGAGGAGGCTTCCCAGGTGGTGCGGTTATTGCCTCGGCGTTCCTGTTACTCTACCTTGCATATCCAAAGTTCCATGCCAATCATAAGAGGCTAAACGTCTCTGAAAGCCTTGCGGGATTGACCTATGTTATTGTGGGTCTTCTCGGATTGGTTTTGGCCGGTTACTTCCTCTACAACTTCCTGCCATTCGGTATTCCCACATATCTCTTCAGCGCCGGTGTGATTCCTGTGATTTATACGGCAATAGGTGTAAAGGTGGGATCTGAACTTACAGGAATAGTTGATGCGATGATGGGGGTGAGAGAGTGACTCCCTACTACTATCTTGGCTCCCTGGCTCTCATAGCGATAGGAATATACATCGTGATTGCCAAGAGAAATCTGATCAAAATCATAATTGGTCTTGATATAATGGATACGGGGGTTAACCTCCTTCTCATCTCGGTGGGTTATGTGAAGGGAGGAACTGCCCCTATTGAGAACGTGCCTGGCCCGTACGTGGATCCTGTACCCCAGGCCCTTGTACTCACGGCCATCGTTATAGGTGTCTCTGTAATGGCCCTTGCTCTTTCAATAGCCATAGGGATATACAAAAATACGGGTACAATGGAACTTGATGAACTTCTGGAGGTGAAAAAATGATGATAAGGCCAGTTTTGCTTATCGCATTTCCCCTGTTTTTCGCATTTCTCATACCCATAATCGGCTTCTGGAGCAAAAAGGCTGTGAGGTACACAGTTTTATTTGCCACAGCGTTAAATATAATCCTTGCCTCTGTTCTTTTGTTTGAGGCTCTGAACAAACCTGTGTTTGATACGATTGGCGGATTTCAGCCCCCCATAGGTATCGTGCTCATGGTGGGGCCTCTGGGTGCTCTTATAGCACTCCTCATTAGTGGGGTTGCATTCGTAATATCAATCTACAACCTTAAGGTGGAGAAAGAGCCTATTGTGAGGTACTCAATGCTTTACCTCCTTCTTATGATGGGCTCAACTGGAATGGTTCTCACAGGAGATCTTTTCAATCTGTTCGTGTTCCTTGAGATAACCTCTATAGCCTCCTACGGTCTGGCCGCATATAACAAGGACAAGAAGGGTTATATGGGTGCGATGAAGTATGTTGTTGTTGGTTCAATAGGAAGTACGTTTGTTCTGCTTGGAATAACCCTCATCTACGCCCAGCTGAGAACTCTCAACATGCTGGATATCGCAGCGCGCCTTGGTGAGATGAGCCCCATAGTTAAGATAATGGCCTTCACATCCCTCTTTCTCGGATTTGGTGTGGAAGCGGAGATGTTTCCTCTAAACACATGGGTTCCGGATGCATACGATGGCGCTCCCAACCCAATAAGTGCAGCCTTTGCCTCCATACCTGCCAAGGCGGGCATATTTGCTCTCGCAAGGGTTATATTCACCATGTTCGGTTTTTCAAATTTCCTCTGGTTCGTGGTCATAATGGGGCTTCTCACAGTGTTCTTTGGCGAGATAATAGCCTACACGCAGAAGAATCTGAAGAAGATGCTCGCCTACTCGTCCATTGGGCAGATGGGAATGATAATAATGGGGCTGGGTATAGGAACGACCCTTGCAGTTGAGGGTGCATTTTACCAGATGCTCGCCCATGCCCTTGGAAAGGCTCTGCTGTTCATCGCTGCAGGATTTCTTATATACGCTGCCAAGAGCGATAAAATTTCGGATATGAGAGGACTGGCCAGAAATCCATTGATAGGTATACCCCTTCTTGTTGGTGTGCTTTCAATAATGGGCATGCCTCCCTTTGCAGGGTTCTACGGCAAATTCTTCATACTCATGGGTGGCTTTTCCCAGGGTTACTATGCGGTAATTGCCCTGTTCCTGGCTGCCAGTATAGTGGAGGTTGCATATTATGCTAGATTTATCAAGGTGGTGTTTGAGAAGGGAGATGCCAGCGTGAAACCGGATCCAATAACCTATGTGCCTCTTATAATCCTGGCAGTTGTGATAGTTCTGATTGGGGTATATCCAAAACCCGTGCTTAGCGTGTTGAGTCACGCGGCCGCGTTCATAGCAGGAGGTGCTTGAAATGGATGCTTGGACTTTGTTTGGTGTATTTGTACTTCTTCCCCTTGCGGGTGCGTTGATTTCCTATTTCGGCAGAAAGTACTCTCCCCTCATAGCCCTCATCTTCACAGCTGTACCTGGCGTATTTCTCTATCTCTGGTACGGTGAATGGAACGTGAGTGCATACTCTTTCACGGTGAACATAGGGGTGCAGCTCAACTTAACCTTTGATGCTACAACCTGGTTCTTCATGGTGATGATGAACACCGTGATTTTCACATCACTTCTCTTTGCGATAAGTTACAATATGAAGAATCCTGGCGGTTTTTCAACTCTCATGCTTCTGAGCTTTGCGGGTGCTAACGGGGTCTTGCTCTCCAGAGACTTCCTCAGTTTGTACATATTCTGGGAACTGATGTCATGGTCCGTGTATGTTCTCGTTCTGCGCACATCTGGTGAGTATGCCCGCATATACCTTCTGTTCGGTGTGTTATCTGCGTACTTCATATTGATGGGCATAGGCATAGTTTACTATTTTACAGGCAGTTTTCTTTATTCGTCGGCCGCATCTGGAGTCATACCTCAATATGCCTGGGCATGGATCCTCCTGTTCTTCATCCTTGGATTTGGGGTGAAGATGGCCATAGTGCCCCTCCATGTGTGGGCACCCTACGCATACTCCTCTGAACAGTCATTTGTTGCGTTTCTATCCGGTGGTTTGAGCAAACTTGGAACCTTTGGGATAATGATGAGCATGTACGCTGTGGCAGGGGTTAGTGTGCTATCCTCCTTTGGAACATTCAGGGGGATATCTCTTATGGGTTATCCCTTTGCCCTTCTGGGTGCAATAACGGCCTTCATAGGAACAATACTGGCCATATTCCAGGACGATCTGCGCAAACTGCTCGCATACTCCTCCATTGGGCAGTTGGGTTATGTTATGGTCGGTCTTGGACTTGGCACGCCCCTGGCACTTGGGGGAGCACTCTTCCATGCCTTCAATCACGCGTTCTTCAAGTCATTGCTTTTCCTGGGTGCTGGAGCGGTTATATACAGAACAGGAAAGTACAAGATAAGTGAGATGGGTGGCCTTGGATACAGAATGCCCTTCACATTCCTATTCGTGCTGCTGGCCATATTTTCCCTCGCAGGAATACCAATAACTTCAGGGTTCATATCAAAGTGGATGCTCTACGAAGCAGCCATAGCGAGGAAGTTCGTCATAATTGCCCCTCTTATGCTTATTGCCTCGGTTGGGGCTTTTCTATACTCCTTCCGCATACTTTATGGAGTCTTCCTGGGTCAACTGGATAAACCAAATGAGAATGTGAAGGAGGCTCCAGCGCCCATGCTGGCCGCCATGGGTATTCTGGCAATTCCCCTTGTTCTGTTTTCCATAGTTCCTGGCTGGATTATGGGGTGGATAAACCAGGTTCTTGTGAACATGGGTGTTGGAAAGCTGGATTACACCACATTTGCATACTACTCATCCATAGGCGGAGCAGATATGGCAGTCTTCTGGGTCGCATTCATTCTTCTGTTTATGGCTGCTTTCATCGTATTCCTCAGGAAGGCAAAGACCACAGTTGTGGTTGATCAGTACGACAACTACCTCGGTGGAGAGGCAAGAGATTATGTGCAACTTCACGCAGCCCACAACTTCTACAAGCCATTAAGGGATACCTGGGCTCCATTACTGAAATACAGCATGGATAGGGCCTATGTGAGGTTCAGCAAATTCTTCACCGAAGGATTTGAGGAGATAAAGAGAATGTATACGGGTAATCCCCAGGATTATGCCGCTTATCTTGGTATTGCATTTTTGGTATTTCTTATCGTCGGGTGGTGGTTGCTATGACTGACTGGATAGGTGTGCTCATCACGGCAGGGGTCACTGCTCTGTATCTGTTTCTGGCCATAGTTATAGGTCTTCTGTTTATGGGTATAGCCAGGAAGATAACGGCAAGGATACATAACAGGGTGGGTCCTCCAGTTTACCAGAATTTCATTGATGTTGGCAAGTTACTTGCCAAAAAGACAAATATAAAACATAACTGGATATTTGACCTGGCTCCCCTTTTTGGATTTTCAGGGGTGCTTCTGACCCTTGCATTCCTGCCAATGGGTGGCTACAGAATGCTGAGCGCGCAGGGGGATTTGATTCTTCTGCTTTACATAATGGTGATACCTGCCCTTGGCTTCGCTCTGGGTGCAGGAGCATCGGCGAATCCAAATGCGGGAGTGGGCGTCATGAGGGCCCTGACCCTTATGCTCTCCTATGAAATGCCATTTCTTCTTGTGCTTTTATCCCTAATGATTTACTACAACACCGCGTCCCTTAACGTTCTTCTTCAAAAGCAGATGGGAATGTGGGCCATTGCAGTGCTTCCTATATCCGCCCTGGCTGCGGATATGGCGCTTCAGGGTATGATGATGGAGAAACCTTTTGATATACCAATAGCCCCCCATGAAATTGCCTCGGGACCAATGGTGGAGTTCGGTGGTAATTACCTAGGTATGCTTATGCTCTACTCTGCTGGTGCTGTGGTTGTGGAAACATCTCTCTTTGTTGACCTATTCTTGGGTGGAGGTATCGTTTTGAATCTAGCCACCTACGGTATTCTTGCATACATCGTGAACTACATTGTGTGGTTCATACTTATCCTCGTTGTTTGGCTCATAGCCATATTTATAAACGCTGTGTTTCCAAGGTTCAGAATTGAGCAGGCCTTCAAGTTCTACTGGAAATGGCCAACCATAATTGCCATAATCGGGCTGGCGCAGGCGTATATAATGAGCGTGTTCCTGGGGGTGGTACCATGAATGAGAATCCCTTGCCAAACGTCATACCTGAAAAGGACTGGAAAAAGATACAGAGGATGCTCTCAAAGCGTTCACTCTGGATGATTCACTTCTGCACGGGATGTGGTGCAATGGAGATGCCTCCAACAATGACCTCAAGATACGATATGGAAAGATTTGGCATAATACCCATGGCCACCCCACGTCAGGCTGATTTGCTTCTCGTTACGGGATATGTGGCCGTTAAAACCCTTAAAAGAATAGTGCGTGTTTACGAGCAGATGCAGGATCCAAAGTATGTGATAGCCTTTGGCTCATGCCCGATAAACGGTGGAATATACTGGGATTCATACAATATCATAAAGCGCCTTGACAAGTACATACCTGTGGATCTATACATTGCGGGCTGTATGCCAAGGCCTGAAGCCATAATGGATGCATTTCTTAAACTCATGAAGGATATTGACGAGGGTAAGGCCAATGGATGGATGAGATATCGCAAATATTACGAGAAGTACAAGGCTAACCAGATGCGCGTATTCAAGAGGTGGGATGAATGAAGGCAGAGGCGATATTCAAGGAGTTGGGCTTGGAATATGAGCCTATGAAGGTCAAGGGTAATAGTGCACCAAGATTCAAGGCCAGGGTAGAGCCCGATAAACTTGAGAACATAATTTTGAAATTCAAGGAAAATGGATTTAACCACTTCGTTGCCATGAGCTGTGTGGACTGGATAAAGGATGGAAATCTTGAACTCATATACCATCTCTTCAGTTACGAGCATATGGAGGATGTATTTCTCAGCATATACCTCCCAAGGGATGCTCCGGAATTCAAGAGCCTTAGACATATATTTCCTCAACTGGAGACATACGAGAGGGAGACCCATGAGATGTTTGGCGTAAATTTTGAGGGCAATGATAGGCTTGGAAATTTCATACTTGAGGACTGGAGCGATATGCCTCCAATGCGCAAGGACTTTGATACTGTGAAGTATGCCAAGGAGCATTATGAGGATGTACCCCTCGTTGAAGAGGAGGGTGATGAGAAATGAAGGAATTTGAATTATTTGTTGGTCCTCAGCACGTTGGTGTTACGGGAAATATGATGTATCACGTCTGGGTTGATGGTGACACTGTGGTTAAGGTGGAAACCAATGTGGGATATTTGCACAGGGGTTTTGAAAAACTTATGGAGAGACGCAGTTGGCTTATGAATGTGGCTCTCATTCCAAGGATATGCGTTCCCGAGCCAGACGTGAATGAGGCAGTATATGCAATGGCCGTTGAATCGCTCATGGATTGGGACATTCCTGAGAGGGCAAAGTACATCCGTACCATTGTGCTTGAGATGGCCAGGATAAGCGGACATCTTCTCGCAATAAGTGGATATGCTGGCGCCATAGGTCTCTACACCCTGCCAAACTGGGCAATAGGTGACAGGGACTACCTCCTTGATCTCTTTGAGCAACTGACTGGAGCAAGGGTGTATCACATATTCATATTCCCTGGAGGCGTGCGCTGGGATCTGCCCGATGGATTCCTTCGCAAATTGAAAAAGGTTTTGGATTACCTTGAAGAAAGATTGAAACTCTACGATGAGGTTATGTTCCGAAACGAGATATTCTTCCGCAGGGCCATTGATGTGGGGGTGATTCCCAAGGATAAGGCAATAGAGTGGGGAGTAACGGGGCCAAATCTCAGAGCCTGCGGATATCCGTATGATGTGAGAAAGGTGGATCCCTACGCCGCCTATCCTGATCTGGAGTTTGAGATTCCCCATTATCCCAAATTTGGAGAGTTTGAAGCCTACGGGCACGGATGCGATGCCTATTCCCGTATGATTGTGAGGCGCTTGGAAATAGAACAGAGTATAAGGATTCTAAGACAGATTATAAAGAAGATACCGGAGGGACCTCACACGCTCAAACTTCCAAATCCTCTCGCCTGGAAGGTTCCTGCAGGTTATGCATTTGCCCGTGTGGAGAGTTCAAAGGGCGAATTTGGATATCTTGTTGTCAGCGATGGTGGAAAGATGCCTTACAGGGTACATGTGCGTGGCCCATCCTACACCCATGGGATAAATGTGATTGAGAAGATCTCACCCGGATTGAACATTGCTGATTTCTCGCCCACGGCATTCAGTCTTGACGTTTGCCCGCCGGATATTGAGAGGTGATAAAATGAGTATAGTTAAGCCATTTAAGGCATTAAAGCATCTTGGTAGGAAGCCGCATACCGTCAGATATCCGTATCAGAAGCATACCGATATTGAGGGACTAGAGTTACCTACCGAGAGATACAGGGGTTTTCATTCAAATAACATTGAAACCTGTATTGGCTGTCAGATGTGTGCCAAGGTCTGCCCAGCAAATGCCATTACCTATGTGAAGATTGAGAACTCTGGGAAGAAGGGATTGAAGTGGAGACCCGTTATAGATTATGGAAGATGCTGCTACTGCGGTTTCTGCACGGACATATGCCCCACAAAATCTCTGATTCTCACTCCCAGGTACGAACTTGTGACGGAGAATATTGAGGAGTTCAAGTTCATACCCACATACCAGATCAGGGAGGGAAAGGATAAGGCAATACATATGGATGAGGTTCTCTTCAAGCCAGAAGATTATGTACCTCCAGAGCCAAAGGAGGAGAAAGAGAAAACTTAATAATCTCTCAATTTTTCCCAATTTTATGAGATTGTATCCTTTCAAAAGAGGGCACAAGAAGGGCATTGATGAAATTGAGGTAATAATGAAGGAGATTTTCGGAGATGTGAGCAGGGAGAATGGACACCTTCTTGCCTCCTATGGAGCACTTGAGAAAATTGAAATTTGGATTGAAGAGGGTAAGATGGCTGCGGAGACAAAGAGCAGGAAAGTGGAGAGTTCAATTTCACAGGAAACTTTGAAGCGCTGGAACGATTTTCTTTTCAGGGTTACTGGCTATACTGCCAAGGAGAGGAAGAAGAGGATGACCAAAACATAAATAAATGGGATCAATTATCCCTATCCTGTGCCCGAGTGGGGTAGCTTGGATATCCTAGGGGCCTGCGGAAAGCCCCTTTCTTAAAAAGAAAGCGGCTTTATCTGGAAAGAAGGGGTTTGCAGGCAGCCCCGGACCCGGGTTCGAATCCCGGCTCGGGCACTGATACGTATTTTATCCATTTGTTGAAAAAATATATATCTCACTAAGCCATGATTTTGCCTGGAGTGATTAAAATGATCAGCAAAAAGCTTATGGGCATCATCTCTGTGCTTATTTTGATTGTGGCAATGGTGGCTGGCTATGTTTACTTCACTCGGGGGAGTGAGGAGATAAAACCCATGGAAATTTCACCTTCCAATTGGGATGGAAATGGAATACTTCTCAACACGGGAAGCAAGATATATCTTCTGGGGACCTCGGATAAAGGTGAGAATACAACTCTTCACATAGTGTCCATTTCCTCCAGTGGAGACATTTCATTTGGCAATACCAGTGAAATCCAAACGCTTTCAGGGCATCCAGTGTATTTCAGCAAGGTGAAACTTGGGAATAAATTCTATGTGGCAATTGCAATGAACAACGACACGAGCAGCAATACTGCCGTCACAGAGATTATTGAGCTAAGCGAGAGAGGAAAGATGCTTTCCACCCACTGGCTCAGAAATGTTCTTGTGTATTCCATCTCGGAAAACGATGGGAAATTTTACATGATGGGTTTGAATGGCAGCACGGCCACTCTACTGATGACCACTGATTTCAGGAGTTACGTTGTCATAAAATCCATTGAAAATGTTAAATTTATCATGGGCAGCTATTTCATGCAATATGGCGCGAATTTCTATCTCACATATCTGCTCTCTCTGAAAAACGATATTAATGATGACCTGTCGCTGATAAGAATATCTGGTAACAGTACCGAATGCATTTTTCACAGCAAACCCCATACTCCCATCATATATTCCTACGCATCGCAGGGAAAGCTGTATCTCTATGTACCCATGAAGAATAGCATTGAACTTTACATAATTTCCCCTGATGGAAAAAATATGGGAGAGCGTGTTGTAGCATTGCCATTCTATCATTCCACCAGTGGAATAACCTTCGGTGTTGGGCCAGAGAGAACCCTCATGTACTCAAAGGACGGTGTGCATTTCACTGGATTTTACAAGTTGGATGGTGTGCAGATAGATTATTTACAACCCACCAGTACCATTATAAATGAAAAGCTTTACATAGCCGCTCTGGTCAATGAAAGCCCGGAAATTCTGGAATTTGACCTCTCCTCCAAACTCTGATTTTTTCATTTTCCAAGGCAGTAAAGTTTGTAAGGTATGCCTGGAACTATTCTGCTCTTTCCTTTAAACATCTTCTTCACGGCATACCTCGCCACTTTATCCGGGGAGAGCATTATCCTCTCAAGCCCCTTGGTAGGCATACCTGCATTTTTGAAGAAATTGGTGCGCGTTGGACCGAGGAGAAGATGGGATATTTTTATTCCTTCAGGCAATTCTCTTTTCAAACTTCTTGTGAAATGAGCCACATAGGATTTGGATCCTGCGTAAACGCTCAATTTTTTCTGTGCTCTGCAGGCTGCCACAGAGGATATGTTCAGGATGTAGCCTCTCTTATTCACATCTATGAATTTCTTTGTGAGATGGGTCAATGCCACCACATTCAACATAAGCATATCTTCAATTTCATTCCAATTCTGCTCGGAGAGTTTTCCATAAAGCCCAAATCCAGCGTTGTTTACCAGAACATCGGGTTTGTACTCTTCAATTATCTTTCCTGCCTCCAGGTATCTTTTTGAGAGATCCATGGCGAACCATTCTCCATCAAGCGTGATGGCAGCTTTTTGTAACTTCTCCTCATCTCTCGCAATTAATATTGGCCTGTATCCCCTCTCCTTTAACTCCCTGGCTATGAAGAATCCAAGTCCACTTGAACCGCCCGTTATCAAGGCCCACATGGGCGGAAATGGGTTTAAATATATCTAAATCTTTCCACGCATATGGATCTTGAACTCAATGATGTGGACGAAAATACCCGGTTTGAGGTCAAACTTCAGATATCACTCTACAACACCGCCCTGAAGGTTTTCAGGGAAGACAGGAAGGAGGATTTTGAAAGGTATATGCTTGAAAGGGTCGAAAAGATAAAAAGAATTCTGGGTATTGAGGTGCAGAGTTTTAGAGTTCTGGAAAACGGAAACGTTATATTTGAGGTGCGGGAATGATAGTGTTTGACAACCACCTCCATCTTCAGTTCCACGGGGAGAATGTTCTTGCTGTTAAAAGATTTGAAAAGCTTGGAGGTACGCACATAAACCTCACCAATGTGCCAAACCCTAACTACAAGAAGGATGAGGATTATTATCGCAGGATTTATGAAGACACGTTCAAACTCGCAGACATGGTGCGCGCGCATACATCTGTTAAGGTGCTTGTTACCATAGGCCCGTATCCTGTGGATATGGTTGAGCTGGTTAATGATGGAAAATCTGTTGCGGAAGCGAAGGAATTTATGATTCATGGGCTTGAAATTGCAGAAGAGTTCATTGAGAGCGGCATGGCGCATGCCATCGGCGAGATTGGAAGACCGCATTTTCCCGTAAGCGATGAGATCTGGAATGCGAGCAATGAGGTAATAGGGGAGGGCATGAAAATAGCAAAAAATCTCGGTGTGCCTGTGGTTCTCCACACCGAGAGTGCCACGGAAAAAACATGGAAGGATCTGGCTTCTCTGGCAGACCGCGCAGGTTTGCAGAGGGATATGGTAATAAAGCATTACTCGCCCCCTGTAGTGGATGAGAGAAATGGGGGAATATTTCCTTCGGTGCTCGCCTCAAGAAAGAATGTGAGGGAAGCCATTTCTCAAGGTACAAGATTTCTCCTTGAGACGGATTTCATGGACGAGCCAACGAGAAAGAACGCGGTGCTGCCTATAGAATCCGTGCCTAAGAGAGCAAAGTGGATCGTGCAGGAGTACGGCAAGGAAAAATGGTGCAGAATAATGGAGAATGCAAAAAGAATTTACAAAACATTTGAGGAATGGTCTTAATATATTTGTTCCATTTTCCACCCATGAACTTCAAAGATCTCCTTGATTATGCTGGTAGGTTGAAGAGGATAAAACGCACAGGATGGGTTGTTCGGGGAATACCTGAGCCTGAGAGCATAGCAGACCATTCTTATCGTGCTGCACTTTTGGGTTATTTTCTCGCGTTGGAAAGGGGCCTTGATGCTGGAAAGGTTGCGGGTATGCTCCTCGTTCACGATATGGGCGAATCACTCATAGGTGATATCACACCCGAGGGAGAGATGTTTATGGAAAAGATTGAGGCCGAGGATAAGGCGATGAAATTTCTGGCGGATAAAATAGGGAGCAGGAAAATATATGAATTGTGGAGAGAGTTTAATTACGGAAAATCTCCGGAGGCCGAACTGGCAAGGGAGGTTGACAAGGCTGAGATGGCCTATCAGGCCCTGGAATACTCAAATATGGGATTTCCTATTTATAGGGACATGTTAAAATACCTTCCAGACTATTTGAAATGAGGGCATAGATTTTTATACATCCCTCCTCTTCACAATTTATGGACGAGGAATACTGCAAATTGCTTGAAGAGTATGTGGAGCATTTGAGCATGGCTCTGATAGTGGATATGATGAAGAGGGGAGTTTTCAAGGATAGTGCAACAGAGATTAAGTTGGAGAAAAAATTTGTGGATGAGGTAAAGAAGGAGTATGCAAATCTGGATGTTGAAGATGAGGAAGAAAGGGCTGTTGCCGCAGTTCTCAATGCTCTCTCAAATTATTATGGCAGTGATATGTACGAGGAGGAGATGCTCGCTAGAGCCAACATAATTTTGAATTTCATAGGTGATGAACTGGAAAAATAAAAATTAAAATATCTGAAAAATATTGCACCGTAGCCCCGTGGTGTAGTGAGCACCGGCAGGTGCGAACTAGCCCCGGAGCAAGCAGAGCGTAGCCCCGTGGTGTAGCGGTCAAGCATGCGGGACTTTGGTGGAGCCCCTTTGGAAAAGGTGCTCTACCCCCAAAGGGCTTCGAGGACATCCCGCGACGGGGGTTCGAATCCTCCCGGGGCTGCTACTTATTCCATTTCCTCAAAAAGCCTTTTGTAGAGTTCTTCAGGGGACTCTTCTTTCTTCTTTTGAGGTTTGCTATTCAGCACTTCCTCTATTTTGTCCTTTCTGTAAACCCAGTAGTGGATTCTCCATAGTTTACCCTTGGATATGGTAATTTCCTCCTCCATGGGCTTTACTATTTCAAGTTCTTCGAGATAGTAAAACACGTCTCTGTCCGCAGGAGTTAGCATATTGTCTATTATTCTGTCACCATAACCAAAAAAATTCACAACGTACTCTGCCAAATCCTTAATATCCTCTTCTTCCATTTTTCCCCCAAGCAATTTTTTTAGAACAGTGTACAAAATCTCATAGGTGACAATATCCATTGCAAGGGGGCATGTCCATAAAAATTATAAAATTTTCGTGAAAGGTCGAATATTTTTATACGCAGTGCCCTTTAAGGTTATGATGCCTGAGAATATTGAAAGGGTTGTGGAAATTTTAAAGGCCACGGTGCCGCCCCACCCCTACAAATCCAAGGAACCATTCAGGGTTCTAATAGCCACGGTGATTTCACAGAGAACAAAGGATGAGGTCACATATTCAGTGGCGGAAAGATTGTTTGAGAAGTATCCCGACCCATCCTCTTTAAAAAATGCGCCGGTGGATGAGATAGCACGTTTGATCTATCCAGCCGGGTTTTACAAGCAGAAGGCCAGGAAAATAAAGGAGATTGCGAGGATCATAGACGAGGAATACGATGGTGTAGTGCCTCGCACTCTGGATGAACTTCTCAAACTTCCCGGGGTGGGCAGGAAAACCGCCAACATAGTTCTCTCAAGATGCTTTGATCAGGATGTAATTGCAGTTGATGTTCATGTGCACAGGATATCAAATCGTCTCGGTTGGGTCAGTACCCGCACCCCTGAAGAAACGGAGAGGGAGTTGATGAAAATTTTACCCAAGAAATATTGGAGGGAAATAAACGAACTCCTTGTGATGTTCGGGCGCACAATATGCAGGCCAGTTGGGCCCAAATGTGATGAATGTCCCGTAAGTGATTTCTGTGATTATTTCAAAAATAAAAAGAAAAGGTAGGGGGTCAGCGTGATTACTTTCTCCTTCTCATCTCCTCTGCCTTGTTCTTTCCTATTGCAAGCATCATCTCTATCATTTTTATCACCTCCCTTTTCGGGTCTCTAAATTCCTATATATTTACCTTATATTTGAAGTGTTGTTTAGAAATTGGAAAATTTTTGGAAAAAAATACATTTAATTGGGAATTTTTAGAATAAAAAGTAACAAAAACGGAAAATTTATAAGGTTTAGATCCATTTACCCCATATGGATGATCTTGATGTGAAGATTCTGAAACTGCTTTGGGATGATGGGAGGATGCCCATATATTCAATTGCGAAGAATATCGGTATTTCAAATGGGGCGGTGTACAAGAGAATGGTGGCGATGAAGGAGAGGGGGGAATTGAATGGATTTTCCATCCTTCTCAATTCTGACAAGATCCTAAACAGCGCTGTTGTATCTATAAGGGCTAGGAAAAAGCGTGATGAGGTCATGGATATCCTCGGAAATTTGAGTGGAACCATGCATGTTGTGGCAGGTTTTGGAGGTAGGTATTACGCGGAGATATGGTACAGCGATGACTACGAATTGAAGGACAAGGTCAATTACTTGAAGCATCTAACCGGTGCCTACAGAATTGAAGTTTACAAACACAGGAAGGATGAAAATATAAAACTCTCAGATTTGGATTGGAAGATTCTTCTTGCCCTGAAGAATGATGCGAGGCGTCCATTCTCTGAAGTGGCCAAGGAGGTCAATGTCTCTTCAAAAACTGTGGCGAAAAGGTGCAGGAAATTAAGGGAAATGGATGCATGCAAGGTTTACCCCGTTGTGAACAGACCTTCTACCAAGGAGATATTCTGGTTCTCCCTGTTCATAGAGACGGATGATGTATTGTTTGAGAGCCGAATAAGGAGAATAAAAAATCTGTGGAGAACATCCACATTTGCAGAACCTTCAATGGTTTATGGGGTTTTTTACGGTCGAACCATTGAGGAGGTTGATGAAATCATGGAAACCGTTGTGGGGATGCCCGGTGTCAGGCGTGTTTTCTACGAGATAATCGTAAAGGAAAGATTTTACCCAGATTATGTGGATTACGTTGCAACAAAGATGGGATTCAGAGCAGATTGAATATTCTCCTTGAGCTCTCCTCAGTTAATTTTATTCCGAAATCTTCCAGAACCCTTTTTGCTTCCTCAAATTCAAGTTTCCAGTGGTAGTGGTATCCATCAAAGGACCTTTCAACATCTCTTTTTTTAATTCTCAATGCCCTGCTCTCAAGGGATATGGCCTCATTCCTTCTTGTGGGAATATTCTCTACGGCGCTTATGTAAGAATTAAGAAATATTTCAATCAATTTGCTGTTTTCCACCCTGTTGTTTATGGCCAGAGTGCAGCATGGATATTTTCCAAATATGGAATCAAATCTTGCGGTTTGATATCTTTCAGATAGAACCGTGAGATAAGGCTCCCATATGGCAAGTGCTTCTATCTCCCCTTTTTCAAAGGCTCTGAGCATAGACTCTGGAGAGTTAAAGTACCTTATTTGTGCGTCATCTCGTGCACCAATGTATTTTCTAAGCATATATTCCATTGTGGATAGCTCCGTGCTTCCAAAGATCCTCGGATTTTCAACCCTTTTCACAACGCCTCCTCCACCAAAACCGCATCCTGCTCTAATTTTTATGCTACGGTAAACAAGGGCAAACATACTCTGGGTGATAAGGGGCGAGCATCCCACCTCCAGGTATCCCTCTGCAAGATCCTTTGTGAGTTCAAACGCGTTTTTGTAAATCTTTATGATTATCCTGGGGCTCTTCAAATCATTTGCAGTAAGAAATATTGAGGGATATTCGATGGCCTTGAGTATGCCAACTCTTATTATTCCATGCGGGGTGTAGGGAGAGTGATTAACATACCAGACCCTGTAAGATTTTCCTGCAACCTTCTTCCTAAAGATAATCCCCTCCTTTTCGAGTCTTGAAAGCACTGTGGATACGGTGCTCTTGCTTATTCCATATATGCCTGTAAATTCTTCCTGCAGCACACCATCCTTTCCCGCTCTTTTGAGAATTTTCAGAATTCTTTCCTGCATAGACAATAATTGATTTAGAGATTTTAATTTTTGGTTAATCGCAAGATTAAAATTGAAAATCGGCATGCACCCTTGAACACATGTTCAAAGGTGATTCACATGAAAATAGGAATAATTGGTTGTGGTGCGATTGCGCACGAGATTGCAAAGCATCGCGATGATGTGGCGGCCCTTTACGATATGGACTGCAATAAATGCAAGGATTTACCCGGTTTTCTCTGCAAGGATATTGACTCCCTCATCTCCCGCTCGGATCTTATCATTGAGGCTGCATCACCCTCCGCCGTGAAGGAGTACGCTGAAAAGATAATTGAGGCTGGGAAAGATCTTTTGATTATGAGCGTTGGGGGCCTTGCAGATGATGATTTTCGTGCCAAGATTTTCAGGATGGCCAGAGAGATGGGTGTGCGCATATACCTTCCTGCAGGGGCAATAGGTGGCATAGACATAATACGGTCTGCCCGTATGGCCGGGATAAGAAAAGCAAAGATAATGAGCACCAAAAACTCAAAAACTCTGGGTGTGGATTGTAAAGAGCGGACGTTGGTGTTCAAAGGCTCTGCCAAGGAAGCAATTAAAAGGTTTCCAAAAAGTACCAATGTGACCGTGCTCCTCAGCATTGCCACGGGGGTTGATGTGGAGGTTGAGGTTTATGCCGATCCAAAGGCAGAGAGAAACACCCACGAAATTCATCTAGAGGGTGAGTTTGGGGAAGCGGTAATAAGGGTGAGCAACAACCCCAGCAAGAGCAATCCAAGGACCAGTTACCTTGCTGCACTCTCACCTCTGGAAGTGCTTGATCTAATAAATTCTCCTGTTTGGGTGGGGGTGTGAGGATGAACTATGTGGATGAGATAAAAAAATTGAAAAAAGAGATGAACGCTGTGATTCTGGCTCACAACTATCAGAGAGGTGAGGTGCAGAGGATTGCCGATTTTCTCGGAGATTCCCTTGAACTTGCGAGAAAGGCCACAAGCATAGACGCTGATTACATAGTATTTGCAGGGGTGGATTTCATGGCCGAGACTGCGGCGATTCTCAATCCGGATAAGGTGGTATTGATCCCATCAAAAACTGCCAGTTGTGAGATGGCCAGGTATCTCACTCCCGAGATTATTTTGGAGGCGAAGAGAAAATATCCTGATGCAAAGGTTGTGCTGTATGTTAACTCCACCGCAGCATGCAAGGCCCTTGCCGATATAACCTGCACCTCTGCCAATGCCGTTAAAGTTGTGAATTCCCTTGATGCAGATACCATTCTTTTTGGACCAGATGCCAATCTAGCCCATTATGTGTCTGAGAGAACGAATAAGAAGATCATTCCTCTTCCACCCAACGGACACTGCTACGTGCATACCAATCTTACGCCTGAGGTTGTGAGACGTGACGGTGTGCTAATGGTGCATCCCGAATGCCCACCAGAACTGCAGAAAGAGGCAGATGTCATCGCGAGTACCGGGGGAATGGTCAAATTTGTGGCAAAAAGTGATGCCAGGAGATTTGTGGTGGCTACCGAGCGTGATATGGTGGAGCGTCTTCGCTCGCTCTTTCCCGATAAAGAATTTGTTCCTGCTTGGGAAAATGCCATATGTCTTGGAATGAAGCAGATCACCGTGAGAAAGATTTATGAGAGTTTACGTGATAAAAAATATGTGGTGAAGGTTGATGAAAAAATAGCCGAAAGGGCGAGAATGGCTATTGAGCGTATGCTGGAGGTTTCGTGATGTTCTGGAAGATGTATCAGGAGGATACAATTTTCGGGGATGTGACCTCGTCCACAGTGATCCCCGAGAATTTGATGGCGGAGGGGCAAGTTATAGCAAGGGAGGATTGTGTTCTGGCGGGTGCAAAGTATATCAAAAAAAATTTGAAAAAGCTTGGTTTAGAAGTCTATTCCTTGGATGATGGAGCCAATGTTGATAGGGGCACAGTGGTGATGAGAATAGTGGGAAATGCGCGAGATATTTTGATGGTAGAAAGAACGCTGCTGAATATCCTTAGCAGGATGAGTGGCATTGCGACTGAAACGCGGCGTGTGGTGGAAAGGGTGCGGGAAATCAACAAGAATGTGAGAATTGCGGCAACCCGTAAAACACTATGGGGTTATCTTGATAAGGTGGCTGTGGAGATTGGGGGAGGAGACACTCATCGCTGGAACCTCGGGGATATGGTGATGATCAAGGACAATCACATAGCCCTAGTGGGTTTTGAGGAGAGCATCAGACGTGCCAAAGGTGTGAGTTTTACGAAGAAGATAGAGGTTGAGGTGGAGGATGAAGAGCATGCAATAAGAGCTGCTGAGCTTGGTGTGGACATAATAATGCTTGATAATATGGATCCCGACGATGTTTGTCGCATTGCAAAGAAACTTAGGGTATACAACGTTATAATCGAGGTATCTGGAGGCATAACCCCAGAGAATGTGGAAGAATACGCAAGATGCGATGTGGACGTGATTTCAATGGGTTATCTCACCCATTCTGCCCGCTCCTGCAATTTTTCCTTGGAAATAAAAAAATGTTGAAAGGGTTATGAGGGCGGCGGTGGTATTGCTCCAAAATCTTTCTGGCACTGGTCCTTCCTCACGATCAGATATATGATCAATCCGATGAGCCCCAGAAGAAGCACAACCAGGAACCATACTATAGGGCTATCCATGCACCTGCTCTTTGCATCCTTGTATGCCCACCAGGCCACGATGATCCAGATTATGATCCACACAAAGATGCATGCCAGGTATGTTGCAAGGATTCCCATACCGTAGAGCATCCCCATATCGCTGCTTCCCTCCCCACCATTGCCACCGTTGTTTCCTCCACTTGATCCTCCGCTCTGGGCGTTGTGATAGTACTCGGCCTCATCTGCATATGTGTTGAGCATTGAGGGATTGTTTCCCAGCGCATGCACACTTTCCACGGTAACGCTGTATTCATCACCTATGCCTGAAAGCATCTGTGCATCTATATGGTAAGTTATCTTGTTTCCAGAAATTTTTATGTCATTTGCGGGCAGGGGATTGGTGTTCTCTCCAACCTTGAACCAGCCAAGATATTGTATGTTTCCATTTGCGTTAAACCAGATGGATGCAATTTCATAATCCGTGTAGCTGTTTATTTCTATTACGTAGGCGTTCATATATCCATTTTCTGGTTGTGTGTTGATATTGCCCCTGACCTGAATCCAGAAATCCACATAGTTTCCGTTTGGTGTGGCTCCAAAGGCAACGATATCAAAATCAGGGTTCGTTGTGTCCACAGGATCACTGGCTTCAAAACTCATTGTTGCAGCACTTGCTATACCGCTCACTCCTGTCAAGACCATCATAATAATGGTCACAACCAGTATCATGCCCCATTTTTTCAAATACTTCACCCCAGAAAGTATATTGTTTGAAATTATTTATAAATTTCTAATGGTATCACGAGGATTTGAGGTAGTAGTGCCAAGAGCCATGATGCAAAATCTGAAATCCATAACTTAGAGCCACCGAGTCCATAGAATCATCGGGCAGAGATGTCAGGGCGATTATCCCAAACTGCTTCATTGCACTGTTTCCAAGGTAAAAGGCATATCCAGGGGTGTATGGAAAATATTCGGGGTCTATGATCCAAATGTCAAATCTTTTCATGGGTAGGTACATTCCTGTGGGGTGCATTGTTATGCAGTTTTTATCCTCTTCCTTGCACTTGATGGATGTGCATTTTATGCTCTCTGCCTTTATTTCCTCGATCCACTCCTCTTTCATCAAATCGCATGGAGTTATTAAGACATCCGGAGAGGATGTGGTCAAAAAACTCAGCAGGATCTTTATCTCTTCTTTCATACCCTCGTATCTTCATTGTGCATATAAAATTTTTGAAATCAGAGGCTCAGCATTAACCCTACCGTCCCGAGGCAAGAATGAACAGAAACGATGAAAATTGATATTGCAGTGATTATACGAACTCCATTGTTGGCATGGTGAATATTGATATAAGGAGAAGTGAAACCCAAAATAAAAAACTCTTGACCCTTCTTAATTTTTTACATTCTCATTTATCGGCTTAAATTCTGCCTTTCTCACTCATAGTTTTTTATTGAGAAGGTATTTATAGGGTTTTATATTTCCCACACACAAAGGTGATTGAAATGAAGTACATATACGCGTATTTCCTGAAGGAGGACATAGAGAAGTTAAACGAAGTGGCACCCACCATGGCAGAGAAGAAGAAACTGCTCGGGGGCAAGGGAGCAGGGCTTGCAGAGATGACCAGGATCGGATTACCCGTTCCACCGGGTTACACCATAACCACGGAAACCTGCATGAAGTATTTTGAGGAAAAGGGATTTCCAAAGGGGCTCTGGGAGGATGTTCTTGAAGCCACCAAGAAACTTGAAGAGCACACCGGCAAGAAATTTGGAAGTGAAGATAACCCACTTCTGGTATCTGTCCGCTCAGGTGCACCAATCAGTATGCCTGGAATGATGGATACCATTCTCAATCTCGGGCTCACGGAGAAGAGCGTTGAGGGTCTTGCCAAGCAGACCTCAAATCCCAGATTTGCTTGGGATGCTTATAGAAGACTCATACAGATGTTCGGTAATGTGGTTCTCGGGATAGAGCATAATGAGTTTGAGGAGGAACTTGAGAGGATAAAGGAGAAGTACGGAGCCAAGCAGGATGTGGATCTCACCGTGGATGCTCTTAAGGAACTGGTTGAGGCATACAAGAGGGTTTACAAGAGGCATGGCTATGAGTTTCCTCAGGACCCTTACGAGCAATTGAAAATGGCCATAAAGGCAGTTTTTGACTCCTGGAACAACGAGCGTGCCATAGTTTACAGGAAAATAAACAAGATCCCAGATGATATGGGCACTGCCGTTAATGTGGTTATGATGGTATTCGGTAACATGGGTGATGACAGCGGCACAGGTGTGGCATTCACACGCGATCCAAGAACAGGAGAGAAGCATCTTTATGGTGAGTTTTTACCCAATGCGCAGGGTGAGGATGTTGTCGCTGGAATTCGCACACCTCATGCAATAAACGAGTACAGCAAGCAGGATGCAAACCGTGATTTGCCCACGCTGGAAGAGTCTATGCCTGAAGTTTACAAGGAACTTCTGCACGTTGCCGAACTTCTTGAGAAGCACTACAAGGATATGCAGGATATTGAGTTCACCATTGAGAAGGGCAAATTGTATCTTCTGCAGACCAGAAATGGTAAGAGAACCGCAGCGGCGGCTGTACGCATAGCTGTTGAAATGGTTGATGAGGGGTTGATAACCAAGGAAGATGCCATAATGCGCGTTACTCCGGATAATGTGGATACCCTCCTGCATCCTCAGATAGATCCAAAGGCCAGGAAGGAGATAATCGCCAAGGGCCTAGCCGCAAGTCCTGGAGCAGCGGTTGGCAAGGTTGTTTTTGATCCAGATGAAGCGGTAGAGCTGGCAGAGAAGGGAGAGAGAGTTTTGCTTGTGCGTCCTGAAACAACGCCGGATGATATCCACGGCATGAATGCGGCCCAGGGCATATTAACTGCGAGAGGTGGTATGACCTCCCATGCCGCTGTGGTTGCTAGAGCCATGGGCAAGCCCGCAGTGGTGGGCTGTGAGGAACTTAGCATCAATATGCGTGAGGGGTACTTTGTGGCCAGAGGACACAGGATAAATCACGGAGATATGATCACTATTGATGGAACAACGGGCGAGGTTTATCTGGGAGAGGTGCCCCTTATTCCTCCATCCATAAGTGGAAATCTTGAGAGAATACTTGAGTGGGCAGATGAGATTCGCGTTCTAGGTGTGCGTGCAAATGCCGACACCCCTGAGCAGGCAAGAAGAGCCAGAGAATTTGGAGCGGAGGGAATTGGACTGGCAAGGACTGAGCACATGTTCTTCGGTGAGGAGCGCCTGCCCATAATGCAGGAGATGATAATGGCCCAGAGCAAGGAAGAGCGTGTGAAAGCCCTTGAAAAATTGCTGGTTATGCAGCGCAGTGACTTCATTGAATTTTTCCGCACCATGGAAGGGTTCCCTGTGATAATCCGACTCCTTGATCCCCCACTGCACGAGTTCCTGCCCAGCAGAGAGGAACTTACCGAGGAGATAAATGAACTCAAGATGAAACTTAAAGAGGCAATGAGTTTGAAGGAGATGGATTTGCTCCTATCTCAGATAAACGAGAGGAAGAGGGTACTGAACGTGGTAAACGAACTGCACGAGTTCAACCCTATGCTTGGGTTCCGCGGCTGTAGACTTGGGATAATATATCCAGAGATATACGAGATGCAGGTCCGCGCCATAATTCAGGCGGCTATTGAGGTCAAGCGCGAGGGTAAGGAAATATACCCGGAGATTATGATCCCGCTCATAGGGCATGTAAACGAGTTGAAGATCTTGAAGGAGGATCTTGAGAGGGTTGCCAGAGAGGAGATGGAGAAGGCCGGTGAGGAAATCAAATACATGTTCGGTACAATGATAGAGATACCCCGCGCAGCCTTAACTGCCGACGAGATTGCCAAGGTTGCAGAGTTCTTCTCCTTCGGTACAAACGATCTCACGCAGATGACCTTCGGATACAGCAGAGACGATGCTCAGGCAAAGTTTCTTAAGAAGTATGTGGAGATGGGAATACTGAAGGATGATCCATTCAAGAGCCTTGACTGGGATGGTGTCGGGCAGCTTGTGAAGATGGGTGTTGAGAAGGGCCGCAGCACCAATCCAGATCTTGAGGCGGGTATATGCGGTGAGCACGGTGGCGACCCCAAGAGCATTGAGTTCTTCCATATGGCTGGGCTCAACTATGTGTCCTGCTCTCCATATCGCGTGCCCATTGCAAGGCTCGCCGCAGCTCAGGCCCAGATAAAGCATCCCAGAAAGTAATTAATACCTCTTTTTTCTTCTCTTTCTGTGGAAGAGATTAGGCTTCATATTTTGCATCTCAATGAGGACGATCCTAAAAAATGTACGGCTAAAAAACTTGGGAGGTTTGGATATGCGAGACTCACATCGCAGATTTCCCGCATACCGAGAGGGAGCATAATTCTCTCACCCTACACCTCCCGTGTTTTATCCCCGGCAGACAGGCGCACTGCTGAGAGGCAGGGAATAACCGCGGTGGACTGCTCTTGGAAGAATGCCAGGGAAACGTTCTACAGGCTGCGTGGAAATTTTCGTCGTTTGCCCTATCTCGTGGCTGTAAATCCCACAAACTTCGGGCATCCTTATCAATTGAGCAGTGCTGAGGCTCTTGCCGCGTCCTTATATATAATCGGCTACAAGGAGCAGGCAAAAAAAATCATGGGAATTTTTAAGTGGGGCCCGAATTTCTTTGTGGTAAATAAAGAGCCCCTTGATCTCTACGCTCATGCTGAGAGTTGGGAGGAAGTAATTAGCTATGAAAAAGAATTTTTGGAAATAACGTAAAATTCAAGGAAAATTTAATGAAAATTGCACAAATTTTGGACCTATGTCTTTTTTAAAACTACAAAAATTTATTATTTTTTAGGAACCTTTCTCTGGCTGATGACCGATGTCAAGGACTGGGAATACTTTGCGAAACTTCAAAAGAATAATCCTCTTAAAATATACTATCCCCTTTGTGGGGGTGGCGAGGAATGCATATCAGCTTGTCCGTTTGGAGATGAGATATGGGATGTTGTGGAAATGAAAGTCTCTCTATTTGGATTCAATTACAAAATCAGAAGGAGGCCTGTGATGGCGCATCCAGAACTTTGTAAAAGGTGCAACATATGTGTAGAGGCATGTCCCACAGGAGCTCTTAGACCTGCAGGAAAGGAAGTTAAGCATCCTGGATTTGTTCTACTTTACAACACTCTGAAACTCCCATTCAAAAAGAGATATGGTATAAAATTTGTGTTTAGAGATGAACACAAAAACAAATTTTTGAAAAATAATTCAAAAGAGTCAGGGTGAAAATCTAATCACCTGCACCATACCATTAATTTCTCCTTTTTTCAGGCGTATCATCGCCTCGGGTACCTCTTCAAATTTCACCATTTCCTTCTCTATCGTTAGACCAAGTCTGTTTGCAATCTCTATGAACTCCCTGCCGTAATCCCTCCGAACCTGGTATATGGTCTTTATCTTCCTGCCCCAGAGGTTCGCGGTGTAGTTCTGGATGGTTATTGGACTCATCGTTACCGCTCCAAGCACAAGCGTTGCCGCAGGAACGGAATTCTCTAATGCTCTCTCCACAAGATTCCCGGCGGTGGGAAAGAATATGAAAGCGTCCACCTTATTTGGAAAATTCTCCCTTGCGAGATTTCCGACCCAATCAGCTCCATAATCAAGTGCAATTCTTTTATGCTCTTCGCTCCGGGTGCTGATGTACACCTCAATGCCCATGCTCTTTGCCACGCGGAGAATGTAATATGCGGTGGGCCCGAATCCCAGCATACCCAGGCGCTCGCCCTCCCTTATCTCTGAAATTCGGAATGCGTAATGACCAGTTATCCCAGGACACATTATGGGTGCGAGGTCTTCAGGGGGGAGGGAAATATTACGGAGATCAAAGGCGTAATCTTCGTGAACAAGCACATACTCAGCGAAGCCGCCATCCACATCGTAGCCCGTTCTCTTTATGTTAGGGCAGTAGTTTTCATCGCCTCGCATACAATATTTGCATTTGCCGCAGGTGGAGTTGAGCCAGGAGATACCCACACGATCCCCTTTTTTGAATCTCCTCGCCTCATCTCCCAGCGAATCCACGATGCCCACAATCTCGTGCCCCGGAATTATTGGTCTCTTGCTCAAAGGAATATCTCCCTCCGCAATGTGCAGATCAGTGCGGCAGATACCGCAGTGCGTGACCTTAACGCGGATTTCCTTGCCGCGCGGCTCGGGAATCGGCACCTCACGCATTTGCAGAGGGCCCTCTTCTATTGGTTTTTGCTCCTCAACTAGCCAGGCTTTCATAATGGGATATGGTGGTAAGAAGTAAAATGTTTTTCTGATACTTCGGCGGCACATATTTATACAGTTAAAACTAAAAGCAATGGGTGAAAATATGGATTGGTATTTCCCGTGGCTGGAAGATAAAGAGAGAATTAAGCATGCCTTAAATTTGAAGAGGCGTAGAAATTATTACAGACTTGTTGTAAGAGACGATACGAGGGAATTTTTCTTGAGAGCATATCCCACGAAGGTTGAGGCGAGGAGTGCGTTGCTTCTGTTTCAGGAGGCTGTATGGGAGGAGAGGAAAGTGCATGATTATGTTCCTCAGGTTATTGATTGGGAGGGAAATGTAATTTATGATGGTTCCCGATTTTTGCCGGACTATTCGTACGAAGTTGTGGCCATACCCGAGATAATCTACGGGATAAGGGCAGCGCTTCTTGAAAAGGAAAATAAGAAGTATCTTATGGTGACCATTATTGATGACATTTTTATCTTGCCCGTGGATTATGAGTTTCCAATTGAAAAGAAATGGATTGTGGTAGTAGCCAAAAAGGAGGATGTTGGAATCAATTTTGAAACGGTGGAAATGGACAACTGGAAGGAGGCAGAAATCTATGCTTGGGACTATGCTATGGAGTCACACTCCTGGGAGGAAATCATTGTGGTAAGCGACATTGGTGGAGTTTACGGCTCGATAGTGAGGGTCTATGAACATGCTCCTGTTCCCTGGAGAGGTCCTAAGGATCCGATTTTGGTTATGGGCGATAAGTTTGACAGGATTTACCTGAAACTGCCCAATAGGAAGCGGATCTCCACCTTCCGTGGATTCTATCTTCGCTATATGCGGGGGGCATGGTAGGATGGTGTGTAAAAGGATGAACTCTCCCACGATTCCCGGTGATGGCTCTTTTGAGCACTGGCTCCACGGTGGGCACTGGCTGATGGCAAAATCTGGAATAATGCTACCCAGCACATACCGCACTTATCCCGGGCTTGGGGACAAGAATGACAGAAGAACGGTGCTCATTGATCCCTGTTTTCAGGAAGAGGACCTGAGAATATGGCTTGAGTCTCGTGGATATCTGAATGATAGGGTGGAGAGGGCAATAGAACTTGCCAAGAAAGCACACTGGGAGCAGAGAAGAGACGATGGCTCCCCTTATCTGGAACAGCACATATATCCTGTGGCTGCAATGGTACTGAGGACTCGCGCTCTCAAGGGGAAACTCCTGGATGAATACAGGAGTACATTTTCCGAGAAACCCGCTCCGAATTTCTCGCCCCATAATTTGAAGGATATGGTAATCGTTGCCCTGCTGCATGATTCACTTGAAGATAGCTATATTGATGAGAATATCCTGAAGGAGGAATTTGGAGAGAAGGTTTACAGAATGGTGAAGATTCTAACCAAGAAAAGACCATGGGAGAAATCATACAAAATGGATGATTATACGGCAAATATAAGAAATGGTCCCCAAGAGGTCAGAATAGTGAAACTTGCTGATCGCCTCAACAACATTTTTTGTCTCCAGCACACATCTGAGGAGAAGATGAGATGGTACCTTGATGACACGCTCAGATGGTACTATCCCCTTGCTGCCGAGACGTTGGCTTATTTTCATCTCTGGTACTACAGGACGCTCAAATCCCTTGGTGTTATTTAGAGATAATCAAACCACCTCAATCTCATACTTCCTCCGCACCCTGTCAAAATCCTCACGAATGCGCCGTACTGCCTCAGGCAGAGCGTTCATAATGTCCCTTGCAGTCATCCCATCCTCACCGATTCTCTCTGCCGCAATATCCCCAGCGAGGCCATGCACAAACACGCCCATGCGCACAGCATCCTCAAATTTCAATCCCAGGCCGAACATCGCTGCTATGGTGCCTGTGAGAACATCGCCGCTGCCTGCTGTGGCCATTCCGGAATTACCTGTCATATTGATGTAAACTCTTCCATCAGGCATGGCGATTAGGGTGTGCGCGCCTTTGAGCACAAGAATTGCTCCATGTTCCATGCTGAACTCCCTCGCAACTTCAATTCTATTTTTCAGAATATCCTTAACCGATATTCCAGTTAGGCGGGCCATCTCTCCTGGATGAGGAGTCAAAACGATGTTCTCTTTACCCTCCAGTACTTCAAGATATTTACTCAACGCCGTCAATCCATCACCGTCAACCAGGATGGGTTTATTTATTTCTTTTATCAAATCCACCATGAGCTTTTGTGTTCTCTCATTTAATGATGTTCCCGGACCTATGACAACAAAATCCTCGCTTCTTGCAATCTTCAGTATTTCTTCCTTGGCAATGTAGCTTATACTTCCCTCATCCGTCTCCGGCATGGGGTGAAAAACGATCTCCCTTCCCTGGGTGCCGATAAATGGCACCACAGATTCTGCGGTGGCAAGACGAGAATACCCCCCTCCGGCTTTGAGGAAAGATAATGCCGAGAAGTATGGTGCACCGTAGTATTTCCTTGCACCTGCCACAAAAAGCACATCTCCGAATGTGCCCTTGTGCCCATCCCTTTTTCTGGGAGGTAAGGGCATGGGATCGTTTGTGAGAATATTTATCTCTTCATCCTCATAATTCTCCGGTGGAAAAGATATGTGCGAGACATACAATTTTCCGCAGTACTCAAACCCTGGATAAAGGACATTTCCTATCTTTGGCAATCCAAAGGTGACTGTGTAATCCGCTCGCACTGCAACGCCCATAACCTCGCCGGTGTTACCGTTTATCCCCGAGGGTATGTCCACCGAAAACACGAGCTTTGCAAGGCTATTTATTAGATCAATCGCCTCTGCGTACTTTCCCTCAACATTGCGCGATATTCCCGTGCCCAGTATTCCGTCAATAATGGCATCCGCTCGCTCCACCTCGTACTCAATCATCGCATTTCTGCCCTCAAATCTCTCCATAGGTATGCCTATTCTCTCCGCAATCTCGTAGTTCATCCTCGCCGCTCCCTTATATTTTGAGGGATCGCTCATAAGATAAATTTTCACATCAGCGCCGTTGGAAAATAATTTTCTGGATAAGGTGATTGCATCTCCCCCATTGTTCCCCGGCCCTGCGAAGGCCACGAATTTTTTCCCCTTCAACTCTCCAAAATGCCTCAGGATCACGAAGTACAGCGAATGCGCCGCATTTTCCATAAGCAACTTATCCTCAATTCCATACTTCTCAATGGCCCTTTTATCCAAATTATGCATCTGCTCCACGGTGCTTATTCTCATCTCACATCACCACAACAGCATGCCAAGACAAGAGATTAAACTTTTCCATAATATTTTTGTATGCGATTTTAATATTGGTAGGTGAAAATTTTACCTTTTAAAAAACTACCACGATATGCGCGAAATTTGATAATTTACTATACCATAGCTGAGCCAGGAGTAATTGGATATGTGATATTCAACGCATATCTGTTCAAACTTGGTTATTCCGTGATTTATGTGGGTGGTATTATTTCTGCATCATCATTTCTCTCCGCAGCGTTACTTCCTCTGCTTGGGTACCTCTCCGATAAGAGAATAAACGCAAAATATTACCTTATGGTTCTGGAAACCCTTGTTGGTATTAGTTTTTTGATTTACGCAGTGGCTTATAATGGTGCGTGGATATTCATGGGGCGTATTCTTTTCTCCACTGCCATGCTATTCTCATTCTCTTACAGCGTCTATGAAAGGGAGGTTTATACAGAGGAAATTATGGAAGAGATATATGTGTGGCACTGGATTCTTCCATCTCTTGGAGGAATGGTATCTTATCTTGCAGGTTTCATATATTTCTCAATTTTTCCTAATGTTCAAGCCATGCGTTTATATTATCTCCTATTTGGCACGATGTTTCCTTTTTTCGTGGTTTACATATATTTTTATCTGCCGAATCTTCCAATTTATCGGAAGAGAGAAAAATTGATCATACCAAGAAGATTTTTGAAGATACTGATAACTTTCATTCTGTTCAATCTCACCTCTTATTTTCTCTTTGGCATAGCCCTGGATAATTTGATCATCAATTATTTTGGAGCAGGTGTTGCGATAATAGTGTTTTTGTCACTTGGGGATAGCGTTCTATCCTTTTTATCCAGTATTTTAAAGGCACATATTTCGCAAGAGATCTGGCCCAGATTGCCCTACCTCTCAATAGGAGGAATGGGAATAATTGCGATTTTGCTATTCCTTCTTGACTATTTTAAATTGGCCACGATACTTCTATTTATACTCTTCTATCTTCTTATAGCTTTCCTCTACCCTCTCTGGCATATGGGCTTCAAACCCCTCCTGCAGAGTTCCATACCCAGAGAGTATAGGGGCACAATATTTTCCAGTCTCTCATCCTTAACTAGGATCATAAACATACCACTGGCCTTTATAACAGCGTTAATAATATCCATCTGGAGTGCCTTCTCACCCCTTCTCCTGGCAGGCATATTGGCCTTTTTAACACTAGTCGCATTGCATATTACAGTGGGGAAGTAATTTTTTTCGATCTTAGGGCATACGCCAAAAATCTATCTGAGAGAGATACCACGGCATAATGCTTCTATCTATCTTTCATATGCTCACTCAACATTCCTCTATTTTTCTGATCCTTTTCTTTATAAAAGATTGCATTTTCTTCGATGCAGAAGAATATTGAGAATTTATTTTCATCAGCGCAGATATCAAAAACTCTTTCCTTACAAATTTGATGGCGAGGCAATCTGCCTCATACTCAAAATACTGCCACATTAATCTGCGTAATACCAGATAAAATAGAATTGTACCCCAGAGAATTATCACTTTCAAGTTTAGTTCCGTATTGGCGGATAAATGTAAAAGAGGAAGCAGTATCACTCCGTTAACTCCTGCACCGATTGTGACATCGAATAAAAATATCTTCTTCATTACATGCCTGAGTTTGATATGTGCCAGTTCATGGGCTAATACTCCCAGAATTTCATTCTTATCAAGTATTGAAAGAATTCTTTTTGTGAAAAATATGTACTTTCCTTTCGCACCTACCTGAAATGTATTAACTACTTCAAGATCCATTATGTATATTTCTATATTTTTCACTTTCATTCTTTTCATAAGTTCATCAATTTCCCTCATACGGAGTCTCTCGATCTTTGCGGCCAATTTTTCTGCTCCGGGAAGCTCATACCAGATTGTGGAAGCGATGAGCAAAAGAAGACTGAATATTGTCACATACCTCCACGGTGCAGATAAAATCACGAAAAATAGTAAAGAAATGAAAATGAGTATGCCGATGTACAGCCAAAAAATCCTAATCCTCATTGTTTACTCCCTTCAGATATTTCACATCTCCCGTCTCCAGGAATTTTATATACCTATCTGGAAGTATGAGTGTGATTTTCTGTGCTCTTGTCATTGCTGTGTATAACATCCTTATCCTGACTGGCGGTGTTCCTTTGGCAAATTTACCCACTTTCTTTAAATATACCATATATCCGTAATAGACCACTACAAAGGAGAGTAGAAATACAGCCAGTGAAATATTGCTTAAAGTTAACCCTTCAAGTAAGGTTTGGATGCTCATCATTATCAATACAATTGCCATCAGATTAAGAAGTAGAAGATATGCAGGACTTTTAAAAACAATTGCCCACCTTATTATTCTAAGTGTTCCTCCAAACATCACGTATGCTGGAACAAATGCAATTAGCATATTTCCTGCTAATGAATATCGCGGATTGTAATATACAAAACATAACATTATCCATGCAAAAATTATAGAAAGCGAAAGGCTAATTATGAGTTCCTCAACGAATCCTTTTTTGGTGTTATCAAGCATTTTTCTTCACCTCTAAATATTTTATGTTTCCTGTTTCTAAATATTTTATGTATCTGTCTGGAAAAATTAAAGTAATTCTCTGCTTTTTTGACATTATTGATCGGAGTATTGCGTATCTTTCAGGGGGAATTTTTACCCGATACACTTTAAACTTTTTATGGAATTTAATTATAAGAAGCAATGAGAAGTATAATCCTGCGAATACGAGAAATAAAATAATATTGGCCCAACTTGGATTATTAAATAGTGATTCTCCAGTGGCTATAACCATGGCAATGCCCGGAAGATTCAGCATGTGCAACCACACATGGCTTCTGTAAACTATAGAAAGCCTTAAGATATGAAAAATATAAAAACTTAAAGGAAATAAAATTACTGCAGATATTACAATATCAAAAAACTTCATGTTCTTTTGGGTAGCTATCTCCATCAATATAAGTGCAGAACTCAAAGAAATTGTTAGTATCATCTCAATGGCAAAACCTCTTCTGGTATTGTCAAGCATTATTCTTCACCTCTTATGTATTTTACGTCTCCTGTGTCCAAGAATTTCATATATCTCTCAGGGAGAATCATTGTGAATTTTTGTTTTCTGGTTAAGATACTACGCAACATCTGTATCCTTTCAGGGGGTACTGTCTTTTTGAAAAGACCTTTTACTCTTAATGAATAAATCCACAGGGTATAAAGAATGGCACCTACGAGTATAATTATAAAAAATATCTCACTACCCCCGAATTTTAATCCTTTAGTTAAGTCTTTGAACGTATCTATTCCAATGAAAAGGAGAACTATGAAAAAGAATGAGTACATGAAGTATAAAACTACATATGCTCGAAAGACAAAAGCATATCTCATCAACCTTATGAACGGAAAATATATGAATAGAGGAACTATAAAGGCCATGAAGTAATCTCCCGCTGATATGCCTCCTGATGAACTTTTGTGCGTTAAGAGCAAAGCCAAGCCCGTCAGTATGTCTAATGTTGCTACAATAACAATCTCTTCAACGAATCCTTTTTTGGTATTCTCAAGCATTATTCTTCACCCCCAAATATTTTTTATCTCCCGTCTCTAAGAATTTTATATACCTATCTGGAAACACCAAAGTAATTCTCTCCCACATACTCATTTTCCATTTTAATTGCTGAATTCTAAGTCCGGGCGGTGACTTTTTTCTTATGGCATCTCTTTTTAAATACATAATTACAAAATAAATAAATGAGGTGAGGATGAGGCCAAAACCGATAACAAAGCCATCTAAACTTTTCACATTTCCTATCGTTGCCGCACCTATGAAAACTGCTATGAATGCGGGAAAATGCAGAAAGTAAAGGTATATGGGTGCATGGTACACTATAGCCCAGCGAATTATTCTGAGCACACTTCCAAAAATCACCAGAAGCAGAATGAAAACCACTATGTTATCGATATAAGAGTGCCCGGATGATGCTCCCGTATAATTGTAAAGAGCCATACTCCCGATTGCTAAACTAAAAGTAATTAGCAGTTCCTCCGCAAATCCGGCCCATGTGTTGTCCAGAAATCTTCTTGGCTCCATGCTACTATTGGTTATGTTTGGAAAATAAAAAAATTTTGGGATATCTGATAACAAAGTCTATTTAAATCTAAGAAAACTTCCTCTCAGTGCTTATCCTCCTCAATTCTCTCCTTCCATCTGGAATCCGTCTCAAGATTTTGCTCTATGAACGCACGGACCACATCACCCACCTTTCCATAGGCACCTGTTATCACCGCTATTTCCATATTCTGGAAGAATTCCACTGCACGATGCCCCATGCCGTAGGCAATCACCACCTCACCACCATGCTCCCTTACAAAATTTGGAAGGTCTCCAGGACCATGCTCCGCAAATGGAACCGCAATGGTTTCCACATTCTTTATCTCTCCGTTTTCAATCTTCACGAAGGTGTAGTAAGGCGCGCGGCCGAAGTGCATACTGATCTCGCTTTCCAGGCCATCTGGATCTGTGCTGGGTACTGCGATTTTCATGGTTGTGCATGCTTGGCGTATATTTTAAGTTTTTTTGAATCATCTTTCAATTATGGTGGTTTTTGCAACTTTTATGGCGTTGGGTATTGCCCTCCTGAATATGAAGCCCCCTTCCATTATGATATCCTTCAACAGATACACGGGGCGCAAATAGAATGATATGTATGCCCATTGGAGAGACTTTGTAATCTGCTCCGATGTGAAATTTTTTAGTTTCATCACAGGATCCAATGTTGTGTATTTTCTCCAGTTGAACGTAAGTATGAGATTTCTCTTTTCGAAATCTGAACTCATCACGAAAATTTTTCACGCTACTTCTTGGGACATGTCAATATGTCCTGCAAAACCCTTCATGAAAAGAAAAAATCTCTCAAGTAAAGGAGTTTCAATGCATATTCCAGCGTCCGATTCGAAATTCGATTCGAACATACATCTCGGATTTTCTCAAAACCAGAAAAACACGGTAAAAGAGTGAGCATGTAAAATCTCGAACACTCTCGAATCGAGTCCTCTTCATCCATGATGACTCAGAATTCTATGTACTCAAACCCCGTGTATGGCACGAGAGCCTTGGGGATTCTTATTCCCTTATCCTCCTGAAAATTCTCAATTATGGCCACCATTATTCTCGTTGTTGCCAGTGCCGTGCTGTTCAGGGTATGCACAAATTTCATCTCTCCCTTATGGCGGTACCTTATCTTCAACCTTCTGGATTGGTATTCAAGGCAATTTGAGCACGATACAACTTCGCGGAACTTCTGTTGGGCGGGCATCCACACCTCTATGTCATATTTCTTTGCCGCCACAGCGCCCAGTTCTCCAGAGCATATGTTTATGACCCTGTAGGGCAGTTCAAGTTTCTGAATTATCTCCTCCGCATTTCCAACGAGTTCCTCCATGAGAGAGGGCGATTCTTCCGGTTTTGAAAATATTACCTGTTCAACCTTGTAGAAGTTGTGAACGCGGAATATGCCCTTTGTATCCTTTCCATGTGCGCCCGCCTCCTTTCGGAAGCATGGAGATATGCCAACATATTTTATTGGAAGATCTTTTTCCTCCAAAATCTCCTTCATATGCATGGCTACCAGAGGATGCTCAGCCGTTGCGATCATGTAGAGATCCTCTCCATCGATCTTGTATATCATCTCCTCAAATGCCGAGAAATCAGTTACGCCCTCCATGGCTTCACGGCGAATCATCAGGGGTGGAGATACAGGCGTGTAGCCCTTTTCAACCATAATGTCAAGGGCAAATCTTATCAGGGCAAGTTCAAGGAGAACAAGTTTATTTTTGAGGTAGTAGAATCTCGCTCCCGCCACCTTGCCTGCCCGTTCAATATCCGCAAGATCATACTTGTCCAGGATATCCACATGACTCTCAGGCCTATTTTCCACAATTTCAAAATCCATGTTTGGGGCCCATCGCCTGAAATTCTCCAAGGTACCATCTAAAATCTTCGCCCTTCCCCAAACCCTCAGCACGGGAGAATTTTCCTCGTTCTCGCATACTGGAGTGTCTTCCATAAGAATATTTGGAAGGCGCATGAGGAGATAATCCCTCTTCTCCTTGTACTGCTGCACCTTCTCCTCAAGTTCTTTTATCCTTGCATTGATCTCCTTCATTCTCTCCTTCAAAGGTCCTATATCCCCGCCACTTTTCTTCATCTTTCCTATCTCCACGCTTTTTTCGTTTCTCTCATGCCTCAGGGCCTCTATCTCCTTGAGCGACTCTCTCCACATCCTGTCGTACTTCAGAATCTCATCCACCACGCCGGGATCTTCGAATCTCTTACGTAGGTGTTCTCTTATCGCATCCGGATTTGTCCTAATGATTTTTATATCAATCATCTTCCTCACCCAGAATTTTCTTTACTTCCTCATCTGGAAGTGTGAATTTTCTCACCTTCACATCACTCTCAAGAAGCATCAATGCTGCAAGATCATCGGGATAACCCTCCGCATATATTATTTCTTCAATCTCTGCGTTTATCAGCATCTTTGCGCACACAACGCATGGGTGATTTGTAACGTAAATCTTTGCTCCCTTTATGGATACGCCATGCACCGCCGCCTGGATTATGGCGTTCTGCTCCGCATGAAGTCCGCGGCATAACTCATGCCTTTCTCCGCTAGGCACCCCCAATTCTTCACGAATGCATCCCGTAACATCGCAATGTGCCAGTCCCTTTGGGGGCCCATTGTACCCCGTGGCGAGGATTCTCTTATCCTTCACTATGACCGCCCCAACCTTTCTCCTTGTGCATGTGGAGCGTGTTGCTGCAAGATATGCCATTCGCATAAAGTACTCATCCCAGGAAGGACGCATAAATCTCCATGCCTATGGGGTATTTAATATTTGATGGGAAGGTTTTAAATTTCTTAATTCATTCCCCCTGCAATGAACATAAGCCTGAAGATTCCTGCAGCATTACTTCTAATATGGCTTACCGTTTCTCTAGGTGCAATTTTGCCCACCACAACCATAAAGTTCAGCACCCCAGTATCCACGAGACCACAGCAGGTCGTGGTTTCTCCACCAACTCAGGAATCCTCAGGCCCCTCTTACTTTATGTATTTCCTGCAGGCAATTCTCTGGGGTATAGTGGCCATAGCCGTCGTGGGTGCATTTGTATACCGTCAGAGATTTCTTAAAGAGGCCCTTATGGGCGTAGTTGGTATGTTTTTAGCGCTTTTGCTGTTCGGTGCAATATATTTTCTTGCAGATAAGATCACCTTCATTCTTTACTCAAAAAGTGGTGCGATTCCCGCCCATCAGGGAAGTACGCCCTCCTACGCGGGGAATATGCTCATTCTCATTGTGCTTTCTGTTGTAATGGGTCTTATTTTTGGGTTGTTTGTGGTTATGGTTTACCGTCGCAGGGAGGTTAAGGTTGAAAAGAAGAGGATAACCACAAGGGAAGCGGTTGAAAAGGCGATTTATGAGGTTAAGATTGGCAAGGATGTCCGTGGAGCAATACTTTCTGCCTATAAGGAGATGGAGCTTCTAATGCGCACTCATGGTGTTGAGGATAAGAGCTACTACACGCCCCGTGAGTTCAGAGAATTTGCGCTCAGCACGCTCAAAATATCTCCCAAGCCTGTGGATGTGCTCACGACCCTTTTTGAAATTGCCCGGTACAGCGGTCACCATATGAGTGAGGAGCACAGAAAACTTGCCCTTAATGCCCTGGAGGAGATAAAAAATGAAACCGGAGGAAAGTAAGGTAACGAGAATGGTTATTGCGAGAAGAATGGGCTTTATGGGCATGAATCCTGAGCCAACCGGAAAGAGCAATGCATGGGTGTGGTATATTGCCATAATCCTGGCCTTCTCATTCTACGCAATAATGTCCATTGAGTTTTTCCTTCTAATTGTGCTTCTCATATCCCTGATTTACATACCATTCATCTTTGCCATAAGAAATGCTCCCAAGCCCAGAGTTGAAGAGGAGGAGCGTGTTGTTGTTGATGAGGATATTGCCCATTTCAAAGAGACCGTGAAAAAGGCTCTTGAGGGTAAGGCTGTGGCCCAGAGAGATATAGAGCTGAGGGTTCTCAACACTCTAGCCATAGATATGAGTATAAGGTACGATATTCCCGAGGTTCTTGTCAGGAGAAACCTATCCAATGAGAAATTTCTCCGAAGGTATCTGGGAGATAAAGCAAAAATAGTGGCGGAAATGTTCAGAAGAATTCACGATCTTAGGACTGCTCTGCCCAGGGACGAGTTTTTGGAAAATATAAATACCATTCTGGAGGCGATGAAATGAAGGAAAAGATGGAAAAAATTATTGATGAAGTGAAGAAGGTAATAGTTGGAAAGGATGAGGTACTGCGCGAGGTCCTCTACACCATTCTGGCCGGAGGGCACATACTCTTCGAGGACTATCCTGGTCTGGCAAAGACGCTCATAGTGAAATCCTTTGCACAGGTTCTCGGCTGTGATTTCAAGCGTGTGCAGTTCACACCCGATCTTATGCCCAGTGATATCACGGGTGCCTACATATTTGACAGAAAAACCTCCGAGTTCAAGTTTATGAAAGGACCGGTGTTTACGAATATTCTTCTTGCCGATGAAATAAACCGCTCTCCCCCCAAGACTCAGGCAGCACTTCTTGAGGCCATGCAGGAGAGGCAGGTTACAATTGAGGGAGAGACCTACAAACTTGAAGAACCATTCATAGTCATCGCAACCCAAAACCCGATAGAGTATGAGGGCACATACCCACTTCCGGAGGCACAGCTTGACAGGTTTTTGGTTAAGTTGAGCATAGGGTATCCGAGCAAGAAGGACGAGATTGAAATTCTGAAGAGGAGAATAGCATGGAGGAGAGATGAGATTCCTTTGAACAAGGTGGTTACAAGGGATGAATTGCTTGAAATGAAAAAAATGGTGGAGGATATATTCATTCAGGACGATATTCTTGATTACATAGTGCGCATAGTCCGTTCCACACGCAGCCATGTGCAGGTTGAAGTCGGGGCAAGTCCCAGAGGAAGCCTCGCCATAATGAGGCTATCCCGTGCCAGGGCGCTTGTATACGGTAGGGATTATGTGGTTCCTGATGATGTTAAGGCCGTTACACGGATCGCACTGGTGCATAGAATAATTCTCAAGCCTGAACCTTGGATCCGTGGTGTTAGACCAAGGGATGTTGTGGAGGATGTGTTAAAGAAGGTGCCTGTGCCCAAGGTGTAAAGGATGCGGACCCTCCACTACTATGCTCTTACGCTATACTTTGCCCTGCTCCTGTTTGTTGGGATAGTTCTGTTTTCTCCCTTGGCCATGTTTCTTGCCCTGCCCATACTCTGGCTTATAATATTCTCTGAAATTCTACCGTTCAAACCTGTAAAATTCAAGCGCAAATTTGAAGAGCGCAGGTTTGTGGAGGGTAATACCACAGAATTTGTTTACACTCTTAATGGAAGGGGTTATTACTTCCTTCAAGATGCCATTAACGTACTTCAGGGGTACTGCAAGGATCGATGCGTTGTAAAGAAGAAAGTGCATCTGGACAAATTCGGCAAGATAGAATTTAAGGAGGCATTGCTCTACTCTGAAGATGTTCTTGGTATAAGAAGTTACGGCAGGAAGGTCAGAGACAAGGGTGAGCTGAGGATTTATCCAAAAATAGAGTACATAAGGAAACTGAAGATAAAGCCTCGAAAAACACGCAGTATCCTGGGGGATTATCCTTCACGCCTAAAGGGGCCCGGAATGGAATTTGCGGATATAAGGGAGTATTACCCCGGGGATGATATGCGCTGGATAAACTGGAAGGCAACTGCACGTAGGAATGAACTCATGGTCAACGAGTACGAAAGTGAGCGCACAGGAGATACCGTGATACTTCTGGATGTTCGGCGCTTTATGAAGGGTGCAGAAGAATACGAAAAATTGCTCAATGCTTCTGTTCGGGCAGCAGCAACACTTGCCACGTATCTTTCACGTACAAGAAGCAGGGTGGGATTTGTCGTTCTTGGTAATACTGTGGATTGGATATACCCAACCTACGGAAAGAGAGCAATGTATTTGATTTTGGAGAGATTGCTGTACCTACGAAGTGAGAAGATAAGTCGTTTGACCTTTGATTATGGGAAGTTTATAGTTTCCAGATTTTTCCCTCCAAATTCATTTGTGATACTCATATCTCCACTGCTTTCTTGGGATATTGATGATGCCATTGTTGAACTTCTTGCCAAGGGTTACGACGTTCTCACAATATCCCCCACGCTTATAGGACATGGTGGGGATATGGCCTCAGAGATACTGCGTGCTGAGAGGGAAGTGCGTTTGAGAAGGATAAGGATGTTTGGGAGAGTGGTTGATTGGAACATAGAATATCCTCTGACTTCCATACTGAAGGTGATGAGATGAAAAAAGAATGGTACTTCTTGGGCACTTACTACGCCCTTCTTCTGGTTGTTCCCATGGGGAATCTGCGCTACATATGGCTTGTTGTTCTTGATGTTCTTGCATCTCTTGCATTCTTGTATTTATATAGGGTGGTTAAGGATGAGATCCTATTCTACGTTTACAATTTCATAGCCCTCGTTGGTATAGTTTTCGCCCTGGGAAATTACAATCCATACTCTCCCCTGACTCTCGGAGTAGCTTACACACTCATGGCCCTGTGGATGCTCCACATGACCTATGCAAGATTTGAGCCCATGTTTGGAAAAGTTCGTCTTGACACGATAGCGTACACCCTTCTAACATTTCCACTGGCCTATTTTTCAGTTTATCTCTTTCTCATATATCCCATCGGATACGGGTTCTGGGGCGTGTTCACCCTGGTGATGCTGATTGTAATTTTGATTTATGTGCTTATGCGCTCACCGAAATCTGAGAAGCGCAGCCACACCCCCTAAATGCTCTAAAATTTTTCCCGCCTCATGGGAGGTACTGATTATATGGATCTCTGCTCCCGTTTGAACTGCTAGGTTCATAAGGTCTCTGTATTTCTTGTAGTTTTTGTCTGAGATCAAAAGATGCTTCACCGCACCCATGTTGAGGTAATTTTTTACCTCTTCCTCTCCGTAGGCGTACAACCCCTCTTTCTTTATCTCCGTGAGCAACTCCTCCACTAGTTGCTCTTCCCTGGCAATTCTGTGTTGTTTGAGTATCTTGTCTAGGGCTCCTGATTTCAGAACTTCATATACGCCCCTCAGATCACCGTGGGATGCCTGGACCATGATGTAATTTTTAATGCTGCTTCCTGCAAAATTCACAAAATCCTCTTTGTAAAATCCAGGGCCGAGTATTATTAGGGGAGATTTTTCATCCCATGCATCCTTGAGTGCTGCCAGGACCTCTCCAAAGAATTCATCATCTTCGTCTCCCCTCTTTCTCAGGGTTGCAAATTCCTGTATTCCATAGGTTTTCATTATTGCAATTGTTGCAAGGCCGTGTTCAAGTCCCAGAAAATACACCATGGGCCTTTCTGAATTTTTCACTGCCTCTTCAAGAAGTTCTTTATCTTTTACGCTCCACTCTTTTATTATTGAAATTTCATCACCGAGCCCCACATTTATGGTTTGATGGGAGCCCAGATAATCCTCTGGACCTGCCACGATTATGCCTGAGATGCGAAGCCTATCTGAAAATTCCTGAAAATCAAGTTTTTTCACCCTTATTCCAACTCTGATTTTTTTCCTCTCAACCTTCTTTGATCTCTTCATATCCCCACTCGTCGTGTCCTTTCGGAACACGTAGCCGAAAACAAGATCCTCCTCTCCCAGCATCGTGCTCAGGTACCAGAGATCATCTAAATTGTCCACCCGCACCGTGATCTCTCCCCGCTCCTTCTCTTCAACCTTCATTCTCGTGCCTCCATGATTTTTCGTATTTTTCTTTCAATCTTCTCAGTGTGTGTGCCCCACCAGTAAACACGGCCGCATTTTGGGCATATGTAAAACTCATCCCTGTGATCATACACGTATTTAGGAACCTTGTCTCTCACACTCTCTTTGTTAACCGGTATTAGGGGCTCGTTGCATATGGAGCACCTTGAGAGCATGTTATCCTTGCTCAGATTGAATTTCCTTATAACAATTTTCAGTTGCTCTTCGTAATTTTCACTTTCAATGTAGAATCCGCCACTTCTCCGTGCAAGTTCTTTATCCCTTGTAAGTATTATCCTGTTCTCAATCTTGGAGATCTCAATTATCTCATCATCGCTCATTCTTCCGCTGGGATAATAGGTATCGTACCCGAGAAACCTCAAATATTTGGCGAGTTTACCGAGCATGTGGTCAGCGAGGAATTTCACAGGGAATAATTACTCACTGGATTTATTATTTTCCCGGGGTAACGTTTGGCGGGTATCTGAAGTCGCCGAAGGCGATTTGGGTGAGGGCTGAAAGCCCGAACCAGATACCCGCTTGTTATGGGACAGTCGCTCGTCAAATTGGTTTTGGTTATTTATTTAACATGCAATATGTATTTATGGAAAGAATCTTCAAGATATTCTTTCATATTCCACAATGAGATACTGATTTCAGGAAATATATAGATGTTGTATTCATTATATATTTCCTTTACAAATTTAAATGCTTGCTCTTTAATGTGCTCAAGTTTGTTTTTAAAAATGAGACTATATAGGTAAGCTAAACCATCCTGATCAAAAGAATTATTTGTTTGCTCATATAAATTTAAATAATATTTTTGGGGATAATCTACTTTATATATTCCCAGAGTTTTTTTTGGTAATTTATCAGTATGCCTAATCAAATGACTTACTGGATGTTCATTTCCAGGCTTACCATATAGCTCTTTTTCTGAAAAGTTTTTAGGCACCACACCAAATTGTTTTAAAAATGAGAGGCTCTTGTTTAAAACTTCTTTTATTTTATCTTTTGAGTAATCGTCTCTTTTGAGATCTATCGCTTGATCTTTGAAGAAAGCCCCCACACTAATCAGAGTCCATAGTATTACTTTTTCTTTGTTTGTCAGATTGGGTACTTTTTTGTACTCTCCAAAGAATTTCCGATCTAAATAAGAAACTATCCCATCAATTCCAAGTATATCTTTTTCAATGTACCATATTCCTTTTCCAGACAATATATATCTTACTGTGTCAGCATCCAAAATTTTTATGATGTATCCTTGGTTAATTAATTCGTCTCTCACGAGCTTCCCTATACCTTCTCCTTTAACAGCAGATGATTTCAGGAGCATTTCAAATCTTCTATTTGATTTCATCTCAATTAATGAAATTAATACGGATTTTTGTTTTAGTTTTTCACTCTTTTTTAATTCATCATATAATTTGTCATACATGAATTTTAACACATCTTTTGATGTGTCATTCATTCAAATCCCCCCTTGTAAAATTAGTAACTACGACTCCTCCATCATGAAAACGAGTGATTACAAAAGCAATTAATTTTCCTTTGGAATAAAGAATATTGCATCTATCTATTACTGGAGCTAAAGTCTTAGAATCTATATAACTCTCATCAAAAAGAGCAATTATTTTTCGGGGATCATCTTTATTAAGAAGGGACATAATATATGCGGCCAGCGAATGTCCCGTACCTAGATTAGTCAAATCTATGATTTTTCCACCATTTAAATATATAGTATCATTAATCATGTCTACTTTCTCCACATCATACTTTTCGTTAACATACTTGATTGTTTTAATTTTTTTACCAAGATATTTTCCTACAAGCTCATGGTATTTAATAAACCCCCACTCATCTAGATCAATTGAATTTTTGGAATGTTGTAGTGCATTATTGTACTCCGGAAATTCAACCATAAATTTCCGCTCAATCCTAGAAATAATTTTTGTGAGTTTTTCAATATTTTCTTTGTCAGATTGATATTTATGCTCTGGAAGGGATTTCATTTTCTTTAGTTGCTTTTCTTCCTTTTCTAACAGTGCTTTGAATTTTCCTATCTCTTTAAGGCTTTTTTCTATAGATTTCCTTAACTCTATTAATTTATCTTCAAAAGATGTCTCATCCAAGTCCATATAATCTTTTATGTATTCTTCCTCTTCAAATCTTTCCTTTATTGAAAAGATTAGAGATAGATCTATTTCCCCATTCTCTCCAAATCCATATTCTATACATTTTATTCCATAGTTCTCAACTTTATCCTCAATGTTCTTTAATTTCTTTTCGAGCTCTTCCAAAGAATTATCTTGATCGCCCGGATCTTTAGGAAAATCATCTTCTGTAATTCCTAATTTCTTGATATTTTTAATTATAATTGGAATTGTTTTATCTAGAATATACTCTATCGAATCTATCTCCCTTACAATCTTTTTTAACAATTCATACTCTTCTTGAATGAACTTTTTTGAGGAGTATTCTTCTTCAAGTTTTTTAATGTATTCTTCTATCGCTATATTTGTGCCAGGTAGTTCTATATTATATGAAGAAAAGTCACGTAAAACGTTAATAAGTTTCTGGATGATTTCTATCTCAATTAGTTCCTCTTGAATTATTTTTTCCCTTTCATTTAATATGTCATTTACCTTGTTTTTTAGATCCTGCAGTCTTGCTATAGCTAAAATGCGTGCATCTTCGTTGGCAGCAAGGTTTTTTGTAGCATTTGAAATACTCTTTTTTATATTTGGTATCTCTCTGATAAGATCTGGATAACCAAGATCATTTATGGTATCGATAATAACTTCTTTTGAGTTAATTACCTCATCAATTAGTTTTTTTAAATTATTTACAAAATTATTATATTTTTCTATTTTCTTTTTAGATTTTTTATCTTCTCTTTTGATATTTTTCATGCGATTTTTAATAATATCTCTCATCATGTAATTCTCTACAAAAAATTTAACCGCACGGTATTTCTGCAAATCCTCCAATAGTGCATTTTGCCCATTATATTTTTTTTCTTCTTCGGTAATCCTTTTTTTATAATCTTCAATACGTTTCTCTAATTTTTTGATCATATCTGGATCTTGCGAGTTATATATTTCCTCCTGTACCTTTTCGATATACTTTCTGAAATCCGATAAAGCTGTACCTATACTGGTGTATAGACTAACTAGTTCCTCTACTGCATTTTTAATTTTTTCTCTTGGGTTGTCAGGAATGTCATATATTAGCCTGTATTCTTTATTAAACCTTTCAGGAGAAATAGGAGTTTTCTTCCCATTTTCAAAAAGATATACTATGGGATTATCCATCTCCCTGGTCTTTTCGGAAATTAGGGTTTCATTAGGAATATTTATTTTTATTTTAAATTCGATTTTGTTTTTCTTACCGTCTATCAGTTTTTTCATATCTTTTAATAAAGTATGAGTTATATTTTCATTATTTTTCAAACCATAGAGCGCAATGGCAAGCATATTAAGTAATGTGCTTTTACCGATACTATTTGGCCCCTCTATTAATACTATATTTGGTAATTTTTTACCTATTTTTTCATTTGGTGTGAATTTTCTTATCTCATTGCCTTCATCCCTTTCTAGTACATAATCATATTCTATCATTCACTATCACCACCCTTCTCCCTTAAATACTGGAGAATTTCCTCAAGTATTTCTTCATGTTTTTTGCCACTCATCACAAGGAAAACTATTTTCCTTTCAAGTTCATCATCCAACAGTCCATTTAATAGTTCTTTTATTTCATCATTCAGTTCAATATTATGTACCACCATCTTTTTCACCTCTTTATCTCAAACACTCCTGCTAACGCTAATGGGAATTTAAATATTTTGAGATGAGGCATTCCATATATAGATCCTATAGCATATCCTTTTTTCAAAGATTCAACTTCCACCAATGAAATATCCAATCCCAGAGATTTTATAATTTTATAATTTGAGTTGAAAAATATTTTTGTGTTAATTACGCTCTCAAGTCCTCTGGGTATATCTGTTGGATTCTGAGATGAAAATATAATACCTATTTGTTTACTTCTTCCTGTTCTGCAGATGGTATCTAAATCACCTAATGCCTCTTTGGAACTATCTGTTTTATAGAATTGATGAACTTCATCTATAATTATTAATATTGGTGGGTATGCCTTTCTTTTCTCGTCTTTAGCTTTAACAATTTTATGAAGTAGGTCCCTAAGTAAGATAGAACCGAAATCTATCCCTCCTGACTCTGCCACATGAATAACGGACATCTTTCCAGGGAATAATATATCATCTACATCTAAAGTCTTAGCATCCGGATTATCAAAGAAAATGCGTGCGTTATCCAGATTATATAAAAGGTTTGTGTATGTAGAATGGTGTAGCTGAGTTTCTCCAATTTCTCCCCGCTCATTTAGTGTTTTATACATATACTTGTCATTTTTGCCTCTTTGAAAATAGGTTACAAAATCTGAAAATTTAGCCTCGGGCATATCTTTTTCAATTCTCCAACAATCCCTCCAATACCTAAAAATATTAGGTAAACTTTGAGCGCCAACATCTGAAATATTGTGAAGCAATCCAGTAAGAGCATTTGGATCTATGTCGTTTACATTAAGTGTTATCTTTTCCCCATATTCGGTCTCTACTCCCGCAGGAAGATTTGTGGTGGAAGGATAGTAAATAACAAAATTCTCTATTCCATGTGGTGAGACCCCCAAATCTTCCCATTCTTTTAGTATTTCTCCATTATTTGTTTGAGAGGGGAGATACATCTTTAATAAGTCATCTCCTTTTACATTTACGGCTAATACTGAACCCTGCATCTCTTCTACAAAATATTGCGCTAAATACTTGGCAGCTACTGTTTTTCCACTACCTGTTTTTCCACAGATTAGTATTTGATGATAATACATATCTTCTGGAAGATTCACGGTTATATATTTTCCATGCTCATCTATCAATTTCTGATTTTCCCCATATTGAACAGTAGCCAAGAAAACTTTGGGTCCCTTTTTTTCACTACCTATAGCAATATCTATTTCCTCTTGAGTAGATCTTCTTGCTATACTTTGCGGCTTTAGAAAATCTATTAACCCATCCTCACGCTTGCTTATTATTCTCACAATATCTGCGTACACAATATTTAAAGTTCTCCTATCCGCCGCCAAGGGTTTTAGATCCATATCTACAATGAGTGGAGAAGGAGCGTAGGGTGAATATTGAAAGCTCTTTGTAACTCTCAAGATAAATTTAGTCCCACCTTCTTCAACAGTAAGATAAGATCCTTTTGGAAGCATTCCTTTTATATCAGTTTTCGATATTAGTTTTATCGATCCTTTTTCCTCACCTAATACTATCCAGCTCATGGTGACCACCCAAATCTTTCTTGATTAACAGTAGGAGTTAATCTTGATGATTTAATAATCTCATCTAGGTTAAATAAGTGTAAAGTTTCTCTAGCGTATTTTTCTGCTATAGCAATAGGTCTAATTTGCGGATTTTTTACATCTCCTTGAACCAATAAGAAATAATAGATCATGTCTAAAATATCTTGGATTGTATTTTTATATTTTTCAAAAGTTAATGGATGGAACTCAACACGCAAAGGACTAGTATCAAAAGCTTTTATATAACAGAATATTCTTGCATTTCTGGGATTATTTGGATCTTCATATTTAAAGAAGGCTGTTCTCATACCTTTTCTTAGTTCAGAATATACCCAATGCATATCTGAGTTATATCTCCCTTTAAGTTGGGGTATATTATCTACGATTATACTACTTTGACTATTTTTTACTATAAAAACAGGAATTATATTTTTTGGTGTGAAAAACTCATATATAGCATTTATTACATAAACATACCAATCTCCACCAATCAGAGGGCCATCTATAAAGAGAAGAGTATTTGAATATAGATTCTCTTTTAAAAAATCTACTTTGTCCCTAACATACACTTCTTTGGAGGCATAAGGTATGTCCTCCGTAACAACAACCCCACTATTAAACATAGATTTATATTTTTTAGCTTTTGTAAAGAAATATAAAGCAATCAATGATGATGGTAGATATTCCCCTTCATACATATACACAAGTGTATGTGAAAACAAATATGCTATTCCTTCAAGGGCAGTAAATTTATTTATAGATTCATCATAAGCCGCAATTAACGGATATTTTCCTATGCATTCCATACCTTTTTTAGCATCCAATTCATATCCTACATTTACTTCCTCCAATGGATAAAACTTCATAATTTGGTTGGAAATTACATCATACTTTCCAAATCCAATATTGTGTTCTACCTCAATTATTTTTAAATTAGAAATATTACTAATAGTGTTTTTAAACTTAGGATGCAATGTTACACGTTTTAAGGGTTTAGGTATCGTCTCAATTTTTTGCTTATATTTTTTTATCATACTTACTATTCCTCCATTTCATTACTAAATGATTAATAGCGAGCGATTTCCCATAACGTTTCAGCGGCTATGCGAAGTTCGCCCGAAGGGCGAATTTGGGCAAACAAAGTTTGCCGTATAGCCGCGTGTTTCCTGAAGTTTCGGCGAGCGTTATATTTGATTACTTTTTTGTTTGTTAATTTTTTTGATATTTCTGCCTGTTCAAATAACTCCGTTATTTCTCTGTTTTCATTTTTTATTTTGTTGGTTGCTAATATTTTTCTTCTTTATTTTCTTTTGAGCGAGCCGAAATTTGGGCGTTCGGCCACGGAAACTCCAAATATACGAAATTCGTATAACCCTCCTTATAGGTGTTATTCGGAAGTTTTATTACCTTATAACCCATTGAGATGAATATGTCCTTCGAGAATAAAAATCTTACTCCAAAGGAGCGATATGAGCTGATTGGAAGACTGATTGAAGAGCTCAAACTCCGCAAATACTCTTACCGCACTGGAAAGGCGTACATAAACGTGGTGCGAAGATTTCTTCGTTCTGGTATGCAGCCGCGGGAGTTCCTGCTGAAGTATTACGGAGATAAAAGCCGTTCCTCCATTCGGCAGGCGTATTTCGCCCTGAAATTCTTCTACAAAAATGTCCTTGGCGAGAGATTTGACGAGAGCATTCCGCTGGCGAAGAAGAAGGAAAAATTGCCGGTTGTTCTCTCTCGAGAAGAGGTAAAGAGAATGATTTACGGCACGGAAAATATGAAGCATCGCCTCGTGCTGATGTTTCTCTACTACGCAGGCATGCGACTGAATGAAGTTCGCAATATCAAATGGCAGGACATAGATTTTGATAGGGAGGTAATCCACATAAAAATCGCAAAGGGTGAAAAAGAGAGGGTGGTATTTCTTCATCCTGAACTGAAGGGACATCTGGAGATGTTCGGAAAAAGGAGATATGGATATGTTTTAATTTCCCAGCGGGGGAAAAGATACTCCCCCAAGAGTATCCAGCTCATAGTGAAAAATGCGGCAAGGAGAGCGAAAATAAATAAAAATGTGACTCCTCATGTTTTAAGATACAGCTTCGCCACGCACCTGCTTGAAGGCGGCGCGGATATAAGGTACATTCAGCAATTACTTGGCCACAAATATCTGAAAACAACACAGATTTACACGCATGTGGCAAATAAAGAAATAAAAGAGTTAGCAAAATTACTCTGATTTCTCATTCCAATCAGGCACAAACTTGTACCCGTACTGGATTATTCCCGCCTTGCCATCCTCTGCTATTCTTCTGAACACGGCCCTCACGGGCATTCCAATATGAACATCCTCTGGATCAACATCCACAATCTGCCCGGTGATTCTAGGCCCTTCAGGAGTTTCTATTATTGCCATCACATAGGGCTTCTGGTACTTGTATCCAAGCACGTTCTGATGCACAATGGTGTAGGAGTAAACCTTTCCCCTGCCGCTCAGCTGGAACTCCTCCATCTTGCCCACGCTTTCGCGACCGCACTTGGGGCACACGCTACGGGGAGGGAAATAAACGGTGCCGCACACGGGGCATTTTGTACCGATGAGATTGTACCTGTACCTTCTCTCTCTCCAGAATCGTGGCACGACCATTTAGAACACCTCCAGAATGTGCACGATGCTTGAAGTCATGGTCCCGCCCACATTGTGCGCAAGACCAACCTTTGCATCAGGCACCTGTCTCTTTCCTGCTTCGTTGCGCAGTTGCTTGACAATCTCCACAACCTGCCCAACGCCAGTGGCACCCACCGGATGGCCCTTGGCCTTAAGCCCACCCGAAACGTTGTATGGCAGTTCTCCATCGTAGTACAGCTGCCCCTCCTCGGCCAGTTTCCAAGCCTCTCCCTTCTTTGCAAATCCAAGATCTTCCAGTCCCTCTATGGCTATTATGGAGAAGGCATCGTGAATCTCTACCAGATCTATATCCTTTGGCTCCTTCTTTGCCATTCTGTATGCCTTCTGACCCGCCTCAATGGTGGAAACTGATTTTATAAGAGACTCCCTCGAATGCAGGGAGATGTACTCATTGGCAAATGCAGAGGCAGATATTTTTATCGGTGAATCGGTGTACTTTCTTGCGATATCTGCCGAGGTGAGCACCAGAGCAGCGGCTCCATCACTGACTGGAGAGCAGTTCATAACACGCAGAGGCTCGGCAACGATGGGTGATTTCAGCACGGTTTCAACGGAGATCTCCCTCTGGAAGTGGGCATCCGGGTTCATGGAGCCATGCTTGTGTGCTATTACCGGGAAGAGAGCCATCTGCTCATCTGTCATTCCGAACTCGTACATATAGCGGCGAGTCATCATGGCAGCCAGCGCAGGAAACGTTGCACCAAGGAAAACCTCCCATTCTCTATCTGCGGCACCTGCAAGTATATCAGTTACCATATCTCCCTGTAAATCGGTCATCTTTTCAACACCGCCCACCAGAACAATGTCGTATAGTCCGGAGGCCACAGCCATGTAGCCCGCGTGTAATGCGGCAGCCCCACTTGCGCATGCAGATTCAATACGCAGTGCGGGCACCCGATGCTCAGCCAGTCCTGCAAAATCAGCCATAAGAGCGCCAACATGATCCTGACCAACGAAACTTCCAGCGCTCATGTTCCCTCCAAATATCGCCTGAATGTCCTCGGCTGTTATGTTTGCATCTTCAATTGCCTTCAATCCTGCCTCCACCACAAGATCTCTCAAACTTTTCTCCCAGTGCTCTCCGTACTTCGTCTCACCTGCGCCAATTATTGCCACATCTCTCATTTAATCCACCTCCACGATCATGCGTCTGAATTTCAGATACTGCGCATAATCGATGAACTTGCCCCTCTTCACCAGGTCCCATGTTTTTGGTGCTGCGTCTCGATTGAAATTCTCAATCTCATCCGTCACCGTTATGTCAAACGCATCGCTGCCTGCGCCGCTTCCAAAGGAAACGGCGAGTATTCTGTCCCCAGGCTTTGCCACGTCAAGCACAGCGCTGAGCCCTGTGGGTGTTGCACCGGAGTAGGTGTTTCCTATGTAAGGTGTGAGCAGCCCCTGCTGTATCTGCTCTTTTGTGAACCCCAGTCTCTTTCCAACGCGCATTGGAAACTTGCCATTGGGCTGGTGGAAAACCACGTAGTTGTAATCCTTGGGCTTCGTGCCCATTTTATCCATAAGCATCTTCGCTGCTGTCATCACATGTTTGAAATATGCGGGCTCACCGGTGAATCTGCCGCCATGGGATGGATACCTCTGCCCCTCCCGGCGCCAGAAATCGGGGGTATCGGTAACGAATGATACGGTGTCGTTTATTTCTGCAATAACTTCCTTTTTCCCTATTATGTATGCCGTTCCCCCTGCCGAGGCTGAATAGTCAAGTGCATCTCCCGGCTGCCCCTGGGAGGTGTCGGTGCCAATTGCAATTCCGTATTCAATCATACCGGCCTTAACCATGGCGTAGACATTCTGCATGGCAGCAGTGCCTGCTTTGCAGGCGAATTCCAGATCTGCAGCATGAGCCTTATACGCGCCCACTACCTCTGCAATTAGAGATGCAGTGGGCTTAACCGCGTAGGGATGTGATTCACTACCCACAAAAATTGCACCTATTTTCTCACCGGGAATGTTCTTCCTGCGCAGTGCATTTCGAAGAGCCTCCACGGCTATTGTGGCAGCATCCTCATCGTAGGCGGGCACACTTTTGCTCATTATGCCGAGTCCCTTCTCAGGATGCTCCGGGTTGTCACCCCATATCCTTGCTATCTCCGCAGTCTTTATCCTGTATATGGGTATGTACGAGCCATAAGTTACAATACCTACCATATTCTCACCTGCGGTGTAGAATGAAAATGGCCTATTTAACTTTTATCGTGTTTATGTTCGTTTATTGACGAATTTTTTGCTTTTTAATTCCTTGATGATATCTCTTTTGGTGTATTTTTGTCATCATAGCCCTCATGGGAGGCAAACCTTTGAATCCACATATTTGTCCAACAACACTTAAAAATGATTAAATCTTCCCGCAATTATGAAACTGCTCAAGGTGGAATCTCTCGGAGTTGCCGTGGAGGATAAGGAGATAATCAGGGATATGAATTTTGAAATGGGAAAGGGGGAAATTCATGTGATCATGGGCCCAAATGGCTCAGGTAAGAGTACCCTGGCCCTGGCTATTATGGGACATCCCTCGTACAGAATCACGAGGGGGCACATATATTTTGAGGATAAAATCATAGATTCTCTACCCGTTGATGAGCGTGCCCGTATGGGCATACTGATGGCCTTTCAGGCACCTGAGGACATTGAAGGGGTGCGAATAATTGACTATCTCACGCTCCTCCTTGAAAAGGTAAGGGGCATGGAAACCTTGGAAGCCAAGGAATTAATATTCAAAAAAGCAAGAGAGGTCTGGTTCTCAGAAGACACGCTCTCCCGTTACATTAATGTTGGATTCTCAGGTGGTGAGCGCAAGAGATTTGAGATTCTCCAGGCACTTCTTCTTGAACCCAAACTCCTCATTTTGGATGAGCCCGATAGCGGGGTGGATGTTGACTCTCTAAGCCTCGTGTCCATGAAAATCAGGGAACTATATGAAAGGGGAACTTCCGTTATGCTCATCACCCACTACGGTAGAATTCTTGAGCACATAGATCCGAGCACTGTGAAGGTGCACATAATAAAGGAGGGCCGTATAGTTATGAGTGGTGGGGAGGAACTTGTTGAGAGAATTGAAAAGGATGGATTCAAGAAGGTTTTTGAGGAGTGTGGTTGCAATGAATGATGTTCAGGATGTTAGGAGTATTATTGAGGATCAGATTGAGACTCTTCGCAAAAGGAATAGGGAGCCAGAATGGATGACAAAGTTGAGGTACAAGGGGTTGAAGGCATTCTTGGAAGCACCGCACAGCGATCCGGTAATTAAGGATCCTCTGGAATTTGTTGTTGGCGCATCGGAGGAAGTTTATCCTGAGGTGAAGAGCCTTGAAGATTTGCCACCAGAGATGCTTGCACTCTTGGATAGACTTGGCATTGCGGAGGTTGAGAAGAAATACGTTGCTGGACTTGCAGTTCAGAGTGATACGAGCATAGTGCTCAATGAATTTTTGCAGGCGTGGAGAAAGAGGGGACTCATTGTTGAGAGTATGGAGGATGCTGTACGCAACCATCCTGTCGTTAAGGATCTCTTTATGAAACTTTTCGATCCCCACGAGAGCAAGTTGGCGGCTTATCACACTGCAATATGGAACGGTGGCGTGTTTCTGCACATAAAATCAGGATTGCGTGTTCCAATGCCCCTTCATCTATTCTTTCTGATTCAGAACAGCGCAATGGCCCAGGCACCACATATAATAATCAATGCAGAGCCCCATAGCGAGTTGCATCTGATTGAGGGGTGCACATCTCCTATTCTTCTCAGACATTCCCTTCACCTGGATATGACGGAGGCGTACATAGGAGAGGGCTCAAAGATCAAACTAAGTGTGCTGCAAAACTGGCCTGAATACGTGCATACCCGCCCCATGACCCGTGCGAGAATAGGAAAAAATGCAGAGTTCATAAACACAACAGTGGGCCTTGGAACGGGGAAGAGTAATGTGGCGAATCCTGTTTACTGGATTGATGAGGGGGGTTATGCCGAACTCAACGGGATAATCCTTGGTCAGAAAGATTTTTATGTTGATTTGGGCGGAGAGATGAATCTTGAAGGTCCCGGTGCCAGAGGTATAAATGCCAGCAAGAGTGTGATAATGGATGGGAGCACTGTTATAACGAGAGGTGTAATAAGGGCCCGTGCACCAAAAACAAAGGGTCACATAAGTTGCGACGCTCTAATTCTAAATTCCAAGGCGAGAATGGAAACCTACCCCGGACTTGTATCCGAGGTGGACGATGCCGAGCTGAGCCACGAGGCGGCCATAGGGAAGATAAGGGAAGAGGAACTCTTCTACCTGATGTCAAGGGGCTTGAAGGAAGAGGAGGCAACGCAACTCATAGTAAAGGGTTTTGTTGATCCTCTGCTAAAGGATATACCATTGGAATTCGTTGTTGAGATAAGAAAGATAATCGAGATGGCGGTGAGTGGAGGAATGTAGTGAGAAAACACACCTACTTAGGGGTTTAGAAAGGGGGCTTCGCCCCCTTCTTGGCAAAGATTTTTTTACTACTTCCCTTTTTATGGCCCGTGAACATTCTTGTAATTGCGGAAAAGCGCAATGCAGCGCAGCGTATTGCAAAGATTCTATCCGGCGGAAAATTTGAAACGGTTAAGAAGGGAAGAAACGTGTATTACTCGTTCTCAATGGGTGGTGATAGGTACTTTGTTGTGCCCCTCAGAGGGCACATTCTGCAACTGGATTATCCTGAAAAGTTCAAGAGTTGGAATTTGAAGGACCTGCAGAAACTTGTGGACGAGGAGCCCGTGAAGATCGTTAAGGAGAAGGGTGTGGCTTCAACTTTAAAAAATTTGGCCAAGGATGCTGATCTGCTGATAATAGCCACAGATTACGATAGGGAAGGAGAATTGATAGGCGTGGAGGCCCTGAGCATCTCCGGTTACAGGGGTAAAGTAAAGAGGGCAAAGTTCAGCGCTTTAACCGAGCAGGAGATAAAAAATGCGTTTGAGAACCTTGTGGATGTGAATTACAATCTTGCAAGTGCAGCGGAGACAAGACAGAAGATAGACCTCGCATGGGGGGCCTCTCTAACTCGCTTTATCTCTCTTGCCTCCAGAAGAAGGGGTAAGGATTACCTATCAGTAGGGAGGGTACAAAGCCCCACTCTTGCCCTCATAGTCAAGAGGGAGAGGGAAATCGAGAGTTTTGAGCCCACTCCCTACTGGAACATAGGTGCCAAATTTCACAAGCGTAGAATATTCAGAGGGGAACATATTGCAAATCCGATATGGAAAGAGGAGGAGGCAAAGAAAATATATGAAAAGATAAAGGATTGCAATGTGGGGAAGGTTCTTGAATACGTTGAAGGAACGAAGAAGATAAGACCCCCTTCGCCGTTCAACACCACGGAGTTTCTTAGTGAGGCCACTAAACTGGGATTCTCCGCAGCAAGAGCCATGCGTATCGCAGAGGATCTCTACATGGGAGGCTACATATCTTATCCCAGAACGGATAACACTGTTTATCCCAGAAGCTTGAATATAAATGCCATACTGAAATCACTTGAAAAATCAAAGTTCTCCGAAGATGTGAAAAAACTTCAGAAGGAGCGCAGGAAGTACCCAACACGGGGCAAGAAGGAGAGCAAGGATCACCCTCCAATTGTGCCTATGCGCGGTGCAAAGCTGGATGGAGAGCGCGGTAAAATTTATGAACTCATAGTTAGAAGATTCTTTGCCACCCTTGCCCCTGATATGGAATACGAAGAGAGCACTGCAAAGATAAGCATATTGGACGAGATCTTTGTAAGCAAGGGAAGGAGAATTCTGAACGAGGGCTGGCACTATTACTATCCCTATTCCAAATTTGAAGAAATCCCTATGCCCAGATTGAAGGAGGGTGAGGAGATCAGGGTGAAGGGTGTGGAAATTGTAAGAAAGGAAACAAAGCCCCCCAGCAGATACACCCAATCCTCATTGCTCAAAGAGATGGAGAAACTGAATCTTGGTACAAAGAGCACAAGGGCCGAGATAATTCAGAAACTCTTTGATAGGGGTTATGTTAGGGGGAATCCCATAAGACCAACGGATCTTGGAAAAGCGCTGATAGATTCTCTGGAGAAGAACAAGGTTGATGTTGTAAAGCCCGATATGACCGCTAAATTGGAGAGGGATATGGACAGGATTGAAGAGGGCTCTGTGAGTGGAGATTATGTTGTGAAGGAATCAAGAGAGATGCTGAAGAGCATATTGAGATCTCTGGAGGAGAATAAGGGAGATGTTGGTAAGAGTATCAGCAGTTCAATGCGTACCGAGATTGGCGAATGTCCCGATGGAGGAAAACTCATCTACCTTGAGAGAAAGAAACTTGTTGTATGCGAGCACGGAGAGACTGCGAAGTTTTACAACCTGCCAAAAACGGGTCATGTTGAGTTTCTAAATCGAAAATGCCCGGTGTGTGGATTGCCTCTAATAAAAGTGGTTCGTAGAGGTCAGAGCCCAGAGATCCGATGCCTGGATTCAAAATGTGAGTATAACAGGAGAAAGGACGTTGTTGGCAAGTGTCCCAAATGCGGGGGAGATCTTGTGATAAGGCAATCCCGCAATGGCAAACGTTTCATTGGATGCTCAAATTATCCAAAATGCGATGTGACCTATCCCCTGCCCCAGAAGGGTCAGATAATTCCCACAGGAGAAGTATGTCCGTACTGTGGTGCTCCGTTGATTATCATAAGAAAGAAAGGGCGCAGGGACTGGAAGATCTGTCCCAATATGAACTGCGAGTACAACAGGAGGAAGAGGGATGAAGAGTGAAACTCTTGCTCAGATAAATATGATGCTCATCTTCCTTGTGGCCAACGTAATGGCCCTTCTTCTCTTTCCAGCATACACCATATACGAGGGAGGATTGGGAGAGGAGGGTAGCAATCCTTGGGTTGCAGTTTACTATCTAATCTACGTCATAGCTGTTACCCTTTTAATAGTGTTCATAGCCAAAAAGGGCAAGAAAAATCTTCTTCGGGGTATATTTTACTTTGCGATTGCCTGGGCCATGTGGTATGCAATCTTTCCACTGCTATACTACTTTTACATACCCTACTCTGACCTGATTTCATTGGCAATATCCGTGATTCTCACAATTCTCCTCATAAAAAATTCCGAGTGGTATGTTATAAACCTTGTGGGTATTCTAACCACGGTGGGTGTGGCTCTGATATTCGGATTGAGTTTGACCTTGATACCAATTATCGTTCTCCTGAGTTTATTTGCAATTTATGATGCCATTGCCGTTTACATGAGCAAGCACATGGTTGCCCTTGCAGATTCTGCCATTGAACACAAGTTGCCTGCAATGTTCGTGGTCCCTGCAAAGAAAGGTTATTCTTTCAAGAGAGCCAAGGGCAGACCTGGAAAGGGTACCCAGAGAGAGGCCTACTATATGGGATATGGGGATGTTCTCATTCCCGGAATACTCGTTGTGGCTGCTGAGAGAAATTTTGGTATGCTTGGAGGTATATTCACGCTTGTGGGTGCTCTATCTGCCATGCTCCTTCTGTTCGTGATGGTGAACACCGGAAAGCCACAGCCCGGATTGCCGTATCTCAACGCGGGTGCCCTAGCAGGATTGATAATTTATCTGCTTCTATTCTTTTTCTGATTTCTGAGCAATTTTTATATTTGCGTTAGGTATAACCTAACCGATGAGAAGAGTAGTTGTGCTCATAATTATCTTCACGTTGCTAATTTCAATTGCCTCAATCCTGCCCAATGGAAGCGCAGACAATGGGAAAAAAATAAATGTTGTGGCCACACTTGAAATTTTCTCATACTTCGCCGAGGAAATTGGAGGCTCCCGTGTAAATGTGAGTTATATTGTTCCGCAGGGTGAGGATATACATTCCTATTCTCTGACCTACGGAGATATGAAAAAATTGCAATCTGCAGATCTTATAATTTTAGCCTCCAGCCAGTTCTTTTCAATAGACAGAAACATAAGGGAGAAGGTTGAAGGTAAGGAAATCTTGGATTTTGAGGATTATCATGCCAAGCTGTATCCTCTGGGCAGTTTCAAAAGAAATGTACATGGTTACTGGCTATATCCTCCAAATGCTCTGAATATAACAAGGGCAATTGAAAAAAAATTGGAAGAAATGGATCCTGCAAGTTCCGCCTATTATGAGGATAACTTTATGAAATTTGAGAAAAATCTTGAATCTACCCTCAGAAATGTTAGAAATATGGCGAAAAATGCGGATTTGGAAAACAAAACCGCCCTCTTAACAGTTCCAGGGGCTTTTTATGTGGTTAAGTATCTTGGTATATCCATAGAGGGCACAATTGTGGAAGGCCCACATCAGTTCATAAGCGAGAAGGAGCTGAGCAGGGTGAAGAAGGATATTCAAAACGGAAAAATAAATTTCATAGTGGATGTTCAGTCACTTCAGAACTCAAGATCCGGACAGATAGCAATCCAGTTGTCCAGAGAAACAGGGGTGAAAATTGTTTATATTGACATATTCTCAACGTCAAATTACACCAATCTGCTTCTAAAGGATGCGTCCATACTCTCCTATGCCCGTTATGTGAATCGTTATGGAAATGAGAGTTGTAGTTGCGATTTTTATCTCATAACATCAATCCTGCTTTCCATAATAACGGTCGTGCTCTTTATCATAGCCTACGATTACAGAAGGGAGCTGTTAAAATAATCAAACTAATTTTTTGAATTTCAAAGCAATACCCTTACCCTGCTTTACAACCTTGCAAAGCACCCTGATTCGCTGACCTTGATACAGGGAAAGGGGAGCGTGAATAAGTGTAAGTTCTCTCCTTCCATCGCTTATAACGTATGTTCTATGAGTACTATCCATGCTCAAATAAATGCCCCTCTGGAGCGGTGATGAAGAATCCACAATTATATAATTCTTGAGTCGATCTTCTTTTATGGGATAAATCGTCTCCACAAAACCCTCTGTGATTATCCATGTGCCAATATATTTTGCAGAAATTTGAGAGAGAGGGAGAAATTTTACCCTTCTCATTTTTTGTAGGATGGAATACGCTCCAGCAGCATTCCCTCAATTTTTAGGGGTTTTAACATTTTGGCTAGTTTAACTGCTTCTTCCAGTTTGGCCTTGGAATCCGCATAGATCACATACAGTACTTCTCCCTTTTCAGTTTTCTCACTCTTTTTCCTGTTGAGCAATATTCCTGCACCCTTGTCCTTTGGGGCTCCTGCAGTTCTTGCAATCTTCACCAGCGCTTTATTTGAGACTATTGAGATGTATCCGTCTTCCGGTGAATGTATTTCTGCTTTGTATTTGCCTATGGGGACATCCTCGCTCTTTTCAATTCCCCTTGAACCCTGGGCATTGATGATTTCAAGAAACTTCTCCCTTGCCTTTCCACTTTTCAAAACATTTTTTGCCATTGCCTTTCCCTCTCCCCTCTCTGCCACATTTCCAAGTTCAAGGAGCATGCCCGCAATGTCCGTTGCCTTTTCAATGAGCGAGTTACTTACATTTTTCCCTTCAAGGGCCTGCATCGCCTCACGGGCCTCAAGGGCTGGGCCAATGGCACGGCCAATTGGCTGTCCACCGTAGGTCACGGCTGCCTCAATGGTTATGCCTAACCTCTCCCCAAGTTCTATGAAATCCATGGCGTATTTTCTTGCGGTCTTCTCGTCAGGCACTTTAGTTTCTGGACCCATTGGAATGTCAAGAACCATGTAATTTGCGCCCACAGCCTTCTTTTTTGCCATCACGCTTGCTAAAACCTGAGAATGCGGGTCGATTCCCAGTGGATATTCAACCTTCACAATCTTATCGTCTGCAGGTGCAAGATTAACCGCGCCGCCCCATGTGAGCGTGGCTCCAACCTCGTCTACTATTCTCCTTATATCCTTTACACTAAGTTTAACATTTGTAAGGACTTCCATTAGATCCGCCGTGCCTGCGGCACTGCTTATGGCCCTTGATGAGGTTTTGGGTATTTTCAATCCCATGCTGGCCGCTATGGGTACAGCTATGGGTGCATACTTATTTCCGGGTACTCCTCCTATGCTGTGAACATCAAACACTGTGTATTCAAAATCAATTGTTTCGCCTGTTTCCACCATCGCCTTTGTCATCCACTCGGTCTCATCCATGTCCATGCCACGAATCTGAATCGCCGTTACATAGGATGCCAGTTCAATGTTTGATAGACTATCATCCACAATGTCTCTCACGATCTGATATATCTCATCCTTTGTGAGTTTTTCACCGGAGATCTTTTTCTTTATATAATCCACACTCATGGGTCTCACAGTTGGAGCGATGTTCACCTTATCTCCATTTTTTACGCTTAATTTCTCACTGATCTCAACGAACATCCCTATCTCTCCCCTTTTAATCATACTTTCAGAAATGTTCACTATGGCCGTTGTGACAGTGCCCCTCCTTGTGACCTTAACCCTGTCCTGTGGGTGGAGCCCAAGTTCCTTTGCATCTTCCTCGTTCAGTATGATCTCCAATCCTCCAACCTCAACATCAATCCTCTTTACCTTCAATTCCAACGTTCATCACCTCCTTTATTATCTCATATGCAAGATATGGGGAAATTACACCCTTCTCGGTAACTATTGCATCTATGTACTCCGGTGGAGTGGCGTCAAACACTGGATTTCTGAATTTCACGCCTGGAAAATCATCAGGATTTGCAATCTCCCTGGGATCGCGCTCCTCAATCTTCACCAGTTTCCCTATTACCGTTTCCGGTGAAAATTTGTAGGTCTCAGCGCAAACAATGAAAGGCACCCTTGCCTCATGGGCTGCCAGGGCAATCTGGGATGTACCTATTTTGTTTATAACTGCGCCGTTGCTCGCTATGGTATCCGCTCCCACAACCACTATGTCCACATCCCTCATAAAATAACGAACTGCAGAGTCCACGATCATCGTAACGTCTATTCCTTCCTTCGCCAGAGCTCTTGCGGTTATGTGTCCCTGCAACCATGGCCTTGTCTCTGTGTTGAAAACTCGAATTTTCTTTCCATCCCTGTGTGCCTGAATTATGCACTGCAAAGCGGCTGATGAGTTGCAATGTGTAAGTATGGTTGCCCCATCTGGAATTCTCCCAGCCCCGTATTTTCCTATGATCTCAAGCGCTTCTTCGGATCTTTTTATGAAATCTTCCGCATTTTTTATTATGGATTTGCGCAGGTCTTCCACATTTTCCCCCTTTGCCCTGTTTACCACATAGTAAACTGCATTCTTGAGAGAAACTGCTGTGGGCCTGGTGGAGATAAGGTACTCCTTTACATTGTCAAGATCTTCGTAAAATCCCTGAATATTTCCTTCAAAATCCTCCGCAAAATATTTTAGAGCTAGGGCAGCGGCCCTACCTATACGGCCAGCCCCCCGAATCTCCATGCTCTTTATCTTTTTCCCTATATCTTCAACTCTCGCGTACATGGAATAAGGGATATGCCCCTTATTATATTTATTCCTTTTGCTCCTCTTCCATGGATTCCACTATGGCCTGGTTTGTGGATTCAATAAGCTTTTTGAACTTATCCTCTGCCTCTGTGTACCTCTTCATGGTTTCGCTGTTCATAATATCCTGCTCCAATTTCTGCAATTCCACCATATTGTCGTTTATGTTCTCCCCTGTCATCTGTTTGAGTTGAATTTCCTGGGCCTTGGTGTTGTAATCATTCAAAAGTTTCTGCGTCTCCTCATCCTCGTCAAGGGCCTTCTGTGCTTCAATAAGTTCCTTATACTCTTCAGACTCCTTCAGGGCCTTGCCCAGTTCCTTTGCCTTTTTTATTATCTCCTCATTACTCATGCCTAACCTTACACTTCATATTTAATAAAACTTTGGAAACCTATTCATCCATGCCAAGAAGATGGTAGAGGTCCTTAGCTTCGTTACCATCCCATATCTTGCGTGGTCCCTTCTTCTCGGCGGAGAGCATGAGAAACCTGTTCTTCTGTTTCAGAGGTATGATGAAGTACTCCTCGTAGTCATCTCCGTTGTAGAGCACGATTTTCACTTTGTTCTCGCTCCTTTCTCCAGTTTTCGGGTCAAGGTACTCGTATCTCACAAATTTTCCGTAATCCACAAGATTTCTCACCTCAATTTTTCCCTTCTTTGATCTTGTGAGCACATCTTCGGGATATTCCATGCTTCAAAAATAGTGGGATGGGTTAAATAATTAACTCATGGGATAATTTGGCGCCTCGCTTATTATGTTGACATCGTGGGGATGGCTCTCTTTGAGTCCCGCATTTGTGATTCTCACGAATCTTGCCCTCTTCCACAGTTCTTCAACATTTCTCGCTCCTGTGTAACCCATGCCCGATTTCACCCCTCCAACAAGCTGGAATATTACCTCCTCAACCCTGCCCTTGTAGGGAACGGCCGCTTCCACACCCTCGGGCACGAGTTTTCCCTTGCCAAGTTTTCCATAACGATCCGATATACCCTTTTGCATGGCACCTAGGGAGCCCATACCCCTATACACCTTGAATTTTCTTCCACCTATGATCATCTCCCTTCCCGGTGATTCCTCTGTTCCGGCAAGGAGACTTCCAAGCATGACTGCGCTCGCTCCTGCTGCAAGGGCCTTTACTATGTCCCCGGAATATCTTATACCTCCATCTGCTATAACAGGTACGCCGTAATCTTGGGCCACATCTGCCGTCTGACCTATGGCCTCAAGCTGAGGCACGCCTATTCCTGCCACCACCCGGGTTGTGCATATTGAACCTGGTCCTATTCCAACCCTCAAAGCATCCACGTTCAGGGCAATCAAATCCTCTGCCGCTTCCTTTGTTGCTATGTTTCCCGCTATTAGATCAACGTCCACTATTTTGCGAATCTTCTTTATGCTCTCCATTACATGCTCGTTGTGTGCGTGGGCAGTATCTATAACGATGACATCCACCTCTGCATCCAGAAGTTTTCTGGCTCGAGCCTCGTCAAACGGACCTATTGCCGCACCCACCATGAGTCGTCCCTCTGAGTCCCTGAGTGCATCAGGGTACCTCTCCCTCTTCAGTATGTCCTTGGCCGTTATGAGTCCAACGAGTTTTCCGTCCTTTACTATTGGTAATTTTTCAATGCGGTGCTCGTGCATTATTTTTATGGCCTCCTCCATGGTTATGCCTTCAGGAGCCGTGATCACGTCCCTGGTCATAACGGAAGAGACCTTTATTCGTTCGCCTCTGTAAAATCTTATGTCTCTGTTAGTCAAGATTCCAACAAGTTTATCGTTTTCCACCACAGGAAGGCCCGCTATTTTGTTCTCCCTCATCAGCCTCTCAGCCTCTTCTATTGTGGTATCTGGTGTTATTGTGTGCAGATCTCTTATGATCAAACTCTCCTCCTTCTTCACCCTTCTGACCAGTTCCACCTGCTCTTCGATTGTTATATTTCTGTGGATTACACCAAGAGCCCCTATCTCTGCGAGGGCGATTGCCATTCTATCCTCAGTGACAGTGTCCATTGGAGAACTCAAAATTGGAATCTTTGCCTTTATGTGCCGAGTTATGTGGGAGGAAACATCCACATCCTTTGGCTCAACTGGACTTCTTGAGGGTTGGAGAAGAACGTCATCAAAGGTGAGACCTATCTTTGCGTTTTTCAGCTTTTCTTCAAACATAGCCCTTATAATGAATCATCGTTTTAAATTTTTCCCCAAAAAGAAGAAAAAATTATAGGGAAATTGATCTGGTTGGTATGGCGCAGGTTTCTATGCTGTGCGTGTGCATTGTGTAGAGTTCCTGAAGCACATCTGTATTGCTTGATGGGTCTGTGTGGTGTGCCATTGTTGATGGGTTCACGTGTATTTCTATAGAGGTACTCTCTCCGCTCAGCCAATCCACAATAGCCTTAAGCAGGGCATTACTGGTGGACGAATCAGAATTCTGGACTGCTTCGAATGAGAAGGCAGTGAACACGGTTCTGTAGGTAGAGGTATTGACGAAGTCGCCAGTAACATAGCCATCGGAGGTTGAATAGAAGAGTGCGTGGCCATAGGAGCTGAGTCCAAGTTCATCGTCGTAGTTGGTGAAGGGGTAGTTTGAGAGAGATATGGAAGAGAAGCCAGCGGCGAATGTACCGGAGACACCAGCGACTGTGGAATAGCCCACATCGTTGGCCACGTAATCCACGCCGAGGTAATTGGTTATGAACGTGTTTGAGATGCTCTCATCGTAGCCGCCAGTGACTTCGTAGAGGAAGTCCTGGGAGCTCAGGTAGAGTGCTCCACCGTTGTTGAGGTAAGTTTCAAGGTTTGACTGGTCAGTGGAAGAGAGTATGTTTGACCAGGCAGATCCGGTGGTCCAGATAACCACAGGGTACTGTTCCAGGGTGCTGGCGGAAGGAGAGCCAGATGAGCTTATATCCCACACGTCGTACGAGTACCCATCAGCGTCCAGTGCATCGGTGAAGTAAGATTTGTAAGAGGATGCACCATTGTCCAGTACGAGGAGTATTTTGAGTGTGGAAGGTGATGGGCTTGGAGGTGCCTGAGGAGTAGCAGATACCTCATTGCTGGCAGGAGACTCGCCAGCAGAGTTAACGGCAGTGACATAGTAATAGTACGTCTGTCCATTTGTGACAGATGTATCGTTGTATGAGAGTGATGAAGTTTCGGTCAGGTACGATTCACCACCACTGCTGGTACCACGATATATCTTGTACTCTGTTATTGCAGCGCCACCATTGTTTGAAGGAGCCTGCCAGGAAAGCTGTACATACCCATTACCTGCGCTTGCCTGGAGGTTCTGAGGTGCAGATGGTGCTGATGTGGATGCCTGAGGAGTAGCAGATACCTCATTGCTGGCAGGGGACTCGCCAGCAGAGTTAACGGCAGTCACGTAGTAATAATACGTCTGTCCATTTGTGACAGATGTGTCAGTATAAGATAGCGTAGAACCGCTTACTTCAGCCAGATATGATTCAGAGCCGCTGCTGGTACCACGGTATATCTTGTACTCTGTGATTGCAGCACCACCATTGCTTGAAGGAGCCTGCCAAGAGAGTGAAACCTGTCCATCTCCCGCAGTAGCCTGCAGATTCTGTGGGGCACTTGGCGCTGTTGGTGAAGATGAGCCACTGCCTACTGTAAGATTCAGCTGTATGGTATTTGTGAGATTCCCCCAGTGTCCGTTTGTGTGATTGTAAGAGTATGCTTTGAGAATGAGATTGTAGGTTCCGGCAGGCGTTGATGATGAGGTTTGTATATTAACGTTAAATGACACCGATGCTCCATTTCCAGCTGGATGTACATAGTTTGTAGAATAGCTCACACTTGCCCCTGATGGCAGGCCGCTTATCTGGAAATGTCCCACATCGGTGGTCCAGTCATATGGAAACTCCACATTTATTGTGTATGTTGCGGAATCTCCTGCATTGATCGACATACTGGTTGAAGAAGAACTCAAGGTGAAACCAATATCATGAATGAAATTCCAGGCGTTTATAACTCCCCAACCAGAAACCTGATCCCAGCCTGTACCTGCGGATCCACCACCTCCAGTTGCCCCCTGGGTAACGTCAAAGTATGGGGGTGAATTGGAATACATCCCATTGTGGTAGTAATCGTATCCAAGCTTGTAGATGATGGGGTTTAGGAAACCGAGTCCATGATTTGAAATTCTGTAGTTCACTCCTACGTATGCGTCCATCATTGCCACCATACCAGCAGTAACAGGACACGCCACAGACGTACCAGCCACTGAACTCCACTGGGTACCGCTACTGCTGCTAACATAAATGAGGGTATGATTTCCCATGGCGGAAACATCCGCCGTTACTCTACCATTGTAACTCCCAATGTAGTCACTCTGCCAGGATGGTTCGGAGTATACAGAACTCACGCCACTCTGAGTTCCCCAGTGATCCCCTGCGCTATTGGTACTTGTGGTATCGTACCATACAACCTCATTACTTCTTGGATCTGCAATGTTTGTGTTGTATCCCATGGTGGCATAATCGTCAAGGGTAGTGTGATCAACGCCGTTTGGTATGGGAGTTGTTCCTCCAACGGCAAGGAATCCATAATTATCATAGGCTGCTGTTGAAGGCTCACTTGGAGAGGTGGTGTCTCCATCATCTCCACTTGAGGCCATAACGGTTACACCCATCGCCTCCAGGGCCTTAACATCGTTCATTGTTGTACTGCTCACCTGATAATCTCCACCACCCCAAGAATTACTCACAGCAACCAGAACAGGGCTGCTTTCAGCTGCGAGTGTATTCAGAATGTAATTGTACTCATTGTCCGGGAAATTGCTCTCAGAAGGCCCACCATTGCTTCCTCCAGGCCCGTAGACGCAGAATGCATCAACTCCTGGCGCAAGGGTTCCCACCATCTCAAGATCGAGCTCATTCTCCGTGGATACCTGCCCATCTGTATTGCTTCCTGGGGCCACAGTACCACTTGTCCCGTAGTAGTGCACTGTGGACATTACTCCAAGATTTTGAATCCATGTGGGTATCACATGCTGATAATAATATGTGACGGCATCTGGGTCAAATGGAGCGTATTGATTTCCGTAAGAATCTGCACCTTCCCAAAGGACGGTTGCAACCCTCAAACCTGTGGCGAAAATATGGGTGTTGCTTGCGGATCCGTCGGGTGTGTTGTTGTAAAGTTCGTAAACATGGTACATTTTGGATACATCTGCACCACTGAGGTAATCTATTCCACTTGATGCAGTGTAGTAGTGCAGTTTGAATCTGGTTGCATTATTCAAACCATTGATGCCTGAGATTATGTTTTTCAGGTCAAGTGGCACACTGGGGGAATTTATCGCTGCGAAATAATATCTGTTCAGAGACGGGTTGTTTGATTTGAAGTACCCAAACTGCACATGCAGAAGATTTCCAATCTTTTTGAAGGTATCATGGATCACTATGGCATTTCTCATGGGATAGGTGTATGCTATGTGCACATTGTTATTCTTTATCCAGTTGAGCACCTGGATATATTCCTGTATTGGGGGCGCATATCTCTCTTTGAATTCCTGATAACTCAGGTATTTCCCAAAATTGGGCGAATAAGGATTATTTACTTCCTTCAAAAACTCATTCAGATTTTCCTCGTTTCTCCAGTTTAATCCTATGGTTACCCATATCTTCTGGCTGGGATTCACATACCCTATGAAAGTTCCCTGATTCAGAATCTGAGAATTGAATCCACTGGATATGGGTACCATGTTCTCTCCGTTGGCAGAGGCTGCAAAAATTGCCACAGAAAACACGCTTAAGACCATCAATGCAGCCACTATCCATATTATTCCCATATTTTTCTTCCTGTATTTCATTCCATCTACCACCTATGCTAGGCAATCACATGCATGCGTCATGCGAAAGCCTAGCATTGCAGGGGATATGCATTACGATTATTTATCTTTTATCTTTATTTAAATACATAGATCAGGGTTCGTACAGAATGAAAGGCACATACATTTCCTCCTCGCTCAATCCTCCGTGTAACCCTCTTGCGTAGAAATTTTCGTACCATACACCTTCATGTTTTTCTGGAAGGAGAACCATATCAGGGATTCGCAATTTCAGTCTATTGTTCTCCTTTCCCGGACCCAGCAGATTTAAAAAATTCCCTCTGTCTAAAACCCTCAGATCCTCAGGTATCTGCTCCTCTCCATAGATGAACATATCCCTTGGTCCTCCTCCGGGAAGTGCGGTTTTTAATGGAATAATCCTTTTTTTCCTTATTTCTATTTGCCCGTGATCTGCTGAAACGATTATTGTTGCTCTCATATCTTTTTTTAATTTTTCAACTTCACTGAATATCCTTTTCAACATCTCCTCTGTTTCCTTTGAATTTGGTCCATAGGCATGCTGCACAGTGTCAAGGTAGTCTATGTATAGATAAATGAAATCACTCTTATCTCTTTTTATCTTCCTGAAAGCATCTGTGAGGTTTTCGTAGTCCTTTATCTCCGCACCTCTCAGCATGTGTGATGAGTAAGTGGCATGTGCGTATTCCTTTCTCATATAGGCTGAACATGTTATGCCCTTGGAACTCATCTTTTGGAATATTGTGGGTAGATGGAAAATGGGCTCAGGGCTCACGCCCAGGTGCAGAAGTGCATCATTTTCATCCGAATGCATTGGTGAAAATGGGAGCGTTTTTATGATTCCCCCGTACTCTTCGTAGTACATGTACCATTCCAGCACTGCATGCTCCCTTGGGGATAGTCCCGTGTAAAGGGTGGTCAGCGCTGCCGCGGTTGTGCTTGGAAAAACGGATGTTATTTTTTTCATAGTGGAGCCGTCTGAGTGTTTTTTGATAAGGTTGTATCCCAGTGCATCCACAAGTATGAAAACAAGGGAATTTACCTGAACATCGCCAAATCCTTCCAGTGCTAAGGGGGTGTGCAAGCCCATCATGTTAAGTATGGTGTGGGGTATGTTGTAAACCCCGTTTTTGTAGTCAGGAAACACCTGCATTTTCAATCCCTTCATACATCTTCTTCAGAGCCAAGGGCACCGTGAGGGATGATACTATCACGTACAAAATAGTTAGGGTTATGACCTGTGTTCCCAGAATATTCCCAAATATCCCAGATCCGTATGCAAGTGTGGCTATTACAAGGGCAACTTCCATTTCAGGAACCATACCGAACCCAACCCTTAAACTTTCCCTGCTTGTTAGTGAAGATATTTTTGAACCCAGAGCACAGCCAACAATCTTTCCCAGAAAAACGATGGGTATAACGGCAAGAAGTAAAAGATTGAACCCCTCTAAATTTTGAAATTCTACAAGAGTTCCAACCTTAACGAAAAATACGGGTATGAAGAGAGAGTAGGCAATCATCTTCACAGGTTCAACAATTTTCCTTTCCTCACGGGACTGGCCTATGAACAGGCCCACAAAGAAAGAGCCCGTTATGGTTGCTATGTGCGCTAGGTCAGCAAAGTAGGCAAAGAGGAACATGAATCCCAGAGAGATGGATACGAGTGCGTATCTGCCATGCAAACTTCTATCCACATATTTTAGAGCACGATCCATCAAATTGTATCTATACACCATATACAGGCCAGCAAAGAAAACCACCATACCTATCAAAATTTCTATGATCTCTCCACTTCCCAGCACGATGGTTACCAGTATTATTCCAAATATATCGTCAGCTACGGCCGCTGTCAGTACTGTATTTCCAACCTTAGTGTTTAGAATGCCCAAGTCCATCATGGTGCGCACTGTAACCCCCACGCTTGTGGCTGTGAATATTGTTGCAAAAACCATGGACTGCTGTACTGACATTTTCAGGACAAAGAATGAGAAGAGATACACAAACAAGAGTGTAAGAGTGACCCCAAGAGAACCTGCAAGAAGCCCAGATTTTCCGGATTTCTTCAAGTCTGAAAAATTAGTTTCCATCCCTGATAGAAAAAGAAGCAGCAATATTCCCGTTTCGGCAAAGAAATCAAAGGCTGGATGTTTTATATCAAAATTCAATGGAAATGAGTAGTTTCCGACTATCAGACTCTGTGGCAGGGCGAAAGCTATGGCAGAAAAAATAATGCCGATGGAAATCTCTCCAATAACGGGTGGCTGTCCCTTCCTCATGAACAGCTCGTCCATGATCTTTGCCAGTATAAGGGCCAGGGCCAGTTCAATCAGCATTTTTGTCACTCTCAATGTGTGCCACAATAAGTTCCAATATGCTCAGGTTACCTGTTACGTGAAGTCTCTCATCCACAACTGGAATTTCCTCTAATCTGTTCTTGAACATCTTTATCAGCGCATCTTCAACATCATCCTCATCTCTTACGTATACCGGTGAAAGCATTATGTCCTTGGCGGTGGGGGATGTGCTCAACAGCATTGGGAATCTATAAAGTACATACTCCTGTGGGATACTCCTGTAATAGATGTACTGAATAAGTTCCATAACCGGTATTATGCCAGTCAGAACTTCATCGTCGTTTACCACATAAACCGTACGGGTTCTGGCATCCTCTACTATTTTTTTCGCCACCTCGGCAAGTGTGCAACTCTCTTTCACGATGGAGGGTTCTGAGGTCATAAGGGATCTTATCTCTCCCACGCGTTTGGGCATGATGAATAAATGCTCTCATTCCCAATAAAATTTTCCGGTCATATGTTTTTCAGAACTTTTAGCAATCTTTCTGTGTTCTCCCAGCGCTGATCTATCCTCTGAGTTATACTCTCTATCCTTTCCACCTGCTCTATTATCTTTCCTTTCAGATCATCATCGTTCACCATACCTTCTGCCAATCCCATTATCACGGCCAGTGGATTTCTGATACCGTCCGCGAGAAGTGCAAAGTTCTGTATGTTACTCTCAAGTTCCTTGTAAGCCAGATCTCGGGCCAGATTTAAGTGTCTCTCCCTTATGGCTATGCTCAGGTTGTCTGCCATTATCTTGAGAGCCTTTACATCCTCCGAGGTGAGCTCGTAAGGCTCATTTCTCAGTAGAACCACGAGTCCTATGAAATTTTCATCTATCCCCATAGTGAGAAACAGGTAGTTTCCACCGTCTATTCTCTTTGTGTGGACCTCCTCTTTACACATATCTTCTTCAATTTCATATTTGTCTTCAAAATTCCAGTCTGCACCGTATCTGCTCACGGTTTTCAGTCCCTCCTCGCTTTTCAGAATAATCCAGGAAGCGTCAAAGTTGTCATTCTCGCATATTATTCTTGTTGCCTCTTTGAGCATCATGTCCATATTTTTTTCCCTGAGTAGCACAGAATCCATATTTATAAGGGTGCTAACCAGAGATGTGTAGCGTTGAAGGGACTCTATGAGTTTGAGACCAACCTCCTTTACAACGGTTATGTCCCTTGCAAAGTGGAGAACCCTTCTACCCTCACCCGGGATTTCCACAGGCACAACCTCAACTATGAAATCTCCAACTATGGTGTTCATCTCGTTTATGGCCCTTCTCTCACCCCTTTTCTTCATCTCCAAAAACGGGCAATCCTCAGGGGGATTGTCTGTGTTGTGAAAAATCCGATAGCATTTTTCTCCGACGATATCCTTTTTTTCCTTTCTCAGAAGTTTAAGGGTTGTTTCGTTTACATCAAGAATCGTTTGATCCTCATCGAGAATTATGATTGATTCGGGTGAATAGTTGAAAAGGTAATCCCATTTCAGTTTCCACAAATCATCTGGATTGACATACATTGGCATAGCATGCCCTCATCTTATTTTAAACCTTTCAAATGTTAAGTGTGCCAAAATGGGGGATAGTATTAAGTAGTATTAATCGCATTACTAATTATGGTTGCGGATCCGCATTCTTGGTGCATTCTTGCTCTCTTGGTTTTGATTGGCATAGTGCTGCTTGGGAGAATAATACTGAAAATAGCCCTGTGGATAATAATCATACTTGTTGTGCTCATCGTAATAGGCGGGGGTGTGGCCCTCATATTCAATATATTGAGCTCTTTGAGCATAATGCAGGTTATCCCACAACTCACTGCAATTTTTTAGGTCTGGAGCATATGGCCTGCTCATCCCCGTCGAAAAAAACCTCTCTATCCGGATATTTTTTGGCAAGTTCCATCATAATCTCGTACAACTCGCCAACGGTGATTTCCGGATGCTCCGAGAGCCTAAGATGAACTATTTTTTCCTCCATTCAATTATGAAAATATTTTGCCCTATTTATACTTAACTCAAACCCGAAACCAAAAGTTAAATCGCAAATAGACAGATGACGAAGTGCAAATTTATTATGTTTAAATGCAATCACGGAAAAAGGAGGTAATTAAAATGGAAAATTTAGACCCGATATTCAAACCAAAAAGTATAGCAATCGTCGGAGCAAGCAGGGATCCAAAGGCCATAGGACATCAATGTGTTAAGAATCTCATAGATTCTGGATATGAGGGTAAGATATACCCTGTCAATCCCAAGGCCGATGAGATTGCAGGTCTCAAATGCTATCACAGTGTAACTGAGATACCTGACGAGGTTGATATTGCCCTCATCGTTGTACCGGCAAAGTATGTTCCTGCAGTTACGGAGGAGTGTGGAAAGAAGGGAGTAAAGGGACTCGTTATCATAGCCTCAGGGTTCAGTGAGGTTGGACGTGAGGACCTTGAAAGGGAGGTTGTGGAAATAGCACACAAGTACGGAATGCGCATTCTGGGTCCTAATGTTGTGGGCATAATGAACAATCCCCTTAAGATGAACGCATCCTTTGGTCCGTATCTTCCGTATCCCGGAAAGGCAGCCATGATATCTCAGAGCGGTGCGTTGCTAATAGCCATGGATGCCCGTACCTGGGTGGATAAGGTTGGCATATCTCATATGATAAGCATTGGAAACATGGCGGATCTGGATTTTGGAGATCTTATTGAGTATTTCAACAAGGATGAGGATACAAATGTTATTTCGCTCTACATAGAGGGCGTTAAGGATGGGCGCAAGTTCCTCAATGCAGCCAAGAACTCCAAGAAGCCCATAATCGCGCTCAAGGCCGGTACTTCAAAAAGGGGTGCGGCTGCCGCAGCATCGCACACGGGAAGCCTTGCGGGAAGCACCAAAATTTACGAGGCAGCGTTCAAGCAGGGGCACATCGTATGGGCTGAGAACCTCAACGCTCTCTTCGATGAAACCATGGCTCTGGCCCTTCAGTCCCCAATGCGTGGCGACAATCTTCTCATAATAACAAATGGTGGTGGAGTGGGGGTTCTTGCAACTGATGCTGCTGAGAGATACGGAGTGCCTATAAAGGATGCCCCTGATGATCTCAAGCTGCTAATGTTCAAGCACATGCCTGAGTTTGGCAATCCAAAGAACCCTGTTGACCTCACAGGTATGGCAGACAGACCTCAATACGAGGGTTCAATAAGGGATGCCCTCAAGCACGACTGGGTTGATGGCGTGGTTGTTCTCTACTGCGAGACATCATTCACGGACCCGATGAACATAGCCGAGGGCATTTACAAGGCTTACAAGGATAGTGGTGCCAGCAAGCCAATAGCCGTGAGCCTTGTGGGTGGAGAGCGTAGTGTCAAGGCCGGAGAGTGGCTGATAGAGCATGGCATACCCTATTACGATAGCCCCCATGCAGCCGTGCGTGCTCTTGCTGCCCTGAGAACTTACGGAAGGTATCTTGAGAAGGCATCCAAGGAATTCGTGCCCTACAAGGTTGACAAGCAGAAGGTTGAGGCGATCATAGGAAAGGCAAAGGCCTGTGGAAGATCCCTGTTAACGGAGCCCGAGGCAAAGGAGGTATTTGCCGCCTATGGCCTGCCCGTGCCAAAGGGTAAGATGGCCAAGAATGTGGAGGATGCGGTGAAGATTGCCCGTGCAGTTGAGTATCCTGTGGTTATGAAGATAGTCTCGCCCAACATAGTGCACAAGAGCGATGCCGGAGGAGTGAAGGTGAACATAAAGAGCGATGATGAAGTTCGTAGAGCATTTGAGGAGATCATAGAGAACGCACAGCGCTACGATCCCCGCGCGGAAATACTGGGTGTTTATGTGCAGCATATGGAACCATGGGGCACGGAAACAATAATAGGAAGCGTCAATGACTCGCAGTTTGGACCCACAGTGATGTTCGGTCTCGGAGGCATATTCGTGGAAATTTTGAAGGATGTCACATTCCGCATAGCGCCGTTCAGCAAGGATGAGGCCCTTGACATGGTGAAGGAGATAAAAGGATACGGAATACTCCGCGGCGCTAGGGGTGAGAAGCCTAGGGATATAGAGGCCATAGCGGATGCGGTTAGCAGATTATCGCAATTGGTCTGGGACTTCAGGGATTACATAAAGGAGGTGGATGCTAATCCAGTGATTGTTTACGAGAAGGGTCTCAGCGTGGTGGATGCCAGAATAATACTGAAAACTGAGAAGAGCTCCAAGGTGACTCCCAAACCCTTGGACAAGTGCGCTTAAGCGCACACACTTTTTTTATTGATGTTTATAACCGATATATATAGCAAAGTTATACCTACTCTTGGTGATTCCATGAAAAGACAAAAAAAGTCTTTATGGAATAACCGGAATTATAGGGACTACAGTGATTACACTTATGCTACTTTCTGTGTTGATACCATTCAGCGCCTTTGCTGAAAATAATAATTTAGGAACAACGCATGGGAACGCTATATTTCTAAAGAAAGTTACCCTAGAAAGAAAGGATGTCTATGGGAATGCCGTGGACTGTGTTTTGGAGGCGTATTTCGTTTATGGGGATTACGGAGAGAATTCAATTGTTTATATATGTTTATATATAAAGAATACCTATCTCCTTCTACCGATGATTCTAATTGGTACCTTAAAAAGGCATCTTCAACGGATCCAACAACGATAATTGTATTAAGTTCTCCGTATTCTGGTGGCCATCACAATTCCGTATAGGTACCATCACACCCTCTTTGATAGAGAAAGAAGAGCAGGCAGGTACTGTAACTTATTCATTTGGTATCTCTGCAAGTGCTTCAGTTTATGCAGAAGCAGCATCTGTGACCATGTCGGCATCTTCTTATGTTACATGGAGCATCTATGTTTACTATTATAAATTCGGCTGGAGACAGCATACTGAGGATACTTCCTCATGGTATGGGGAGGTAACTGGAGATCTGGAGTTTGGTAGATCCTTCACTGGAGGAGTGGCCATGGCCTATTTAAGTTCTGGTGAACAGAGTATACATTACTCTTTCGAGGGAAAATTTCATCATGATTGCTGGTATGATCCTTTTGATGATTTTGATAGTGATATAACCCTGAATGGAGATTTTACAGTATACCTCAGTGGTGGCGGTGGTGGAGTTATTGAATAATTTTTTTACTTTTTTTCCAAAAAAAAAAATAAATATATCTACATGTATTAGGTAGGTGAGTGATTTATATGATGAGCAAGAAAACCCTCACTATAGTAATAATCCTGATACTGCTGGGTGCGGGAGCTGGTTATTACATGTACACCCACCATGGTAGTGGTTTGGTGATTCTAACTGTGGAAAGTGAAAAGAGCAGGTACTCCATGGGCGAGAACGTGAATATCATTGTAAAGGTGAAAGCAATAAATGTTGATAATTTTGAGGTTGTTGCCTCTTCAAAATATCCATGTGTTGATGGAATCTACATATTCTATTTCCCTTCCCTTAAGGAGTTAAAAAATGTAACCTCACAGATTTCACAGGGTGTCTATTATTCTATCCCTCCTGGAAGTGAATATTATGGATTAATTCATTTTGATATTACAAAGCAAAAAACTTATAGGTATCTCTGGAACGACTCAGTTTTTTATGTAGACGATGTTAATTCAGATCCGGAGAATGTACATTATTATAGGGCCCCCGCAGGTTATTACCTCTTGTACATAGAAGGCATACAAAAGTGGAAGCTCTGGGGTAATAATACTGACTTTAAGGTTGTATACAACAATATGTCCTATTTTTATCTTGGAGGTTTAAATTATACAATAAAAAATAATTTGCTACATATTAACTCCTCCAGCCCTCTTAAATTTGAAGGAAAGTTGGAAATATGGCAGTACAATGAACTTAATAATAGTGAGAGTTATTATAGAACCATATCCTTTAATTATTCGGGAATGGGTATTTCTCTGAATCTTTCCAAGTATCTTTCTCTAGGAAAGGATTATATATTATACCTTGACACACCGTATGGAAAATATAAGGTGGGATCCTATGAACCTTCTGCAGGTAAAAAATCTTAAAAAAACATACTCCAAATGGAGGCATCCGGTAAGGGCTTTAAGAGGCGTATCATTTAGCATAGAGAGGGGTGAAGTTGTGGGTCTTGTCGGTCCAAATGGAGCAGGCAAGAGTACCCTGATAAAGATAATTGTTGGTTTTCTGAGGGAAGATGGCGGCAGGGTTGAACTCAGGACAAAAAAACCGATAGGGTATGTTCAGGAGTACCCCACATTTTTTGATTCATCTGTGGAATTAAATTTAAAATACATTGCGGAACTCACTGATGTACCCGTAGAGAATGTGTATTCTCTTATTGAAAAGTTCGGGTTGCATGGAAAGGAGAAGATAAACCCTTCAAATCTTTCCAAGGGACAGCAAAAAAGGCTGGCCATAATAAGGGCCCTAATCCACAATCCTGATTTTATGGTTATGGATGAGCCATTTTCTGGTTTGGATCCGTCTATGGCGATAGGGATAAGAAAAATCATTGAAGAATTAAAAGATAAAAGGAAGACGATTTTTATATCCTCCCACAATCTTCTTTATTTAACGCCCGTATGTGATAGAGTAATTTTTATGAACCAAGGGAAGATTGTTGGCGATTATAATTTTGGAAGATCTGTTATTTTGAAAGTTATTTTTAAGGGTGAGTTGCCAGAGGATTTTAAGAAATATTCCAATGGTGAGGAGGAACTCCTAATTGAAACCAACAGAGAAAACATACCGGGAATAATAAGAGAACTGGTGAATGGGAACCTGGATATATACGAGGCGAAAATAGAGGGTTTGGACAGGATATATGAAAGAATTTATATGGGTGGTGAAGATGAAAAATGACTTTCTTACAAATATTAAATACATATTTATATTCAACAAATATTATATTTTAATATCGCTAACACTTGTATTTTTTATCAGTTTAATAGCCTCTTACGATCAGGCAAATTCCTTCAGTCAATGGTATTTCTATTATATAGCGCATTCTAAAAATATAAATTACCAGGACATAATCAATCAAATTGAAAATAGTTTCTCTATGTTTTGGTTTAATAGTATTTTTATGATATCAATATTTGTATTTCCAATAGCGAGCATTGTAACATCTAAGTATGAAGTGAATGACATGAATCAGTATGTTCTTATGTTTAATTATTCCAGAATATCCGTATTTCTCTCTTATTTGATATCATTAATTGTTATGGGGTTTTTGATAATTTTAGTTAATTGGATTATTTTTATCTTTATATTCTATTATTTAACAGGATTTTTGGAATTTTATTTCAGTTTATTCTTTTTTGCCGTTGTGACATTTATTCTTCTTCTATTTCTCGGGGGTGCAATTGGCTTTTTAATTAGAAAAACTTCATGGAGTGTTATAATATCAATTTTTCTCTTTATTTTATTATTAATGGTGAGTGCTATGGCCTATAATAATGGCATCAATTATTTAGAACATCTACACAATATAAGTAGCGTTCAGGAGTATAGAAATGCTTTTCCATTGGTGTGGAAAATTTTGGTTTTTCTAAATCCAATTTATATATTCCGTAATGTAGTGAATTTACTGCTTTATCCTCAAACCATTTCTATTTCTTCTCAGATATCCTTGGTAGATTTTCCTTCGATAATTTTTCTTTATTTAGTTTGGTATATATCTGTCATATTGGTGGGATATTTCATCTTTGTGTACAGACATCCCATAAGGAAGGTGGTGAAAAATGAGTAAGAAAGGATATATTTTTTTAATAATCATAATCGTTGGAATAGTGGTTGTTGCAGCGGCGATAAATATGCAGCAGAAGCCAAAGAGAAGAAGTCAGTTACCTCCTGAGTTCAGGCCCAGTGGAACACTTGTTGAAACCTTCAGCATATCCGGAGTTGGAGAAAAGGGATTTTATGTGAACAAAACATGGAAATACATGGAGGTTTGGATAAGTTACGATGCTTCTACTGTGAGTCCAAACAGTTCTGTGCTGCTTTACGATAGCGAGGGACATCTTCAGAATAAATTCAATATTGAATATTTAAATAAACCTGGGACTAAATTAGAGGAAAGTGCAGAAATTACTCTATATAGTCCTCCTTTAATAAAAGGGCCCTATGGAGAGTGGAAAGTGGTGTACAACCTACCCAAGGATGCTGATTTCAAAGTATCCATATACGAAACGCCTCTAAATTCAACCAAATAGTAGGCAATCTTTTTAATTCTCCTCGCCATTCCCTTTTTTATGTTTGAGAGACTCATAGCCCCTGAGAGCATAGCAGTCATAGGAGCATCACACAATCCCAAGAAAATTGGCTATGTGGTGCTTGAAAATTTAAAAAACAATGGTTATGCTGGAAGAGTTTATCCCGTAAATCCAAAGGGCGGCGAAATTTTGGGTTTCAGGGTTTACAGGGATGTGGAATCTCTGCCCGAGGATGTTGATCTGAGCGTTATAACACTTCCAGCTGAACTCACTGTAAATATTTTTGAGTCCGTGGCAAGGAAATCAAGGTTCATAATACCCATTGCTGGCGGCTTCGGAGAAACCGGGCCCAGGGGAAAGGAAATGGAGAGAAAGATACTTCAGGACGCGAGGAAACATGGGGCCAGGATTATAGGGCCAAACACGGTGGGCATATATGTTCCAAGCACAGGGGTGAACACGGCACTGGTGGTTCCTGAGCGCTCAAGATTTCCGGGGGATGGTGATATAGCCTTCATAACTCAAAGTGGAGCTCTCGGCCTTCTAACCATGGATTCCTTTGCAATGTACGATGTTGGTTTTAGGGCATTCGTAAATCTGGGCAACAGAGTTGATGTTAACGAAAACGAGCTCCTGAAGTATTTTGGTGAGGATGAGAAAAGCAGGGTGGTAATTCTTTACATCGAGAGCTTCCGCGATGGAAGGGACTTTATGCGCATTGCAAGGAAGGTGAGCAAAAATAAGCCCATTGTTGTGCTCAAGGCTGGAAGGACTAAGCGAGGGTCCAAGGCAGCGAGTTTACATACCGGGGCGTTGGGAGGCAGCGATGCCGTTGCCAACGGAGCCTTCAAGCAATGCGGAGTGATACGCGCCTACGATGAAGTTGAACTTGTCGATTATGCTCGTGCTCTTGCTTATGGAAAGCCCATAGGGGGAGAGAGAATCGCCGTTGTCACCTCTGCGGGAGGTGTTGGAGTTGTAACCACAGATTACATCGAGAGCAATGTTCGTGGTATAGGTATGAAAATGGCTGAATTGAGCGAGGAGATCAAGCGTAGAATAAAGGAAGAGGTTGTGCCCTTTGCATCGGTGGAGAATCCTGTGGATATGACTGCACAGGCAAGCGATGATGACTACGATGGTGTGCTTGCCGCTTTGAACGAGGACCCAAATGTGGATGCCATTCTCGTGTATGCCCTCTTTCAGACTCCTCTGATAAGCGAGAAACTGGTGGATATAATTACAAAATGGCACAGAGAGGGTAAGAAGCCCATTGTTGTGGGTACCATTGGGAGTGAATTTGCCATGAATATGTTTCGGAAGTTTGAGAAGAATCGCGTTCCCGTGTTTATGGGAATAGAGCGCAGTGTCAAGGCTGTGAAGGTCCTTCATGAAAGGGCCAGAATTCTGGATTATCTGGAGGGAGAGGAATGAATGAATATGATGCAAAGGAAATGCTCAAAAAATACGGAATAAAGGTGCCAAATGGTGCCCTTGTTGAAAATCTGGATGATCTGGAAAAATTGAATTTGAAATACCCCCTTGTTGCCAAGGTTGCAAGCGAGAAAATTCTTCACAAGACAGATGTTGGAGGGGTGATTCTAAACATTGGCAGCAGGGAAGAATTGAAAAATGCAGTGAAAAATCTCATGGACAAATTCCATGCTCCAGTGCTTGTGGAAGAGATGCTCCATGGGGGTGTGGAGATAATAGTTGGTGTGACAAAAGATCCATCCTTTGGCCACGTCATAATGTTCGGCCTTGGGGGCATATTCACCGAGATTCTCAGGGATGTTACATTCAGGGTTATTCCCATAGGCAGGAAGGATGCAGAGATGATGCTCTCAGAGATCAAGGGAAGAAAAATACTTGAAGGATACAGGGGAACGAAGGTTGACAGGGAATCTATTATTGAGTTGCTTCTCAGAATCTCAGAACTCGTAGAAGAGAATCCAGATATTGAGGGCATTGACCTGAATCCAGTGCTTGCAAGGGAGAAAGATTGTGTTGTGCTGGATGCCAAGATAATACGATAAATTTAAGAGCGTGTGTGAGATGCTCTATCATGCAGGAGATGAGAGTGGATGGCCTTTACGGCAGGTACTATTCTGGAGATAAAGGAACCATAGTGATGCTCCACGGCCTTCTTTCTTCCATGGGTGAGTTTGGTGATTATCCTGAGAAATTCAACTCCTCTGGCTACGCGGTCCTCATAATTGATTTTGAAGGCCATGGAAAAAGTGCAGGAAAGAGGGGATATGAGAGCATTGAGAAGAACATAAAAAACCTAGAAAAATGGATTGAGCATCTAAAGAATGGGAATCTGCTCAATAGGCCTCTGATCATAATGGGCCACAGTTTGGGAGCAGCCACAACAATATATGCGCTTGCCCGAGGAATTGGCGATATGGGTGTGGCCTTGGCTCCTCCATCCTCAATAAAGGAGGAGTTGAATGCGGGGGAGAGAATTGGATTGCCCCTGATTTATGCATTTGGAAAACTCGTTGAGAAGATAACTGGCAGAGATTATTACATAAACTATCGTGTTGATTACTCCTCTTTATTTACCGATGAGAAATTGGCCGATAGAGCAAGAAAGTTAAATTATCTGGAAAACAAACTCTGGATTGGCTCTTACAAACCACTTATGTCCGTAGATACCTTGACTCAGGCGAGGAAGGTCCACAGACCCTGCATGGTTGTTATTCCCTCCGAGGATAGGGTTGTGAAGCCGGAGAACGGGAGGAGGGTCTACGATGCACTTTCAGGTCCAAAGGAAATATATATTGCTGAGGGATACGGACATTCCATAATGCTTGCAGACAGGGGCGATGTATTTGAGAGAATTTTAAAATTCATAGAGAGGCAAAGAAATAAATAATTAGGGATATTGGAGTGTGTGGAAGAGATAAATCTGGGGGATATCACTCTTACGAGGTACTTCATGCTCTACCTTGAAGATTACGAGACCGCAGTTATGGCTGATTTTCATCTGGGCTACGAGGATGTGATGGCCCAAAAAGGAGTTTTCCTTCCCAAATTGCAATATCCCTACATCATGGACATGCTCGAAAAAATTTTTGAGAGGTACGACCCCCGAAGTTTTATTATAGATGGTGATTTAAAGCACGAATTCTCCAGAAACATGCCCCAGGAATGGAAAGAAATTGAGAGCGTAGTTGATTTCATCAGGGATAGAAGTAAACTAACTGTTGTTCGGGGAAATCACGATAATTTTCTGAGAAGCATACTGAAGCGTCGGGAAGTACCCTTGGTGGATTCCTTTGTTCTTGGAAACTATGTTTTTACCCACGGCCACAGGTATTTGGATGTACCGGAGGGGAAGACCCTCATAATGGGACATGAGCATCCATCCATAACTCTGAGAGATGAGATTTATGCATCGGCCAAGTATCCCTGTTTTCTCCTAACAAGTAAACTTATTGTTTTGCCCGCATCAAGTCTTTACGCCTACGGGACGGACATAACGAGGAATGATTACATATCACCAATACTTAGAACCACATCCCCTGATTTTGAAATATTTGTCATAGATGAGAGGGAAGGCCTCGTTGCTCTTGGAAAAATGCACGGTGAAAAATTTATTTAGTGAAAAAAACATAGGGGCATATGAAATACTCCATAGCCTCAAGGTGCATTTACTATCGCGATGGTATGTGTTATTTTCTCGCCTCTGACCCACGCCCCTGCACACTCTGCTTCAACTTTGCCTCTGCTGATCCAAAATTGAAGAGGGAACTGAAAATTGATAAGCCGGTGATAACCTTTTACGATTTGATAATGGGCGATTCCCGTTACAGGGCCCTGTTTCCCAGTTCCGGTACTTCCGTTCAGATGAGCCTTGGCTCTCTATATCCTGGGTCCAACGAATTGCCAGATGATGAGGATTAGGACCATAAAACTGAAAAACGTTGTTATGGCATCTCCCATTTTCTTCGGATTTTTTAATTTTAATTTCTCGCAGAGGTATGTGATAAAGTCCCTGAACACATAGCCCCCATCCAGAGGTACCGCTGGGAGTAGATTGGTCATTCCAAGCATGAGGTTGAGCCAGAATATCCAGTAGAGAGAGTTTACCAGTATCCAGAATCCTGTGAAAGGTGTGTTGAATAAATGCTGAAGGTTCTGTGGAAAGGGCATGAGTCCCATAAATGGCAGTGCTATGTAGGCCATGGTAGCTCTGAAGAAATCGTACGGATTTCTCACGTCTGCGTATGGATTTCCTATCAGGTTTTTGAGGTACTTGGAGTCTCCGAGCCCTATGCCAAGATATCCCGCGTTAATTCCCAGAAACCCCTTACCCCTGTACCAGGGCCTGTTAAGTTGAGGTGCGTATTTTTCAAAGTAGGCGTACTTGTCAGCTAGCACGACGGTCACGTTCATCCACCTGTTTGGGGGCTTGAACATACTTATATGTACAGGCGTTCCACTGCGCGTTTTGTTGAGAATCTTGAAAAACTCCTGCTCGTTTTTCACAACACTCCCGTTTATTGAATAGAATATCCATCCGGGTCTTATTCCTGAATCGTAGGCAGGATATCCCTTGAGGGCTGAGATCACAACTACTCCACTGTAAACGCTAATATTCTCAATTTTTCCGTTGTATATTTCAACGCTGACCTTTTTTCCGGGACTTGGAGCATTTACATTGATGAAATCTTGGATGTTATTTATGGATGTGCCGTTTATTTTCAGTATTACTGTTCCCACCGGAAGTGCATTGAAGTTGGGATTGTCCTCAAAATTTGAAGCCACATAAAATGCATTGTATTTCGGAGTTATCCCTCCCACCAGGAGTGCAATTACCACGATGATCACGGCTGCCAGGATTATGTTGGATGTGGGTCCCGCTGCGAAAACTCTCATTCTCCTCCTCTTGGAAGTTTTCATAAGTTGCTCCTCGTCCGGTTCCACGAAGGCTCCTATGGGTATTACGAACAGAAGGACCCCTATGGATTTTAATTTTAGTTTCTGGGCTACCACAAGAAATCCGTGGGAGAACTCGTGTATGACTATTGCAACAATTAGCCCCAGTATCCCGTACCACAGTGGGATCACAGGGTTTATGCCGGGTATACCTAGGGCCTTTAGGGGAGATGGTGCCTCAGATGGAGGAATTGTTGTAACCAGAAAGGCCTGCCACAGAACCAGTAGAAATACGGCCACCATAATTATGAGAGAGAGCCCAACCCCAAAATTTCCATAATAAATCCAGAATTTTGATTTTGCGAGTTTTTTTATTGTCCCGAGTCCCCTTTTTGTTTTGAGCATGAGGGCTGGTCCGTAGAGCGAGAGCGGACCCTTGATCTTTCCATATCTGTAAAGTGCGTAGAGCCCAAGAATCCAGGCTACTATGAGGACAAGTGCAAGTAGCCAGCCGTTCATCGGGATAGCATGAACTCCTTGTATTTAAATTTCCACCCGCTACCTTAAAATATCAGAATTTTTTTTTGAAACTGTGAGAATCGGTATAGCAATGGAAGATTACAAACTTGAATATGAGGTGGAGCGTGCTCTCAAGGAGGAAGGTTATAGGTTCAAGGTAGTTACGGATAATTTTGACGGTTGCGATGTAGTTCTCACCGATCATCTTGAGGGGGATATTTTTGTGCTCTGTCATGATGCGAGGGAATGCATAAGGAAATTGCAGTCAAGGTTCTATGGAAAGAAGAGATTTGAGAAGCTTATTGTCGGCATAGACCCTGGCCCCAAGCCGGGTATTGCCGTTGTCGGAGATGGAAACGTCGTTGAAGAGATCCAGTTGTCCTCTGTGGAGGAAGTGCGCACAGTTGTAAATTCAATAGAATTGGGATACGAACCCCGTGTAATGATTGTTAGGGTTGGAGATGGGGATATAACGAACAGAAACAGAATAATAAACTCCCTCTTGGATGGTTACATGGTTGAGATGGTAAATGAGGAAAACACCTCAGAATCCATATCCAACAGGAATGTTGAGGCGGCCAAGGTGATTGCATTTACCCGGGGGAAGCGGATCAGAGAGAAAATGAATATTGTGATAACGGAGGGGTACCTGCGTGAGATACAGAGAATGAGCAGAATTGAAAGCGAGGGCCTTCTCACCATATCCAAAACTCTGGCAAGGAGAGTTGCTCTTGGTGAGATCACCTTGAAAGAGGCCATTGAACTTGCGAGGGGTGGGCAATGAAGAGGGAGGAAGCCATAAGGAGGATAGATAACCTTGTTAATGTTCTGGCAGTTGAAATTCCCGATGAAATTGAGATATACGGCAGGGTTTATTCTCTGAAGGAGGATATATCCTCTCCAGAAGAAAATACGATTATAAAATATCAGTCTCTCTACAAGCAGATAATGGAGGATATACATTCAATGGAAGATGTGCCTGAGGAAATTGTTCAGAAGGCCATAATTCTCAGAAGAATCGTTCTTTTTCTAAAGGAATACGAGCATAGTGGTGATATTGAAGACAAAAAGAGATGGATAAATTTTGTAAAAAGAATGAAATGATTATTTTTTCCATTTTGGAGCAGGTCCACTTTTCTTTCCCTGTCTGCCCAAGAAGAACAGGGTGAAAAGAACGATGACCAGAATGAGAAGACCCCAACTCAGGTATGTTATGTACTCGTATGATGGAGGTGTGCCGTAATAGAAACGATACTCATAGGTTTTCTGGCCATTTGCGAAGACCACTCCGTTGTTGGATATCTTCACGGTTAGAACATGCTCTCCGCTGTACAGCCCGTGTGGAATCCATTTGTAAGTCACGTCCTTTGTTGAATTTGCCTTGATGACCTTAACCGTGGTGTTGCCTATGTATCTTCCATCCAGATAGAAGGATAGCATAGTGTTGTACAGGTCATAATTTTCAGGGTTCTTTATTTTTACATTGACATCCATGGCCCTTTTTACCTGAACTGCCAGAACCCTGGATGTGGTTGCTCCTATCTTTGTGTTGTTTATCATACCGTATGCAACGAAGTTCAAATATATTGTTTGGGGTAAGTTTGGAGCGGTTACGTTGAACACAAAGTAACCATCCTTACTTGATGTGACATACTGGTTCAGGGGCTTTGCACCTGTGAGATTGTATCCACTAATTAGGATGCCGCATCTGTAAAGCGGAAAATATCCTTCCACATATACCTTGTACTGTACCGTTTGGTTGGTGCCTATTATTGTTGGACCATCTATATGTATATTTAACTGGCTGGCATGGACACCCAAGGGTATGGTTCCCAAAAGGAGAAGAGAGATTAATATTGCAATTTGCAGTTTTTTCACTTCTTCCACCTCCAAAGTACTACGAATGCTGCAAATATGGCTATCGTGAATCCCCACAGAACGTACCATGTTGTTGATATTGTGAACGCCGTGTAATTGGACACACCAGGAGCTTGGATGTACACCTGGGTGGTACTCACAGAAACCTCCCTAAGGGGCATACTCACCGTTATGGTTTTCTGAGGCCCAACTATGGCCATCTGCACGGGTATGGAGAGTCCCGGTCTGCTCTTGGTGGCAACAAGACGGATCTCTATTGATCCCTTGCCCTTTGAAGATACGTTTAGATAATTTACCTCTCCAAGTTTACCGTATATTTCCACGTTCCAGCCCCTGAGATGAAGTTCCTCTATGTTAAGCACGTTGAAGGTGTAGTTTACCCAAGTGTTTCCATTGTTGGTTATGTCTATCTTGTATATCAGGGCATTATCGTTCCAGGAAACCAGGGTGTATTTTGCAGTAGTATTGTAGTATTTTGCAATGTTCACGTGGAAATAGGCATCTGTAAATTGAGTGTACTTTGCCCTGAGATGAACCTCATTGTCTCCCGCCTTCGCAAGGGGTACCTTCAGGCTAACGCTCACGATTTTCGTATCCCCTGGATTTAACCTGTACGTTTGAGGATTGATTACCTTCCATCCCGAGAAAGTTTCAAATTTAACTTTTTCAGGAGTATTTCCCGTGTTCTTCAGTTTCACAAGGACCCATATACTCTTGTAGGGCACGGCATATTTGTCAAAGCCCATAACGTGCACTGTGACCATATGCACGCTGTTTCTCTTGAGAGCCAGGTCCATGTATGTGTCATGGGATATACTGATTTTCTCGTTGATGGAGTATTTAACCGTCTGACCGTATTCAATGTCAGAAGAACTTGCTCTTATCGTGTAATTTCCTGAAGGCAGTATGAAATAGTAGGATCCATTTGCCATCTCGCTGAGCGTTCCGTAGGGAGTATCAAGATACACGTAGGTGGATATCGTTTTGTTCTTCATATAAACCTGGCCTGTGAGAAGGTATGCATCACTGTACTCTATGTTGAAGGTCAATTTCTCTTCCACATTTACACTCCCAATGTATGCGTACCTGTGACCTCCCATAATGTAGTATGTGTAAACTGTGTACTCTCCAGGGGTAAGTTTTACATTGTAGTATCCTGCAGAATCCGTTATGGCCGTTACATTTTTAAGTTCAGTATCCACAGGTATGAACTGCACAACCGCATTTGCTACGCCCCTTCCATTGAGTGTAACAACGCCCTGTACCTCTGCCAGAATCTTCTCTGTAGAAACATGAAGAATAACCACGGTATCCTTATTTATGAATTTGAGCACCTGTGTGAAATAGAGGTAGTAGTTTCCATAGACCATCTTCTTCACATGTATCTCAAAGAGGTACTGACCCTGAGGAAGCACGATGGTGGAATACTTCCAGGTTATATTTCCTGCTGTTGTGTTTATTTTCACAGGGAGTTGATATGAGAAATTTTCTTGGTTTATCTTTACAAAGTATCCATTTTCAAGGTTGACCTTCGTAGACATATTTTCGTTCACATTTATCTTAACAAGTGCTGCCTTTTCATATCCTCTCAGGTATACCGTGTACTCTCCCGGTGCGATATTCACACTCTTTCCCATCGTCACCAGCGTGCCATTCTTGTACCAGTAAACATTATCTGCAGGGGAGATAATGCTCACGTGGGCTATGGCCTTTATGTTGAGATTTTTGACAACTTTTACATCTCCAACATTTGCAGTCACAGATATTTTTCCGTATTCATACTTAATGTTATTTCCGGAAATTTCAAATCTATACGTACCCGGCAGAACATTTATTGAGTATGAGCCAAAAACATTTTCTATTGTGTATGTTCTGTCCTCTGAGATCAGCCTTATGGTGAGAGGCCTTGTGTTTGTTGAGTTATCCACTATAACCCTACCTGTGACGGTTACCAGATTTGGAGACATCTGAATATAAGACTTTGAATTTTCCGTATAGATCTTTACCATGTGGTATCCATAGACCTCTGCACTAAGGGTATACGTGAGTGTGGTTCCCAGGGTGAATTCTCCAGCAGGAGGTATGCTTCTGACCTCATAGTACCCCTTGCTATCTCTTAGCATAACCAGACCACTTTTTATCGTTTCATTGCTGTCCATAATCCCGTTGCCGTTCTTATCGTAGTACACGTAGCCCTTTATTGACTCTGCCTGTTGAAGGAACGGGTTTATCTCAACATCTCTGTAAAGTTTAACGATTTCTCTGCTGAAATATGGAGAGTAACTGTTGTTGAACCCTATGAACCCTATTGAATAGGTTCCCTCCGGAAGATATATGTTGAAGTACCCAGTTTGATTTACAAACCATGTTGTGAATGTGGATCCCCTGAATGCGGATATTTCTATGTCTCCCACTATTTTATCCTTGGATGTAACCTTGCCATACACCATGTAGGCCTTCTCCATACTCATTTTTATCTGCATATCTCCGTACAGGGTGACATCTCCTGCATAGGCTATCTTCTGTGCCCCATAATTTGAAAGGGAGTAAACTGTGTATATTCCTCCGGGTAATTTGAGGGAGAATCTGCCGTTTTTATCCGTCTGGAGGATGTAAACGTTGTATCCCTCAGTGCTCTTAACCTTCACAACAGCATCCCTCACTGGTTCTCCATTGTAAGTTAAATATCCTGTGAGGGTGAATCCCTGGGTGAGGGTTACATTATCGCTTATGGTTTTGTTCCAGTCTCCTACGGGGGCATCCTGAGGCTTTGAATAATAATCACCCTTGCTTGCCGTAAGCGTGTAATTATCTGGCACAACCATTACATTGAACGAACCTGTGGAATTTGTCTTTGCGGTGTACCTGGCGTAAATGCCAGTGAGTTCCACCGTTGCATTTGCCGCGGGTGTTCCATTGGAGTAGGTGACCACACCCTTAACGAATGAGGGCAGCAGTTTTATATCCTTGGTTAGATTTATTCCCGCGTGGAGAGTTACCGTATCTATCTTTTGGAACGTTTTTCCATTTATTATGAGTCCTATGTTGTAGGCGTGTGGGGGAATATCCTTAATTGAGTACTGTCCGTTCTTTATTGGGACCTCCACATGGTATCCATAGGTTGAATTTGAGAGTATGAATGTGGCGTTATTCAGTTTGATATCTCCCTGATCCAGTTTGTTATTGTGGTTCATATCGTAATACACCACACCATCAAGATTTGCAGGCTTGATCACTATGTTCTTTACTATGGTGAAATTTGGTTTAAGGCGCATTGCCTGCTCCTCGCTCACATTTATCTTTATCTGTGCCAGGATTGTTTTATCCACCATTTTTAACTTGTTGTACCCTCCGTCAGTGGAGACCACCAGGGTCATATTACCAGCCACTGAAAGTATTTTGAAGTATCCCGTGTCATTTGTGAATGTTGTATCGTGAGGTATCCCGTACTCATCAAATAGAGTCACCCTCACATGCTTCATGGGTTCCCCAGTTGCCAGTCTGATGTGTCCCTCTATAACTGCACCCTCATAGAATTTGACCATGACCACATCGTTGGGAAGAACCTGATATGCCGGGGGATTGAGCTCCACAGTGCCCTTCTTCTCCTTCAAATATTTCAGGGCCAGGTCTATGGGTATGGGCTTCCATGCCTTGGTGTGGTTTTTGTAGTCTTTGTAAGGGTTCCAGTATGCCGTCTTGTAAACCAGTTTGAAATGAGTCATATTCCACGCCTGCATTGGCTGATAACTTCCCAGATCTGGAGAGAACCCAGGAATTCCATCTCCCTTCCCAATATCCTGACCCGAATATCCTATGAACGTGCGATACAGCATTGAGTGGTAAAACATTGGTTTGTAAATTATCTTGTAACCCACTATTCTAACATTTCCGGGAATCTTGTCTAAATCGTAGGTGTTTCCATTTGAATCAACCGCCTTGAGTTGGTAGAAGTCGTAGGGTACAACTGTTCCCCCATAGTTATAGACTCTTCTGTCTCCAAGTTTTGCAGGTGCGTAGAATATGCCCGTTCTTGTGCCAGAGAATGGGAACAGTCTATAATCAACTGCAAAGTATCTTATATCCCACCCCGTGTTGTTTCGAATCGCATCGTAAATGGATAGAAGATCATGCTGAGGTAGATAGGCGAGTGTTCCCTTTATTGCCACATAGAGTGCGTTTTTTGAGGATATGTCGCTTGAATAAAGTCCGTAAATCTGGGGATTATCAACGATGATCTTCCTGTACTTATCGGGGTCATTGAGGATATCAACGATCTTTGCAGCTTTATCCTTTCCAGCGTATTTGATGAGAGCGTTCATTATTGGCTGGCTTAGTGACCCATTATTCTTGTGAAAATCTCCCTCAAGCAATCTGGCTATGAAAAGCGAGATAACCTCACTCTCGTTCTGTGCCGTTATTATCTGGGCCGCAATTTGATAACCATCCTGGAAATTATCCGCAATGGCCGGATGTTTGCCCTGTGCCACAGCTTGGAAGCCGTAATCCCACCAGGACACGAAGGCAGGTCTATCTGCCGGAGGTGTTGAATTGTCCTGCTCACTTAACCATTTCCAAGCCCGTTGCCAGGGGTATTCCGGTTTTGGAATGGAGTATCCAAATGCTCCGAGGTACCACGGAGCAGATTTGTTGTAGGTTGTCTCGTTGGGTCTCATAAAGGAGGGCATGCTGTTGTAAATCTGCTTGTCAAACTTGTCCTTTGTTTCGTAGGGGATTCCGGCGTCAACAGCACTCCACATGGTGGGGAATATGACAAGTAGAGCCACCACGAGTACAACAGTTATCTGGGAGATTTTCAGACTCTTCCTCAGGGATTTTCTCCAGGAGCCACCGTATTTTTTGAATTCCTCCATGGATTTGCGTATATCCACAAGATCTATTAGCCAGATCAGGGCAACAGCCGCGGTGAGGGCCACTGCAGGGGAGGCATTGAACATGAACCTCGCTGCGGATATGGCCATAAATATGGCTATTGCGGTATAAAGAACAATGAACACGTAGTAATCTGCTGATTTTTTTCGGAGAGATAGGAGGAGGTAAATTATTCCGGCAATTGAGAGGAGGAAAATTCCAATTCCAAAGGACATTGTCAGAACTCCCATTGTTACGGGTTGTGCCTCTGCTATGGTGGAGTACAATTTGTTATGGACAAAGTAGCCCTGACCGCTCACCAGTTTGCCCCATATGTCGGGCAGGAAAATGTTCATTATCAAGGCGAACGCACCTAGCCCACCAGCTCCTACGGTGAATACCAAGGGCCAGGGGTATTTGTTTGTTAACTCGAAATACAGCGCTGTCAGAAGTGGAATTAGTATGACGATCAATGGCACCTCGTACCAACTTTCAAGTCTGTGGGTGGCATAGTACCATGGAAACATCATCAAAAACCCGACGAGTGTGTAAATTGCTGTGAATACCAAGATGTGGAAGTTTGACCTGTTCCTGAACCTGTTTACTATGACCTGAATGAAAAGATAAATGGCGAGAATTGAAAGTGCATAGGTGTAACCCTTCCATGCAAGTCCAAGGGCTCCAAGAGAGGCCCCCGCAAGTGCACTGTATATGACTCCTTTTTTATTCTCTACGAAAAATGCTCTGAGCCCATTTTTCAACTCTTTCCCGTCAAACCAGTTCTTTATCCATTTTCTTGAAGGAGTTTCCTTCAGGGCCTTGAGGAAGAAATAAAACATCCATGTTATGAAGAATATATCAAATGCGTCCCAGTCCGCTTGGGTGGCAACGCTTCTCATTATGTATGCGGGCATAATGGAAAGGAGAAAAGCCGAAACAAGGCCAACTCTCCTGCCAAACGCTTCTCTTCCCATAAGGTACACAGGAATTAGGGTTAGTGTTCCCCATATTGCCGGGAATAGTATGAGCATAAGTACCGCTGAATGGTACGCATCCAGAAATGGATAAAATATCATGCTGGCAAGTATTATGGACCAGTGAAAGAGGGGAGGCCTGGGATTATCGAGCCCCAAGGGATAATTCAGCATGGGATCATTAAGAAGTTGATGCTTGGCTGTGAGAATGTATTTTAGAATTCTCTCATGGTAATAGGAATCCGAACCTCCAGACACCGAATATCCGTACTGTATCGATGGCCCAATTGCCCAGTAAACCCTTATGAAAAAAGCGAGGGCCATGATAAGGGCAAGGGCCACAACGACAAGCACTGTTTTTCTGTCCATATTAAATCCAAGTTTATCCCGTAGCATGCTACATCACCGTGCTGGGAGCGATATCACATTTCCTATAAAAAAGTTATTGCTATTTTCCCGTTATTTTTTGGGAAAAGTATATGTACAACCTTGCAAGGGGTAATTTTTCGCAAAAGGTTAAAATATTTTGTATATTTGCCACAGTTTATGGAACTCTGGTTCTCGGAAATGCATACAGATAACGTTAAACTTGGGTTCAGGATAAGGAGGGAGATTGAGCATGTTCGCTCTCCCTACCAGGATATTCATATTTTTGAGACGTATGACTACGGAAAGCTTCTAGTTATAGATGGCACGGTTCAACTCACGGAAAGGGATGAATTTGTGTACCACGAGATGATCGTGCACCCACCCATGCTCACCCACCCTGATCCAAAGAGGATACTCATAATTGGTGGAGGTGACGGTGGCTCAGCCAGGGAGGTCCTGAAACACGATCCTGACGAGGTTCACGTGGTTGAGATAGATGAAGAGGTTGTGAGATTATCGAGAAAACACCTTCCATTTGTTGCAAGGAGTTACGATGATCCAAGGGTTCACATTCACATAGAGGACGGAATTGAATTTGCGAAGAGGGAAAAGAATTTTGATGTTATAATAATAGATTCCACGGATCCTGTTGGCCCAGCAGAAAAACTGTTTTCTGGAGAGTTTTACAGATACCTGAGAAACACCCTGGCTCCAGGAGGAATAATTTCTCAGCAGTGCGGTACACCAGTTTACCACCCTGAGGAGGTTTGTAATGTGCATGCCCTGTTATCTAGGGAGTTCAGGTATGTGCGTCTGTATTTTGCCTATATTCCCACTTATCCATCGGGAATGTGGGCCTTTTCAATTGCCAGTGATGAGCCAATAAGGATAAGGAGAAAGATGGATTTTCCGACACGGTATTTTAACGAGGAAATTTATAGTTCATCCATGGTCCTTCCAAATTTTGTAAAGGAAAAGTGCCACCAGGAGTAATATTATGGGGATACGCAGGTCAAAATGGGAATCGGGCAAGTTAACCACCCTGCATATTGATCTTTCGTTGCCCCATAAATCTTCCACCCTTATCTCTATTTTATGTGTGCCAGAAGCAACGTTGATGGTGAATACCGGTGCTTTTCCCCTATGTACCAGATTTCCGTCAACGTAAACGTAATAGGTCAGATCTTTCCCTATGCTCTTGGATAGATCAAAGTGGATCCTGTTGCCCTGAATATTCATTTTCACAACAGGAAAGGGCTTAAACTCTCCCTTCCAGTCGTAGTTGAATATTTTTGTTAGGTAGGATACTGCTCTCTCGCTTCTTATAATAAGGGAAAATTCCCTGTTGTTCTCCATTGAAGACACGCCAAAATTCATGCTTCCCACGAGCACCTCAGAGTCTCCTATTATGAGTTTGGCATGTAGGTATCTGATGTAATGCTCCATGCCGTCAAATCTTTTTACATTCTCACCTGTATAGGGATGTTGAACAAGAGCAAGGGTTGTTTTGTTACTGATCTCCTTCCATATATCCTTTCCGATGTAAAGCGCTTCAATCTTCAGATCTCTCTGTGAATCCACAAAATTTTTGAACGAGTACGGAGCAAAATCCGGAGCTATCACCGGTTCTAGGGAAGCCGTGATGTTTATACTCTCAAACACAACCCTACGAAGTTCATATTCGTATTTGAAACTCGCATCTGTTGAGTTGAACTCCCCATCGTATATCTTTATATCCTGAACGTTCTTGTCATCATCCTTAAAGATTTTGGAGACATAATATGCAAACTCCTCATCTCTAACTATGATTCCATAGCCACGATTTCCGCAGGGTGAGAGGGCCGAGTGCCCGAAGTTCTCCGTTGATATCAATACTGCACTTCCATCCCTCACTATGAATTTGGCGTGAAGAAATCTGTATCTATCGTATATTCCATCCTTTGGGTCGTTTACCATGAAACCGATGTTTGCACCGTTCTTCCAGAGTTCATTTACGATGTATTTTTCTTCGTCACTCATGCCTCCTATGGGATTTCCATCAAGGAGAATGCTTACCCCCACACCCTCTCTTAATTTTTTAAGGAGAACGCCTTCAAATGGTAAGCTATCCATCGTGTAGGATTCAATCATAATACTCCTCTTGGCAGAATTTAAAAATCTCAGGACCTCCCTCCATTTATCTGGATAGGGAAAGATCTCTATTGATGCTTTGAACTCCCTTTTTTTGAAGTCACTCTGACCTATCACGTGATAGTTGCTCCAGTCTCTAGATGTGTTTGTATCATCCATGCCTATCCTTCTGAGAATGTGGCCCGTGCTCACGTGAACGGATGCTCCGTTCCATCCGGGTCCAGAGTATCTCGAATCACCGTAAACAAGCAGGTCTATCATTCTCGATTTGTAGAATAGTGCAACCTCGTCTCCCCTATTGGCCAGAGCAAAACGGTCAACGTAGGTAAAATTTGGATAAAATCCAAAAAATTTGAAAAAAGATGTTGAATTCTGGGCTATGTAAATTTTGGAATGCGGAGCGATACTCCCATTTAAGGGGATTCTTCCCTCAAAATCGCTGATGTAATATCCAGAGAGTTCAACTCTCTGTGAGAGGGGATTTAAAATGCAGACGTATTCCATATTTGTGCCTGGGTAGGGTGATGGACTAACTTCATAGATCAGCAGGTGCTGGTGCTCAACCGGGGCAGAATTTGCATAGGTAAGTGGGAGAATGAGGAGAACCAGAAGAATGGCTACTTTACTCTCCATTTTCTCTTCGTTTCTTCCAATCTCTCCTGGTACTTCTTGCCCAATTTGTAGGATATTTCCTCAAGTTCGCGAAGATTGTTCACGAACTCCCTCTTGCTCTCAGAATCTATATACTCCTCAAATTTCAGTCGCTTTCTGAGGGTATCGAATGTGAACCAGCCACCTGCTATCACAAATATTATGCCCAGAACCAAGAGCCAGTAGTTCCAGTTTCCCGCCCATGCGGTTAGATAGTCCATTCCCGGATCCTTCTGGATAAATTTTGTGGAGGCCAGAACCCAGTATCCGCTTGTTATGAGTAGGTATATCCCAATTACAAATAGCGCGAGGCTTATGTGCAGTATGTATTCCCTCAACTTGCTCCATGACATTGGGAGAGGATATTCTTTATTCATAAAGTATTTTCGCTTGAAAAATAAAAATTTAGAAGGAGAAACTCTCACCCGGTTTTAGGACAACCAATTTTATTCCATCTCTTTCCAGATCTTCTCGCATTTCCTCTGGATTTGCAGTTATTGGGGGCCATGTATTGTAGTGCATTGGAATCACGTACTTTGGTTTGATCCACCTTGCCGCTATGGCTGCGAGTTTCGGATCCATGGTGAACAATCCACCCACCGGGAGAAGTGCAACATCGGGTTTATAGATTTCACCTATTATCTTCATATCTCCAAAGAGGCCTGTATCTCCTGCGTGGTAAACCTTCTTTCCATTTATCTCAATTATGAATCCGGCAGGTATGCCTCCATCGTGGGTGAAATTGCTCTCCGTTATGCCAGAGGAATGAAGTGCAGGAACCATGCTCAGTTTTATTCCATCTTGCTCGTATGTGCCACTGAAATTCATTCCAATGGCATTGGCACCCTTTGATGCAATGTACTGCGCCACCTCGTAGATTGCCACAACAGGCACGTTCTTGCGCTTGGATATGAACACGGCATCTCCAAGGTGATCCCCATGCCCGTGTGTCACGGCTATGATGTCACAATCTATTTCATCAGGCTTAACGGGAGCCATATCGTTTCCCGTTATAAACGGGTCCACAAGCACTCTCTTTCCATTCTCCTCGATTAGGAATGCTGAATGTCCCAACCATGTAATCTTCATACCCATCACCTCGCCCCAAATATCTCATCATTGAATTTTAAACTTTCTCTCACGCAAGCCTCTCCGGGCAAATATTCCTTCTGGAGCAGTGGATGCATTTTCCAACCTTGTGGTGATTCCTGTGAACCTCTCCCGTTTCAAGGGCTCTTCTCATCTCTTCAACCTTTTCAAGCATAATATTTCTCAGATCCTCCTCATACTCAATTTTGTATACCACAGGTCCATATTTTAGAAGCCCATAGGGAGGAGTTTTGTAGTTCTCCTCAACGAGCACCATGTATGCTGTTAACTGCATTATGTGGGAGAACAAAGGGCCACGGGGTACGCGCCCAGTTTTGATCTCCACGGGTATGTAGTCATCGCCTTTTTTAATGAGTAAATCCGGTCTTCCCCATATCTTGTATTTTTCGCTCTTAAGAATTGGGCTCTGCTGTAGGTCGTCCACGTATATTATCTCCCCGTCTGGGAGTTTGAGTTTTTTCTTTAGTTCATTGTACTGGAACTCGCTTTTTAGGGAGATGTACAGAAAGTACGTGGCGAATATGAGCCACAGAAGGGAGAGCACCTCCATCACATATCCAAGGGCGAAGTTTGGGGGTAGAACGAAAGTCACGGCGAATATGGAGAATATCGTTGCCGCCCCTGAAGCTATGACCATAACCCTCTCCACATCCTTCCTTTCCCAGAGTAAAACGTATTTCTCAAATTTCCAGAGGAGGTATAGGGAAAATAGAAGCCATACGATGGCAAGAATCATGAATATCCTGCTTAGTATGGGGGAGGAGTAGAGAAACGATATGCCAACAAGTGCAATGAGTGTTGCTCCAATGGAGTAGTATATTGCCATGCTTTCAGAATCCTTCATTTTGGAGTAACTCTTCTTCATTTTCTTTGCCTCTTCACTTATTTCCCTGTGCTTTCTGACCCCCTCATTTTCCGTGTGCTTCTCCTTCCTGCTCAGCCACCAGCTAAGTGGGCAGTACGAATATTTCTCAATGTCTCCCGCAGAGATGTAATCCACGATGCAAATATGCACGGACATTATTTAATTCCTTCGCAAACGGAAAACGTTAATATAGTTCATTGAAATCTGAATAGGTATGGGAAAATACACGCTATTGCTTGTCTTGGGTCTCGCTTTAATTCTTTCAGCCTCAATAACCCTGGGGGCCCTTCACATTTGGGCTTCAGGTAATTCTCACAGAATTGTTATCTCTGGAATTTCGATGGAGAATATCCCCTTGAATCTTAGGGAGAGAGAGCATGTGCTCATTTCCTCGTATTCCAATTTTTCCTACGAGGTTCTGAATTCAGCGGGAGTAGTTAAAACTGCAGGGAATGCGAGCAATGCCGATATAATCCTTGATCCCGGTAATTACACTATAAAAATAGAAAATCCAAATGATTTCAAAATAAATGTATCCATAGCCATGGTTGGGGAGGCCGAACTCCAAAAATTTGCTCTGCTTAGCTACGTATCCATTGCCATATTTTTCGTAGGAGCGCTATTGACCATTATCTCCTTGGGGCTTCTTCTCTGGGAGAGAAAAAAGGAGGAAAAAATCTACACGAGGTATTAGAGCTTAAGGGCCTCGTAGCCCATCTCAAAAGCTCTCAAATTCATCTCATGGAACCTTGGAGATATTCTTTCCTTTATTGCCTCCACCAGGACATCCTTTTCAATGGGGAACTCTGGAATCCTAGCAAGGGCACCGAGCATAACTATGTTTGTTGCTATTGAATTTCCAGCCCTTCTCGCCAGTTCCGTGGCCTCAAGAGGCAAGACTTTCAGCCCTTCCATCGCGTTTAGAAGATCATCAACCTCTGGATACTTTGACTCTCCGAGGGATGCGGTTATGGGTACAATGGGTTCTGTGTTCACGATGACATAAGATCCCGTATGTGCCTTGCTGAGAACCCTGTAGGCCTCCACCGGTTCAAAGGCCACTATTATATCGGCCTCTCCCCTTCCTATCAGGGGGCTTTTTGCCTCTCCTATCTTCATCTCCGTGACCACGACTCCTCCTCTCTGGGCCATTCCGTGAACCTCGCTCATAACAACGTTTATGTTGGAGAGCAACGCTGCTTTTCCAACTATGCTTGATGCGGTGAGCACACCCTGACCGCCAACTCCTGCGAATATTATGCCCGTGCTCATCTTATCACCTTCTTCTCAATTGCATTGAATGGACATACTGTGGCACAAACTCCACAGCCATCGCAGAGGGCATCGTTTATCTTCACCTTTGGCTTTCCATTGGGAGCGAGATCATCCTTGTCCTTGTATATGGCAACACAGGCAAGCCAGTCGGAGCATATCCCGCATTGGGTGCACTTATCCTGATTTATCTCGTAGACCCACCATTCTCCCTGCTTCCTGCGTGCTGCGTCCCATAGCAGGGCGCATTCCCTCTTGGCGATTATAACCGATATTCCCTCGTGCTGTATTGCCTCTTTGAACACCTTAATTGTTTCCTTCACATCGTAGGGATCCACCGTGCGCACGAAATCTATGCCTATTCCCCGCACCAGTTTCTCAATGTCCACATAGGGTGCCTTGTTGCCCATACCGTCCATTGGCAATCCGGGATGTGGCTGATGCCCTGTCATTGCGGTGGTGCGATTGTCAAGCACAACATAAACCAAATTTGCGTTGTTGTGGTATGCGTCAATCAATCCGGGAATGGCCGCGTGGAAGAATGTGGAATCTCCAACGAAACCAATAACCTTCTGCTCCGTGGCCTTTGAAAAGCCCACCGCGGTTCCTATGCTGGAGCCCATGCACAGCAGGTAGTCGGCCATCTCGTATGGTTTCTGAATACCGAGGGTGTAGCAGCCAATGTCCGTGGTTATTATGGCGTCCTTTATTTTGAGTTGCTTAAGAGCCATCATGGCCGCGTAGTATGTGGCACGATGCGGGCATCCGGGGCATAGCACAGGTGGTCTTGATGGAAGTTCCATGGGTTTCGGCTTGTAGGCATTTCTCTTTATTTCAATTCCCAAAATTTTCTCCAGTGCGTCCTTTATTATGTCTGGGTTGTACTCGTAGGCCCTCGGGAAATAACCATTTAACTTGCCGTATATTCCCACATCAAGCCCGTGCATCTGGGCCACGAGCCTCGTTTCCTTTTCAAGATATGGCTCAAGTTCCTCCGCAATTATTATCTTTTTATGCTTCTGTATGAACTCTCTCACCAGCTCATCGGGAAATGGATGCGTGAATCCAAGTTTAAGGATGTTCGCCTTTATCCCGAGTTGATGAATGACATCGTAAACGTAATTGTAGGCCACACCGCTTGTTATTATTCCCACCTCTCCATCATTCCATTCCACCCTGTTAAGAGGTGAGGAATTTGCCATCTTTCTGGCTCTCTCAATCTTCTCAAGGAGTTCTTTATGCATTCTTCTGGAATTTGCAGGTACGGGCACATACCTGTCTGGATCCTTCTTGAAGTATCCCTTTCCCCTCTTCTCCCTCATCTCACCGTATTCAACTATGCCACGAACATGGTTCACACGGGTTGTTGTGCGGAAAAGAACGGGAAGTTTTAGGGCTTCAGATATTTCAAAGGCTTCCTTTATGAAATCCTTCATTTCTTGGGCGATGGATGGTTCTATCATTGGCATTCCCGAAATTTGAGCGTAGTACCTGTTATCCTGCTCGTTCTGAGATGAGTGCATGCTTGGGTCATCTGCCGTTAAAATCACGAGCCCGCCATTTGTGCCAAGGTATGCGGTGCTCATAAATGCATCAGCCGCCACATTAAGGCCAACATGCTTGAAGAACACCAGTGCTCGGAGTCCCGAGGCTGCTGCAGCAGCGCTCACTTCCATTGCAACTTTCTCATTTGTGGAGAACTCAAAGTATATGCCCGCCTTCTTTGCTATGTAGAAAAGAGTATTTCCTATCTCGCTTGACGGAGTACCGGGATATGTGGATGCGAAATCCAGGCCCGCTTCAAGAGCTCCTCGCACCACAGCCTCGTTTCCCAGGAGGAATTCCTTCCTACCCGGTTCATTGAGCAATATGTGCTGGAATTTCATCATTCCTCCTCCTGAGAGCAGCGCTCCTTCTTGAGCAGGGCTTTCCAGTTCTCGTTAACGTACTCCTGAATCCTCGCAATTTCCTCCTCGGTGAGATGTCTGAACCTTCCCTGTAGGCGGAGGTACTCCTTTATTGGTTTGGGATTCTTTGGCCTCACAGTTATTCTGTATTTGCCATTGACCACTTCGTAGAGAGGAAATGCATTTGTCTGCACTGCCAAGCGTGAGATTTCCACGGTTTTATCCGGACTGTGTTTCCATCCCGTTGGGCATGGGGAGAAGATCTGAATGAATTTGGGACCCTTTATCTCCTTTGCCCTCCTCAATTTTGCGATCATATCCTCAGGATACGCTATTGTTGCGGTGGCCACATAGGGGATGTGGTGGGCAACCATGATCTCAGCCACGCTCTTCTTCGGCTCCCACTTGTACATCCTTTTCTTTCCTCCAGGGGTTGTTGTGGTCCACGCACCTGGAGGTGTGGAGCCAGAGCGCTGAATACCCGTGTTCATATACGCCTCGTTATCGTACATTATGTAGAATACATCATGACCGCGCTCCATTGCTCCGCTCAGGGCTTGGAGGCCAATATCGGCCGTGCCTCCATCTCCTGCAAATCCAACAACGTTCACATCCTCCTTGCCCATGGCGTTGAGTGCCTCCCTTATGCCGGATATGGCAGCACCCGTTACCTCAAAGGCTGTGTATAGCAAAGGCACCTCAAGGGTACGGTGAGGGTAAACTCCAGGTATAACGGCCCAGCAGCAGGCAGGTATGGATAATATGGTGTTCTTTCCCAAGGCCTTGAGAACATAGCGCATTGCTATGGTTGCTCCACATCCAAGGCATGCGGTGTGCCCCGGGAGCATATATTCTTCCTCAGGTATTGTTAATTTACGCATTATGACCACCTCTCATCGCCGTGCAGTCCAACCCATTCAATTTCCCTATCCACATGTTCTTCCTTGGCAATTTTGAGCATATCATCAAATACCTTTATCAGGATGTTGGGAGTGATATCCCTTCCACCCAAACCCATAACGTAATTCTTCACGGGGACACCCGAATGTCCATAGAGGGCCGCCTTGCTCTCGGTGTAGAGATCCGCCCCGTAGCCGAAGGTGTAACTTCTGTCAACTATGCCGAGCATTTTCGTTTTCTTCGCCAGACTCCTTATTTCCTCGTAGGGGAAGGGCCTGAAGTATCTAACCCGGGCAAGGCCAACCTTCTTTCCCTTCTCCCTCATTCTATCCACTATGTCCTTGGCGGTTGAGCCTATGGTGCCAAGCACCACCATTATTGCATCTGCATCTTCTGTTCTGTACTCCTCAATGAGGGGTGCATACTCCCTGCCAAACACCTCGGCAAACTCCTCCACCGTTTTCCTTATCTCTTTCCTGGCATCGTCCATCGCACGGGCCATCTTATAGCGGAATTCCATATAGGGACCCTCGGGCATTATGAGAGAGCCGTAACCTTCTGGATTTCCGGGCTCAAGTTTGAATGCAGGATCATACTCCCCAAGGAAATCATCCACAAGTTTTTGCTCGGGTACATCCACACCCTCTGATGTGTGGCTCAGGATGAAGGCATCCTCCATGACCATCGTGGGTAGGAGAATGTGATGCTTCTCCCCTATCCTGTAGGACATTATTATCGAATCAAGAACCTCCTGGTTGTTCTCCGTGTAAATCTGAATCCAGCCCGTATCCCTCTGAGCCATGCTGTCCATCTGATCAGTCCAGACGCTCCAAGGCGGGGCCATTGCACGGTTCACAACACTCATAACTATGGGCAATCTCGCTCCCGAGGCCCATATTAGCAACTCGTGCATAAGCGTAAGACCATGGGCACTTGTTGCCGTGAATGTCCTCACCCCTGTGTTCTGTGCTGCTATGCACGCTGCCATGGCGGAATGCTCAGATTCAACGCGTATGTATCGGGCATCCATTTCACCGTTGGCTATGAAATCTGCAATCGTTTCAATTATGCTCGTCTGAGGGGTGATGGGATATGCGGCCACAACCTTGGGTCTTGATAATCTTGCGCCCCACGCGGCAGATTCATTTCCTGTAAGAATCATCTTCACCATTTCAATCCTCCTCCATCTCCTCAAGAACCATATCAATGGCCTTTACGGGGCATTCGTTGGCACATATGCCGCAGCCCTTGCAGTAATCGTAATTGATCTCCACAGTGTCAAATTTTTCCAGTGCCGCCTTGGGCGCCGGATGCTTGTCAGGCGGGGCAAAGTATATGGCGGGTTCCGGGCAGAACTTCCAGCATATGTAGCACCTTATGCACTTCTCGTAGTTTATCACGGGCCTGAAGGTTCTCCATCCACCCGTCTTGTTCTCCGTGCTCGCGACCTTTGCTATTGGTGTTGGTTCCGCGGGTAGAATTATGGGCATTCAATCACCTCCTAAATTTGTATGCTCGTAGGCCTCCTTGGCGGCCTGGGCATTATCCTCCTTCTTTACGGGAGCACCCTCGCGAATTGCGTCCATAACGGTTTCTATCTTCACGAGTCCGCTTATTCTGGCAAAGGCACCAAGAATTGCGGTATTCACAATTGGTGCGGCCTGGGAGCCTAGGCGATGTCTTATCGCTATCGTGGTTGCATCCACAGTTGCCACCTTGGGAAAATCTAGCATCTTCTTTAGTTCCTTTGGGCTCTTCATGGTATTTACGAGAACCCAGCCATCCTCTTTTATTCCCCTAAGAACATCCACAGCCTTTATGAGCGATGGGTCTAGAACTATGACGTAATCAGGGTCGTATATCTGATACTTTGCCCTTATCGGCTTATCATCCACCCTGGTGAACGCAGTCACAGGTGCACCGCGACGCTCAACACCGAAGTAGGGGAAGGAGGACACGTACTTACCCTCCATAAAGAAGGCCTTTGCCAGGATCTTTGATGCTATGACAGATCCCTGTCCACCTCTTCCGTGAAAACGTATTTCTATCATTCAATCACCATGGGGTAATCGCATTATCCTATTTATGGCCTTCTCCATTTATTATTTCCTTGACAATGTTTGGCGGGGCATCGCTTCTTATGCCCTGATGTGAGAACTGGGTGGGTGCGGCATAATACCCCATGCTCACAAGTTCTTCAATCACCCTTTTAGGTGACGGTGTTGATACGTGCAGCTCCCTGGATATTGATGGAATGTGGTAAAACAGAAAACCTCTTTCATCTGACCATATTTTTAGGTATTTTTCCAGAAGGTTTCTGGTGGGAAGCCAATCTGGAATCTTTGCATTTTTCAGAAACTCAAAATCATGCAATTCTCCCTTCCACAGAGGCCCTCCAAACTCGCAGATGCCCACCCTCTCCAATGACCTTCTTGCCCACCTAACTCCGCGAATGACCTTTACGTAGACCCTGTAAAAATGTCCGCGCCACACGCTTAACAATGGCTCAATTCCCAGGTCCGACCTGCCGGCCATTCTCGCAATGTAACCCAGAAGCACCCTCACGCCTATCTCGTGAACCAGTTCCACAGGGGCCTTCACTTTTGAAAGGTACCTCCTCTCTATTCTGCGATTTCTTCCTCCAAGGGTGGCCGTATCCGTGGCCGTTATGCCGAGAACCCTGCCCGATAGTAGGGCCATATCTATGAAGGGTACGGGAGTGCCAAAGGGGTCTATGTCCACATATCCGAATCTTCTCTGGGCCATGAGGGCATTTGCGTTGGTATTTTCAATTTTCACATCAACCTTGTTCATGTCCGCATTTTTTCTCATCACCTTCACTGCCTCTGGATTTACATCGTTCAGAGTAACCTCCATGCCTATCTCCTTTGCTATTCTTATTCCCCGCACCCCGGTTGCTGCCAGGGCATCCAGGGCATCTCTCAGGTTCAAATTGTAAAGAATGAATATGCTCGTGTCCCTGTTAAAAACCATCTCTCTGTTATAAAACACACCCCCTGCACTTCCGGGGCCTCTCTCGTTCACGTTTGGAGCGAGCACCTTGACAAGTCCTTCTTCAACTATCACTGCCTCTCCCCTTTTATGAGTTGTACTATCTTGAAGGGAAGAAGGTTGCGATTTATGGGTGTGACCTCCAGCATCCTTATGTCATCGCGGCGACGGATCTCCTGCAGGAGTGGATTTCTGGATTTCTTGTGGAGTGTCATTATGAGGTGCTTATCCATATCAAGGATCTCCCTAACCGTTTGAACGAATTTCTTGCTCTCCACTTCCATTTTTCCGATCTCATCTATGACGATAACATCCGCCTTCTCCATAGCATCTTCCAGGGCCTTTATTCCGACCTCCTCCAAAATTTTCACATCCACACCGTACTTTCCAACCCTGTGGCGAGATTCAAAATCCTTATGGGCGAAGACCTTCCTCTCCTTGCTCATCCAGTCAAGAACGTAGAATCCCGTTCTCTTTCCTCCCTCCCTAAGTTCCTCCGTGATCATACCTCCAACAACAAAGCCCTCCTCCTCCAAAATTTCAATCGTTTTTATTAGCGTCGTGGTCTTACCCACACCGGGTAATCCACTCAGGCCTATCTTACTGTACATCTTCAACACCTCTAATTTCCTTTATGTACATAAGGGGATAATCCATATCCTCCACATACTCAAGTTTGCAGACCGCAATTTTATCCTCATACTGTACCACAAGGTCAACATCGAGCATGTCCCCCGTCAGGGTCAGGTACTTGTAAAATCCGCTCTTCTTTTTTATTCTTCTTCTATCAATTCTCACCTTTGCATCCACGACAAAGGGTTGAACCTTCAAACTTGCTTCAATTGCCCTTTCAAGGGCATCCACATTTTCTAAACTGAGAGGCGTGCCCACGAATTGATGATACACGGTGCCCATCTTTATACCCGCCTCAAAGGCAGCTCTCTCCGAAGAAGAGCAGTTGAAATACCTCTTTGCCCTGTCAATTTTCATTGTGGAAGGGGTATGGCAAACACGAATATTATTGTTTCGTGCATGAATGCAAATAATTAAATATGCAATCCAAATATCGTGCTGGGGATTAAAATGGAGAAAGGAGACATAATTCGCTGGGAATTCGAGGCCTGGGTTGTTGAGAATGGAGAGGAGGTTCTGTTTGATACCACGAAGGAGGATCTTGCAAAGGAGCATGGCATTCATGATCCAAATATGAAGTACGGGCCCATGGTCTCCGTCGTGGGTGCAGGAAGATTAATAAAGGGCATAGATGAGGAGTTGCTCAAGGCCGAGGTAGGCAAGGAGTATGAGGTGACGATAGAGCCCAAGGATGCCTATGGAGAGAGGGATCCCAAACTTGTAAAGATTCATTCATACAGGGAACTTGCGAGGCAGAAGATTGAGCCAGAGGTTGGTAAAGAAGTTATAATAAACAACAAGCGTGGGAGGATAGTCACAGTCACTCCCGGAAGGGTTGTTATAGATTTCAATCATCCCCTTGCAGGTAAGACTCTCAAGTACAGATTCAAGGTTGTTGAGAAGGTTGAGGGGGATGTGGATAAGGTCCGTGCCATAATTGAGATGGATTACGGAAAGGAAGTGGACAAGTTCGGTGTGGAGATAAAGGATGAAGATATCCTCATAACCCTACCGGATGTGTGCAAGTACGATAACAACTGGAGCATAGCCAAATATGCAATTGTGGGAGACATAAGGGACTACGTTGGCAACAGGAATGTGAAGTTCATAGAGGTCTATCCAAAGAAGGAGGAACCCAAGGAAGAGGCGAAAGAGGGCGAAGAGGAGCAGGGTGAAAAGGAGAGTGCCATTATTGAAGATAGAGCAAACAAGGCGGAGATCTCCAAGGACAGGGTCATTATAAATGGTAAGGAAATAAATATGGAGGATTATGTTTACACCAACAGCGGCAGGTTCAAGGTCTCGAAATTTGCAGAGGATTTTGGCTACGAGGACACCAAGAAGGCAAGGGAATTTCTGAATAAAATATGGGAGAAGTACAAGGAAATCAATCAATAGCCATTTTCCACATTTTTCTCTATTATCTCGTGAATTTTACCATCAAGGAATTTCTTCAGCACATCTTCAATTTTCCCGGATATCCCGCTCAAAACCTTTATGCGCATGTGATTGAAAAACTCCACCAGTTGTGGAGGGATACTCTGAGCCATCAGTAACTCTCCATCATGCTCCTTTATGAACATTGGAAGGTCCCCTGGATCCAGAAAATCAAGGGGCATTTCCAAAATTTCCCATTTTATTAACTCTCCTTTCTCTAAATCCACATCTGCAAAAAGGTAGTACTTTGCCTTGAAAAGGTCCCCATGCACTTGGCTCTCCAGCCCGTTTTTCCCTTTGCAGGGAAACACAACTTTCATTTTTTCACCTCAAAATTCCACCTTTTCAACAATTCTCTCCTCATGCTCACCCACAACCTCTGCCTGTACCTCCACCAGGTGCCTTATACCCGAGGTTTCAATCTTGTTCTTTAGGAGTTCATCAACCTGAAATATGCCCGCAGAGTTTCGCATCTTTATCCTTATCTTCAATGGTTTTTCCCCTCCCTCCATAACGCTAACTTCCTTTATGGCCATGGCGGACACAGAATGTATGTTGACCTCTCCCATCTGGAACGGAATCCTTGCGCGGCCCTTCTCCATGTCAAGGGCATCTGCAATTTTCACCACTCCCGCCTCCAGTGTCAGGGGAATGATCTCTGCCCTGTGGGAAAATATGGCATGCAGGATTTCCGCCTTTACTATAGCCTTCTCCTCACCCTCGTATATGCCCTCAAGAAGCCTGTCAATTATTGGAATGGAGAGGGGTAAACTGTTCTGCTCGTGTTCGGTGCGATGTATGGCGTGTCCTATATCGTGAAGGGCCGAGGCAAGCACAACGATTATTTCCGCGTCATCGTTGGTCATATTGTAGTCCCTAACAATGTTTGGCTTCACGCCCCTCCCAACGAGGATTCTTAGCATCTTCAATGCGAGGTTGGCTACAATTTTAACATGCACCGGCCCATGATCGTTGTACCCCAGGCGATCAATGGCGATTATATTTGAAGCCTTCCAGAGCGTGTTGAGTTCCACGTCTTCCTTTATTTTCTGAAGCAGAATTTTGAGTTTTTGGTTATCTCCGCATGGTACCGAAAATTCTACCATGGGTGTACATGCGCGCATCATATTAAAAATGCCCTTTTTGCATCAAAACGCAAAGAATTTAATACATCCGGAATTTTACCTCACTGTGCACAGAGAAGGCATTTTCAGGGAGATCACGAACATGAGGCTTTTGCATCTCTCATTTGCATTTCTGCTCATAAACATGGGCTGGGGCATGGCCTGGCCGTACCTGCCAAACCTCATAAAGCTTCTGGGAGGTGGGGTTCTCGCAGTTGGCATGCTATCCATACTTTTCAATCTCGCATCGTCCTTCGGGCAGTTTTTCTGGGGGAGGAAATCCGACAGGATGGGTAAGAGAAAGATATTCGCGGTATTTGGCGTTTTCTCAAGCGGATTTTTCTTCCTCCTGATGGGCTTTGCCACCTCCGTGATCGTAGTTTTAACCCTCCGAACCCTTCAGGGATTTTTCGTGTCTGCACAAACTCCTGCGGTGAGCGCCCTGGTATCTGAAATATCCAGGGATGTGGGTAAGGGATTTGCCGTGTTTAACTCCTTCTCCAATGTGGGTTTCATGCTCGGAAACTTCGCAGGGGGTGCAATAACTTCCGCATTCCCAATTCAATATGTCTATTACTTTTCCGCATTACCCATATTCTCGGGGATGGCAATTCTCATATTCTTCCGGGAAGAAAGAAAGAACCCAGAGGATCTTCGTCTTCTGATGCGTTATGATCGTCCCGGAAGAACGGTGTTCAGGTGGAAGAATGCCAGGGAATTCATAAGGAGGAACAGGAACATTTCACTTTTCTCCGTTTCAATATTTGTGAGTATGCTCGGGTCCGGAATGGTTTACACTTTCCTTTCGCTTCTAATAGGCGATAGGTTTGGGGATGCATGGGTGGGTACCTATTTCGGTGTTGATGGTCTTGTGTCTATACCTATGATCTTGCTTTTCGGGTACATAGCCGATAAGTACGGAAGCAAACCCGTTTTGATTTACGGACTCCTTGGCTATGCGCTTACCTTCTTTCTCTATTACTCTGCCACGAGCATACCCATTCTCATTCTCGCGGCCATAGTTTCAGGAAGCAAGTGGGGCTCGTACTTCAACTCTGCCAACACATATGTGGCAAGGATGAGCACGAAGGGGGAAAGGGCCACCGCCCTTGGGCTTATGAACTCTGCTATGGCCGCAGGATGGGTTATAGGACCGCTATTTGGGACGTATCTTATCCCAGAGATGGGCCTGGCAGAGACCGTTCTTGTTGCCATATTGCCCGAGATCGTATCCCTGGCTATTGTTCTTTTCCTGAGAAACGACAGGCTCTTCCGCGATGGAATGCCTGTGGAATCATAAATTTGATATGCTTCTTGGTGCATATCCCTCTATGAAGCCATTCACCAATCTGATTCCCTTTGAAGAGGCCAGAAGAATCGTGCTGGAAAATGTCAAGCCTGTTGTGGATATTGAGGAGGTCCCACTTCTGGATGCCCTGCATCGTGTTCTCGCCGAGGACATAGTTGCCGGGATAAATGTTCCCCCATTTGCAAGGGCCGCAGAGGATGGCTATGCTGTTCGTGCGGAGGACACATTTGGAGCGGGGCAATACTCTCCCAAAGAATTGAAACTCGTGGGTGAGATAAACACGGGAGAGAGCAAGAAGATAAAAATAGGCAGGGGGGAATGCGTTAAGATAGGTACTGGAGCGATGCTCCCATCGGGAGCAGATGCCGTCGTGCGTGTTGAAGATACTGAGGAGGAAGATGGCATTGTGCGCGTTTACAGACCCGTCCATCCTGGCTTTGATGTGGCGCCTGAGGGTGAGGACATAAAAAAGGATGAGATCGTTCTTGCGAAGGGTACGTTTCTGAATCCTCCGAAGATCGGAGTCCTTGCAGCCCTGGGAATTGCCAGGGTCAGGGTTTACAGAAAGCCCAGAATTGCGGTGCTTCCATCTGGCAACGAACTCAAGATGCCTGGGGAAGAATTGGAACCTGGAAAAATCTACGATGTGAACACCTACACCATTTCTTCCGTGATAAAAGAAAACGGTGGAAAGCCTGTTATCTTTCCATTTGTGATGGATGATAGGGAGGATATAAGGAAGAAGTTGAAGGAGGCGATGCAGTACGATATGGTCGTGTTTTCCGGTGGCTCTTCCGTGGGGGACAGGGATTTGCTAATAGATGTTGTGAAGGAACATGCCCGGGTGCTCTTTCACGGTGTGCAAATCAAGCCGGGAAAGCCTACATGGTGCGCTGTGGGAGATAGGATGATATTTGGTATGCCCGGATTTCCCACCTCTTGCCTGAACGATTCATACCAGTTCCTCGCGCCAGCGGTGCGGAAGATGGCACATCTTCCTCCCAAGGAGGAGAGGCTTGTGAGGGCGAGAATGGCCAGGCGCATAACATCCACACTGGGCAGGATGCAGTTCTTCACTGTGCGTGTTGAGAATGGATATGCTTATCCGGCATACAAAACATCCGGGGCTATAACAAGCATGGCCTATTCAGATGGATACATAATCATTCCCGCAAATTCTGATCTTGTTGAGAAGGATGTGGAGGTTGAGGTACATCTCTGGGGTGATTGAATGTACCTTGGAATATGCGGCTATTCAAATTCCGGAAAGACTGCGCTCATATGCGAGATAATCGAGCATCTCAGGGATTACAGAATTGCGGTTGTGAAACACACTCCGCATGGAATAGACCTTGAGGGCAAGGACAGCGATAGGTTCAAAGAATCGGGTGCGAGGGAGGTTGTGCTTCTCAATGAAGAGAGGGTTCATTTTAAGCAAAGCGCATCTCTTTTTGAAGTTTTGAAGGAATTGGAAGGGTACGATGTGGTCCTTGTTGAGGGTTTCAAGAAATACAAATTCCTTCCCAAGGTGTGCCTTGGAGACGCCCCCTGCGAGGCCTGCGTGATGAGGGACCCAGGTTTGGATGAAATTTTGGAATACATAGAGAGGGAGGTTGAAGTGGAAAGAATAATGCGCCAGCTTCCAAACTTCAACTGCGGAGAGTGCTCGCACAGAAATTGCAGGGAGATGGCCGAGGCAATATACCGTGGCGAGGATGATTTCTCCGGATGCAGGTACTGGAATCCCGATGCTGTTATAAGTGTAAAGGTGAATGGCAGGGAGATATACATGGGTAGATTTGCCCAGGATGTTGTTGTTGGCACAATTTCTGGCCTCCTATCTTCCTTCAAGGGAGTTGGTGAGATTGAGGAGGTGGAAATAAGGTACAGAAAGAAAACTAAATGATATCGTTCAGATATTTCAGATACTCCTTGCCTTCATCTCCCAATACCTTCATAATCAATTTTTCCCTCTCCTCCATGTATTCCTCCCTGAGTATGTCAAAGCAGTACCAGTCCCATTTCCTTCCCAGGACAAATGCCGCCTTCCTTGATTTTCCGTAGAGTTTGAAACCGCAGGATTCAAGTACCCTGTGTGCCCTTTTATTGTACTCGATGCTGCATGCCTCGCATTTTTCCAGGTTTTTGTGGTAAAAGCATATCTCAAGAAGGGAGAGGGTTATAATTTTCCCCAGTCCCCTGTTCCAGTACTGCCTGTCAAGATAGGTACCTATGTTGCCCCTTGGGACATTCCCCCAGTTCTGTAGCCTTATAACTGCGGTTCCGATGGGCTCCATGCTCTCTCTCAGCAGAACAATGTAGTGCAACCTATCATCCCTCTTAATTTCCTCCTCAAAGTACCTTTCAATTTGCTCGAGACCCTTTGCATGATGGGGCGTTCCTCTGGAGTATAGCATGGTTTCAAAATCATTCTCCCACCTGTGCACGTATTCCAGATCCTTTCGCTCCCATGCTCTCATTATTATAGGGCCCAGTTGGATCATTGTTATGCATGATTTTGGTGGTATAAAAGAGTTTGCAAACATTGGTAGAATAGAGATAGAGGGCCTGACTTTCAGATTTTTCATAGGCCTCCCATATAACATGCTTGCAGATGGGAGCGGAATTCTTCCAGTTCAGTTCTCACCTTCCTCGTGCTCGGTGTGAAGAGGGTAATTTTTTATACTCCCATTCTTTTTCAATTTTCATGCACGCCATCATACTTGCAGCGGGGGAAGGCATGAGGTTAAGGCCTCTCACAACATACATGCCAAAGGTCATGCTCCCCGTGGGAAACAAGCCAATAATGGAATATGTTATAGATGCTCTTAGAGAGAATGATGTGAAGGACATAACAATTGTCGTGGGCTATCACGCGGATAAGGTAAAGCAGTACTTTGGAAATGGAGCCGATTTTGGAGTGAAAATAAAATATGCTCTGCAGAGAAAGCAGATAGGAACGGCCCATGCTCTCTACCAGGCTAAAATGGATGGAGAGTTTCTTCTTCTTTACGGGGACAATATGATAGATGCCCAATGTGTCAGGGAAATTTTGCAAAGTGGGGTTAATACAATTTTGGGTGTTAGGAGTGAAAAACCATTCAGGTACGGGATCATTGAGATGGGAAGAAGGAATATAATTAAACTTGTTGAGAAAAGGGATTATGGGGAGGCCGTTGTTTTCACAGGGTTGGGACATTTTGACTCTGAGATATTCAGGAGAATTGAGGAGATGATGCAGAGCGAGATCTACGATTTGCCAGGAGTTTTGAATGCCATGGATATAGAAGTGAAGGTATCAAATTGCGGCTGGAGAGACGCACTCTATCCCTGGGATTTGCTTGATCTAAATTCTGTGACTTTGAGTTCCAATGTTAGAAGAATAGCGGGTAAGGTTGAGGAGTCCAATATAATTGGAAATGTGGAGATAGGGAGTGGCACCAGGATTGGTGCGGGTTCCTATATCTATGGGAATGTTAAGATTGGAGAAAACTGCAACATAGGACCCAACACGGTGATCATGGGTGATACGAGCATAGGGGATGGCGTTGAGATAGGAGCATTCGGATACATTGAAAATTCAATAATAATGGGGGGCACCAAAATAGGTGTGGGTTCCGTGGTAAAGAACAGTGTGATAGGAAGGGAGGTGGCTATAGGTGATAAATTTGTTGTGCTATCTGGCAATAGAAAAAGGATCTTCGTTGATGAGATCATGAGCGTGAACGGAGGGGCAATTGTGGGAGATGGGGCCACCATAGGGGCAATTGTTGTTGTTGCAGAGGGATGCATTGTGGGGGCGGATAGTAGAATTGGAAGCATGAAATTCATTCGGAGCGATTTGGGAAATGGTGAGAGAGTGGTTTAAATGTGTGGCATTGTGGGCTACGTTGGGTTCAGAAGTGCAAGGGAGGTGCTCATAAGATCCCTAAAGAGGCTTGAGTACAGGGGCTACGATTCTGCAGGGATTGCCATAGTCAATGGGCAGCTGAATGTTGAGAAGAAGAAGGGCTACATTTCAAATTTGAAGGTTGATTTTGATGGCACGATCGGAATAGGACACACAAGATGGGCTACCCATGGAAATCCGGAGGATAGGAATGCGCATCCCTTTGTTGATTGTAGGGGTGAGATTGCAATAGTTCACAACGGGATAATTGAAAATTATGCTAGACTCAAGGGAGAGTTGATCAGCAGGGGACATGAATTCAAATCCGATACGGATAGTGAGGTTATTGCCCATCTCATTGAGGAGCATTATAAGGGTGATTTCAAGGAGGCATTTTTTAAGGCCATAAAGAATCTTGAAGGATCCTTTGCCATTGCAGCGATTCACAAAAAAGAGCGCAGGATAATGGCTGTGAAGAAGGAAAGTCCCCTTGTTGTGGGAATTGGAGACCATGAGAATTTTCTTGCCTCCGACATACCTGCATTTCTGGAATACACAAACAGGGTTATTGTGCTCAAAGATGGAGAGGTTTGTGAACTCACAGACGATTTTGCAAGGTTCTACACCATGGAGGGCAAGAGTATAAGAAAGAGAGTGGAGTATGTGAACTGGAGTGTTGAAGATGCGGAAAAATCGGGATATGAACATTTCATGCTCAAGGAGATATTCGAGCAGCCAAAGGCCCTTTACGATACCCTTACTTCCCTGGAATCGAGAAACGAGTGGCAGGTAGATTTTGGAAGGATCACAATGGTGGCATGCGGCACATCGTACCATGCGGCTCTTGTGGGAAAATATGTTATTGAGGAGATATTGCAGGTTCCTGTTGATGTTTACTATGCCTCCGAGTATCGCCACAGGCCTGAGATTGTCGAGGACTCCATGGGCATATTCATAACCCAGAGTGGGGAGACTGCAGATACAATAGCAGCTGCAAAAAAGGCGAAGGAGCTGGGATACTTTACACTCGGTATAACCAATGTGGTTGGAAGTTCCATAACAAACTATGTGGATCGGGTTCTATACACCAGTGCAGGTCCGGAAATTGGTGTGGCAGCCACCAAAACTTTCATAACCCAGATTTTAACACTCTATTATTTTGCCATAAAAATGGCCAGAATCAGGGGGAGGATATCCACAAGGAAATACCATGTTCTCAGGGAGAATCTGAGGCGGGTGCCCCATGATGTTGAGAGGACTTTGAAGATGAATGAAAGAATCATGAAGGAATCAGAGAAAATATCCCGCGCCAGAGATGTGTTCTTCATAGCCAGGGGCGTAAATTATCCTATTGCCCTTGAGGGAGCGTTGAAGATGAAGGAAATCTCCTATATCCATGCAGAGGGCTATCCTGCAGGAGAGCTCAAGCACGGTCCCCTCGCACTGATCTCCCAGGGTGTGCCTGTTATAGCCCTTGTTCCAGAGGATAAAACATATAGCAAGATGCTCTCAAATGTGAAAGAGGTAAGTGCGAGGGGGGCCTACGTCGTTGGTGTATCGCCAAGCAAGGATGTGGAAAAGTACGTGGATACTCTCCTGAAAGTCCCCGAAACGGATCCATTGCTTTCTCCCTTTGTGAATGTGGTTACTCTCCAGCTTCTGGCCTATCACACAGCCCGGATACTTGGAAGGGAAATTGACAAGCCTAGAAATCTGGCAAAAAGCGTAACTGTGGAATGATCAAAGACCTGCAAAATCTGCAAATCTAATAAAATATCTTGTCTTCTTGCCAGATTTGGTGATGAACCCCCACCGAATTAGTGTGTTTTGAAAATCTTCACATTTTCCGAATTTTTTGCAGGCGTCTTCAAAATCCCTAGAATTTGCCAGAATTTTCAAGAATGTATAGCCAGATCTTCCTAAATTATTGTTGAAATAATTCTCTAGGAAATCTTCGTTGATTTTTCTGGAAAAAATTGCTCCCTTTCTGGATAGTTTGTAGTATGTGTGATGTTTGTGTACCTCGCTTGCCCTCTTGAACCTTGCTCTTGATCTCTTTATTGCAGAGCCAGAATCCCTTTCAAGAATTCCTAGGGATATGAGGTAATTTATTGCCTCTTCAATCCTTTCAAGGTCAACCTGGGTCATTTTCATAATCATCTTTGCGTACTCAACACCTGCCCTTTTTATATGAAGAATTATGTAAATTTGAAGAGGAGTCAGTTCCATGGTGGATAATGGGAGAGTGATTTAAAATGTTTGGTTCTGCAAATTCTTTTATACCCAATATCCATTCATTCAGCATGAAATTCTCAGGCTCGTCTGGTATAAGGGCAAGGTGGAGCTCGGAGATTCTTGATATTGCCTATAAAATGGGCTTGTTCCTTGGAAATATCAGCCAATCCGTGGTGATCGCATCGGATTTTCGTGAAACATCAGATTCTCTTCTCTCCATTCTTTCAGGGGGGCTTATGGCAGGAGGAGCAGATGTTTATTATGCAGGAAAAGTTCCCACTCCCACGCTTGCCTATGCTGCAAGAAACCACGATGCGGGAGTTATGGTCACAGCATCTCACAATCCTCCAGAGTACAATGGGATCAAGTTGTGGAACCCGGATGGATCTGCCTTTACGGATGAGCAGATTTCAAATCTCGCGGGGAAAGTTGTGGAATGGAGCAGGGTTGGAAAATGGCATGTGGAAGATGCATTGAATGGGCATTATGAAGCTCTTTTGCGGGAGTTTGGGCACCTGGATTTGAAGGTGGTTATTGATTGTTCAAATGGTGCTGCAAGTGTTATCTCTCCCTTTATTTTCAGGGAGCTGGGGGCGAAGGTAACCACGCTTAACTGCCACCCTTCGGGCTTGTTTCCTGGACATCCCAGCGAGCCCAGTGAGGAAAATTTGAAAGATTTGAAGAAAATGGTACTCACCTCACATGCCGATTTGGGCATTGCCCATGATGGAGATGCCGATAGATTTGTGGCAATAACTTCCTCTGGAAGGTATCTGAGCGGGGATCACATCCTCGCCATATTTGCCAGGGTACTTGGATTTCGCAAAATAGTTGCTCCGGTGGATTCATCCATGCTCCTTGAGAATTTTGCAGAGGTTATAAGGTGCAAGGTGGGAGATGCCAATGTATCCTCTGCGATGAAGAAGTTGGGTGTGGAGTTTGGAGGTGAGAACAGCGGCACGCAGATATTTGCAAAATGGAGATACACCCCTGATGCAATATATGCAGCCTTGAAATTTGCGGAGATTACCTCGAGGGAGGATATAGATGCTGTTGTGGCCGATTTTCCCAGATACTGCACCTTGAGAAGAAACATATACTATGAAAATCGCAAGGAAATGGAAAGGAAGATAGAAGAAATAATCAAGGATTATGATGTTGAGCGTATAGATGGTTATCGTGCTACCCTTGAAGATGGATGGTTCCTCATAAGATTCTCTGGAACGGAGCCAAAGATCCGCATAACGGTGGAAATGGAAAACGAGCAAAAAGCGAGAGAGATGATGGATACAATCATTCAAGCGTTGAAACCCTGATTTTCTCTATGCTCCCGAGCAACTCTTTCTTTCTCTTCTCAGAGGCAAAACTACCCATTATGGAGTTTTTTGCGAGGTTTATTATATCCCGCTCATTTAGTTTTAGTGCCTTACTCAGTGCAAGATAATTTTCGTTAACATAACCACCAAAATACGCAGGATCATCTGAGTTTATGGTGGCAATTATGCCCGCATTCATAATATTTCTTAGCGGATAATTCTCCAAGGTACGTACAACTTTCAATTTCAGATTTGATAATGGACAGAGGGTAAAGGTCATTTTTCTCATTCCGAGTGAGCGTAAGAGCGATGGATCTTCAACGGTTCTTATACCGTGATCTATCCTGTGCACACCTAAAATCTCAATTGCCTCCCTCACATACTCTGCCGGGCCCTCTTCCCCCGCATGAGCTACCTTTAAAAGACCAAATTTTTCTGCTTTCTCAAAAACCCTCTTGAACTTTGAAGGAGGATTGCCAAGTTCTGCAGAATCTAGGCCTATAATGTGAATTACATCCAGATACGCCTCTGCCTGGTTAAGGGTATTTATGGCGTCTTTAACGGGCATGTCCCTTAGAATGGATAGAATTATCTTCCACGATATCCCGCATTTCCTCTCTCCATCCCTCAGGGCCTTGAAAATCCCTTCAATCATATTTTCAAATTTTACCCCTCTGCGCATGTGTGCCTGTGGATCGAAGGAAAGCTCCACATGCTGAACATTGTTCTCCTTTGCCCTTTTAATATAATTCCAAGTTAGTTGATAAAAATCATTCTCGTCCCTCAAGACTTTCATGCTCTGATAGTAAATGTTCAGAAAATCCTGTAGATTTTCAAAGTTATACGCCTTTTTTATCTCCTCCACCGAGTGATAGGGAATGCTCACGTTGTTCTCCTTGGATAATCTGAACATTAACTCTGGCTCAAGAGCCCCCTCCACATGTATATGGAGTTCCGCCTTTGGCAGGGTTGCTATGATCTCCTCGATCCTCTCCATGGGGATGAAGTATGGAAATCCTATAAAAATTTTAGGTTAAGATTTTATAGGTTCATGGGATTATGCAAATCATGCGTGCATTCATCCTGGCTGCTGGAGAGGGGACAAGGATGTGGCCCCTGACGGATACAAGGCCCAAACCCCTGATTCCCCTTGGAAATAAGCCAATAATTGAGCATATTTTAGACGCAATAGTGGATTCTGGTATAAGGGACATATCCATTTTAATCGGGTACGAGGGAAGGCAAATTGCCGATAGATACGGTTACGAATACAGGGGTGCGCGTATAGATTATGTGTATCAGAAGGAGCGCCGTGGTACGGGAGATGCCGTGCTTTACGCAGAAAAATACGAGGACGATAGATTTCTCATCGTAAATGGAGATCTCTATTTTGAGAAAAATGCTTTGCGGGAGATTTTGAGTTATAATAATGCACTTTTGGGTGTGCACAAGGATGATGCCTCCCAGTACGGATTGCTTTTGGGAGGAGAGAATCTGAAAGAGATAAGAGAGAAGGTTCCTGGCTCATCAGGACTGGTGAATGCGGGAGTTTACGTTTTTGAGCGTGAAATATTCGATTATTTACATAGGGTGAAATTATCACCTCGAGGAGAGATTGAATTCACAGACGCTGTGAATATGTTTGCAAAGGAGCATAAGGTGAAAATTGTGAAATACTCAGGACTATGGCTTGATATAGGTATGCCATGGCATCTTTTAGATGCCACAAGGGCTTATCTGGAAACTTTGGAATGCGGGATTGATGGTTTTGTGGAGGAGAATGTGGTGCTCAAGGGTAAGGTGTGCGTGGGAGAGGGCACAAGAATAATGAGCGGCACTTACATAGAGGGACCTGTGCTGATAGGTAAGAACTGCAAGATTGGGCCAAATGCCTACATTCGTCCATACACGGTCATAGGAAATGGGGTGCATATTGGTAACTCGTGCGAGATAAAGGCATCTGTTATTATGGATAACTCCAAGATACCACATTTCAACTATGTGGGAGACAGTATAATAGGGGAGAGGTGCAACCTTGGTGCAGGCACGAAAATTGCAAATCTGCGATTGGATGAGAAAAATATAAAAGTTCCCGTAAAGGATAAACTTGTTGACACGGGTCGCAGGAAGCTGGGTGTGATAATGGGTGATGATGTTCACACGGGCATAAATGTGAGCATAGATGTGGGCACGATGATAGGAGCGCGAACAGTCATTGGACCTGGAGCGAGGGTCAAGGGTATTGTTGGCTCAGGAAGTAGGGTTTACTGAAAATATTAATACTCCCTACCAATACTCAAATGTGCAGGGATTGCCCATCTTGTTAACCGGACTATTGATCGGGCTTTTATCCGGAATGTTTGGATTTGGAGGCAGCTCCATAAGCACGCCTCTTCTGCGTGTACTCTTTCTCATCCCACCATATTATGCCCTCGCAAGTCCACTGCCCATGACAGTGTTTTCCTCCAGTGTGGCCACTTACAGGTATTGGAGAGAGGGCCTAGTTGATTGGAGAATAGTGTTCAAACTCCTTGTATTCATGATTCCCGGCTCGATAATCGGTGCGTTTCTGACCAAATACATACCTGGCAAGTATTTGATGTTGCTTACAGCGTTATTTTTGATATACATATCCCTTCGCTTCATATTCAAGAGAGAAAAACGATCAAGGAGAGTTGAGAGTAGGGTTTTGATTTATTTTCTCGGTTTCATCATAGGCCTTCTTTCCGGCCTGCTTGCAAACGGTGGAGGCATACTGATTGTTCCAATTCTCTATATTCTGGGAGTTGATCTGAAGAGGGCCATAGGATCATCCGTGGCCCTAGTACTTCTGGGTGTGATTCCTGCTGTGGTTGTGCACGCTTATCTGGGACATATAGACTGGATGATCACACTTTTTCTATCCCTAGGTGCAATACCCGCCTCTTACATTGGTGCATCCCTTACATTGAGGTTTTCCAGAGCAAGATTGAAGGTTCTTTATGGTCTATTTTTGCTCCTGGTATCCATCTACTTCGGTATTTTCGAACTCGTTCACTGGTGAACTCTCGGCAAAATAATTTATTATTTGAAAATATTACCCCATAGAATGAGAAGTAATAACAAGCTCCATTTCTGGTCCGTGTTTGCCCTCGGAGTTGGAGGAATGGTTGGTGGAGGCATATTTGCAGTTCTCGGTCTGGCTGTAGAACTCTCTCATGGGAGTGCCCCCATTGCGTTTTTCCTTGCTGGTTTGGTTGCCCTTATCACCAGTTATTCCTATTCAAAACTGAGTGTGAGATATCCAACAAGGGGCGGCACCGTGGAATTTCTCAATCAGGCGTATGGTACTGGCATATTCACAGGTGGGTTAAACATCCTGCTTTATCTGAGTTACATAATTATGTTATCCCTTTACGCCTACGCATTTGGAAGTTACGGTGCAACATTCTTCCCTGGAAATTATGGATTCTGGAGACATGTGCTAATAACCTTCGTGATTCTTCTGTTCATGGGCATAAACATTGTTGGATCAAAGGCCGTTGGTGAGTCGGAGGAGTACATAGTCGGGATAAAACTGTCGATCTTGATATTCTTCATAATAGTTGGGTTCTGGAGCGTTAAGTTTTCAAGGTTGGCTCCAGATACCTGGGTAAATCCTGTGAATCTTGTTGCGGGCGGTATGATAATATTCCTCGCATACGAGGGATTTGAATTGATTGCCAATACCGCGGAGGATGTGGATGATGTGCATAAAACACTTCCCAAGGCATATTATGCATCGGTGGTTTTTGTAATAATACTCTACGTGCTCATAGCAATCGTTGCCGTTGGGAATCTACCTCTCAATGAATTGGTAAACGCAAGGGACTATGCCCTGGCAGAAGCAGCCAAGCCGTTTTTGGGAGATGCTGGATTTCTGCTCATAGCCATAGCCGCTCTCCTCTCCACAAGTTCGGCCATAAACGCCACCCTTTACAGCTCTGCACGTGTGAGCTACGTGATAGCCAAGGATGGTGAGCTGCCAGAAGTATTCGAAAAGAAGGTTTGGCGCAGGCCGGTTGAGGGGTTGATAATCACGGCAGTGTTAACGATAATCGTTGCAAATTTGTTTGATCTCACAAGCATATCCACCATAGGAAGCTCTGGATTTCTGATAATATTTGGCCTGGTGAATCTTGCAAATTTTAAATTGCACGAAAACACGGGTGGTAATCGGGGCATATCCATACTCGGGGCCGCATTGGCATTCTTCGCCGTGGGGATATTGTTTTTCAATGTGGCCCACAGCAATCCATACGGAGTGTTGATATTCCTTCTCATGGTGGCCCTTTCGTTCATAATTGAGGTCATGTATCGCAGGATAACCGGAAGGGAATTGAAGTATCTTCTTAGAAAACTATAGATTGAGCTTTTCCCATACAGCCACAAGTTCTGTGGAGTCAAGGTCTCCTATGACCTTTCCCTCCCCATCGACCACAGGCAGTTCCCAAATCCTGTAAAGGAACATTTTTTCAAATGCCGTTTTGAGTGTATCCTCTCCTCTCACATATATCGGTTCTCTCATTATATCCTGAGCCACCGGTTTGCCATCAAATGCAATTGGGAGTTTAAAATCCATGTATTGGGCCGGAATGTAGTTTCTGTAGAGATAGATCAGCAGGGAATCAATTGTTATTATTCCCAAAAGCTTTCCTTCATTTCCAACCACGTAGATTGTTTTCGTTTTGGGATCCTCAATCATCCTATTCGCGATATCCTTCAGGGAAGTATTCTCTCCAACAAGCGCCGGCTTTTTTGTTATTAGGTTCATTATATCCTTAACATATAGCATAATTACCACATCCTCTCATTTTAAATTAATATTTTCCGAGAAGAAGAATCTTCTCAGATCCTCTTTCAGGTTTGTGTGTGGCTCAAATCCCAGATTCCTTGCTCTGGTTATATCTGCATAGGACCTCCTTATATCCCCATCTCTGGGTTTATCGTGCATTATTGGCACATCCTTGCCACTCAACTCCTTTATCATTTCTGCAAGTTTATTTATGCTTATCTCCCTCCCTGTGGCGCAGTTGTACACACCAGTGGCCTTTTTCTCCGATACAATTTTTATGAGAGATACCACATCATGCACGTTCACAAAATCTCTGGTTTGCTCACCATCTCCATAGATTACAAGGGGCAAACCTCTCTTTGCTCGATCCACGAATATTGAAATTACTCCTGAATACGGACTTGAAGGATCCTGGCGCGGGGAGAATATGTTGAAAGGTCTTATGGATGCTACCTTTAATCCGTAGAGCTCACCGTACATCATGGCGTATGTCTCCCCCGTGAGTTTGCTCAATCCATAGGGACTCTTGGGATTCTTTGGATGCTTTTCATCTATTGGCAAATATTCCGGCTCTCCGTATATGGCGGCGGATGATATGTATATGAAATGCTCTATATCTCTCCTTCTCGCATATTCAAGAAGGTTCAGAGTGCCGATTATGTTGTTTTCAGCATCGTACTTGGGATTTTCCACACTCTTCACTACACTCACCTGAGCGGCAGCGTGGATTATCGCGCTTATTTCATAATCCTTCAGAAGAGTGATCAGATCATCTCGTATGTCCCCCACAATATCCGTGTATTTTGATGGCCTAATATCCAGCCCCACACTTTCGGGGAAGCTTTCTATCAGGTATGAGCCAAGTTGTCCCGATGAGCCTGTGATTAGGATCATAGAGGGTTATGTACATAAAGGTTTAATAAAATTCTCATCTTCTGCAAAGATTAATATATCAAGTATAGTATATGAGTCAGAATAGCTACTTTGATGAGAGATAGTTCACATCTTTATAGGTTACTCTCAATTACAGAATTTATACCATTGTTTTATATATTATTTTTCATTTATGAAGATATGCATCTCTTAGAACTAATAAACATAACCAAAAACTACAAGAATGTCAGGGCAGTAGAGAACGTTTCATTTTATATTGATAGGAGCGAGATCTTTGCTCTTTTAGGTCCCAACGGTGCAGGAAAAACCACTATCATAAGAATAATTGGTGAAGGTTTGGCTCATCAAGGAAAATTGCTTATGGAAGGAAAGAAAATAGAAAGATGGAAAATTGGATATGCTCCTCAGGAGGGGCTTTTATATAGAGATTTAACAGCTCAGGATAATATAAAATTTTATGCTCTGGTAAAAAAAGTTTCTATTAAAGAAAGTATAAAAATACTAAAAGATCTTGAGATTCCAAACAAAAAAGTTCGAGAATTGAGTGGAGGTATGCAAAGAAGACTTAGCATAGCAATAGCACTGCTTGGCAATCCTAAACTTCTAGTGCTTGATGAACCTACAGTAGGACTGGATGTTGAATCTAGGAGAGAAATATGGAAAATAATAAAGAAAAACAGAGAAGAAGGCAGAGCAATACTTCTAACTACTCACTATATGGATGAGGCAGAAAAGCTGGCAGATAGAATTGCAATAATAAATGAGGGAAGAATAATAGCCATAGACACTCCTGAAAAACTCAAGAAAATGGCTAGAATGAAAAGCTCAATAATAATAAAAGGCAATTTTAGAAAAATACCTTCTGATTTTGTAAGGGAAGAAGATAAGCTCATTAAATTTTCCCAAAACCCTAGAGAAGAGCTGCCAGAGCTTGTGAAAACACTTTCAAAATTTGGAGAAATTAAAGAGATGTTTGTTAGAGAACCTACCTTAGAAGATGTGTTTTTGAAGTTTACTGGAAGGGGGTTGGGAGAATGAGAGGCATATATGCTTTTCTCTGGAAGGGACTTAAAGAGTTCTTTTCATCAAAAGAAGCTGTGTTTTGGGTTTTTATATTTCCCATAATATTTGGTCTTTTGTTTGCTTCTGTATTTGGCACTCCAACCACACCTCAAAATATTCCTGTAGGTTATATTATATCTCAGCAAAATTCCACACTATCTCAATCCTTCATTAAAGGAATGGAAAAAGTGAGCATACAGAACCATACAGTTTTTGAGCTTCATAAATATGCAAATCTAAGTGAAGGAATAAGTGCCATTAAAGAAAGTAAAATAAAAGCTTTAATACTCTTCAATGAAAATTCTACTGATAATTCAAATAGTAGAAAAATGAACATAAAAATAGTATTTGATAAGAGAGATCTTCATGATTATCAGATTGTGAGTGGCTCTGTATTTTCTTATATCTCTTCATTTGAAAATAGGGTGAGAGATTTTCAACTAAATGTGACTGTTAGATATATCCTAGAGCATGGTAATCTGACTATCTCTGAAAGGATACTAAAATCTCATCTTGAGTCTCTTGCTAATCCAGTAAATTTGAATTTGGAGTATTATACAGGCACTTCTAATGTCACATCCAATACAAGAGTTTGGTATGCTACTGCAGCAATTGGTATAACTTTAGTATTTTCTGGAATGACCGGTACTGCTTCTTCAATATCTAGAGAAATTGAGAGAGGTACTGCAAGAAGATTGACAACTACAAAGACCAGATCTATCGAGATGCTTCTTGGAATACTTCTATACTTTTTAGTAATTCAACTCATCTCTGCATTCTTAGTGATAATTTCCTTCATAATAGTGTTTAGAGAATGGATATCATTATCTCCTCCAGTGCTGGGAATGATAATAATTGCTGCTTTGAGTACGATGGCTATAGGCTTGCTGATTTCTACATTTACAAAAACTCAAAAAGCTGCCAGTGCTGCTGCTAATGCAATAGCATGGCCCATATCCTTCATAACTGGCATATTTTTTCCCTCATTCTTACTTCCAGATTGGATGAGAGTTATTGGCGATTACTTTCCTGCAAGTGCATTACTTCGGGGAATACGAAAAATAATAATTTTCAATCAGTCCATAGGTAATTATATGCCCATGATCATTCTGGCAATAATAGTTACAATCGTACTTCTGGTAATAGGAAGCTTTACCTTTCAATGGAGAATAAAAAATATATGATTCCTATTAAAATCTCACATACTCATTAACTAACATGCTAGAGTTCTGAGTATAGATTGAATTTTAGAGAATTTCACGCATATACTTCTATATCTCAACAAGATTTTATTTACTCCTCTTTTTTACTGTTTTTTGGCCTGGGATCAAATAGCATGGTAATGCCCCCAATTACTTATAAGGATTATGCCTCACGTTTCTCATTATAAAAATACATACCAGAGACCCCACACAACAAATGCCATCCCACATAGAATTGCCTCAATTCCCAGCATTGCTAGGGTTATTTTCTTCTCTGTCATATTTCCCCAAGAGATGAACCTGTGATGAGATGCATGGGGGATTATGGGCAAGGGGGTTAATAAAGTTCTCATTTTATGAATTTTAATTGATTTCAGCCATGAGTCCACCAATTCCCTCCTGATCTTTTAAATTCCATAGAAGTTTTACTTTGTAGCCACATTTTTCAAATTTCTTTTTTAGAGATAGAAATCCGCGGTGATATTCAATAACATATCTTGGCACTTTTCTAAGCACTTTACAGGGTACCGAGAGAAGGGAATATTCACAACCTTCACAGTCAAATTTGGCAATATCTATTTTCTCTTTGGATATAACTCTGGTTACGGATATTCCCCTTATCATGTACTTATTATTTCCTTTTAATCCAACTGTTGTTGTGCCGAGATTTTCATATTTCAACTCAATTTCGCCATCTTTATCCGCTACTGCAAAATTGTAAACTTCACCATTTACTTTATTGAGTCTCAGATTCTCTCTTATTATTGGGATGTTTTCTTTCTGCGCTTCATATATAATTACTTTTCTGGCACCCCATTTTGAAAATAATACAGAAGAGTAGCCAATATAACCTCCAACATCAAGGATAACTTTATTACTATAGTCGAATACTCTATAATATTCTTCAAGGCTCTCTTTCAAGACACTTAACTGTATGGGATATGCTCCTATTTTTATATCTTCTTTCTTTACGTAAACCCTACCTTTACGTACATCAACTATTTTCCATCCACAGTGAGTTATATCTCTCAATCTCCAAAAATCGTTTTTACTTTGTAGGACAATGCCACCATCTGTATCACCCTTCATATGAATTCGTGCGGGGTGATTAAAAACAAGTGGAAGCAAGGATAGCGGTTTTTCTATATATCTAACTGAGAAGAATATTGTGCCCATCAAAGGTATCGGCCCTCTAATACCTGATTGTTCAAGCATAATTCTCACCTCCGCTTAAAATTAAAAAATTGTTGTGCCCTTAAAAATATATTGCCCCAGATTGCAGCGGTGATTAAAAAGTGTGAGTTACCATAGTGAGAATCATTCATAAGATTACTCGTTGCAAAGGTATAACTAATTTATTTCTAAAAATTTTTTCATCGGATTCCTATGCTCTTTAATCCTCTTAAGCTCAGCCTCCAAAGGTTATATTTCCAGCTCTCTATAGTTTTAGGTTTTCAATCTCAGTACTTATCCCCTTCTTTAACTCTCACGCCCAGTCCCAGTGCAATTCTATTCATAAAGTTAAAGTAGACAACTATGAGTGCAATATACACTTTCCTCCTCAGGAGGTATTTGAGATAAGAGTTCAAAAGATACCCCTCGAAACCGGAATTTTGAGGATTGGCTCAGGATCGCATAATATGTAAATGGCTCAAAGAACAGAAGATGGAAAGTGAGATTATCAGGTAAACAAACATTTCAAAGGGAGATGGAAGGATTTTACCTTTGTAGTCCAGATAATTACTGTCGTAGTTTTGCAATTAATTGTCCATATAGGCACTATAGGCAACCCATGCGAATTCATATTTTTTAGGTCCATTTATCGGGAACTCAATCATATTTCTCATCCAAATCTCTTTTTTTCTCTGCATGTCTATTTTCTTTGATTTTTTATAAGGTGCTCCGGCAACATAAGCCAAAATTTCTAGAGGCATCCAAAATAGATAATAGGTCAGGTCAGAAGATGCCCATTCTCTCACAATATTAAATCTTAGCTTTAAAGGTATTTCATTTCTAACAATGTATCTATCTCTCTCCGCAATGAATTTTCTCCAGATCATATGAATTGTGTTTTTTGCTTGTCTCTTTTCGGGTTCGTATGAAATCCAGTTCTCTCCTGTGATCAGTGGACACCATTTAAATGCATTTATCTCAATTAATCTCCACCAAAGATCAAAATCTTCATTATGTTGTAAATTTCTCCATCCACCCACTTTTTCTAAAAGATGTCTGGGATAGATCCCAGAATAAACTGCCTGCACTGCATATTTCCCGTAACCATCCCATCTCTCATAGGCTTTTATGAACTCCCACCATTGGGGATAATATACGGTATCGAGATCTACCTGAATTATGAACTCGCCCTTGGAATTTTCAAATGCAATCTGTCTGCCCCTTCCACGCTTGCACTTTTCCACTATTATCTTGAAATTGGAGAATCTTTTTTGGTACTCTTTTAGGATTTCCAGCGTACCATCTGTGGATTTGCTATCCACCACCACAATTTCAAAATCCTCTGGATTTATGTATTTCAGAATTGAATCAAGACTTGATCTTATTCTGGGAGCGTTGTTATATACAGTTGTACAGATAGAGTATTTTACCATTTTTTATTCCTCCGAGTATATCTTAAATTTAGTGTTATCAGCTTTATAACAGGGTAAATAATAAATGTTTTGTGAGAGATTATTACAAAATGAAAGGAATATTCAAAACATATAAATAATTGGGAAATATGAAGAAGATGATGCCTCATATACCTAACTCATATGTTGATAATATTAGAATTGCATTCTTTGGAGAATTGAGTCAAACTTTTACAAAAAGAGATTATGATATATTGAAAAAGCATTATTATTTAGAGGTATTACAACCACCTAAAACCAAGAAGGAATGGATGAAATATCCTAAAAGAGTTAAGGATATAGTTAAGAGAAATGATGTGGTATTTGGCTGGTTTGCAGGGTGGCACACACTACCTGCAGTTTATTATGCAAGAAAATACGGCAAAAAGTCCATTATCGTTGTGGGAGGTTACGATGCTGCTTGCGAGCCTGAGATAAATTACGGAGCATTTTCAAATTTGAAAGAGAAAATACCTGCAAAATATGTTTTAGAGCACGCAGATTTGCTTCTTGCAGTATCCCAATTTACAAAAAATGAAATAATGAAAAGAGTTGGGCCAAGGGATGTGCTCGTGGTTTATAATGGAGTGGATGTTGATAAGTTCAAGTTATCCGTGAGTAAGGATAGGAAGCTGGTAATAACAGTAGCCTCTGCGAAAAATGATTTACGGAGAATTAAGGTTAAAGGATTGGATACCTTTGTTAAGGCCGCAAAGTACCTTCCAGATACCAAATTCTTAGTTATTGGTGTGGATGGCTCTGCAAGAAAATATTTAGAAAATATAGCACCAAAAAATGTAGAGATAATTGGATATATTTCTCGTGATGAAGACCTCGTTAATTGGCTTCAGAGGGCGAAGGTGATATGCCAGCTCTCCTATTACGAGGCCTTCGGCCTTGCTCCTGCAGAGGGTATGGCCTGTGGATGTATCCCAGTGGTTACCAAAGATAAATCTGGAATGTCCGAGTTTGTGAGAGAGGTTGGATTCTATGTACCCTATGGTGATCCCAAAGCAACTGCAGATGCCATAAAAAAAGCCGTAGAAGCACCTCTGGAATGGGGTCTTAGGGCTAGGGAAATAATCGAAAAAGAGTTTTCCATAAAGAAAAGGGAAGAGATATTGATCAAAATAATTAAAAATGTTTTGTGGGAAAGGGAATCTATTTAAAATGATAGAATATTCCCACCTGATGAGCAGCAAACTCTTCAGTGATTTGGAAGTGGTAAAGTCCATGTTAGAAAGAGAGTCTTTGTTTAGCTATGTATTTAAAATACTTTTAATTTCTTTACAATTCATAAGCAGCAAAATTGCAGCAAGCTCGCCCATCTCTAAAAAAGATAAAAAGATAGTAATTTTCACGAACCTGTATTACACGGGCAATCCACGGGCGGTATATGAGAGGATGCTTGAAGATTCAAAGTTGAGGAAGAAATATGAAATTTACTGGATGGCTCCCCAGCTTTCAACCTTTTTTGAATTGAGAAAAAAGAAGTTGCCTGTGCTGTACAAGCATGGATTACTCAGTGTGAAGAAATATATGAACGCGGATCTATGGGTCCTTGCGCATAAAGGTGCTTGGAATGTACCGTTCTTCTTGCAATCAAAATACAAATCTTTGCCAAAATTACAGTTATGGCATGGTGTGGGTCCCAAAGGTATACATAACACCCAAGAAGATTATAAAATTCACAAGGGTTGGTGTGTACCTTCAGAATTTGTGAAGATGCGACATATAAAAATATGGAATGCACCTCCTAATAAACTATATGTTACCGGTGAGGCAAAAATTGATCATCTTCTTTATTTACTAAACCTTCCTAGGAGTAAGTTAGTTTCCCAAATTAAAACTAAAGTTAAGGTTAATCCAGAATACAAATTTATACTTTATGCGCCCACTTATGATGTGAAAGTATGGCCTTGGGGGAATGTGAAAAAAGGTATAGATGAATTTTGTGAAATTTTATCAGAAAAAAATGCCTATTTGTTACTTAGATTACATCCATATTATAAGCCCAGTGAAGAATTAAAGAAGATAATTCGAAAATGTAGAAATATTATTGACGTTTCAATGAGCAAATGTCCGGATACCATGCTTGTATTGGCTGTCTCGGATATCCTTATTACTGACTGGTCATCCATTTATACTGATTTTACTGTTTCCCAAAGACCTATAATATTTTTAAATGTAAAGCCTAACTATTATACCGAGCAAAGGGGAGAGTCATTAATACCACCTCATATGAGGCCAGGAATAATTGTAAATTCGAAAGAAGAGCTATTTGATGCTTTGAGGAATATTTTTGATAATAAATGGTCTTCAGATAAAAAATTAGAGATTTTGCAATTCATTAAATTGGTACATGGAAAGGTGGATGGTGAAGCATCTAGAAGGGTTATAGAGGTCATAGAAAAAATAATATGAGGACTAAAATCTTCTTTTTTTCAGAAGATAATCGATCAATTCCTTATCGCTATGTATATCCATTTCCTGCCACTCAGATTGATTTATCCATATGGGGATAATTTTCTCTCCTTTGGAGGCCATATAGTTAAACACTTCGAGCCAGAATTTTGAAAGATATTCTTCTTTTCTAACCAAATACTCTAAGGTATTTACGAACTTATTTTTTCCGGTTCCACAGAATTTTGCAATTCCGGTAGACTCGGCATCAGTTTCATTCACATCTATTTTTTTGCTTACATATTTTATAAAACCATTTTCTATTTTAACTTTCATATCATCTGCATCGTAACCATTTTTCTCATCCACTACTAAGAATATGCCATCATTGCCAGCATCGATTAATTTTTTTATCACATCTAATTTGAAGAGATTATCTCCATTAGTAACAATAACATCACCTCTGACTTTCAAACTTCCGAACCATAAGGACACCAAGTTGTTGGAGACTTTATAAAAAGGGTTATAGGCAATGTCTACAAATCCTTCATAATTCCACTCTTTAATTTTTTGCTCTACCTTCTCAGTAAGGTAGCCAGTAACCACAATTACTCTTTCAATTTCAGAGATATTTTCAAATATTTTAAGTTGTTTTTGAAGAATTGTTTCACCATCCCACAGTGGCAAAAGAATTTTTGGTGTATCAGCTGTCAAGGGCATCAACCTCTCGCCTCTTCCTGCACCTAAAATAATCGCATCCATATTATTCCCCCCAGTTTCTTAGCCATAACTCTAAACTTATTAGCATCCATATTCTCTGAATTACATAATTGTCATGTTCCATTTTAAATTTGCGGAGAATATCTTTTATCTCATCATATGAAACATATTTTGTGATCTTAGCATTTTTGTTTAGGAGTTCATCTGCATATTTTATTAATTTATCTTTCCACTCTAAAAATGGAATTGGGAATCCCATTTTCCTTCTATTTATTATTTCTTCCGGTATTTTTTCTGAGCCTAGTTTTTTAAGAATATATTTTGGAATGTCATGTTTTTCTGCTATTTCATCACTGGTTTTGGTTTGAGCTTTTATGTAATCCTCCCAAGATTTCCACGGACTCTTAAAGTGATTGGGTAAACTAAAAACGAACTCTACAAGCTCATGGTCTAAAAATGGCACTCTACTCTCCACCGCGTTAGCCATAGTAGAGTTATCCACTCTGTTTAATAGAATAGGAAGATGAGCATTCAAAAAGAAATAGGATAATTTGTGATAATCATCGTGTGCAATTTCATCTAATATGTTATTGAAAATTTCTATATATTCTTCATCTCCTTTGTGTTTTAGTATTTTTTCGACAATCTCAGGGGGCCAGTATGGGTATCTAAGTAGCAATAGATCTAGAATTGTTGTAATTACCTTTCCACCGTACCTTTCATATAACTCTGGCAATTTTTTTCTTAACTCCTCTGGAGAATTCCTCGAGTTTGTAAAAATACGCATTCTTTCCATATCGAAGGGACTTCTGAATATTCTGTTATATCCATAAAATATCTCATCCGAGCCCTCACCAGAGAGAACTACATACACGCCCATCTTACGTATATACTTGGATAATAAAAATAGTGCAACTTCATTTGGTACACCTATTGGCTCATCCTTGATTTTTGCATATTCTTCCATTCCTTTTATATAATCTTCAAAGTCTAAAGCAATATCATGGTGCTCTGCGTTGATATACTCTGCGACCTTGGTGGCATATTCTCCCTCATCAAAGGTACTACCTTTAAACCTTACAGTGAAGGTTATAACCTTATTGGATAAATCTCGCATATAGGCAGCGATAACACTGGAATCTAGGCCACCAGATAAAATAGCGCCCACCTTTACATCAGCGATCAATCTTCTTCTCACCGATTTTTTTAAAAGTTCATCAAGGGTAATGAGTGCCTCATCAAATCCCATGGTTTCATACTTAGGATTTGGCTTTAATCTCCAATATCTCCAAACTTTAATAGATCTAGATGTAAGATCAAAGACCATATTATGGCCTGGTAAGAGTTTTTTAATACTCTTAAATAAAGTTTCTTCCCCCACAACTCCCCTGAACATAAGATAATCTGAGATTTTATTTTCATTTATTTGTCTTTTTAATCCGTGTTGAAGAATTCCTTTAATTTCTGAACTAAACACAAGATTTTCCCCATCATAATGATAGTAAAGGGGTTTGATTCCAAATCTATCTCTACTCAAAAATATAGTACCTTTTTTCTTATCATAAATTGCAAATGCCCACATGCCATTTAGTTTCTCCACACATTCGTACCCCCATTCTAAATAAGCAGCTAATATAACTTCAGTATCACTATGTGTATTGAAAACGTATCCTTTGTTTTCTAATTCACTTCTTATTTCCATGAAATTGTAAATTTCCCCATTATATACTATCCATACTTCTTTCTCATCCTTCTTGTATTTCATAGGCTGATGAGCTTTTTTACTGAGGTCAATTATGGCCAATCTCACATGGCCCAAGGTAACATTTTCATCTGAGAAAATACCTTCATCATCAGGACCACGATGCTTCAGGGCATCATTCATTTTAGATATCAACTCTGTGTTTTTCCAAGTAAATCCGTTTATGCCACACATTGCTTGACAATATTAATTAGTGATATAAACTTTTGTTACCTATAAGTAGAGATTCTATAAAAAGCAGTGAGAAACTCTGTACTTCTAATTTTGTATTTTACAATATTTTTTGTGCAGTTCTCCAAAGGTCAGATTTCCAGTTCTCTATAATTTTAGGTTTTCAATCTCAGTACCTATACCCCTTCTTTAACTCTCACGCTCAGTCCCAGTACAATTCTATTCGCGAAATTAAAATGGAAAGCTATAAGCACTATATACATTTTCCTCCTCAGGAGGTATTTTAGAGTTAGAGCCGAGGGTTGCGTGGGCAGCGATAGAAGCTCTACCACTTCTTGGAAGGCTTGATATATTTGAGAAGTTCAAAATCAAATTCATGAGAAGGAGGAAAAAAATAATACTTAAACCTGTGTAGTAATGTGTTCATCTCTCTTATTTGTTTAGTTTCAACAACCATTTCCACAGAGGTACAAAATTTATCTCGCCTTTCTCTTCGTAATCCCAGGTAATTACCGTTTTGTTCTTGCAATTTAACTCCTCTCCTGCCTTCTCAAGTGCTTTTATCTCTCTTCTCTCAATTTCATCTCTTCCCGAAGCGTAGGTCACCTGAATCAATTCTTTCATTCTCTCTCTTTCCTTGAGCACAAAATCAATCTCATAATCTCTGGCTTTATAGTAGTATAGCTCCCATAGTGGATGATAATTCTTTCTCCTCAGGAGGTCTAGGAACACTATGTTTTCCATATATTTACCATAGTCATCAGAGAATTTACCCACCTGGGAGAGAGATGGGTCGCAGAGATACGCTTTTCTGGGCCAGCCCTCTCTTAGATGCACCTTTTCATTGTACCTGCGGAGAAAGAATACAGCCACAGTATCTTCAATTTTGTCCATGTAATCATATAGTGTATTCTTTCCAAACCGTGAACCGCTGCTTCTGAGTTTTTTTGCAATACTATTTATGCTAAACTCCTTTGCAAAGTTTTGAATGATATGCATCATCAGATATCTTGCAAGGGTGATGTTTTTCAGATTGTGTCGCTCAACAAAATCCCTGAATAGGATCATGTCCACATACTCTTTCAATATTCTCTCTTTATCACTTCCCATCACAATCTCTGGGAATCCCCCCGTATCAATATACTCTCGAAGAACATTTCTTATTCTACTCTCATCATCTCTGGAAATTACTCTCCCAATTTTCACTCCTCTCAATTCCATAAACTCTCTGAAACTGAGTGGTAGAAGAATGTACGAATAGGTTCTGCCCCTCAAACTTGTGGCAATTTCCCGGCTAAGAAGTTTGGAGGAAGATCCAGTGAGATATATCCTGTACTTGCCCCGATCAATGAGACTTCTGACTGCATGCTCCCATCCATGAACGTTCTGCACTTCATCAAGAAATACTCTCTCCACATTCATGCCTGTTAACTCGGTGAAGAGCCGCAGAATCTCATATATATCTTTTGCCCTTACATCCAGAAGCCTTATGTCTTCAAAATTAAGATAAAGCGTCCTGTATCTATCATCTCCAATTAACTGATAGAAATAATATGTCTTTCCCACACGTCTCGGTCCGATCACTGCCACAGCCCTATCATCTCTAATTCTGAGTTCCCTCTCCACAATATCCGGAGTTGCCCTGTTCAGCCATTCTGTAAGGTAATCACGCACTTCCTTTGAATTCATGTATTTACTATAGTGAAATTTTTACTTAAATTTTTCTTTATTGTTGAGAAAATTTTGCAAATATTATGGTGTGCTCTTCCAATGCACCTGTCAAAGATTGGGTTTCAACAACCATTTCCACAGAGGTACAAAATTTATCTCTCCCTCTTCCTCGTAATCCCAGGTGATTATCGTCTTGTTTTTGCAATTCAGTTCCTCCCCTGCTTTCTTAAGCGCTTTTATCTCTCTTCTCTCAATTTCATCTCTTCCAGAAGCATATGTCACTTGGATTAATTCTTTTATTTTCTCTCTTTCCTTGAGCACAAAATCAACTTCCCTTTGCTGATGATCCTTCCAGTAATATATTTCCATATCCCTATGCCAGTAACTCTTTCGCCGCATGAGCTCCACAGCAACAACATTTTCCATTGCTCTCCAGATATTGGCAGAGAGGTTGAAGCCCACAACCTTCGCCATTCCCGTGTCCATCGCATATACCTTCTTTGGTGCAAGCATCTGCTCTTTGAGCTTGTATGAAAAGCGTTCCACAGTAAAAGCCAGATAGGCGTTCTGAATGTAATCAAAATACTTTTTCACCGTATGGGGGCTCTTCACTCCGAGAACATTCTTGATCCTGTTGAATGATATCTCTCTGCCCGTATTGCTCATCACATACCTCCCAAGGGCTCGGAGAACATGTGGGTACTTAACCCCATACCTGCCCATTATGTCCCGCTCAACAATGTCCCTGTAATTCTCAGATAGAAACATATTTCCAAGTTTATACGCCAGAGGAAAACCTCCCCTCTCAATGTATTCCTTCAGATGATCTTTTATCTTAGCCCGAGTTGCCGTGGAGTACGCAGAGCCGTTGATCCCGTTGTACTGCAGAAATTCCCTGAAACTGAATGGGTAGAGCATGAAATCAATATGTCTGCCCGTGAGATGCGTGGCAAGCTCCCTGCCCATCAATCTTGCGTTGCTTCCAGTTATTATTACTCTCCTCCCAGTTATTATTCTCGATACGAATTTTTCCCATCCGGGGATGTTCTGAATCTCATCAAAGATTAATGTGTTCACCACACCCTTGAGGGAATAAACGGCTTCAAGCACTGTATTCAGTTCCTCTCCTTGCATAGCCAGCCGCTCATCTTCAAAGTTCACATAAGCCACATGCTCACCGTTGGCAAGCACCCACGCAAGAAAGGATTTGCCGCATCTTCTCACCCCGGTTATTACCAGCGCAACATCTGTGTTTATCATACTCTCCACCACTTCCTTGCACTCCCTTTCCACCACATTTCCCTCGGAAAATCTGCGGTGCATGTCCTCCTCCCTGTCCACAATCGCCGATTTTATCGTGTCCATGGATACCATATTGTACTGAAGATGCAAATAATTAATAAATCTTTGCATTTGAGGTGCCATGTTTCTCGAGCAAATATCACAGAGGGATGAAAATCCTATTCATAGAGGGGCAGGGTTTTTGAGCTCGGCCCCCGTGCCTTCAAGGCCTATCTTCAAAATCCTCTCTGGGCATAACTCGAAAATGTTTCTTTCTTTATCCTGGAGGATGAGCGAGCCGTTCTATTCTGTGCGGATATGCTCAAATTCATGCTCTTTGACCATATCTGGAAACTTCGTTGAATCCACGGTCACATGCTCAATGGAGAGCTTTTCGAGCATCTTTGCTATTCTCTCTCTGGTTCCGATTTTTTCACCTCCAGGTTGCACTCCAGGTCATGCTATTTAAACCCATGGGATAATGGGCATTTTCAGAGGAATGAATCTTATGTTTGAGATGATTGTGAGGACGGGTAATTTTTCTCATCTTTATGATTCTGTTCCGGGAGGTGGCCATTCGGTATGTTTTCTTGATTTATCTGATTTGCATAAGCGAGAATCTCACCAATACTCTTTATCATGGTATCATCTGACTTGGAAAGTATCTCACCCAGGCTTGGTAAAAAGTAATCAAAGAACTTCTCAGAGATATTTTTTATATCTTTGATCTTCTCATCCATCTCCCTTTTCATCTCTTCTTTTAGTGTACTCTTCATCTCAGTCATCTCATCCTCTATTTCTCTCCTCATACTCTCCATGTATTTTGGATAAATCCTGTATCCCCTCTCCTCAAGGCGATTTATGAGAATCTGAGGACTTAGATCCTTCTCCAGGGAGTCGATCTTGTTGCTAACCTTAACAATGGCCTTCGTGCTCTTTTCATTGAAATCCACAAGATTTTTCACGGTATTTCCTATGAAATTTTCCATACTGCCCATATCCTTTTCCACTTTTTCAACGCGACTCTCCGTAGTATTTAACCTCTCCTCAATATTCTGAATTTTGGAACTCAACTCGTTTATCTTTCCAGGGTCTGTAGCATTAACCCTGATTACCTGCGGCTGCTCCTTCTCCTTGGGTGGTATCTCATCCAGTTCATTCAACGCATACTTTAACTTTGCAAATTCCTTTATGTCCTCCATGAAGGAATCGTGCTCGATTACCGTTATATTTATTGGTGTGGAAACCTCTCCCGGATCCATATCCTCTGGAGAAACTGTTGCATATACCAGTCCCGTGGCACTTCTGAGATTGATCCATTCACTGAACCTTCTCATCTGGGACGGATTGAGCATGCTTAGTACGCCGTTGAGTTGTGTGCTCAACTCGTAGTTAACTGCCTTCAAATGCTTTATTTTTTCATCCTTCTTCTCTATTTCTTTCTTCAGAGCCTGGACCTTATCTTCAAGCTCCTGTATTTTGTGCACCTTCTCACTTGCCTCGGTCAGGCTCGCAAGGTACCTCGTTCCGAATTCAACGAACTTCTCGGGATCTTCCATTAGCTTACTCATTTTCCTGTGATCGATCCTGGCATTGTGCATCACAAGGAAAAATGCCTGAAAGCCCAGCCCTTCGATCACTTGAGACAACCAGAGGTGCTTTCTCTCCATGATCTCCCATTCCTTCGCATAGGACCCGTCAATCGTTGAGGCCAGGAGTGGGTATTTCATCTCCCCGTAGGCCAGGGTACTTTGCTTGCTGTAGTACGCCTTGCCGTTTATATCTCTGAGCCTTTTTACCACGTAATTCTTCAAATTCTCAAACTCGCTTTTCTTCATCCTCAACTCAACCCTCTCGCTCTCCGTTCCGTAGGGAGTGGTGAAGTAGAACCTCGCCACTCCGTTCTTCCACCTGGGCCCTGTGCTTAGGAGGTATCCTTCCTCGATCAACTCCTCAATCCTATCTGGCACGAACATTTTTATCACCCAAAATTATATATCATGCGGACTTTAATAAAACTTTCCATGCTTTGGACTCGATTCGAGGATGTTCGAGATTTTATTGACTTGCTCTTTTACCTTGTTTTTCTTGGTTTGAGAAAATTCGAGATGCTGGTTCGAATCGAATCTCGGATCGGATGCTGGAATATGCATTGAAATGCCCTTGTTTGAGAGATTTTTTTCCTTCATGAAGGGGTTTGTGGGGTATATTGGCTTGTATCAAGAAGTTGCGTGAAAAATTTTCGTGATAAGCTCGGGTTTCGGAAAGGATATCTATCCTGCAAAATCTTAATTTACAACCTGCCCATTTACATTCTAATGCTTGATCTCCTACGAGCGGATGCCTGGGCGCCCGTGATGCATCTCTTCAATCTCACTCAGAAAAAGAAGTTCAGCATATTTTTTTACTCTCTTGTTATCCTTGCATTTCTCTTGGATTTCTATGTAATACATTCATCCTTCGGGTTCTTCTCCTATACGCTAATCTTTGCTATATCTGTGATGCTCAATGAGAGAAAATTCTATAAAATTGAGAAGATTGAAATGTGGGAAGCGTTGCTTGGGCTTTTTATTATAATTTCTTCATTCACTCTTGTCACCCCTGTAAAATGGGTGTTTGTTCCCGGAACTCGTGTGTTTGGGGTGTTCAACAGCGGAGTTCTGATAATAGGATACTTTGTGATGTTTTATGGATTGAGAAAATATAGGATAATTTTTCCATTTTTAATATTCTATGGAGCCATGGTGATTCTCAACGGTACTTGGGGATTTGTTGTAAATGATTTCGCTCAGATGTATATAGCACCCATTTCCTCTCATCTAGCATATTCTTTCCTGAAGCTTCTGGGCTATCCAGTGAGCATCTCGGGCACGACCATAACCATAATAAGTCAAAGGGGCACGCCCGTCTCCGCAACCGTAGCCGGCGCATGCTCGGGAATTGAGGGTATGACGCTTTCCGCGGTAATGCTTGTTGGATTGCTTATGGGCTCAAAGATGAAGTATGTGTGGCGAGCGCTGGTGATACTCATTGCCGCTCTCACCATGTTCTTCATCAATGTACTTCGCCTCTTTCTCACATTTATGGCCGCATACTATTGGGGACACGAGGGTCTGAACCTTGCCCATGAGTGGCTAGGGAATATTCTATTTTTAGTGTTTATTATAATCTATTGGGTAGGAGTAGAGAAAATATTCGTTCTAAGGAGGAATACAAAGTGTTTAAAAGATTATTGAAATTCTTTGGAGTGGATATAGGCGAATTGAAAGCTATATCTGGAATTGCGATTGGAAATGTTATTACCCAAATACTCCGATTTATTTTCTGGTTCATTGTAGTATGGATGGTAACACCTGAGAAGTATGGATATATACGTTACGCCTTTACCATAGCCAACTTTTTTTTACTACCTGCAGCCTCTGGTTTTCCTGCAGCGATTACTAAATTTATTTCAGAGAATTTAGATGATAAGAAAAAGATGAAAATATATGCCTTCCAAACCATTTTTATTGATTTTGTGATGATTCTTATAACAACTTCTATAGCCATTGGATTTGGTATTTTTTTACCTTATAACATTCCTATTATAAGTTCTATTTTTATTTTGATAACGGGTTTATATTATTTATATATCTCTTATATTAGAGGTCTTATAGATGTCAGGAGACTTATAGGATTTGGGGTGAGTGTAAGTGCCTCAAGGGTTGTACTAATTATATTATTCTGGCTTATGAATTTACAAAGCATATTTTGGATTTTATTTGCCTACTCACTTCCATTATTCATAGGTATATTGTCTATGGAGCTTTTGAAAGAAAAAACGGTAAAGTTTGAGATTTTCCATCTTGATCGTTCTATTCTCCTTGAAATTATAATTTTTGCCGTTCCTGGGATTTTATCTACAACTCTCTGGACTATAACAGGACAAGTAGATATTGTTTTTATAAAAAGTTATTATGGATATTCAGTTGTTGGATCCTATTCATTAGCAAAAACTATAACCTCCCTTATAGGATTTGTAAACGGTGCAATTATTGTGCTTCAAATGCCAAAGGTCTCAAGTTTTAAGAAAAATCACAAATATATTTATAATTATACTAAAAAATCTTTGAAAATTGGATTTTTGGCTACATCTATATTTGCAATAATGCTGTATGTTTTTGTAAGATCTATATTTGATTACCTTTTTCCCTCCGCCTATAAAAATTCCATACCATTAATTTATATAATGATTCCAGGTATGATATTTGCTGGACTTTTTTCCATATTAGCTGCAGATTGGACTGGATATGGAAAACCCATTGAGAATGCAAAAATTATGTTTTTTGGAATGATTTTTGTAATAGGTTTAGACTTTTTACTAGTACCTCTATATGGTTCTACAGGTGCGGCTGTTGTATACACACTTTCTCAATGTTTTATATTTATATTGATGTATATTAAAACAATGAAATATTTTAGAGCATGAAAGAAATAAATTATAAATATTTATAGTACATGCTAAATTCACAAACATATGAGTGAGTATCTATGAACAAGAAAACCGTTTTTATTACCCTTATCGGTATACTGCTTATAGGTATAATGATAAGCACATCTCAGGAATTTCTCTGGGGGGTTGATACAATAGGAGGAACTGATGAGTTGCATCACTTTTCAAGGGCATATGCCATAGCGAATAGATGGGTGGATCCTTATCATGAGCCTGATAATCCCAAGTTCTTTGATTTTTATCCTGCAGGTTTTCATTTACTGTTAGGAGAGTTTATTCTTCTTTCAGGTTTTACATCAGTATATGTACTTTATATAATTTTGAAAATTTTGTACTTTTTGATCCCAGCCATTATAGTTTTTCTTATAGGAACAAAGGTTGATTGGAAAGTTGGCTTGTTATCGGTGTTTTTCCTAGCCACGTATTTTGAGATTCTGACAAGTGTTCATAATTACTATATATATGTAAGTACTCCTCAAAATTATCTGAATACAAATTTTATTACTATAACAAGTTTTTTCAGCACAATATTACTCTATTTACTATTTATTAAAGCAAGGGATAAAGAGATATTTTTGGGGAGTTTGATTACATTGTTTGGAGTTGTTCATGGAATCTCTCACATAAGCACCTATATAGGATATATATTTAATTTAACGAGCTTTTTGATCATATTTTTTATATATTTTGTTTTCAAAAAGAATTTTACACAATCCATAAAAATGGTTAAACTTCTTCTTTACACTTTCCTCTCTCTTCCTCTTTCTTTCTTTATTTATTATTTCCCTATGTACCCGGTAATTTTAAATCCCCCTTATCGATTTAAATACTTTTGGCCCCCTTTTATACCCCAAAGTTTCTTAGATTATGCACCCCATATTTTTATTATATCTTTAATTTCAATAATCATAATTCTTATCTATTTAACAAAATTTATTCATTATTCTAAATATAGAGGATATTTAAGCTTTCCTCGTATTAGTAAATATATCATTTTCATATTTGGGTTACTTTATATAATTTTATATTTAACCATTGTATACAAAGTTACTACAAATCCAAGGGATTATTCATTTTCGGGGTTCATACTTCTTGCAGGAGTTTTCCCTACTTACTTTCCTCATAGAGTATATTCTTATATTTCCTTTTTTTCTCTTATTGTTGGATTTTTGATGTTTATCCTATCTGCATTTGTTATAACTTTTTATTATAAAATTATAAATAAAACACATTATTTAAATTATATCCTTATAATGTATATAATATTTTATGTCACGTGGTTTATTTTTGCTATAATTATTCATTATTATGCAGATAGGATAATATATTTTAGATTTTTATTGCCTTTAGTGTATTCTCTCGCTATATTTCTTGTGTTATCTTTCAAAGTTTTTTCTATAGGTAAGAAAAAAATTGTTAGAAATGTGGTGGTGATTGGGATAATATTCGTTATTTTGTCTACAAATGTTGTTTCTCAAATAGCGAAAGAACCATCAATACGTGAAGAATTTGAAATTCCACGACCTATTAGGGGTTCTGTGTCCCCACCTTTAATTTATTCTTCTTTGGCAGTTGTAACTAATACATTAACTAAGCCTGGGGAATATGTTCTAGCTTCAGGGGCTACTTTGCCAGCTCTTGCCACAACTACCCATATTAAGTTACCTACCTACTCTTATTCTCTAACCTACACAGATCATAGAAATTGGAGTATCACCATAAACGCTTTGAGAGGTAAAAATATGAATATCTTCTTTGAAAGATATAATGCTAGGTATTTGATAATAGGATATGGAGATCTAACAATGGGTAGGTACCCTTGGGGTTGGCACACGGCACCTATATCCTCATATGATAAAAACCCACATTTGTTGCTGATATATGAAGGTAATGGTGGTGAAAGAATATATTTATGGATAAAATAAAATATTTTAAATTTTTATTCAACTTTAATTTTTTTATCTTCCTTGATATTTCTTTTCTTATATCATTGCGTTTTACACTTCTTGAATTTATTTCTGCCTCTTTTTAAAAATTGTATACAATATATTTCCCTCCATTTGTTTTGGAACAGGAAGATTGAAAATGCGTAATATTGTTGGCGCGATATCATATATATGCGTTTTTAATGAAGTACTTTCTTTTATTTGCTAACCATAAACAAGAAAAATGCCATTTAAATCATGAAAATTGACGGTTTCTGTAGAGAATATATTGGAAGATATTTTAGGGCTAATAAAATATTTTTTATTGGGTAAGAACATAATGATGGGTTTATTGTTTTCATAAAAACCGGTTAAATATACCTTATTAAAAATCTTCTCATTGGTATCGTCCTCTAAATCAGTTAATTCTTTTTGAAGTTCATTTATTATATCTTTATTGGGTACGTTTTTTAGATTCATATAAATCCCAAATGAAGATGCTCTAGGCACATAGAACGTAGTGGTCTCTATATCAATTTCATATCCTGTTCTTATTTTGTAGTTTTTGGCCAGCGTTTTTTTGAATATCCACCTACCTATTTTCCTTATATATTTTATTTTTAATAAATAATTTACTTTTCCGGAAATTATTAGTTCTTTTCTTTTATCAGTGAGATCAAAAACCTCTTTCATACCATTTTTAGATTTAGGTCTTACTGAGAGATATTTTTTTCTTCCAAGGCCAGGAATGTATATTAAATATGTATATTAAATATATCCGTAAAATCCATGATCAGAAAGAATGAAAATTAGAGTTTCCTTGGGTAAGTTAGAAAGAAACCATCCTATATGTTTGTCTATGTTTTTAAAGATATCCAATGCACGAATCGATAGAGGAGTTCTTTTTAGCATATCTCCAAAATATTTATGAGATATTATATCGCTGGTTATGAAATGTATGAAAAACAAATCCCATTCTTCATTTTTGAAGATATCTTTTCAGCATTCATATGTTCATTTTCAAATTTTATAAGCTCTTCAATAAGTGCCTTTCCTTCTTTACTAAAATCTGGTTTTACTCTATAGTTATGTTCCTTTACATATTTCCCAGCATATTCTGGATATGCATATAATTTTGGTGGAAAGAAATCGGGTAGAATTATACTATTGATTTTAAGTGAAGAATAAGATAAAGGTAAGCCTATTAAAATGCATCTATATCAATAATCACTTAATATTTTATAAAATGGTTGAAATTTTAAATCTTGGGTACCTGCTATTCTATTCCTTCCATTCTCAGTTATAATAAAATCATAAACACTCTGTTTCAATGGCGTTGTGCCAGTACCAAAGTAACCAAAGAAGACCATGCTGGACCAGTAATGGGGGTATTGTAGATTTTAAGTATCCATATGCTCCTCTCCCTTAATTTTGTTAATATTAGGGAGTTCACCATTTTTCACAAGAGTATCTAGCAACCTTCAGGTGCCATCATCTATTCCAATTATCACTATTTTCCTTGTTTTGTCCATCATATGGAGGATGTAGTAATATAATTTAAAAATTTTCCATAACCCAATTGTACACTGAAATGGTTTTTTCAATAGTTTTCGAAAGATTTCTCTCTTTCACTGCAATTTCTCTTGCATTTTTCCCCATCTCATCTCGAAGTTCAGGATGTTTTATTAGAGTTTCTAATGTCTTTGCTAAAACCTCTAGATTACCCTTGGGTAGTACTATTCCCCCCTCATTTTCTAACATTTTATAATTTATATTTTGATGATCTTTTACTCTTTTCACAATATTTATTACAGGGATTCCAGTAGAGAGGGCCTCAATAGTTGAAAAAGATATTGATATTGGATATACACTTTTAATAGAGTCTCCAAGGGAGGGAGTATGTATAATAGAATCAGCCACCGGGATATCAGTAAAACTATTAAATGCAATATCTGCAGCAGCGTAATATTTCGGTATGTCATAATGAGATACTGGTCCAGTAAAAATAACATTATTTTCTACAGAGAGTTCTTTTACAAGATTTCTTAATTCACTTTCTCTTATTCCAGTTCCCACTAACAAGAGATAAATGTTTTTATATTTTTTTAAAATTTTTGAAAAAGCTTTTATTATCATTTCTATCCTTCTTTCATAGGAAAAGCGACTGGTGGATATTATTACTGTTGCATCATCTGAAATGTTATACCTCTCCCGGATATCTTTCCCATTAACTGAGGGTGAAAATAATTCTACATCAACTCCATTGGGTATTAGAAAATTTTTTTTTCTGTATTTTTTAGCTAATTTGTACAATTCCGGATCCATGCCTTTTCCAACGGTAATTATTGCATTGGAATTCTTTATACCATATTTCATTTCAGAATAAATAACCTGATCTATTAAATGTTTCCCCCAACTATAGTTATAAGTGGAGTTTCTCCTCAATAAACAACCATGAACTGTATAAACCATTTTTGAAGATGAACCAAATGATTTTATTAACCCCGCATCTGAAAAGTTATTTAAATGGAAAATATCCACTCCATCAAGCTTTTTAGATAATTTTAAAATCAATATGGGTTTTTTGATATACAAAAAAAATAATTTTCCCCAAGAATGCCTATAGTATACTTTACTTTTGACACTAGTTATCACAAATCTCCCCTTTTTAAAAGATACTTTGTTCTCACCCCATGTACCTATTTTAATAAAAAAATTATCATGATGATAATCTATTATATGTCTAAGTAATTCCTGCAGATAAGTGGGTGCACCGCCAATACCATTTCTTTTAAATATCATTAATTCTTTATCTAAAAATTGCAAATCCGCAAAATTATCAATTATTCCTAATGTATATTTCATTTAAAGCCTTAAAAAAAAATACTATTAAAATTTTTCTGAAGATTTTTGATAAATCCCTATTTAACAATAATCCTTTAGTTTGGATTTAACAACTTTAGATAAATGTTTTTCAATTTTTTAATTACATTACTGCACGAGCACTCTTCAGCTAATTTTCTAGCATTAAAAGATATTTTTTTTGCCATTTCTTCATCTTTTAATATATCTTTAATGTTAATATAAAAATTTTCTATATCTCCAACTTTAGCAACAAGTCCATTGATCTTGTGATGTATTAAATATGGTATACCTCCTGCATTAGTAGTAACAATTATAAGACCATTTGAAGCAGCTTCCAATAATGCCATGGGGAATATGTCCATTTCCGAAGTGTTTAAAAAGATATCGGCTCTAGAAAACAAGACATTTAGTTTTTTCCTAGAATCAATAAAGCGTAGTAATTTTACATTATTTTCTAAACCTAATTTATGTATCATATTAATTATTTTATTTTTATAATTTATATTATCATAATTTCCAATAATTGTCAACTCCGCATTTGGAAAGATGCTAGAAATTTTGGAAAACACCAATAAGGCATCTTCTATTCTGTATTGGGGGGCCAAATGACGAGCCACTATTATTTTTGGATTTATTTTTGTTCTCAACTTGAAATTAAAATTTTCTATATCCACTATATTTGGTACTATATAAGGCCTGACGCCAGCTCTACTTATTTCATCAAGTAGATATTCTGAGAGAATAATATGTGCATCTATATATTTAGATAATATTTTTATTATTTTAAAATTTTTTTTGAAATTATTTTTGTTAAGATGATAGGTAACAACCATCTTTTTATTGAATATAAAGGCATAAATTGCAGTAATTGCTATTGGCATAATACCCCAATTATTGGATGCATGAACATGGAATATTTGAGAGTCTCTCTTTTTTAGTAGTCTAATAAATAATATTGATGGTTGTATAAATAACTTAAGCAGTTTTTTAAATATATTGTTCGGGAAATAGGGTTTAGAATTTATATCTACAGTATCAACTTCAAAAATAGGGTCTTTACGTAGGCAATTAATCATATTAGTGGCTGCTACGGAAATCCCTCCCCATTTAATTTTTAAAAGGGGGGCAACTACCGTTATCTTTATTTTATTTGAGGAATCATTAACTACCTTTTTTGTTTGAAATTTTAAAGCCATTTTCATCACCCATTGCATTTCGATATACATGAAACACATCTATAGCTATATTTTTCCAACTAAAATTCTTAGCATATTCCCTTATTTTATTACGATTCCAATCTTTTTCAAACGCTATCAATATTTTCTCTGCCAAACATTCTGGATCTGCTGGAGGGCATAGAAATCCATAATCTTCTGAAATTATAATTTCCTCACTTCCTCCGTTAATAGTTGCTACTACCGGTGTTCCAACAGCCATTGCTTCTATTTGCACAATTCCAAAGCTCTCACTCAAACTCGGAAGCACAAATAGATCTGCACTATTGTACCATAGAGATAGTTCATCGTTTGGTACAAAACCTAAAATTTTAACAAAGGAGTCCAAATCGTATTTTGTTATAGAATCCTTAAGATATTTCTCTAGTTTCCCCTTCCCCCCTATGAAACACAGAATATTTTTATTTTTTTCAACTATTCTTCTAATTGCTTGGATAAGGTAAATATGCCCCTTATATTTCTCCAACATTCCCAAACTAAAGATTATCTTTTTATCAGTTGGAAGATTTAGTAATTCTCTGGCGTATGTTTTATTAATTATTTTAAACTCTTTTAAATCCACACCATTATATATAACATGTATCTTATAAGAAAATAAATCACCATATACATTTTCTATCTCCCGTTTTTGAGCATTAGATACACATATAAAAGAGCTTACGTTTTTAAAAATATAATAAAACAATATTTTGAAGAAAGGGTTTTTTAACTTTTTTCTTATATTATATGAAGGATAATGATATGTAATAATAAAATTTACACGCCTTATTTTGCACACAATTGAAATCCAGAGCATCGTAAATAAACCACCAAAATATCCACTAGGATGCAAATGAACAACCTCATATATATTTGATATCTTAAACACTATTTTCAAAAAATTATGTAAAACTCTATTTTTAAGAGAAGTGAACTTCAAAGTGAAAGTATCTATTTTCAAATCTGAGATATGCTTTTCTAATGCACTTTTTAAATTTCTAGCATGTGTGGAAACTCCCGAGTTTCTATTGAATGGGGCCACCATTAAAATCTTCATCTAACCCCTCCAACTCTCCAAAATATCCACTATTACTTTTCCGCTTTTTCCATCTCCAAATATAATTGGAGTCTCTCTCATATAATCATATTTTTCTCCATTAAATATTTCTATTATAATGTTTAATATTTTATAAATTTCTCTACCAACCACAATATTGCTCCCAACTTTCACAGTTTCAGGTCTCTCTGTGTTATCTCTCAAAGTTAGGCATGGGATGTGTAATATATTAGCCTCCTCTTGAATACCCCCAGAATCTGTTAATACTATTTTGGCTTTGGAAAGAAGCAATAGAAAATCTAAATAACCTAAAGGCTCTATAACTCTTAAATAGGGATTTTTTATAGTTAATCCATACTCCTCAAGTCTTTTCTTGGTTCTTGGATGCATAGGAAATATGGAAGGATAATGGATTTCATTCAATATTTTAACAATTTTAATTAGATTTTCCTTTTTATCAACATTTTCCTCCCGGTGGACAGTTACGATTACATATTCTCTCTCTTTCAACCCCAACACATTTAATATATTTGATCTTTTCTTTGCTATTTCTAGGTTTTGATATACTGCATCCACAATAGTATTTCCCGTTACGAATATTCTGTTATCAGGTATTCCTTCTTTAATAAGATTTGATTTTGCTACTTCAGTAGGTGCAAATAGAAGATCTGAGAGGTGATCTACGATAATTCTGTTTATTTCCTCAGGCATTCTTCTATCAAAACTTCTGAGTCCTGCTTCCACATGACCTACAGGTATGTGTAATTTAGAGGCAGAAATACCTCCAGCTAGCACTGAATTGGTATCTCCTTCCACTAAAACAATATTTACATCTTCTCTTACCAATATCTTTTCTATCTCCTTTATCATCTCTCCAGTTTGAGATCCATGGGTATGATATTTTTCTCCTACATTGAGTTTGTATTCAGGTTCTGGAAGTTCAAGATCCTCAAAAAAAACTCTATCCATATTGTATGAATAATGTTGTCCTGTGTGAATTATAGAATATTCTATATTTCTTTTTTCTAATTCTCTTATGATGGGAGACATCTTAATTATCTCGGGTCGAGTTCCTAATATAATTCCTATCTTCATTTATTTATACCTCCCTTTCTAGTGAGGTATTATGTTTTCAATTATATCTTTTACTATATGAGATCTCAATTTGGTATTTATAAAAAAATTTTTCTTATGTTTTTCTTTTAAAATTTTTGTCTTTGAAATGACACCATAATAATAGTTTTTTTGAGATTTTAACCATTTTTCAACACTCAACTCTTTACCTTTATAGAATGAAAAAACTGTGTTGCCCAATATCCAAGCTTCTCTACTCATTGTACCTCCAGCACCAATAAATATTTTTGATTGTATTAACAAAGACTGTCCGTCGAGAGGTGTTTTGGGAATTATAATGCCATTTTTAAAAATTTTTTCATATAGTGTTTTCTGTTCAACAGTGCGCGGAAGTACAATTATATGATATTTATTTATAATCTGCTCATCAAAAACTAGGTCTTTTAATATTTCTTCTAAAGAATCTCTACCAGAGGTTTCGTATTCGGTTATTAAACCAAATGGCCTTACGACGATAATGTCTTTATTTTTTTCTAAATTGAGTTCTTTATAAATATTTTCTTTCAATTCCTCAGACAGGTATATCTGTTCTTCAATACCTCTATAAAAATAAACTTTTTTCTCTATGTGTGGAGAAATATTCCCATATATCTTTATTGCTTCGGGCATGTATATCCTATCTGCTAGAGGTAAAGTAAGCAGTAGGGCCAAAGTGGCAGCATCATTATCAATAAACATAAAAACCTTTTTACCAGCTATTTTTGCAGCTATGGGAGTTGAAATTGCTCGGGATATAACAACAGTTGGATTTGTTCTGTATATATACTTAAACATTAGAACAAATCTAATAATATTAAAAACTCCTTTTGAAATAAAACTTTTGTTTGACCTCGAGCCCACAATTTTATAGGGGAATCCCTTCTTTTTTATTAAATTTATGCATTCTTCGTTGTTTGGTATAACAAACTCTATTTCAAAACCATGCTTTTTTAACTCATTACTGATTGATTCATAAAGTTGTATGTCGGGAGGCGTGTATGCATCAAACAATATTTTAGGCATTTTTAAAAACCTCCATAATCACCTTTATATTTTTTCCCACAGAGTTTTTACCTTCTAATATGATGCAATTATGTTTTTTTGCAAATTTTACATATTCATACCTTTCTATCTTTAATTGTTGCTTTCTATAAGTATACGGATCTTCACGGTTAATTTGTCTTTTTATAGATTCTTCTTCTGAAATGTCTATAATAAAACAATAATCAGTTTTAAAATTTTCCCATATAGGACGCAGCCATTCTACATGGTACCCTAAAGCCTTTAATTTAATCTGGGTCGCACATATAAATCTATCATATATCACAACATTCCACCTCTTCCCATCGGGCTGTGTGGAGATGTAAAACAGAATATTATCCATCAGTGCTATTATAGGTTTTAATATAGCAGATAATGAAAATGGTTTTGGTTCATAGGGTTTTAACACAGTCTCACGATCTTTATCAACTACTTTCCAGTATTTCATCTTCAATTTATCCGCAAACACCCAGTAATGAAATGGTACAATTCTTACCCTATATCCTTTTTTTTCTAACTCTTCCTTAAGGCGCTTTGATAGAGTGGATTTTCCGGCGCCATCTATCCCTAGTAGAGATATTGTGAAGTTCCTCATAAATCAATCACCTTTTTTATGTGATCATAAATTAGATCTCCTATAAATTTCTCATATTTTAATGGCAGAATGATTTTATATATCTCTTTCGTTTTTATATTTTGTCTCATAATATTTATTACTCTACTCCATATATCCTTTAATGCGGTGTTTGGATTCGCATAAATATAAGCATCTAAAAGTTTTCCAAAATTGTGGCAGGGAACTTCCGAAAATGTATGAGTGGGTGAAATGTTCATTTCAATTTTTTCACTAATTTCAAGTTTTTTTAAAAAATCTTCTCTAGAAATATTGTCAATAATGAGTTTTTTATTTTGTTTTAGAGATCTTTCAATAATATATCCCATCTCCAACTTGCATCCATTATTAAAAATATTTAAATTGTACAACTTCTCATCTCTTGATAGATATTTAAACAACCTTATTTTATTTATACCGTTCACTTCTTCCCTTCCTAAATAATGCAATTTGAATTCATATGATCTAATATTAAAGGGATAGGGGAGAATTTCATTTTCTCCCAGTATAATGTTCTCATCTCCAAGGAAACCAAAACCTTTTTTGACTAAAACCATAGTAATTGTTGTTTTATACACACCCGCTCTACCAGCAAGTAGAATGCCTTTATTATTAAATCCGACACCCCCACCATGAATAAGAATTTTTCCTTTTTTAATAAAAAGTAACCATATTAGTGGTCTTAAAAATATGTTCTGAGTTGCTAATATAGGCCACAATCTTCTTAGGCCCTTGGGTTTAGGTTTTATATTTAGAATGATAGGACCCTTCATCTCCAAACCATTTATTTCCACATCATATTTATCATCCCTTAAAAATAAATAATTCCATTTTATGTAGTATTTTCCGTCCACTATGTATGTATCCTCTATTGAAGGTTTAAAATCACCCACATTTACTATAATGTCCGGTTTTTCCACGTAATCTACCTTAAAATATTCATATTCTGGATTTAGGTCCCAGAAAAAGTCTTTTTTTTCTTTATTTATCTGAAATTTAATTATATTATGTATGTTGTAGTGCTCAGTAATACACATGAAATGAAATAATGATAATTTATTAATTAAGCTTTTTGCCAACGTTTTAATACTCTGGTGTGATTTGGCTATGCAATGAGAATAGATATGCATGTTCACAGTGAGTATTCCTTTGATTCAAAAATGAAAATAAAGACCATTGCGAAAATAACCAAAAAAAGAGGGTTGGATGGAATTGCTCTGACTGATCATAACACACTGAAAGGGATTAAAAATGCAAAGGAAACATTCAGAAATTATGGATTAATGCTTATACCTGGAGTGGAGTTAAGAGTTGAGAAAACAGATTATCTCATTTACTTTATAGAGGAAGAGGCACTTTTAAAGATAAAAGAGGTGAATGATATTATAGATTATGTAAAGGAAAATAATGGGATTATTGGAGTGGCTCATCCTTATAGAAGAGGATATAATCTTCCACATAGAAACATTCTTGAGAGATTAGATGTTGTGGAGGTATTCAATGCGAGAAATACTTTTAATGAGAATGCAATGGCTGAGAATTTGGTGAAGAAACTTAATAAAACTCCAACTGCAGGGAGTGATGCTCATATATATTCGTATATTGGTTTAGGATATATAATTTGTGGAGATGACATTAAAGAATGTTTACTTAAAAATAAGGTGAGAATAGCAGGAGAGTATCCAACTAGATATATGAAGATGCATAATAAATTAAAGGCTGCACAGTATATGCCCTCCACTAAAAAAAGATATTATTTAACACACCCCTATACAGCATTTAAAAAATTACTTAAAAAATGATTACCTATATTCACCTGAAATTGTTCTTTTTCCTTTAAGATAATCTACAAAATATCTTCCAGATGTGATTAATGCTCCAATAACAGGTAGTGGGTCATCTAAATCAATATAATCATAATACGTTCCTCTAAACCTGAAAAACTCTTTGAAAACATAAGAGTTGTCCTTTCTTTCTGTTTTAAGTCTAAAATAAAAATTAAGAATATCTCCAGGAATAAGCCACCTACAAAGAACACCTGTTTTATACTCCCTTACCATATTCACATCCCCATCTACAGCAAGTTTGTATAGAAGATATGGGAAATCCACACCTGCATGATAAGCCAATGCCAATGACCCCCAGAACCTGCCATTTATTTCCATAAGCACAGGTCCTTTTTTAGTTAGTTTAAATTCAACCATTGCAACACCATGCCAGTTTAACTTTTCCAGTAATCTCTTTCCAGCATCTACCATCTCGTCATTTTTTATACTCATCCTTAATGTAGATGGTCCACCAGTAATGGGGTACTCTCTTAATCTTATATAAGAAAAATATGCTCTCATCTTTCCCTTGTTAAATAGAAATGATGTACCTGCACCCTGTCCTTCTACATATTCCTGAATTAGATAATCTTTAACATTTTTTATTTTAGAGAAGAACTTTTCTAAATCTTTATCGTTGTTAATGTAGTTTTTAGTTGTCACATATCTTGTTTTTGCACCTTTTTCTGGGTCCCAGAGGGTCTGGGATATCGGCTTTACAACTACAGGGTACTTCATATCCTTTTTAATTTTCCTTAAATCCTCTTTATCTAAAGGACGATAAGTTCGTGGTATTTTAACTCCTACAGAGTTTGCAATTTTTAATGTTTCCCATTTACTTAATGTTTTCATAAAAGTATCAAAATCCACGAATGGAAGACTAGAGTATTTTTCAATAATATTCTTATTTTTTATGATTGGCAATATTTCAAAATCGTGTACAGGTATAATAACATCATATTTTTTTGATCTAATTATTGAAAGTATATTGTTAAAAAATGCTATAGGCATTTTTTGAGGATTTGGGTATAAGAACTTATTAGTAGAATATTTTGACAGAGAAGCAGTAGATAATTTAGTGTGGTCTCCAACAGATATTTTTAATCCTTTTCTCCCTAAGGATCTCACAATTGTAAGGGTAGCTCTCCTAGAACCACCAGTAACTAATATCACTTTATATCTCCCCTTTCATATATCTCAAATCTGATATTTTAATTATATCCACATCACCTGTAATTACCAGAATATTGGATAAATTTCCCTGGGCAATATCCTTTAATTGAACAACGTTTATATCATTTTTTCTTGCCCATTCAAGGACCATGCTCAGAGCATCTGAACATATTCTTCCCCTCTCCGGATGTAACTGCAATACTGGAATCCCGCCCAGATCTTTTATAATCTCGCACATTTTCACCCATATTTTTCCAATTTTATCACCCCTGTAACCAAGGCGATCCACAAGTATCTCATCATCTGGCAAACTAACGGGAATTTCCACCAATCCATCATAATTCTCCAATTTCCAGTTTTTTATTGGTTTATAATATTTCAATATTCTCTTAACATTACCATCTACAGGAATGACATCAACAAAGAAACTTTTGGAAGAGTCATATAAAAATCGTCTTTCTCTCAATATTCCCAAGATTTCATCGTTTACACTCAGATATGGAGCTCTAAATCCGTATAACTCTATCCCAGATCGATAAAATATCTTCCTCCCAGCCACAATATGCTTTTCTATTGTCTCTTTATCAAGATTGGAATAATCCACATGCACGTATCCATGCATTGCCCATTCTATTCTCTTATTTCTCCACTCTTTTATAGTATCCACATTCCTTTCAAGAGTCATAGCAGTAATTGGAAAGGTAGAAGAGGCATTATAATCCTCCAGAATCTCAATAATTGTGTTAAATGAGGATACAAACCTGTTAAAGGAGTATCTGGAATATATCACTGCACCTCTCTTCAATGTATTTACAAATCCTTTTGTTTTGATGGTGTGTATTAAAGATGGCACAAATTGATAAATCTCTACATGTATGAATATTTTTTGCAATTTTATTAACCAAAAATAAAAAATCAAAGAATGTGAAGAATATTAGCTATTAGTATGACAATGAATGATATTGCTACCTGGATAAGATATAGAGTTACAACAACTCCTCTCTCAGTGGCATATCCTCTAATCTTTTTCTGAATGAGAATTGCAAGGTGACATGAATCGTATATTTTATCGTAGGGCATTTCAAGATGCTCTTTTTTATCCGGTATACCAAATGCTTCTACCTCTTTCATATGATCAAAAAACCTAGCTCTTATAAACAGGATAAAATCCAAGAAATAAAGAGGAAATAATAGAGCACCGAATATTTCCATATTTCCCAATATGACCAATGCACCTATTAGTGCACCCATTGGATATGTTAGCGAATCACCAGGAAAGATTTTAGCAGGATACCAGTTAAAAATCAAAAAGCCAAAGAGTGTAGCAACTCCTATGAGTGATATATAGGCAATCCAACTCTCTCTCATCATTACAGCCTGAGCAGCTAGAGTGGCAAAGATTATTATACCCAATCCTGCTTCAAGGCCATTATATCCAGCCACCATATTAATGGCATTTGATGCACCGATTATTCCAACGGGTACAATTATTAGTGCATAGACCCATAAAGGTATGTTCCACGAGCTAAAGCTATTATACTGTGGGTATATTAGAACCAATGTCATAAGAGGAAGAGCAAGAATTGAAGATAACACAACTTTTCTTCTTTGTCTTATTCCCTTTTTCCATCCAAGAATATCGTCCGTAAATCCGATAAATCCTGCCAGCACAACGGTAGATATCACAGCATATATTTCTGTGAGATGGCTCACAGAGCCAAAACATGCTTTTAAAAATAAATATAAAAACAATCCAACAGCTAATCCTATTATTACTGCAAAACCACCACCCTCTGCCACTTCAGGATGACCATATTTATTTAAGTCTTTACCAACAAGTCCAAAATACTTCGCTGCTGGGATCCATCTTTTTGTTAAATACCAAGTAAACAGAAAAGTAGCAACTAGGACTAGTGAGGATACTAGTATGTTATACATTAAAAAGGACAAATCCCGAGGGTAATATAATTTTTTCGCCGAAGTATTTTAGAAATCAAAAAGAGTTATATGCCAGAAAAGATAGAAAAATTAAATATCATACTACATCATAAAAAACAATTTCGATAAAAATAAGAATTTAAATAATCAAATTCCATATCCGCTCAAGGTGTTGTTAATGAATATGCTCAATATCGATCCAGAGCAAGTAAAGAGATTATTCGATAGTGGGGCTTTGAAAATTGCCATTTTTGGTATGGGCAAAATGGGACTACCTCTCGCCGCGGTTTTTGCAGACAGGGGAGCGAAGGTAATAGGGGTGGATATAGACAAAAATAGGGTGGACATGATAAACGCAGGAGAGAACCCCGTGCCCGAGGAGCCAGGCCTTGCAGATCTGATCAGTAAGAATGTTGATGCGGGGAGATTGCGAGCAACAACGGACGGCGTGCAGGCGGCAAAGGATGCAGATGTTATGATCATACTCGTGCCCACAATGATTGACGATCATGGCAATGTGAATCTCAATCCCGTTTACGATGTTGCCGAAAAAATAGCGAAGGGGCTTGAGAGGGGAAACATCGTGATCACTGAAGCAACCATGCCCCCCGGAACCACAGAATCACTTGTTCCTATCTTAGAGAAAAGCGGTTTGAAGTTGGGCGAGTTTGGCCTTGCTCATGCTCCAGAACGCACCATGACTGGCACGGCAATTCGCGACATAACTGGCCAGTATCCGAAGATTGTGGGTGCAAGTGATGAAAGTACGCTCAACGCAGTTTCGGCCATATACGAGGTCATCAACAAAAAGGGAGTAATAAGAATGTCATCAATAAAGGCGGCGGAAGCAGTGAAGGTTTTTGAAGGCGTGTACAGGGATGTGAATATCGCGCTTGCGAATGAGCTTGCCCTTTTCTGCGAGGAACAGAATCTTGATGCACTGGAAGTATTCAAAGCAGCAAACACACAGCCATACTGCCACATCCACATGCCCGGCGCAGGCGTGGGTGGGCACTGCATACCCGTTTATCCATGGTTCGTGATGAATCTCTCAAAGAGACACACGCGCCTCATAAGAACTGCGAGAGAGCTCAACGACGAGATGCCAGAACACATGGTTGAGCTAACATTGAAAGCCTTAAATGAGAATGGGCTATCCGCAAAGAACGCAAATATACTGGTTCTGGGGCTCACATTTAGAGGAGATGTTTATGAATTCAGAAAATCTCCAAGCATTCCGTATATAGAGAGAATAAAAGAATGGAGCGAAAATGTGTACGTGTATGATCCAGTGTGCTCTGAGAAGGATGCGGAGAGATACGGAGTGAAGTGGAAAGAGGATTTCAGGGATGTAGACATAATTGTGATAATGAACGATGCAAAGGAGTTCAAAGAGCTTAACCTTGATGATTTGGCAAAAAGTATGAGAAACAAAATCATAGTGGATGGGCGCGGAATAGTGGATAAGGAAAGGGCAAAATCTCTGGGATTTGTGTATATGGGAGTTGGTAGAAAATGAAGGTTGTTGTCATTGGTGTGGGTGTTATGGGAAAGAACCATGCTAGGGTTCTAAGTGATCTTGGACATCTAGCAGGCGTGGTGGACATGGATGAAAACGCTGCAAAAATTGTGGCTACCAGATACGGAGTTGAATGGGGCAGAAGTTTTGAAAATCTGGAGTTTGATGCTGCCGTTGTTGCTACTCCAACGATAACGCATTATGAACTTGCAAAAAAACTGATCGAAGAGGGAAAGCATGTCCTTGTTGAAAAACCATTTGTGCACAATGTATCAGAGGGTGAGGAACTCATAGATCTGGCCAGGAATAATAATGTGACTCTTGCAGTCGGTCACATAGAGAGACATAACCCCATGGTAGAGTTTGTGAAGAAAAATGTGGTTGAAAGGGATGGAATAATCTCAATAGGTGCAAAGCGTGTGAGCAGGTTTCCATCCAGGATAAGGGATGTTGGAGTTGTTATGGACTTGGGTGTGCATGATATTGATGTTTTGAGATACCTTATGGGTGATATAGTGGAGGTATATGCTCGTGGAGGTAAGATAAAGCATGATAAGTATGAGGACCATGCTTCCATACTACTTGGGTTCAGAAACGGAAAGAGTGGTTATATAGAAACAAACTGGCTCACTCCCAAGAAGATAAGAAAACTGTGGATAACCACGGAAACCTCCTATGTGGAAGGAGATTATATATCTCAAAGTGTGGAAATCTCATCTGAAAAACTTAGTGTTGATGAGTTCAACACCTACAATCTCGGTATTGATCTTAACATAAGGAGGATAAACCTGAAGAAAGAGGAACCATTGAAGCGGGAAATTACAGATTTCATAGATGCTATATCTAAGAATGTCCCTCCTCTAGTATCTGGTGAGGATGGTCTTGCGGCGGTGAAGATTGCAAAGGCAGCTCTGGAATCCATGGAACGTGGAAAGGTTGTTGAGGTGGAGTGAGGGCAAATGTTTATAATAGTCGCGAATATTGCTACGGAGTGATAATGATGGAATATTACGCACATCCAACAGCAGAAGTAAGCGAGAAGGCAAAAATAGGGAAAGGCACGAAAATCTGGCATCAAGCGCAGATACGAGAAGGAGCAATCATAGGTGAAAACTGCAATCTTGGAAAGGGAGTTTATGTGGATTTTGATGTGAAAATTGGAAACAATGTGAAGATTCAGAACTATGTATCTGTGTATCATGGTGTAGAAATAGAGGATGATGTTTTTGTGGGTCCTGCGGCAGTGTTCACAAATGACAAGCATCCCCGCGCGTGGCTATGGGACGAAACGAGGTTATGTCACACGAAAATAAGGAAGGGAGCGAGTATAGGAGCAAATGCCACCATTGTATGCGGTGTGGAGGTGGGAGAGTACGCAATGATTGCAGCGGGAGCCGTGGTGACAAAGGACGTGCCTCCTCACGCTCTCGTGATGGGCGTGCCCGCAAAGGTCGTTGGATTTGTATGCGAATGCGGAGAGAAGCTGGATGAGAATTTCAAATGTCCCGCATGTGGAAAAGAGTATCCTGAACTGAAAAAATATGCAAAAGAGGTGAAAAGATGATACCCATCGCAAAGCCATGGATAGGTGAGGAGGAGAAGAGAGAGGTTGAAAAAGTGCTGGATTCTGGCATGCTCGCCTACGGCGAGTGGGTAAAGAGATTTGAAAAAGAGTTTGCAGAATACATCGGCGTGAAGCATGCTCTGAGCACAACAAACGGCACGCAGGCACTGATCCTTGCATTAGAAGCCATCGGCGTGAGAGGAAGAGAGGTTTTAGTGCCAAGCTTCACATTCATCGCAAGTGCAACGAGCATAATTCGGGCAGGTGGAAAGCCAGTTTTTGTTGATGTGGATGAGAGGACATTCAATATAGACCCTGAAGATGTTCGGAAAAAAATCACTCCTAACACAAAGGCGATAATGCCCGTTCACCTTTATGGGCAGGCGGCAAACATGGATGAAATAATGGAAATTGCAGAAGAGAAAGATTTGTTCGTGGTGGAAGATGCGGCTCAGGCGCATGGCTCAGAGTGGAACGGAAAGAAGGTCGGAGGAATCGGGCACATTGCCGGCTTTTCATTCTATCCCACGAAAAATATGACCACGGGAGAGGGAGGAATGGTAACCACCAACGATGATGAGCTCGCTGAGAGGGTGATAATGCTCAGAAACCATGGGCAGACGCAGAGGTACATGCACGAGGAACTGGGATGGAACTTCAGAATGACAAACATAGCAGCAGCAATAGGACTCGTACAGCTCAAAAAATTGGATAAAGCTAACAGTATGAGAAGAGAGAACGCAAAATACTACGATGAAGTCCTTGAAGGTAAGGTTATCACGCCCTTTGTGGACTCGCACGCAAAACATGTTTATCACCAGTACACCATAAGAGTAAACAACAGAGAATCGCTCATTGCAGAGTTCAAAAAGGAGGGAATTGGATTTGGCATATACTACCCAATGGGCAACCACCAGCAGCCAATAATGAAGAAGCTGGGGCATACAGCAAAGCTACCGGTCACAGACCTGCTCTGCAAGGAGGTCATTTCCATACCTGTTCATCCCCTCATAAGTGAGGAAGATAGGGAGAAGGTTGCAGAGACAATAATAAACTGCGCAGATTGAACGTTGAGCATATAATAAATCACAACAAAAAGGCTATAACTCTGAGGATTATTTACGGCGTTATTCACGCTCTTGTTTGAAAAATTCACAAATAAGATGTAAGAGGTCTTCATAAAAATAGTTAAAATAAATTAAATGGTAAAACCCTTTTAATCTCCGTTCCCGTGCTCTGTGTATATTTCCTCAATACTCTTTTTATTCTTATCCATACTTCTTCATGTATTCGGCAATATATAAATATTTCTTTCGACAAAAAACGAAAATTATGTTAATTCTCTCACAATCCTCACTGCAGCCTTTCCGTCACCAAATCTATTCTGATGATTCTCTCCCTTGGGTTCAAATTCTCTAAGCATACTCAATATTTTCGCCTTATCGCTTCCAACGAGCACGTTCCAGCCGTCTTCAAGAGTTTCAACCCATTCTGTGCTCTCTCTCATGGTTATACATGGAATTTTCAACATATATGCCTCTTTTTGAACACCCCCCGAGTCTGTAAGAATCTTATTTGCATTTTTTTCCAGTACAAGCATATCAAGATATCCTACAGGCTCTATCAGTTTCACATTTTCACTTTTTTCTACAATCTCGATGAGACCGTATTTTTTCAGCGCTTTAATGGTTCTCAAATGAGCAGGGAAAACAATTCTTCCCTCATATTCCATGATTGCTGAAATAATGCTTCTGAGTTTTTCCTTAGAATCTGTATTTTCAGGCCTGTGAAGTGTCATAAGTATATATTCCTTAGGCTGAAGATTTAGCTTTTCCATAATACTTGATTTCTTTTCTGCAATTGGCAGATTACGGTAAAGAGCATCAACCATCACATCTCCAACAAGATACACCCCCTCTTTTATGCCCTCTTTCTCCAGATTCCTTACCGCAGTTTCCGTTGGTGCAAATAAGATTTTGCTTATGTGATCCGTTAGCACTCTATTTATCTCCTCAGGCATTCTCCTATCAAAGCTTCTCAACCCCGCCTCCACATGTGCCACGGGAATATGCAATTTCACAGCTGCAAGCGCACCTGCAAGAGTTGAGTTTGTATCACCGTAAACAAGCACCATGTCTGGCTTCTCGTCAATCAAAACTTTTTCAATCTTTTTCAACATCTCTCCAGTCTGATACCCATGGGTTCCAGAGCCAACACCAAGATTGTAATCTGGCTGGGGAATATTAAGTTCTTTGAAAAATATCTCATTCATCTCGTAATCGTAATGCTGTCCAGTATGAATTACTATTTCATCAAAATGCTTTCTTATCTCCTCGGATACTGGCGCCATTTTTATGAACTGCGGCCTTGCACCCACCACCGTGGCAATCTTCATATTTTTCCCTCCTGGTTACTGCTCTTTTCAATATCTTTATATAAATTTATGAGTCTATTTTTTGCGATATTCCAGTTGAAATCTGAATATGCTCTTTCTATGTTCTCTTTGAGGTCCATTTTCATAAGATTTAAGGCTGCTTTTTTTATTTCTTCCGGTGTTTGTGAGTTAAAAACTACTCCACATTTATACTTCCTCACAATCTCTCCAATTTCTCCATAGTCTAAGGTTATCATAGGTGTTCCAGTAGCAAGCGCCATAAAGAGGGAATTTGGAACACTATAATAGTTGTTTGGTATTGATGGGTCTAGTGAGTAATATATTGCATCTGAATTTTTATAAATTTCTGGTATTTTTTTGGGATCCACCTTACCTAAAAATTTGCAGTTACTACATTTATTACATAGAGTTTTTACTTCTATTTCTCTTCCTTTATATCCTCCAACGAGTATTTCAAATCTTTCATCATTACAAAATGCTTTTATCATGTCTTCCACGTGTCTGTCCCAAGTGAGAACCCCTACATATGATATTACAAATTTACCATGGTTATTGGATTGGGTTGCAACACGCTCTTTCCAGTTACCTATAATTATAACTTTTCTAGCTCCAAATTTTTTAAATCTTGACGCAAGTCTGTTACCCACGGTGATTACTGCGGTGGAATGCTTTGATATAAAAATATCTAATTTTTCAATAATTTTTTTAATTATCGGTGGTACTTCTCTGGCGATCATATCTGGATAGCTTTCATGAGAATCATATATTAGAGGAACATTTTTTATTAAGGATATTATAAACCCCAGGGGAGCGGTATCCAAGTCGTGGGCGTGTACTACATCAAAATCCATACGAAAGGCTTGAAATAAGGCATGAAGGTAAAACAAGGGCAACTTCAAAACTACATCCATTGTTCCATATCTCGCACCAGGCCCTATTCTCACAATTTTGAAATCTCTATCTTCATATTTTTCATATTTTTCCCTATTCCAAGCTATTACTGTAACATTGTGACCAGCCTTTACCAGTGTAGTAGCCTCTTTCTCTACTCTTGGATCTGGATTTAGTGGATTTGAGAGAAGCATTAGTATTCTCATTATTAAAGGTAATTAATTGAGAGTAATTAAATTATCTCCTTAAAGTAGATAGATATGAAGCAAGATAAATTATTCGAGACAATTTATTTGAATGCGGAGGGCCGGATTTGAACCGGCGAACCCCTACGGGACCAGACCCTGAATCTGGCGCCTTTGACCTAGCTCGGCAACCCCCGCTCTTAGGTGGAATGCGATCCGCCTTATTTATTTTTTCCTGAATTTGTGGGTGGACGAAGCGAAGGTTTTATAAGATTAATGTATATTCTATCCATATTAGAATCTCCGTGGGTGATGAATTTGCCTTTATTTGGTGGTAAGAAAAAAAAGGAATCGAATGTAATTCGCGATTACGAGAGAACCTTACAGGAAGCGAAGGATGCTATGAATAGGGGAGATGATGCAAGGGCTGAGGTTCTTCTCCGGCGCATAAACAGGTGGGTGACCGAGGACTTTGACAGAATTGAGAAGATGAGTGGAGAAGAGAGGCGGAAAATATCTAGGATTCTTACAGAGGCTGGAGAAAACATGCTACTCGTGAAGGATCATGATTATGCCATAAAGACTCTTGAAAAGGCAAAGATTCTTGATGATAAGAATGTCCGGGCCTGGGTGGATATAGGCAGGAACCTTCTGGAGAGAAATGTGCAGATTCCATACGCGGTGGCTTGTTTGAAAGAGGCAGTCAAGATAGATCCAAATGATGTCGAAGCACACATTCTCCTAGGAGATGCGTTCAGGATTCAGGGACAGATAAAGGATGCCATAGAGACGTACAGAAGGGCTCTGGAGCTAGATCCAAAAAATGAAGTGGTTATTTCCAAACTTCTTAAAATACAGCCTGACGATGTTGAGGTTCTCAAGAGTTATGCTGATATTTTGAAGGATAAAGGGGATGAGGAGGAACTTTTGAAGGTTTACAACAAGCTCTACTCCCTGACTAGGGATGAGAAGTACCTGGAAGCTGGTCTCGACATAGATCCCGGTAACCGGGATTTGCTTATAACCAGGGTGCGTTTCTTGATGGAGGATAACGATCTTGTTGAGGCAAATAGAATTGTGGAACAGTTGAGAAGAGATTATCCCAATGATCCTACGGTGGAGATGCTGTACGAGGAATTGAGGGGCGTGGAGAAGGAGGAGTACAAGCCAATTGCTGTGGATGAACTGTTTGGTGACCTTGGGATCGATGAAACCCTGTCTGAGATATCTGAAGTTGAGGAAATTGCGAATGTGGAAACCGAGTCACCCGGAGAGCAGGTTGTGGAAGAAAAGGAGGAGGAAAGGCCCGAGATTAACCGTGTGGATGAATTTTTGAAGTACTTTGAGGAGGACAGGAATAGGGCAAGGGAGTTACTCGGGCAGTTAACCGATGAGGAGTTTATGGAACTGATGGCCAAGGAAGTGAATTTTGATCTGGCGAATTTCATACTGGAGAATGTGAGTCTCGATAGGGGGAACATGGCACTGGAGTCCATGATAGCTCAGGAGAAGTTTGAATACGCGGAGAAAATGTTAAATGAAATTCTGAAAAGAAATTTCAAAAATGCAAAAGCGCTCTTCTACAAGGGAAAGCTCATGGCTGCAAAGGGCAATGATATGGGTGCCAGAAATTTCTTAACCATGAGCGTTAAATTTGATCCATCCATGAAGGAAATGATAAAGAACGACAAGCTGCTGCAAAAGTACGCTGGAGAGGATTGGTTCAAAAAATTGATATCATAATTTTTCCAAATTTTTTGAGTTTATTACCTCTATTCCAAGCTTTTCCAGAATGCCGATTACTTTTTTCTTCTGCTCACTTTTCAGCCCTTTTCTGTGTATGTACGCATGCCTGCAATTATCACTTTTCTCACAGGCCATTTTTACCACACTCTCATCTATGTATTCAACGGCGTAGGAGGGAATCATATGCCCGAATGATATTCTGTATTCTAGGGCAACATCTGTGATACGCGGAACGTAGTGCCCCCCTCCTATCCCAAGTGCCGGCATGTATTTTCTCTCTTCAAGTTCCAGTATGGTCTTTGCGAGGATCTCTCCAGCCTTGTCGTTGCACCACTCTTCCTCGTTGCTTCCTATCTCTATAAAGAACGTGGGCGTTTCAAGATAGGGCCCATGATGTGTCGCCTCAAAGGATACGGAGAATTCACTTAAAGTGTTATTTTTCTTCAGAATTCTCAGAGCCTGGGTCATGAGATGTGGATTCGTATGCACCACGGTATGCTCCCTCCCTCCAAACCTCGCAGGTCCCCAGTTCCCTATTGGATGCACGGTGAGGCTCTTGATCTCAGCGGCACTTCTATGCTTTGATGCAACGATTATATTGTTGAACTCTATCCCCAATCTCTCTCGTATGTGCTCATCTATGTTCTCTGCGTAGATCTTCTGAATTTTTAGGTGTACAAGGTAATATTTTTCGTTTCTGTAAACCGGGAAATTCTGGAACATTCCTATTTTTTTCCAGCCATCCATGGCAAGAAGTTTCTCTCGAATGTTAAGTGATGCAGCATCGTCCTGCGAGGTCAGTATCAAATCCATAGGCCACGCATAAGCTCAAATTATTTCAAATTTGTGCATTTAAAGGAAATCGTCTATTCTTCTCTGATGCTTCAAGTTGTAGGCTATTCTGCTCTTTGCAGGCCATCCATTCATATGCGTTCTTCTCTCCGCGTAGTTTAAGGCATATTCAAGAGTTTCAAATCTCATCGGTTTTTTGTACAATGCATGTCTCACCCCCTCCCTTATTACCCATACCCCAAGAGGAAGCCTGTAATCCGGGGTTATCTCCCTGTAAACCAGCACCTTTGCCTGTCTCCTTCTGGATTGAAGATGCTCGGCAACTGCAAGTCTTGCCGCATAATACGCTCCGGTTATGTTTGAGGCATAGCTCCTTCTACCCTCGTAGGGCTCGTAATCCTCCTCAACAACGTTGCTGTATGCGTAAATTGCCCCCTTAAGCCAGGTCTCAAGCATCTCAAATTCCCATATGCCTGGAATGAGAAATACATGGAAATCGTTGCCCATAAAGCTCTCGGTGTAGTATTCAACGTCACTCAATGGGCTGTACGTTTTTATGCTCTCCATGAGGATTTTGGAGGATATGTCGTCCACCGCAGTTATGCTCCATCTGGTGGGTACAAGCTTTCTATCCCTCCCCAATATACCCGATGCCAGAAGCCTTTGCAGATAATCAACCTCGTATCCATGTGTGTAGAGTTCTTTGATTGCCAGTTCTGCTTTTAGACGCTCTTCCACAACCATGTCCACCCTTTTAGGTATAGATGGGTTATCAACTATGTCAATTCTCCTGGGCTCAACTCTCGGTCCTGTGGGGTGGAAAAAATCGTCAAGATTGGCACCACCGTAGAATTTTTCAATCCAGATTTCTGTATCCACGGGCTTCTGGGACATGGCTATCTCCTGTGAAGTTTCCACAATCTTATCCACCCTTCTCACGTGGACCCTTCTTGATGTTCTCAAAAGGGTGGATGTTTGAGATATTATCTCATCAAGGCTCCTACCGTAGAGTTCACGAGTGGAGGAGAATACCTTGCCGTTCTCGGACACAAGGGGCCCCGCATATACGTTTGGATACCCAAACCTGCCCACAAATACGCTGGGTGGAGAGGGTCCAAAAATTGAGTCTGAACTGATTTTCAGTCTCGGCATTATGCTCTTTGCACTCTCGAGTATCGGGCATTTCGGCAACCCGCACCAAAGACGCCCCTTGCATCTAACGCACAGATCTCCGAACACATGGTGCTATAATCACCGCTGGATTTATTATTTTCCACACCGAAAACTTTAAGTTTATGCCAGAAATACGCAAAGCATGGCGAAGAAGAATAAGGGCTCAGGGTTTCAATCTGCAGCAGGTTTGATTCGTTATTTTGAAGAGGAAAAGACCAAGGGTCCCAAGATAGATCCCAAACTTGTGGTTTATATGGCCATAATTTTTGCCCTGATTGTTGAACTTGCCAAGGTGTACTGGCCAGCATGATATACATTCTGAATTCTCTGGATAGGTGGGAGAAACCCTACGGAATAGATACCGTTGTTGACTTTTCCAGTGGAACTCTGGATTTTGAGAAATTATTGCGTATGGATATGGAGTCTCGCATTGGTGTATTTCGTCCTTTAGATAAATTGATAAATGCGCTGCTTGACATAAACTACCCCATCATTTACCTTGGGGAGGATGAGCACCTTCATCCATCCTACAGATTTTTGCCTCTTCCCGAGGTTTTCTTTCAAAGAGATGCGAGGGATGTTGCCATTGATCTTCTCGGAAAGATCATTCTTCGCCGTGTAGATGGCAGGCTTCTTATGGGAAAAATTTTGGAGACGGAGGCGTATTATGGACCTGAGGATCCAGCCTCCCGGGCTTACAGGGGTATGAAGAATTACAACAGAGGAATGTGGCTTCCAGGTGGGCATATCTTTGTTTATATGGTGCATGCAAACTGGATGTTCAACATAACCACGGATAAGGGGGAGGCGCAGGCTGTGCTCATAAGGGCCGTTGAGCCTCTGATGGGGCTTGATTACATGTACAAAAGGCGTGGAAGAAAACTTAAGGAACTGTGCAACGGTCCAGGAAAATGGACCCAAGCGTTTGGGATAGTTAGAAAAATGAATGAAAAACCCCTGGGCGGGGAAATTGTGGTTGTTGAATCACCCTGGCGGGGATTTGATATCAAATCCTCACACAGAATCGGTGTGAGGGCTGATCTTGGTGAGCCCCTTCGATTTTTCATTCCCTCCAAGTTTGTATCGAATAACAAAATTTTTTAGTTGCAATCTTTCAAATTTTTACGAAAAACATAAATATTGTTTTTGCATATCGTTAAATGGTGATGGTATGGAACCGGAAAAAACTCTGGAGGAAATAAACGCGTATCTTGAGAAGTTGGCCAAGAATTATCCTCAGGAAACTGGTGCATTCATGTCCTTTTTGCGTCGCACAATTCAGGAAAAGGCCCTGGATTCAAAGACCAAGGAACTCATAGCCCTTGCCTTAGGCATAGCGGCTGGATGCGAGTGGTGTATAGTGCTCCATACAAAGAATGCTCTTGAGGCAGGAGCAAAGCCTGAAGAGCTCATAGAAGCAGGATATGTGGCTGTTCTCATGGCCGGTGGACCTGCGTTGATGCATCTCATACCGCTGATGAAGGCCATTGAGGAGTTCAAAAAGTAAATCCTTTTATCCCTCTTTTTTATTTACCACTATGAAAATTGAAGAGATTTTTCCAGAAGTGAACGAGATAAAGGATGCGGAGCTCAGGGAGAAGGTCATAAAGGTGTGGGAGTACGCAATTGAGCGTGGAGGATGGAAGGACTTTCCATTGGAGAATATTCCATTTACACTTCTAATAGAAACAGAGAGAAACCTGGTGGAGCATACACGCATGGTGACAAGGATGGCCATGGCCGTTGCCAGAGAGCGTGGAGATGTGCGAATGGATTACATAATTGCTGGTGGGCTCCTGCACGATGTGGCTAAACTTCTTGAATTTGAGCACCGAGATGGGAAAGTCGTGAAGAGTGAGTATGGGAAGAGGATAAGGCATCCTGTGGGAGGAGCAATGCTTGCGGAGAAATTTGATTTGCCATATGAGATTGCACATATAATCGCGGCCCACTCAAAGGAGGGAGAGTTCGTAACAAGAATTCCAGAAGCTGTGATAATACATCACTGCGATTTCATAGATTTCCACATTGAAAAGGGAAAACTCTAAAGGGCTCTCACGAAGCCCTCAATTTTTTGAAAGAGGGTTTCTTCGTATCCGTGAAAACTATGATCTCCGGGCATAATCTCGATTCTCAGATTCCTGCCTTTGTAGGCATTCCTCAATTTTGAGGCGTACCATTCCACACCTCTGGGAAAATATGGATCCTCAGTGCCAAGAAATATCTGCATGGGCAATTTGACCTGCGAGAATATTTCGAGACCCTCGTAGTTGAACATCCTTGCCTCATAATTTTCACGGGATGCAAAGCTAAGAAAGCGAGAGGCACTCCAGATCTCTCCTGTCTTCTCATAGAGGGGGATGAGCAGTTTATCTCCATCACCTTTGGATTGCATCTCCCATGCCATTTCAACAAATTTTTCAAAATCCTCTCCAAGGGAGTTTTTCCAAATTTCATAATCTTCGGCTGGGGATACGTGGATTAGGCTTTTGACCCTTGAATCCCCGCTTTTCCATGCGTAGTAAAGTATCTTCTGGCAGCCCGTACTGTGGCCTATGAGGTGGAAGCGTTTGAAACCGAGGGAACTCAGAAAGTCAATGGCTGCCCCGATATCCTTCTCCAAATCTTCAAATCTTTCAAATGCCGTGCCCATGGTGTGATGTTCCCCCCGCATATCTCTGAAATCCTTAACGATATCCGCCCCACGGATATTGAAGGAGAAAAATGATATACCCATTTTGGAGAGTTCTCTAGCACCTTTGAGGAAACCCATCTTGTAGAAATTCCCGCCCATTCCGTGAATGAAGAGCACGATATCGTCTTTTCCATATTCCATCAGGAATCCAGCAGTTTTCATATCGTCCCTCGTTTTGAAAAAAACCAGTTTTCCATCAAAGGTCTCAAGGCTCATACTGCCTAATTGGCTCCAAATATAATACATTTTGCGACGATAAGTTTTTTAGGTTTTTTCCCATTTATTCCTGTGAACAACGAGGCAATGGTTCATACACTGGAAATGCACGGATACATAAAGAGCAGGAGAGTGAAAGATGCATTTTTGAAAGTTGATAGAGCGAATTTTGTGCCTGAGGAGCACAGGAGCCACGCGTATTTTGACGATCCCATTCCCATAGGGCACGCTCAAACCATAAGTGCTCCCAGTATGGTGGCTGTTATGCTTGAACTTCTTGATGTGTTTGAAGGGGCAAAGGTTCTTGAAGTTGGTACAGGTTCAGGGTATAATGCCTGTCTTATGGGATGCATAGGTGCGGAGGTTTACAGCATTGAGAGAATACCCGAGTTAAGGAAGCTGGCAAAGAAAAATATGGAAAATTGCCCCTGCAAGGATAATGTGCATCTTCTGTTGGGAGATGGCTCTGTGGGTTACGAAGAGGAGGCACCCTATGACAGGATAATAGTTACCTGTGGTGCTCCTGACATTCCGGAACCACTAAAGGAGCAGTTAAAATGCGGAGGCATCATGGTTATACCCGTGGGTGGCACATTCTTTCAGGAGCTCTACGTGCTTAGAAAGGAGAGGCATGGATGGAGAAAAAGGGTTTGGGGTGATGTGGCCTTTGTGCCCCTGGTGGGAAGGTACGGGCACAGGTGGGCTTAATTTCCTTCCAAAATTCTTTTAAGTTCATCTGGGTTATGAACTATGTAATCTGGCTCATATCTTTCAAGAAATTCCTCGCTTCTGAATCCCCATGTGACCGCCACGCTATTAATTTTCGCATTTTTTGCGGCCATAATGTCCATTTCAGTATCACCCACCATGAACACCCTGTCCCTGCGTTTGCAGTCAGCCATATGAATGATTTTGAATATCCCCTCGGCGCAGGGTTTCTTTTTCTCAATGTCATCTGCACCCACGATTATTGGAAAATGCTCAAGCAATCCTAAATAAGATAGGTCGTAAATTGCGGTTTTTCTTTTCTTTGAGGTGAGTATTGCCCTTCTGAAATTTCCATTCAGGATGCCTTCCATTCCTGGAAACAGCCTTATCTTCCTCTCCCTATCGGAATAGTAAACTTTGGCAATTTCCCTTTCAACACGCTCATCGTACTCACCAAGCAATTTTTCAAGTAGTTCGCGAAGGGGAAGTCCTATGTACCTCTCCATGCGCTCCCTATCCAGTTTTAATCCTAGGTTTTCAAATGCCTTTGAGAAAACGGAAAATATCTCGTCCTTGGTGTCTATGAGGGTGCCGTCAAGATCAAATATCACGAGCATCGCTGGCTTATGTGGATTTAGTAATTAAACTCTTTCATCTCATGTAAAGCCCGCCATTAACATCAATAGTGGCCCCTGTTATGTAGGATGAATTCTCGCTGATCAGGAATGCAACGACCTCGGCGACCTCCTCAGGCCTGCCAATGCGTCCCAGTGGAATTTCATGTGCCCTTTCATTCAACTGTTCAGGGGTGTAATTTGAAATCATATCCGTTTCTATGGTGCCGGGTGCCACGGCGTTCACCCTTATCCCGGGGGCAAGTTGTAGTGCAAGGGAGTGCATGAGCCCAAGAATTCCCGCCTTGCTGGCACTGTAGGCAACGCTGCTGCTTGAGCCCTTGAACGCCAGTTGAGATGAGACAAAAACAATGGAGCCAGAGGACATGTGTGGAAGTGCCGCCTTGACGAGGTAGAATGCACCGTTCAGATTTATGTCCATTGTTTTCTGCCAGTCCTCAATGCCCATATCGTAAATCTTTCTTCTAATGTATATGCCGGCGTTGGCAACCAGTCCGTAGATGGGACCAAAACTTGATGTGAAATCCTCAATCATATTTCTGGTCTCTTCAAAGGAGGCAACATTGGCCTGGTAGGCGATTGCCTCACCCCTACCGGTGGAGTTTATTTGCTCAACCACCTGAAGAGCATCTCTCTCGGAATTGTTGTAATTTACCAGCACCCTATATCCTCTTTTTCCAAGTTCAAGCGCTATGGAGCGACCTATGCCCCTTGAAGCACCGGTGACAATCACATTCTTCATATGTATCCCCCAATCATTTCATGGAATCAAGGCACTCAGGACACACCAGCATACCGTTGTACATGGTTAGCCTCAGGGAGTACTGTCCGCACACCTCGCATTTTCCTGCGAGATACTCCTGTGTCCTTTCCTCATCGGAATTTTCGGAGTGTATCTTTGCGTATTCTTGGGCGAGGGCTATGAGATCTGGGGATATGCGCGTTATATCATTTTCTGATAGTATGCCCACTATTTTCTCCCCCTTTATGACCGGCAATTTTCTTATCTTTCTCTTCGTCATAATCTTCGCAGCATCCTCAAGACGCTCGTTATGTGGTATCATTATGACGGGGCTGCTCATTATCTCCCTGAGTTCTGTGTCTAGTGGCAGTCCTTCGGCCACAACCTTGGTAACAAAATCTCTATCCGTTACTATTCCCACAATTCTTTTATTCTCCTCGATTAACAGGGTGCTTATGGAGAGTTCACGTAGTATCCTTGCCCCCTCTTCAACGCTCAACTCTCCAGATACGATTTTTGGATTTTTGGACATTACCTCTTCAACTGTTATGCTCTTCATAGCCCTCGCCATGAAAATATAGGACTTTGTGGTTTAAATAATTTTTGAGCAAAATTCCATCACCGAGTTTTGAGCAGGAAAATTTATATTTCATAAGGTGCACCTTATCCTATGGACGGGAAAGTTGATGAGAAGATCCTGATAAAATACGGCCTCACAGCGATGGATTTTGCCTACCTTACCGATGAGCAGAAGGCCATATTTGAGATGGAAATCGCAAGGAAGAAGGTGAATTTGAGAGTTATGGCTATGCTCAAAAGGTTCGCCTCAGTGAGCAAGAGTGTTGAGGGAATAACCTCTTACTTGAAGGGATACGATATGGATACCCGCGCAATGCAATGGATAAGGGAGATGTACTCGGCCACACCACCATCCAGTGGGGAATACAAACTGATTGAGAGTGTGATTCTCAATTACACGAAGGTTCAGATATGGCTTGGAAATTTTTTCTCTCTGGTGAATTCTTTCAATCACAGCATGAATCTTCGTAGATTGAGTTCAGCTGAAAAAACCTTGAAGAAGATGGAACTGGAGATTGCTAAGGGAAGGAGAGTATTCAAGGAATTCAACGCATCTCTTAAGAATCTGAAAAACCACGTGATGGGTGAGCGGGAAGAGGAGAAGACCCTACTTTACTTCACTTAACTCAAAGATGATCTGGGTGAATATCTGCTCATCTTCAAATTTTCCGTAGAATTTTTCAAGGGCCATCCTCAATTCATCCCTGCTTTTGAACCCATCAATTTCCGTATCCTCCTCGCTTATCTCCCTGAACCTTTTGAAGTTCACATCCATTATGGTGGCCACTCCAATCTCCCTATCACCGCAGCGAATGATCACCTTCTCTCCTGGCCTGTAATCCTTAATGCCCAATCTCAATGTTGCCCTTTTCTCCCCTTTTCTAATTTTCTCCGTGAAATCTTCGCTGAAATTCAAGTACCTCATCTCTGTACCTCCCTCCAATGAATTTGCGCATTATCTCCCTCAACTCAATAACCACGTACGTGCCCCCCTTTCCAATAAGATGCCCGATTTCTTCCCAAGGCCTGTGTTGCAGAACCTTACCTGTGAGGATGATCTCCTGCTCCTCGTTCAATTTTGGTCTCTCTCTCAGGAAGAAATATGTGGCTGCAATTTTGTAAATAACGTCAATGGTGACCTCATAGTTTCCCGGGCCCCAAGAATAGACGATCAACCTGCGCCAATCCACATCATCAAGTTCAAGGTCCCTTGTTCTTGGGAGAGAGGTTAGAACCATTCTTGCTATGCTCGGTTCCATATTCCTGTGTATCTCGCTGAGACTGGCTATGAACTTCTCTCCGAACTTCTCCCTTGCCCTCAGCACAGATTCTTCCAGCACCTCATTTTTTGGATGTATTATCACTATGGAGTACTCTCCCGTGCTCTCGTTTATCTTGGGGGATATGTGAACCGGATAAAATTCGTTCTTTATCCAGAAATTCAGAAGTTTTTCGGTGGCTCCGAATGATGAGCCAATCCAGTCGGCCTGCTCTTCCTTGATGTGCCTGAGCATTGCACTTCCTATGCCCATGTTCATAAACCGTGGATGCGTGGCAATTCTCACAATCCTGTAGCCAAAGTACTTGCCAAAATCCTTCATTCTGTGGTGCTTTATCATCACGTCCGGAACTATATTGCCGGGGGGTGTCACTCCGAAGTACATCTCATCAGCAAAGTTCTCAATATTCCCCTCTCTGGCGAGTTGAACAGAGCATATAACATGGTCCTTGTATTCAAGAGTTCTTATTTCGTGGTTGGGGGCATCACAAAGTATGCCGAAATCATTGGGGTTATTTCTGTAATGGGCAAGCACGAATATCCCGTAGTACTCCCTGAGTTTTCTCTCATCCTTCATTAGGTCTTCAATGGTGTATTTTCTGTACTCCAATTTATCCAGTTCCACTTTTTCAAGGTCTGGGGGCTCAGAATCCAGAAGCAAAGTATCAAAGAGCCATCTCTCAATTGGATCGCCCTCTGCGTACCTTATAGGTTCTTGCATCTCAATGAGCATAAGGTTTCTAACTCTTTTTTTCACCGCATTCATGAACCTAATGGAGAAAGAACGCCCCGTGCCCTCGTACCCGTGTATTGTTGTGGAATATATGATCCTCTTTGCTTTGAGGTATCTTAAAAGGAGGGGCACTGGAATGCCCGCAGCTTCATCCACAATAAGCAAATCGTAATTCTTGGGCTCCACGTTTGCGGGTTCCACGTACTCAATTTTGAAGTCTCTACCAACAATGCTCTTTCTCCTCTTCCTGATCTTCAAATTTCTAACCCGGGTGGCCATTTCAAAGAATCTGAAGATTTCTCCCACGTTTGATAGGTCCGGTGCAGTCACACCTATTTTTTTGAATTTTCCCGCGAGGAATCCTGCGGTTATGCCAAGAACACTGCTCTTTCCCCTGCCCCTATCTGCCGTTATAACCATAACTCCGTGCTTTCCAAGTCTCTCTGCTCCCTGCAGCACCCTTATCTGATCCTGTGTCATGCACATCTCGTATGCCTCTATTGGCAATCTTGCGTTCTTTGGGATTTTAACCTCGCTCTTCCCTTTCTCGCACTTCAAATGCCCATATTTCCTTATCCTTCCATTCTCCACTATGGCTATGCCTTCGTGCTCTCTCAATTTTCTGATGACCCATCTGACGAAGTTGCCCTTCACATCATCCATTGTGTATGGGGGAGTAAGTATGACCTCGTGGAAGAAATTCTGTGTTCTGGGCCAGAGTTCAAAGGGCGGGGTGAGAAGCACAATAAGTCCACCTCCGTTCACGATTCCTACCAGTTTTCCAAGATCGTTGGGTATGAAGGAGTGGTGGAGATCAAGTGCCAGGAAATCGTAATTGGTGCCCATGTACCTGTCTGAATTTTTCAGTTCTTCAACCTCTGCAGGCACATGAAAATCGATGTTCTTTGTGAAAACTATCTTTGTGTCCACAGAAATATTTTCCAGGATTTTTCTCAAAATTTCAATGCCCCCCTCCCTGTCATCGGCCAGCACAAGAAGCCTTCTCTGATTGCATTTTCTTGCCTCGTCCAAAAGGGATAGGGCCAGATTTACGATCTCCTCCGTGTTTGCGGGATTCATTCTATGATCTCAACAACGTATCCCTGGGATTCTAAAAATTTCCTTGCCCTCTCTCGCTGGTCTCCCTGCAACTCAATGCGTCCGTCCTTCACAGTACCACCAGATGCGGTCTTCTTCCTCAAAGTCCTTGCCATCTCCTTCAGGTCCACATCCCTCGGATCAAACCCCTCTATTATGGTCACCGTTTTTCCGTATCTGCGCTTGTCCGTGTATATCTTTATCACTTGCTGCTCCTTGGAAATTTCCTCCAAGGCAAACAGCTCATCCGGAAGTCCAGTTATAACCTTTTTCATTACAAATCCTCAAAATGAAATCCCTTATTTATAAGTTTCGTCTGGAGGATTCGTGCTTTGTTATTTCCCAAATTACTTTGCACTCACATTTGCGCAATGGTTCCTTAAAAAATTTATGGAGAAACAAATTTAATTCTCGGTGCATATATCCTTCCCATGTACACGCTCCTAGACGGGAAGAGAAGGTATATTGCAAAAAAGAATGGAATGTACCACGTGGGAGATTTTGCCGTCCTGAAGGATTTGAATGAGGGGGAGATCAAGATAGGCACTAGAAAGTTCTATGTGCTCAGAAGTAATCTTTATGATTATGTTGAAACTATAAACAGGAAGGCGCAGATAATCTCGCTCAAAGATTCATCCTACATAATAGCCCGATGTGGGATACGCTCGGGTATGCGTGTGGTGGAAGCAGGTGCGGGATCTGGGGCCATGAGCATTGCCCTCCTTTACTTTGTCCATCCAGATGGAAAGGTGTACACCTACGAACTCCGCGAGGATTTTGCAAAAATTGCAAGGAAAAATGTGGAGCGTGTAGGTCTGGAGGAGAACTGGGAATTGAAGATTGGAGATGTGAGGTATGATGTTAAAGAGCGGAATTTGGATGCGTTCATTTTGGACATACCCGATCCTTGGAACGCGATTGACATGGCATACAGGAGTCTCCGGCCATCAGGATGTGTGACAGCGTATGTACCCACCTACAACCAGCTTGAAAGGGTTTATAGAGAGATGCTCTCACTGAATTTTGTGGATTTAGAGGCGTGTGAGATCATAAAGAGAAACATCGTTGTGGGAGAACTTGGAACTAGGCCGGATAACGTGGAGGTGGCTCATACGGGATTTATGGTATTTGCCCGAAAACTGTGAAAGGTTTAATACTTCAAATTCCATAAAGGTTGGTGGATATGCTTGCGTTGATTGGATGCGGCGGTGCAGGTTCAAAGTTTGCCTCCTACGTTGCCAGGTACACTGGGGTAAGGGCAACAACAATAAATGAGCATGCTGCAGACATTGTTGTGGACAAGAAAAAGGTGGAAGCCTATGCCACAGTGGATAAAAAACTGATAAGTATGGCCTTTCCATGGCTTGCCAGGATTAACAGCCCGTATATTTTTGTTCTTGCAGGGCTTGGAGGAAATCTGGGCACAAATCTTGTCAGAATTATTGGAAAAACGAAAAGAAGATCAAAGTTGATTGGGTTATTCACCTTGCCATTCTCCTCCGAGAACAGGGTCAGGAGAGAAACCGCGCAAGGTGTTCTTGCGGATATTGAAATGTATTACGATATGTACTTCGTGCTTGACAATGATGGCCTTGTGAATTACTATTCCAACATACCAATTACTGCGGCAATGAGCATACCCACGGAGGTTATGAGGCACATAGTTCTCGATTTCAGAAATATGCTCATAAAGAACATGATGAGCGTTCCCCTTAAAGGAAAACTGGGAATTGGAATAGGATTTGGAGCGGGAAAGAACAGGATGGAGGTTGCCATAGAGGATGCCCTTGACTCTCCTTGGATCGATGGGGGAAGGAGAATAATGCTGTTCAGTGGGGATATAGAACTTGAGGATGCAAAGGTTGCCTCAAGAAATTATAACCCCATATTTGTGGATGTGTATCGCACCCCTGAGTATGGTGATGAGGTTAAGGTCACCATTATGACCCTCCCATAGGAAAGTTTATCTTTTGCAAGCCCATGCATATTTATGGAAATAATAAGTTTGGATTGGAAAATTTTGGAAATTCCACTGAAAAAACCTTTTAAGATTGCCTTTGAAACGATGGACACATACAGGGGCGTGGTTGTGAAACTATGCACCGAGGAATTTTGTGGGTATGGAGAGGCAGTCCCTGCGCCCAGAATAACGGGGGATACCGTTGATTCTGTGGTTTCTGCCCTGAAAAGGTTCAAGCCCATTGTGATCGGGGAGGATGCGTCTGCCATTGGAAGAATAATGGATTCTCTAAACTCATCAATTCTTGGTTCACCCAGTGCCAAAGCAGCAATAGATTTTGCGCTTTTTGACATTATTTCGCAGAAAGCAGGTGTGCCATTGAAGAACCTTCTTGGAGGAAGAAGGGATAGGATTGAGACTTCCTTGACGGTGGATATTGGGGATCTGGAGTATACACTTGAACATGCCAGAAAACTCATTGATGAGGGAGCTAAAATTTTAAAGGTAAAAATTGGGCTCAATCCGAGGGAGGATGTTGAACGCATTCGTGCCTTACGCAAGATGACCGATGTTAAGATTCGTGTTGATGGAAATCAGGGCTATGATCTGAAAACAGCCATAAGGGTGCTCAGGGAGATAGAAAGGTACGAGATCGAGTTTGCGGAGCAGCCAATCCCCGCAAGCGAGGTTGAGAATCTTAAAATTCTTAGGGAGAGCGTTGAAATTCCTATAGTTGCCGATGAGAGTGTTCACAGGTCCAGGGATGTGCTTCGCCTTATCGGAAAGGTTGATGGCATAAATATAAAGTTGATGAAGAGTGGAGGCATTCTTGAAGCACTGAGGATGGCATCCATAGCCCGGGCGGCGGGGATGAAGATAATGGTTGGATGCATGATAGAGACCCAGGTGGGCATATCCGCAGGCACTCATTTTGCCCTTGGCATTGGGGCAGATTACGCAGATCTCGATGGGTACTGGGACCTTGCAAAGCAGCCCTACATTGGCATGGAGTATGAGGATGGGTACAACCTGGTTAGGGAGGTACCGGGTCTTGGCATAGAGGTCAGGTAATTTTTCTTCTCTTCATATGGTAGGAGTGGGGAATGAGCGGATTGGTTTTTGCCTCGTAGATGAATATGTGGGGGTGCCTTCCCTTGAGGTATTCCACGTAGGCCACCCATTCGTAAATGAGCAGGCGGTACAGTTTTTCAATGTCTCCTTTTATATCTTCGTAATCCTCTCGGGATAGATTTTCAAAATTTGAAATTCTACGAAGTTCTTCTGTTACGTGCAGAAGATTCCATAGAAGTTCGGTGAAGGTCTCGTGCTCAATTATTGCTGGATTATCCAGAAGGTTTATGGCAAAATCCTTGTTTTCCAGCAGAAATTTCCTTAGTTCGTAAAGGTTTATTTTCTCCAGTGCAATCTCAAATCTCTTATTTTCAAGTTTTTGTCTGATCCTATCAAAATCTTCGTTTCCGAAATTTTCAAGGTTCATCATCTCCCTGGCGATGCTCTCTATGCATTCATCGTACTTTGAGAGGTATCTCAGCAGATCTTTTCCTATTTCCGCAAAGAAACTTCCAACCACAATGTTGAGTTTTTCAATCCTCTCCGTTCTCTCTCTACGAACCATCAATTTGTTCAGTACCAGGGTGACCAGCAAAACGGATATGGGCAGGAATCCTAGTTGGGCCAGAAGGTACCTCTCTATGAAATTCAGATCCCTAAAAAGAAAATAGTTTAGCACGTAGAATCCAAGTGCACTTATGATCAGCAGAATGCCCAGTTTCGCTTCAAAACTCAAACGCATCCATGGACCATATTCAACCTTGTTTTTATAGTTTGCGAATGGGCAAATTCATTATATACCCGATACCCGATTATCCACCATGAGGCTGGCAATACTGGCCCACGATACCTTTGTGGGATATGGAGGGAAAACAGCGAGGGGTGTGTATTTTTACTCGCCCAATGAGATTGTTGCCATAGTTGACAGGAGCCATGCTGGTATGGATGCTGCCCAGTTGTTCCCTGGGAGAAGGCACGTGCCCATATACGCGAGTTTGAAGGAAGTTAAGGATGATTTTGACGTTCTCATCGTTGGCTACTCTCCCATCGGGGGCAAACTTCCAGAGTTTTTCAGGGAGGAGATAAGGATAGCTCTTGTGAGGGGCAAGACGGTGATTTCCGGGCTTCACGATTTCCTGAGCGAGGATCGGGAGTTTAGTAAACTTGCTGAGGAGTATGGGGCAAGGATATGGGACGTGCGCAAGCCCCCAGAGAATTTGCGTGTTGCAGATGGAAGTGGAAGAGGAGCACCAACGGTGCTCGTGGCGGGTACAGATTGCAGTGTGGGAAAAATGATAACCACCGTTGAACTATACAAGGAATCCAAGTTGCGAGGGTTGAACTCTGCCTTCGTTGCCACGGGTCAGACCGGCATAATGGTCGGCTGTGATGAAGGTGTTGTTATTGACAGGGTTCCCGGAGATTTTATGGCGGGTGCCGTGGAGGACATGGTGAACAGGCTACGTGATAGAGATTTGATATTCGTTGAGGGTCAGGCAGATTTGACCCATCCCGCTTACAGTGGAGTGACACTGGCAATACTGCATGGTTCCTATGCCAAGAAGATTATACTTGCCCATGACCCTACCAGAAGGGATCATCACCACTATGATGGATATCCAATCCAGCCCCTTGAGAGGAGCATAGAACTCTATGAGAAACTGGCAGAACCCATATCGGGGGGCAAGGTGATAGGGATAGCCATCGATGGGGAGCACATGAGTGATGAGGAGATTGAGACATACAAGGAGAAGGTTGAGAGCGAACTGGGTCTGCCTGCTGAAGACGTGCTGCGTTTTGGGGCAGGCGAGTTCTTTGATAAGATGTTCAAATTTTAATTCTTCTCCATTTTATGCCTGAAATGGGCGTAAAGGGCATCAAACTGTGCATTCTGCCCCCTATGCTCTGTTTTTGGAAAAATATTTTAAATTGAAGGTTCATAACCCCCATATGAAGGTTGTTGCAGGCAGTGCATCCCTGGGTCTTGGGGAAAAGGTTGCCCGTGAACTGGGTTTTGATTTTGTGAGACCCCACGTTGAGAGATTTCCTGATGGGGAGCTGTACGTGCGTATAGATGATGATCTTGATGATGAGGTTTTGCTGATACAAACAACACATCCAAATAAGAAAATAATAGAGTTATTTTTACTGCAGGATGCACTGAGGGAGATGGGAGTAAAGAGGATCATAACTGTAGTTCCATATTTTGGTTACTCTCGGCAGGACAAAATCTTCAGGCCTGGAGAGGCTATAAGTGCCCGGGTTATGGCAAGGCACATAGGTATGAATTCGGATTATTTCATAGGAATGGATCTTCACTCCGAGAACGTTTTGCAGTGGTTTGATATTCCCACCATGCACCTGCATGCAACCAAGCCAATTGCAGAGTGGCTCAAGTCAAAGGGTGTTGATATGGTCATATCCCCTGATAAGGGAGGATACAAGAGGGCCCGATACGTGGCCAATGAAATGGATGTGGAATTTGATTATCTTGAAAAAACACGATTGAGTGGCACGGAGGTTATCATAAAGCCTAAGAACTTGGATGCTGATGGAAAGACGGTGGGCATAGTGGATGACATAATATCTACGGGAGGCACCATAGCAAGGGCAGCCGAGCAACTTCGTGAGCAGGGGGCAAAGAGAATATACGCCGTCTGCACCCACGGGCTTTTCATAGGCCGTGCCATGGAGAATATGAAGAGAGTGAACGACTTTGCAGCCACGGATACAATTGAAAGTGTGCATAGTAAAATAACCGTTGCGAGTGTGATAGCAAAAGCCATTGGAAAACTCTCTTCAATGCAATAAACTCTATCCGAGTACGTCCACAAGTTTCATGATTTTCCTTACCTTATCCGCATTGGATTTTGTTATGCCCATAATTTTTACTGTGCCGGCTGTGCTGCGATAATTGGAGTTTGTTATTTTAATTTTTAATTGGCCCATTTCAACCATGCCCCTTCCCACCTGAGCATCTGGAAATTTGCTCTCCAATCTCCGTATGACCTCCCCTCTCAGATCAGGGATATCGTATATCCTTTTCACTCCCTTTTCAATGGTATAACCTCTGATTCTAAGGTGGAGAACGTAAAATCCAAATATAATTGAGCCCACTCCCGTGAAGTACAGGAAGATTTTTAAGCCCAGATAATTCATACCAGAAGCCCTATGGATGATCATTACTCCTAAAGCCATAAATTCTGCAGAGATGAAGTATGACAGGTACACTATGGCGTTTGTATGGTTGTCCGGTTTCCATCCCTCCAGTTTTCTCTCTTTAAAATATGGGTAGAGTAGGAGTAAATAGTAGAGGAGAAGAATTGCCCAGAAAGAATAATACTCCAAGGAGAGAGATGTGATGTATTCATCTGTTGTGATAAATAGCATAACGTAAGGAAACAGGAGGGCAAGGATAGCAGCGAAGAGTATCACCCTGAATTTCCAGGTGAAGTACCATAAATCCCTGTTTTCAATGGGCAGAGAATCCAGTAGCTCACCGTATGAATTCATCCCTCACCAATCTCCCTGATCGTTTATAATTTTTTTGGAAATAATTTTAATAGCCGGAAACCCTATGCACCCATATGTCCCTGCTGGATGTTGTGGGTCCCGTGATGGTTGGACCCTCAAGTTCCCACACCCTTGGAGCACTTCGCATTGCTAGATTTGTGCACAAGTTCGTGGGAGGTGTTCCCGATAGGGTCATCTTTCACCTTCACGGCTCCTTTGCAGATACCGGATTTGGACACGGAACCGATAAGGCCCTAATTGCTGGTATTATGGGTATGCGTCCAGACGATGAGAGGATAAGGAATGCCCTGGATATTGCAAGATCCATCGGTCTCAGGTATGAATTTGAGAGCAGCGACTTGGGTGATGTGCATCCAAACACCATTCTCATAACAACATTCAAGGATGGACATACGTGGGAGATAATGGGCTCATCCATAGGCGGTGGAGAAATAAGAATAACCAGGATAAATGATTGTGAGTGCTCCCTGTCTTGGGAGTACCACACCATGGTGATGGTCATAAGGGATCTCCCAGGAACAGTGGGGGGAATTCTGGAGGATTTGAAGGTCAATATTTCAAATCTTTACGTTAAGAGAACTGATGCCCTTCACAGGATCGCTGTGGCTATAATTGAAACAGATGAGGAACCATCTGAAAGGTGCAGGAGGGAGATTATGAGCAATCCGTATGTGCTTGAATTTTACTACATAGGTCGTGATGAAGATGCGTTTTGAAGATTTTGTGAAAAAATGGAAGGATGGCAGGGCCTTACCCGATGTAATACTTGAGCAGGAAATGATAGAGACCGGTGTGCCTGTGGAACTTCTGAGGGAGGAGATGAGGAAGCTTCTCAATGTGATGCTCGAGGAGGCTGAGAAGCAGTATGGTAAGAAGCAGAAAACCCTTGCAGGGCTAACGGGAGAGAACGGATTTAAGTTATCCCTTAGTTCTCCAAGGTTTGTGAGTGAATTTTCCCACACGGCGATGGTTGTTGCCCTGTCTCTGGCGGAAAGCAACGCCTCCATGGGCCGGGTTGTTGCCTGCCCCACAGGTGGTGCTTGTGGTGTTGTTCCTGGTATTCTCTATGCACTCAAAAAGCATCTTGGAGCCAGAGAAGAAGCCCTGTTAAATGCATTTATAGTGGGAGGGGGCGTTGGTTGGGTAATTGAAAAGAATGCCACCATCTCTGGTGCAGAGGGTGGATGCCAGGCGGAGATAGGGACCGCAGCGGCCATGGCATCCTCTGCTCTAACTTATTTTGTATCTCAGGATGCTGTGAAATGCTCCCATGCAGCCGCGTTAAGCATAAAATCCCTAATGGGATTGGTATGCGATCCGGTTGGGGGATTTGTTGAGGTACCCTGTGTAAAGCGCAATGGGGTTGCTGTTAATGTGGCAATATCCACCGCCGAGATGGCAATTGCAGGTATAGAAAGCGTGATTCCCTTTGATGAGGTTGTGGAAGCAATGCATCGTGTTGGAAAGAATCTTCCTGAGAGTTTGAGAGAAACGGGTATGGGAGGTATAGCCGCAACTCCAACCGCTAGGAGAATAATCAGGGAACTCAGTAAAAATCAGTAGAGGGTGTGAATGTATTTCAGGGTCCAGGCCTTAACCTGATCAAGAATGAACATCCACAGGAGGGCATAGCCCCATACGAGTCCTATGAGCCACCAGTTTATGGGCGTTATGAAGATGCCGAAGGCCGCAATGAGGGTGGCTATTGCCTTTGTGGCAACCGCTGACCAGAAAAGCAATCCTCCGGGATATGGTTTGCTCCACAGAAATTTCTCACTTCTCGTGATGAATATTGTGAGATGTCCAGCCACGGCTAATTTGAGAAATATGAACGTTTGAATTGCTCCCAACCCAAGCATAAGAACATCCTTGGCTATGTAAAATAGCAGGAATGAACTGATCACCCCTGTGAATCCTAGTACGGAGGAGAGGAATATGACCTTGTGCATATCCCATTTAACCGGCCTATTGTGCACATTCACGTTGTCGTAGGCAATTGCCAAAATGGGCACATCGTTTAGAAGGGCTATCAGAACTATCATAACTGCAGTTATTGGATAAAAATTGAAGACAAGGATGGATAGGGCTATGAAAAATAGAACTCGAACTGTCTCCGTTATTCTGTATACCACATAACTCTCCATCCTTGCGAATATCCTTCTTGCTTCCTTTATGGCATCTGCTATTACCATCAATCCCGGTTCGAGAAGTGCAACCGCCGCTGCCGCTCTTGCAGCGTCCGTTGCCCCAGAAACCGCTATACCGCAATCGGCCTTTTTTAGTGCAGGTGCATCATTAACACCATCTCCCGTCATCGCTACCAGGTGCCCCTCCTTTTGCAGGGCATTAACAATATCGTACTTGTCCTCCGGAAAAACCTCTGCAAATATGTCTGCCTTTTCTATGATGTGCCCTATCTCTCGTCCCTCCATCTTTTTCTTTCTGAGTTCCTCCATGGATATGGCATTTTTACCTATTCCAAGCATCTCCCCTATGTGTTTGGCTATGGAGGCATGGTCTCCCGTTACCATCTTCACCTTCACACCCAGAGCTTTTATGGTTTTTATTGCCCTGGGAGCATCGGGTCTCGGCGGGTCAAAGAGGGGTATTATTCCCACAAAATCCCAATGATCATTGAAATTTACAGCGACGCCCAGTGTTCTGAACCCGTGCTTTGCATAACCCTCAACTATTTTTTCCACCCTTTTCTTGTCCTCCTCATCCATTTTGCACAGGGAAATTATAACCTGGGGCGCACCTTTGGATACCTTGAAGTTTTTAACCCCTGAGATTTCAGCCTCGGTTCTCTTACTTACAGGGTCAAAGGGAACAAAGTTGCTCTGTCTGTAATCTTTGAACTTTTCTTCCAGTTTGTAATCCTTAAGAGCCTTGAGAATGGCAAGATCTATTGGATCCTGATCCTCCTCCCTGGAGGCCAGCGCTCCGTAAAATATGACATCCTCCCTTGAGTAATTTCCAAAGGCCACAGCCTTACCTGTGGTGAGGTTGTTCTTTGTTAGCGTGCCCGTTTTGTCTGAGCAGAGGATATCCACTCCAGCAAGTTCATCAATGGCTGTGAGTTTCCTTACGATGGCATGCTTTTTGGCCAGATTAAAAGCACCAACGGCCATGGTTATTGATAGTACGGCGGGCAACGCTGCGGGAATTGCCGCCACAGTGAGCACGAGGCTGAATCTTAGGGTATCCAGTATACTCTCCTGTCTGTAGAGTGCAACGAAGAATACAATGGACACCAGAATTATGGCGAGAAGTATGAGGTAGTTTCCAACGCGCAGTACCATTTTCTGGAAAGTGCTAACAGTCTTTGCCTCCTCAACGAGTTTTACGGTTTTACCAAAATAGGTGTGAAGCCCCGTGGCAACCACAATGCCCGTCATTTCTCCCTTTTTCACGAGGGAACTTGAAAATATTATGTCTCCCTTTTTCTTGGTTACGGGCAAAGATTCGCCTGTCAGGGCAGATTGGTCCACCGAGAGAAATGAACCTTCAATGAGCTTTATGTCTGCAGGTACTATATCACCCATCCTTATGCGCACCATGTCTCCGGGAACAAGGTACTTCCCGGGTATGACCTTCCACCTCCCATCCCGTAGTACGCGGGCTCTAACGGCCATTTTGTTCTGTAGGTACTTGATCACGTCTTCTGCCTTCTTCTCCTCCCAGAACCCCACAATAGCGTTCAGGATGAGCAGGGAAAAGATTATCCAGAAATCTTCCCAGTGATGCACCAAAATGGACAGGGCAGCCGCAATTTCAATCATCCAAGGAATCGGGCCCCAGAAGTACGAGAGAAATTTGATAATCGGGTTAACCCTTTTTTCCGGTATTTCGTTGAGTCCATATCTTTTTAACCTTCTCCTTGCCTCCTCCTCTGACAGTCCATTTTTTGATGTTTTCAATACATCCATTACCTTCTCAACATCCATTGATTTGTAATTAACATCGTGCATCCGCTCACCTTCCTAAATGCAATGTTCTCAAGGTTAATATTTTTAACGTTTGTGGAGATAGGGAATTATGTGTCACCAAGGGTTAATAGAGATTCTTCTGGATGCTAAAAAAATAGTTGCTCTGACAGGAGCGGGCATAAGTGCTGAGAGTGGCATACCAACCTTCCGTGGCTCTGGAGGGCTGTGGGAGGGCTATCCCGTGGAGAAGGTTGCAACGGTGGAGGGATTTGAGAGAGATCCTGAACTTGTTTGGAGATTCTACGATGAGATGAGGATCAACATAGCAAGGGCTGAGCCCAACGAGGCCCATATGGTTCTGGCAAAGATGGAGAATCACTACGATTTATGGGTCATAACTCAGAACATAGATGGTCTGCATACGAGGGCAGGAAGCAGAAATGTGATTGAACTGCATGGAAACATATGGCGCACAAAATGCACGGAGTGTGGGAGGGTTGATTACAATTATGATGTGCCTTTAAGGGAGATACCTCCAAAATGCGGGAAATGTGGAGGTTTATTGAGGCCTGATGTTGTTTGGTTCGGTGAGCCAGTCTACGATGCGGATAAAGCGTACAAACTATCGGAGGAGTGCGACGTGATGTTTGTCATAGGCACCTCCGCTCAGGTTTATCCGGCGGCTTACCTGCCACGGGTGGCCTGGAGTCATGGAGCCAAAATTGTTGAGATAAACTTAGAGAAAACACCCGTGAGCAGATACGCAGATTTTGTGATCCGCAAGCCTGCAACCGTGGCTATGAGGGAGATCTATCAAGGGCTACTAGGAGCATTCCAAGGAGAATGAGAATAGCTCCGACCATTCCCCGCGTTGTGAGTCCCTCCCCCAGTAAAATGTATGAAAAGATACCAGCAAAAACGGGCTCTGTTGTGTATATTATCGCAGCCTGGGATGAGGGTAAAACCCTCTGGGAGTGTGTTTGTGCCAGAATCGCAATGCCTGTTGCAAATATGCCCGTGAATATCACACCAAAGAGCATCAGTGGGCTCCACTCAATCTGAAATCCCTCAAGGCCCCACCCTCCCGCGGAAAACAGGGCCACAAATCCCAGTTCTATTATGGTCAGTTCCGTGGGATCGTGTAGTCTGCTGTACTTTGCAACCAGGACCACTTGCACGGCATAGGCGATGGCGCATAGGAGTGTCAGGAAATCCCCAAAGTTCATTCCACCACTCATGTTTGATAGCAGATAGAGTCCCAACAAAGAAAGAAGTATGGCCGCGGCAACCTTCAGTGATATTTTTTCCTTCAGCAGGAATATGGCAAAAATGGGTGTGAACACCACGTACAGACCCGTGATGAACCCGGAGTGGGATGAGGATGTGTACTTAAGCCCTATGGTTTGGAACATATAACCCAGAAAAAGGAATATGGAGAGTACTAATCCTGGGAGCAGTTCCTCCCTTTTTACCCTCAAATTCTTCAAAAGGAAAAGGGCAAGAAGCGCAAATCCCAAGAGAAATCTGAGGGTGATGAAACCCATTGGTGTTATGTATTCCAGGGAAGCCTTTACAAGGGGAAATGTGGCACCCCACACCACAGATACGAGGAAGAGAGATATTATGGCAGTGACTCTACGCATTTTCCAACCGCTTTCCGTACTCAAATATTCCTCCAGCGTCGTATATGTCCAGGGCCACCTTTGACATGGGTTTTGCCTTGAAAACGAGTTTTCCGTCCCTGAGTATCTCCCCCGTTTCCAGGTTTATCTCAACCGTATCTCCTGAGCTTAGACCCGAGTTGAATATTCCTGGGGCCTCTATGAGTGGCAGGCCTGAGTTTATCACGTTTCTCTTGTATATGGCTCCAAATGACTCTCCTATTATTGCCGATATTCCGAGGGCTATGAAACAATCCACAGCCTGCTGCCTTGAAGAGCCGGCTCCAAAATTGCGTCCAACCACTAGAATATCCCCCGGCTTCGCCTTCTTTGGAAAATCCTCCCATCCAGGTAGGTTTGAGAATGCGTAATTGCCCATCTCCTTCATGTCGGTGATGTAGAGATACCTGTTGTGGAAAATCATATCCGTGTCAATATTGTCAATCCTTTTTCCATCCTTGTCGGTGATGAGCCAGATTCTCCCTTTTATTTTTCTTGGTTTCATGGATAAGCAAATTCCCATCTTCTAAATAAATTTTCCTCAACCGAGATTTTTATTCCCATCATCAATCCAGTGCTCTCCCGGGACGATGGTTGCACCTCTTATTTCTTCCAACGGCAAAACTTATATGCCTTTATACGCTAATCCTAAAATTCTGAGGGTATCATATGCACAGGGCAGTTAAACAGTACAGTATGGAGGAGGTACTATCGCTTTTTGATCCCATTATTCGGGAGTGGTTCAGTTCAAAGTACACAACACTCACGGAGCCCCAGAGTTATGCAATACCTCTCATACACAGCGGTAAGAATGTTCTCGTATCAAGCCCCACTGGAAGCGGAAAAACCTTAACCGCGTTCATATCGGTAATCAACGAACTTTTTTTGCTTGCTAAGGATGATAAACTTGAGGATAAGGTCTACTGCGTGTACATATCACCACTGAAAGCCCTTGCAAACGACATACACAGAAATCTGGAAATTCCTCTTGCCGAGATAAATTCCCTTGCGAAGAGTAAGGGAATGAAGATTCCAAAGATTCGCGTTGCAGTGCGTTCAGGTGACACGAGCACATCAGAGAGGCAGAAGATGCTTCGCAAGCCACCCCACATATTCATCACCACTCCAGAATCCCTGGCTCTGGTTCTCACGGCTCCCAAATTCAGGGAGAGGTTCAGGGATGTGCGCTATGTGATTGTGGACGAGATTCACGAGCTGGCCAACAACAAAAGGGGGGTAATGCTCTCCCTAAACCTTGAGCGTCTGGGTTATCTCGCAGGAGAGTTTCAGCGCATAGGGTTGAGTGCAACTCAGGCACCAATTGAGGAGATTGCAAAGTTTCTGGGTGGCTATGCTGGAGATAAGCCAAGGGACGTGCATATTGTTGAAGTTGAGGCCAGAAAAAAACTGGATTTGAAGGTTCTCACTCCCGTGGAGGACCTGACCATGGTTCCCTACGAGGTTGCCAACGAGAAAATGTACGATATGCTTGTGGATATAATCAACAGGCATCGCACAACACTCATATTCACAAACACCAGGAGCGGCACAGAGCATGTTGCCTATAAACTGAAGGAGAGGGGGGTGGATAAACTTGAGGCACATCATGGCTCCCTGAGCAAGGAGACGAGACTGCGGGTCGAGAGGGCCCTTAAAAATGGGGAGTTGAAGGCGGTGATATCCTCCACATCTCTTGAACTGGGAATAGATATTGGCTACATTGATGTGGTTGTGCAAATAGGCTCGCCCAAGAGCATAGCCAAGGGACTGCAGAGAATCGGGCGCAGTGGTCATGCCTATGGAGCCACCGCCAAGGGCAGATTTCTCGTGTTTGACAATGATGATTTGATTGAATGCACTACCCTTGTAAAATGCGCCTACGATGGAAAGATTGACAGGGTTAGCATTCCGAAGAACTCACTTGATGTTCTGGCTCAGACCATTGTTGGAATGAGCATAGAGAAAAGGTGGAGTGTGGATGAAGCGTATCGACTAATCAGGGGCTCATACTGCTATCATGATTTATCCCTTGAGAAGTTTCTGGATGTGCTCAGGTACCTTGGGGGACATGTGCTTGGCGATACCGTTTACTCCAAGATCTGGTTTGATGAGGAGGACATGGTATTTGGACGCAAGAGGAGCAGTCGCATGATTTACTTCATGAACATGGGTACAATCCCCGATGAGGCGGATTACCTTGTTATGGATAATACCTCAAAGAGGTTGGGCACCCTCAGTGAGAAATTTGTGGAGCGCCTCAGAAAGGGTGATGTCTTTGTCCTCGGTGCGAGAAGTTATGAGGTTTTGAGCATACGCACGGGAAAGGTCATAGTCAAGGATGCAACCGGAAAGCGCCCAACGGTACCCTCCTGGGTGGGAGAGATGCTGCCCAGATCCTTTGATTTGAGCATTGAGGTTGGGAAATTCAGGGAGTTTGTGGAGAGGAGCATAAGGGATAATGGTGAGAGAAAAACCATTGAGATCCTTATGAAGGATTACTACCTCGATTACAAGGGTGCGAGAAGCGTGGTATCGTATATAAAGCAGGGTATGCACCACATCGTTCCCACCCATAGGAGGGTGGTCATAGAGGGTTATGTTGGCCTCTCAGGAAAGCACAACATAATATTTCATTATCCCTTTGGAAGGAGGGTTAACGATGCCCTCTCAAGGGCATACGCCTACAAACTCACGGAGAAATACGGGGTAAATGTGGGAATAAGCATAACGGACGATGCATTTATGCTGACCCTGAAGAGAAGGGTGAAACTTGATGAAATGAAGAGCATTTTGTCCTCCGATGAACTTGAGGATACCCTTCGCCGGGCTATATTCAACACGGAACTTTTCAAGCAGAGGTTCAGGCATGTGGCATCCCGTTCGTTTATGGTTCTTCGCCGTTACAAGGGCCGGGATATATCGGTGGCAAGGCAGCAGTTGAGAAGTGACAAAATTCTAAAACTTCTAAGCGAGATTGAGAAGTTCCCCGTGATGGAGGAAACATTTAACGAGATATTCAATATAGTCATGGATCTACCCAACGCTCTCAAAGTTCTGAAAGATATTGAAAATGGAAAAATTGAATTGGAGGTCATACCTTACAGTGATGCACCCAGTGTATTTGCCCATTCAATTATCCTGTCGGGTATCTCTGACATTGTGCTTATGGAGGATAGGAGCGCTCTGCTCAAGGAGCTGCACATGAAATTACTTGAAAGGGTCATTCCAAAGGAAGAACTTGCCTCCATGTTTGATGAGGCACAGGTGATGGCTCATTTTCAGAACAAGTTCAAGATCCGGACACCGGAAGATATCATTGAGTTCCTCAAACTTGCCCCAGGTGCGGATGTGCTGCGCCGCAGGGGCATCAATGTGTTTGAGTTCTCCGAAATGCAGGTTGATGAGTTGAGGAGTAAAATTGAAGAGTACATTTGGGATGGGAGCATTGTCTCAGTTTACACGACCCGTCTTCTCTGGACCACCGAGGAAAACTATCCTATATTTTCAACCCTTTACGCCAGGGAACCAAGGAGTACAATTGAGTTTGAGGGGATAAAAAGGGCCGAGGATATATCCAAGGAAAAAGGTCTCCGGGTACAGGAAGTTCTTGAGGTTTTGCACGATATGGAAAAGGCCTATTTGGTGGGAAGGAGAGTCCGTGGTAAGGAGACATGGTGGTACATGAGAGAGCCCCTGCAAATAAATAGAGAATACGCCCTTGAAATGCTTATAAAAAAACTCCTGTACTTCCGTGCGCCGCTCACATTTGAGGAGATTGTATACTCCTTGCACATCTCGGAGGATGAAGTTCAAAAGGCCTTGAAGTACCTTGTTGAGGAGGGTGAGGTTGTCAGGGGCAATTTCTTGATAGGCTATGGAGAGCAGTACATGCTTCGTGACGATTATGAGTCCCTTAGGAAAGAATCTGGAATGTGCAGAGAGGCTCTGCAATCATACAGATTTGGTAAAATTGTGAGGGATATGAGCCTTGATGAATTTTTTGACAGATTCTTGGTTGCATTTAGCGAAGATTCACTCAGAGCCCGGGGCTGCTATGATGATTTTCAGAATACCCTGCGTGAGGGAAAGGTGATTTATGGGAGATTCATGGGTGGCAAACTCTGCTATACGAATTTAAAGAATGCTCCTCTTTTGATCTCTGTTTACAGAAGGGAAAAATTGAGTGAAAATGAGGAGAAGGTGCTTTCCCAAATTGCATTGCTTGGAAGCAGGGCCACCTACGCCAAGATAAAGGAGATGAGCAATCTTTATCCCCACGAGGTTAAGAGGATAATTGAAAAATTGGAAAACAACCTTTACATTTACAGAAAGGTGGTCTTCAACAAGGCTCCCCAGTCCTATCCCTTTGGAATAATGAAAATGGATCCTCGGGGTGATGAATCCGAGTTCTTCCAGAGAATTGTGAGGGGATATGGGCCCTTGACTAAAAAGGATATTGAGAATCTCACCTTCCTGGATCCCAAGGACCATCTGGGCATGTTCAAGAAGGTAAGTTCGGATGGAAAACTGTACTACCATATGGATGATGATTTCTCGCTCCGGGGCAAAGGCTCTTGTATTTTACCTTCAACGGATCCCTACGTTTACACTAGATTGAACGAGATATACGATAGGTTCGGTGAGGTTTTGAGCAATGTTTACGTAAAGGATGGAAAAATACTATCAATTTTGGATATGAAGAGGCATGCCGATTTTATCCTTGTCAAGGAGACCTATGGGGATAAGGAACTTTACGAAAAATTGAGGGATGAGGGAATAGTGCTAACTTCTGAGAATCCTGAGAGCAGTGGGTACAGAAAGATAGGTGATTATTACATTTCAGGTGATGTTGATGCGCGGGTAATTGAACCTGAGAAGATGCTGAGGTACCTCCTCTGGAAGAATCGTGTTATTGCGGGAAGAAAATTGAAAACCACGCTGGACGTATCAAAACTACTTATGGGGCTTCACAACGATTTTGAAACAATTCGCGCCTACAGACCCATTTCCATTGATAAATATTTCCGCTCGGAATTGTTGTATGAGTCTGTGGATTTAATGGGGCATACAATTTATGCGGTTCCCGAGCATATATCCATATTTCAGGCCATAAGGCAGGAGGAGATCGATGAGGATATGCGCGTTGTTCTGAGCATATTGCAGAAGTTCAAGAAGATGAATTTCCAGAGTTTACTGGAGGAATCTCCCCTAGGGAGGGAGAGAACATCTAGAGCCGTTGACTCCCTCTACCATGCCAATTATGTGGCAAAATATCCTGGTGGTTATATTCTTGTGGAATCAAAATACTCAAGGGAGTATGCCATTGAGAAGTTCATAGATAACCTTATCAAGGCCTTTGGTCTAATAAGTCCAGAAATCGTTGAAATATTGAGTGCGAATCATATTTCCCCATGGGAGGCTGTTAAAGTTCTCGATAATCGCCCACTGGTAAAGGGTGCGTATCTCAACGATGGAAAGATCTACAGATTACCGGGCAACGATCTCCAGGAAATGGATTTTGTGGAGATATACGATAGCACAATAATTCTTGAGCCGAGGGATCCCCTGGTGCATATCCTGCAGCTGTTTCTTCCCATAGAATTTTCAGGATTCGTTGTCATAAAGGAGGGTAAATTTGCTGGGGTGGTTAAGGCAATTATGAGAAAAAAAGGCCCAAGGATTCAGAAATTCAGCAGTGATGATGCCAGAGATGCATTTTTGAGATTTTTCTCATAGCTGGGAAATTGTGAAAATAACGGCATTTGTTATCAAATAGCACGGCGAATGTTTTAAATACAACATACGCATATCCATTTACAGGTATACGAATTGTATACACTCATCAATCACATATCACGATGACGCCCCTCCTCCCCTTTTTCATTTCCTGAAAAAATTCTCAATTTCCTCTTTTATGTTCTCTGCCTTTTGCATGGGTATCTCCCTTCTGAAAGAGGCCGCTCTCTTATCCAGGATTATTGCGATTCCCCTGTCCTTTGGACCTCTTATTAAACGGCCAATTGCCTGTCTCATCTTTATCAAAGCAGGTGTTCTAAATGTGTATTCCCATCCGTTTCCAAATTTCGAATCGTAGTACATTTCAAGGGTCCTGAGTTTGGGGGTTGGTTTTGGATAGGGAATTCCCACTATTGCCACGATTTCAAGCTGCTCCCCTGGAAAATCGAGTCCCTCAAATACCCGTCCACCAATCACTGATAAAAGTGTTCCTCCCTCGCTCCTGAATTTCTCAATCATACCGTGCAATCTGTACGTTTTCATTCCCCTCTCTTCGGCCATAACCTCCATACCTATCAGTTCCCTTATCTTTGAGAGAATTGAATAGGAGGGGAAGAATATGGCGGTGTTTCTTCCCATGGATATTATTTCCTCAATGTATTCCGCGTACCTCTCGATGTGTTTTTCAACCTCTCCGTACTTTGTGGTCACGTCGTCCACATAAAGCACCTTTAAATTCTCCCTTGGAAAGGGCCAGGGGTACCTCTTAACCATGGTTTTCTCAGGAAGCCCCACAAGATTTCTGTACTCTTCAAGTTGCAGGGTGCCCGAAAGGTGAATGGAGGAATGCACCCCCAACAGAACCTCGGTAACCAGGCTAGGATCCATTGAATAAATTTCAAGGGAAGGATTGCTACTCCATCTAACGAGCCTTACGTATTCGTAGGAATAGCTTCTCTTCCAGAGGTGTAGAAATGAGCCTGCGTGGTGAATGTGGGATCTTGGAAGTTTCCTTTTTTTGATTCTCTCTTCCCTTACCATCTCTCCATAATAAATGAGGTTTTTTGCAAGTTCTTCAATACTGTTTATGCCCGTTCCAAGAAGCAGGGATAGCGAATCTTCAAATGCATAATCTGGTATTATCCCCTCCTCATCCTGCACGAATTTCTCCATGCTGTATATTGCCTCTTTCAAAAACTCGGCCAAGTCGGCGAGATTATGCCCAAGTACCTGGGGATTTCCGAACTCAAGGGCTTCCCTTTCCATACTCTCCAGCGATTTAACTGATAGTTCCATGCTCTGGAGTTCCCTTGCAAATTCAGGGATGTTGTGGGCCTCGTCCACGATCAGTATCATCTCCTGAAGGGAGACTCCCATCTTATCCAGTATGCTTCTTCTTATGAATGGGTAAAAAAAGTAGATGTAGGGAAAAACCACAACAGTGGCCTCCTGAATGGAATCCTTAAGGGCCTCATAGGGGCATATTTCCATCTCCTTTCCAATGAGGAAAATTTCCTCCGCAGGGTGCCCCTCCATTATTATTTTTCTAAGTTTTTCACCCCGCTCAATGTAGTTACTGAAATATGGGCATGCCTCATCTTTTCCGCTGAGAACATCCTTTTTAAGTTTGCCGCATAGTAAGGCGAGTTCCTCTGGAGTGCCGTCCTTCATATCTTCTCTTTCTCTTGATAGGGGGCATAGGTGGGATCTTCCCTGCATTGCCACAACACTAACTCCGAGTTTCTTTGCCTCTTTTATCACCTGCTGCTCCTGAGAATTTGTATGCACGAGATACAGTATCTTCATACCGTGTTTAAGGGCATATTTTACAGAGGGATATAGGGTTGCTATGGTTTTTCCGGAGCCTGTTGGAGCCTCGAAAACCATGTGAAAAGAATTCTCCAGTGCGTTTTCAATGTCCCTTACAATTGTGCGCTGCACTTTCCTGAACTCATATGGGAATTCCACAGAAAGAATAAAAAGATGGCGCTTATAAAACTTCCCCAGCAATACTTTTTTATGGGATTAGGTGATGTATCTTCATGGAGCAATGGGAAGAGGACGTTCAAAAATACCTTCAGATGGGGCTTTATCAGCCAGCGCTTGAACTCATAGAGGAAGTTCTGAAAAAGGGGCGGGATAAAAAGGCCCTCACCTACAAGGCCTATATATTAAGGTCCATGGACGATGACGAAGGGGCCCTTGAGATTGTGGATGAACTGCTTAAAGAGGGCGAGGATGAGGATCTCCTGCTTTTAAAGGGAATGATTCTCTTTGATAATGAGAACTACAAAGATGCGGCCAAGTACTTCCGCAGGGTGACTGAAATGGACCCTGAAAATATAGATGCATGGTACAATCTCGCATCCTGCTATGATGCCCAGGAAAAATATGACATTTCTGAGAAGTACTACTCAAAATTGGTGGAGATCAATCCGGAGGATGCCGAGGCATGGAACAACCTCGCGGTTTCCCAGCTCTTTCAGGAGAAGTACGAGAAAGCCCTTGAATCCGCAGAGCATGCGCTCCAAATTGAAGATGATTACGATAACGCTTGGTACAACAAGGGTCTGGCGTTACACTATCTTGAAAGGTATAAGGAGGCAATAAAAGCTTTTAAAAAATGCATAGATATTTCGGACGACCCGGATGCCTGGTACGCCATGGGTATTTCCTATGCCAATATGGATATGATTGAAGAGGCAAAGCGTGCCCTGAGGGAGGCGCTGAGAAGAAGTCCTGATGATGATGAGATTCGAGAAGCCCTAGAGGGTCTGGAGAATGGACAGTAAAAATGAATTGATCACCTTCATAAAATTTACCCTTGTGGGAATTTTAGGTGCAGGGGTTGGCTCGCTGATTATAATGGAGGCAACTCATAGATTACCTCCAGAGGCCAGTCCATACGCATTTATACTGCCTTATCTCCTGTCCGTGGAGGCCGGAATTTTGGTAACATTCTATCCCAATGATGTTTGGGTTTTCAGGAAAGAGAAATATAAACTGACCATGTGGCAGAGGTTGGTGGCATATCATATTGCACTTTTCGGCGGTTTTGTTGTTCAGACCCTTGTGTTTGGCGTATTGTTGATTCTATCCTTACCCATTAAAATTGCCTATTTTGGTGGAGTTGGTGGTGCAGCCCTGTGGAACTATCTGGTGAGCAGGAAGGCCGTGTTCGCTGAGGAGGGAGGTAGGGATGAAAATAGCGGTATTCGGAGCAGGATCTCTGGGAAGCGTCTTGGGAGCAATACTCTCCAGAAAAAATGATGTTCTTCTCATAACAAGAGGAGAGCATTTAAGGGCCATACAGGAGAATGGATTGCGGGTTGAGGGCATGGTCAATGATTTATTTCACATTGATGCACTGGACCATTACCCTGGTGGTTTTGATCTCCTCATTTTGACGGTAAAGGCCTACCAAACAGAGAGTGCGGCGGAGGAGATAAAAAAGCAGTATGATGGAGAGCCAGTGATAACATTTCAGAATGGTGTTGGTGTTGTTGATATTCTAAAAAAATATGGTTTTGATGTAATACCTGGAGTTACGACCATGGGCGCAACCAGAACCCTGCCAGGTGTGGTTATGTATGCCGGATACGGCGATACTTTTATTGGAGAGGAAAATGGAAGGTTTAGTGAGAGAGTTATTCATTTTGCTGAAAATTTTACAGAATGTGGGTTGAGGGTTGAGGTTGTTAACGATATAATGGAAAGAAGGTGGGTTAAAGCAGCCATAAACGCCTGTATAAATCCTTTAACCGCCATAATGCGTGTTCCCAACGGAAAACTTGCTGATAAAGAGCTTGTTGAGATAGTAAAATGCGTGGCTGATGAGTGCTCCGCAGTTCTTTCCGATATGGGCATTTATGCGGATGTGTTCTCGCTCGCCATGGATGTAATTGAAAAAACCGCTAAAAATCGGTCCAGTATGCTGCAGGATATTGAGATGGGTAGAAAGACGGAGATAGATTTTATCACCGGACCATTTATTCAGGGTATGTGCAATAAAATGCTTTACCACATGGTCAAATTTATGGAAAAATGATAAAAAATTATAAACCAAGGATCAATGTGGGATTAGATGGATATTGAAGATAAGGTCAGAAAAAAACTGGAAAATTGCGATCTTGTTCTGGTTTACAGGGAGAGTATCAAGAGCAGAATCATTATGATGCTCGTTAAAACAATTTTTCCAGGGATCCAGTACAATCCCCTATCTCCTGTCTTTGGGTATCACGGCGAGGTTTATGGCACCGAGAAGGATGAAAATCTAACAAAAATTTTGCTGGACGGGAAATTCAAAAATGTATGTGTGATTGATGAGAATGTAAAGGGAAACAAAAGGCGTGTGCGGGATTTTCTCAGGATGATGAGAGAGTATGGGGCATTTTTTGTGTTCGTAAAGTACGGTTTAACGGGAGTTTCAGGCGTTCTGATAAACATGGTGTTTTTCTTTTTGTTCTTCAAAATTTTGGATTTTCCCGATATACCCTCATTGGTCTTGGCCATTGAATTAAGCATCATAATTACCTTTCTTATGAACAATTACTGGGTATTTTCCAGCAGGATTTACTCGCGCTCTGTCTGGTGGAGGATGGCCGCCTACCATTTCACGCTTATTATGGGCATAATCATAAATGTGGGGACCTACTGGCTTCTCAAGACGATGGGCATACATTACATGCTCGCCGATTTTGTTGGCATAGTACTTGCAAGTTTGTGGAACTTCTATTTAACCAACGCCCATGTGTTCTTTGCAAAGTATCAGAAACAAAAGTGATGCGCGGGGAGGGGGATTCGAACCCCCGCGGGCAACAGCCCAATGGCTTAGCAGGCCATCGCCGTACCGCTCGGCCATCCCCGCCTGAGGGTAAATGTGGAATTTGGTATATTAAATTATTCTTTTCTTCTTCTTGCAAGGATTCTCATCTCACTTGCATACATTCCAAAATTTAAGGCAATGTGGATGAATATCAGAGCACTCATTATAAAGGCGGTGTATGTGTATAAGAGTGAGAGCATCCCTGGTTAATCCAAAAAATGACCACGAAGTCTCCCTTGCCAGCCTTCCGCTCGGAGAGATGTAAAGACCCACACCTGTGAAAAAGACAACAAAAAATGAAATGAAGAGGAAGGTGGATGTTGTTGCCCTCGCGTATACAATTTTTCCCATACTACCACCTCACGGATTTTCACCGCTAATTATTCTGTCGTACTCTTCCTTGCCCAGGTACACAGGTTGATACTCGTAGTTATACATCCTTTTCAATGTGGAAACGAACGCTCTCAGATGGTTCCCTGAGCCGTTGGTGAGGTTTGTGTAAACATATTTTATGTCCTGATTGTCCGTTTTATTGAGCCAGTGCTGTATATCCACTATATCAAGTTCTTCAATATTGGCACCCACTATAAGTGCACTCTTTTCAGATTCGTTTACCCTTTCCACAAGTTTCCAGTAGAGTGCCTGTATCGTTGAGTTTTTAAATACACCTTCTGGCTCGTTTTTTGCAGGATCAGTTATGTTGTACTTCTCAAGGAGCACAGAGACCATATATGTGTGAGTGCTCTCAGATTTGGCAATGTTCTTAAATATTCTCGTTCCATACTTGTGGTATGCATAAATGTACACATCATGGGCCATTTTTTCCTCTTCTCGCATGTACTGCAATCCCTGGATCTCCTCCTTGCTGAGATTCTGGTAAGGCAGGGAATATACATATTCTTTTATTGAGGTCCATTTATGCTCAGGAGTACCTCCGGAAGGATTGCTTTCCTGCGTATTCTCTGCACCAGGCTGTGAGATTACGTAGTATGCACCTGCCCCCACAGCAACTATTGCCAGAACAATGGCAATTCCGTACATCAAAGCCTTTTTCATTCGATCACCTGACAGAAAATCCAGAGGTATATATATGTCCTTTATGGTACAACAGTCGAAGAGTAGTACAATCATCGAATAATAAGAGCCACCGGGGGGATTCGAACCCCCGACCTGCTGATTTCCCGGTGCCCTCTCTTTCCGATGAAGCGCTTTCTCTTTAGAGAAAGGGCTCTTACAAGTCAGCCGCTCTTCCGGGCTAAGCTACGGTGGCACTGGGATAGGAGATATTTTTCTCATATTAAATTTTTCTTTTACACACTCCAGAAAAAATAAAATAAGGGAAGCGGATTTACCACGGGGCCGGGGTTGCCGAGTGGTAAGGCGCAGGCCTGGAGAGCCTGTACTCCGTTAAGGGGTGCGAGGGTTCAAATCCCTCCCCCGGCGTTTTTTGAACAACGGGCAAAATTATTTAATTTCCCAACCCATAACGGCAAATATGGAAGATGTTTGGGTTGAGAAGTACAGGCCCAAAAACCTTGATGAGGTTGTGGGGCAGAAGGAGATTGTAGAGCGTCTCAAATCCTATGTGAAGGCAAAGAGTATGCCCCATCTTCTTTTTGCAGGTCCTGCAGGAACGGGAAAAACTACGTGTGCAATAGCCCTCGCAAGGGAGTTGTTTGGGGATAACTGGAGGTCCAGTTTTCACGAGTTGAATGCAAGTGACGAGCGAGGCATAGGGATTGTCCGAACAAAGATAAAGGAGTACGCGAGAACTGCCGCGCCCAACGATGTTGGCTTTAAAATAATTTTTCTCGATGAGGCGGATGCCCTGACTCCTGACGCTCAGGCAGCCCTAAGGCGTACCATGGAAATGTACTCTCGCACCTGCCGTTTCATTCTCTCTTGCAATTACTCCTCAAAAATAATCGAGCCCATTCAATCCCGATGTGCCGTTTTCAGGTTCACACCTCTGAAGGCTGAGGATATAAAAAAGAGGTTGAGATACATAGCGGAGAACGAAGGCAAGGAAATCACGGATGATGCCCTTGATGCCATAGTTTACATTTCATCTGGGGATATGCGCAAGGCCATAAACATTCTCCAGATGTCCGCGGCCATATCGGATACCATCGATGAGGGTACAGTTTACAAGGCTACAGGCATTGCAAAGAGGGAGGATGTTGAGGAAGTGGTAAAAAAGGCATTGGGTGGGGATTTCATATCTGCCAGAAACAAGTTGAACAAACTCCTTGTGGAGCTGGGCCTCTCTGGAGAGGATGTAATAAAGCAGATTCACCGTGTGATTTACGATTTGCCCATTGATGACAGGCTCAAGGTTGAACTACTTGATAGAACGGGAGAGATAGAGTTCAGAATGGTTGAGGGGGCCAACGAGCGTATCCAGCTTGATGCTCTCCTGGCCTATTTCACCCTTGCAGGGAGAAGAGAAAATCTCTGACCAAGCGAAGCCCAAAGTTCACAAGTTCCCTTGCCCTCTCCTCTGATGAGGCATCGGAGAAAACCCGTATCACATCCTCAGTGCCTGATGCCCTTATGAGGAGCCAGGAATCTTCGTAAATAAGTTTAACTCCATCGATCCTTAGTATTTTTTCCACACCTATTGGCGGGTTCTTTTCAAGAAAATCACCTATTCTCTCAACGACTTTTCTCTTCATCTCCCTTTCAACTGGGAATTTTTCCTTTATCTGGTAATATCTCGGAAATTCCTGTAGAAGTGAATCCAGAGTTGAACCTGTTGAGTTCATAATCCTGAGAATCTTCAGGGTGGTCAGTACCGAATCACCCCATAGGGTTGAGGGAGGGAATATATATTTCCCGGTCTCCTCGTAGCCAAAATCTGCGTTGTATTGCAGTATGTGCTCTGCGATCTCAGGAGGCCCCACCGGGCAGTATATTACCTTAAAGCCTCTATCATTGGCCACTTTTTCAATGAGTTTGGATGAATTTATTGGAGTGACAATTTTTTTTCTTGCATAGTGCGAAGCCAGTAGTGCACCTATTGAATCCTCAGAATAAACATTACCTGAGGAGGCGAAGAGAACACGGTCTGCATCCACATCAGTTCCGATTGCCAGGTCAAAGTCATTGGATAATTTTGCCAACTCTACAAGATTTTCCCTTCTGGGCTCCGATGGTCTGTTGGGTACGGGCCTTCTATCGCAGTTTATGCATCTCACAGCAAAGCCCAGGTCCTCAAAAATTCTGTTTATGATACCAGCCCCCGCACCGTTGGCAGGATCAATAAGTATTTTGTATCCATCAAGCCCCCTTGCCTCCCCTTCCACGAACTTCATATAATTTTCAAGGGCATCATCGTAAATTGGCTCCTTTATCCTGTCCCACGGCACAAGTTTGTAATCCTTTCTTTCGTATATTTCTTCAATTTTTTTCGATTTGTCCCAGTACATATCTCTTCCAAGTTCGTCCACAGCCACAATTCCTATTATATGGGGTGGTGTGTGTGAGCCCGTGACTATGATTCCCCCGTCCATAAAATCTGCCACGTATCTTGCAAAGATGGGAAGGGGTATGATCCCAAGGAGGTGCACTTCCGCTCCTGCTCCAAGCAAACCAGATACCAGGGCGTCTTCAATCATCTTTGCTCCATAACGATTATCCCGGGCCACGGCAATCTTTCCCGAAAATGAAGAGCCATAGGCCAGCCCTATCTCAGCTGCCAGTTGTGGAGTTATGTCTTTATTTGTGACACCCCTTATCCCGGCAGTGCCGAAGAGTTTCATAGGTGGAGTATTGCAAATTATTTAAAGAAGTTGCCCATGCACTAGTATGGAACTCAGTAACCTCGAAAAGCGTGTTCTCCTTGCCATCAAAGAAGCGGGCAAAGATGAGGTAAGCACCGATGAAATATTGGAAATCGGAAAATTCTCGCAGATGGTTGAGGTTATGAACGCGCTCTCCTGGCTCAGGGTAAAGGGACTCGTTAAAATAAGGGAGAAGATGGATGTGGAGTACTGCCTCAACAGGGATGAGGAATTGCCAGAGGTTCAGATATATGAAATTCTGAAGGAGAGGAGGGAGTTAGAAATAAGGGAACTGTTCAAGATCCTTCCCAAGAACGTTGTGACCGTTGGAATGGGGCATCTAAGGAAAATGGGGATCCCTCTTGAAAATGGAAAACTCAAGTTTGTGAATGTTGATGATGAGATTGAGAAAAGGAAAAACCTTTTGAGCTTGCTGAGGGAGCGGTGCTTGAAGGAGGGTGAGGTTGACCTTGAGATAATTAAGGATCTTCTTCGCAGAAAGGGGCTTATAAAGAAGAAGGAGCGCATAATAAGGTACGTCTCTCTGACGAATCTCGGAAGGAAGATTCTGGATGAGGGAATTGAGATAAAGGAGGAAATCACGCAACTCACTCCTGAATTGATTCAGACGGGAAAATGGAGAGATTACGAGTTGAAGCGTTATGATGTGGGCCTATTCGCCCCGAGGATGTACTCTGCCAAGCCACATCCCCTAACGCAAATAATAGAGAAGATTCGCAGGATATTCCTTATGATGGGCTTTGACGAGGTTCAGGGTGAGTATGTGGTCAGTGCCTTCTGGGATATGGATGCCCTTTTCATTCCGCAGGACCATCCTGCCAGGGAGATGCAGGACACCTTCTACCTTAAGAAGCCTGCAAGGATTCCAATTGAGGATCGTGGATATATGCTCAAGGTAAAGGATATGCACGAAAATGGGGGAGGTATAAGCCGTGGCTGGCGGTATGAATGGAGTGAGGAAATTGCAGAGAGGGCAATGCTCCGTACCCATACAACGGTGAATTCCATAAGGTATCTTTACGAGCATCGCAAGCCTCCTGTGCGTATGTTCTCCATCGGACGGGTATTCCGAAGGGAGAATATGGACTCCACACATCTTCCCGAGTTCACCCAGATAGAGGGCATATACATGGACGAGGATGCCAATTTTCAGGTCCTTCTGGGCATTCTCAAGGAATTCTACTCCCTCATGGGCTTTCCAACCATAAGATTTCGTCCCTCCTATTTTCCCTATACGGAGCCCAGCCTTGAGGTGGAGGTGTATTACAACGACCAGTGGCTAGAACTGGGGGGTGCGGGCATATTTCGCCCGGAGGTCACAGAGCCCCTGGGCATAGAGTATCCTGTACTTGCATGGGGCCTCGGATTGGAGAGGCTGGCAATGATAATCCTTGGTCTCAAGGACATAAGGGACCTTTACATAAGTGACATTGACTGGCTACGCAATCAGCCCTTGCTAAGATAAAATCTTAAATACCCCTTTTTATTTCTCCCATTTGACCCGGCTTAGCTCAGTCTGGCTAGAGCGGCGGACTGTAGTTGGGATGCATCCGAGGGCGGATGCAAAACGCCGCTCAGCAGAGATCCGCAGGTCCCCGGTTCGAATCCGGGAGCCGGGACTTATATTTGGGCATAAAGTTTTATAATGAGTGCGTATATTCCATTCAAAGTTGAGAGGTGATAGAAGATGCAACCAGCGCAGATGGCGTATGATAGGGCAATAACAGTGTTTAGTCCCGATGGAAGATTGTTTCAGGTTGAGTATGCTCGAGCAGCCGTTAAGAGGGGTACCACCACTGTGGGATTGAAGTTCAAGGATGGGGTTATCCTGATGGCGGATAAGAGGATAAGAAGCAGACTGCTTGAGCCCAAGAGCATGGAGAAGATATTTGTGATTGATGACCATATCGGGTGTGCCACCTCCGGCTTGGTAGGGGATGCCAGAGTTCTCGTGGATTATGCCCGTTTAGTTGCTCAGATCGAGCGTGTAACCTATGGGGAGGGTATATCCGTTGAACACCTGGTAAAGCGCGTAAGTGATTACAAGCAGCAGTACACCCAATATGGTGGTGTGAGACCCTTCGGGGCATCCCTCCTGATAGCCGGTGTTGATGATAGGGGGATTTACCTTATGGAGACGGATCCAAGCGGCACCATAATGGGTTATAAGGCCGACTGTATTGGAGGAGGTCGCGAAACGGTGATGGAGTTATTTGAAAATGAGTATCGTGAGGATATGGATTTCCATGAAGCACTGATGCTCGGTCTTAAGGCCATAGACATGGTCAACGAGGAGGAGGTCAATCCCATAACGCTTGAAATCGGTTACATAAAGAAGGGTGAGAATTTTACTTTGATGAGCGATGATGAAGTTGCCAAATATGTTGAAGAGTATAAGAAGAGCAAGGAAAGTAAAGAGGAGTGAAAATGGTAAGGCTTGAGGATGCCATCATTGCACGTTACGAGCATGCCGGCCACAGATTTGAGATTCTTGTTGACCCGGATGCCATAGACGACATAAAATCGGGGAAGATAACAAACATCGTGGATTACATGGTCATAGATGAGATTTTTAAGGATGCGCATAAAGGAGATAGGGCAAGTGAGGAACTTGTGAAGGAGGTATTTGGCACCACCGATGTGAATGAGGTTGCAAGGCAGATAATACTAAAGGGTCAGGTGCAATTAACCACAGAGCAGAGACGCAAGATGCTTGAGGATAAGAAAAGGAGAATAATAATGGAAATTGCGAGAAATGCCATAAATCCGCAAACTGGAGCACCGCATCCTCCACAGCGTATTGAATTGGCCATGGAGGAGGCCAAGGTACATATAGATCCCCTCAAGTCTGTGGAAGCCCAAGTTCCTATTGTGTTGAAGGCCCTAAGGCCCATAATTCCAATTCGGTTTGAAAAATTAAAAATAGCCGTCAAGGTTAGTGGAGATATGTACGGAAAGATTTACGGTGAATTGAGCAAGATGGGTACCCTACTTCAAGAGGAGTGGCAGAAGGATGGTTCCTGGATAGGTGTGGTTGAGATACCCGCCGGCATGCAAGGAGAGTTTCTTGATATGCTTAATAAGAAAACCCATGGTAACGTTCAGACCAAGATTTTAAGGAGGTAATGAATATGGAAGGAAAGGTTGGAATACGAAAAATTGTTGTTCCGGGAGAGGAAATTGATGAGAATGGTAAGCCCGGCAACGGGGTTTTTGTGGAGAATGGCAAGATGTACTCTGCCTATCTGGGCATTGTGGATCTCCGTGCCGGGTATGTTAATGTTATACCTCTCTCTGGATGCTACATACCGAAAAAAGGAGACAAAGTGATAGGAAAGATAATAGACCTTGCGCCTATGAACTGGGTTGTGGATATAAACGCGCCCTACTACGCGCCTCTGCATGTTAATGATGTGCCGTGGCGTGTTGATTTTGGAGATACAGGGAGATACCTCAGCATAGGTGACGTTGTACTTGCAAAGGTCAGCAATGTGAACGAACTTGGACAGGTGTGGATAACCCTGAAAGAACCCGGATTGCGCAAACTGGAGGGGGGACACATAATAAAGATCTCTCCATTCAAGGTGCCTCGGGTGATAGGTAAGGGTGGTTCAATGATTCAGATGTTGAAGGAGTACACAGGGTGCCGCATATATGTTGGACAGAACGGAGTTATATGGATCTCCGGCTCTCCCGAGGGAATTGTAACAGTGATAAAGGCAATACGAATGATAGAGAGTGAAGCCCACACATACGGACTGACAGATCGTGTTAAAGAATTTTTGGAGGAAAATAGAGGTGATAATGATGGGAATGAAGAGTGATATCAGGCTCATAGATGATAATGGACTTCGCATAGATGGCAGACTACCCAATCAACTGCGCCCGATAAAGATGGAAGTTGGTGTGCTTGAAAGGGCTGATGGCTCCGCTTATATAGAGTGGGGTGGAAACAAGATAATGGCTGCCGTGTACGGGCCCCACGAGGCCTATCCAAAGCATGTTCAGGAGGCTGACAGAGCGATTGTGCGCGCAAGGTACAGTATGGCTCCATTTAGTGTGGACGAACGCAAGAGGCCGGGCCCTGACAGGAGGAGCATAGAATTAAGCAAGGTCATAAGTGAGGCACTTACAAGCGTAATCTTTGTGGAGAAATATCCGAGAACAAGCATAGATGTGTACATTGAAGTTCTTCAGGCGGACGCTGGTACGAGGGTCGCAGGCATAACTGTTGCCTCTCTTGCACTTGCAGATGCGGGCATTCCTATGCGAGATTTGATTGTTGGATGTGCTGCTGGCAAGGTGGATGATGTGGTTGTTCTTGATCTAAACAAGGAAGAGGACAATTACGGCCAGGCTGACGTTCCAATGGCCATTCTACCACGCACAGGAGAGATAGCACTTCTTCAGATGGATGGAGATCTGACATACGAGGAACTCACAACAGCCATGGAGATGGCAATGGATGCAGCCAAGAAGATACATGAGATGCAGGTTGAAGCGCTCAAGAGGAAGTATATAAACGAGGAGGTGAGTGATGATGAGTAACTCAAAATTCACCGCTGGTGTTGTGCCAGAGATGCAGAGAAAGTACATACACAAACTGGCATCACAGGGTACCCGTGTTGATGGGCGGAATTTTGACGAGATCAGAGAGTTAAAAATAGTTAGGGGTAAAATACCAAGAGCCGAAGGTTCAGCTCTTGTTGAGCTGGGACGTACCAAGGTTCTTGTTGGTGTTAAAATAGAGCCAGGTACTCCTTTTCCGGACACTCCTGCTCAGGGGATTCTCACGACCAATGCAGAACTTTCACCAATGGCCTCTCCCACATTTGAGCCGGGTCCCCCTGGAGAGGAGGCAATAGAACTCGCCCGTGTGGTGGATCGCGGTATTCGTGAGGGCCATGCCATTGATCTTGAGAAACTGGTTATAGAGGAAGGAGAGCAAGTATGGGTGGTGTTTATCGACATTCATGTGCTTGACTATGATGGAAATCTCTTTGATGCCTCAGGGTATGGAGCTTTAGCAGCACTTACCGAGGCCACAGTTCCAGCCGCGAAACACGAATTGGGTGAGGATTTCAAGTTGCCCGTGCAGCATTACCCCGTGCCGGTTACATTTGCAAAGATTGGAAACTGGCTTGTGGCGGATCCAAATCTGGATGAGGAGAGCATAGCATCCGCGAGATTGACAGTAACCACAAATGAAGAGGGCAAGATAAACGCCATGCAAAAGGGCCTGAGTGGGACATTCACCTACGAGGAGGTGCAGAAAGCTATAAATATGAGCATGGATATCGGCCGAAAGGTCAGGGATATAATTCTGGGTGATTCAAATGGCCAAGAGGACTAAGAAGGTTGGCATCGCGGGGCGCTTCGGCCCCAGGTACGGCATATCTTTGCGTTATAGATGGGCAGACATAATGAAGGAGAAGGAGAAAAAGCATCTATGCCCAAGATGTCATCGCTATTCAGTCAAGAGGCTCTCCACCGGAATATGGGTATGCACCCATTGTGGCTTGAAATTTGCTGGAGGTGCCTATACCCCTGATGTCTATAAGGAATGGAGAAGGGTGAGGGTTAATGTATAGGTGCATAAGATGTGGAAAGCCATTAACCAGCGAGTTGGGAGTGCAACAGCTGGAGTGTGAATGTGGAAGCAGGATGTTCTACAAAGAGCGCCCAAATATGAAAAAGGTTGTGTACGCTATTTAACCATTCTCACCCACTTTTCAGCTTTTTCTTTTCTTTTAAATCCCAATTTCTCGTAAAATTTTATCGCCTTCTCGTTCCCTTCTCCAACCCACAGTTCAATCCTTGAAGGTTTAAGTTCCTCCATTGCTCTCTCAATCAATTTTTTTCCTATGCCCTCATGTCTGTGTGTTGGAAGCACAACTATCTCGTGTATTGCCCCCACATGAGAATGCTCAAACTTGCTGTACCAGAACCTATTGCAGAAGATGAAGCCCACAATTTTATCATTATCCTCAGCTACGAAGAAGCATTCTGGATCCTCTTCGTACAGATCTTCAATGTACTTTCTGGCCCTATCTATGTCCCTCTCCCCGTATTCTTCAAGACCTTTGTAGGCTTCCATAAGTATTTGCGGCAGATACTGCAAATCTTCCCTCTTACCCTTCCTTATCTTCATTTTCGATCACCCAGGAGAACCTTTTCTCCATATCTTTTCTGGCTCTCAAGTACTCATTTTCAGTTATCTTTCCATCCACCAGCATCCTATCCAGGGTAAGCAACTCCTCCTTATATCTGTTTTTTATTGCCAATATGTGGTTCTCCACCAACTCTTCAAAATTTTGAAAGAAATCCTCCCCCTCTGAGGTGATGCGATAAAAAACCATGGGCCTTCTACCCATCTTTATTCTTTTGTCCACCATCCCGTATAGGTATAGTATTGAAAGATGCTTATCCACACCCTGCCTAGTTATACTCAACTTTTCTGCAATTTCCTCAGGATGCTTTTCCTCCCTTAACATTCTCAGAATCTTTATGCGCACTGGAGTGAGTACATCGGTAAATTGCTCCGTATTCATAGTTTTCCATAGGACAAAATCATATATCAACTTTTAAGTTGAAAAATCAAATACAAGGTGGAAGTTTTAACAAAAAACTTTTATAAAAATTATTAAATATCCTGAATTCATGGAGGTCTTATGGAAGATGAATTCATAAGAAAACTGAGGGAAAAATACGAGAGGGGCGAGATAAGCCGTGAGACCTATGAGGATATTTTGGCCAGATACGAGGAAGAGAGCGGAAAGGAGGAAGGGCCTGAAGAATCGCGCATCTTTTCTGAAGAGAGTGTGGCCGATATTGTGGACAGGGCCATGGAGACGGCAATGAAGGGCGTTGAATCTGCGATGAAAGATTTGGAAATGGATATGGAAAAAACTTCTTCTAGGAAAAAGGGAAACAGGAGTTATAAATGTGCAGGCTCCTGCGTTCTTGGTCCTGGTAGGTACGATTACATATCCGCTGCAGGGAGTTTGAAAATAACAGGAGATGTAATTGCCGAAAGGATCTCTGTATCTGGAGCGCTCAAGTCTGAGGGGAATATAGAGGCAGAGATGCTAAGGTGCTCTGGATCTGCAAATATAGAAGGATATGTTATCTCAGAAAATTTAAACGCTGCCGGTGTTTTTAAGGCAAAGGATTTATCGGGAGAGAATATAAAGATTTCAGGTAGTGTATCTTCTGGCAAATTAAAGGGCGAGAGCATTCGTATTGGGGGAGTCATAGATGCAGAACAGTTAGAGGGAGAGGAAATAAAGATAAAACTCAGTAAAAAGAAGAGTAGGATAGGAGAAATTTATGGAGAAGAGATAAGGATTGAATGCGAGCGCGGGTTCTTTAGAAAATGGTCCGGTAAGCTGGAAGTGAGAAAAATTGAAGGAGAAGAGATACACATTGAAAGTGTTGTGGCAGACCTTGTGAAAGGTGAGGAGGTTATTGTGGATGATGGCTGCGTCATTGAAACACTGGAAGCAAAGGAAATGAAGATAAGCAAGAACGCCAGGGTTAAAAATGTGGTGAGAAAATGATGCATGGCATTGATACGGGGAGAATAATTGGAGGAATTTTTCTGATTTTGATAGGTGTGCTCTGGCTTCTGGATATGCTCGGGTTTATCAAATTCAACATCTGCATAATCGGGCCATTGCTTCTAATCGCCTCAGGATTTGCCCTGCTTATCAAGAGAGATGATTGGTGGTGAGCATGAGCGTGGTTGCGAAAAATGTGGGATTTCACCGCAGATGATGCGGGTTATAATCGGAATAATCAGGTTCACCAAGACGATGAAATTGGGAATGGAGTGATGCACCATTTATGTCCAGAAATAATTAAATAAGAAGAAAAGAATGCGGTTTCATGCTGGAAATTCTGCTCCACATAAAGAAGCGACTTTACCTCTACGTTACCCTGATTTTTATTCTCGCCCTGATTGCAGGGCAGTTATGGGATTTCGAGCACATGAACATCATGCCCATAAGCATCCTGGCAGTTTTCATGATGCTCTACCCCATGCTCACGGGTATGGAGATAGAGAAGGTGAAAAAGGCGGGGAGAAATTATAAGTTGATAATCACCACGCTCATATTTGCATACTTCATAGCATCTCTAACCGCATTCTTTCTCTCCCGTACCGCGCTTGTTAATTATCCTGATTTAGCTCTTGCGCTGGTGCTGGTTGGCGCCATTCCATGCTCCAACATGCTGATAGGATGGAGCGGCATAGCGGATGCCAGCGTTCCAGACGCTCTCGTAATAGCTGTGGCAGGGCTTCTTCTCATTCCTTTCATCTCTCCCCTACTCATCTATATAAGCGGAGGAATCTTCGCAGAAATAAATCTCATGCAGCTCATAGTGATTCTCCTCCTCTACATACTCGTACCTCTCTTCTTTGGAGCATTTACGAGAAGGACAATAATAAAAAAACGTGGCAGGGAGTACTTCATGTCAATAAAAAAGTATCTTCCCGGGGTCTCTGCGCTTGGAATACTTCTCATCGTTTTCTTCTCAGTGGCAAAGGTTTCTCAGAAGGTCCTTGGGGAGCCACAGGTCTTTCTCCTTGTTTTAGGCACCCTGGTACTTTATTACATCATCCAGACAGCGCTTTCTGTGCTCGCAGCCAAGATGCTTCATCTCCATTATTCCCAGGGAATGATCCTTATTCTGGGTGCCACGGCGAGCTCGCAGGCCATCTCTCTCTCCCTCGCCGCAACGGTGTTTCCCTCGTTAACGGTATTTGCCCTTTCATTTAAGCCAATCATACAGGTATTTTACATTATGCTCCTGATATATGGATTGGGTCCATGGCTTCGTAGATTTTTGGGAGAAAAGGTTAAAGAATAGGATGGAGATACACACCTATGGATCTCAAAATTGAGGAACTCGTTGAGCTTGCAAAAATCAGAAGTGAGACGGGATACGAATCTAAAATTCTTGGGTTTATTGAGGAGAGACTGGATGCTATGGGCATGGAGTACGAGCGCATGCCCGTGGATGAGGAGAGGTACAACATAATAGTGAATCCTGAGGAAAAATTCATGGTGAATGCGCATGTTGATACTGTGGGCGATTACTTCCCGCCAGAGGTTGAAGGCACGATTCTATGGGGTAGAGGAGTTATGGATGACAAGGCAGGAGTTTTAATAATGCTCAAGCTAATTGAAGAATTCAGAGATAAGCTCCCAGTTTCTTACGTGTTCTTCGTGGACGAGGAAGAGGAGGGAAAGGGCTCAAAGAAATACGCTGAGAAGTACGCGCATGATTTCGCCATAACAATGGAGCCCACATCCCTGCGGGTTTGCACCGCTGAAGCGGGAAGCCTTGAGCTTGAGTTTGAGTTCTGGGGTGAGGCCATGCACGGCTCATGCGCGGAGGAGGATAAAAATGCAATATGGCACGGGGTGAATTTCCTCTCGTCTCTTCGGAGAATGAAGTTTTTGAAGGCGGAGCACACTCTTCTTGGCTCTCCCGCCATAAATGTTGAGATGTTCGATGGGGGTGATTATCTTTTAGCAGTGCCGGAAAGCGCCAAGGCACTGGTGGATTTCGTGTATCTTCCTGGTCAAACGGCGGTGGAGATAATTGACGAGGTGAACCGCCTGAGCAGGAAGTACAATGTGAATCACATGATTTACGATCTTTCGCCTCCATTTGAGATATCGTATAGGAACAGGAGAGTGAAAGAGTTTATGAAGTATGCTGAACTCGGGGGATTCAGGAGCTGGAGCGACGCTCAGAATTTAGTGGAGAAGGGCACGCCCACTGTGGTCTTTGGCCCGGGAGAGCTGAGAAACGCTCACACACAGAATGAGCATGTGGATATGAAAGATGTGGAGAAAGCGTATGAAATATTGGCGAAGGTGCTGAAAGATTGGAGCAGAGGATGAGCATGAATATTCAGGGAAATATCCTTCACGAGGAACGCATTCATTTTTATCTTGTGTCCCTTATTTTCATACCTTTGATTTTCATTTTCTCTGCAATTCTGCTCTATCAAATCTTTGTGGCTCCTATTGGTTCAAAGCCTGCTCCTAACTGGTTCTTTTTGCTAATGATAATAATTTTTCTCATATTTGAGCTAGGTTTTCATTCTTATTATTTGATAATCACATCAGATCAACTTATTGTAGGATTTCCTATGTATAAAAAATATATTCCATGGAATAAAATCAAAGATGCAAAAATAGACACAAAAAATGCATGGAGATATGGAGGTTATGGAATAAGGGTTGTGAGCAAAAAAGGTAAAAAAACCTTAGTAATAATTATACCCGGTACAAAAAAATTGACTCTCAAGTTAAAAGATTTAAAATGGGATTCCATAGTTGTCTCTGTGAAAAATGTAGATAATGCTCTTAATTATATAAGACAGGAGATTGAAATTCATAAATAAAAAAGGGTGTAAAACAGAAATGAATAAAGATGAGCTACTTGAAAAAATAGTAAAATTAGAATATCAAATGTTTGAGCAACTAAAAACTAATAATGAGGAATGCAAAAGAAAAAATACATTTTTTCTTATGAGAAAGGCTAGGTTTTATCCACTCTCTGAAAAAACTTTAAATATGTACCTTGAGGATTTGAAAGAGGCTGAAGTGAGGGGCGAGAATCCCTTACTTATGAAGTATAGGTGCATGGAGATGGGAATATTCAGAGCAGGAGAGATGATTGAAGATATTGTAAAAATTGAGAGTGAATGGATGGCGGAATTAATGAAAAAATATCCGCATGTATTTGCCAAAAGAATAGAGGATTTTGAGAGGTATCTTAGATGCGAACTTCTCACATTTTCCGTTGAAACCCTTAAGGGTTATTATGGAGATGTCAGAAATATGAAAAGGATGGGAGTGAACATGGCCGAATTGTCCTACGAATATCTTTTCAGAAAGATGGGATACGGGAGCATAAGGGAGGTGAATGAATCCAGAGAAAAAGGATTAAATAGTGGAGTTATATGAGATTTCTATATAAGGAGGTGTAGATTTGACAGAGGCAATAATGCAAGCATCGCCCCTTGCGAGGAGGGAAATGGAGAAAAGGAGGAAGGTTATAAAGCCCGTGAATGAGAGAATTGCAAGGCTGAGGGAGGAAAGTGTGAATTCGGAGGTAAGGATTTCCTCCGAGAGGGGCAGGTTAATAACAGAGTTTTATAAGAGGGGTATGGGTAAGGGGAAATCAATACCTGTTCAGCGGGCCATGGCATTTAGATACATTATGGAGAATGTGAGTTTGCCGGTGGAGGATGGGCAGCTAATTGTAGGTATTAGGGGCACGGGTCCCAATGAGGTGCCAACTTATCCTGAGATAAATGTGCATACCCTTGAGGATCTTGAAATTCTGGATAAGAGAGAAAATATGCCATATAAGGTTGATGAAAAAACTAAGAAATTGTACAAAGAAGAAATTATACCCTTCTGGAATGGAAGGGCCATGAGGGATATCATTTTTGATAATTTACCTGAAGAATGGATTGATGCATATGAATCTGGCATATGGACTGAGTTTATGGAGCAGCGCTCACCTGGGCATACAGCCGGGGGAGACAGGATATTCAAAATGGGTATTGAGGATATAAAGAGAGAGATAAAGGAAGTTATGGAGAATCTTGATCCCCATGCACCGGATTATTATGAGATGAGGGAAGAACTCAAGGCCATGGAAATAGTGGCTGATGCCATTGTTATTTATGCCCATCGCTATGCTGAGAAATTAGAGGATATGGCAAAGAAGGAGAAAAATGAGGAGAGAAAAAAAGAACTGGAGCGGATAGCGGAGATATGCAGATGGGTTCCTGAGCATGCTCCCAGGGATTTCTGGGAGGCTCTGCAACATTACTGGTTCATTCATGTTGGCATAACCTATGAGACAAACCCCTGGGATTCCTTCAGCCCTGGTAGGATAGATCAGAATCTCTATCCATTTTACAGTAAGGATTTGAAGGAGGGAAAGATAACAAGGGAGAGGGCCAAGGAACTTTTAGAGGCCCTATGGCTAAAATTCAACAACCAACCCGCGGTTCCCAAGGTTGGGGTAACGGCAGAGGAGAGTTTCACCTATAACGACTTCTCAAAATGGAACATTGGGGGCCTAAGGGAGGATGGCTCCGATGGCGTAAATGAACTATCCTATCTAATTCTGGAGATTCTCAACGAGATGAGAACCCTCCAACCAAATACATCGGTGCTCATAAGTGACAAAAATCCAGATAGGTTTCTTATTGAGGCCCTTAAGGTTGTGGGTCCTGGGTTTGGAGAGCCGCCCCTTTTCAATTACGATGAACTCATAGTGAGGCTTCTAAGACAGGGGAAGAGCCTGGAGGATGCTAGAAATGGAGGTGTTAGTGGATGCGTTGAAAGTGGTGCCTTTGGTAAGGAAGCCTACATTTTAACGGGTTATTTCAACCTTCCAAAGATATTAGAAATCACGCTTAACAACGGGTATGACCCGAGAACTGGAAAGAAGATAGGAATGGAAACTGGTGATCTAAAGAACTTCAGAACCTTTGAGGAACTATGGAATGCTTTCTTGAAGCAGATCAAATATTTCCTGGACATAAAGATGAGGGGTAACGATATTATAGAGAGCCTCTATGCAAGATATTTACCCGTGCCATTTTTATCTTTATGGATAGAGGACTGTGTGAAAAATGCCAGGGACTACAATGCAGGGGGGGCAAGATACAACACCCAGTACATCCAAGTTGTTGGTCTGGGCACAGTCACAGATTCCCTTGCATCCCTGAAGTACAATGTTTTTGATAATAGAATCTTCAATATGGATTCTGTTTTGAAAGCCTTAAAAAATAATTACGAGGGGTATGAGATAATGCGCCAGAGATTCCTGCATCGCACTCCCAAATATGGAAATGATGATGATTACGCCGATGAGATTGCAAAGAGAATAGTGGATGTTGTGGTTGATATGATAGAGAGTTATCCCCTTTCCCCTGTGAGAAAGGCATCTAGGAGAGCGTATTTTCTACCAACAACTGTCCATGTGTATTTTGGAAAGGTAACAGGAGCAACTCCAGATGGAAGATTGGCAGGTTACCCAGTTTCGGAGGGCATCTCTCCCGTACAGGGTATGGATAAGAAGGGCATAGTGGCAGTTTTCAGATCCGTTATCAAGTGTGATTGGGCTAAAACGGGAGGGGCACTTCTCAATCAAAAATTAACTGGAGACCTGCTCGAAAATGAGGAGAACATAAGGAAACTTGCCTATCTGATAAGAAACTTTTTCCGATGGGGAGGTCATCATGTTCAGTTCAATGTTGTGAGTAGTGAGGTGCTAAAAGAGGCTCAAGAAAGGCCAGTGGATTTTCAGGATCTGATGGTGAGGGTTGCAGGATACAGCGATTATTTTGTAAATCTCCCCGAAGGATTACAGGATGAAATAATAAAAAGGACGGAGCACGAGGATGTATGAAGAGCGTTGAGGGAATAATCTTTGATATTAAGAGATACGCCATTCATGATGGTCCAGGAATAAGAACAACGGTATTTATGAAGGGATGCCCGCTGAGATGCATATGGTGTCACAATCCTGAGAGTCAGAAAAAAGATTTTGAGATCATGTACTTTGAATACAAATGTATCCATTGTCATACCTGTCAGATGGTTTGCCCTGAAAGGGTCATATATTTTGATGAGAATGAGGTGCAACATTTTGACAGGGGAAAATGCACATACTGTGGCATATGTACTGATAACTGCCCCACCGGAGCACTTGAGTTTGTGGGAAGAATAATTACGGTTGATGAATTGATGATGGAAATTGAAAAGGATCTCACCATATTTGATTCATCAGGTGGAGGGGTGACATTTTCTGGAGGGGAACCCCTTATGCAGCCCGTATTCTTAAGAGAATCGCTTAAAAGGTTGAAGGAGATGCATGTGCATACCGCTTTAGATACCTCAGGGTATGCCTCCAGAGATATAATAGAATCCATAATGGATTATGTTGATGTTTTTCTCTACGATATCAAATTGTATCAGGATGAAGAGCACATAAAGTATACGAGCGTATCAAATAAAATAATAAAGGAAAACCTCAAATTCTTAGCCGAATCTGGAAAGAATGTAGTTCTCAGGTTTCCCGTAATTCCAACAATCACCGACAGGGAGGAGAATGTAGATGCCTGGATTGAGTTCATAAAGAATCTTCGAAGTATAAAGGAAATAGATCTTTTACCGTATCACGATGTTGCTGAAAAATTCAAAAGGCTTGGGAGGAAATATGAAATGGATGTCCATAATTCTCCTTCCCAAGAAACCATGGAGAAAATAAAAGAAAAATTTGAGGAAATTGGTTTATTTGTGAAGATAGGGGGATGAGTTACTGTTCTGCGTACTTCTTTGCTATCTCCCTTGCCATATCTAGGGTAGATGCATTTCCACCCATATCGTATGTCCTTACCTTTCCTTCTTCAACCACAATTTCAATCGCTCTTTCCAGCCGGGCGGCTTTTTCTTTCTCTCCGAGATAATCCAGCATCATTCGCACTGCTCGAATCGTGGCAATGGGATTCACCTTGTAAAGACCCGCGTATTTAGGCGCTGAGCCGTGCACAGGCTCAAACACTGCATAATTGTCTCCTATGTTGCCGGATGCAGCGAATCCTAAGCCCCCTACGAGCTGAGATGCCAGATCGGAGAGAACATCTCCGAATAGATTTGAGGTCACGATTACATCGTACTTCTCTGGATTCTTTATGAGCCACATGGCCTGCGCATCTATGTTAGTTTCCCACATTTCAATTTCAGGATACTCTTTATGTATTTCCCTTGCCACTCTCACAAACAGCCCGCTGGTCTCACGCAGCACATTCGGCTTCTCAGCCACGGTGACATTTTTCAGATTGTTCTCCTTTGCAAACTCAAATGCCGCTCTTATTATTCTCTCCGCTCCCTTTCTTGAGATTATGCGAAGGGATATCGCCTTATCCACGCCGATGAACTTCTGGTAGCGGGGATGCGTCTTGAATGCATTTTCAATCTCTTCAGGCACGGGATAGTACTCCACGCCGCTGTAAAGCCCCTCGGTGTTTTCCCTGAATACGGTAATATTTATCCCTTCTCTGTAATTGAGAGGATTGCCCTTGTACGCCTTTGCAGGACGCACATTGGCGTAGAGGTCAAACATCTGCCTCAGTTTCACAATGGGGCTGTAGTACTGCAATCCCTTGCCCTGCAACTCAGGTGCCAGTTCTTTTTGCGCCTCCTCTTTGGGTTTTGAGGTTATCGCTCCAAACAATGCGCAGTCAGTCTGCTTTAAAAGCTCCACGGTTCTATCAGGCAGTGGATTTCCCTCCCTGCGCCAGAACTCCCAGCCTATGTCTCCGTATAGATACTCTGCATCCAGAGCTATTTCATCAAGCACTATCATCGCCGCCTCAATAACTTCCTTTCCAACACCATCTCCGGGCAAAACGGCAATTTTGTAACTCATTTTTTCATCCTCCACCTAGTAATCGCAATGAAATATTTAAAGGGTATCTCATATCCTTCTGAACTCCTTAACGAAAATCTCCGTGGTGAACTCATCAAAGTAAATGTTCCTTCTTTTGTTCTCTATCTCTCCCCTCTGATTATCCACAGGATCAGATCTCCAGAAGTTCTTTTCAGGTGTGAACTCAACCATAAAATCATCGTTGGCAATCATACGAAATGCATCTAAATTTCCAAAGTAGAATTTGTTTCTCTTTCTACCATGTCTCCTGAAATTGCCAAAGGATGCATCCACAGGAAGCCAGGTATTATTCACATATACCTGAGCCCAATCATGGGGACTTGCGAATTTTGGAGTTATAAACCATCCACTCTGCCATTTTGCCGGGATTCCTACCGCTCTGCACAGGGTGATAAAAAGAAGGGCAAACATACCACAATCTCCACGCAGAGATGTGGCCACATATTCACCTATGTTATCATACATACAGTACTCTCTTACATAGGTGTAGTTGGTGTTTTTGGTAATCCACTCATATATTTTCAGTGCCTTCTCATAATCATCCTTGCACCCATCCACTATTTTCCATACAAGATCCCTTATGTACGGGGTAAATACCACATGTGGCAATTTTTCATTTTTATTCTTATCAATATTGGCATATCCTTCAATTCCCCCTTTCACTTCAGAAATTGTATATTCAAACTCCACAAAGAACTCTTTTTCATATCCTTCAAGGTATATGGTTCTCTGGGCTGCATCATTTTCCGCCAAATAATATTTTGGATGGGATGTCTTGATCAATCTCACCCTCTCTATTTGAAAATTCTCCTTGGGAAATGGGAGCCATACCCTGTAATTTCCTTTTCTTTTTACCTTGACCTTTATACCACCAACAATCTTGTATTTTCTCAAATCCCCATTCAAAATTCTTCCCATAGCTTCATCTATTATCATCCTTGCATATTTACTTGCATCATCCTTTATAATTCCTCTTCTGGCAATTTTGGGATTTAAGAAAAACAGGTTCTCCACGAATCTTTCATAGAACCTCTCTTCACCCTCCACATACGCTCTATCCACAATCCCCTCGCTTATCCATTCATCCAGCTCCTCCTCCCGGAACTCTTTAATTTTCTCACCCAAAATCTTCAGGGCATCCCCCCTATTCCATGGATAATCCTTTCTCATTCTTCTCATTCTCTCCAGTTCATATTCTAGGCGGAGTTTTAAGATGGGATGAATATCCCTTTTTTCGATTTCTCTTATTATCTTCTCAGCACCTTCATAATTACCAAGGGTAATTTCCTTTTTCACCTCCACTGGCAGGGGTACCACCAAAAAGGATAGGTCATTCATGAATAGCATATTCCATCATTCCTTTTTAACTCTTCCGCCAAATTTAATATGTGGAATGGCATGCCCATCCATGCGACCTCAGCCGGAATGCCTCGCCTGTATATTTCGCCGTGCAGTTTTTGAGGCAAATCTCGTGGATTCAGAGAAGGCCATGCCACTTGTCAAGTCTCTCCTAAATCTCCTATGCGAGGAATTTGATGAGAACAAGCCATCCATCAAGGTTTGGACCAAGGTGCATAAAAGGGTAAACGAAGTTCTCGGCACGGATGATCCCTATGGGGACCTGAAAAAAAGGGCAAATGAAATTGCCATGCAGCTTTTTCCCAGGGCCCTTGAATATTATGAAAACTCGGAGGATAAATTGAGAGCCGCAGAACTTCTGGCCATAATAGGCAATGTGCTTGATTTTGGAGTTGGTATAAACTCCCCGGAGGAATTCGAGGATGTGTTTAACAGATTAATTGAGGAAGGAATAGGATACGATAATACCGATGAACTTCGCAAATATCTTAAGGGACATGTGGTTTACATCACTGATAATTGTGGAGAAATTGTGTTTGACAAGATCCTCATAAGGGAGATAAGAAAATATGTGGATAAAATTACCCTCCTCGTTCGTGGCAAACCAATTCTATCGGATGCCACAAGGGAGGATGCCATTACCGTTGGATTGGATAAGGAAGTGGATGAAATCCGTGATACTGGGATGTTCGCTGTGGGTGTCGATATGGATCGAGCCTCAGACGAATTGAAGAATCTACTTTATTCTGCAGATTTGATAATAGCCAAGGGTATGGGAAATTATGAAGCTTTGAGCGAGAGCGATTTGAAGCCAATTGCATATTTGCTCCGCACAAAATGCGAACCGGTGGCGAGGGATATCGGTGTGCCCAAAGGGACGAATGTGGTAAAGGTTAAAGTGTGAATGCATTGGAATGCAATGAAATCTATAAATATGTTGAAAACCATAATCCTTTGGTGAGGTGAGTATATGAGGGGATTAAGATCGCCGGAAGGTTTTGTTGGAAATTCAAGAAGATGGGAAGGGAAAAAGGGCTCCAAGAAAATGTTTCTGACTGTTGCAGTTATTTCCATACTGCTCTTTGGATCTCTTGTGGTGTTTCTTGGAAGCTCTCTGTCCACAGCGAATAATGCGGGGTATGTGCCATTGAAGAATAGCGAGAAAATGCTTGGAAATGGAGGTTCTACTCCATACATATGCTATGGAAACGGAACCTTCGTAACTCTATGGTTTGGGAAGGATTCTTCGGGTAACTGGATGCTCAATGCTACTCAGATGGATGTTTATGGAAATATATTGAAAACCACAACGATCACCTCCGATATAGCGCTCTACAATAGCAAGCCAAGTGGCATGGGGCCGAGGATGGCCTATGATCCATATTATAAGATATTCTTTATGATATGGTACAGCAGCAACAAATCCTTGGATGGGTTGGTTTTGAATGATACACTGGTCCCGCAGGGCTCTCCAGTTGTGCTCAATTCTACTGTGAGTGTTAATTATCATGGCTTCGGTCTCACGTATATCGGGGAATCAAAGTTTCTGGTCTCTTGGAGCGATAACAAGTATGACAATTACTATAGGATTGTTGAGTATGTAAATGACTCTCTTGTTCTTGGAAACATAGAAAAAGTATCCTCGGATGCTCAGCATTCCCATTTAAACAACATGGTTGCCTATGATCCTCTAACGGGGAATATAATGGTCATCTGGAGAAATTCCACAGGGAAGAGTGGGGTTTACAACATAACTGGAAAGATATTCAATGGCAGTATGGATATAGTTAAAAATGATTTTACAATAGCCAATGGATACAAGGAAGGCATGAGCTATGACATGCCAAATATTGCAGCGGGTGATGGAAGATTTATGGTGATATATGGAAACAGGAGTTCTCCTTACGATGTGTATGGTGTAATAATAAATGCCTCCAATGGAGAAATAATGAAAACCTTCCTTATAGGTCAGTCCTATGTTGGTTTGAAGTACTACGGAATGGGTATTGCTTACAATGGCAGTGGGGGATTCATGGTTGCATGGCCCAATAGCAATAAGAACATTGAGGCGACACTCTATTCTTGCAACGGTACCAAGGTGGCGGATATGTTGGTAACAAACACATCCCACAGTGAAGAGGCACCCATGGTTGCTGCCGGATTCATACCAACAAGAGCAAGTAACGTTGTGTACCAGTTTGTATGGTATGATTATACATCCAGTACTGTGAACACGGCCAACTATTCAGAATCTGCGCTTGTTCCAGAGTTCACAGCTCTTGTACCCGTGCTTGCAGTTCTCATAGTTGCTATTGCGGTGAGAAGAAGACATTAAACCTCAAAATTCTCTTTTATTATTTTTAAGAGTTCTTCCAGAATGATATTGTTGAGTTTCTCTCCAAGTTCTTTGCTTGCACCTTGCGGGTTGCTGAATGTTGCGTATGGCACAAACTCCCTGTAATCGGGAGTGACCATGTATTTGCCCACGGGCATTTTTTCAAATTTGTAATTCTCCTTGACCAACTCTGGGCGAATTGCCATAACACGCGAGGTTTCTAATACACCCGCGTGGCCATCGTCCTCAGGAACTAATTTTCCGCGGTACTGGTAGGCTATGTAATAATCTGATAGGAGCATGATCTTCACTCCATTTCCTGCCATTTCCTCACATGCAAGTCTCAGTGCGGCCATATGATTTGTGCTCGCATGCCCAGAGAGCACGATGATTTTTCTACCACCGTGTTTTACAACCTCCTTCAGTATATCAAGGACCAGGTTTTTGAGCGTTTCAAACCCTACTGAAATTGTTCCCGGAAATGAGCTCAGTCCCTTAGTCCAGCCGTAGTGAATGGGTGGAAGAATTATGGCGTTCATTCTTTTTGCAATCTCCTCTGCAAGCCAGAGGGGCTGAATCATATCCGTGTTTAGGGGAAGATGGTATCCATGGGCCTCCACACTTCCAATTGGAAGTATTATCACAGGTTCAGATTTGAGCAATTCCTCAATTTCTGGATATGTGTATTCATCCCAGTACAGCCTCTTCACCTACCTTCACCTCTTGAATATGCATCTCCTGGTTTACGGGCTCCTCTATCCATGTTGTTAGTCCATGCTCCTCGCAGTAGTATATGTTCAATTTTTCGTTGTACTTCGCCTTTTTTCCACATATAACGCATATCATTTTTATCACCTCTTGAACCTGAGGCCAGGGATAAACCCTGGCCAGCGCATCCCATCCCCTAAATTAGTGATGATTCGTCCAGTGCGTTTATTAATTCCTCTTTCCAATTTCTGCGATACTCCATCTTCTTTACTCTAAGCCATAGGGATACGGACTCGCTTATCACATGCTCCCTATCCAGGGCATAGCCCTTCTCCACAAACAGGTCCACCTGATTTAGGAGATTTCTCGGTATGCGAATGCACACACGCACTCTATGCCACTCCTCCTCCTTTTCCCTCACGTAATCTTCCAGCAACTGGCGCATAATCTCAGATACCGTCTTTCCTTCCCTCTCCGCAAGGTCCTCGATCTTGACCTTAAGTTCGTCGGGTACTCTGGCTGCTATAATCATATTCCTCACGTTTGACAATTGTTTAACAAGATGTAATGCAATCACCCATATATTTTACTTTTGGTAAAACACATGATAAAATCAATTTACGTTTTAATATCTTTGTAAACAGCGAGAATTTATGCATTTGATGTGTGGGAAATTGTTATATAGAATGCTCCGGTTTTACAGGTATGGAAGGCTTTGTGGTACGGGATTTCAGACTTGAGGATTACGATGCGGTCATAAATATATGGCGTGAAACAAGCCTCTACAGTGAGGAGCGGGGAGATGACCTAAACACCATACAAAGAACCATAGCTCATGGTGGAAAGTTGCTTGTTTTGGAGAAAGCGGGTGAGGTTCTGGGCACCTCTTGGCTTACCACCGATGGAAGGAGGTTATTCATTCAGTACTTTGCCATCCGCCCGGATTATCAGGGTTTTGGGCTTTCCCATCTTCTTATGAGGGCCTCCCTTGACTATGCAAGGCGGCTGGGTTTGCAGGTTAAACTTGAGGTTCACAGGAACAATAAAGTGGCGAGGGCGCTTTACGAGGGATACGGATTCAAACCTTTGGGGGATTACGATGTTTACATTCTCCGTGATCCCGCTTCACTCGGAAATGGAAAACATTAATATACCCGTGGAGATTAATCGGAACTGGTGCCAGGCTAGGCCGGGGGGTTAGGCGTCCCCTGTTACCCGAAATCGTCTATATGCGGGGGCGACAGCCGGGGGCGGTGTAACCAGGTCCGCCTCAGACCATGCGGTCCTGTTGAAGTCCTGTCCTCCGGGGTCGCGGGTGTGCCGCGAGCTTTCGGAGGAAAGCTGCGCGGCACTTTGCCACGGGAACCCCGCCAGGCCCGGAAGGGAGCAGCGGTACCGTGGACCGTTGGCGCTCGGAGGGTAGCGGGGCGGAGGGACCGTATGGGCCCCTGGGTCGGATTCTGGGCATCCACCCCGGTGTGCCTGGCACCCTATGCTTAATTTTAAATATTCATATGAGTTATAGCAATTGTTCTCTTGAGGTGAGCCCTATGAAGAAGGATCTGATTTCAATAGTTGACATAAAAGATGAACTGGAAGAGATAATAGACCTGGCCATAGAAATGAAGCGTCGTCACAGGATGGTTGAAGTTTATGAACCTTTGAAGGACAAGAGTATGGCCATGATTTTTGAAAAGCCATCAACAAGGACAAGGGTATCCTTCGAGGTTGCCATGACCCAGCTTGGAGGTCATGCGCTGTACCTCTCTCCCCGCGATATGCAATTGGGGCGTGGGGAGACGATTGCGGATACAGCTAAGGTACTTTCAAGGTATGTGGATGCAATAGTTTATCGCGCTTACAAGCACGAGATGATGCTGGAACTTGCTGAGAATGCAAGCGTGCCTGTGATAAACGCCCTGGATGATCTTGAACATCCCTGTCAGATTGTTGCCGATTTGATGACTATCAAAGAGAAGAAGGGAGGATTTAGGGGTTTGAAGCTTGCCTATGTTGGTGATGGCAACAATGTGGCCCACTCTCTAATGCTGGGTGCTGCCATAGTGGGCATGGATTTCTACATTGCCTGTCCTGAGGGATACGAGCCCCATAAGGAAATTGTTGGAGAGGCAAGGAAAATAGCCAACGAGACTGGAGCAAGGATTGTGGTCACCCATGATCCAGTTGAGGCCGTTAAAGATGCCGATGTTGTTTACACAGATGTGTGGGTGAGCATGGGAGATGAGGCGGAGAAGGAGATTCGTCTTAAGGTGTTTAGGCCCTATCAGGTGAATGAAGATCTCGTGAAGCATGCAAAGAGCAACTACATATTCATGCACTGCCTACCTGCACATCGCGGATATGAGGTTACCGATGAAGTCATTGATTCCCGCAACAGCGTGGTATTTGACGAGGCAGAGAACAGACTGCACGCTCAGAAGGCAATTCTCGTACGTCTCATCAAACCATAATCACTCCTTCCTTTTGAACATTTTTTCAAGGTCTTCATTTTTGAATTTTATTATTGTGGGTCTTCCGTGGGGACACGTGTACGGGTTTTCACATCTGAAAAGTTCGCTTATGAGTTTTTCCATCTCAAAAATTGAAAGTTCCTGATGCGCTTTTATTGCACCCTTGCAGGATATGAGCTTTAGTATCTCATCTCTCCTTTTGTCAATGGCTACTGGGCCCATGGCTGCAATTTCAAGGATGGCCTCCTTGGCATCTTCACTTGTGAGTATGGGTGGTACTGCTCGAACGATAATTGACTCATCTCCGAAATTTTCTATTTCAAACCCGTATTCTCTCAGGGCATCTTTCATCTCAAGTAGAGCATCGTGGTCCTTGCGCTCCAGATGCAGAACTATGGGCTCAAGCAATTCCTGCATTTTTCCCCTTTGGACGTCCTTCAAAAACCTCTCGTAGCGGATCCTTTCATGGGCCGCATGCTGGTCCACTATGAGCAATCCCTCTTGGGATTTCAGGATTATGTACGTTCCATCCACCTGACCTAGGACCTCCACCGGCAGGGTTCTCATCTCAAGAAGATAATCTTCTATGCGCTTTGCCTTCTTTGGCTCTTCCACATCAAAGATCAGCTGTCTCTGGGGCTGAACCTTCAGATTCACTTGAACATTCCTCATCTCATGCTGTTCGGTTGGTATGTGCTCCACGCCTGTTAGGGCCTCCCATATCATGGAGGAAATTTCTTTCTTGACTTTTTTCTCATCTTTGAATTTTACAAAGAGTTTTGCCGGATGTACATTCACATCCACATCTTCAGGAGGTACTTGTATTTTCAAAACCGCATGTGGGTAGGAATCCCGGAATAGCATTGTTCCGTAACCCTCAATTATGGCATCTTCCAGCATTTTGCTTTTCACGTACCTCCCATTGATGAACGTTATTATTTTGCCCTTGTCCCTTCTTGTATGGTAGGGCTGCGATATTAGACCGATGATTCTCATATTTCCATCCTTGCGTATCTCAATCATGTCCCTCGCTATCTCCCTATCCCACAGGTGAGATATGCGAGCCCTTAAATCGCTTGGGGGTAGGTTCAAAATCTCCCTCCCATCCTTTGTGAGTTTGAACTGCACATTCTCGTACGCTAGGGCATACCTCTCCACAACGCTGTATATGCTTCTTGACTCTGCCCCCTCACTTTTCAGAAACTTTCTTCTTGCAGGTGTGTTGAAGAACAGATTCTGGACGAGTACGGTTGTTCCCTGAGGTGCTCCTGTGTCCTCTACGTATTTCAGCTCTCCCCCCTTCACATATAGTTTTGTTCCCACAATTTCGTCTTTTCTTCTTGTGATTATTGTCATTTTTGAAACAGCGGCTATGCTAGGTAGAGCCTCTCCCCTGAATCCGAGGGTGCTTATCCTGTTCAGATCCTCCTCGCTTGAGATTTTGCTTGTAGCGTGCCTCTTTATTGCCAGGAGTGCATCCTCTCTGCTCATTCCCTCCCCGTTGTCCGTTACACGAATCTCCTCTATCCCCCCTCCCCTGATCTGCACCGCTATTCTATTTGCTCCGGCATCTATGCTGTTTTCAATCAATTCCTTGACCACGCTGGCTGGGCGCTCAACAACCTCACCTGCTGCGATTTTCTCCACCAGGGGTTGGGGGAGAACCTTGATCCTTGGCACGAAAAATGCATGGGTTAATGGGATAAAAATTATTGGGATGCGAAAAACTTTAATTTGAAATACAGATATTCTCTGTATGGAGCGTCAAGAACTGGCAAAATATATTGATCACACAAATCTCAAGGCATTTGCCACCAGGGAGGATATAAAGAAACTGTGTGGTGAGGCAAAAAAATACGGGTTCTATGCCGTGTGTGTGAATCCTTACCGGGTTAAGGATGCCAGGGAATTTTTGAGGAACACGGATATAAAGGTTGCCAGCGTGGTCGGCTTTCCGTTGGGTGCCACGTTCACCGAGACCAAGGTTCAGGAGGCACTGATGGCCGTGCACAACGGGGCTGATGAGATTGATATGGTCATGAACATAGGTGCAATGAAGGATGGCGATTACGACACCGTTGAACGTGATATAAGGGAGGTTGTTGAGGCGGTACATCCCATGGGTGTGAAGGTCAAGGTTATAATTGAGACGTGCTATCTTACAGACGAGGAAAAAAGGAAGGCATGTGAACTTGCCAAGAGTGCGGGGGCAGATTTTGTCAAGACCTCCACTGGATTTGGAAGCGCAGGCGCAAGGGTTGAAGATGTTCGTCTCATGCGCAGCGTGGTTGGTTCTGACATGGGTGTGAAGGCAGCAGGCGGAATACACAGTGCCAGGGAGGCTGTTGCAATGATTGAGGCCGGAGCCTCTAGGATCGGAGCGAGCAGAAGTGTGGATATAATTGAAACGCTGGAGGAATGATATGAAAGCAAAGATCATTGGAGGTCTCGCACTCATTCTTCTCTCCCTATTCCTTTTCGTGCTTGATTTTTCCAGAATGGGTGCGATCATTCTTCAGTTGTTTGCCATTTTGAATATTGTTTCACCCTTCCTCTCCGGCAAGAAAATTGCGGGGTATGTTCATGATTTTCAAATTGTCAGGAGGGAGGGTAGAAGAACCAGTCCCATGGTATTGGTGTACCTCTGGCTCTTTGTATGGCTTGTCTTTTTAATGCTCTACATAATCTCAACAATCATGCTCTCTTACGCGATAAAATACATCATAGCCTCAGCCCGCGCAGATTACATGGGTATTTTCTACTCTCTATTTATGCTCATCGGCACCTACCTGTTTTTCTTGGGACGCCACGCAAATTCGGGGATGGTGACCAGATGGGGCAGGATGGTGGAGAGAACTGAGAATCTTGGAAAATCCCACATTGAAAGGGTGAAACGCAGAATACCGCGGTTTTAGAAATATTTATAATGTTTTCCTCAATCCCACCCATATGGAGATAAAGAGCATCAGGGATTTTCCAAAACTTGAAGAGCGCATATTGGATGATTGGGAGCGAAACAATATTTTTGAGAAGTTGAGAATGAAAAATAGGGGAAATGAACGGTTCATATTTCTTGAAGGGCCACCAACGGCCAACGGCATGCCCCACATAGGGCATGCTTTAACACGTGCTGTGAAGGATCTCATCTTGCGTTACAAAGCCATGAACGGATACGATGTTGAACCCTGGATAGGGGGGTGGGACTGCCATGGCCTGCCTGTGGAGATTGAGGTTGAGAAGAAACTGGGCATAAATTCAAAGAAGGAGATTGAAAAGTACGGAATTAAGAGGTTCAATAAACTGTGCAAGGAAAGCGTGTTCAAGTACAGGGATGAATGGATCAAGATGACAAAGCGCATAGGGTTCTGGATTGATATGGATAACGCATATGTGACCATGGAAAATTATTACATTGAGAGTGTTTGGTGGGCTCTGAAAAAAATATACGAGAAGGGGTTGCTTGTGAAGGATTACAAAGTTGTGCCCTACTGTCCGAGGTGCGGAACGCCTCTGAGTAGTCACGAGGTTGCCCAGGGATACAAGGAAACTAAGGATCCATCCGTTTATGTGAAATTCAAGGTTGCGGATGAGGATGCCTATTTCCTGGTATGGACCACAACACCTTGGACCCTGCCATCAAATCTCCTTCTTGCGGTGGGAAAGGATATTGATTACGCTCTGGTTGAGTATGAGGGTGAGAAATACTACATTGCAAAGGCTCGGATTCCTGCAGTGCTTGGGGAGGCAAGGATAATAAGGGAGATGAAAGGCTCTGAGCTGATTGGTAAGAGATATGAGCGTCTCATACCCTTTGTGCCTGTTGATTTTGATGCCTTCTATGTCACATGGGGAGATTTTGTTAGCACGGAGGATGGTACTGGGATAGTTCACATTGCTCCCGCATTCGGCGAGGATGATTATTTGGTCTGCAAGAGGGAGGGCGTGCCTTTAATCAAGCCCGTGAATGAAGAGGGCCGGTTCACAGATACCCCGTGGAAGGGAAAATTTGTTAAGGATGCAGATCCGGAGATAATGGCATGGCTGAAGGAGCAGGGTAAACTGTTCAAAAAGGGCACTGTAAAGCACACGTACCCATTTTGCTGGAGATGTGGCACACCACTTCTTTACTATGCCCTGGACACATGGTACATAAAAATGAGCAATCTTCGGGAAGAACTTTTGAAGAATAATGAGAAGGTGAACTGGAAACCCGGGCATCTCAAGTATGGAAGGTTTGGGAATTTCCTGAATGATGTTAAGGACTGGGCTCTCTCTAGGAACAGGTACTGGGGCACACCTCTGCCAGTGTGGAGGTGTGAGGATGGTCATATCTACATGCCCGAGAGCATTGAGGATCTCCTCAACCATGCGGATCCCAGTTCAGTGCCCGATGACTTTGAACCGCACCGCCCATGGGTTGATGAAATAGAGGTTAAATGTCCAGTTTGTGGAAAGCCAATGAAAAGGGAGCCCTATCTTATTGATGTGTGGTTTGATTCTGGAAGTGCATTCTTTGCACAGTTCCATTACCCTTACGAGAACCGGGATGAATTCAAAAAATCGTATCCTGTGGATTTCATAACCGAGGCACTTGATCAGACCCGTGGCTGGTTCTACACACTGATGGCCATATCCACCGCTGTTTTTGGAGATGCCCCGTATCGTAATGTGCTCACCCTTGGCCTTATCCTTGATGAGGATGGAGAGAAAATGAGTAAGAGCAAAGGGAACGCGGTTGATCCGATGCAGATCATGGAAAGTGTGGGTGCAGATGCGGTGCGTTTTTATTTCTATTCCACTCCTGTGTGGAAGAGCCGTCGCTTCTCTGAGAATTTGGTACGCGAATACGCTCAGAAGACCTTAATGACCCTCTGGAACGTGTACGTATTCTTCAAGAACAATGCGGAACTGGATGGTTTCAATCCTGATAAAATTGGGAAAGTATCCTTTGAACTTGACAGGTGGCTCATATCACGTTTGAACTCAACAATCGGGGAGGTCAGGAAAAGCCTTGATTCCCTTGAGATTCACAAGGCTACCAAGGCTCTGGAAAGGTTCATAGACGAACTCAGCAACTGGTACCTACGGCGCTCCAGACGCCGTTTCTGGAAGGAGGAGATGGGAGAGGATAAGATTTCAGCGTATACTGCCCTTTACAACACCTTGAAGAGCATATCAAGGGTTATGGCTCCGTTCACCCCGTTCTTTGCCGATTTTATGTACAAGAATCTATGGGGCGAAAAGGAGAGCGTGCACCTTGAACCCTATCCGGAGGTGGATCCTCGGGCACTTGATTTGAAACTTGAGGAGGAGATGAACATAGCCATAAAAGTTGCAGAGGCTGGAAGAAGGGCTAGGCAGCTGAGCAACATAAAACTCAGGCAACCTCTAGCATCAATGACCGTGGTTGCAGATGAAAAATATGGAAATGTGGTGAGGAAGTTCAGGGAAGTTCTTATGGAAGAGGTCAATGTGAAGGATGTGAGAATCCTGTCATCGGCGGAAGGAATGGTGAATGTTGAAATCAGGCCCAATTACCGTGTGCTCGGCCCGAAATTGAAGGGAGATATGAAGAAGGTTATTGCATCTCTAAAATCCATGCCCGTGGAAGATGTGGTGAGGAAGATAAAAGGTGGTGGCATTGAGATAATGGGATACTTACTCACATCCGAAGATGTGGAGATTGTGGAAAAACCTACAGAGGGTATTCTGGCAGTGGAGGTTGAGGGTCTGCCCATGGCCGTTTATCTTGATACCCATGTGACCAGAGAACTTCGCCTAGAGGGGCTGGCGAGAGAGGTTGTACGTAGGATACAGTCAATGCGCAAGGATATGGATCTGGAGTATGCCCAGAAGATAAGGACGTTCTACGTTGCGGATGGTGAATTGAAGGATGCTATTGAAATGCACAGGGATTACATAATGAGGGAGACCCAAAGTACATCTCTTGAAGAGGGAGAGGTGGAGGGTTATAGGAAGGATTGGAAGATAGAGGGTATGAAGATAACCCTAACAATTCTCCCATAATTTTAGAATTTTTTTGAAACATCTCGTATTGTCAAAAATATTCAAAAATCGGCAATATTAATATAAGTCCTTATCATGTGGGATATGAGGTGATTGAAAATGGTGAAGAGAAAGGTTCTGATTCTGGGAGCGGCAGGCAGGGATTTCCACAATTTCAACGTGTTTTTCAGGAACAATCCGGATTATGAGGTTGTTGCATTTACTGCCACGCAGATACCTGACATTGAGGGAAGGGTTTATCCACCGGAGCTTGCAGGAGAACTTTATCCGAATGGTATACCAATCCTTGCGGAGGAGGATATGGAGAAAATAATAAAGGAAAAGGGTGTGGATGTGGTTGTATTTGCATACTCCGATGTGCCTCATGAGCATGTTATGCATCTTGCCTCAAGGGCCCACGCGGCAGGTGCAGATTTCTGGCTTCTCGGACCTGAGAGTACAATGATAAAATCAAGCAAGCCTGTCATTGCGGTAACAGCCGTACGCACTGGTAGTGGTAAGAGCCAGACCTCACGCAGGGTTTTCAAACTACTTTGTGATCGCGGGCTGAAGGTTGTGTCCATAAGACATCCCATGCCATACGGGGATCTTGTGAAGCAGCGCGTTCAGAGATTTGCATCCTACGAGGATCTTGACAAGTATGAATGCACAATAGAGGAGAGGGAGGAGTACGAGCCCTACATAGATATGGGTGGAGTTGTGTATGCAGGCGTTGATTACGAGGCAATTCTTCGGGAGGCTGAAAAGGAGGCAGATGTGATAATATGGGATGGCGGAAACAACGATTTCCCGTTTTATAAGCCAGATCTGTGGATTGTCGTGGCTGATCCCCACAGACCGGGGCACGAGATGAAGTATCACCCCGGTGAGACCAATTTCAGAGCTGCAGATGTTATTATAATTAACAAGATGGAAACTGCAAACAGGGATGATATACAGAAGGTCATAGATGATATAAGGATTGCAAATCCAAATGCCACGGTCATTGAGGCAGCCTCTCCACTCTTTGTGGATAATCCTGAATTGATAAAGGGTAAAAAGGTGCTCGTGGTTGAGGATGGCCCCACATTGACCCATGGAGGAATGCGCTACGGAGCAGGATACGTGGCTGCAAAGAGGTTCGGAGCAAAGGAGATAATAGATCCAAGACCATACGCAGTGGGCTCAATAATTGACACATATAAGAAGTATACTCATCTTGATGTTATACTGCCTGCCATGGGCTACGGGGAGAAGCAGATGAAGGAACTGGAGGAGACAATAAACAACGCCGATGCAGATGTCGTGGTAAGTGGCACACCCATTGATCTCAATCGCGTGGTTAAGGTTAATAAGCCCATAGTGCGTGTTCGCTATGAACTGGACGAGATAGGCAAGCCAGATCTGGAGGATATAATAAACGATTTTCTCAAGAAACATAACCTCTCCTAATTTTTTATATTTTGAATCTGTAAATTTTAGTGTGCAAATCTCCGTACATGATCTCCCTTTTCTCCAGCACATCAAAATACACTTCAAATTTTTTGTATGGAATGATGAGCGTTAAAATTGCGCCTGAAAAATGTTCCTCCAACTCTCTGGCAAAATTTTCATACAATCTGAATATCTTTTTTTTGGAACCTATTCTCAATCCGAATGGCGGGTTTGTGATTATATGTTCTGTTCCTCTCACATACTCGTGCAGTTTTTCAGCATCACCCAAAATGCAATTTGCCTTAACAGCAGAGTGCTCTAGATTCTTTATGCAGCCCCTCACATGTTTTTCGAATCTTTCCACTCCAATTAGATTCAACTTTTTATTCTTCATTTCCCTATCCACAGAATGCTTTATTTCTTTCCACCTTTCCTCATCGTAAATTGGAAGTTTTTTGAACGAGAAGTCTCTCCACTTATTTGGAATTCCATTGTAATTGTGATAAGCCTCTATAAGAATTGTCCCAGAGCCGCAGAATGGATCCACAAGCCTCTCTCCACTCCATCCTGCGAATCTGAGCATCAGAGATGCCAGCACTGGATTTATGGGTGCAGGATGCTGATACACGCGATATCCTCGTCTGTGCAAACTCTCTCCCGTGGTATCCATGGTGAAGAAAAAATCCTCATCTTCAAGCCAGGTGAGGAATGTTACATCTGGGTCATCTAGATTCACCTTCGCCTCTGGGCATTTCTTCAGTATCTCCTCTCCAACAACAGCGTTTATGTCCATACTTGTGAACTCATGCTTTCCTTTCCTTTTACTCCTTACAGCGAATGTCCTTTTTATGCAGAAATCTGAGTTTTTTATTATTTCCCTTATGTCATTGAGATTCTCAATCCGACCCATGCCTAGGAGCAATGTAATTCTAAAAACTCCCTTGGAGACGTAGTTTAACTTATAGATCAAATCTTCATCCCCGACGAAAAGAACTTTTCCTCTTTCAGCCTTTTTAATTTCTCCACCAAATTTTTTAATTTCTTTGGATGCGATATCTTCCAAGCCCATTACAGTTGTGGATAGGTAAATCACGGGTAAAGAAGGTAATACTGCATAAAAATCTTATGATTTTTGGAATATTCACTTGGATATATGCTCACTGAAATATTTGCATACTTTTTCCCATACAAAAATTCTTATGTTAAGTTGAGGTAGTTTTGGTTCTTCCACAATTTTTCCCAGTACAGAATACACCCATCATAACTCTGATTTGAGATGATGCACATATGGCAGTTCTTGATAAACCACAGTTCTCTCTCCTACCGAAACATCTTCAACAGGAATAGCATGATACCTCTTATGCGGCGGGAAACTTATGACATAATACCAGCCCCATATCCCGTTTAAAAGAAAAAAATACGATTAGAAATGTTGTTACAATCACCATCTCCCCATTCTACTCTTTGTGCCTTCGGTGATTAGAAGTCTTATTTAATAAAAACTGCTCTCATTCTTTTTCAACTTCAACCTTTTCTATTTTGACAATTTTGTTTTCTTTGAGCCATTTAACATAGATTTCTATGAATCTTAACGTGTCCTCAAAGTTACGCTTTTTTATTTCCTCCAACTCCTTCATATCTATTTCTGGAAGTTCCATTCCAGATACCTCCTTACGGCATTTACTATATTAAATTTTCAATTTCACTTTTTGGAAATTTCATTTCGACATTTGGTATTATTTTATTTTTCAATGAGAATCTCAGAGCATATCCTGAAATCAAATAGTCTTGATAGGCATTTTTAGGATTATCTGTTATTATGCACCAAAAATCTTTATTCAATTCTTTCCACATATCTAGGAATTTCTCATACTCAAATCTCTCCACGATCACATCAGTATCTTCAGATAAACGGCTTCTGCCAAAAAGTATTGCCACATAGACAGATACAACAACATATTTTATTCCAAGTTTATTTAAAATTTTTGTGAATTGCAGAATGAGATCATCAAGTTCTCCGCGTTCCTTGGTGAAGGAATAACGATAACCTCCGAGAACCACATTTACATTCATATTTCCAATATACCATGTTTTTTGCTATATAAATAATGGTGCTTCCGGCATAAGGGTAAAATTTCTTCAACTCACGCACCTCCTTCAGGCACGATATAAATCACAACCGATGTGCTCAATCTGTGCACATCCTGCCAGCCAGAACCAAGCCATCCCTGCACATACTTTCCGTATTCAAGGATGGCCGTGAATGTGATACTGTGATTTTTTCCACTATTTGTGGAATCATAAAGCGAGATCTGAAAACTGTTTGAGAAGCCACCATCTTTTATATCCTTAGCATCTTTATTTATTCCTCTTATCTGGTGCAGTGTCCACAGTTCATAGTCCATTCTGTCGTAAACGGGACCGTATGGAGTGGGATAAGTGCCCACATCCGCCGTGAAATAGAGATTCTTCGCAGCGAAGTAATGATCATCAAAACTCGGAGTGCGAACATCATCATCGCTTGGCTCGTATTTGAATATCAATTCTTTCACTCTGTAATCTCCACCTAACTTCGTGAAAGAGAGATAAAACATTGTATGTACTTCGTCCGCACCATGTGGATAGTAAGAATAATCCTTAACAACCACCGCAATCTCCACCCTGAAATCCCCGTTGCTTTTCTCGCTGCCTATCGTCTGGTTTATTGGGAGATAATAAGTCTCGGTTATTTTCCTATGTAAAGTATAAGTTGAGTTTAGATTCAATATATCCACTTCAGACATGGTGAACTCCTTCTGCGGTTTCCAGTACTTCTCTGGCGGTGGAGCAGTCAAAAGCAGTGCCACATACACACCAATGAGAATCGCAATCACAACGAGAGTTGCCACGATTGCAATCTTTCCTCTCCTTCCTATTTTCCTCTTTGGTGATTTTGTTCCTGCTTCCTTTATTTGCTCCTTTATTTCCTCAATCTCACTCATCCTTTCACCCCCATACGAGATCTCCAAAACCACCGGTGTTTACAGTTCCATGCACATTCCACAATCCAGCCATATTGGTATCTCCACAATATGCCATAACAGTGAAGATTATAGTGTGGGATTGGATGTGGGAATAGGAAATAATCAAGCAAGAGTCAGGATAATTCCTTTTCCTACTCATTCACATTTTTCCTCCTGTATTTTTCCAAACTCTTAGATGAATTTAAATATAAAAATCTTTTCTGTATGTTGTTCTGCCGCATAAATGGAGAGTTCCATGGATGTATTCTCAAATTTGCGAGAAGATGGAAATTCACCAAATGTAAGGAGATGGCTTGTCCTCTCTCAACCCTCTTAAGCTCGCATCACCCTTTTCTCACGCCAATAATGTTGAATTCCCCGTGCACGATAATTGCAGGAATTATGGAATTGGAGTATGCTCTTAACCATCCAGCAATGATGCCCAGGATTAATGAGGAGAGCAGTATGGAGATTATGACATTTTTGGGTGCATTTTTGAATGGTGCGTAATGAATGATGGAGAATAAAACTGCGGGAACGAGGATCGCAATGAGGGATGATGTGTGCAATATCAAATATCCTTCAAGAAGGCCCCTGTAGAGAATCTCCTCGCTTATAGGAGCGAGTATGATGAAGAGCAAGATCCTCAACCACAGTTTTTCAGGAACGAAGTTCTCAGGCGGCTTGTAGGATACCCTCTCACCCTCCAAATTTGTTAAATAAGGTACCAGAATGGCCAGAGGAGTGAATAACAGTGCAAGGCCCAAGGCCTTCAATGAGGGTACTGAACCAAATACATTCACCTGCACCATATATGCCAGTATCAGTGTGGTTGCTAGGGATATTACCTGCATTATCGCGCCCGAGATCCAGATTTTATTGATTTTTTTTCTTGGAAGATACAAATGAGGCTATGATGGAGGAGAAAAAGAGTGGCACTGCCCACAGGACTGAGAAAATAAGAATGCATTACCAATCCATAAATGTCCATATTAAAATCTTCTATAAAAATTCCTGGGAAAGAGGGAAGTATTATATATGTTCTTGAGATAATTTGCCTATGCGGAAGTCCAGATACCCAGGGGTTTACACCGATGGAAGGCATTTCTATACACGCTCCAAGTACGGAGAGAGCGTTTACGGTGAGAAAATATTGGAGGAAGGGGGCAGATATTTCAGGAGATGGGAGCCTATGAGAAGCAAGTTGAGCGCGGCAATGCACCTTCATCTTGAGAATTTTCCCTTCAAAGATTCAAAAATACTTTATCTCGGGGCGGCCACGGGCACTACGGTGAGTCACCTTTCGGACATTGCGGATATGATCTGGGCTGTGGAGATATCTCCCATGGCTATGAACAAATTGGTGCACCTCGCTGAGAGAAGGGATAATATTGTGCCCCTGCTCAACGATGCTCGCTACCCCGAGAAATATGCAATGTTCGTTGAGAGACCCGAGGTGCTTTATCAGGATATATCCCAGAGGGATCAGGTGAACATATTTATCAAGAATATGGATTACTTCGCCCCTAAATACGGGTTTTTGATGCTCAAAACAAGGACCATTGACATAAGAAAAAAGCCCAAGGAAATTCTGCAAGATACTGTAAAGAAGGTGGGTAAATTCTTCAGTGTTGAAGAGATACTTAACATTTCCAGATATCAGAAGGACCACTACGCACTGGTGCTCAGGAAGTGAGTGCCTTGAATACTGATAAAATGGGAAAACTTGTTGTTCGTCTTTACCATTTTCTATTTCCAATATATGGTGGTACTCTCTTCGTTATAACTCTCTATTTTCTCATTCCCTCTCTATTCATAAAGGTGGGTACGATTCTATTTCTTTATCTCGTACCTCCCGCCGGAAAGGAGAGCATGGTTCCAGCCCTTGTTGTCGTTTTTTCTCCACTTTACGGTGCATGGAGCATCCTCATAGCGGCTGCGCTCATAACAATAATAGATTCCCTTGTGGCCTGGTGGACCATCTGGAACTGGGATTTGCTCAAGTACATACCCCTGGTGGGTACCTATGTGAAGAAGATTGAGAAAATAGGAGAGAAAAAATGGAGAAACCATCCGGTGATGAGAAAATTTGCCTATGCTGGTCTGGCGGCCTTTGTTGCCATACCGTTTCAAGGTTCGGGGGGCTTCACGGCCGCGATAATTGGAAGGTTGCTGGGTATGCACGAGTACAGGGTTCTTCTCTCAATTGTTGTTGGTTCTTTTGCGGGAAGTTCTATAATCGGGATACTTGCATTTTTCTCCATTCTGAGTTTCAGGCACTGGGGAATATTTGCCATAGGGGGAATAATTATATTTGTGGCCGTAATTATCATTGTGTACCTTTGGTTGAGAGGTGAAAAGAATGAAGATAATGGTGACTGGTGGAGCAGGATTCATAGGAAGTCACATCGTTGATAGACTTGTGAATAGTGGGGAGTATGTGGTTGTTTACGACAACCTGAGTTCTGGAAAGATGGAGTTTATAGAGCAGCACATCGGTAAAGAGAATTTCAAATTTGTGAAGGCAGATCTTCTGGATTTTGATACCCTGAAAAAGGAAATGCACGGTGTGGACTTGGTATACCATGTGGCGGCCAATCCCGATGTGCGTCTCGGTTCAAGCGATACTCATGTGCATATTGAGCAGAATGTTATGGCCACCTACAATGTTCTGGAAGCAATGCGTCTCAATGGTGTGAGGGACATAGTATTCACCTCCACCTCCACAGTATACGGCGAGGCATCAGTTATTCCCACCCCTGAAGATTACGGTCCTCTGATACCAATTTCTCTGTATGGGGCATCAAAACTCGGGGCGGAGGCCTTCATAACTTCCTATGCGCACACTTTTGATATGCGTGCAGTTATCTATAGATTTGCGAACATTGTTGGTCCAAGGAGCACTCATGGTGTGATTTACGATTTCATAATGAAACTGAGCAGAAATCCAGAAGAACTGGAGATACTGGGTGATGGTATCCAGACAAAATCGTACCTGTACATAGAGGATTGTGTGGACGCAATACTGTTTGGCTATAAGAACAGGAAAAATGATGTTGAAATCTTTAACATTGGGAGCGAAGACTGGGTCAATGTGCGTAAGATTGCTGACATAATTGTGGAGGAAATGTGCCTCAAAGATGTCAAATACAGGTTTACGGGAGGCAAAAGAGGATGGAAGGGAGATGTTCCAAAGATGCTTTTATCCATAGAGAAAATAAAATCCTACGGCTGGAAACCAAAATACAACAGCGAGGAAAGTGTGAGGCTTACCGCAAGGAGTTTGATAAAAGAGTTGAATGGATCAGATGGCGGGTGTTAGTATATCCTTCTCTATTATTTCTGGTTCCTGCCACTTTATGTGCAGTTTGATCTTCAATTTATCTCTGTGATAACTTACTTCAAAATTCTCAACCTGAGAGCGGTAAAGTTTGTATCTCTTTCCATCCGAAGTGAGCCTTGTCTCCTCAACCTTTATCAGACCCATGCTTTCAAGCTCTTTGATCTTCCTGTACGCGCTGGCCAGAGGAATGTCAAATCTGTATGCGATTTCCCTAACCGATACCGGTTTGATCGCCGAAGCCGCTAGGATTTTAAGGTTATATTCATCCATCAACACCATAGTTAATGCATGCTTATCCACCATATGCATCCCCAAAGCAAACAACCCTGCAACCATTTAAAAAATTTTCGGATCCATTTTCTCTTTGGATAATTATCAGAGAGTAATTACTTCTGCTAATATCCCATGAGAATATTTTTTGAGAATAAAGGCCGATAAGTATGGCTGATAACAAAGAATAAGTATTAATTTATAAAAATTTTTCCAAAAATTTAATAATGGAGTTGTGGAATTTTGAGACCATGAACTTGGAGGCCAAGAGCATGGTATCGGTGTTCATGGACAAGTATTCTTCGCAGATTCTCCTGGGTACATCAACTTCATCAAAGGGGATAAGGGAACTGAGCAGAGAGTACAATATACCCGTTACAGTGTGTTACAGGCGTATAAAAATGCTATTGGAGATGGGGCTTTTAAAGGAGGAAAGGGTGGGTAAGAGACTGAAGTACAGATCGAAAATAAACGATTTCAGTGCAGTTCTTGATTTTGAATCCAATAGGTTGAAAATAAACATGAGCGCAGATGGCGAGGAGTATGAGGTTGAGACCACTATCCTCTGAATTCAGCCGTTTTATCGCTCTATCTCTTATAATCCTCCTATTCTCACCCCTACTGAGTAGTGGCTCTGGCTCCCAAATTACAGGAATGGACAATACAGGGGCAACACTTATGAACGATATTGTTTGGAGATCCACAGCGAGGCTCACGTGGCTTGGAAATTCCACGCATCCAGATATAATGAGGAGTAGTGATGGAAATTACAACATTGTATGGCAGGACCACAGGAATGGTAACTGGGAGATATACTATTTGCGTGTTCGCCCAGATGGTTTCAAATTGGTTAATGATTCACGCATAACATATTTTTCAGGTGATGATATAAATCCGGTTCTGGGAGTATATGGTTCTCATATCTATATTGTGTGGCAGAGATACGTGGGAGGTCACTGGACAATCTATTTTTCAAGGCTATTATACAGTAACAGGAACATACTCATAGAAATTCATCCGGTTCCTATTACCAAGGTCAGCACCAATTGTATAAATCCAAGAATCGCTGTTGATTCAAAGGGTTACATTCATGTGGTCTGGCAGGAGTGGAACAACTCCAACTGGGAAGTTATGTACGATGAACTGAACCCGTACGGGCAGCCCGTGTTCCCGCCAGTGGATGTATCAAATACGGTGACTCCATCTCTACGGCCTCAGATAGTGGTTGATAACGATGATAATGTCCACGTATTCTGGATCGAGTACACTCCAACCCCTGGATACAGCGTATTCTACAGAAAGATAGGTTCAAATGGCAAGTTCCTTACAGAGTCCAGGAGGATAAGTGTTGTTTCTCCCAACAGTACAATTGATTCCTATTTTTACAATGATTCCCTTTACACCGTTTTCTCCTGCTCAAGAGAGCGCCTTGCCTACGAGGTTATATTTACCCGTCTTAGTTCTTCTGGATACACGGAGGTGGACGATACAAATCTGACTGTGGCTGACAGGATAGATTCAATAGATCCCCATGTGGCTGTAATACACAATCGCATGTTTGTTGTCTGGGATGATTATCCCCGAGGTGTGATAAGATTCTCCATATTCGATGAAAACGGGAATCCTATCGGGCAGGTTATGAACATAAGTTCCAGTGCCTCATTCTACCCATCAATATCGGTTAATGATAAAACCATCGGTATTGTATGGCAGAAGAAGGTTGGAAATGAAACATTTCTGTATTTCAGAAGTGCGGAGTTTCCGGATCTCAAGGTAAACAGTTTGAGTCTTAATGCACAGGGTGCAAATATAACAATTGAATCTCAACTCTCTTCAACAGTGCCTCTCAGAACAGAGTGCGGAATTTATCTTGATGGGAAGCTGGTCATTAATTCAACAGTATATGTAAGTGAAAGTACCATGATAAGGGAAACCTTAAAAGCCACTCCGGGATGGCATCAGGTCGAGGTTTACATAGACCCATTCAATAGGATAATTGAAAGCAATGAAAGCAACAATTTCATGGTTGGGAGAGTTTATGTAAAGCACTACTCTTTTAATTTGACAGTAAATCCCGTTTATGAGGCTCCTGCTGGAAGGTGGATAAATTTAAGTGCACTCGTCGAAAATACTGGAAACTGGCAGGATAATTACACGCTCAGATTGAGGTACAACCGCACACTTTTCAGGGTATCTCCCTCAATGCTTGTTTTGCATCTTGAAAGCGGGGAGAGCGAAATTGTGAATTTCACACTTTACACATTCAGGACGACAATAGTTGGAAATTATACCCTTAATTTAAGTGCCACATCCCTCACCACAGGGTGCGTTGAATACAGAAACGTGACGGTAAAGGTACTTCCCTACGTGAATTTCAAACTTGAGTATGTGCCCGTTTACTATGTTGTCCCGGGAAACAAAATTTCAATGGATTTTATAATTCAGAATACTGGCAACTGCAATGATACGTACATTATTCGGGTGGATGAGAGTAAGAACTGGCCAATGGTTTATGGTAATATGCAGGTTAATGTGAGTTATCGCTCTTCAGGGCATCTCAATTTGACTCTTCTTGTACCCAATGGAACCTATGGCTACACAAGGAACTTTGTGAATCTAACTGTAAAATCATCCAAATTGAACATAAGTATGAACGCCTCGGTGCTTGTGGTTGTTAAGCCTGTGCACAAGGCATCCGCCTACGTTGTTAGTATGGTGAGAAATGGAACCTATTACTACAGCATAAGGATAAAGGTTGTCAATACGGGCAATATGAAGGATTTATTCAACATAGTGCTTGGAGGCCAGGCATCCAAGAGAGCGTATGCATCACCCTCATCTCTGCTTCTGGCCCCTATGGAGAGTGCCATTGTTACAGTCAATTCCTATCTGCCCCCATATATGCCTGCGGGAAGCTATAAACTACTGGTACAGGTTTACTATCAAAACAGGTCCCTCGCGTCTGTGCCCATTCTCCTCACAGTTGAAGGGAACCATCAGTTTATAGTGAAGGTTCAGAAACTCTCAGAAGGTAAGAAAGTTGTCCTCTTTGCTACGGTTAGAAACGTTGGAAACACTCCGGAACTTGTGGAGATATTACCTCAACTGATGAAGAAAATAAATGCAACATGGGTGCTTGAGTACAAGGGTAAGAATTATACCAACATCACCACGGTCTACGTACCCCAAAATGCCACGGTGAATGTTACAATAACCCTGCATACGAAACTTCCAAATGGTATTTACAGGGTTGAGATCATATTCAGGTCTGCTTCCCATATAACCAAGAACGTCACCGTTGAATTCAGGGTTGGGGAGAAAAGTATCTGGGAAAAGATGAGTGATTTCATTATGGAGTACCTCACATACATAGTAATCGCAGTTGTGGTCATCGTGGGCATTGTGGTTTATATGATCAAGTTCCGTGAATGATCCTCCTATGATTTTCTTGGGTGAGAATTAAAAATTTTAATCATTTTTATAGAATTACAACTAAATATTTTTAAACCCCTTGAGGCATGTTTTCCCTGGAGCCTAAAAAAGGGCTCCACCGAAGAATAAGAGACCCGAGGTGATGGAGAATGAAGAAGGTATGGAATAAGAAAGAAAAAGGAGAAATGGGCATCGGCACCCTGATAATCTTCATAGCGATGATTATCGTGGCTGCCGTTGCCGCAACCGTACTCATACAGACAGCGTACCAGCTGCAGCAGCAGGCAGAGGAGACGGGCAACATAGCCATTCAGGATGTTGCCACAGGATTCAAGATAATACACATGGGCGGACAGGTTAATCTGAACTCAAACCCACCAAAGCTGAGTACTATTGAGATAAAGGTAGGCCTACTGGCAGGTAGTCCAGCGATAGACATGAAGAACGTGCTGATTGAAATAACCGATGGAAGCACGGATGTGACCTTGAATTACACGGCAAGAGATGTTCTTGTTGCCAATGCTACCTATGCTGCAACAGAATTCACAGCCAAAGTTCTCAGGGATATGCCTCCAACAAACTGGGCAACCCAGCACGTGATGACCCAGGGTGACATAGTGAAGATAATAATCAATGCCACGGCAGTTGGATTGAATTTGACCCCGCAGTCGCAGGTTACCCTGCAAATAATACCCAAGCATGGTGTGCCCACGTATGCCGCATTCATGGTTCCTGCAACACTGACCACAAAGTACGTTGACCTCTACTGATCTTCTTTATTTCTTTGTACCAGTGAACCAGGGTACTAGGAAACCTTGATGATCTAGGAGGTGATGAAGATGGCAGTGTTTGGAAAAAAGAAGAAAAAGGAGAAAAAGGCAAAGAACACCAAGAAGGCGAAGAAGACAGAGGAGGCAGAGGTTCCAGAGGTTCCGGAGTTACCGGAGGTAACCATAAATGAGGGAGAGCTGGAGAATGTGCTTGGAAATGTGCTTCAGGGATCCAATCTGGATGAGATAACCACCAAACTTGACGACATCGCTCGAAAGATGGACGAGTTCCAGGCTAAATTGGAGCGCCACGATTCAATAATCGGCTCTCTGGAGAATGAAATCAGTGAGATAAGAAAGGTGAACGAAGAGGTTCAGGATAACATCAAGCGCCTACTTGACATATACGAGGTTGTGTCCCAGAGAATCAATCCCTTCATAGACATGAGCGAGAAAAGGGAGATGCCAATAACACCCGATGCGGTGATACCCCCAGAGGAGCCCAGTGCTGTTCCACCGCCGGTGTTTGAGGAGTTCCCAAAGTCCATGCCAAAGGAAGAGATCCCAAGCGAGCCTATAATCCACGAAGAGGAACGTAGAGAACCCAGACATCCTGAGACAAAAGAAAAAGCAATGAGGACTGAAGAAGGGCCAATACTAAAGCACATAAAGAAGGATTACTACACCATCGTACTGCTCATGCGCTGGATAGAGTTCCTATTTGAACGTGTGAAGAGGGACAGAATCACACTGTTGCTGGACTACTACGTTGATATTGGCTGGATCAGCAAGGAAGTGAAATCTGAAATAATGGCATACGCAAGGGGTGAGGTGCAGGATGTCACCAAGTACTTCCCCGAAGAGGAACTCGAGGCGGAGATAGAGACTCCTGCAGGAACCATAAGGGCTCCCAAGCCCAGAATATATAAGAAAGTGGAAGATTGGAGATTGAGCGCAGAGGATCATCTGAAATCGCTGCTCTTCATAATGAAGATTGCAGGTGTAGAGGTGAACAAGGATCGGCTGAATTCCCTGGAACAGGAGATTGAAAAGTTCAAGAAATCCCTGTGGGAGTACCACGGGGTTTAATACTTTATCCTTTTTTTAGGGTTCAAAGCCGTACATTTCCATAAGCCTCTTGAATTTGCGCCATTCCTTGAGAAAATCTCTCCCGTTCTTCGTGATGCTGTATATGTTTTTCCCATTTCCATTTGTTTTTATGGATATCAAATCTTTCTTGAGTAGATTCTCCTCTATCTCCTTGAATGTGGAATAAGAAACGTTGGCCCTTCTGAGAATTACCGAGACTGTGCAGTGTTCCTCCTCAGATATTATTGAGAGAACGTCGAATACGACCCTGCTCTTAGATCTCTTCCTTTTCATAGGCTACCCTCAGTCCGGGGATGATGAACAGCAGAGTGCCTGCAACGAAAAATGCAATGAACCATATGCTAAGGTAGGTGTGATTGAACACTATTCCAAGAATCTGAATTATCACTCCCGCTTCAAAAAGGGCGGTGGATGAGAGCACAAGGGGAGAGGTTTTTTTCCTGTGTTTTATATCTTTAACGAGTTCAAAGAGATTGAAGGTGATGAAGTAAAAGGTGAACAGCACCGCAAGGGCATTTACTAGCACGGTGAGCATGGATAATCCCATAAAGAGTTCCTTCTGGATGTAGGCCCTGTACATGTTCAGGAAAAAAAGCATCTGAAAGATATACACAGTTATGAGAAAGTATTCTGTTGGATGCATAATGTAGACGATTATTGATGCGTAGAATAGGAACTGAAATAGATAAAGGGGTATGTACCTGCTCATACCGGTTCTTATCCTTATTGGAATAAGCAAGAGTGGTAGTGCGGATATTGCGGCTCCAATGCTGCTGGCCAGCAACAGATAATTCATCGGAACAATAATGGCTCTTATGTTTAAAGATTTTTCTCATTTTGCTTTATAATATTTCTGACATTGTGAATTGCTTGTATTTAAAACACCACCTTTTTTTGTCATACATAATGTCATACATAAATCCTGTGCGTACATTGAATAAGTATTTTTCTGCGTCTATTTGTAATTTTTAACATTATTGTATTTAAATGTTGTGGATGACAGAACCGAAAATGATTTATATGTATATCTACATATGGCCTATGTCAGGCATTCCCCTATAAGCCAATAGGAGGAGTGTAAACAAAAAAGGAGGATGGAAATATGAAAGACGAAAAAAAGAAAATTATGATGGCAAGTATAGTGACTCTTCTAGTGTTGCTTAGTATATTCGCAATAGTTCCGGCTAGTGTTTCTGCTGCTTCACAGTCTCCTACAGTGAAGGCAGGGACCACTGTGGGTACAGTAACACTGAGTCCTTCTAACGGGGCATTTCCAGGACAGATTGTGTATTATAAGTGGACAGGGGTGCCTACTGATCTCGTTCCGCCTGTATATGTGACTGTGTATATGAATGGTGCTGCGTATTCTACTCAGGTTGCGAGCTATGATAGTGTAAATGGTATTTTGACAGGCACTTTTACAATGCCCAATGATCAGCCCGGTACAACATTTGATGTATCATTCTCATATACAGATAGTGCTGGAAATTATGCAACCTCTACGGTGACGGGAACTGGGACTATGTATGTTGGTATGTCGCCTCAATCTAATGTCACAGCGAGTTCTGTATATCCTCAGGAGGGTAGTGCACAGTTTTCTGGTACTACTTCCCTTGGTGGTTGGACAGAGGGTACAATATCATCCAGCAGTAGTAATAGCATGGGCTGTTCTATGTGGGACTTTAATGTAACCAATCAGCTTTATCCTCACTACACGAACCTTTACAACTCTACTATGGCCCCAGATCAGTCTGTTGATATAAATGCTCAGGCAGCCTATGTAACTCCTGCAAATTTCACCCAGAATGTTGCTAGTCACAAGACAGTTGTAAATGTGACAACGGTTGACAAAGGTACTGCAATACTTTCCCTTCCTGCAACAGATGTGATCCCTTCTACATTTACGTTCAATAACGCAGGGAACCAGATAACTAAAATAAAAACAAGCTTCTATGTAAATTCTACAGTATCTGGAGTTTTGGTATCCTTCAAATTTACAGGGATTTATGCCTCTACTATTACGGCTCCGGGAACTTACACTATGCCAGGAACATTTGTTACTGTGTCTCCTGCTTCTCTTACTGAGCTTACCGGTCAGTTCTCGGCAAGCTATGATATTCATGACTTTGGGATATCAGGCAGTACTTATTATGTGAATTATACTCTGAGTATAACCTTTAGTGGTTCTTGGAGCTACGTAAGTGTTAACGCACAGTATCTCACTTCAACATATGTAAACAATACTGGGACTTCATCCACGTTTACGAACACAACCACTGTAAATCTTCAAGCAGGATATTCATTTGAAAGTAAATATGTAGGTCTCGAGAATCCAGGTATTACAGGGACTTATGTATTTTCCTTCTACAATAACACGCTGAACACATGGGTAAATGGAACCCAGTTTAGTTTCTCAAATAACACTACTGCACAAATTATAAATGGATTGGCGCCAATATATTTCAACAATACTATAAATATGATTGGTTTCAACAGAACTGTAACTGGTGCTATAAATATAAGCCTGACTACAAACTATTTTATCCAGGGAGTTTATGCAATAGCACCTGCAGTGTGGGATTTCAATATGACCTTGAATTTCTCTTTGATGTCTGATGATGGACTTATAATGGTCGATGGATATCTAATAAATGATACATATTGGGTTAAAACTCAGCAGTTAACATTGCAGGCAGTTGTTACACCCACTCATGATTTCGGTAACTGGAATCAGGAGTTCTATCCGTTGATTAATGCTACTTTGTCTACTTATCTTGGATATCCAAAGATTAACTATTTTGGCGTTGGGAAAGTTATGCCTACCTTTACCTATGAGGGTCAGCAGGCCACTCTTACTTTGGGTGCTACTGATGTGGTTGCTAATTTTGTAGCTCTACCGTCTACTGTGGGAACACCAAATTATTTCTATGGAGAGAGGGCGATCACTGGTCTTAATGAGACCTTGGAATATGGCTCTTATGTGGGTGCAGCAGATGTTAATGTTACTGTGACTGTGAATGCAGTATCTCCAGTGATATATGGTGTTACAAACACTGGTGTTTTGAATATAACATACAATGTAACAACGGCAGCCAACAATACGGGTATGGAAATAGTGCTAAATGAGAGTACTGCCCCCGCAGTTAATTTTGAATTTACAGTGGGTAGTGTGCCTATGGATTACACAAACATTCTGATGGCTAACTACTATAAACTATCACTCTATGAAATTGCTTGGTACCTTCATGATGCGAAGTTTATGGCATGTCTGTATGCAGTCTTCCCAGGGTACTCTGGAATGCTTGTATTTAATGGAACAGGTTCCAATAATGCGGTCAATACCCTCCTAACCATAGGGACATCTATTTCTGTGCCCGGAATTGTTAGTGGGTTAAGCGGATTCGCCAACAACTCCATGGGTGGCTGGTACAATGCGTCTCTCTATGTGAGTAGTAATAGTTACTATGCTCTCTATGGAGGAGTGTTTAAGGGTAATTATTATATCTATGCAGATTTCGGTGACATAAAGAAAAATTCAACGGAGTATCCATTCTTTGAGGGTTATCTCTATACAGATATTTCTACTGCACCAGTAGAACCAGCTCTTCCAGTAAATGAGATCTATGCTTTGGACGGAATGTACTATTCCTCAGGAATGGATATAACCGATTATATGCAGTATGTGAATATAACAAATGCTAATGTCTCAGGAATGCAGACTATAACTTGGAATGCCTATGGAATATCTAATACATACAGATGGTACACTGGTAACTTTGATATAATAATGACCACCTCGACATCTTGGTCCAATACCTTCTACAATGTGCCTCTTAACGTTACAGGTACTCTGCCCCTTGGTGCTGGATCTTCAGGAGCTACGGTAGATGTGTACTATAGTATTACAGTTGGTAGACCTTTGCAGAATGTTTCACTAACACCCATAATAAATAGTATCACAGGTGTTACAACTATGGCATCCATTGGGAATACTACTACCAGTGTGTATTATAACTTGTATTCTGTGATCAGCAATAGCACTTCACTGCTCCTCAATCTGCAAAACGGCGGAATGAATTCTTACAGTATGGCTCTTTCAGGATCTGCCCAACAGGAGATAAAACTACAGAATTATCAGCTGACTTTCTATGGTAATATAAATGGAGTGACATTCGTCACTGGGTCTGTACTGGTGAACAATGTGGGCTCCTACTTTGTAATGGGTACGGCCAACTCCATGTATGGCTCAGGAACTCTCACTGGATATGTAAATATCCTGCAACATACTCCATATGTTAGCTCATATGGAAATGGATACAACGATTTCAGGATGGTAGGATATTTCAATGTGCATCTGTATGCGGCTAATGGAACACAGGCGTACTTCCAGGTTGAATTGCCAGTTATAAATAACTTTGTCTATTCTCCGAGCAATCAGTATTATGTGTGGAGTGTGCCTTCAGAGTTCTCTTATACAACGGTTAAGGAATCCTCTAACTATGGAATGGTGGATTATGGAAATTACAAACTAGAGCAGGGCTCTGGTGCTATGGTTGTAACCCTTTCCAATGATCAGATAGCTACCATAGTTACTCAGCTGGGAGACGTGGTTAACGTATCCATATCACAGCTTAACGCCAAGATTGTGGGTCTCTGGAATACTGCTAACGAAACCTATGCACTATTGAATACTGCATATGGCCAGATGAGTGCCAAGCTAAGTGCGATTGATGCCAAGATCACAGACATAAGCAATGGAATGGCGACGATACAGACAGATATAGGCAACATACAGACCTCCTTGAGCAATCTGGATGCGAAGGTCACAGACATAAGCAATGGAATGGCGACGATACAGACAGATATAGGCAACATACAGACCTCCTTGAGCAATCTGGATGCGAAGATAACCAAGCTCCAGGGAGATGTTGCAACCATACAGACCACGCTTGGAACCGTGCAGGTTAAACTCAATGCCATAAATGCAACAGTGGTGAGCAACGCAAAGGGCATAAGCGATCTCAAAGGCAGCGTTGTTGAGATACAGACCACACTCGGTACCATAAAGGGTACGGTCACTGACATAAAGGATGGAGTTGCAACCATACAGACCAACTTGGGCACAGTGCAGACCGATGTGAACAGCATCAAGACCAACACTGCAAACACTGCAAACAGCGTGAACACCACACTCTACTGGGAGATCGGCGTGCTGATACTGGTCATCATAACCCTTGCACTGGTGGCCTACGTCATCGTACAGGTGAACAAGATAGCCAAGAAGAAAGAGAGCGTGGAAGAGGAAACAACTGAAGAAACAGAGGAGTAATCCTCTCTAACCTCTTTTTAATTTTTGTTTTGTGCATTTGAAATTTATTCAGTTTTTGTGGATATATTATTTGTATTATGAGGAATATGTGAATCTATGTAGGCCCAATCAACCACATACACTTCAACCCAGTCCGTGTTGTCTGCTGTAGCGTTTCTGAATATAAGTTTGAATGGTTCGTGGTGGAATTTCTCGTATCCTGCACGGCCCATGAATACTGGAGGTTGCAGAGGATTTTGAGAGTTGTTGTATCCAAATACGCCATTTTCGTACATCTCCTTGGTTATCACAACGTAGCCTATTTTTGGATAAGTGCCGTTCAATCCTTCCAGTTCATCAAGACAGTCGGTCCATTTGGTGGCATTCCATATCTTGTAATCGTACTCAAAGCTGGAAGGGAATCCGTATGCTTCCAGTATGGTGCCAAGCATATGGTTTGTCGCAACAGTGTAGTTTCTGTTTCCATTTTCAACTAGCCAGTTAATCCCACTCATGACAACTGAGGATACCCCTTCAGAGGTGGAGCGTTCTACCTTGTTTATGAATGAAAAAGCGGTTATTCCACTCATAACCAAAATAAAGGATAAAATGAACACGAATATTATCTGAAATACCCTGCCCATTGGCACCCTCTCCTCGTAAGTTATTGGCTCACTCACTGATTTTACTATTCCTGCAGGCATGGGAGTTGCAAGTTCAAGGGTATTCTCTCCAAACAGGCGGTGTGGTGTGTAAAACTGATTTTCCACAGATAGTTTTACTCTTCTCCTTACAGAAACCTTCTTGAACACTTTACTCTGAAGAATTGTCACGATCCCTATTGCTCCGACAATTGAAAGGGGTTCCATGAGATACTCTATGTGCCTCCAAGGCTCCAGAGAGGACCAGGTGATCAGTCCGAAGAGCAGTGAGGATACTATGGAAATCATCCATCCACCCACTATATGAAAAAGTTTTGGATATCTGTGCAGTCTTGTAAATCCGACACCTATAAATCCTATGGTTAGCATGAAGGGTATGGAGTAAAAAATGGCCACCATCGGGATCCAGTAGCCCCTAAGTCCAATCAGGGCGAGTGCCAGAAATATTGAGAATGATACGGTTAGGGAAATTGAGAACACCTTCAATATTTTCAGTGAATCCAGGCTATTTAGGATATTGCCTCTGTATTCGGCGTGGAATTTCGTAGAAATGAAGTACAATGCAATTATAATTGCGATACCAAGAGATGCAGTACCGTACCATGGAATTAGGTAATGGAAAGGAGAGGTCATGAAATATTTCATTCCCGGAACACGGAGAATCCAGTAGGCAATTGTTGTTATCGTGAAAAACACTATGAAGAGGAATGATTTTTTAACATCTCTTTTTTGAATGAATCCGTACATTCCCCCTAATGATGTTATGCCCGTGATGGATATTATGTATATGTAATTGGTTAGGTGATGGGACAGAAGCAGGGCTATTGAAAATGGTACCAAGTACAATATGTATTTATCCTCCTTGAGCCATTTTATGAAAAAATATAGGGAGAAGAGCATGAAGAAATGACCCACTGTGAGTAAATAGGGCATTGAGGTCTGGTACACATGTATCGGGTTGATTGCAAGCAATGCTGCAGATATTATACCTATCTTCCTGCTTCCTGTGAGTTCATATGCTATTAGGTACAGGGGAACCACACAGAGTCCTCCGATCACCGGCGGTACTTTAAGAAGGAGTTCCTGAGGAGGAAGACCTGTGAAAAGGTGAACCAGAAGTATTATGGAGTAGAGCATGGGAAATGACCCATATCCTGAAGAACCCCAGACTGCAGGATACTCGTAGAATGGATTCTTCTTTATTAGAAACTCAATTGTTATTGAGTAATAAATTCCAAAATCGGTACCCCATGCCGAATATATCCAGGCGGGAATTGAGCGAATTATTATGGCAAATGCGGTGATAAGCGCAAGATAAAACTTCCACCCACCCAGATACTTTTTTATATTCATCTCTCCCACCATTGCACTGGCATTATTTAAATATTTTTAAAATTGGATCACCTTTTATTTTGTTCCTCTTCAAATTCTCTTAGCTCTCTAATGAATTTTTTGATTCGTATTCTCATAATCTCGGCAAGGTACTCTTCTTCCAGATAAAGCGAGATGAATTTCACCTTGCTTTTTATTATCCTGCTCATCGTATTTTTTATAATTTCCACCTATTTAAGCTTTGTCCGGATAATTACAAAGTTTTAAATGTGATGATTTAATTGAGTTTACCGTGAATTCGGTAAAAATTGCTGTGCTTCTTGTATTTGTGTTGGGGATGACACTTGTGGTGCTGGGCGGCGTGTTTAATCCCTATACAGAGGTGGTAAATCTTCCGGAGGGAGGATTCAGGGGTATAGGATTTAGAATGTACGGAGGGGAGGTGGTGAGCTACAACCTCACATCATTTCATACATTCACCGTATACATAATGAGTAAATCCGAGTTTTACAAACTGCTTAACAATGGCACGTTTAACGGAAGTTATTACACTCAAACTGGGAGGGCTATGGAATTGAGTTTTTCTGTTCCCAAGACTGGAATATACTATATCGTAATAGCGAATTTCAATTCAAAAACTGCCATAGAAGTTGACCTAACGTTCAAGAAGACCCTGAACTGGCCTCTGGCTATTGCGGGCAGCTTAATTGTGATACTTTCTACGATTTCTCTTTTATTTGTGATTCATTTGGATACCAAGAAACCACCAAGGGATTCACAATGTCCAAACTGTAAGCGTGAGGTAAGCTCCCGATGGAGATTCTGCCCCTACTGCAGATACGAACTTGGGGGAGAGAAGGATGAAAATTAAGGCTGTATTACTCATCCTGCTTACCTTGCTCACCTCACTCACACCCATGATACACGCCGAGGGTTCAAATGTTCTTGGCTACCAGTGGGATTTCTATGGACAGCATTTTTCTCTTAGCATATTCATAAACGGTACTTCAAAGCCGGAGATAACCCACGAGGGCAATGTATGGAGTATTAGTATGTCCATCCCCTACTCCGATTACTCTTTTTATCACAGATATCCTGCTGGATACAGGATTGGAGATAATTATACTTACCTTGCCTATTTCCTCACACCAAATGATACCTATATGAAAGAACTGGCCAGCATGCTGGATTCCATAGCAAGGGAAAACGGATGGAACAGGTTAACAGAGGCAAATTTCATACTCTCCTTTGTGCAGAATGTTCCATATGTAAGTGATTTCAAGTCTACAGGATTTCTTGATTACTACAAGTTTCCCATTGAAACTCTTCTGGAAAGAGGTGGTGATTGTGAGGATAAGTCCCTGCTTCTGGCCACGATAATGTACATTCTTGACTACGATGTTGTGCTATTTGTTATGAAGGTTATATATGGGGGTGTTTATGGGCATGTGGCAGTTGGTCTCAATGTACGCGATCCATCAGGACCATTTAGGGTGTACCTGAGAGATTATTTTGTTTACAAAGAAACGAGGTACTACTATATGGAGTCCACAGGGTCAAACACCATGCTGCTGGATGGAGGTTCCATAAAATACGTTCATTACTGGACTGGCATATCGCCTGCAGAGGCGGGCGCTAAAATTGAAAATTTGACAGTCGTTCCTCTAAACACCAGGCATTATGATGGTTATTTTCCAAAGTATGGGTACGTGAAGGAGGTAAGAGAGCACTCTGGATTTGGATGGTATTTCTTATACGCTTCACTTCTCGCACTTTCGTTTTTAACTCTCTTTGCATATGCCCTCAGGAAAGAGAAAAAAAGGTGTCCTGTTTGTAATTACGAACTTGAACCCGATTTTGAGTACTGTCCAAACTGTGGTTACTGGCTGAGAAAACCCTAAATGCGGGGGGAGGGATTCGAACCCTCGAACCCCTACGGGACGGGACCCTAAATCCCGCACCTTTGACCTGGCTCGGTAACCCCCGCTTCCTAGGTATATCTCCCAAAATAATTTAATTCTTTTCTTTCTATGCCTTCATCAATAAAACAAAGGGAATGTGGAATTTTTAAATTTTTCCAAAATTGGAAAAGGTTTTGGAAGATTTTCCAAAAATGCCTTATTTTTTCTGTATTTTAATTGTTTTTATTCGGGAAATAGCTAAGATATGATCCTGCTGCAAAGTTAAAAAATATTATGTATTTAACTTATTTTTCAACGCATTATTTTTATTTCCAGTTTTTTCCAAAACATGGGTAAAACTCAGAGAAGCATGGAATTTTATCGTGGCTGGATAATATATAAAAATTCCCTCAAAAATCATTGGGTTGAGAGCGGTTGGAAGTAGTGTTTTACAGGGGTTGGAAATGGTTGAGAAAGGTTGAGAAAAAGTTGAGAAGAGTTGAGAAAAGTTGAGAAATTGGTTGGAACCGGTATTTTACAGAGGTTGAGAGCGGTTGAGAAAAGTTGAGAAAAAGTTGGAGTTCCAACCACATATTATACCCCTATATGTTCCATGATTTCCACCCATGGAAAAACACGTGCATTCTCATGTATAATACATGAGAATATACATGAGAAAAACCCAATTTTCTCATGGTGACATCGCCCAAGAAGTTGCGTGAAAAATTTCCGAGATATTTTTAATTCTCTCAACTTTTTTCATAACTTTCTCAACTTTCATCTTCTCTTTCCCGATTTTCTTACTCTATTCAACTCTCCTCCGCATACAGGGCATGAGGAGTAGTATTTTGAATAGTACCTTCCGCAGGATGTGCATCTCCACTTCCACCTGCGAATCTCTTTTATCTCATCCTGATGAATGCCCATAAATTCCAGGTTCAAATGAGAGGCAACATTCTGCATTGCGTAATCATCCGTAATCAGGGTTGCGTTAAGTTGCAGAGCAAGTGCTATGAGTTCAATGTCCACATTGCTCAAGGAATGAAAATCTCCTGTTTCCTTGGCGGCCTTGACCGCTAGTTTTGTGTTGTACCTTGAGGGTGAAACAACCTTTATTATGGGAAAATACACACCCTTGCTCTTGACTTCACTTTCAACACCTGGCGTGGTGTAGATCTCAACATCTCCAGGCGGAATGAATCCTTCGATCAGGGCGGAGGAGTCAATCACATATCTCTTCACACCCCTTTCAATGAGCCATGGGATTTAAGTTTTGTGAAATTTAAAATACATCATCTCCATATTGAATACGGTGATAGAATGGGGATGACACTCACCGAGAAGATTCTGGCAAAAAAGGCGGGAAAGAGAGAGGTCCGAGCAGGAGAGATTGTAACTGTGGAACCCACATGGGTCATGAGCCATGACAACTCCGCTGCAATTTTGCTTAAATTCAAGAAGACAGGTGTTGATAAAGTATGGGATCCGAGAAAAATCGTTATAATCCTTGACCACACAGTTCCTGCGCCAACCGCCGATTACGCGAACAACCACAAAAGCATACGGGGATTTGTGAAGGAGCAGGGCATTGAGAACTTCTGGGATATAAACACCGGAATCTGTCATCAGGTCATGGCAGAGAAGGGCTACGATCTCCCGGGAAGTGTCATAGTGGGTGCGGATTCACACACCACCACGCCCGGAGCATTCGGCGCCTTCGCCGCAGGCATCGGGAGAAGTGAGGTCGCTGCAATATGGGCAACGGGCAAAATATGGCTCCGCGTTCCAGAATCTTATGAAATCATCGTTAATGGAGAGATGCCAAAGGGCGTGTTTGCGAAGGATCTGGCTCTGCACATAATTGGAGATGTAACTGCAAGCGGAGCAGTTTACAAAGCAGTGGAATTCAAGGGCGAAACGATAAGAAATATGAGCATTGCATCGCGCATGGTTCTCACAAATATGAGCGCTGAGATGGGTGCAAAGAACGGAATAATAGAAGCAGATGAAAAAACTGAGAGGTATCTGCAGGGAAGAGCGAGGGGAGATTACGAGATAATGCATCCGGATGAGGATGCGGAATATGAAAGGAGATACGAGTACGACGCCTCCGATTTAGTTCCAAAAATCGCGTTTCCCCACACAGTGGATAATGTTCGTGACATAGATAAGGCGGAGGATATAGAGATAAATCAGGTATTTCTGGGCACCTGCACAAATGGCCGAGTGGAGGACTTGGAGATTGCGGCTAAGATTCTCAAGGGAAAGAGGGTCAATCCAAATGTGAGAATGCTCGTATTTCCCGCATCATGGGAGGTGTGGAAAGAGGCGGATGAGCGTGGAATTCTGAGGATTCTGGCCGATGCAGGCGCTGTGGTTATGAATCCCGGTTGCGGTCCGTGCCTCGGTGCGCATGCTGGCGTTCTTGCCGATGGAGAGAAATGCCTCAGCACAGCCAACAGGAATTTCAAGGGCAGAATGGGCAATCCAAATGCGGAGATTTATCTCGGCTCTCCTGCCACTGCCGCAGCAACGGCTCTTAAAGGCCGAATCACAGACCCAAGGGAGGTGTTGTGAATGGGAAGAGTGTGGAAATATGGAGATGATGTGAACACCGATGTGATATTCCCCGGCAAGTACACTTACAAGATAATGAGCGACGAGGAGATGGCCTCGCACGCGCTGGAGGATCTGGACCCCGATTTTGCCGAGAATGTTAAGCCTGGAGACGTTATCGTCGCGGGCAAGAACTGGGGATACGGATCCTCCAGAGAGCAGGCGGTGAAGTGCCTGAAAGCGGCAGGAATAAAGGCGATAATCGCCGAAAGTTTCGCAAGGATATACTACAGAAACTGCATCAATCTGGGGCTTCCGGCGATAACACTAAAAAAAGAGGACATTGAAAGATTCGATGCCGGCGATGAGGTTGAGTTGGACATAGAGAGGGGAATTATTGAGAACAAGACAAAGGACTTTGTAATTCATTTCCCACCCTTTGAAGGATACGTCATGGACATAATCCGTGCAGGAGGCATAATTGAGTACATAAGAAAACAGGGAAAATGAAACCTCATTTTCCTCTCTTTTTCCACACCGCCATGAGTATGAGCATTAGTGGGAGGATATAGGTGCTGAATTCTGGAACAGGCTCTCCTTGCACGTTCACGGTTATGTACATGGTGTAGTTTATGTGATGGTACTTTGAGTAGAAAGTTATGGCCACAATGTAGTTTCCGGATTCGTTGTTCAGCACGTGTATGTGCAGGTTTTCGGCTTTCCAGTCGTATACTGAACTTCTATTCCAGGAAGGATGCTGGTAGATTGAAGTGTTGAGTTTGCTTCTTGTCTGTATGTAAAAGGATGTATCGTTTATGTACCCACCATTGGCAAGATATACTGTGAGATTTACATCCTTCCCAGCCTGAGTCTCAATTTTCCAGTTATCCACAAAACCGTCTGGAATGTAGTAGGGAGCGTCTCCGTATTTCTTTATTGTTAGGAAGTATCCCGCAAAGAAGTTTGCCACCGATGCATTGTGGATTATTATTCCAACAGTGTGAGTCTCGTTATCCAAATATTCATAATCCCAGTTTGCATCTCCCACGTACACGGAATCATCTGCGATGACCAGTTTAAGATGTGTTGTGACAGACTTCGAATCGTACATTACGTCCACACCTTTATCTTTCAGATAGTTGTACGCATTCTCACTATCATGGTTATCAAGTATGACAGATGCAATATTCCTTTTGCTCACAATCCCATTGACCAGGGTATCAACCCGCTCCTCCGTGCTGTTGGGGTTTGAGTAATAGGCCATGGTGTACATGGCCACGTAGAGTCTCTGGCTTGCAGAATCTATGAGATTCCTTAACTCGTTGTAGGTGTACCCATCGTAGGTTGTCTCTATGCTCAATCCCTGAACGCTTTCATACACATGTCCAGCGCTGGGAGTTGAAGATGCATCGTTCCAGATGGACTGAAAATACCTCTCGTAAACATTGGCAATGCTCTGGTTGAATATCACAATTCCGTACTCGTTGTTCTTTCCAAGAGCGTTTGGACTCCAGTTGTGGGAGCCAAGATAAACCACCTCATCGTCTATGACAACAAGTTTTGTATGCAGAAATTTTGAAGAGCCATCTTCCTTTACGGCCACACCTCTTGATGATAGATAATTCGCCCCGTAATGGTTGGAGGAAATGTCTCCCTCATATACGACTTTCACGTCCACCCCTCTATTTTTTGCTTCTACAAGTGAATTAAGAAGTGTTTTCACTGGCTCGTAATCGCTTAGGAGGAGCATTGATATGTGCACGCTTTTCTTTGCGTTATCAATCAGGTGCTTTATTATGGGTGCGTATCCGTAGTTCTCAATGGGCACGACGAAAATACCTCCCTGGCTTCTTGTGTTTGCAGCATAATCCTGTTGAGTGTTCGTGGTGGGGGTAACTGCAACGTATGTGAGAGAGAGAAGCAGAACTACAACGTAGATGGCTGCAATTTTGTAAGATTTTCTCATTCTGCAGAGTATTTATGGATGCCATATAAACGTTTTCTTAAAATTTATAAACTCGTTAGGCATTACCTAACCGTGCTCACGGAGGCTGAATCAAGGTATATAATGGCGATTTACGACTCCTATAACAGGGGTGTGTGCGAGTTCGGGCCAAAGTACATTGCGAATATCATGAATGTCAAGAGGCCAACGGCCTATGAGATGCTTAACAGACTGAAGAACAAGGGAATTATAGCGAAGTGTGGAAAGAAGTACAAATTTACGGAGGAGGGCCTATCCATGGCCAGAAAGATCATAAGGACTCATAGAATAATTGAAACGATGCTCTATCGGGCTGGCGTGGAACTTGAGCGTGCCTGCAGTGTTGCATCCAGAATTCAAATGGGCGTTGATGAGGATGTGGTGGACACACTTTGCCATTATCTAGGTGATCCCAAAAGATGCCCCCATGGCAGGCCAATCCCTGAGGTGGATAAATGATTGAGGTGCAAAATCTTACCGTGAGATACGGAGAAAATGTGGCCGTTGAAAATGTGAGTTTCAGATTGAAGCACCCGTCTCTGCTTGCGATAATCGGACCCAACGGGGCAGGGAAGACCACGCTTCTCCGTGCTCTTCTTGGGCTTGTGGATTATGAGGGACACATAGAAATATTTGGAAAAAATCCAAAAGAGGCCAGGGAAATTGTGGGATATATGCCGCAGAGGGACAATGTGAATACAAATATTCCTCTCCGTGTGAAGGATGTGGTTCTGATGCCCCTTCTATCCAGACACCATTTTAAGGTGCTGCGGGAGAGCGTTAAAAAGGCAAAAAGGGCCCTAGAGGTGGTTGGTCTTGAAGATCTCTGGAATGAGAAGTTCTCATCTCTGAGTGGGGGACAGCAGCAGAGAGTTTTCCTTGCCCGCGCCCTTGCCAGGGATGCAAAGGTTCTGATCCTTGATGAACCTTTTTCGGCAACGGACGTGGCCACTAAGATGAGAATGACTGAGATCCTGCATCAATTGAAAAGGGACAAAACGATAATTCTCGTAACTCATGATTTGAATCCTCTTGCGGATTGCACCGATAATGTCCTCCTACTCAACAGGAGGATGGTGGCCTATGGCAGGGTTATGGATGTTGTCACGGAGGAGAATATGGAGAAACTCTATGGTGTGGCCGTGCCTGTGATTCGCGGGGAGAAGGTTTGCTATGTTATGGGGAGTGATGTGCATGTTCGTTGATATCTGGCTCCTTCGTGCTGTAATAGCGGTTTTCCTCATTGCCATTGTTTCGTCACTCATAGGAAGTTACTCTGTTTTTAGGGGCAGCACATTTCTTGTAAGTGGCATAGCCCATGGTGCACTTGCAGGGGCATCCCTTGGCATATTCCTCACCCTTTACCTGTTTCAGGCGAATTATCTCATAGTTGCTCTCTTATTTTCCATACTCTTTGCCCTTGCAATAGGATATGCATCCCACAGGAAGGAAAGCGTAGATGTTGCTGTGGGTGTGATGTTCGCTCTTTCTATGAGTCTCGCTATTCTCTTTCTCTCTCTCATAAAGGAATATGCTTCCATCGCCTGGGGACTCATCGTTGGGGATCTGCTTCTACTTTCCCAGGAGGATATTGAGATAATGACCGTCACCGTACTGGTAATAATCATTCTCTTTCTTCTATTTCACCGGAGAATAATCTTCTCCATATTTGATCCCGAGGGGGCACAGGCCATGGGATTGAGGCCCTTTCTCTATGAGAGTCTTCTCTTTGTGATGGTTGCCATGGGTGTAGTTGTGCTTCTCAAGGGCGTTGGAGCCATACTGGTTTACGCACTTCTCATTATCCCTGCTGCCGCTTCAAAGCGCATATCTTCAAGTGTATCCTCCACGCTTTTCTTTGCCTTTCTTATCTCGCTGGTTTCCGGATTGGGTGGTCTCGCTCTTTCCGTTTATACTCCTGTATCTCCAAGTGCGTATTCTGGCTTGATCGCAACAACCATATATTTCCTCACGATGTTCAGGAGGTAATGCTAAAAAGTTTTATATATGCCAAGGGAATTATACCCCCGTAAAATTTTGAAGGTGTTAGAGATGGAGAACGCTAAAACTGGAACTACCACGGTGGGAATTGTCACGAAGGATGGCGTTGTGCTTGGGACAGAGCACAGGGCCAGTATGGAAACATTCATTGCGCACAAGACAGCCCAGAAACTCTACAGGTTGGATTACAACATAGGTATGACGACCGCAGGGCTTGTTGGAGATCTGCAGGTGCTGGTGCGCTACATGAGGGCTGAGATCAACCTTTACCGCATAAGGAGAAAGATGTACATGCCTGTTGGAGCCGCTGCCACCTTGCTCTCAAACATTTTGAACGAGCGCAAGTTCTTCCCGTATTATGTTGGTCTCCTGGTTGGGGGCTTTGACGATAGAGGTTATCATGTTTATGCCATAGATGCTGCAGGAGGGGCCATAGAGGATAAGTATGCAAGCGTGGGTTCTGGCTCTCTCTTTGTTTATGGCGTGCTTGAGGACAGGTGGCATGATGACATAGGGCTGGATGAGGGAATTGAGCTCGTAATAAGGGGTATAAACGCTGCCATGCGCAGGGATGCGGCCAGTGGAGATGGCATATCCGTTGCCACCATAACCAAGGAGCGGGGCTTTGTTGAACTCAACCCTGAGGATATTGAGTCTCGAATGAAGGGGCTTGGATTGAAGTGATTTTATGCAGTGGGAGGATGTGCTAAAACAGGTTAAGGAGGCTGTTGGTGAACTCGCTCCCCAGGTTGAGATAACGGATATTGACCTTGAGGGGCCCCTGGTTGTTGTTTATACCAGGGATATGGAGTTCTTTGCGGACCATCCGGATATTGTAAAAAAAATTGCCCAGACTGTGAGAAGGAGGATATTCATCAGGCCCGATCCTGTTCTGTTGATGGATGAGGCCCAGGCTAGGGAGGAAATAAGAAGCATAGTGCCCGAAGAGGCGGGAATAAAGGATATATACTTTGAGCCCGAAACGGGAGAGGTTATAATTGAAGCGGATGCTCCCGGGGTTGTTATTGGTAAGGATGGTCAGCTTCTGAATGAAATAAAAAAGAGGGTTAAATGGGCTCCCCGGGTGGTTCGTGCCCCTCCCCTTGAATCCCGCATTGTGAAGGAGATGCGCGAGTACCTGAAACTCGTTCGCGAGGAGAGGCGCGAGATTCTTAGAAATATCGGTAAGAGAATAAACAGACCTCCATTGAGTGGAGAGCAATGGGTTAGGGTGGAGGCTCTTGGAGGATATCGGGAAGTGGGGCGCAGTGCCACACTGCTCATGACCCGTACCAGCAGAGTGCTTGTGGACTGTGGCCTTGATGTGGCTGCTGTGAATCAGGAAGGGCCGTGGAGCGGGGCTCCGTACCTCTACGTGCCTGAGGTTTGGGACCAGAGCGATCCTGAAAATCCGTTCAAGCACATTGATGCTGTTGTTGTCACCCATGCCCATCTTGACCATGTTGGACTGGTGCCCCTTCTCTTCAAGTACAACTACGATGGGGCAGTTTACATGACCGCTCCCACAAGGGATCTTGCGGCAATGCTTCTCATAGATTACGTGAAGGTGGCACAGTCTGAGGGGAAGAAGGTACCCTATGAATCAAAGCACATAAAGGAGATGATAAAGCACACGATAACTCTCAAATATGGGGAAACAACGGATATTGCGCCAGATATAAGACTCACCTTTCACAATGCAGGCCATATACTTGGCTCTGCAATTTCACATTTTCACATAGGTAACGGGCTTTACAACGTGGTTATAACGGGAGATATAAAATTCGAGCGTTCCTGGCTTTTCAACGCTGCCCACAACAGGTTTCCGAGGGTCGAGACCGTTATCATGGAGAGCACTTACGGAGGAAGGGAGGATTATCAGCCATCTAGAAGGGAGGCTGCTGAACGTTTGAAGGATATTGTTTCGCGCACCTTCGAACGCGGTGGAAAGATTTTAATTCCCGTCTTTGCTGTGGGACGCTCCCAGGAGGTCATGCTCGTTCTTGAGAGTTTTATGAGAAATGGAGAACTTCCGGAGATTCCCATATATCTGGATGGAATGATATGGGAGGCCACAACAATACACGCTGCGTATCCCGAGTACTTAAACAAGGATCTACGCGAACTCATATTCCAGAAGAAGGAGAATCCATTCCTGTCTCCAATATTCCACAGGGTTGAATCCTCGGAACGCAGGGAGGAGGTCATAAGTTCCTCGGATCCTGCTATTGTGCTATCCACTTCTGGTATGATGAATGGCGGTCCCGTTTTGGAGTACTTCAAGCACTGGGCAGACGATCCACGCAATACTCTGATCTTTGTGGGTTATCAGGCAGTTGGAACGTTGGGTAGAAGAATACAGAATGGCCTGAGCGAGGTTCTAATGAGCCTTGGAGGTAAGCCCATAACCATAAAGGTTGAGATGAATATCGAGACCATTGACGGGTTCTCAGGGCACTCGGACCGCAGGCAACTTGTGCAGTTTATTGGCTCAATGAACCCTAAGCCAGAGCGGATAATAACATGTCACGGGGAGGAAAGCAAATGCATAGATCTGGCCATTGGTCTGCATAAGAGGTATGGAATGGAAACAATGGCTCTCAAGAACCTTGAAGTTGTGCGACTCAAATGATTTTGATAATGAAAGCGAACATATCCTTGCTCGGAGAGTAGGCATGTACCCTTCTTTTTTCCTTTATTTTCAGTTTCACTCCCTCTTCTTCTGCCAGTTCCATGATCTCGTTCTCCCGTGAATTTTCCTTGGGCAGAATCTCGTAGTAGTGCACGATGGTGCCTGATTTTGATGCTTTGAATGCATCGGGCAGAAAATTGAAGGATGAGTGGGGCAGATTCATTATTATTCTGTCCGCCTCAATTTTCTTTGCAACCTCCCTTGCATCGCCTAAAATGGGTTCAATACCCTTAACCCTGTTGATTTTTATGTTCTCCCTTAGATAAGCAATGGCGTATGGATTTATGTCTGTGGCGTATATTTTCACATCCCTGTACTTGGCAATCATCACAGAAAACGGTCCACATCCTGCGAACATATCAAATATGGTCTCTCCATTTTTCACCATATGTACAACTCTCCACCTCTCCATTGCAAGGCGTGGGGAGAAATACACCTTAGACAGATCCGTTTTCAGGCGAATCCCGTATTCCCTGTGGATGGTGATCAGGTCATCTCCTTCAACTAGGTGCAGATCTCTTATCCTCTCCTCGCCCTTGACCCCGTAATCAATTGCTATCTTCCTTATGTTTTTCATATTTTTTATTTCCTCTATGATTTCCTGCAGATTTCCATCTCTGTGCTTTACGATGGCAACATCCCCAACAATGTCAAACGAGCCTATTTTTCTCCTTTTTTCGCGCTCTTCAAAATCGTCCTCGCATGGTTCAAAACCCTCAACCATGTCCTTTACAGGGATGATTACGAAATCTCCCTCCCTCTTCCATCTGAGTTCCTGGAGTAGGCCTTTTTTTGCCAGTATTTTCTTCGTCTCTTCCGCCTTGGATTTTGGCACTTTTATGCAGGGAGATCTCATTGTTAATCCTTAGGCAAACGTATTACAAAAACGCTTCCCTTTGGTTTGTTATCCTCCACATGTATGCTCCCATCGTGAAGATCAGTGATCATTTTCACAATGCTCAGCCCCAGGCCACTTCCCTTGTTTTGTGATAGTGTTTCAAAGGCGTTGAATATGATCTCCTTCTTCTCGTCAGGTATTCCCGGACCGTTGTCCTTCACCCGTATTTCCACGTACTCTCCAAGGTCCCTTGAGCTCACATCAACCGCTGTGGCTCCGTACTTGAATGCGTTGTCTATAAGATTAACAAAGACCTCGCGAATCAGGGGAAACGCCTTGATCTCAACCCTGTTCATGCTGATATTTATCTTTCCATTTGGGTATTTCTGGGAGAGCAGAGATGCCACATCCTCAATTTCCTTCTTTATGTCCATAACCACCTTTTCCTGTTCTATCTTTCCCGCACCCAACTTTGAGAATAGGCGCGCCTTTTCAATGATTCTTGAGGCCTCATCAAGGGCGTTTTGCATGGCATCAAGGTACGCATCGTTGAAATTCTCACGCAGAAGGTCAATGTAGCCGTTGAGCACTGCGAGAGGGTTCTTAAGATCATGGCTCACTATGTGAAGCATCAGTTCCTGCAAGTTCTTTGCCCTCTCAAGTTCCATTTGGTTTTCCAAACCCTTCAGAGCCACGGCCATGTTGTTGGCCAGCAGGTCTATGAGTTTTATCTCGTCCTCGGAAATTGAGTAGGGTTCATCTTTCTGCACATCGAGCACTCCGTATATGCGATCATCTATGGATATTGGTGTGGCATACTCACATTTTGCACCCTTGACCCCCTCAACGTAGAGATCATCCTCATCGGTGTTGGGCGAGTAGTAGGGTAAATTTTTTCTTGCAACCCAGGCGGTTATACCCCTCTTGCTATCCACCTCAATTCTGAATTTCGGGTTAATGTACCCCCTGCTCTTCACCATGACGAGTTCATTTCCCCTCAATTCCAATATTGCGGCATTGTAAAATCTCAGGATTTTGTATAGATTTTCAATTGCTATCTCGTATATCTCATCCCGTGTCTTTGCCATCTTTAGTTCTCTTGCCATCTCATCAAGTGCTATGAGCCTGTCTTCCATCTCCTTCATGTACGTTATGTCAATCATACTCACAAGATCTGCTCTTCCGCCTTCCCAGTTAATGAGTGAGGCGTGTATGTCCATCCATATTTCTCTTCCGTCCTTTGCCACGAGTTTTATGACATAGTGGTCGGGCGCGTCTCCATTCCTTATCCTTCTCTTGTAATTGTTGAGCACAATGTCCCTTGTATCGGGGTGTACAAATTCTAAGAAATCTCTGCCTATGACATCCTCTCTCCTGTATCCTGTGGATGCTTCAAATTCCTTGTTTATGTACATTATTTTCCTGTTCTGAATAACGAGCACCACATTAGCCATCTTATTGAATAGTTCTTTGTACCTTTCCTTCTCCCTGCGAAGTTGATCTTCCATCTCCTTGCGTTTCGTTATGTCCAAGATTATGCCTATGGAACCCTCTATATTGCCATTCTCGTCTCTTAGAGGAGAGGCGTTTATGAGCACATGGATTTTCTTTCCGTTCTTCCTTATGAGTTCCATCTCGTAATAATCGCTCAGGCCCTTTCCCCTTCTCTCCAACTTCTCCCTGAATATCCTTTTTCCATCCTCGGTTGTGAGGTCCATGACGCTCTTTCCTATGAGTTCTTCCTTGGAATAGCCCAGGATCTCAGCGAATTTATCATTCACAAAGTTTATGGTTCCATCCAGGGTGGTTGTGGATATGCCAACAATTGAGGTGTTTATGATGGCCTCAAATCTATCCTTTGCATTTTTCACCTCATGGAAAAGCTGGATGTTTTTGATCAATATTGCAAGGGCGTTGGAAATCGTGGACAAGTACTTCAAATCCTCCTCGCTGTACTTTTCGGCATCCATGTGCTGTAGGCTGATCACTCCAAATACCTCTTTCTCATATCGGAGAGGAAGCATGATAATTGATCTGGGGGGTTTCTCCTCAAGATCCTTTATTAGTTTGAACCCTGCTGGAAGTTTCTCCCTATCCAGATTTTTAATCACTATGGGCTTGCCTGTTTTTATTACCCATGAGGAGAGAGAATTTTTCGGGTCGTATTTGATCACGTAATCCTTTATGTTTTCATCTCCGTATCTCAAAATTTCGTATCTGATCTCTTCCCGTTTTTTGTCGTACAGGCCAATGTAGAACCACCTAAAATCAAATATGCCCTTTATTTCCTGATAAACGCTCTCCACAAGTTCACTTAACGTAGGAACTTTTCCTATGGTGGTGGATATGTTGTAAAGAGCGTTCAGCACAGCGTTTTTCTTACGAAGTTCGTTTTCCTCCCTCTTTTTATTTGTGATGTCAATCACAATGGCAATTGAGCCAATGGTTTTGCCTCTTTCGTCATGGAGGGGTACGGCGTTTATAAGGACATTAATCACTTTTCCATCCTTCTTCACAAGTTCATTCTCGTAATAGGATTTCTCACCCATTGACCTCTTTTTCAACTGCTCTTTGAATATCCTTTTACCGCGCTCTGTGGTGAGTTCTATGATGTTCTTGCTCTTCAACTCCTCCAGGGTGTATCCCAGCATTTGGGCCATTCTTTCATTTGCAAATATCAGATCTCCCTTTAAAGAAACTATTGCCACACCAACAAGGGCAGACTCAATAATACCCCTGTACCTCTCCATTGTGGATTTAAGTGTGGTGTAGAGTTGTGAGTTTATTATGGCGAGGGAGAGAGGTGCTCCAAGAATGCTCAGAAATTCAAGATCTCTCTGATCATATGTGTGGGGTTTGAAACTCTGGAGTATGAGTACCCCCACAACCCTGTCCCTGTAGGTTAGGGGTACTCCCAGCCAGGACTTTGGCATCTCCCCGATCTTGAACCACATTGCTGGGAGTCTGTCCTTTTCCTCATCCATGTTTCTTATGAGCAGTGGTGTTTTGTGAGAAATTATCCAGCCGGAAAGGGAGTTCTCATCGTCCATATCTATCTCTATGGGACCAAGGTCCTTGCCCCTGTGGAGCATTATCTCGTACCTTATTTTCTTCCTTTCCCAGTCCACAAATCCAATTGTGAAATCATCAAAATTCATTATTTTTTTCAGTTCATCCCTCACCCTGAGGGATAAGTCCTTGAGATCCGTAACATACCCCAAATTCAGGGAGAATCTGTGAACGGCAGCCAATTCTTCCATGTGTCTCTTTATGCGCTCCTCCATCTCCCTTCTCTCGGTCATATCCCTTATGATGGATAGGGCGTATTTTTTGCCCCCTATGTTGAACATGGTTATTCCAAGCTCAACAGGTATGATTTTTCCGTCCTTTCTCATAGCCTCAACTTCCATCTTCCTGTTGGAAAAATTGCCCCTTTCAAAACCTCTCTTTATCATGTTTGAGAACCCCTTTCCGGGCAGGTATTTTGGAGGAACGATGAGTTTCCAGAAGGGTTTATTTATGGTTTCGCTCATTTTGTACCCGAATATTCTCTCCGCAGCGGGATTCCAGTATTCAATCCTGCCCTCCTCATTTATCAGTATAACGGCATCAAAGGCCATCTCGCTTAGAATTCTGTACTTCTGCTCTTCCTCTACCCTGTGGGACAGATCCCTGGCTATGGCAATCACCCTCTCCTTTCCATCTATTTTGAGGAGCCCAAGGCTCAGCTCTATGGGCACAAGATACCCATTTTTGTGCCTGTTGAGGACTTCCAGCCTTGTTTCTCCCCTCTCCTTTAACTCTTTCACTATCTTCGGGAACCTGCCCATCTCCTCCTCGGGCACAATTGCCCTAATCCCCAGCTTTAGCAACTCCTCACGTGTGTATCCGAGCATGGAGGCTCCCGCCTCGTTAACATCAAGGAGCTTTCCATCAAGGGTCTCAATGAATATTCCGTCTCTGCTCATATCAAAGATCTTGCGGTAGTACTCTTCCCTTTTCTTTAGTTTATCCTCCAACCTTTTGCGCTCAGTCACATCCCTCTTTACAGCCACAAAATGCGTTATTTTTCCCTGCCCATTTTTTATGGGTACTATTGTCATCTCCTCCCAGTACAGGGTACCGTCTTTGCGCTTGTTGATCAGATTTCCCCTCCAGACCTTGCCGGAGAGGATTGTGTCCCACATCTCCTTGTAGAATTCTTTTGGGTGCTTTCCGCTTTTCAGGATCCTCGGATTCTTTCCGATTGCCTCCTCGTATTTGTATCCCGTTATCCTTGTGAATGCCGGATTCACATAGATTATCGTGCCATCTACATCCGTAACAACAAGCCCCTCATCCATGTGCAGCACGGCAGATTCCACAACCTTCAACCTGTCCAGGGTCTCGTAAAGCCAGCTCTTATCGATTAGCGTGACCACTATATTGTCTTTAACCCTTCGAGCCCTCAGATCTACGACAAGGTTCTTTTTAAATTTCTTTGAAAAAAGTAGGAAGGTGCCACGTCCCCAATCCACATTTCCGTCCTTCACATCTCCGAGTATTTTTTTGAGTTCTTCCAGTGAATCCTCTGGGAACCATGAGAGAAAATTTGAGCCTATGAGCCTCTCTTTATCCACCCCTCCTTTAAAGATTATCTCTCTATTCACATCTAAAATCTTGAAATTCTCATCCAGAATCACGATGCCGACCTTAACGGCATCGGCTAGTTGACCACATTTCATAATTACGGATTGCACAAAGATGTTATTAAATTTTTTGTATCTTTCTCTTTGGGGATAATTAATTATTGCCCGACTATCTCCTTTAAAATCTGAAAACTTCTGTACAGATCCTTTTTCAACTCCTGGTGGTAGAGGGCAGCAGCCGGGTGGTACATGGGCAGTATGAGAATCTTTCCCTCAAAGAGTCTTCCCTGAATCCTGGATATGGGCTGCATCTCAAACCCGAATTTTTCAAGTATGTACCTTGTGGCAAACCTGCCCAGGGGACAGATTATTCTCGGCTTCATGATCTCAATTTGCCTGTCCAGGTACGGTCCGCACATTCTTATCTCAAGATCAGTGGGATCCCTGTTGTTTGGGGGCCTGCACTTCACTATGTTTGTTATGTACACATCCCCCCTATCTAGCCCCACATTATTTAGGAGTTCGTCCAGGAATTTTCCGGCGGCACCCACAAAGGGTCTTCCCATCTCGTCCTCCCTTCTTCCCGGCGCCTCACCCACAAACATTATTTTCCTTTTGAATCCCCCCTCACCCGGAACGGCATGTTTTCTGGTTTTATGAAGTGGACATTTACTGCATTCCCTTATCTCCGCCTCTATTTTTTCAAGGGAATCTCCAAAACTGTCCAGGGTACTCTGCATCAAAAATAGGATTGTAAAGCGCCTATTAAAACTTTGCAATTACCAGCCGTAGATCTCTCGCAATTCCTTGCTCATCCTGTCCGGACTCCATGGCGGATCGAATGTGAGTTGCACTGTTATCTTTCCAACACCTTCAAGGTGCTTCAATCTCTCCTCCACCTGTGCTGGAAGCACGTTCATAAGGGGACATCCAGGCACGGTGAGGGTCATCTTAACGTAAACATCCTTGCCGTTATCCACGCGAACCTCGTAGATAAGTCCAAGATCAACCAAATTTGCGCCTATCTCGGGATCAACAATGTCCCGTAGTGCGTTCCATACTTCCTGTTCGGATACCATAATGCCACCATGGATGAATCATATTAAAGTATTTCTGGACAAATGTGTTTACTCTTATCAGATGGTGTTTGCGAGGATGTATGCAGCCAGGATGAAGACGAGGGCTGAGAATGAGTATTTCAATGTCTTTGTGGACAGTGATAGTGCTATCTTTGAGCCAGCAACTCCCCCGATGAGTCCACCTATTACAAATATCAGGGTCACATAATAATCTACAGGTCTTCCCTGGATATGGTAACTCAGCATTCCAGCCACTCCGTTTATGAATATTATAAACAGGGAAGTTCCTATCGCGTCGTGCATTTTCATATTTGCACCCCAGAGTAGGGCAGGTACTATAAGAAACCCTCCACCCACTCCGAGAAATCCCGAGAGCAGGCCAACAACTGTACCCAGGGTTAAAATGAGCCATACCTCGGTTCGATGCTCTCCCTCGTGCTGCACTTTGGCTGTTCTGAGCATGTTTATTCCTATGGCAATCATGAGGATTGCAAATAGAATGAGAAGCACGTTTCCGCTAACCAATCTATTCAGGCAGCTTCCAGCATACACGCCTGGTATGCTCGCTGCGCTCATGAGCAACGCAGTTCTGAAAATGACATGGCCCTCCCTCATATGGTGCAGGGAACTCACTAGGGCAGCTATTCCAACAGCGATAAGCGATGTGCCTATTGCAAGGTGCATCTCCATGCCAACCAGATACACAAGCAGCGGCACTCCGAGAACCGAGCCACCACCTCCCGTGAGCCCCAAGGCAACTCCGGATATGAGCCCAGCTATGAGCGCGGCAATAGATGTCTCCATGGGCAACTTCAAGGTGTGATTTGATAAATATGTTTGCGATGGACGTTTGCATCAATTCAACATCCTATCACAAGGGGGATCAAATGGTGACCTCTTCGCATTTCACATATCCAATTTTTCACCATGGAAACCTGGGGATAAATACTCATTATTGTCCAGAAAGATTTAAAAATGAGTAAAAAATCTCAAATCAAGGTGATTGAAAATGTCAGAGTTACTGGATAATAGAGAAACAAAAAAAGAAAAGCTCAAGGAGATGCTCCGCAAACTGCACGGCGGCGAGGATGAGGAGAAGGTGAAGGAGGAATTCAAGGACGTTTTGCGCTCCATCTCACCGCTGGAAATTCCGCTCATTGAGCAGGAGCTGGTTAAGGAGGGCATATCGCCGAGGGAGATTGCGAGGATGTGCGACATACACGTGGAGATATTCCGCGAGAGCGTGAGCGGTGCGGAGAGAGAGATAAAAGAGATGCCCGAGGGACATCCGCTCCGCAATCTCTACGAGGAGAACGTTGAGATAATAAAAGATGCGGAGATTCTCAACCTCTACGCCACATCGCTCGGCAATGTGGAAGGCAACGCTAAAGATAGCACTTTGAATATGCTTGAGGGCATTGCTCGCGGGTTGAAAGCCATTGGCTACACCCATTACGAGCGGGAGGAGATGATCGTATTTCCGTATCTGGAGAGAAGAGGCTTAACGGCGGTGCCCGCAGTGCTGTGGCGCAAGCACGATGAAATCCGCGGAGAGATGAACAAACTTCTGAGAGGCATAGCCGAGAAGAAGTATGAGGAGATAAGCGAGATTGCACAGGACCTGGCAAATCGGCTCATTGACATGGTGTTCAGGGAGAACAATATCCTTTATCCGACACTCAAGGTGCTGCTCAGCGAGGGAGAGTTCAAGGCGATAAGGATGCAGGACGACGAAATAGGGTATTACAAAATCAAGCCAAAGGAGTGGAACCCTGATGTGCGGGAGATAATGCCCTACGAGGTGCGCGATGAAATCACGGCGGAGCAATTAATGAACCTGCCCCAGCACCTGATTCAGGAGATGAAGAAGAACATGGGCGCCATAGCCTTCAAACCCGATAAAAAAGAGCTGATTCGTGATGGAGATGTGAAACTTGAGGACGGATACATGCTTCCGAAGGAGATTTCAGCGATGCTCGCGACCATGCCCGCGGATATCACATTCATTGACGCCGAGGACCGTGTGAGGTTCTTCTCTGGCGGGGAGAGAATATTCACTCGCACCAAGAGCGTTCTTGGAAGGCACGTGCAGCTGTGTCACCCGCCAAAGAGCGTGCATATAGTGAACAAAATCCTGCAGGCGTTCAAAAAAGGAGAGAGAAATAAAGCGGAATTCTGGATTGACATGCGCGGAAGGAAAATATTAATACAGTACTTTGCCGTTAGAGATGGAGAGGGAAAATACATGGGCACTCTGGAATTCACTCAGGACATAACAGACATTAGAGAAATAGAAGGAGAGAAAAGGTTGCTGGACTGGAAGTGATGAAAATGCGCGGGCCGAAGGATATGTTTGAGAGGAGATTGCGAAAGTTTCAGGAATTGCTCAGGAAGAACAATATTGGCGGTGCGGTGATTCGTGCGCTATCTACATTCACCTACTTCACGGGCACAAGATGGCTTAGGCCCTCGCTCCTCATTCCCGCGGAGGGTGAGCCCATGGTCTTCGTGGTCGAGGGCGAGGCGGAGGAATTCAAAAGAAGGTCATGGATAGAGGATGTGCAGGAATATCAGGATGCAGAATCTCTCATGGGCGGGGTGGTCTCGTGGATTCGCGGAAACGGATACAAGCGCGTAGGTTTGGAGTTTTCCGTGGAGAGGGATGCGTATTTACTATTTCTCAAAGTGTTTCAGAGATTGAACCCGGAGGTTGAAGTTGTGGACATTCTTGACCTCACCTTCCAGCTTAGAATGATAAAGGACCAGTGGGAACTGAATAACATAAAAAAGGCTGGAAAAATAGCTGAGAAAGGAATGGATTTCGCCTCGGAGCTAATCGCTCCGGGGATGAGCGAATTGCAAATTGCCTCGGAGATTTCGCATCTCCTGATGAAGGAGGGCAGCGAGGACCCGAAGGTCTATGTTTCCACCACGCCCAGAGTGCACGCGGAGCCGTTCAGAGATGCGTACGTGAAAGATAATGGAGTGGTCACCGTTGTTATCGGTGCCGATTACAACAACTACTACGCGAACATGGCCAGAACATTTTTGGTGGGCGAAGTGAAAAATGAGGTAAAAAGGGCGATGGAAGTGAAAAAAATTGCCTATGATGTTGCGATAAAGAGCACAAAGCCCGGAATTACGTTCAGCGCGGTGGAAAAGAAGATTTACGAAGTGTATCGCCACGAGCGTCTGGACGATTACTATGTGAAGGGCTACACGCATGGAGTGGGGCTTCTCATTGAAGAGCCACCCATAACCACAATCGTGGTGGGACACAGATTCTGGAAGATAGAAGAGGGCATGGTTCTCGCCATAGTGCACCCGCCGCTCATGCTTCTCGAAGGTGCAATAAAGCACGAGGACACGTTTATAGTAGGCAAGAATAATATGGAGAGAGTGACATAAATGGAAGGTATGAAAGAGAATGATATGGAACATAAACACACACACAGCCAACATCACAGGCGTATGATGGAGGATTTCAAAATAAGGTTTGTTGTATCAACCATTCTCACATTGCCCATTCTTTTGCTTTCTCCACTCATTCAGAGCTTTCTGGGATTTACTTTTACCTTTCCAGGGGACATGTATATACTGTTCTTATTCTCGGCAATAGTTTACTTTTACGGTGGAAAACCGTTTCTTGTGGGAATGTGGAAAGAGACAAAACAAAAAAATCCCGGGATGATGACTCTTATTGCCATTGCCATCTCTGTTGCTTTCTTTTACAGTGCTACCGTGACCTTCGGTCTCCGTGGAAAAACATTTTATTGGGAGCTTGCAACACTAATAGACATAATGCTTCTCGGACATTACATTGAAATGCGCTCGGTTATTGGAGCATCCAGAGCATTAGAAGAACTCGTGAAACTTATGCCCACCATAGCCCATCTTGTGGTGGATGGAGAAGTAATGGACATACCTGTTGAGAAACTCCAGAAGGGGGACATAGTAATAGTAAAGCCCGGAGAGAAGGTACCCTCTGATGGAAAAATTGTGGAGGGGGAAACGAGTATTGATGAGTCAATGCTCACAGGTGAATCCAAGCCCGTATACAGAAAAGAGGGAGACATGGTAATAGGAGCCTCAATAAATCTGGATGGAGTAATAAAGGTACGAATTGAAAAGACTGGAAAGGATACATATCTTATGCAGGTTCTAAAGCTGGTTAAAGATGCTCAGGAAACGAGATCAAAAACGCAGAATCTTGCAAACAGAGCTGCAAGATGGCTTACATTCATAGCAGTAACTGCGGGTTTTATCACTTTGGGTATATGGCTATATCTTGGCTATTCATTTGAGTTTGCTCTGGAAAGGATGGTGACGGTAATGGTCATCACGTGTCCCCATGCACTTGGTCTTGCTGTACCACTTGTTGTCGCTGTATCAACCGCAATATCCGCCAAAAAGGGCATACTTATAAGGGACAGAGACGCATTCGAGAAGAGCAGAGAAGTAGATGCGGTAGTGTTTGATAAAACAGGAACTCTGACTGAGGGAAAATTTGAGGTAACGGATATTATACCCATAAACTCCACAGAAGTGAGCATATTATCATACGCCGCATCTCTTGAATCTGGCTCAACGCACCCAATTGCAACAGGGATAGTTAATGAGGCAAGAAAAAGAGGGATTGTAATTCCTGAGGCCTCAGAATCAAAGATAATCCCCGGAAAGGGTGTTTCTGGAAAAATAGGGGAACTGGATGTAATTATTGCAAGTCCAAATTACGCAAAATCAATGTTTGAATGGCATGAAACCCCAGAATTGAAAAGGGTGTTGAGTCAGGGTAAAACAGTTGTGATTGTTACAGTTGAAAAAAAGGTAATTGGAGCCATAGCTCTTGCGGATAAGGTGAGAGAAGAATCGAAGGAAGCGGTTAAAAATCTTCAAAATATGGGTATCAAGGTGTACATGCTCACCGGAGACAACGAGAAGGTTGCAAAGTGGGTTTCAGAAGAGCTTGGTCTGGATGGTTATTTTGCAGAGGTGCTGCCCCATGAAAAATCAGAGAAGATAAAAGAGTTACAAAAGAATCACATTGTGGCAATGGTGGGTGATGGTATCAACGATGCACCTGCATTAATACAGGCGAATGTAGGCCTGGCTATAGGTGCAGGTACAGATGTGGCTGTTGAAAGCGCAGATGTTGTGCTTGTGAAAAATGACCCAAGAGATGTAAAAACCACCATTGGTCTGGCAAGAAAAACGTACAAGAAGATGTTGCAGAACCTTGCATGGGCCACAGGGTACAATACATTTGCGATTCCTCTGGCGGCGGGTGTGCTTTATGGATATGGTGTACTATTAAGCCCAGCTGCTGGCGCACTGCTAATGAGTCTGAGCACGGTTATAGTAGCCATCAATGCGAGGCTCTTAAAGGCCTAAACAAAAATTCTTTTACTATTTTTGCCAGCGCATTAAGAAACACAAAAATTCCTATTGTAGTTCCAGTTGCCCATGCAACTACCACAAGAGAAATTGAACGGGGAAGAGCATATGCAAATACTGCAACCAACGGTCCAAATAATATAAATGATACCCATGGAAAATGGAACGATTGTACATACCTCTCATAGGAAGGGGTCCGTAGCTCCAGATATATTAGCAACCCAAATATCAGATACGCAATCCACATTCCAAACTGTCCATCAACTGGAGGCAATCCTTCTGGATAAAGTTTAGTTGTGAGTGTGACATACAGAATAGAAAACAATACAAAGACCACAAACAACTCTCTTTTTGTAAGCATCATTTCACGAAGGTTTCTTTTGTTCCTGTGTTTCCAAGATACACCCAAAAGAAGAACAATGACCCCCCATGATCCTATAACGGAAACAAGAGAGTCAATACGTGATGGAGAATTTACTGCTTCATTTATACCGCAGAACAGTGCAAATAGGACAAACAATGGATAGAAAAGTTTTCTTTTTCCAAGATATATAATTCTCTCGGAGATTGAAGATATTATTTCTCTGGATCCAGTAAGGGTGGTCTCTCCAATTAGAATTGGTAGAGTTAGTGAAAGAAGAGGGTGCCACAGGAAAATAAGCAGAGCAAATGGAATAATCGATATACCAAGAATCTTTGGTTCCACACCCCATCCAGGACTCCATAGCATCTTTGTCACGTATGATTCCTCAAAAAGTCCCATCAACTGACCGGATATATAAAGTGTAGGCAAATCCACAGGGGATTTTTTGAGCGCAATATGTGAAAATATCACAACGCTTAGAGTGTAAAATGGGTAGGTGAAAAGAAGACCACTAATAGTGAAAAAAGGATATGGTGTAGATGCAGTGACCACCTCGGCAAAGAAAGTTGATATTGCCCCAACTATGAGCCAGAAAGAGTATTTTTCCCACTTTGAAGCAAAATCTGCGGTCGACATACATTAGGTATCGGCTTTAGAATTTATTAACATTTTCCAAAAATAGAAGTTTAAGAATTATCATAGCAATAAACACTAGGCTCGTGCATGCTTGATGATAGCGGCTCCATATGGATCACAACATGCGAATTAGGGATCTCTTTTTTTATTTCCAATTCTACTTTTGAAGCAATTTCATGAGCGTGATTTAAAGTTATATTAGAACCGAGGTAAATGTGCAGGGTTATGTAAAACATGTTACCATAGTCATGAACCACCACATTGTGAACATTCAGCACACCTTCAATTCTGCTTGCTATATTTACGATAATTTTAGACATATCCTTTCTACTCTTCCCAACTATATTCTCTCCACTTTTCCATGCTATTTTCGACCCAATATAAATCAAAAGAATCGCTATTCCCCCACCCACCACAGTATCAGCATACTGATATCCATAATCAGCCAGTACTACTGCAATTATCACCGCCACTGTAGATAGAGCATCGGTATGATGATGCCATGCATCTGCCTCAAGAGACAGGCTATCTATGTTCTTTGCGATTTTCCATGCAAATATTGCCATCGCTTCTTTTGTAACTATTGTTAACACCATAACAAATATCATTAAAAACCCTACATCCACAGCAACTGGATGAATAAAACGTTCATAGGATTCAATTAACATATCTACACCTGCAAAAATCAGTATTATTGCTACCACAAATGATGCAAGATACTCCGCCCGCCCAAGTCCAAAGGGATAATTTTTCCTATCTACCCGTGAGGAGAGGTAGAAACCCACCATTACTGCAATTGAAGTGCTCAAATCGGATAAGGTATGAAAAGCATCAGACATAATTGAGACACTATTGGTTAAAGTAGCAATGTACAACTTCACCAGAAATATACCCAGGTTTCCAAATATTCCCACCAATGCGCCCGTATATCCCTTTTTCAATCGATATTCCATCATTCAACCCCCGCTTATCATGGGATACACAGAAACCTCGTGGGCAATGGGCATGTCCTCTTGGGCGTATTTACCATCAATTGAAACTTCAATTTCCTCGTTTTTGAGCACAGGATATTTATTGCGAAGCATTTTGATGAGCTCTTTCACCGTCGCCCCATCACGAATTTCAATTTCCTCGGAGAACTTGCCAATCTCCATCGCAAATCTGCCGAAGTATCGTATGCGCACCTTCACAGTTTCACCTCCAGGAAATTGGTGCTCAGAGCATCGTAGATGAGCAGACGATTGCGAAGAAGATCTCCCTTGCCTGATAGGTATTTTATGACCTCCAGAGCCTGAAGAGAAGCCGTAAAAGCGGCCGTTGCAGCGAGAACCTGCGGCTCTCTCTGTGGAAAATTTGAAATAAAATCCTCAAGCCTTTTTGTGGTGGAATCTATAAAGGTGAGCATGCCCATATAACCTTCCACGGCACCGAAAACAAATGGTGCGTTATGGGATAACGCGAATTCCTGAGCAATTAATCGGGATTCAATGTTATCAAGGCCGTCCACCAAGATATCCACCCTATGGGGTATATCTACCTCCCCTATTTTCCCATCCAGAGGAACCACATCCACTTGGGGATTCAGTTCTCTCAGCCTTCTTGCGGCCACATACACTTTTTTCTTTCCAAGATCATCCATACGATATAAAACCTGTCTGTTCAGATTGCTCTCCTCAACATTGTCATGATCCACGAGTATTATTTTTCCCACACCTGCCAGGGCGAGATTCAGGGATGAGAACCCTCCAAGTCCCCCAACACCTGCAATAAGGATGCTTGCCCTACCTAAATTCTCCTGTGGGATGAGTTCACTCTGCCTGGAATATCTATCCTTCATATCGCTTCATAGGGAAATTATTAATTAATGTTTTTCATAATCTCCTGTAGATGGTTGTGCGCTGGAGGGATAAACTGAAATTGTACGTCATCACCGATGCCCGTTTTGCAGATGAGATAAGGGGCACAGAGCTTGCTCTGGAAGGGGGAGCCACAGCCATACAGTTGAGAATGAAAAATGCCACCACAAGAAGGATGGTTGAGGTTGGGGAAAAAATAAGGAAATTGACGGATGAATACGATGCTCTTTTCATTGTGAATGATCGTGTGGATGTTGCCCTAGCCACCGGGGCAGATGGAGTGCATCTTGGAAGAGAGGATATGCCCGTTGAAGTTGCACGTGAAATTGTGGGGGATATGATAATAGGGGTGTCTGCCTCAACTGTGGAAGAGGCTGTGGGGGCAGAAAAGATGGGTGCCGATTACATAGGTGCGGGAAGCGTTTTTCCCACCAAGACAAAGGAGAATGCCAGATACATCGGTCTTGACGGACTTTCTAAGATTGTTAAGAGCGTAAACGTACCTGTGGTGGCCATTGGTGGCATAACCATTGAGAACTTGCCCATGGTACTTGATAGGGGTGTTCAGGGGGTGGCCATCGTATCGGCCATAATGGGTGACGAGAATATTGAGAGGGCTGCGAGGGAATTCAGAAAAGTTATAGATGAGAGGATATGATTTATTCAATATCCCCTATTATTTCGTAACTTCTAGTAATTTCCGTGCTCTTTGAAAGCATTGCACTTATGGAGCAGTACTTCTCTTCTGACAATTTTATGGCCCTCTTAACACTCTCCTCTCTAACATCTCCAACAACAACGTATTTTATGTGGATTTTTGTGTATATTTTAGGATAGTCCTTTGCTCTTTCGTAGTCAATGTACACGTTCACTTCCTTAACTTTCTCACGCATCTTCTGAAGAATCATAAGAACGTCAATTCCTGTGCAACCACCAAGGCTTGCGAGGAGGGCCTTCATAGGGGTCATTGCCTTTTCATTTCCGGAGAGGATAAGGGCGTTGCTCTCATCTTCGGCGGTTATAAGCAAATCGTTATGAACCCTAACACGCATCTCATTTGCCATGGGTTAAAATGCAATGAATATTAAATAATTGCCATGCTCAGAACTCTTTACGTCTCACAGGCTCAAGTTCCTTTATCCTGTCTATTCCATACCTGCAGGCCTCAAACCCCTCCTTCCTGTGCACTGAGGATATGACAACAGCAGCCAGAAGATCTCCCACCCTTAAATCTCCAACGCTGTGATACAGCACCACATTCTCTATGGGAAATTTTGTTTTTATTTCATTCTCAATTTTTTTCATAATTTTCTCACTCTCTTGAGTTTTCTCCGCAGTCATACCATGTACCGTTTTTCCGTGGGCAAATTCGCGTACGTATCCAAAATAGACCACAATGCTCCCCATTCGTTTTCCTGCGAGATTCAGAATCTCATCTTCTCTTTTGTTTCCTATGAGAATCATTCTTTATCTCCTCCACGCGTACCTGCAGTTCTTCTTTGAGCACATCTCCAACGAATTTGCCCCCATAGTAATCCACCCTGGCTGCTATGGCGATCTTGGATGCCAGGGTTCTGGAGATTTTGCCCCTCACTTTCTTTGGAGAGTTCCTCACAATTGGAACGCGAAATATTATGCCATGCTTTGGACATTTTGTACCTGATTTAAGATGCCTGAAAAAAGCCTCTTCAGCACCCAAAACCTGTATCGTGCTTGCCGGCAGTTTTGAGAGTCTTTCAAGTCCTCCCGCAGATGCTATGAGCCTTGCAGCCGTTATTGTGCCCACGAGATGGGAGAGGTTTGGGCATAGGGAATTTGCAAGGAACTCAATATTCTTTGAAATCTCATCTCTCAGAATTTCCAGTCTCTTTATTTCTTCCTGCAGAATGTTGGCAACCTCTTGATCCTCTCCCTTTATCTCTCTTATCTTATCCCATTCAATAAGCCGCTCGGTTAACAGATTGAGAGTTGAAACGATATCGTCGTAGGTGTTGAGCATCTCTATGAGTATGTAATCCTCACCCAGGGAGTTCTTCATCTCCATCCTTGCCAGTTCTATGGCTGTATCTATCATCTCTCTTCTGGATTTTATCTCACCCTCAAACCTTACTTCTCCATCGTCCAATTCCTTTATATCTGAGAGGTCACCCATTCTGATTCTTTTTAGAATTTCAGCCCTTTTATCCTTCGGAAAAAGGATTTTTGCGACTGTTTTTCCATTTTCAATTTTGAACGCCCCGTACCATTTAATCACTATCAATGAGCCTCACCCCGAACCAGAGAAATTCGTCGTTGAGTTCTTCAATGTAGCTCCTCACCACACCCTCCTCTATCAGGTAAACAAGTGCATCTCTTATTATGCCAATATCATATTCTTTCAAATCTTCGTGGAGATACCTTGCCATCTCTGTGAGCCCCTCATCATCAAGGTTCTTACCCTTCTTAATCGTGACCCTCAGATGTCCGCGCATTCTTATCTCTGCCTTTATTATCCTTCCTATTTTGAGGTGCAGGGAATCATAATATATCGCCTTTCCAGTTCCCAGGAAATCCCCGTAGTACCAGCCGCAGTGGGGACACATGTAAAGGGGAATATCGCTCTCGGCATCTACAAGCATGAGTTTACCCTTGCCGCAGTGCCTGCAGGTCAGATCCTCTGAAATCTCCACCTTTGGTTTCTCAAAAACCACATAATCCTCAAGTTTAGCACCGCAAAAGGGACAGAAATTCGCATTATCGCTTAACTTGGCACCGCAGTTCGGGCAGTACTTCATAATCGCCTTATGAAGTGCGGGGATTTAATTCTATCGGCGAGAAATATTCTTCGAAAAATAGGGGGATGAAAGCCGACAATCTTATGTGGTATTGTGCATTGTTATTATATGTGTCTAAGTAATATATATCAATAAGTAGTACAAAAGAATTGAGAGAGTTCTTTATAAGATGGAGAAAAATGAGACATACGGGAATAAATAAGGAGGTTGGGAAGGAAATAGGGATATGATTATTGAGAAGTTAGAAGTTCAGGCTCTATCTGAATAAAGAAATTGAAAAATATTTTTAGTAGCCTATACCTGTTAGGCTGATACTAATTTTTTTGCTCTAGTATTGTAAAGAATAATTGTAAAGAATAGTATAAACTCTTAGAACTTATGGAATTGTTAGGGATAATATATTACAAAAATATTGTAATTCCTGCTCAAAACCTATAAATATAGAGATCACTATAGAAGATATGTGGATGATATTGAGAGAAGAATTGAGAGGATTGAAGATCTTATATCTCGTTACCTTGATAATGAATATTTTCAATATATAAGGCATATTTTAGCATCCTATATACGATTGATAAATATTTATATGGAGTATGGTAAAATTAGCCCTTCCATAATTTTTCCTGAGCTTAAAGATCCGATTTCACGGGAAATAATAGAAATTTTATTTTCGTATGGAAAGTTGAACACTTCTCAGATAACAGAAGAACTGAGAAAAACTAGAGGAAAAGCCTCTCGTCGTGTTGTGAGGCAGAAACTCAACGAGCTTTTAGAGCTTGCTATGGTTGAATGTGAGGAAAGAAAGAATGAGAGATTATATTCCATCTCTGAATATGCCATAAGGAAATGGTTAAAAGTGCTCGGAATAAATATAAAGGAGGAGAAGGATAGAGATAATATGAGGTGATAGGTATGGAAGGGAAAAAATATGAAGAGGAAAACGACGAGCGAGATGTGGAGGAATTTAAGGAGGTTATGAATACCCTGAGAGAAACACTCCCTGCGCTTATAAAAGAGATAGTGGAGGCCCTGTACTCATCCCAGAATGCGGAGGAATTTGGCAAACAAGTTGCCAATTTCTACAAGAGCATGGTTGAGGCTGGAATGAGCGAGGATCAGGCGTTTCAACTAACTCAGGAATATATGAGAAGTAGGGATGTTAGTACACTGATAAACAAGGTTATGGGCGAAGGGAAATACTTCTCCCATCGAAAGGAGAAAAATGTTGAAATAGAAGAAGAGGATGTGAAAAGAGAGGAATGAGATGGGACGTCGCGAAATCCTCCTTTTAATTGCGTATATTCCAATTTTAGTCCTCTCCCTCATTTTTTCTTATTTTGGATACAGTTTAGCCATTAAAAGATACCGCAAAGAGTTTTACAGGGCTCTAAGAAGGAATGGAATTTCGCGAAAAATTGCCACGAGGATAGTCAGAGAGTTGAAATTTATGACGATAAAGGAATTTCTCAGGCATGGAAATATGCGAAATATCTGGTGAGAGACCTATGAACCCGGTAAGGATATAATTCTTTTAAATCAAAAAATCTCTGCCCGATTTTTATGGCTCTTTCATCTGGAAGGGCGATAACAACCTTATTAGTCACCCTGGAAAAGGACTCAAAGGCCCTGCTGTAAAGTTCGTATATCTCTTCGCCTCCTGTGGATGATGATCTACCATAGGGTGGATCGGTAACGATGGCATCGTAATGTCCATTTATATTTCCAACATCCTTAATCTCCAGTTCTGCATGCAATCCAAATTTCCCTAGATTGGTTCTCGCAGCCTCTATCATCCTCAACTCTATATCCGAGCCATAAATTTTCATGCCCACCAGTCCAGCTTCTATGAGAATGCTTCCAGTTCCGCAGAAGGGATCGAGAATTTTATCCCCCTTTTTCACCCTCGCTAGGTTCACCATAAACCTTGCCAGGCGTGGATGCATGGTGATGGGATAGGATATAGGAAGGTTTTTACTTCTCCTTGACTCAAAATTTTCGCTCTCAAGGTGTATTATTTCCAACCCAACGTGCAATTTTTCTCCCCTGTAAACCACAACCAAATTTTTCGGATTTTTAAGATTTACCCTTCCCTTTATTCCCCTGGCAAGGACGGGAATGATCTCTTCACTTCCCCCACCCCTGACTCTTATGGCGTAATTCTCCAATTGCATTTTCAGATTTGGAATCTCCTTGCCGGAGTAAATGTGTTTTGAGACCCTTCTCAATAGTCCGGCACGATGCATGGGGGAAAAATCCTCCGCGTCCACTATTCCAACTGGGTAATCCACATTAAGTATTCTGTAATCCTTCCCCTCACCTTCCATTATCCCCCTGAACTCGGCCATGGGAAGATCATCCCTATCTCCCCAGAACTCAAGGATGAGTTTCATATTGCTCCCTGCAGTTTCGCTGCTTTAACCAGATTTTCCACCAGGCAGGCGTTGGTGACCGTGCCCACACCTCCAGGGACAGGAGTTATATGGGCTTTATCTTTCAGGGCGTCAAAATCCGCATCTCCAACGATTTTTCCATTCACAACGTTTATGCCTACATCAATTACTATGGCATCCTCTTTCACCATATCCTCCTTCAGGAATCCCGGCCTTCCCACAGCAACCACCACGATATCCGCGTTTCTTGCCTTCTCCTTTAGATTCTTCGTTTTTGAATGGGCAATGGTGGGTGTTGCATCCCTGTTGAGGAGCATGAGAGCAAGAGGCTTGCCCACCACTGGAGTTCTGTTTATTATGAGAACATCCTTGCCTCGGAGTTCTGTGATTTTTTCGAGAATTCTGATAACTGCCCGTGGGGTGTTGGGCACAAGCACCTCTTCTCCCAGTAGGAGTTTCCCGTAGTTCACCGGGCTTATTCCATCCACATCCTTAACCGGTGAAATGGCGCTTCTGACATTCATCTCGCTAATCTCCTTTGGAAGGGGAAAATTCACCATTATCCCGTGTACATCTCTCTCGCCGTTCAGATCCTCAATTAAGGACAGGACATCTCTCTCGGAGGCATCCTGCAAATGGTGAATCTTTCCGTCAAATCCAAGTTTGCGGAGAAGTTTCAGATTAGATCTCGCATACACAAGCGAGGCATCATCATTTCCAACAACTATGTTATGGAGCCAGAGTTTCTTACCTCCTGCCTCCTCCTTTGCTCTCTCTCTAATCTCCTTGGCTATGGATTTACATTCTATGATCATGGGTTCCTTTAAACATTGAAAGGATTAAAATTTTTTGAACTATGAAAGCAGGGATCTCATTCTCTCCACATCGTCTGTTATCACTATATCCACGAGGGGGGCTATTTTCAGAATGTTATTGTCCTTGTAGAAAAGTGCGTCCCTGTCTGCCCAGATAACAATGTGAAGTCCGAGTGCTTTGAATTGCAGGATTGCCTGCTTAAATTGCTCCATAGTAAATATCTCAAGTGCATCGATGGGTATGTTTACCGAGTAAAGGTTCAGTTCCCTTGCAAGTTCGGGGACCCTTGGTATTGTTTTTTCGTCCTCAATGAGCAACCCCAGGATTATATTTTTATTAATCTCCCGAGCCTTCCTCAATGCATCAATGTTGAAGGAAGAAACCATAACTCTATCCTCAATTCCGTATTTTTCTATAAGGGCTATGACTTTTTCAACGGTGTCAATATCCTTTATCTCAACGTTTATAAGCGTTTTTTCAGGCATTGAATCGAATATCTCACCCAGGGTTGGCACGTTCTGCCCCATTCCCAGATCTATTTTTTTCAGATCGGCAAGGGTGCTATCTTTGATTTTTTTTGCAACATCTGCAACTCTTTTGAAATCCTCATCATGCGCCACAACCAGTTTTTCATCCTTTGTGAGCCAGACATCAAGTTCAATTCCATCTGCCCCATGCATCACGGCCTCCAAAAAGGAAAGTACGGTGTTCTCTGGATACTTCTGTCTGAATCCCCTGTGCCCAAGAATCAGGATTTTTTCAGATTCCCATCTGCTCATGTTCTCACCGGATGTGAATGCATCTTGTATCCTTAAATTTTTGCGTGCTGGCGAAAATTTAAATAATGATTCTGCAATCCATTTTCGTATGGATCGAAATTTACTTGCTTTGTTGATCCTTGATACCCTCACGGTGGTGATAGGGTGGGCAATATACCTGTCGAATGTTCCTCCCGATACGGCTTTATTCCTATTTTCATCTCAGACCATTCTCATACTGGGTTTCATATCCCTGGGCATGACCTTCTTTTACTCCTTCTTTGCTGGAGGTAGAAGTATATACTTCTGGCCCGCAGTTGCGGTGATTGTTATAGGCGCGGTGGTTGTATTTTTCAACTGGTTTGCCGGGGGAATTTTGATACTTGCAGCGATTCTACTTCTGATTTTCAGCAGAGCGGAGGGTGTTGGAAATCGTTTGGGCATTTTTCTCGTGTTCCTGGGATTTTCAATATTGGCTCTCCTTCCCCCAATTGAGGCCATGCTAAATCTCTCATTTTCCTCACTTGATATTGTGGTAATTGTCATATCTGCAGCATTGATTCTCGTAGGGCTCATGATATCCCTCAGAAGGGGAATTGCCATAGAATCGTACCTAGGTTACATAGCCCTATCCCTTGCTTTTTTTCTGCTTCCGCCATACCATGAGGTTTTAAGGATAAAGAGCAACGGTGCCTACGGTATTTACGACATGGCAATAATAGTGATTTCCACGATCCTGTTCTCCATATTCCTATTTGCGTCCCTCTATGCCCTGAAGAAGCAGGATTGGGTGAGTAAGGAGATTGAAAGGGGATATGATGAGTTGAGGAGGGGTAACTGGGAGAGGGCATATTCTGTGTTCAAAACTCTTCACAAGAGGGGTCAGATATATTCATCGGTGTTCAACGGTATGGGCGTTGCACTTATGCATATGAAGAGATTTGATGAAAGCGAAAAATACTTAAGAGAGGCGCTGAGAATCAGGGAAAGTGATGAGTATAGAACTAATCTTGGAAATCTTTATTACAGGAAGGGAGATATAAATAAAGCCATGGAAGTTTATAAATCAGTACTCAAGAGGAACCCCGACTGCTACCTTGCCCTCAACAATCTTGGCAGGTGCCTCATGCGCAAAGGGAAAATAGACGAGGCGAGACGCTACCTGGAGAGGGCAATGGAGGTAAATCCAAATGGAACACAGGCAAAGCGGAACTATTCAATGCTGGAAAATAATGAGGAATAAATCAATCCTTGGTTATTCTGTACCACTTTAGCACCTTTCTGAACTGGATTATTAAGCTCTTTATGGTGATCTCTCCAATGAGGTTTCCATGTTCGTCAATCACTGGCAATCTTCTGAGCCGATAAGAGCGCATCTTATCAAGTACGTCTTCAATCTTATCCTTTGGATGTGCCACTATGAGTTTCTTGCACATCAGATCTTCCGCACTTTTAACGTTTCCTAGAAGAAGGGAGGAAAGGTCTATGCCTCCTATCACGTATGGCTGTATCCTCTTTGGTGCCATTATGTTAAGCAGGTCTTTTTCAGTTATTACCCCCACAACCTTGGTGCTTCCCTTTTTTTCCATAATCCAGACATGTCTTCTGGCGGACATGATGGAGAGTACCTCCTCAATGGATGCATCCTTTGGAAGCATTGGCATGTTCCATAGGTCCTTGGTCATAATATGCTCCACGGGAACACGATAGAAATTTTTCAAAACGTACTGGAGGTCTCTGTGATCATCCATGGTCAATCATCGCTAAACAGGTATATAAAGTTATGGTAAAAAATCTTTTTATTCTTTTTGCAGATTGGGTATGGGTGATTCTTTGGGTAAAAAAGGCTCCATATACGAGCGCGAGTTGAAGGGTATACTCTCAGGCGATAGTAAGTACATATTTAAATTCAGTAGATCTCTGAGTGAGGATGAGTTCAGATGGTATAGAAGTTCAATTGAAAGACCATTCATGGTAATTCGTGCTGCCGGCTCTCTTGGGGTGGATCTCATAGCCATAAGGGATGATTATTCCTTTCCAATAGAGGTAAAATCCGCATCCTCCCGAAAGATAGTGTTCACCCACTCAAGTGCGAGGGCCCAGGAACAGGCGGAAATATTTCTCAAGGAATGCGAAAGAGCCAGGATACTTGGTATATATGCATACCGACTCAAAGGTTTCAGAGGAGATCCATGGCGTGTGTTCTCTCTCCCTGTGAATGGACTAACCGGCAGGATGAGGTTACTGTCCGAAACGGTGCCCACTATACCGCTAACTCGTGGGGGCAATTTTGTGCTCAGATGGGACGAGGGTATGCCTCTAAGCAAGTTTCTATCCTATGTGAATCAGGGATAGAGTATGAGAAAAGAGAAGAATACTGCATAGAGAATGATGAGAATTGCCCCCTCTAATCTTCTTATTTTTTTCTTCATGCACATGAGCGCTGCGGCGATCGTGAATATTACAAGGAAAATGAGATTGTTTATGATATCTGAGTTGGGCACCCTTATTGGGTTTAAAAGGGAAGATCCTCCCAGAACTATCAGGGTATTGAATATATTGCTTCCAATAACGTTTCCCACTGCTATTCCGTACTTTTTCTTTAAGGATGCTGCTATGCTTGTTGCCATTTCTGGAAGAGATGTGCCTATTGCAATTGCGGTGATTGCTATTATTATTTCAGGTATGTGCATTACCACGGCTATGTTCACAGCGGATTTTATGACCACCTCCGCACCCCATACTATTCCAGCAGCACCGGAGAGCACGTAGATCCACGACCACAGCCATGAATGCTCAATTTTGACCTCCCCAATCTCTTCATTGCGTCCTTTTATTTCCCAGATGTAGAGTGCGTAAATTGCGATAAATAGAATTCCCATCCACCAGAGAAGGGCATGAAATAGGAGTACGAGGAAGGCGAGAATGCCTGTAACAAGTACAAGAACACCGGCATCCTTCTTTATGTGCTTTGAAAGGGACAGGGGCATCATTATTGCAGCCAGACCTAGCACTAGGCCTATGTTGGCTATATTGCTTCCCACGGCGTTTCCCCAGGATGTTATGGGATGTCCGGTATAGGATGCGATTGTTGAAACTGCGAATTCTGGTAGGGAGGTTGCCAGAGCCACTAGGGTCAGTCCGATTGTGTGCTCGCTCACATTTTTGTGTGCTGCTATGCTTGCAGCCCCATCCACAAAATAGTCACTTCCCTTAACGAGCAGGTATATCCCTATGATGAAATTTACCGTGAGAATAGGTATAGACTTCAAATTGCCAAGCATAATGAGGTAGGCAGGTAATGAGAGGAGAATGATGGATATGTACACCAACGCTCCGGTATTTTTCATTTTGGTACCTTAAATTCCATTATGTATATTAAATTTGATACTCTCTGGGCGTAAATTTCTCAGAAAAATATTTATATCTAAGAGTATATGGCATCCTAATGGTACGTACGAGAAAGGAGCTTCTTGATGAAATCAGAAGTATGGGGGGCGTTGAGAAGGTGGCGCTTATAAGTAGAACAGGTATGTTTATTGATGGTGATAATTTTGAGGAATCAGATACCTTCTCCGCAATGAGCGCTATAATTCTCGGGGCTGCAGAAACAGCCTCTGTGGGAGTGGGTTTGGTTAAGAGGGTGGTAGCCCATTTTGAGGATGGAAAAAAGTTTATCGTAGTACCGGCAGGTAAGAAGGGCGTACTTGTTATACTTGCCAGCGAGGATGTTTATGAGAATTTGAAGGGAATAGTGAGGGAATTTGATAACTTGATCTAAATTCTTTTGAATCCCCTGCCCATCCACTCGCCAACCGCCTTCTTCACGTACCTAACGGTCTCCCATGCACTTCTTGATCTTCCAAAGATTTTCACCCTCTTCTTCAGTATGGCCTCTATCACATCCTCCTCGTCTGCGGCATCCACGATTATCCCTGCCTTTCCTATCTCATCTGGAAAGTGGGCATCACTTCCAGCGGTGTATGGCTTTTTCAAACACTCCACCAGATTTTTTGCTCTTTCATTTGACTTCCTTTTGCATCGTCCATTGAATATTTCAATGGCATCAAATTCGAAATTCCTCGCATTCTCATCCCCGATTCCGGACCAGAAACGGTATGGGTGCGCTGCCACAGCTATTCCCCCGCAATCGTGTATCCTATCTATCGTTTCCTCAATGCCCATATCCCTTGGAATCTTGCAATCCAGCCCGTAGGCGAGAACGTGACCTTCTGTGGTTGAAATTTCAATTCCGCGAACAACAGGCAGGATTCCAATTTTTTTTGCTTCGATTGCGCCCCTTATCTCGTTATGATCCGTTATGGCTATGCCTCCCAGCCCAATCTTTTTTGCTATTTTTAGAACATCCTTTATGGGCACCTTTCCATCGGGGGAGTATATGGTGTGAATATGCATGTCTATCCTCATCTTATTTTTCCTCCGGGCTTAACATACCTCACCGGGCCTATGGGTACATCACCCACATGCAGGATCAGCGGTTTCTTGTCGTGGAACACAACGCCTTGCTTTCCTGCCCAGCTCTCCGCCGGTCTGTAATCTATGGGATACTCGCCCTTGCCCACAGCCACGACTTTTCCATCCCTCTTTATGATGTCCGCTACCTCCATCTTCATCTTCTGAAACTTCTTGAACTTCAAAATGCCCTTGGGATTCGAATGAACACCGTTTGCCTGCACCCTCGCTCCAGGCTCCACATCTCCCAGGGGTGTCAGAAAGCCCACGGTGTTATCATCCTCTCCCGCGAGAAGCATACCCTCGCTCCTTACTCCTCTGAAGTTTGCAGGCTCAAGATTGCACACAACGATGAGTTTCTTTCCCAGAAGTTCCTCCTTTTTGTAAAATCTCTTCAACCCTGCTATCAGCGTTCTCTTCTCATCGCCCAGGTCTATACGAAGTACGTACAATTTATCCGCATTTGGATGGTCCTCCACGCTTTCCACAAGAGCAACGCGCAGGTCAATCTGCTCCCACTTCTCGTATCTTTCCTCATCTCTCTTTATCTTCTCAAATAGCACCTCTGGCTTGTTCAACTTTCTTCCCTCCTGCATATTTTTTATGGCCTCAACGTATTTATGCTCAAATATGGAGTCCTCATTGCCCAAATAGTGCCAGATTTTCTCTGCGGTGAACGGCAAGAAGGGTGCTCCAAGAATTGCCAGAGCCTGTACGATCTGCAACGAGATGTTTATGGCAGTGGCGCACCTCTCCTTGTTTTCCTTGCATAGGGCCCATGGTGCCTTGCGATCAAAGTACACATTTCCAAATCTGGCGAGGTTCATCCACTCCTTGAACGCCTTCTTGAGTTCCACGTTCTCAAGGTATTTTTGCATATTTTTCAGGGTCTGCATTATGGTCTTTATGGCCTCCCTATCAACTTCATCCACCTCGCCCCTGGGTGGTACCTCTCCAAAATTGCGATATGCGAAAATCAAGGCACGATGCACGAAGTTTGCAAATTTATCAATTAACTCCTCATTCACCTTCTGCACAAAATCGTCCCAGGTGAAGTCTGAGTCACGATTCTCAGGCATATTTATTATGCCGTAGAATCTTATGATATCTGGATGGAATGCATCAAGCAGTTCCGGCATCCATACACCGATACCACGGCTCTTTGAGAACTTCTCTCCTGAGAAGCGCAGGTATTCGTTGGCCACCACGTTATATGGCAGGTTCAGCTCTCCATGGGCCATGAGCATCGCGGGCCATATTATTGTGTGAAACGGAATGTTGTCCTTGCCGAGGAAGTAATAGTGTCGTACGTCCCTATCCATCCAGAAGGCACGCCAGCTCTTGCCCGTGCGCTTGGCCCACTCAACGCTTGCGGATAGATACCCTATCACAGCATCAAACCACACATAAATGCGCTTGTTCTCAAATCCCTTAAGTGGAACCTCAACGCCCCATTCTATGTCCCTAGTTATGGCTCTGTCCTTGAGCCCTCCCTTTATGAAATTTCTGGTGAAATTAAGAACATTGCTTCTCCAGTAGGTTTTATCGGCAAGCCAGCCGAGAAGCCTTTTTTCCAGTTTGGAAAGTGAGAAAAATACATGCTCAGTTTCGCGAAATTCTGGGGTGGTCCCGCATATTGCACATCTTGGATTTATCAGATCCTTTGGATCCAGGGTTCGACCGCAGTTATCACACTGATCGCCCCTGGCGTTCTCGTAACCGCAGTAGGGGCATGTGCCTACCACATACCTGTCAGGTAGGAATCTGTGGCATGAGGGGCAGTAGGGAAGGAGCATCTTACCCCTGTACAGATATCCATTTTCGTACAGTCTAAGGAAGAATCTCTTCACCACATCCCTGTGAGCAGGATCCGATGTGCGGAAGAAGAGATCAAAGGATATGCCCATCCTCTCCATAACCTCTGAATTTATTTTGTGATACCTGTCGGCCACCTCCTGAGGGCTCACACCCTCCTTCTCCGCAGTTAGGGTTATGGGCGTGCCATGCTGGTCGCTTCCGGAGACCATGAGGACTTCGTTACCCTGCATTCTCTGGTACCTCGCAAATATGTCCGCAGGTAGATACGCTCCGACAATATGGCCAAGATGAACGGGACCGTTGGCGTAGGGCCAGGCAACTCCTATGAATATTCGCATAGGGCTGTATAACCTCTCAAATATTTAATTTTTCCATATGCTATTTATACTTGAACCCTATGCCATATTGTGTATCGGGACATACCCACAGTCCTCACAGCGGAGGAGATAATTGACAAGATGTTTCGGCGTGCAAAGAAGGTAGAAGTTCCCTTAATCCGCAACAGGCTCAGGTTTCACAAGAATCTGAGCATTGCCAAGATTTATACGGCCAGGGATGTTGCAGTAAGCACGCTTGGCAGATATGTGGAGGCATTTCCGTACATAAACAAGATGCATCCATTTTATCGCACCCTTCTGGATCTTCTCGTGGACAAGAACCAGTACAAGAAATCTCTGGCATCTCTCGTTTGGGCCATTGATAGGATAAACTCCTTCGCGGATAAGTACGCCCGTAAGATAAAGGGTGTTGGCAAGGTGGAAGATGCCATAAAGTTCCGCAAGGATTTTTATGGGAGAGCCACCTCCATAATAAAGCAAATTGCCCCAAAATTGAGGTATCTCTCTGAGGTAAGGGAGATAATGAAGAAACTGCCTGATGTAAACCCAGAGATGCCCACGGTGGTCATCGCCGGCTATCCCAATGTGGGAAAATCCATGCTTGTGGAGAAACTCAGCACCGCAAAGCCGGAGATAGCGGCGTATCCGTTCACAACCAAGGGAATTGTGGTGGGTCATATGGATTTGAGTGGCAGAAGGATACAGATAATTGATACTCCCGGCGTTTTGGACAGGCCCTTGGAAAGGAGGAATAAAATAGAGAGGCAGGCCATCCTGGCCCTGGAGCATCTCGCTGATATCATCGTTTTCGTTCTTGACCCTTCTGAGACCTGCGGGTACAAACTTGAGGAGCAGGAAAATCTCCTGAATGAGGTGCGCATGAGTTTTTCCGTACCCGTAATCGTGGTGGAGAACAAAAGGGATATTTACGAGAGGGAAACCGAGAACTTGAAGATATCTGCCAGTACGGGGGAGGGGCTGGATGCATTAGTTGATAGGATGCTGGGGATTTTGAAGGGGTGATGTTGATAACGAAGTTTTTATTCGCATAACCCCCTACATCAGAGTTATTCGGAAGTTTTGCCTCATATACCCACATTGAAAAAAGTTATGGGATTTGAAAATAAAAATCTTACTTCAGAGAATAATAACTGAGTGTTTCGCAAACCTTTATACCCTTCTCCCATATCCTCTTTTATGGATTTGCGCGAACTCATACTCAAATACGCCCTGCAGAATGCCATACTTCACGATGGCAGGGCAAATTACAAGGCCGTGATGGGAAAGATAATGGCTGAGAATTCAGAACTGCGAAAGAGGGCAAAGGAACTAATTCCAGAGGTTCAGAGAATAGTGGCAGAGGTAAATTCATTAGATATTGAGGAGCAGCACAGGAAACTGGAGGAGATCGCTCCTGAACTGCTGGAGAGGAAAAAGAAGGAGGAGAAGAAGGAACTTGAGGATCTACCATATGTGAATGGTCCTGTGAGGATGCGCCTGGCACCAAGCCCCTCTGGTCCGATGCATCTCGGGCAATCAAGGATGGCGATACTGAACGATGAGTATGTGAAGAGATATGGAGGCACACTATTCTTGAGAATTGAGGACACAAATCCCCACAACATATTGCCGGAAGCGTACGATATGATCCCCGAGGATCTGGAATGGCTTGGGGTGAATATTCATGAAATTGTCATCCAGAGTGACAGGTTTGAGATGTATTACGATTACGCGAGAAAACTGCTTGAAATGGGTAAAGCGTACATTACCACCGTGCCTGCGGATGAATGGAGAAAACTGAAAGTGGAGGGAAAACCCACACCTGATAGGGAGCTGAGCGTGGAGGAGCAACTTGAGAGATGGGAGATGATGCTTGGCGGCGAGTACGACGAGGGTGAAGCGGTTTATGTTGTTAAGACCGATTTGCAGCATCCCAATCCTGCCATAAGGGATTGGGCCGCGTTCAGAATAGTGAAGGATGTGGAGCATCCCAGAATAGGAAATAAATACATCGTGTATCCGCTCATGAACTTCTCCGTGGCAGTTGATGACCATGAACTTGCGCTCACCCATGTGCTACGGGGTAAGGACCACCTGAACAACACATATCGCCAGGCATATCTCTATGATTATTTCGGATGGAAGAAACCCGTGTACATTCATTACGGATGGGTAACAATGAAGGATACCATCCTCAAAACCTCCCTGATAAAGGAGGGGATAAAAAAAGGGGAGTTTTCGGGCTGGGACGATCCACGCCTCGGAACCCTGAGGGCCCTGGCAAAGCGCGGAATTCGGCCTGAGGCAATACGCAGGTACTGGATCCAGGTTGGCCTCAAGGAGGTGGATATTGAGTTTTCCTGGGACACGCTCTACGCTTACAATCGTGAGATAGTTGATCCTCTGGCCAAGAGGTACTTCTTTGTTTGGGCTCCTCTGAAGGTTGAGATCAAGGGGGTTGAGGCTCTGCGGGGAAAGGCACCATTGCATCCTAGCAAGGATTTTGGATTTCGTCATTATCATTTGACCTCCCCAATCAAAATTTTCATCACAAAGATTGATTGGGACAGGATTGAGGATGGGGAGAGTTTCCGACTTAAGGATCTATGCAATGTTAGAAAGGAGGGAAATTTCTTGGCATATGTGGGCAATGATCTGAGCATTGTAAAGAAAGGCGCAAGGATCATACACTGGGTCCCTGCGGATTCACCACCTTGCAGGGTGTATATGCCAAATGGCACTGTTATGAAGGGTTACGTGGAAAAGGATGCTAAAAATGCGGTGGGAGAGGTTGTGCAGTTTGAAAGATTTGGATTCACCAAAATTTACGAAGAAAATGGAGAAATTGTGGGCTATTTTGCCCACAGGTGATCATGTCACATTTATGTATGATGGAAACTTCTTCAGAAGAATAACATCACCCACTGCCTTTACCCAGCGGTAGGGCACCACAACGGGTACACCATCCTCAACAAGAAGTGGGTTGCTCTTTTCCACATATAGCCCGTATATGATCTGGTCGTTCACATCCAGCAGGACATCCTTTATCGTGCCGAGAAGATAACCCTTATCCGTGTAGATTTCCAGACCTATAAGTTCAGTTGCCTCCGTCATCATTTTAATCCCCAAGGAGTATTATCTTGCTATTATTTAAATCTTCTCACCTCCTATTTTTAGGAGAACAAAAAACTAAATAAATGGAAACTATCCCCATTTCATAGGTGATCAAATGAGACTCGAAGAGCATCCAGTTTTAGATTTTAGCAGAAGAAGAGGCAAAAAGGTCACAATTTATTTTGAGGGACAGCCAATAGAAGCCTATGAGGGCGAGCCCATTGCTGAGGCCCTGCATGCTGCGGGTATAAGGGTTCTGAACTACAGCACCGAAAAACTCAGACCCAGGGGACTATTCTGTGCCATCGGAAAATGCTCTTCATGCCTTATGGTGGTTGATGGGATACCCAATGTGCGCACCTGCATTACCCTTGTCAGGGACGGAATGCGCGTGGAAAGGCAGCGTGGGAGACAGCCTTTGCCCAGGGACTACAAGCCACCCATGTGGAAGGATGCAGAGAAGCATGAGGCAGATATTGTGATAATTGGAGGTGGCCCCGCCGGACTGATGGCAGCCATAAAGGCTGCTGAAAATGGGGCAAAGGTATCCCTGCTGGATGAGAATCCGGTTCTTGGTGGGCAGCTGGTGAAGCAGACCCACAAATTCTTTGGAAAACGTGCCCAGTTTGCTGGAGTGCGCGGTGTGAAGATTGCGGAGATTCTTGAAAGGGAAGCGAGAGAGAAGGGTGTGGATATACATCTTGAGACCTCCGCAATAGGCATATTTCAGGATGGTAATCGCAGATTAGTTGCAGCCATAAAGGATAACAAGAAACTCATGGAGTTTTCCGGCAGGGCAGTTATCGTTGCCACCGGTGCCATGGAGAAGATGATTCCATTTGAGAACAACGATTTGCCCGGTGTTTACGGTGCGGGTGCAATTCAAACCCTGATGAACACCTATGGCATCGAACCGGGCAAAAAGGTGCTCATTGTGGGTGCTGGTAATGTGGGTGTGATTCTTGCCTACCAGTTGAAGCAGGCGGGCGTGGATGTGGTTGCCATAGTGGAGGCCATGCCCCGGGTTGGTGCGTATTTTGTTCATGCGGCTAAGGTTCGCAGATTGGGAATACCGATTTACACCCGTCATACGATTCTTCGTGCTGAGGGCAACGAGAAGGTTGAGCGTGCTGTCATAGCGCAGATAGATGACCACTGGCAGCCCATACCGGGTACAGAGAAGGTTTACGATGTGGATGTCATTGCCCTTTCTGTTGGATTGAGACCCAGCATTGAACTTCTGCATCAGGCTGGAGCTCAGATAACATACGCAAGGGAACTTGGAGGCTATGTTGTACGCCACGATGAGCGCATGGAGACCACTGTTCGTGGCATATTTGTTGCGGGAGATTCCTCTGGCATAGAAGAGGCCACAACGGCAATGCTTGAGGGCAAGATTGCAGGTCTATCTGCGGCGCTCCTTGTAGGTAAAGCATCTCCAAAAATTTACGAGGAGATAGAGAAAGCCCATGCGGATCTTGAAGAATTCCGCAGCGGTCCGTTTGGAAAGCATATTCTTGAGGGATTGAAGAAGGTGATGATAAATGAGTGAAGAGTATCTTGAAAGGGGTTATTTAACCCTTGAAGAGTTGAAGAATTATGTTGAGTTGCCAAGCGAAGAGAGACTTGAGGGAAAGCGTCCCGTGGCGGTGCCAGAATGTCCTCAGAGAATACCATGCACGCCCTGCAAGGAAATATGCCCGGTGAATGCCATAAGGATGGACAATCCCAACGATGTTCCCGTAGTGAATTACGATAAGTGCATAGGATGTTCTCTCTGTGTTCAGATATGCCCGGGACTCGCATTCTTCATGATCCAGTACAGGGGCGACAGGGCCCGCGTTACCATGCCTCACGAGATGCTCCCCATGCCAAAAAGAGGTGATGAGGTCATACTTCTAAACCGCAGGGGTGAGGAAGTAGGCAAGGGTAAGGTTGTTCTTGTTATTCCGCGGGAGAAGAGTGTTGGGGATACATCTGTTGTAACCGTTGAGATGCCCAGGGAACTTGCCTGGGAGGTTCGGGCCATAAAGGTGGTGGTGGAATGAGTGATAAAAGCAAGATCATAATTTGCAGATGCAACGATGTTACTCAAAAGGATATAGAGGACCTGATAGACCAGGGCATCACAGACATAGAGCTTATAAAGAGAATAACCCACATAGGGATGGGTCCATGTCAGGGACGCACATGTTTGCCCCTGGTGGCTGCAATAATTGCCAGAAAAACTGGTAAGAGCTATGATGAGATAGGTATACCTGCAACGCGCATACCTGTAAGGCCCGTGGCCATGGGAGTACTGGTGGGTGATGATGATGAAGAGTAAGGCTGAAATTGTCATAGTGGGCGGGGGAATCATTGGTCTATACACGGCCTTCGAACTTACGAAATTGGGTGTAACGGACATTGTCATATTTGAGAAAAATTACATTGGCTCGGGATCAACATTCCGTTGTGGTACGGGAATAAGACAGCAGTTCGGGGATGAGGTGAACATCCAGATGATGAAGAGAAGTGTGGAAAAATGGGTTTCTCTGGGAGAAGAGATGGAGTTCCCAAAATTCAAGATGGCCCAGACTGGGTACCTGTTCCTGCTCTACGATGAGGATGAGGTTAGGAGATTTAAAAAGAATGTCCAACTTCAAAATTCATTTGGAGTACCTTCCAAAATAATCACACCGGAGGAGGCAAGGGAAATCGTGCCTGGTCTTGATATAAGTGAGGTTATAGCCGCTTCATGGAACCCCACTGATGGTAAGGCAAACCCATTCTTGGCAGTTTACGGACTTGCCAGAGCCCTTAGGAAAAGGGGAGTTGAAATTCACGAGTACACTGAGGTTAAGGACATACTCGTTAAGGATTCTCAGATAGAGGGTGTTAAAACGAGCAGGGGAGAAGTCAAGACCAATGTGGTGATAAATGCCACCAATGCATGGGCAAAGATTCTCAATGAGAAATTAGGAGTAAGAATACCCATTGAACCCTACAAGCATCAGGGCATAGTTAGTGAACCTTTCAAACAAGGAGAGATAAAGCCCATGGTGGTATCGTTCAAGTATGGTGGTGCATATCTCACGCAGAAGGCCAACGGTGGAATAATTGGAGGAATAGCCCTAAAGTATGGTCCAATGTGGGACTTGACACCCACCTATGAGTTTTTGAGAGAAGTGTCTAAGAATTTCACCCGCATAATTCCAGCGCTGAAACACATATCAATAATAAGGCAGTGGGGCGGGTACTATGCGGAAACTCCAGATCACAATGCAGTGATTGGCAGGATAAAAGGGGTTGATGGGTACTATCTTGCAGCAGGATTTTCGGGCCATGGATTTATGCTTGCTCCATCGGTGGCTGAGGGTATGGCCGAGCTTGTGGTGAAGGGAACTACGAGCAAACCCTTCTGGTTCTACGATCCCTACAGGTTTGAGCGTGGAGAGCTCAGAGAGCAGGCAGTTCAGATGGGGTAGGTATTTTTATAATATTACCTCTTTTCCCTTTTATCCTATATGGGTGGTTGTTGTGGATTGAAATTTCTAAAATGGTAAAGTATATTTATGTGTGTGATGTATTCTCCATCTATGACAAGGCATATAGAGGATATAAGGGATGTTTTTCTTATTATGGCAGTATTTTCCATGCTTTTCCTTTATATGGCTCCCGGGGTACATGGCAGTGCAATGGCTGGTTATGATGTAAAATCCACTTACTCTCTTACCCCCCAGGCCCATGGGGATGCAAAGGAGATAGGTTATAAGGTGGTATTTCTATCTGATAAGTATGGCAACAATCTTGCCATATATATTCACGCATACCTGTTACCCACAGAAGGACCACTAAATTACAGTTATCCAAATCAGCATGAGGCGGCTATTATATACACAATCACCGTGCGGCAATCTCCTGCAGGAAATGATGGTTGGGGTTTGAAGGATGGAAATTCTGATCATCATACTGTCATTATAGAATTTAATAATCCAAAAAGTGGTGATAGGGTAGTTGATTTTTCAGAGGGAAAAATACCCGCAAATCCAATAAAAGAAGATAATGAGGGCACGATCACCTATGGATTTGCACTTTCCTGGAGCGAATCTGCCCTAGTACCTGGCGTAGAGGCACATCTTGACGAGAATGCATATGTTTCATGGAGCATACCTGTGTATCGGTATGTTCTCAAGCCTCTTAAATTAACAGCTCATGATCTTGTTGCAGCGGGTGATGTGAACTCTGCCAGTCTCTTTAATCATAAAACATACTTTGCTGCCAGAACCTACACAGCAGGGGTATCTGTTGAATATCCATACTTGGACTCTGAGTCACAGAGTGTTCATATTTATGTGAAAGGAAACTTCCATCAATGGGTATGGTTTGGTAAAGATAGCAGTGTATCTTGGTCTTACACCTGGGTGGTCATTCATGGAGGTCATACCCTAACATAATCTTTATATCTTCTTTTGGTATTATAAGGGTGATATAAATGGGAATGAAAATAAAGCATGTAATAGTCATAGGCATAGTGGTTGCAGTCCTCCTGGCTGGATACCTCCTTTATCCCAGAAATTCATCACCGAATAAACCTCCCCCTTTGGAAAACATAGGAAATCTCTACAAGAGTTACAATGTAACGGGATCTGGGGAAATCAAGGTGAACATAAGCGGAAAATGGCGTCTTGCTGGAATACTTGTAACTTACATTCCGGAGGAGATTGACTCTGGATATGTAAAACTTATCAGTCCAACGGGTGTTGATATTATAGATATTGGTCTTAAGCATCGTGAAGGGATAACAATTCCAGAGAAAAATGGAACTTTTTATAATGTGAACTTTTATCATTTTGCTGGATTGTGCACCATAGAATACCACATAGTTGGAAGTGGGGTGGTAGACATAGAGGTTAGGTATATGTTGTAGGGAACTCTTAGTAAATTTTTTCATATTTATGTCCAATTTAGGAAATTATTAAATCCCCCATTGCAATTCTCCCACGATGCCCTATGTTTGAGATAGTGGATAAGAAGGTACTGGCTCCAAATATAAAGTGGATTCGCGTGAAGGCTCCACTGGTTGTTGAGAATGCCCGGGCCGGGCAGTTCATAGTGCTCAGATTGCACGAGAGGGGGGAGCGTATTCCCCTTACCCTGTTCAAATGGCATAAGGAGGATGGCACGATTGAACTCGTATTTCAGGAGGTTGGAAAGACCACATATGAACTCGGTTCATACGAGCCCGGAGATAAGATAATGGACATTGTCGGACCCCTTGGAAAACCCACTCACATAGAGAATTACGGTACCGCTGTCGTGGTTAGTGGTGGTGTGGGTGCACCCATTGGCTATGCTGTAACCCGTGCGCTGAAAGAGGCAGGAAACCATGTGGTCAGCATAATAGGATTCAGGAACAGGCAGTACGTCATTCTTGAGGATGAGTTCAAGAAGGTAAGTGATGAACTGCTAATCACCACTGATGATGGTAGTTATGTTCGCAAGGGCTTCACCACGGATGTTCTTAAGGAATATCTTGAAAATGGTGGCAGGGCAGATTACGTTTTCACAGTTGGGCCGGTCATAATGATGAAACTCATTGCCAAGATCACGAAGGAATACGGGATAAAGACGGATGCGAGTTTGAACCCCATAATGGTTGATGGAACCGGGATGTGCGGTGCATGCCGTGTCACAGTGGGCGGTGAGATCAAATTTGCCTGTGTGGATGGCCCGGATTTCGATGCACATCAGGTTGATTTTGACGAACTCTTGATGCGTCTCACCGAGTACAAGAGGGAGGAGAGGGAGGCACTTGATAGATACGTGAAGGGGGTGCATTAAATGGCGAAGCAGATAAAGAAGGAGAGAATAAAGGTTCCTGAACAGGATCCCAAGGCAAGGATCCATAACTTCAACGAGGTTGCACTTGGATACACATTCGAACTTGCGAAGGAAGAGGCTTCCCGCTGTCTTCAATGTCCATACAATTTTGCCCCCTGTATAAAGGGCTGTCCCGTGAATGTGAACATTCCTGGATTCATAAAGAAGATTCTTGAAGAGGACATCAAGGGTGCTCTTGAGGTCATACACAAAACAAATTCTCTTCCAGGTATAACCGGTCGTGTGTGTCCACAGGAGGAGCAGTGTGAGATGAACTGCGTTATGGGTAAATTGGGCGATAAAATAAACATTGGCAAGTTGGAGAGATTCGTTGCAGATTATGCGAGAGAGCATGGAATAATGCCTGAGACGGAGATAGCACCAAAAAATGGAAAGCGTGTGGCCATAGTTGGTTCAGGTCCAGCGGGATTGACTGCCGCTTCTGACCTTATAAAGATGGGCTATGATGTGACAGTTTTTGAAGCGCTGCACGAGCCGGGTGGAGTTCTAATTTATGGCATACCTGAGTTCAGATTGCCCAAGGACATTGTCCATTATGAGGTAAAATACCTGAAAATGCTGGGGGCAAAGATAGAGACCAACGTTGTGATAGGAAAGACAAAGAGCCTTTACGATCTTGCCAAGGAATACGATGCCGTGTTCTTGGGTACCGGTGCAGGTACTCCCAAATTCCTTAATATACCAGGAGTGAACTGTAAGGGTATATACAGTGCCAATGAGTTTCTCACGAGAATAAATCTCATGAAGGCTTTCAAGTTCCCCGAGTACGATACACCAATCCGCAAGGGTAAGAAACTTGCAGTTATTGGTGCCGGAAATGTGGCTATGGATGCGGCTAGAAGCGCATTGCGTGTTGGCTACGAGGAGGTTTATATACTTTACAGGAGAACCAGGGAATACATGACCGCCAGGGAAGAAGAGATCCACCACGCTGAGGAAGAGGGTGTGAAATTCATGTTCCTTGTAAGTCCCGTGGCCTTCATAGGTGATGAGGATTGCAACGTGAAGGTTGTTAAACTCATAATGAATCGCCTGGGAGAGCCGGATTCCTCTGGTAGAAGAAGGCCTGAACCCATACCAGGAACGGAGTTTGGCTTAGAAGTGGATGCAGTGGTTTTCGCCATTGGCCAGAAACCAAACAAGGTACTCTATCAGGAGGTTCCAGAGCTGAAGACCACAAGGTGGGGCACACTTGTTGTGGATGAAAACTACCGAACCACGATGCCAGGGGTCTTTGCGGGAGGGGATGCCGTGCGTGGCGAAGCCACAGTGGTTCTAGCCATGGGTGATGGTAAGCGTGCAGCCAAGGCAATTGATGAATACATAAAAACAGGAGAGTGGCCCAAGGAAATAGAACCACACAACTTTTAATATTTTTGTTTGACTTTATTTTAACCCTTTTTGATTTTGTTTTCCATGCTTTTTTAGGTGAATGAAAGAATAGGTAAACTTTATTAAGAAAAAGGGGATAATCTTAACTAAATTAGTAAAAATGGTGACGATTATGTTGATAAAAATTGCGAAAAATAAAATAAACGATCTTCTGGGCTCTTTTATGAGGGAGTATGCTCTATATGCGCCTGTTGAAGATGGTGTGAGTAAATTTGAAAAAATAAGTGATATATTGCAGATATGCTTCTCTCCAAATCGTACAGATATATCGTTGAAACCAATATTTTTTCCGCCAGAGCAGAAATTTTTCCGATGGGAAAAGAGAAATGATAAATACGAGATTTATGATGTACTTGATGGTTTTGAGAAAAAGGTAATATTCGGTGCAAGGGGATGTGATGTTGCATCATTGCGCATCCTTGATATGTACATGAAGGGTGAGTTTTCTGATCCCTATTATTCTAGGAGAAGGGAAGGTACGATTATTATTGGTATAACTTGCGATTATCCCCGCGAATCCTGTTTCTGCACAGCCTTTGGTGGTATGATACCCCGAGATTATGATCTATGGCTCACAGATATCGGTGCATATTATTATGTGGATGTTGGCAGTGAAATGGGTAGAAAACTGGCAAAACTTGAATTCTTTGAGGAGGCAACTCCGAAGGACGAAATGAAGAAAAGGAGAAAAATAGAGAGGGTAGAAATGGAGATAGAGCGAAGAACAAGGATAAATCTGTGCGAGATAAAAAGATGCTCCCAAGAGATAAAGAAAAAGGCATATGATGATATATGGAAGGAGCTGGCGGATATATGTGTTGCATGTGGAAGATGCAATTTTATATGTCCCACTTGCCACTGTTTTGATGTGCGGGATATAACGAATTTGGATGGAAGTATGGGAGAGAGAATCCGTGTATGGGATTCCTGTCACCTTTTTGAATATGCCCGCACCTCTGCGGAAAATTTCAGGAGGGAGAGGCATGCCCGTGTCCGATATAGGGTTTACGATAAATTTGTTTTTCCTGTGATGAGATATGGCACTTATGCATGCACAGGATGTGGAAGATGCACAGATGCCTGTCATGCTGGGATAAATATTAGGGATATTCTGAGGAGGCTGGTTGAATGAGCAATCCATATATCCCGAAGGTTGTACCCATTCTGGATGTTAAGAACGAAACTCCAAATACCAAGACATTTACAGTCAATGCAGGTATCTCCTATACCCCGGGACAATTTGTGGAATTAAGTGTATTCGGCTATGGTGAGGCACCTATATCAATATCTGGTGGGAGGGACGGAAAAATAGATCTCACAATAAGGGCAGTTGGAAATGTGACAAATAAAATTCATAGGATGCATCCTGGAAACTATATTGGTATCCGCGGACCCTTTGGAAATGGATGGCCTGTGAATAAGGCAAAGGGTAAGAACCTGCTTATCGTAGCTGGAGGCATAGGACTTGCACCTTTGAAACCCGTGGTGGAATATGTTTGCTTACATCGTGATGAGTTCAAGGATGTCACATTGCTATATGGAGCGAGAAGACCCTCCCTCATGCTCTTCAAGTATAAATTTGAGGAGTTAAAAAAATGGATGGATCTTCTTTTGACCGTGGATGAGGCAGAACCTGGCTGGAAAGGGCATGTGGGTGTGGTCACAACGCTCTGTGATAAGATCAGACATGTGGCGGGCACCGTAACGTTCATGTGTGGCCCGCCCATAATGATGAAATACACCTCCATGGTCCTTATTGAACTGGGTTTTCCACCAAGTGAGATGTATTTATCCTTGGAGAGAAATATGAAATGTGGCATAGGTATCTGCGGTCACTGTGCCGTTGGAGGTGTCTACGTGTGTCGTGATGGACCTGTGTTCTCTCTGAATAAGGCTTTGAGATTCATTGAGAAACCACATGAGGTTCAGGGGGTGTTAGATTGAAAATAGGAATATTCTCCCTTTCATGCTGTGAGGGCTGTTCTGTGCAATTTTTGAATCTTGAAAATGAGATTCTGGAGATTCTTAAGTACATGGGGATAGGGAATTTCAGACTTGCAAAGGAGATAAATGAATGGCCTGTGGATATAGCATTTATAGAGGGCACACCTACAAACGGTGAGGAGATAAGTAAACTGCTAAGGATAAGAAGAGATAGTAAAATTCTCGTAGCTTTAGGAGTTTGTGCCGCTACAGGAGGTGTGCCTGCACTTGTGAATACAATGGAGAAGAGAGATGCAATAATGGTTTACGATGGAATGCCACCCAAGATGCCTGTGGATCCAAAGCCTCTTGAGTATTATGTGGATGTTGATTACACATTGTATGGATGTCCATTCTCTATAGATGAATTGAAGGCCCTTTTAACATCTGTGATCATGGGTAAAAGATTCAGAAACAAGAGATACAGTGTGTGCGTGGAATGCTCTTTAAGGGAAAATGGGTGTCTTCTGGAGGAGGGATATTTATGTATGGGTCCAATAACCAGGGCGGGGTGTAACGCGTTGTGTACCTCTAATGGTACCGTTTGTTTGGGATGTCGTGGTCCATACGAGGATGCAAATATAAAGGGGCATATAAAAATTCTCAGGGATATGGGATTTTCAAAGGACGAGATTATTGAGGCCTATTCCATTTTTTCCTATGAGAAATTGAAGGAGGTAATTGGATGGCTGAAAGAAGAATAAAAATTGAAGAGATAACGAAAATTGAAGGACATGCAAATCTGACTGTTGAGATTGAGAATGATGAATTGAAACGTGTTATATTCGGTGTCCATGAGGGTTCCCGTTATTTTGAAGCATTTATGATCGGTAGAACCTATCGTTATCTGCCTGAGTTATCTGGTAGGATATGCGGAATATGCACGGTGGCTCATGAAATTGCAAGTGTCCGTGCTGTTGAAGATGCTTTGGGGATTGAAGTTTCTGAAGAGGTTAAAAAGATAAGAAAACTCATGCTTATAAGCTCCCATATTCAGAGCCACATTCTGCATCTGTATTTCCTTGCGCTTCCCGATTATGTAGGTGTTGAGAGTGTCATAGAGCTTGCTGGCAAGGATTTGGATCTTGTTAAAAAAGCATTTGAACTTAAAGAGGCAAGCAATTATATGACCTCCTTACTGGGAGGCCGTGCTGTACAACCATGTACAGTTATTCCGGGAAGGATGCCAAAGAGAATAGATAGGGGTACAATTGAAAGATATTTGAGAAAGATGAAGGAAATTTATCCATATCTGATGGAGACCGCAGAGTTATTCCTCTCGCTGGAGTATCCTTCCTATGACGGGGAGAGTGAATACTTGACACTATGGAATGGGAAAAATATACCTCTTTACGAGGGAAAATTGAAAACAATGGAAAATGTATTCGATGCCCATGAGTATGGCGAACATCTTAAGGAATATGTGGTGGATTACTCCACTGCCAAGAGATCCCTTTTGGATGGAAGGGATTACATGGTGGGTGCCCTTGCAAGATTGAACCTGAATCCATATCTCAGAGACGAATCAAGGGAAATTGCGGATAAATACGGGTACAAATTCCCATCAAATAGGGTGGCATGGATAAACGCTGCCCAGGCTTTGGAGAATGTGCATTATGCCCTTGAAGCCATAGAAATTGCAGAGGATTTGAGGGAATATGAACCATCTAGGGTGGAAATACCACGCATGGATGGTGAGGGTGTGGGTGCAATAGAAGCCCCTCGTGGATTGCTGATTCATCATTACAGAATAAAAAGAGGGAAATGTGAGTATGTAAACATAATAACTCCAACTGCAATGAATACGGAGAGTATTGAGAGAAATCTCAAGGGCTACCTATCCGAGATAGTAAACGAGGAAGATGAGGTTCTAAAGATGGAGGCTGAAAAGATTATACGGGCGTATGATCCCTGCATCTCATGCTCGGTGCATGTTATTAGAATAGAAAACGTTGATAAAAAACCAAATACAAGTTGAACCATGCCTCTTTGATGAGCGAAGATATGAAAAGTATAAAAAGGCTGGCGTCGGTGGCAGCAAAAAGAGTAGTTGAAGTGCTTGAAGAATATGGTCCAAATGCGGCTGACATCGTGAAAACTGGGGCTTATGGATTACCCTCATCCAGGGTTGATGTTGAGGCAGAAAGCGCAATAATTAATATGGTTGAAGAGGAGGACATGCCTTATAACATATTCACCGAAGAAGCAGGATTCATTGATAGGAACTATAAAAGCACAATAATCGTGGATCCCCTTGATGGCTCTTACAATGCGGAGGCTGGTCTACCATACTATTCGGTTTCCATAGCTGTAGCCCAAAGAGGAATTGAGGATGTGAGGGCAGGAATAGTGAAAAATGTAGTTACAGGTGATGAGTATTATGCTATTAAGGATGGAGGGGCCTTTAAAAATTTAGATAAAATACATGTTGATGGTGGAAAAAATCTGTTTGTTATTTACCTCGGCAACAGGGCAAATCCGAAGTCTTTTGAAATTGCCAAGAAAGTTCGGCGGGTACGTAGTTTGGGATCTGCTGCCCTTGAGATGTGCCTTGTGGCAGAGGGCATTGCGGATGCCTTTATTTATAATTTTAAAAGCGCTGGGGTGCTTCGCATAGTTGACATTGCAGCAGCTTATCTGATTGTCAAGGAGGCAGGTGGGCTTGTTTTGGATGCAAATGGTATGAAGCTGCTGAGAATGAATATTGGAGTTGAGGATCGCAGAAATGTAATTGCCCTTGCCAAGCCCGAAATTATGGGGGTGTTTTAATGAAATTTGCTCTCATAGCGAATCCGGAGAAGAGGGAATGTGTGGAGATTGCGCGGAGGATCTACGATAAAATACATCCGGAGGTTGATACCCATACGGGAAATGCCCTGGGCGTGGAGGGCATACCCATGGAAAGAATTGAGGCGGATATTATAATCACCGTTGGGGGAGATGGGACAATACTTCTAGCTCTTCAGAGGGCCAGGGGAATGATTCTTGGTATAAATATGGGTCTTCTTGGATTTTTGACAGAGATAGGACCTGATGAGTTTGATCTTGCTATGGAGAAGATTGAAAGGGGCGAATACTTCGTTGATAGGAGAATGAGAATAATGGTTAAATTGAACGGAAAGCGTCTTTACGATTGCACAAATGAGGTTGTTATTCACACCTCTGAAATTGCAAAGTTAAGGAGCTATTCCGTGTTTTACGAGAATGAACTTCTGGACGAATTCAGGGCTGATGGCCTGATAGTTGCCACGCCCACAGGGTCCACATCCTATGCCCTTAGCGCAGGAGGACCTATAATGTATCCAAATCTTGAGGATATAGTTCTCACACCAATTGCTCCATTCAAAAGATATCCCCGCTCATTCGTACTTCCTGCTGGAAAAATAAAGGTAAGACTCAAAGATGAACGAACAAATCTGCTCGTTCTTGATGGGCAGTACAGTATTGAGATAGGTGGCGATGATCTTATAGAAATTGAAAAATCCGAAAAATATGCGGAATTTGTCAGGTTCAGAAACTCTCCAATAAGCAGGATCAGGGAAACTCTTCTTGGGTGATTCCCTTGTGGAAAATAAAGAAGGAAGTTCTAAAACTCATAATGGAATCCTCAAAATCCTCATATCCCAACGAGTTTGGAGCCTTTCTCCGGGCAAAACACAAAATAATCTACGAGATAATTCTACTTCCCGGCACAATTTCCGGGGGAAGAAGCGTGCTCTACAATCTTCTTATGAAACCCATTGACTTCACCATAGTTGGCTCCGTGCATTCTCATCCTTCAGGTGTACCCTTGCCATCTCAGGCGGATCTGGATATGTTCTCTCGCACGGGAGATGTTCATATAATAGTGGCTTATCCATTCACCCTTTCTTCCTGGAAGGCATACAACAGGATGGGAGAGGAAATTGAAGTGAAAATAATTTGAAATATTATGATGAAATTGGGGGGTTTATGAGTCTTGAGGAAATCGGAGATCTGATTGAAGAGGAACTTGACGATAAGGATTCTGTAAGGGAGATTGGAATAAAATCAGCCAGGGTGATAATAAGGCTTTCCTCGCAATCAATAATCATGATGCATCGCGGTGAGAATGTGGATGAAATTGTGAGAAAACTGAAGGAAGAGGTGTGGCATCTAAAAAGCCTCCTTGTGAATCAGTATCCTGATCTCCTTTATTCAGGGTTTGTGCAAAATGCTCTTCAGGAGTACTGTGAGGCCATGGTGTTTCGGTCTATTTTGAGGGATGAACCAATACCGAGTCATAGGGAACTGGGGGTAAATCCTGAGGCCTACATCATGGGGATGGGAGATGTTGTTGGAGAACTGCGACGTGAGGTGCTGGAATCTCTAAGGAATGAGAATTTTTCTACGGCTGAAAAATACCTTTCTCTGATGGAAAGCATTTACGAGATGCTTATGCGTTTCAATTATCCTTCGGGGCTTGTTCCTCTCAAACCGAAGCAGGACACTGCCAGATCCCTGATTGAGAAAACGAGAAGTGAGATAACAATTGCGCTTATGACAAACCGCATTGCCAGAAAGATAGAGCATAAGAAAAATTAAATATCTGCACTATTTTGATACTCTGTGCAGGAACCTACAAAGATAGTGGTTATGGGAGATGATCCTGAGCGTGCTGCGGAGAAGTTTGAAAATGCAGATCTTATTCTCGTGTACCCCAAGAACAGGAGACCAACGGTGCAATTTCTGCTTAAAAAGAATGTTAAAAGTGTGTTTTCCGATTATTCTTTTTTCCCTGATATTGAAACTCTAAATATAATTAGGGACACCATCCTGTACCTTTTCAATTCATCACTCATCACTTCAAAGGATCGTGTGCTCTTCGTTTTTGAGAAGGAAGGTGAGAGTCATCACCTTTTCTTTGATATGACGAAATTAAAAATGCTATCCCTTCTGGACACGCTCTCCGATCGTCTTGAACGGGATATTGTTGAAAATGTGCTAAAACTCTCAATGCAAATTGTTAAGAAGGGTCGAGAGGGTTCTCCAGCAGGTGCCCTGTTCATTATTGGGGATACAAATAATGTAATGCGGTATGTTGTGCAGAAGATAGCCAATCCTATGAGCGGAATAGATAAAAATCTCAGAAATTTGCTCAATGAAGAGAATTTTGATACTTTGCGGGAGTTTGCCATAATGGATGGAGCAACAATTGTGGACGATAGGGGGTACGTTGTATCTGCTGGTGCATACGTGAAAAATCTGGTTTTGGATGAGTGGATTCTTGATGGGTACGGCGGCAGGCATCTGGCAGCAAGGTCCATAACGAAACTAACAAAGGCGATAAGTTTTGCAGTATCAAGCGAGGGTACAATAAGGGTTTACAGGGATGGAAAAATGATATACGAGTTGAATAATTTTTAGGATTTTAACTCAATCTCTATGTGTATCCCATCAGGGATCTGGATGCGCATGAGTTGTCTTAGGGCGCGTTCATCAGCATCTATGTCTATGAGCCTCTTATGCACGCGCATTTCCCAGCGCTCCCATGTCTCGCTACCCTCTCCATCGGGAGCCTTCCTTATGGGTACCACCAGCCTCTTTGTGGGAAGGGGTATTGGTCCGTGCAGCTCCACACCCGTTCTTTCCGCGATTTTTTTAATCTGATTACAAACTTCATCTACCTTTTTGTGGTCTGTACCGCTTAGCCTTATCCTGGCCTTATATACTGCCATATATCTCACCAAAAATTAAAAAGGGATTAGAAGGTTTTCTTCTCCACTTCTATGCACTGGCCTGCGGCAACGGTCTGACCCATATCTCTAACTGCAAACCTGCCGAGCTGTGGAATCTCCTTGACGGGCTCTATAACCATGGGTCTTGTTGGTACTATCTTGACCACGGCGATATCTCCCGTCTTCAGGAAGTCTGGATGATCCTGCTTCGTTTGACCAGTGCGTGGATCAAGGGTCCTTATGAGCTCTTCAAATCTGCAGGCCACCTGTGCAGTATGGGCGTGGAACACCGGCGTGTAACCGGGTGCTATAACGCTTGGATGGTTGAGAACCACAATCTGCGCGGTAAAACTCTTTGCCACCGTTGGCGGATTGCTTGTATGACCGCACACGTCTCCTCTCTTGATATCCTTCTTACCTATGCCGCGGACGTTGAATCCTATGTTGTCTCCTGGATAGGCCTCTTTCATTGGTTCATGATGCATCTCAATGCTCTTCACCTCGCCGCTCTTGTTTGCTGGCATGAATGTTACCTTGTCACCAACCTTCAGCACACCTGTTTCAACGCGTCCAACAGGCACGGTACCTATACCAGTGATGCTGTAAACATCCTGTACCGGTATGCGGAGCGGCTTATCGGTTGGCTTTGGAGGAACCTTCAGTTGATTGAGCAGATCCAGAAGCGTGGGGCCCTTCCACCATGGCATGTTCTCGCTCTTCTTCATTATGTTATCGCCCTTGTATGCAGATATTGGTACAACAGGTACATCCTTCCAGCCCACTGCAGCAAGAAGTTTCTCAACCTCAGCCTTGACTTCGTTGAATCTCTTCTCGTCGTAGGGTGGCTTTGTGGCATCCATCTTGTTTATTGCGACTATCATCTGGGGCACGCCCAGAGTTCTTGCAAGGAATATGTGCTCCTTGGTCTGCTCCATCACACCCTCTGGAGCGGCAACAATAAGCACAGCAGCATCTGCCTGTGATGTGCCCGTGATCATATTCTTGACGAAGTCCCTGTGACCGGGAGCGTCGATGATCGTGAAGTAGTACTTATCAGTTTCGAACTTCCTGTGTGCAACATCAATGGTAAGACCCCTTTCTCTCTCCTCCTTCAATCTGTCCATAACGAAGGCGAATTCGAATGTGGCCTTACCGAGTTTCTCTGCCTCCTGTCTGTACTGGTCAATGACCCTCTGATCAATCTCTCCGTGCTCGTAGAGCAGCCTGCCCACTGTTGTGGATTTACCGTGGTCAACGTGTCCGATGAACACGATATTCATGTGGGGTTTGTTGCTTGCCATTTTTCATACCTCCTTTTCTTTTTCCCATATATGCATTATATATAAATCCTTTTCCTCACAACTCAGCGTAATACTTCTCATCGTAGGGCTCGGGTTTGAGGCCCTTCCTCTCACGTATCTGCCTCACTATCTGTGGCTGCAGATCTCTCGGCACACGCTCGTATCCGGCATTCTCGGTGCTCCACAGAACTCTTCCTCCAGTTGCACTTCTTATTGCGGAGGCGAAGCCAAACATTTCAGCCACAGGAGCCTTTGCATGTATTATGGTCTGGTACTCCTCCTGCTCCATGTCCACTATAACTCCGCGTCTCTGCTGAATTTCCCTGGTAACTGCCCCCACCAGTTCCATGGGCACGTTGATGTAGATCTTCTGAATGGGCTCGAGAAGCACGCGATTGCCCTGGCACATGGCTCCATATATGGCGTTCCTCACCGCAGGTATTACCTGTGCCGGACCACGGTGTATGCTATCTTCGTGCAGCTTTGCGTCAACAAGTTTCACCTTGAGTCCGTAAACCTTCTCGTTTGCAAGTGGACCCCTATCAACCGCCTCAAAGAACGCCTGTTTCACCAGTTCCATGGTCTCGTTGAGATACTGCACACCCCAGGTCATATCAAGCAGTATGTTAGGACCGCGAATAGCCTCAACCTTCTTTGCCTCATCCCTATTCATTCCCAGTTCTTCAAGTTTCTTGGCAAGGTCCTTCCTGTTCTTTATCCTGTCCATCTCCTCAATCTCTCCATCAACGATGGCCTGTACCACACTCTCTTCAAGTGGTTCCACCTCAATGTAGAATTTGTTGTGTTTGTTCGGGCTCTTTCCTTCAAATGGTCCTCCCTTATGGTCAACGGTTTCGCGATAAACCACAATGGGTGGTGAGGTTATGACCTCGACCTTGTACTCATGGGTGATGCGGTAAATTGTAACTTCCAAATGCAACTCGCCCATACCGCTGAGCAGATGCTCTCCCGTTTCTTGGTTTATTTCAACCCTTAAACTTGGATCTGCCTTGGATATTGAGCGGAGAACATCTATGAGGCGTGGGAGATCCTTGGTGTGCTTTGCCTCTATGGCCACGGTCACCACAGGCTCGCTGTAATGCTTCATGGGCTCAAAGGGCTCCACATCAGGAATGCTTGAAACCGTTGAACCTGCAATTGCATCCTTGAGTCCTATTATTGCTGGAATGTTTCCCGCATCAAGTTCATCCACTGGTATTCTGTCCGGACCAACCATCATCGAGAGCTGCTGGATGCGGTATTTGCGATTTCCCATACCTGCAATATACAGTTCCTGCCCCTTCCTCAGGGTGCCACTGAACAGGCGACCCACGGCCACCTCACCAGCATGTGGGTCTATAACAATTTTGGTGATCATCATACCCACAGGCCCCTTGGGATCGCAGTTGATCATGGCCTGGCCCAGTGGTGTGTTTATGTCCCCCTTCCATATTTTTGGAATCCTGTATTTTTGAGCCTCCTTTGGATTTGGAAGGTGCTGAATGACCATATCAAGAACTATGCGATGGAGAGGTGCCTTCTTGGCCAGGGTCTTTGTTTCACCCTTCTCAAGGTGATCAAAAACATCCTTGAATGATATACCTGTCTTCTTCATGAATGGCACACTTATGGCCCAGTTGTGATATGCTGAGCCGAATGCCACAGTGCCATCTTCAACGCGAACCATCCATTTATCTTTGAACTCCTCAGGGGCATACCTTCTTATGAGTTTATTTACCTCTTTTATTATTTTCTCAAATCTTGCCATCATCTGCTGAGCGTCAAGTTTCAACTCGTTTATAAGCCTGTCAACCTTGTTTATGAAGAGCACGGGCCTGACACGCTCTTTAAGGGCCTGCCTAAGCACCGTTTCCGTCTGGGGCATGACACCTTCAACGGCGCACACCACCAAAATAACGCCATCCACAGCGCGCATTGCTCGGGTAACATCACCACCAAAATCAACGTGTCCGGGGGTGTCGAGAAGATTTATGAGGTACTCTTTTCCCTCGTATTCGTGAACCATGCTTGCAGCCGCCGTGTTTATGGTGATTCCCCTCGCCTGCTCCTGCTCATCAAAATCCAGAACGAGCTGCTTTCCGGCGAGTTCCTCGCTCATCATTCCCGCTCCCGCTATAAGGTTGTCGCTGAGTGTGGTCTTTCCGTGGTCAATGTGAGCCACGGTGCCTATGTTGCGTATCAGTTCAACGTTTCGCATTATCTGCATTGCCTTCTTTATATTGTCTTCCTTCCTTCCCATTCACACCACCTTTATCTTGCAGAGGCAGCAACGCGCTCAATTTCCTCCTTCTTTGAGACAGCGAAACTGCTCACATCGTTCCTTGCTGCTTTGATTATCTCATCGGCAAGGCACTCTTCAATACTTTTTGAATTTTTAAATGAGGAGTTCACAGCTCCTAGCGCTATGTTGCGCAGGGCAATATCCAATCTTCTGGAGGGTGCGACATCCACGGCCTTTGGCACCGCAATACCCGCCATCTTGAGCCTTGTGACCTCCTCTCTGGGTGCGGCATTTTGAATTGCATCCACAAGTACCTGTACTGGATTTTGCTTCGTTCTTTTTTCTATGAGTTCAAATGTTTTCTTTACCACGTTGTAGGCGCTCATCTTCTTTCCTGTGTACTTCTCTGTGCGCATCAGATTGTTTATGAGTCTCTCCACAATGTTCACACTTGCCTTTCCAAGATGCCTTTTCACATGTCTCCCATGGGTGTGGAGAACAAGCCTTGCATCAAGATTTATGTACCTTGCCAGTCCCGGATCCTTAACAACAACCTCCTTTGGATCGTACTTACCAAAAATGAGAAAATCCATCTAAATCACCTCACAGGTTTCTCCTTGCGACCGCGTACAAGTTCAAGAAGTGATATTCCGTTTACCTTGATTACCTTGTAACGCACTCCAGGGATATCTCCCTTTGAACGTCCCAATCTCCCTCCAATTCCCTCTATAACAACCTCGTCGTGTTCGTCTATGAAATTTATTGCTCCATTTCCTGGAGCGAATGCAGTTACAACGCGACCGTTTTTGATTAGTTGGACTTTAACGCATTTCCTTATGGCGGAGTTGGGCTGCTTTGCCTCAATACCCACCTTCTCAATCACAATCCCGCGAGCCTGTGGACTCCCCTCCAGTGGATCACTCTTCTCCTTGAGTCTCAGGACCCTGCGCTTATAGTATCTATCGCTCCATCGGAACTTTTTGCGATCTTCTTCCAGTTTTCTTGCTGTGTATAATCCATTGGCCATTTTGCATCACCTTGAGTATGGCACCTAAACGGATGCCTATATAAAAAATTTATCTCAACGCCTTTGAATCTTTAGCAAAATTTTTACCCCATGGCTTATTCTTCCAAACGTGAACAAGATTGATCGCATCGCTGCAAGGATCATCTCCAAGTACCTTCGCAAGGGAAACATGGCACGGGCCATGCGGGACATTCTGCCTCGCTCTGGATTGAGTTTTGAAGAGAGGGAGGAAGTTGCAAAAATTGTTCACAGCATCGTTCGGTACATCCTCTACTACGATTTTCTTCTTGAGAGGATGAACTTGGATAAGAGTCCAAAAAATTACATAGCCCTCTACCACAGGAACATTGATGTGGATGCACCCAAACATGTGAAATATTCCCTCTCCCCTGAACTCGCCTCAGTCACACCCGATGAATTCCTAAGAATAATAAACAGGGAGCCTGAGACGACCCTGTGCATCAATCTACCAAGAATTTCAAGAAAGGAGGCCATTGAGAAACTGAAGGAGGAGGGATTTGAGGCAGAGCCATACGTGCCGGAAAGTGCAGTGATCACAAATTCTGCTGCTCGCTACTCTTCGCTGGTAAAGGGAGGCCTGGCCATGGTTCAGGATGCATCGAGTCAGATGGTTGCTAAAATAGCTGCATCCCTGGGCAGTGATATCCTTGATTACTGTGCAGGTAGTGGGGGAAAAACTCTGGCAATGCATGCCCTCTTCCCAAAAAAGGTTTACTATGCCTATGATATAAACAGGAGAAAATTGGATTCATTGGAAAAGAGGACATCTGTATGGGGTATGAATGTGAGGGTATTTTTTGATGGTGTTAATGGGCAATTCTCCGTGGTGCTCGTGGACGCACCCTGCAGTGGAGTGGGTGCCGCCGCGAGAAATCCCGAGGCAAAGTATCAAAATGAGTTTGATAAATTCTCCAATTTACAGGTGAGCATATTGAACGAGGCCAAGAAGTTTGTGCAGAGTGGAGGTTATCTTGTTTACGTTGTGTGCTCATACACACCCCAGGAGACTGAGGATGTGGTGATGAGATTTTTGAATGAAAATAAAAGGTTCAAGGTTGAAAAAAGAAATTTTGAGGGCAAATATTTCAAACTGGGTCGATTTGGAGCGTACATCCTGGTAGGAGATGTGTTTTACATGGCAATTCTGCGCAGGGAGTAGCAATTTATTTATAGTTGCGTTGGGATTTGATTTTATGCACGATGATATCATCAGAGAACTCAGAGCCGCATTAAAAAAGGACGATGCCTCTCTCCGCAAGGATGTGGAGCGCATAGTTAGGAAGTACGGAAAAAGGAGAAAGAAGGGGACCTTTGAGATCAAGGCCGGTCATGCCTACTACATCAATGAGAAGGTGCCCGGGCATGCTCGCAGGATTTTTATGCAGGTTATTGAAAGGGGGCTATCCGGACTTTATATAACACGGGAAAATCCAGAAAACCTTGATTTTTATGAGATGGACAATGCCAAAATTATCTGGTTGAGCAGCATAAAGGGTACGAATCGTGTGAGCCCGGCAGATTTAACTAAGATTCAGGCTCTTGTGGTGAATTTCATCAAGGAACAGGAGAGGAGCGTTATCGTGATTGAGGGCATAGAAACCATGATCACCAACACCTCATTCTTGAAGGTGCTTCACCTTCTCCAAAGGTTGAGGGACGCGGTGAGTGAGAAAAGGGGCATCCTGATAATATCCCTAGATATGGAAACCCTGAACCCTCAGGATAAGGCGCTGTTTAAAAAGGAGATAATAAACGAAATCCCACTGAAAAGGCCTATTTAGCCACTCCCTCGTACTCTTTCACTACAATGCTGCAGGGGGCGGGCAGTTTGTAAGATGCCTCTTTAAGTGCTTTTTTTGCCCTTTCAAGATGCTGCGGGTTTACCCTGGCAGTCATTATTACCTGACCCTCGCGAACCCTCGCAGCCGTTCCAACAGGCTTACCGAATGCGAGGCTCATACCGGAGGATATACGATCAGCACCCGCTCCAGTTGCCATTTTGTGCTCCCTGAGTACATGATGAGGATACACACGGATCCAGAGATAATAGTTGGCTGTACCTATCCTGCCAAGATACTTGTTGGCAATTATACGAGCCGCCTCCAGGGCGGTGTGTCTGATCTGGCATGCCTCATTTATCACAAGATTAACCTCAAGGGTAAAATCATTCTTTGCCTCCACATTGCCCATTTCAAAATGAACTATTTTTGGATTGGGGACTCCTCCCATGTACTCCCTTCTTGTGTAAGCGGGACCGTCGATGTTGTGATACATTCTCCCCGGTTTTCTCACCATTCATATCACCTTTAGGCGTGATTAGGGAATTCATATTTATATTTTTGGTAGGGAAAAGATTTATATATTTCACAACTTTCACTATTTTGTGAAAGTTGAGAGCAGTGTTATAAGGAATGTTCGAGAATCACTGGCCAAGATATTTGATAAGGCAGGTATAAGGGAAGTTGATGCCAATGTGCTTGCCGAACTGCTGATCAGAGATAGGGATATGGATGTGCAGGAAATCGCAGAGAATCTTGGATACAGCTTATCCGGTGTTACTGGGAGTCTGCACAGATTAATGCGGTTGCACCTCATAGTGAGAAAGAAGGAGGGGAAGAGGTATCTGTACAGGTCTGAAAGTAATGTGCTCTCCGTATTTCTTCGCCTGCTGGAGGACATATACAACCATGATCTTCCAAGGGTCATGAGGTTGGTGAAGGAAAAGGTTGGTGACCTGAAGGGTGAGGAGGAGAGAATTGTAAGGGAACTGGATAAAAAACTGGAGAAGGCTGCTGAGTATTTGGGAACTCTCATCGAACTCCTTGAGGATTACTCGGAGGTGGTGTGAATGAGGATAGTGCTCACAGCGGATGAAACCTTAACAAGCACTTACAGGCATATACCACTATTGGATTTCTTGGGATGTGCGCCTATTGAGCGGGTACCTAAGCCAATTTACAATCTGCTGGACACGCAGGTTCCAGATGATAATGGTAGACTGACCTTTGCTCCCTATGGACTTCGCAAGGTTGAAGCCTCTTTGCTCCGTGATGGATTCTCTCCCAGCGATGTTGTTGTGGCTCATCCTCTCCATGTTGAGAGATTCATAGACGAGAAAACTACCATAGTTGGGATAAACACCATGGATCCCTATGGGCTGGGGCCCGTAACGATGATGTTCACAGATGGGGGTAAGCTAACATCGTACACTAAGTACAAATTCATATCACTTTTGAGGAGAATTAGAGATTATCGTGAAAGGAAGGGCCTTAAATTTAAGATAGAGGTTGGAGGCCCAGGTGCCTGGCAACTTGAAGCAAGGCCTAAGTTGACAGAAGAACTGGGCGTTGACCACGTGGTGATTGGAGAGACCGAGCATGTGATTGCAGACATTTTCAGGGATATTGAGTCGGGAAATGCTGAGAAAATAATAACAATAAAAACCTGGCCAAAACTGGAGGAAATACCCAACATAGTCAATCCATCCTTTAAGGGAATGATAGAGGTCATGCGTGGCTGTGGCCGTGGATGCAGGTTCTGCTCTCCAAATTTAAGGACTGCAAGATTCTATCCAATTGAGAAGATTCTTGCGGAACTGGAGGTGAATGTCAGGGCGGGACAAAAAACAGCATGGTTACACAGCGAGGACATATTCAACTATATGGTTGAGGACCGCAAGAATTTTTATCCCAATGAGGATGCGGTGATAGGTTTGTTTGAGGAGGTGCTGAAGAGGGTTGAGTATGCAAATCCAACCCACGGTACCGCTGCGGGAGCCTTGGCCGCACCCAGAATTCTGAAGAAGGTTGCAGAGTTAAATCACGCAGGGCTGAATAAATGGGTGGGCATACAGGTGGGATTTGAAACGGCCTCTCCAGAGCTTATAAGGAAGATTGCAAACAACAAGATGAAGCCCTTCACTCCGGAGGAATGGCCATGGGTTTTGCTGAATGGAACATACGCATTTAACAAATTTTTCTGGTTTCCAGCGTACACCAGCATAGTGGGGCTTCCATGGGAAACAGAGGAGGATGAGATCGATACCGCTAGACTCATAATCACTATGGAGAAGAAACTCAGAGAAAAGCTGGGTGAGCAGGCGCATTTCACAGTCACGCCCTTAGCATTTGTGCCAATGGCTGCTCTGAAGGGAGAGGAAGGATTTGATGTTACGGAGAACCTAACCCCTGGAAGGGTTCTGCACATCTATCACGCGTGGAGGCATCTGGCCTGGGAGGTTGATCATGGATTGAAAAGGGTGACCAAGGGAAATCCAGCCTTTCTGCTCTTCTCTCCCCTGGCCAAATTCGGTTCAAGAATGCTCGTGCACAGCATAAGGAAATGGGCACTAAAGCATGGGATAGATGTGGATAAGCCCCTGGAGCCCATGGACCTTAGAATTGAGGAAATTGAAATTTAAATTTTCTCCACATCTACCCATACGCTGTGGAGAACTGTCGCACCACCATATTTTTCATTTTCCCTGCCTGTTGTGAGGTAATTGGCGTTCCATCCAAGTATGGAGGGCCAGAATGCCTTGTATAGAAGCACTATGCCCCTTTGAATGTCCTTGCTTACCAGTGCCCTTGTTCTAACCTCCCCGTACTCATTGAAAATTCTTACCATATCTCCATTTTTTATTTTCCTTTCTTCGGCATCTTTCGGGTTTATGTGAAGATTCTCATCTGCATAGCCATAGGTGTTGTGGTACTGTGATGATACGGTGAATAGATATGTGGGTGTGATGAGTTTCAATCCCCTGCTCTTCAATTTTTCAAATTTTGGAAATGCGGGCAGCCCTCTTTTAATGGCTCTTTTTGAGAGTAGTTCTATCTTTCCACTATCCGTAAGGGGCTCGTAGGAGTGCATCTGTATCTTCATAACCTTTTCACTTTTGAGTTTTTCAAAATCTACTCCAATATTCCGAAGCACTTTTTCAGCTATTTCCTCCTCATCCTCGTAGAGGTAGGGTTCCTCTGCTCCCATCTCTCTCGCTATGAGTTTTGCCACCTCGGCATTGCTTTTTCCATAGGCATTTATGACCTTTTCATTTATTGCAATGTACCTGTGATAGTATGAGTCTGCGATATCAAACCTTTCAAAGAAGGTATTTGCGGGAAGCACTATGTCTGAGAACCTTGCAGTGTCCGTGAAGAATATGTCATGAAGTGCGATGAAAACATCGCTTTTGAGTATGGCCTCTCTCAATTTTTTCTGCTCTGGAAGCGTTGCAAGAGGATTTGTGCCGTATATGAATATGAATTTTATCTTCCCCTCTTCTATGTAATCTGCCAGTTCTAACTGGGTTATTTTATATCCCTTTTTCCTTCTTAAAAACTCTCCACGTACATATTCTTTGGGCAGGATCCTGTTGCTGTATATGAATCCCCTCTTCTTTCCCACAAGTGCAGGTAAAATGGATATGGCACGAACCGCTTCACCTCCATTTTGAGTTCTCTGGAACCCGTATCCTATGTGTATAACTCCTCTTTTTTCTGCGTATTCTTCAGCGAATTCCCTTATTTTTCTGGTTGAAATTCCCGTCTCCCTTGATATAAGGGACATCTTTATTCCTTCCAGATAATTCTTGAACCTCTCAAATCCGATGGTATTTTCCCTTACGAATTCCTCATTGTACAGTTCTTCTTCAATTATTATCTTTTCAACTCCCAGGGCAAATAGCACGTCTGTTTCTGGCCTTAGCATAAAGAATTTATCTGCCCTTTTTGCCGTGGCGCTGCGCACCACGTCCACGCTCCAGATTTCCAGACCCAATCTCTTGGCTAGGAAGAATCCATGCATATTGGTCCACGCAGCGTTTATACCCCAGTAAACTATGAGTTTCTCATTTTTCAAATCCTCAGGGTCCATGCCCTGAGCGGTACCGTATATATCTTTTAGAGCCTCCTCTCCAGCCCGATCGCAGATCACATCATCCACAATGCTCGCATTTAGATAATTGAACAATCTGTGTGGAAAATTGGCATTTATGAGACCCCTATCTCCGTAATAATAGTAGAGGAGTATCGCCTTGCTCCCTTGATTTCTTTGAACCTCTTTCATTTTTCTTGCGATTTTTGAAACTGCTTCTTCCCAAGAGATTCTCCTGAAATCTTCGGTGGGCTTGGCACCTGCTCTTTCAAGGGGGCTTTTAATTCTATCCCCGCTGTGAAACCATTTTGGCAGCAGGGCCCCCTTTGGACATAGAAAATTGTGTGTCACCTTGTTTGCAGGATTTGCCCTTACTTTTATTTTACTATCTTTAACCTCAGTTAAAAGGGCACAGGTATCGTAACAATCTCGCATGCACACGTTGTGTTTCTCCACACAATGCAATATGCTTGGGACATAAATAATTATCTCACTGCAAAGGTTAAATATTGCAAGATAATTTTGAAATTATGAAGGCGCTAATCCTTGCGGAAAACGATTTTGAGGATCTTGAACTCTTCTATCCCTATCATCGCCTGAAGGAAGAGGGCATTGATGTCAAGGTGGCATCATCCCAGAAGGAACTCAGGGGTAAGCATGGATACTCTTTAAAGGCGGATATGCATTACGAGGATGTGAATCCCCGGGAATTTGATATTCTAATAATTCCAGGAGGCAAATCCCCCGAGAGGGTGAGGCTGCAGCACAGGGCCGTTGAGATAACTCGGCATTTCTTTGCAGAGAATAAGCCCATTGCCATAATATGCCATGGTGTGCAGGTTCTCATATCTGCGGGTGTGGTGAAGGGAAGGAGAATTGCCTGCTGGTACGGGGTGAAGGATGATTTAATAGCAGCAGGAGGAGAGTTTGTCGATGGTGTGTCTGTGGATGAAAATCTTGTATCTGCGAGACACCCCGGAGATCTGGCAGAATGGATGAAAAGGTTCATCTCTCTGCTCAAAGATAAAAAGTTATTATAAATCCTCGCCATGTCCGATGGGTGAATGATATGAGCTCTTTGGATGATGCAATGAAAATTAGAGAGTTGGTGAAAAAGCATACTGAATGGTTTCGAGATTCGTTGCCAATGATAGCCTCTGAAAACCTGATAAGTCCCATGGCCATGGAGTTTTTGATCTCCGATCTGCACAATAGATACGCGGAGGGCCTTCCTGGAAAGAGGTACTATCAGGGCAACATATATGTGGATCAGATTGAGGATCTCACAACCGAGCTTGCCAAAAAGCTTTTCAATGTTGATTATGCAGATGTCCGTCCAATAAGCGGAACCAATGCAAATCAGGCGGTTTTATTTGCCCTTACAAAGCCCGGTGATGTAATCACAGGTCCTCCTCTGCAGGGTGGAGCCCATATAAGCAGTGCAAAATTCGGTGCTGTTGGAATGCGGGGAGTCACGAAGATTGAATATCCATTTGATGTTGAGGAGATGAACATTGATGTTGATCTCAGTGCAAAATTGATCAGGATTGTGAAGCCCAAGGTGGCCCTGTTTGGCATGAGCGTTTTCCTCTTTCCCGCACCCCTGAAGGAATTACAGGACGCCTTTCAGGAGGCTGGCACAACGGTTTGGTACGATGGAGCCCATGTTCTTGGTCTCATTGCGGGTGGGCAGTTTCAGGATCCTCTTCGAGAGGGCGCCCATGTGATGACTGGAAGCACCCATAAAACCTTGCCTGGACCCCAGAGGGGAATGATCCTTGCAAACCCCCCTGGAGATGAGGAGAAGAGAGAGAAGTTTTGGAAGAAAATTCAGCGTGGTGTGTTTCCCGGCGTGATAAGCAATCATCACCTGCACCATATGGCTGCCTTGGCAATAACACTTGCAGAGCACATTGAGTTTGGAAGGAGGTATGCAGAACAAGTTGTGAGAAATGCTCAAACCCTGGCGCAGGAACTTTACGAACTCGGTTTCAAGGTTCTTGGAGAAAAGAATGGATTTACAAGATCGCATACTGTGCTTGTGGATGTTGTTGCCCAGGGTGGCGGACGCAAGGTGGCCGAGGATCTTGAGAAGGCAAACATAATCTGCAATTATAACCTTCTGCCCTATGATGATCCCAAGAAGCCAAGGAATCCCAGCGGGATACGCCTTGGAGTGCAGGAACTCACACGCATAGGAATGAAGGAAGGCGAGATGAAATACGTGGCTGAATTAATAAAGCGTGTTGCTGTGGAAGGAGATATTGAAGGGGTCAAAAACGATGTAAAAGAATTGAAAAAGGAGTTCAACACTATCCACTATTGTTTTAAGGAAGGTGTTGAAGCCTACAGGTTCTTAGAACTCTTCAGCTGAGCTCCACAACCCCATTCTTTATTTTTTCTCCGTAGTCGTAGCCTTTCAGGAACGCTCTTTCGTTAAGTTCAAGGAATCTCTTGGGTATGCGCTCTTCTATTGATTTCCACATTGCGTTCTTTGATACAACGCCGGTTATTGCTGTGAAGAACCCAAGCATAACAATGTTGGCCACTATGGGATTTCCAATTTCCTCTGCGAATCTTGTAGCGGGTATCTTGTAAATTTTGAAGTCTTTTGCTTTATCATCTGGTTTTACGAGGTCCTCGTCAATTATAAGCATTCCTCCCTTTTTCAATTTATGCAAATAGTCCCTGTATGCGCTCTGACTCATCAACACCAGATAGTCTGCCTCCAGTACCTGTGGATATGTGATTTTCTCGTCAGATATTATTACCTCGCTTGTGCTTGCTCCTCCCCTCGCCTCTGCACTGTAATCCTGGGTGAAAGCACTCTCTTTTCCATCGTATATGGAGGCGGCCTTTGCAGTTATGTATCCAGCAGTTATTATCCCCTGACCTCCAAGTCCTCCAAACTTAATTTCCAGCCTCATTTTTGAGCCCTCCTTATTATATCCTCATACCTTTCCTCATATGTGGGTATGCCCTGAACGTCTCTGAAAACACCCACAACTATCTTTCCGTTGTAGGTCAGTTCAAGTTCTTCAAAGGAAGCATCATCTTTCCTTACCGAGTTCTTCTGGAAATAGTGCATCATCTCAAGGGGAGTTTTCATGTCGTTTCTCCTTCCATACACCGTTGGGCACTGGGATATTATCTCTATGACCCTGAATCCCTTGCGGTGCAGGGCGTTGTATATTGAGTTTTGAATCTGCATAACGTGGTATGTGGTCCATCTTGCAACGTAGGGAGCCCCTAGAGATATTGCCAGATGTGGTATGTTGAAGGGCCTGTCAGGGTTTCCGTAGGGTGTGGTTGTTGTGTAGGCTCCTGTGGGTGTTGTGGGACCATGCTGTCCTCCGGTCATCCCGTACGTGAAGTTATTAACGGCAATTATCAGAAGATCATGGTTTCTGCGAGCAGCATTCACAAAGTGATTTCCCCCGATGGCGAAGAGGTCCCCATCACCGCTGAAAACCACAACGTTTAGATCAGGCCTGGCGAATTTTATACCCACGGCGAAGGGTATTCCCCTTCCATGGGTGGTATGGAAAGAATCCACATTCACGTATCCCGCGGCACGACCTGTGCATCCTATACCCGAAACCACAACAAGTTTATTGGGATCCATCTTGCTCCTGATAAATGCCCTCAAAAATGCGTTCATGACAATACCAATTCCGCATCCTGGGCACCACACATGGGGTAACCTATCAGTACGGAGAAGTTCTTCCTCCTGCATTCTCATTTCTTCCATGGGGTTCATTACAATCGCCTCCTTATTGCGCGGAGAATCTCCTCGGGTTTGTGGATCTCTCCTCCCATCTTGGGGAGAAGTTCAACATTCTTGGTGTATTCTCTTACCTTGTGGTATATTTGACCGTAATTTATCTCCGCCACAATGTATGGTACATCGTACTTCTCTATGAATTTGTATGGAAACGGCCAGATGGTTATGAGACGTAGCATTCCTGCCTTTATTCCTTCCTTTCTTGCAAGATCCACCGCATATCTTACAGACCTCGATTCGCTGCCCATCGCTATTATTATTACATCCGCATCGTCGGTTTTGTACTCTTCAACCTTCCAGATCTCCTCGGCATGTTTTCTTATCTTATCGTTCAACCTTTTAACAAGTTTTTCTTGGGCCTGGGGTGTGAGTTCAGGGTATCCCTTCTCGTTGTGGGTCAACCCGGAGGCGTGGATCTTGTATCCATCTCCTATCCTGGGCATTGGGGGAATTAGATCCTCGTCAGCCTCGTAGATCAACGTTTCTTCAGGAGGTTTGGTTGGTCTCTTTCTTTCAATTCTTACTATTTCATCCTCGGGAGGTACGTGAATCTTTTCGTACATGTGCGCTAGCATTGCGTCTATGAGGAAAATAACAGGCACACGGTATTTTTCCGCATAGTTGAAAGCATCTATCATAAGATCAAAGGTTTCCTGCACGCTGTCTGGGTAAAGGGATATAATTTCATAACTTCCATGTGAGCCCCACTTTGCCTGCATGAGATCTCCCTGTCCTATGAGTGTGGGTAACCCCGTGGAAGGTGCGCCGCGCATGGCATTTACCACCACGAGAGGTACTTCGGTCATGGCTGCCAGACCTATGTTCTCGTTCATAAGAGAAACTCCGGGACCTGCAGTGGCTGTCATGACCTTCTTTCCAGTCCATGAAGCGCCTATTATCGCTGCAATTGAGCCTATTTCGTCTTCCATCTCGATGAACTTGCCCCCTTCCTGGGGAAGACGAAGGGCCATACGCTCAGCAATCTCACTGCTTGGGGTGATCGGATAGCCCGCGTAGAATCTGCAACCCGCTGCTATAGCCCCCTCTGCTGCGGCTATATCTCCACTCCAGAAATAGTAACCCGGTTTGATCATTTTATCTCCTCCACAATAATTGCAAAATCGGGACAATACAGTTCACATAGGTGGCAAGCAATACATACCTTATTTGGCTCTTTCTCCACAAGTTTTGGTGGATGATATCCCTTTTCGTTGAGTTTTTCTGATACCTCAAGAACCTTTGTGGGACAGTACTCAATGCAATACCAGCAACCCTTGCATCTTCTCTCATCAATGGTTACTTTGCCTCTCTTTTTTGGAGGCTTTGGTTTTTGCTCACTCAATTTCACATCCTCCTAATGTTTTTAAAGAGGTATAACGGGATATATAAAAAAACTTGCGGTTTGCCTAATCAATATCTTTGATTTTGAATATGGTACTCCATAAATGTTTTTTCTTACAAGGGAAGAGAGATGAGGAAATAAGAGGTATCTCCAGTGGGCCCGCCCGGATTCGAACCGGGGACCTCCACCGTGTCAGGGTGACGTCATAACCTCCTAGACCACGGGCCCCATTTGGGATTATAGATGTTGGGTATTTTAATCTTATGCTGTAAAATGATGGTACATACCCCATAAAGTTTAAATAAGAAACTTTCCAATAGGCCAATTATGAATGTGAAGGGGAGAGTCTATAAAAAAATATTCAAGAAGGAGAAAGGCGTATCTGAAGTTCTCGGAAGCATACTTGTATTGCTCATAACGGTAATGCTGTTTTCAACAGTTTTCTATTATGTGGGTACCATGCCAACACCCCAGCCCAAGATTTATGCCCAGTTTGATGCTACGTTACACATAGTACCCAACGGTACTGGAGGATATTGCTTGAATATCACAGTGAGGAATGTTGGGGGAGAAAGTTTGGTGGATTGGAGAACAATGTTTATTGTTGTAATTGATTTCACAGCCAAGCAGCATATGTTATCTGAACCTCATTTTTCAAAACAGCCCTTTGATAAGGATGGAAAGTTCTCTCAGGGTGAGAGTTTTTACTACAATTCTTCTTGGGATGGATGGAACTGGCCCCATTTGGAAGATACGAAATACTTAGATGTTGGAATCACCCTTATGGATAAAAACACAGGAAGCATAATATGGTCATCAAAGCTTCAGGGCAGAACGAGTTTACCCCCCGTACTCGTTGGCGTCACAACCACCCCATCCATACCAATTCTGGGTAAGCCAGCAACATTCAAGGCAATTATTTTCAATCCAAATACAGGAGGAGATGTTGGAACCTACAATGTAACCCTTGATTTTTCCCAAACGATACTGAAATACAGCATTGAAGGATCTCCAATAAAACCAATGAACTACTCCGGAAATAATGCATTCACCACCCTCGTAAGGTTCAAAACAAATGATTCTCTGAACATTTTGAGGCCCTACAAGATTAAGGTATGGGTGAACAATGGATATAGTAACATAAGCTACTCAACAAACATCTATGTCAGCAGAGGGACTGGAAATAAAAATCCTGATCTCTATATAGATTCAAAGCTTGTAACCCTTTCAACGCTGTCTCCAACCCATGGAAATAATGTTCAGGTATCCGTAACCGTTGAAAATCTTGGGGGTACGGGGGCAAAGTTCCAGTTAAGGGTCCTGGATCAGTATCCAGGATACAGAAGTGCATCAAATCCCTCGGGAGAAATTACAATAAAGACTAATCTTGGATCCTCGGAATATCTACCTGATAGGGATACGACCTACACAATAGCCGCCGCAGGCCAGACAACAATCTCCTTTATCTGGGAGGATGTAGGGGCCAATTCTCAGGGAAATAATGTGGTTTCCAAAGTTTCGGGAACGCACCATTTGATATTCCAGATCATAAACATCACCCCTGTGGAAAATCCAAATAAATATCCGGACACGGCATCTGTAAGCCTCACTGTGTTACCAAGCATACTTCTGGTGGATGACGATGGATATGCCGAGGGATCTCCTTGGGATACAAGCAGGTACTACAAGTATTACCTTGATACTGCTGGATACAAGTACACTGTGGATAAGAGTAGCATTGATATTGGGCAGTTGAAAAGGGATGTTGATTCTCATGATCTGGTAATATGGGAAACTGGATACAAGGAAAATCCAATCACGTCAGCTCAGGCATCCATACTTGAAGATTTCGTATTCAACAGGGGTGGCTCCCTTTGGCTAATAAGCCAAGAGATCAGCCAGGGGAATTTACGAACCATTTTAGCGGATTCCTATCTCACACCAAAGAGTACCAACATGGGGAACATAAAAGGCATAGAGAATCCTGCAATAAATCTGACACTCTCAAATGGAAGTTTGATAATGGATGACCTAATGAATAGGGATCATGCCCCAAACGGGAACGATACCATTTACCTCTCAAATATGGGATCTTATAAGAAGTTCATAGAGGCAAAGGAAGAAGGGTCCACGGGGAACCGGTATTTTCCAGTAGGTATATACAAGGATTCCTCCTCTACTGGAGGAGGGAAAATAGTGTATCTTGGATTTGAACTTTCAAGGGTCAAGCATTACTATGCTCAAGATTTCATCGCTTACAGGATTCTGAAATGGCTTGCCAATATTTCGGGTAGAGCTGGAAATGACCTGGCTGTTGAGGATATGATAATAGAGCCCAGAAATCCGCTTTACAAGGAGCCTGTGCATATTAGCGTTGTGGTTTCAAACAATGGGGGCACAGCACTATCCAGCGAGGTTTTGCTTGAGGTTGACGGAGCGCCATCACTTAACATAAATACCACCAATCCAAATTCAACAGGGGTGATACCTCCAGATGGCGGCTTTGTTGTCGTTAACTTTACTTGGATTCCAACCCAACCCGGTAAGCATGTGCTCACAGCCATAGTGGATCCATACAACACAATAGAGGAGACAAACGAGGAAAATAATGTCATAAATACAGAAATAGTTGATACAAACGTTTTTGTGCATTATTCAACTCTCATAGTTTACAACAGTTCTCAAACAAATTCTATTAACGAGAAAAATGCTCTTGTGGTAACGTTGCAGCATCTAGGATACAGGTACAAGGTCATTGATTCGCATTCAGCAAATCTACCCTACGGCTACGATGATGGAACATATTTTGCACAATATAACCTGGTCATATGGGCAGATGGAAAAATAGGAAAAGGTGACATAAAGGCCATTATAGATTCCATGAGCAACAATCCCAATACGGGGCAACTCTTCATTGGAAATGACATAATGGCGTATATTGATGATAGTTCAAAATTGAAGAATTATCTTGAAATTACCTCAATAAATCTCGTGAATGTGAATAAAAAAAGTGTAATATACGGCATAAACAATGTTAAGAGTGAAACAAATGGGATGACTCTTATCCTGCAATCCACCACCATGTACAACATAACAGCCACAGGTGCACAGGGATTATTCCATCTAACAAAATCCACTGATACTGGGTATATGACACTGGAAAAACTGGCTTCTCAATACTCAAACACAATATCGGGATATGGATATGGAATAGTCTCCAAAACACCCGTGAGTGGAAGCAAGTTTGGCATAATCCCGTTCAAATTAGAGAACATAGCGGGAATATTTGGACTGAAGGCTGCAAATATTGCAAAGCCCTATGATCCAGCTCCGCAGGGTCAGGCATGGCTGATGTATCGTCTCTTCAGATGGTTTGGATATGTGAAAGACACTCCTGAGTTTGCCACATTTACCTCGGACATACAGATAATCTATGGAGGAAATAATCCAAATCTACCTCCCATAATTGGACGCTCTTATATGCTGAGAACCAAAGTATACAATTACGGCTCCGTTGGAGCCAGTGCAGTTGTGCGATTCTACGATGATTATGAATGGATAGGAAGTAAAACAGTATACGTGCCTGCAAATAATTATGCTCAGGTGGAGATACAGTGGACTCCCATGTTTGCAGGGCCAGCCAGGCATATAAGGGTAATTGTTGATCCTCTAAATGAGGTAACCGAGACTCAATTTAATGGTACATCTAATAATGGAAAGGAAATATTCAACTTCAACAATGAGGCTATAAAGACGGTTACGGTTTACTATTTCTGGGATAATATGGAAAATGGAGCAGGAAACTGGGTGCACGAGGCTACTGTCATGGATATAAACGGGGAGAGCCCCCTGAATTTTGTAAATAGGAAAGATGTGAGTACAAATGTGATAGGTGATTGGGACTGGAGTTTGAGCGGTAGCACAGACAGCAACGGAAATTATCACCAAGATGAAAATACTTTTTACACAAATGATACAAAAGTACTGAATTTCACTGGTGGTGCACATCATTCTGCTCCTAATGCATTCTGGATGCCTGAAGCTCCAAGAATTAACAAGAGAAAACCCATTGATGTGATATTTGTGATCGATACCTCTGGAAGTATGAATAGTGTGGTTAGGGGTGCCACAGTAGGAGATGTAAATGGAGATGGTAAAGCGAATACAAGGATAGACGTGGCCATACAAGCAGCGCTAGATGCTATAAAACTACTTGGACCAAATGATAGAGTGGCCATCTTCTCATTTGATACTCTTGGAAATAAATGGTGGAAGCCTACACTCAAATTTACTTACGTTACAAAGGAGAATCTCCCAACTATAGAAGATACTCTAACAGGTCTTAGGGCTTCTGGAGGCACGCCTTTATACGATACCTTGTCATGGGCTGTGTATTATATGGACAAAAAATCCGCTGACAATGTTAACAGAGAGAATGCAGTAAGAGGTATACTTGTTTTAACGGATGGACTCAGTAATTCAGACATAAGGGGTGTCAGAGACGGAAGGCAATTTTATTATGCACCAGGTACGGGATATGATGAAGAAGAGACGGGAGTTATTGAAAATTATGTTAAATACAAATCCAGTGGATTGCTTAAAATACCCTATAATCTTATAGCTATATCCATAGCCCCAGATGGCTGGGATGGTAGATTATTCCCCATAGGTAATTCATCCCAAGGAAGAATATCTATGGGATTATTTGAAAATGATCCCGTGGTTATCCAAGAGGTATTTACTATGTTTGTACAACTTCTAATGCAGCAAACAACCGGTGGCTTGAGAGCCACACCTCCGATAGGATCTTATAAAAATGATCTTAATCTACAGGGAAGTCTAACTATCCAAGGATTGGGTGCAGTTGTCTTTTCTGATGGATTCAGGAATTACACAAATTATCCTGGAGATGCAAGTACCCCCGGATTTCTTGGGAAATGGAAAGAGAGTGGATTTACCATAGCTTCAACAAATGATGGAAATTACTATTATAAAGGACAGTCAGACGGAGCGAGCGATGAGTACTGGGTTGCACAAACAGATACCTCCGGTGCATATCTCCAACATACGGTGTATCCTTCCAAGGTGCTTAAATACCATTATCCAGGTACATACACAATTAAAGGTGCTGAAATAAGATTTTGGGTTGGAGATCATGGTGATGTAGGGGGGTACTTTTTTTATCCGGATGGTTCTAAGGCCACAATCAACATTTATATAGATGGTCAATTAATATCCTCAGAGAAATTTGATGATTCGTCAGGGAATAATCCAGAGGAATACTTTACTGTGCAGCTACCGGTAAGTGTGTATTCTTCCGGTGGATCATTTGACTTCAAGATAGAAATTTCTTCCATCTCAGGTACTATCGGAATTGACGACGTCATGGTTGTGTATTACATTGATTACACACCACCCACCTCCAACTCTGGGGGTGGAGGTACAATACCTAGTGACTATTCAAGTGTGGTAAATACAGCCACAAATTACACCTATCTCATAACTCCACCTGTGGATGTAAGTGGTGCTCAGAAAGTCTTGTTGAGTTTCTGGACCAAGTACTGGATGACTCAGGGTACGAACGGTGGAATAATGTATATGTGGGGTTCAAATGATGAAACATCTTGGACATGGGATCAGACTCACAGGTATTACATTATGCCCAGTCAATCTTATACGGGAAATCTGGATCCTAGGTACTTTGACTCAAACTGGGCCAATAATGTGATTACCAGTGGTGGTCCGGTTATAAATGGACGGCAAAACGGAATGGCAGATGCGACCTATACTGGCTCAGGTACAACAGGTTTGCCTATGTGGTGTTTCAATGGTAGAAGTGGCTCTGGTACATTTGGCTGGGATTATATAGAAGTTGATCTAACCCATTACATCCGGGAATCCGGATTCAAGTATATACGAATAGTGTTCATGCTTGTTCAGTTTGGTGGTGTTGGACCAAATAGTGGCTGGAACCCTGCAATGGGCTGGTACCTGGATGATGTGAAAATAAGTGTGACTTCAGATGGAAATAGAGATCTTTGGCAACTTCATAATTTTGGAGGTACCGGAGCAGAGAAGGCCCATTCCGGAGATTACGCTTGGGCGTATGGAGAGTCAAATAGTAATTGGGCATTACCTAAGGGAGTGGACTCATCGCTGATCACAAAACAGATAGACCTTACAAATGCTAGAACTGCCAGACTTTCATTCTGGATAAGGTTCAATTTGAATTCTGCGGCCGGTGTTCCACCTGCCACGGTGCGTGTAGAAGTGAGCGATGACAACGGCATGACGTGGCAATCAATAACCTATGGTGTGCGTATAGGGTGGGGTGCTAGTGGCACTGGAAGTATGGCAGGAACAAGTGCAAATAACAACTATGGCTGGGTCAACTCTGGAACCTTGGCAAGAATTAACTGCGATCTGAGTGGCTGGGCCGGAAAAAGCATTATGATAAGATTCCGTGTGGTGACAAATGCCACAGAGTATCCAACATATGCAAATAGCAATGATCCTTATGGGGTATTCATAGATGATGTCGTGGTATCCGGAGAGGGCTATGCTTCAACTATACCTGTATCTCAAAGTGATTATCTATGGGATGGGGGCACCTTAACAAACGTAAAATCACCGCATAAAATACCAAATAAACAGAGCAATAATATCAAAGATAAAAACATAGAAATTAACATACATCTCAGAGGTGAGAGACCCGATCACCATCACGTAGGACCAATTGAAATGATGCACGCTCTGCCTATTATACAGCCATTTCTCATTAGAATTGCAGTTGTCAGAAATTTTTAAGATTTATTTCCATATTATTCCCCTTTTTGGGTCTAAGGTAACCTCTTCGTTTTCAACGTTCAAAGTCCCCGTACCGGCCAGAATTGATATGCCCCTGCGGGAAATTTCCCTCAATAGAGAAGGATCGTAAGTATCTGATTCCACGACAATACCTCGCACATTTTCAGGTTGTTCAGAGGAATCAATATTTGACAGAAGAACTATATCGCATTTTCTAGGAATTCTGCATATCTTACCATGAACGATTTTCTCACCGAATCCATTGCCTCTGGCAATCACCTCCCCAACAAGCTGGACCCAGACAAAGTTTGTGGTTCCTGAAACGCTTCTTGGCTCACCCCCTGCAATTACTATTACATCACCCCTCTTCACATACCCCCTTTCCTCGGCAACGTTCAGGGCCTTTCTAACCATTTCATCGGAGTACTCAAAACTTTCAATCAAATAGGGTGTGACTCCCCAGTTGAGGGCGAGTGCATGAACCACCTCAGGAAAGGGCGACGCTGCAAGTATGGGCGTTGATGGTCTGTGTCGTGATACCAACCTTGCTGTCTTACCGGATCTGGTCAGGACCAGAAGAGCATCTGCATCTATCTCCATGGCAAGAAGTACCGCAGCATTGCTAACGCTCTCCGATAGGGTACCTCTAAGCTCTATTAGTGACTTCTTTTCGGCAAGAGAATCAGCCTTCTCAGCAACCTTGGAGAGAATTCTGACAGACTCTATTGGGTACTTACCCACAGCAGTTTCTCCGGATAGCATCAGTGCATCGGCCCCATCAAGTATCGCGTTGGCTATATCCGAGATCTCTGCTCTTGTTGGGTGAGGATTTCTGATCATGCTCTCAAGTATCTGTGTAGCTATTATTCCTGGCTTTCCATGCTGAATGGCCATCTCAAGAAGGTATTTTTGAACACGGGGAAGATTTTCTAGGGGTATTTCCGTTCCGAGATCTCCTCGGGCCACCATTATACCATCACTAATTTCGATTATGTCCTCTATGTTATCCACACCCTCCTGATTTTCTATTTTGGCTATGATTTTGGAATGCATATTTAAATCCTTCATAAAAGATTTCAATTCCACTATGTCCCTGGAATTTCTCACAAAGGATGCTGCCACAAAATCAACATTTTTCATCTTCCTCAAAAATAGCTTGTCTCTTTCTTGCAAGTATTCAATCGGTAGGTGAACCCCTGGAACATTCACACCCATCTTGGGCCCAATTATGCCCCCGATTAGGACCTCAGCATGGATTATGGGATCAATTTTAACAACCCTCATCACAATATCTCCATCGTGTATGAGAACCCTATTACCTGGGGTGAGAACATCATATACCTCAGGATGATTCAATTCAATATCTCCATCATCCCCAATGGTTACCGTATCTCCCACTATCACAAAATTTTTGGAACACGCGCTAACTCTAAGTTCAGGTCCCTTTATGTCCAGCATGGTGGCGGTTATCTTCCCGGATTTCTCAGAAGCTTCAAGAAACTCTTTATACATATCCAAATGCCCCTCAACCGAGCCATGGGCTGTGTTGAAACGTGCAACATCACACCCGCTTTTTATCAGCTCATCCATCTTTCCCTCGACTGCAGGGCCGAGTGTGGAGATTATCTTCGTTTTTCTCATAGAGACAAAATAACATTCTTTAAATTTAATTTTTGGGCAGCATCAATTTTATCTCCGCCAGATTATCTCCCTCGGCCCTCTCAATCAGTATATCCTTGGCTCCTGTGATTTCCGCTATTTTTTTGAGTGAGGAGTAAGATGCCTTGACCATCCTGTTTACCTTCAGATGCACTATGTACTCTCCAAAGAAGTTCTCATATATTTGGATAACCTCAAACAGGTTATCGTCCTGCTTTCCGAGTTCCCTGTTTAGTTTTACAACGGCATCTTCGGGGTTCATAGCGCACCCCTCTTAACGGTTGTAACGCCGGGAATGTATATTTTCTTTTCAACAGTGCGCATTATCTGTGTGATAATTATTGAAAAACCAAGGTATAGCACAGCAATTACAAGATATACTTGAGCGTACATAAACGTTGCTGCAGCTACAAGTTTTGCCTGATACATCATTTCAGGTACCGCAAGGAGCATGGCCAGAGAAGAATATTTTAGCAGGTATATTATTTCGTTGGTCCAGCTTGGTAGCATAATCCGGAAGGCTTGGGGAAATATTATTCTTGTTATAATCTGCCACTTTGACATTCCAAGTACTATCCCAGCTTCAGCCTGACCAACATCAATTGATTTGAATGCGCCTCTTATATACTCCGCCTGATAGGCACCGCTGTTGATCATCATCCCGAGAGACGCAGCCCAGAAAACATTCATAACGAAATTTGGGAAGTACTGTCTTAGAAGAAGGGGTAATCCGAAACCTATGAGATAGAGTTGAAGAAGCATGGGTGTCCCTCTTATGAGTTCTATGTATCCAACAGCCACCCACTTTGAAAATCGTCTGCCGTATGTTCTTGCTACTGCTAGGGGAAACCCCAAGATAAATCCACCAGTAAGCCCAAGGGCAGTGAGTTCCAATGTCACAATTATGCCCTGAGAAATCTGGGAAAGAATATAGGCCCAGCTCACTGTGATTCACCTCTTGAGTAAAGCTCAAATATCCTCCCCAAGAAATCCTTTGTTTCCTTTTTCTTGGGATTATAGATGATCTCCTTGGGGGGACCCTTTTCCCATATAACTCCATCGTAAAAAAAGAGTACCTCATCCGCCACGGTGAGAGCAAATCCGATCTCATGGGTTACCACAAGCATTGTCACATGGTTTTTAGCGAGATTTCTCATAACATCCAGAACTTCTCCCACAAGCTGCGGATCTAGGGCAGATGTGGGCTCATCAAAGAGAATTATTTCAGGGTCCATTGCCAGAGCCCTTGCTATTGCAACTCTCTGTTGCTGTCCCCCTGATAGTTCTGCTGGATATTTCTCTGCGTGTTCCTTTAGTTTTACTGCCTCAAGGGCCTTGTAGGCTCTCTCTGTGGCATCCTCGTCATTCATCTTCTTTACTACTTTTAGGCCGATTTTCACGTTGTCCAGCGCAGTTAAGTGCTTGAAAAGATTGAAATGCTGAAAAACAAAACCTATCTTTGACCTTATCTTCCTTATATCCACATCCTTGGACATTATGTTTACTCCGTTAAAGTATATGGCTCCTTCATCCGGTTCAACCAATCTGTTCAGACATCTCAGCATAGTGCTCTTACCTGCACCGCTGGGGCCAATCACTACCTTTGTCTCTCCCCTTTTTATGGAAAGATTAACACCCTTTATTACCTGATTGCTACCAAATTTTTTCTTCAGGTTCACTACCCTAAGAACCTCTTCAGGCACGAAGCACACCCCCTACACCCTTGATTTGGTATTTCTTGCCCAGATAACTTGATAAATAACCCACCGAGAGAACCATTATAAGGTAGAGTAATCCGGCCAATCCATAGTAAAGAAATGGTTGCAGGGTTACAGTTACAAGTTGATTCGCTCTTGCAGTTAATTCAATAATTCCGATGGCCAGAGCAATGGATGTGTCCTTGAGAACTATTGTATATTCATTCATCCAGGCCGGGAGTGAGAATCTAAGCGCCTGTGGAAGCACTATGTGTATTATTATATCCCACTTGTTCATGCCTAGAGCCTGCGCTGCTTCAATCTGCCCTTCATCTACAGCCTGAATACCGCTTCTGAATATCTGGGACTGGTACGCAGAGGATCTTATTCCAAGACCCAACACTGCGGTTAAAAATGGGGACATTCCTATACCGATCATTATTGGTATGGAGAAGAACAGAATAAAGTATATGGCCAGAAGTGGAATACCGCGGATTATGTTCTCATATCCCATGGAAATGTATTTTATTACTTTTCCTCCGTAGGTTTCTCCAATCGCCACTAGCAGCCCTATCAGGAGTCCGAGGAAAATAGAAAAAAATGAAAGTATGATGGTTATCTTTGCCCCATCTAGGAGCATTCCCAAGGCAGTAGCAAGGGAGATCTCCATGGGTCATTCATCCCTCAGGAGTTGGAGCCGAAGTATTTCTCTACGAGCTTATCCCACTCTGGAGAGTTCATTATCTGTGTCAGTGCATTGTTGATTTCATTGAGAAGTTTGGTATTTCCCTTTTTCACCGCAATGCCGTAGACTTCACCTGTGTCAAAGGTGTGAATTATCTTCACGTCATATTTATGAGTGAAACTCTGGGCTACCGGAGTGTCAACCACGATAACATCAATCTGTCCATTTACCAGCGCCTGTAGTGCCTCAACGTAGCTCGGATAGCTCTTTATCGTGGCGTTGTCCTTTCCCACATGCTTCATCACATATATCTCTCCGGTTGTTCCTGTCTGAACCCCTATTTTCATCCCCCTGAGATCGTCTGGTGAGTTAACCACTATGTTAGAATCCTTTCTCACAACCACGGCCTGATCAGCATGCCAGTACGGTTTGCTGAAATCCACGACCTTTTCCCTGGCAGGGGTTATTGTCATGCCTGCTATTGCTACCTCAATTGTTCCTGCCTGAAGTGCGGGAATCAGAGAATCAAATTCCATATCCTTAACTTCTACTTTGTCGTAGCCTATTTTATGGGCAATCATTGTTATTAGGTCTATGTCAAAACCTACAACCTTGTGTGTGTTGGGGTCCACATACTCAAATGGAGGAAATCCCGACGCGGTACCGACAACCAAAACCTTTTCTTTGGGTTTTGAGGGTTGCATGGCATAGTACGCTGCAACTCCTGCAATTATTAGAATCACTACCACTATTATGGCGATCAAACCATTCTTGCTCATCCTGTCCACCTCCTGAATTAATGTGAAACAACGTATATAAGAATTTCCCATACTTCAAATTAGCGTAAATTTTATATAGAAGAATATTTTTATTTTAACTATGAAACACGAGGAACTAGTCTACGAACTGGCGGAGTTGAGGGATAAGGCGCCAAGGATATTCGGCATACCCACGGGTACGAAACTTGATGAGATGTTCTATACTGTGCAATACGATGAGAAAAAGGATACTTATGTGAAGAAGCCCCTTGGTGGAATCCCTCATCTGGCCGTGATAAATGTCACGGGCATACCCGATACCGGCAAGTCTCTTCTTGCTGAGCAATTTGCAGTTTATCAGGCTGCAAGAAATTATCCCGTTTTATTCGTTACCGTTGAGTCACCTGCAAATTTTCTCTATTCTGCCCTGAAGCAGAAGGCCCAGGTGCTCGGGCTTGATTTTGAGAGCTTGGAAAGGAATATGATAATCATAGACGCATCCCAGAATGTGGAGTTGAGAGAGGATGTGGGTGTCCTGCTTGATACGATGGCCTACGCCATAAAGAAGAAGAACACGAAGAATGTGGTCATAGACAGCATCACAGGCCTATATGAGCATCGTGAGGTGCTTGCGAGGCAGATTGTGCGTCAGATTTTCAACTTTCTGAAGAAATGGAACCAAACAGCGCTGCTCGTATCCCAGAAGAGGTCTTCACAGAGCAGTGAGACTGCAGAGGCTGCCGGCGGTCTAGCTGTGGCGCACATTGTGGATGGCACCATAGTTATGGATAAAGAGGTCATAATGAGCAAGTGGGCTGCCTCTCTCTACAAGAGGAAAATTGGAGAGGTTGTGCGCACGATACGCATAGACGGGTGCCGCCTGGTGCCCCATGCATCTGAGACATACTTATTTGAAATAACTGACACGGGATTGATAGATATAAAGGAACCGTTGGGCAAGGTTGCAGGAGGTGATTGAGATGGAAGTCTTAGGCAGACCTGTCAAGGAGGGTAATATAGATGCACTGGCCGAGAGGATATTCCACGAGAGCATACGAATTCTGGGTGGACTGAAGAACTTGGTTGAGTACAGAAATCTAACATGGCTACCAAGTTTGGCTGAGGCTGCCTATGTGGTCGCGCTAAAGAACGAGGCCATAAAGACAAACAGAGAGATTGCAGAGTACCTGGGCATAACGGAGCAAACGGTGAAAAACATTCTCAGTGCAGACGAGGAGAGTGTGAAGGCATATCTTGAGGGAGAGAGGAGGGAGAAGGAGCATATTGCTGGAGGACTTGCAAAACTGGCGTACAGGGCAATAAGGGAGAAGAGGGACAATCTTGATGAGCGTATTGAGGCCATGGAGGAGGGTGCTCGCTCTCTTGGGGTGGACTGGGCTGTGCATGTCCTTTCAAAGATAAAGGGTCTTGATTTTCCAGTTGAGAAGGAACTCCTGCTTGATAGATCGAAAGGGTACAGGATAAATGGGATTGCAATGGAGGACATACTTCAAAAATTGAACTATCCAATAGAGAACCCCGCACAATTGCTTCACGAGATCCGCAAGGCCATCAAAGGTTAAATACCCCCAAGCACATTTCTTTTTATGATTCCTGTCGTGTATGGAGAGCTTTGCCCCATCTGCAGGGGAGATTTGACATGGGAAGAGATTGAAAATGGCAGGTGCTTCCATAAGAATACTCCTCTGAATAAAAACTATCTGGAGGAGAAATACAAGAAATTTGAAGAATTCTTTTTAAAAACTTTGGGCTCAAGGCCCAGGGCAATGCAGAGAATGTGGGCAAGACGCGTTCTTTCAGGCGATTCCTTTGCGGCCATAGCACCCACCGGGATAGGTAAGAGTTTGTTCGGAATCATGATGGCCGCCTACCTCGCCAGTGAGGGAAAAAAGACATATATAATCGTGCCCACCACGCTCATTCTGAAGGAGTTTGTTGAAAAGTTGCATTCACTCGGAGTTGATGACTTTGCTCACTATCACGGAAGGATGGGGAGGGGTGAAAAGGAAGAGATGGAAAACAGAATAAAGAGGGGAGATTTCAAAATTCTCATCACCACAACGGCGTACCTTGGAAGGAGATATGCCACGCTCAGGGGTAAAAGGTTCCATTTCATATTTGTTGATGATGTTGACTCCCTGCTGAAGGGCTCAAGGAACCTTGAGAAGATTCTTGGCATTATGCACAGAAAGGGGATTCTCATGGTTTCAACCGCCACCGGAACCAGGGGATACAACACGAAAATTCTGAGAGAGCATCTAAACTTTGATGTGGGCAACATTCGTAACGCGGTGAGAAATGTGGATGACATAACAGCCCCGAAGGAAAGATTAGAGTATATCCTGAATGTGATGGGACCTGGAGCACTCATTTTCGCACCTACTGCTCAGGAAGCAAGGAGAATAGCATCTTTAATTCCCCGCTCAGGCATCGTTTTGGCCGAGAGCAAGGAATCCTACGAGAGATTCAGAGAGGGCGAACTTGATTTTCTTGTGGGTGTGGCGACTCCCTACGGCTCACTCATAAGGGGCCTGGACATGCCAGAGCGGGTAAGATATGTGATTTTCTATGGAATACCCAGATTCAAAATAGGTTTGGATGATGTTGATGCTCTGGGTGAAAGAATTCTCATAACAGTCGCTCATCTCCTTCGGGAAAAGAACCCCCTGCTTAGAAAAGCCCTTGAAAAAAATGATATTTATGAGATTAGAGTGGAAATCAAAAAAATTCTGCAACGGGGGGCCCTTCAGGGTAGGGGGTTTGTTTACAGGGATGGTCACATAATTTTTCCCGATTTGAAGACCTACATTCAGGGCTCTGGGCGTGCTTCCCGTCTTTACGCAGGGGGACTTACCAAGGGAGCATCCTTTGTACTTGATGATCCAGATTTGCTTGAAATTCTATCTGCTCGCGCAGAGATTTACGGCATAGAGTTCTCGCCCATTGACGAGATTGACCTGGAAAAATTGAAAGAGGAAATTGATAGGGATAGGAAGAAGGTAAGGGAACAAGGATATGAAAGTGAGATAATAAGACCTGCACTTTTCGTGGTTGAGAGCCCGAACAAGGCGAGGCACATTGCACACTTCTTTGGCAAGCCAAATTTGAGGATAATAGGCAACGCAATAGTTTACGAGGTTGCCATAGGTAACAGGGTTCTAACCATAGCGCCTTCCCTTGGTCACACAGTTGATTTAACAACCTCTCGCGGATACCATGGTGTTGAGGTTGGAAAGCATTTTGTCCCTATTTATGCACCCATAAGAAAGTGCCGGGACTGTGGCTATCAATTCACGGAAGGCACCAAATGCCCGGTCTGCGGTTCAAAAAACATATACCATGCCGGGATGCAAATAGAGGTTCTTAGAAAACTTGCCCAGGAGTGTGAGGAGGTTATAGTAGGCACGGACCCGGATACGGAGGGTGAGAAAATCGCTTGGGACTTGAGAAATCTGCTTGCCCCATTTGCAAAATACATAAAGAGGGCAGAGTTCCATGAGGTCACCAAGAGGGCTATTATCCAAGCAACAGAGAGTGTGCGGGATTTCAATGAAAACCTTGTGAAAGCACAGATTGTCAGGAGGATTGAAGATAGGTGGATTGGATTTGAGCTTTCCCATATCCTATGGAGAGAATTCGGAGAGCGCAATCTATCTGCAGGTAGGGCCCAGACCCCGGTGCTTGGCTGGGTGATTGATAGGTACGATAAATCCAAGGAGGTGAGGGTGGAGTATTTCCTGAAGGGCACGGATGTGAAGGTTCCCTGGACCAGGGACGTTCTCGGCGTTGTGGAGAGGATTGGAGAGGAGGTCAAGAATTATGCTGTGTCCCCATACACCACGGACGAGGTTCTGAAGGATGCAAACACGATTTTAAATCTTGGTGCCGGGGATAGTATGAGAATTCTGCAGGAACTTTTTGAGATGGGTCTCATAACCTATCATCGCACGGATTCAACCCATGTTTCTCCAGAAGGTATGAAAATTGCAAGGAAATACCTGGGAGAGGATTTCAGAGGTCGGTCATGGAGTAAAGAGGGGGCCCATGAATGCATAAGACCCACAAGAGCACTAAGTTCTGAGGATCTGAAGAGGTATGTTAAGGAGGGTGTATTTACCTACAAACTTAGTGAAGAGCATGTGGCAATTTACGATCTCATATTTAGGAGATTCATGGCCTCCCAGAGCGATGGGGAGATAAGGATCATGAGGTACAGAATAAGTGCAGAGAACAAGGAGATAGAGTTTCCCCTGATTGTGGATGCCACGGGAACATCGGTGGAACTCTATCCTTTTAGGGTGAAAAAATACGCGCCTCTACCGGAGGGAAGGGTGAAAATTGAAGTTGAGAGAAGAAAAATAAAATTAAGGCCCTACACGCAGGCAGATCTGATAAGGTTGATGAGAGACAGGGGTATAGGAAGACCCAGCACCTACGCAACAATAATTTCCAAGTTGTTTCTCAGAAGGTATGTGATTGAAAGAAATGTTCTCATTCCCACGGAAAGAGGCAGGCAAGTTTACGAATTTCTGAGGGATAATTATGGAGAATTCATAAGTGAAGAGAGAACAAGGAATCTTGAAAGGAAAATGGATGATCTGGAAAATGGAAGAAGGGATTATGAAGAACTGCTTGGAGAATTATATCGGGAGATGCAAACCCTTTCAACGGGAAAATAGATAAGTGTTGAGGCCATGGGTGCATCTATGATAAAGATGTTCAGAATCGATGGTATTGAGGCCAAGAGGTTCATAGAGCCAGAAAACGCGCCTAGGGAGATAAGAATTGACAATAACAGCAGCATAATATCCATAACCCAGGTTGATGTGAAAAACGCCAAGGTTGATTTCAAGTTTACCATAACCTATTCCGGCATAGGGGTTATAATCTTTGATGGTGTGGTGATTTACGAGGGAAATGTTAAGGAATTGATGAAAGAGTGGAAAAACGACCATAGGATGCCAGATGATGTTGCTCAGGAGATACACGGTACGATAATAAACAATTGTGTTATTGAGGGAGTTCTCATAGCCAAGGAAATACGCCTGCCACCTCCGATACCGCCTCCCGCCCAGGCCATGCAGCAAAAACCGAAGGGTAAAAAATCGGATGTTGTGGGATACGCCTAATACTCCCTCCACCGGTGCCCGCATTTGGGGCATATGTAGAACCTTGTTTCCGGCTCATCGGCTGCACGGGTCTGTTGAAGCATCCAGTGGGCACCTACATGCCCGCATTTGGGGCACATCACGCTCTCATCGTAGGGTAGGGCTTTGAGCTCCTCCTGGGAGGATATGACGATCATCTCCTTCTCCTTTGCCTCTGCCACAATTTCCTTCTTTTCCTCATTTTCAATCGGAATCTCGTAGCCGCAGTTTGAGCAGACCCATTTTCCATCCTTGGGATGCATTAAAGAGCCGCACTTGGGACAGAACATCATAGGTGAGGCATAATCTCATTATTCTTAAACATTTTGAATTTTCACACCCTCAATAGCCACGAAACTGGCGTCTTCTCTGTATCCATCAACCACGTTCAGGGAAATATCCTCTCCCAGAAGGGTACTTCTTACCCTAACGATGAAGAAAAGGTTTTCAAGAAGAGATTCAACCTCCTCCATGGTGTAAAAGTGTGCATTTTTGAACCTTTCGTCACCCTCCTCTCCAATTCTTGTGTACTTCCTTCCAAAGTGGGAGTTGCGGGGTATGAAGCCTATTACAAGTCCGCCGTTATTTACCAGAACTCTGTGTGCCTCTTCCACAACCTTTTTGGCATTCCTAAGGAATGGGAGCGTGGTGGATATGAGAACAGCGTAAAAACTCTCATCCTTGTACGGCAGATTCTCTCCAATACCCCTAATCACATCTATCCCCCTTTTTCTGGCTAGTTCAAGCATACCTTGATCAGGGTCTATGCCATACGTTATGCCAAGGGCCTGAGAGAATCTTCCCGTGCCTACACCTATTTCCAGCTTGGGATTCGGGTATTTTTCAATCATGGGTCTCAGGGCCTTCACCTCAGCCTCAAAGATTTCTCGGTGTCTGTCGTACCAAGAATCGTACTCTTTCGGGTCAAACATGCTTAGCAATCGTCTTTCATCTTTAAAACCTTTCCCCTATGCTCGATGTAATCTATTAAGGAGTCATATACCGGATGTGCTCTCAGGGTTTTGGAGTTTCCAACTATTATTAGTTTTCTCTTTGCCCGGGTGATCGCAACGTTCAATCTTCTCAAATCTGTCAGAAATCCGAGTTCTCCCCGGTCGTTTGCCCTCACGAAGGATATGACAATAACCTCCTTCTCCCTACCCTGAAAACCGTCAACGGATTTTATCTCCAAATCTTCATTTGGGATAATGGATTTCAGCAGATCAACCTGATCGTCGTAGGGGGTTATGATTCCTATGTGTTTTTCTTTCAGCCCGATTTTCAGAAGGCAGTTCACAATTCTCGTGACACACCTTGCCTCACCTGGGTTCTGATAGGAAGTTGAGCCCCTTCTCTGCTCCTCCTCAGTCTCCAGATCCACAAAGATGATCACCTCTTCGGGGTTGCATATATCCCGCATCTCACTTATTCTGGATGGGTCAATACCCACATCCGCGATTGTTCTGTCTTTCACAGTTCTATGCGCTTCAAGCAGGCCCCTGTAAAACATATTGGAAGGGAACTCCATTATTTTCTCGTTCATCCTGTACTGGATGCGCAGGGTTATGGATGCCTGGGGGTATATCTTTATGAGCCTCTCAAACAGGGTGAGTTGCAGAGCCTTTGCGTCATAGCTCATTACTGTGGGTGGCAGTTGCTTGTGGTCTCCCGCCATTAATATTCTTGTGCCCTTGAGCATGGGGATGAGGCAGGAAGGTTCAACGGCCTGGGTTGCCTCGTCTATAACCACAAAATCAAATTTCAAATCTCTCAGCATCTCACCTCCCGCCGTGGAATTTGTTGTGCATATCACGTCCGCATTATCAAGAACCCTGATTATTGCCCGCTCCTCCATTTTCTTTGCCCTTTTTACGTACTCATCTATCCTTCTCTGAATCTTGATCCACTGGGCCATACCCTTCATTACCTCAACAGGCACACCCCTGTAACTTCTTGATGCATTGGCAAGGTACACGATTTCGTCATCTCCCATTCCCCTGCGCCACTGGGGCGTGGGCTTTGTGTACCTGCTCTGCTCCTCCCTCATTCCATCTATCCTCTCCCAGAGTTCCATGGCCTTTCTGTACTCAATGTCCCTTGATACGATGTAATCCAGCGTGTGCTCTATTATGCTTTTGCTTATCCTTGCAGGATGTCCGATGCGTACCACATTCACCTTGTGGGCAAGTTTTTCCACGAGATTGTCCACAGCCACGTTTGAATCTGCAGTCGCTAGGACCTTGAAGCCACGCCTGACCATTTGCACAATTCCTTCGGCCAGAGTGGTGGTTTTTCCAGTTCCAGGTGGTCCATGGATCAGAAATAGTTCAGAGCCTATGGATCTTCTCACGGCCCTGCGTTGAAACTCGTTTAGGCGAGTATTTTCAAAATTGACCTGCTCCTCATGTATCTCCAAATTGGCCCTTCCAAGAATAATCCCACGAAGGCGAAGATACTCTTCCCTTTTGATGGAATTTACAGCCTCAAGCATTCTCTGGAAGGTTATATCGTTGGCGTAGAGGTCCACCCTAACATTTTTTCCGTAAACGAATTTGGGTGGAGTTTTTGAAAAAGAGAGCACTATGTAGCGGGAGCCCTTTTCGTAAACGGTGGCCTGGGGATTCTTTGGAGTGACCTTGCCTGCGCTGACTATGACCACATCACCAACCATGAGCTCGTTCTTGGGCATGTCCTTGCGTGAAAATTTTACAAGATACGCACCACCAAGCCCCCTGCCAATGAACTTGCCACGGAGGTTCAGAATAGCCCTGCCGAGTCTCTCCCTCTTCTTTCCTGTGAGCCTCTTTATCTCCTCCCAGTGGCGGCGCATCTCCTCTTCCCTTTCTATATTTATGAGCCTTACAAAATGGGAAATGTAATCCTCCACAGTTTCAAATTTCAACTGAAATCACCCAGATTACTCTGCCTCTTTTTATTCAAAAATCTCCTTGCACTCTTCCACGAGCGGCGCACATTGGGGGGCAGATCACCATGCTCGTTGAAATACTCTTCCAGATATTCCTTTGTTCTTCTGTCAGCCGGGTAGCCAGAGCCGAAGTCTCCCATCTTCTTTTTAAGTTCTTCAATTATCCTGTCTCTTTCAACCTTGGCTATTATGGAAGCGGCACTGACCTCGGGATAGAGCAAGTCTGCCTTGTGCTTTGAGATTATATTCACATCCTTTCTGACCTTCAGGGCGATCTCCCTAGCAAAACGCTCTTCGTCAACGTCTGCTGCATCCACGTACACCACCTCATCGTTCATTTTTGAGATTATTCTGGCAAAGAGTTCAACCTCTATATCGTTTAGGGTCATCTCTCTACGAAGGGAATCAATTTCCTCGGGCTCAACAACGAGCACAATGATCTGGGAGGCAATTTTTCTTATCTCCTTGGCAAGTTTCTCCCTCCTCTTTGGGCTTAGCTTCTTTGAATCCTTAACTCCGAGGCCTATGAGGGCATCGCGTGATGCACAAACTCCGGCTACAACCATGGGTCCTATCACGGGTCCCCTGCCCGCCTCATCCACTCCACAGCTCATATAGCGCCATATGCACGGGGATATTAAATATTTGGGAAAGGTTAAATAGAGGCATATTTTTTCTATTTCATGGGTAATCCGAAGGTCAGCGTTGTTATAACTGGATTTGAGGCAAGGTTCTACGATGAGATCCTGGATTTGATAACCCTATTTCAGTACGGAAGATTCATTCGCAATTTGCTATACAATTATACCCATATTGAGAGGGGCTACAGGGTTGCAGAGTTGGGGGTTGGTAACGGAAGAAACGCGATAATACTCAGCGATAGGGTTGGGGAGGATGGAAGAATTGTTGGATTTGATATATCGGATGATATGCTGAAGAAGGCGCGGAGGAAAACTTCCGGAAAGAAGAACATTGAAATTGTAAAACACGATATTCGTGAGAGTTTCACCCCTGAGTACCGGCAGTATTTTGATGTGGCACTGATAGTTCTTGCGTTCCATGGATTCACCCCGGGGGATAGAGGTAGAATATTTGAAAATGTGAGGAGCATACTGAAAGAGGGTGGTAAATTCTACATTTTTGATTACAACCAGATGGATTTTAGTAGGGCACCTTGGTACTTCAAGATTCTCATTGACAAATTTGAATGCCCCCTGGCTGAGGAATTTCTGGGTTACGATCTTGAGGGTGAGGCGAGAAAACACGGATTCACGCTCACCGGGAAACACGAGTTTGTGAAAAAACTCTTCCAGTATGCTGAATTCACTTTATCTTCTGATGACTAAGCGAACAACATCCTCGTCCTCAAGTTTGTGGTCCAATCCCACATGCTGTCCGGGGAACTTCACACTACGGCCCCAGACCATGGCGTATCTGAACTTCCTGACAAAATCTCTGTGGAGCGCGTTGCACACATCCTCAATTGTGCTCTCCCTTTTGAGTATCAGTGGTGCATCATAGTCAACCTTGCCACTCTGGGGCTTGAGGTAGATGCGAATCAGGCCAGATTCCTGAAAAATTCTCTCCTTCAATTTTTCAATTCCATGGCCATTTTTGGCCGATATGAACAGAGGTTTCCATTTTTCCAGTTTCTCATTTATTTCTTTAATTAATTTTTCATCCGCCAGATCAATCTTGTTCACCAGGAGTAGGGCCGGAACATAGGCCCTGTTTCCAGATAGAAAATCCATCAACCTTTCCGGATTTATGTCCTCCTTTATTAGCACATCGGCATTTATGTACCCGAATTCCCTTAGGATTGCGGCAATATCCTCCCTATCCATGCTCAGGGGTATCGTGGATGCTATGTTTATTCCCCCACGGTCCTTTTTCTTTACGGTTATTTGAGGTGGTTTTTGGTTTATGCGTATCCCGAAATTGTGCAGTTCTCTCATCACAGTTTCAAGGTATTCCACGGTGAATATATCAACCATAAGCATTATCAGATCCGAGTTTCTGGCAATGCTCAGTATTTCCCTTCCATTTCCGCGGCCGTATGATGCCCCCTCTATGAGCCCGGGCATGTCCAGAATTTGAATTTCAGCACCCCTGTACTTTAAAATTCCAGGGTGCACTTCCAGGGTTGTGAATGCATAATCACCTACCTCGCTCTTGGCATTGGTAAGTAGGTTGAAAAGCATGCTCTTTCCAACACTTGGTGGCCCGATTAGGGAGACCATGGCATCTCCACTCTTCTTCACGCCCTTCTTTGTTTGCGCCCTTTGCTTTTTCTTCCTCTCCTCCAGTTCCTTCCTTAGATAAGCTATTCTCGCCTTGAGGCGCAGTATGTGCTTTTCCGTTGCCTTGTTGTACTGCGTTCTCTTTATCTCCTCCTCGAGTTCCTTGATTCTCTGCTCAATGTCCACAACTCCGCATTTATCCCCAAAATATAATTTTTTTCTTCTCTTGTCCATTTGCGCCCCTCTCTTTTTACTATTTTTCGTAATTATTTAACGAAATAAATCAAAAAAATTAATAAATTCGTAATGCATTACCCCAATCATGATAGTGATAATTGGATTGGGTACTGGAGGAATTTACGCTGCAAGGTGGATCAGCAGATTCAACAGAAAAGAGGAAATAACAATAATTGAGAGGAGAAGTTACGAGACTTACTCACCATGCTCCATACCTCTTGTGGTTGAGGGTGCCATAGACGTTAAGGAAATAATTCATCCATTTCCACGAACTCCCCGCATAAATCTGCTTCTTGAGCATGAAGTAGTGGAGATAGACCCTGAAAAAAAGAAGGTGCTTTACAGGAAGGTGGGATATGGGAAAGTAAGGGAAATCAAGTATGAAAAGCTCATCTACGGAGCGGGTGCTCGTCCGGCTGTACCACCAATTCCCGGTGTGGATAAAGAGGGAGTTTTCACTGTGCGCACGGTTGAAGATGCCCTTGCCATAAAGGAGTGGATAAAGGGATGTAAAAGGGCCCTTGTTATAGGTGCCGGGGCCATTGGGATGGAGATGGCCTATGCGCTGAGAAAGAGAGGCTTTGAAGTGACTATTGTGGAAATGCTTGAGCATCCGTTTCCCAGGGCCTTGGATGAGGATATGGCCAATATAGTTAAGGAGCGTCTTGGGTCCATGGGCATAGAGTGCCATTGCAGTAGCAGGGTTGAGAGGATAACGGGAGGGGATAAGGTTGAGGGTGCAATTGTGAATGGAGAGCCTGTTGAGGCAGATATGGTCATACTGAGTGTGGGTGTGAGACCCAACACTGAACTTCTGCGTGGTAAGGTTAAAATGGACGATAGAGGCTATGTGCTTGTAAATGAGAGAATGCAAACATCAGATCCAGATATATACGCGGTGGGTGATTGCGTTCGCACCCCCTATGGGATTCTGCAACTTGCAACAATTGCTGCCCGTGAGGGAATAGTGGCGGGCATAAATGCTGCTGGGGGAAACGCCATATACACCAAGCACACGGGGGCATTTGTATCGGCCATGGGAAATTTTGAAGTGGCCTGCGTTGGTGGAAGAAGTGAAATATATGGAAGGGGGCACTCAACAGTGACACCGTATTCAAAACATGACGTTTATGTGAAGATATTCTCTGATAAGCAGGGAAACATTGTGGGTGCTCAGGCAGTTGGGTATCAAGCATCCAAGAAAATAGATATTGTATCCGCCCTTATGCGTGGAGGTGGGAAAATATGGGATCTGGCATTCATGGAGCATGCCTACTGTCCTGCATCTGCCCATCTCTACGACGTGATAAACATCGCTGCAAACAACGCAATGAGGAGAATAAAAATTGAAAAGTACGAGGTTTAACCGGTTACTCGGATTATATCCATCAAAAACTCATCAAATTTTTTGCTCAGTACATCCAGCTTTTTCTTGAAATCCTCTATTGAGTCTTCCTCCTTTATTATGGAGAGCACATCTGCAAGGTCGCTCACGTAAACCTTGATCTTTTTCAGATCCTCCAGTGCGCTTTCATCACCATCGTCTATCCTTGCCAGTATGTCAAGAAGGGATTCCTCTATTGTATCAAACAGGTCTTCCACGTTCATAGGCGGGGATTATTCAAGAATTATTTAAGGGTATCCTTGCCCTTGCGTATTATTTTAATTTGTAAATCCATTTACCCCCCATGAACGTGATAAGACCGAGAATTCATAAATCCGCGTACATTGCACCCACAGCTGTGATCATAGGAGATGTTGAGATTGCCGAAGGTGCCAGTGTCTGGGATGGTGCAGTTTTGCGAGGGGATGTGGCACCCATAAAGATCGGAAGGAACTCGAATGTGCAGGATAACGCCGTTTTTCATGGGGATTATGGGCAGCCAACTATTGTTGGAGAGAATGTGACTATAGGTCATATGGCAGTTGTGCATGCCGCCAAGATCGGGAACAACGTGATAGTTGGAATCCATGCAGTTATCCTGAACGGCGCGGAGATAGGCGATGGAAGTGTTATAGGGGCAGGTGCCGTTGTAACACCTGGAACAAAGATACCTCCAAAGAGCCTTGTACTTGGAATCCCTGGCAAGGTGGTCCGGCAGGGCGATGATGTGGAAAGGATGGCCGTTGAGAATGGGAAAATTTATCAGAGAATAAGGGACGAGCATTTAAGTGGAAAATACGCAAGGTTCATACCTTGATAAGTTCCTGATATTTCAGGATGAAATCGTCAAAACCGAAGGGTGGGGTGAAGGAAGCATCCACTCTCTCCCTTACCTTTTTCTCCATATCATCATCTCCGCTTATCCATATTATTTTTGTATCTCTACTCAAAATTCTTATTAAATTTGTTATGTCCACGTCGTTTGGGTCATTGGATAGGATCAGGGCTATTGTGGGGTTGTGGTGCCTGTAAACATCTATGATGTCCTCTGGAGTGTTGGCAAATATGAGACGCTTTCCTCTGAAGATTATGGGGTACAGTTTCCGCATAGATAGCCCGTGCTCCACTATCAGTATCTCTCCCATATTTCTTACTCACATCCCTCCTTTTTAAGTATTTTCGTATCCTTACCTAAGGATATAATCAAAAAAGAAAATTGTTTATAATGCCACACAATACCCATCTCCATGCTTGATGAGGTTGAAATCACAAAGAAAATTGTAGAATCATACATGCAAGATTTGCTCTCATACACATCGGTGGATGTTGCGATAGTGGGTGCAGGCCCCTCTGGACTGACCGCCGCATACTATCTTGCAAAATCAGGAATGAAGGTTGCAATTTTTGACAGGAAGTTGAGCATCGGTGGCGGAATGTGGGGCGGAGGTATGATGTTCAACAAGATAGTTGTTCAGGAGGATGCCAGGCACATACTGGACGATTTCAGTATAAATTACGAAAGGATGGGTGAGTACTATGTGGCGGATTCTGTGCACTCCGTTACGGCCCTTACCTATCATGCAACAAGGGCTGGGGCAAAGATATTCAATTTAATAGGTGCAGAGGATGTGATAATAAAGAACAATCGCGTATCCGGACTTGTTATAAATTGGAGCGTTATTGGAGATTTGCCAATAGATCCTCTGTCCGTTTATGCCAGATATGTTGTTGACGCCACGGGTCATGAGAGTGAAGTTGTCAAAACCCTTGTCAGGAAAAACAACATAAAGCTGAATACTCCCTCGGGTGAGATTGAAGGTGAACACAGTATGGACGCGGAAATTGCAGAACGTGCTGTAGTGGAAAACACCAAGGAGATATATCCTGGAATTTTCGTTGCGGGTATGGCTGCCAATGCCGTGTTTGGCTCACCCAGAATGGGTCCAATATTTGGAGGTATGCTTCTGAGCGGAAAGAAGGTGGCGGAGGAGATAATCAGGAGGTTACAGTAATACACTGCTACGCAGGATTTTAAACTATCTAAAACTTTTTATATGTAGAATTGCATACACATTTAGGGTGATATTTATGAAGTCTCTCATTAAGGAAGCATTGGCCCGTGCAGAAGTGAAGGCCACGGAACCTCAGGGAATTGTTATAGAATCTCAGGAGGATAAAGAGTTAGAGGAAGTGCTCAAGAGTTTGAGGACAAATATCAAGATTGTCGGCTGCGGAGGCGGAGGGAGCAATACAATAAGCCGCATAATGGAAGAGGGTATATATGGAAACGTTGAACTGATCGCTGCGAATACGGATGCCCAGCATCTTCTCATAACAAAGGCCCACAGAAAGGTGCTTCTTGGAAAGAGGGCCACCAGGGGGCTTGGAGCGGGTGCTTTACCCCAGATGGGCATGGAGGCCGCCAGGGAGGCTGAGGATAAGATACGAGAACTCCTCCAGGGTGCAGACATGGTTTTCATAACCTGCGGCCTGGGCGGAGGAACGGGTACTGGAAGCGCCCCAGTTGTGGCACAGATTGCAAAGGAACTCGGGGCCCTTACCATTGCAATATGTTCCCTACCTTTCAAGGCAGAAGGCAAGATGAGGGCCGAGAATGCAGAATGGGGTCTTGACAAATTGAGGGAAACTGCAGATACTGTTATAACGATTCCAAACGATAGGTTGCTGGAACTCGTGCCTAGATTGCCGCTCAATCAGGCTTTTAAATTTGCGGATGAGGTTCTCATGCGTGCCATAAAGGGATTAACCGAGATGATAACCAAGCCAGGTCTGGTGAATCTGGACTTCAACGATCTCAAGACCGTAATGAAGGGTGGCGGTGTTGCAATGATCGGACTCGGAGAGAGTGAGGGTGCAGGAGAGGAGCGTGCCCTTGAAGCTCTTGAGGATGCCATCAATTCTCCACTTCTTGAGGTTGATATATCAACTGCCACAGGTGTGCTTGTGAATGTTGTGGGCAGTGCAGATATGACAATAAGCGAGGCAGAGCGTGCGGTGGAGGAACTGCATAAGAAGGTGGCAAAGAACGCCCGTATTATCTGGGGATGTGCCATTGATCCCACGTATGAGCGGCGCATCTCGGTGCTTGTGGTTGCCACAGGGGTAAAGAGCAAACAGATTCTGGGTAAGGTCACCGAAGAAGAACTCAAGGCGCAGTACGGTGTAGATGTTATCCGCTGAGAGTAAGGAAAGGAAAGCGTTGCATTATTTCTCCCTATCTTTTTTGATAAACTTTATTTTTGGGATTGTTGGATGGATTGTATCCTTCACGACAATTGGCTTCGTGCTCTTCTCCCCGATGCCTCCGAATCAACCGGTTCACATTTTCTCTCCCTCATCTTTTATACCCATTCTAATCGTTAATGGAATAGGAGTGATCCTCTCCATCTATTATCTCTGGCACGGTTTTGATTTGATGGAGAAAATCCTGCCAGACATATCTCTTGGAAAAACAGGGTCCATTTTGCTAATTTTTTCAATATTCGTTTATCCTTCTTTACTTTCGGTCTTTATCATCGGCCCAGCATTTCCCGATCCCCTTGGTCCAATAATGGTACTATTCTTCATCGCGGGCACCCTGGGGGTTGTTGGGCTGATAGGGTTCATAATGGTTCTCATAGGTATTTATCGTATAGGCGATCATTACAACAGCACGATCATAAAGGTCGGTGCGATACTGATGATATTCATAGGTATTGTGGGAGCTATTCTTCTCTTCATAGGATTCAAGGATCTTGAAAACAACCCGCGTGGAAAGAAAGCCATAGTTCTTCCACCCCCACCTCCATGGTGATAAGTTTAAATAGGATTTCTCAATCTTCAATCCGGTGATGGATTATGTGGAACGGTCCACTTAAAAAACTGGATTCTTTTAGATGGGAGATACCGAAGGACTATAAGCCGGGGATGAACGTGCCCGGTATAATATTTGCCTCCCAGCATATGATAGAGCAGATCAAAAAGGATAACGCCCCTGAGCAGGTTGCCAATGTGGCCACGCTTCCAGGAATAATAAAGGCTAGTATGGCTATGCCTGATATACACTGGGGCTATGGATTTCCAATAGGAGGCGTGGCGGCTTTTGATGCCGAGGAAGGCATAATATCCCCTGGTGGAGTGGGATATGATATAAACTGTGGAGTGCGACTTTTGAGAACGGATCTGGAGGAAAAGGATGTGCGTCCCAAGTTGAAGGAACTTGTGGATACAATATTTGTGAATGTTCCCTCTGGCGTGGGTGAGAAGGGCAAACTGCGGCTCACATTTCAGGAATTGAACAAGGTGTTGGATTATGGAGCAAAGTGGGCCGTGGAGAATGGATACGGATGGAGCGAGGACTTGGATCGCCTGGAAGAAGGGGGAAGCATAAAATATGCAGATCACACCAAGGTCAGTGAGAAGGCAAAAAAGAGAGGTGCGCCTCAGCTTGGCACTCTTGGTGCGGGAAACCATTTTCTGGAGGTGCAGATGGTTGATAAGATCTACATTCCAGATATAGCCAAAAAATTCGGAATAACCCATGAGGGACAGATAATGGTGATGATACACACAGGTTCCCGTGGGCTAGGGCATCAGGTTGCAAGTGACTACATTCGTGTCATGGAGGGTGCATCAAGAAAGTATGGGATAAAACTCGCAGATTCCCAGCTTGCATGCGCTCCTGTGAAGAGCAAGGAGGCAGAGGATTATTTTGCAGCCATGAGTGCGGCAGCCAATTTCGGTTTTACCAACAGGCAACTGATAATGCACTGGGTGCGTGAATCCTTTGGTAAGGTGTTCGGTGAGGATCCGGAGGACCTTGGAATGCATCTTGTTTACGGTGTGGCCCATAACATTGCGAAACTCGAGGAGCATACTGTTGACGGAAAGAGGGTAAAGGTTTATGTGCATCGCAAGGGGGCAACCAGAGCATTTGCAGCCGGCAGGCCTGAATTGACGGATGTCTACAGGGATGTGGGACAGCCCGTGCTGATTCCAGGAGATATGGGCACTGCCTCCTACGTGCTTGTGGGCACTCAGAGAGCCATGGAGGAGACCTTCGGCTCCACATGTCATGGTGCTGGAAGGGTTATGAGCAGACACGCTGCACTTCGCAGATTCCGTGGTGAACAGGTTAAAAGGGAACTGTGGGAGAAGAAACGCATATACGTGCGCAGTGCGAGCAACAGGGTGGCCGCCGAGGAGGCGCCGGGTGCTTACAAGAACGTGGACGATGTGGTAAAAGCAGTTGAAGGCGCCGGTATATCAAGAATCGTCGCAAGAATGGTACCCCTCGGCGTTGTTAAGGGATGAACGTACATCTAAAATATCCCTTTTTTAAAATTATTTGGCTTATCGTATAAATATATTTGAAGAAGCATAAATTTAATAATGCTCCTTACATTTCCCTTTTATCACAGGTGATAACAATGGGATTTAATCCAGGCGATACGGGATTTATGCTCGTGGCTACGAGCTTAGTGATGCTAATGACCCCCGGACTTGCGTTTTTCTACGGAGGACTTGTGGGAAGAAAAAATGTTCTGACAATAATGGCTGAAAGCTTTGTATCCTTGGGCTGGACCACAATACTTTGGGTTTTGTTTGGATTTAGTATGGCCTTTGGCTATGGACCTGGTGGCATAATAGGTAACTGGCAGTACGTTCTTTTGAACGGTATAAATATGAACACACCATCTCCTGTAAATCCAGGAGTTCCTATGTGGGTTTTCGTTGCTTATCAGATGATGTTCGCCATAATAACACCTGCTCTGATAACTGGTGCCTTTGCAGATAGAGTTAGATTCAGAGCTTGGATGATATTCTTGACTCTCTGGCTTATCTTTGTGTACTTCCCGCTAGTCCACATGGTGTGGGGTGGTGGGCTATTTGCACAGTGGGGTGTCCATGACTTTGCAGGAGGTATTGTGGTTCATGCATCAGCAGGTTTTGCAGCTCTTGCATCCGTATTTTATGTTGGCAGGAGAAAAATCATCCACAAAGGCCCTCACAGCATTCCACTTGTGGCACTTGGTACAGCTCTTCTCTGGTTCGGATGGTATGGTTTCAATGCCGGGAGCGAGTTCGGTGTGAACAGCATAACAAGCATTGCATTTCTAAACACTGATGTGGCCGCTTCCTTCGCTGCCATAACATGGTTGATACTCTCCGTAATAATCGAAGGAAAGCCCAAAATACTGGGAATGCTAACAGGTGCTGTGGCTGGACTTGCAACCATAACTCCCATGGCAGGATACGTGACCGTTCAAGTGGCCATGCTAACAGGAATTGTGGCTTCAATTGTGGCCTATGCAGCAGTATCCTACAAGAATAGAAAAGGATGGGATGATACCCTGGATGTTTGGGGTGTCCATGGAATAGGTGGATTCACGGGAGTGATTCTACTTGGACTTTTCTCTACCATGGCAGTTAATCCAGGAGGAGCAAACGGTCTCTTTTACGGTAATCCACACTTCTTCCTAGTGGAACTTGCAGCGGTTAGCATAACTGCAATCTACGCATTCCTCTTTACCTATGGGGCACTCTGGCTTATAAACAAGATAACTCCTGTGCGTGTACCCCTGGAAGAGGAAAAAGAGGGCCTTGACGAAGCAGAGATTGGTGAAAGGGCCTATATGTAATCCATACATCTCTTTCTTTTTTAATTTTTTAAAAATATGAAACAACAAGTCCCTTCCATCCCAGGGCCATGGAGATTAGGGATGCTGCAAGAGAGGACATTCTCATGGCTGTTTTGGATGCAAAGCCTCCCAGCAGAGCTGAGGATCTAAAGCCCTGATAGGCATTTCTGTATGGACTCATTCCAAAAGTCGCACTACCTGCCAGAAGGAGTCCGATTATAAGGGATACCCATGGAGACAAGCAGAGAAATAAGGCTCCAATTGTGAAGAACCTGAGCAAAAATCTTCTCCTTTTTCTCTTTTCCTTTAGAGTTTCTCCATTGTATCGTCCATGAGATTCAATCAGTTTCAAACTGTTTAAACATTCACGATGAGCAATAATTTTTATACCTTCTTTCCATCACACAATTATGATTGAAGCAGGCACTCGCGAAAAGGGGGATGTGTTTGTAATGATAGAACCCAACGATAAGCGAGAAATAATTGTAAAAAGCAAACTTCAACGGCTTTACGGAGAGGCCATAGAGCGCACCGTAGATGAACTCACAAAAGAGCTGAAGGCAAGAATTGTGGTGGAAGACTTGGGAGCACTGGACTGGGTTATTCGCGCCAGATTGGAATCTGCAATAAGAAAATTTGGGGGTGAAACTCTATGAAACTCCGTCGCACAAGATTATACATTCCAGGTAACAATCCACATCTTGTGGAGAATGCAGGCTTGTATGGTGCGGATGCCGTGATCCTTGATCTGGAAGATTCTGTGCCCATCACCCAGAAATTCGATGCCCGGATACTGGTGAAATATTCTCTCCAGAATGTGGATTTTGGCACCAGTGAAAAATGGGTTCGCATAAATGGACCGGACACTCCATACTGGAGGAGGGATCTTCAGGAAGTTCTTCCATACTGCGAAATCATAAATATTCCTAAGGTTGAAAGTCTGGAAACCCTAAGCGTTGTGGATGAGGAAATGAGCAGGATAGAGAGCTCTCTGGGTATTGAACCCAGGAAAGTTGTTCCCATAATAGAAACGGTTTCCGGCCTTTTAAATGCCAAGGAAATCGCCTCACATCCACGCGTGGTGGCCCTGGCATGGGGGGGTGAAGATCTAACCGCCGATTTAGGCATTCCCAGGAAAAAGGCATTGATCCTGGATCATGTCCGTGCTCAGATTGTTTTTGCAGCCAAGGCCCATAAAAAACAGGCCCTTGACACAGTGTTCAGCAATGTTCGTGATATGGATGCCCTGTTTGAGTACGCCCAGCGTGCCAGATACATGGGATTTGATGGAATTGGCGTGATACATCCCAATCAAATAGAAATTGTGCACCGTGCATTCAGACCAACGGAGGATGAGGTTGAGGAGGCAAGGAAAATAATAGAGGCGGCAAAAGAGGCCGAGAGGGAGGGTAAGGCTGTGATAGCCTTAAACGGAAGGATGATAGACCCACCCGTGGTTGAAAGGGCAAAGAAGATACTTGCCTTTGCGGAGGTGGAGTGAATGCCAATCAACGCTGTTGGTCGTGAGGTTCCAAGCGAGATAAACGGGCAGAGATTCAAGCCCTTTGCAGGAGATCTTAAAACTCCCCCTGAGGGCAGGAGAGCAGGCTCGCTGGTGCGAATGGCGCCCCGTGACAGAGACAAGGTTGTAAATTCTCTGGAAGAGGTAATAAAGAAAGTTGGCCTTGAGGATGGAATGACCGTCAGTTTTCACCATCATCTCCGCAATGGAGATTTTGTGGTGAACATGGTCATGCGAACAATCCAGAAGATGGGCATAAAAAACATTAGGATTTTTCCAACTGCACTTTTCCCGGTGCACGAGCCCCTTGTTCCCATGCTCTCCGACGGGACTATTAGGAGAATAGAGGGAAGCATGAACGGTCCGCTGGGAGAGGCAACGAGCTATGGTGCAATGCGCGAAACTGCGGTTCTTAGATCTCATAGCGGAAGAGTGCGAGCCATGGAAACCGGCGAAGTGCATGTGGACGTGGCGTTCATAGCAGCACCCACCGCCGATAAATACGGGAATCTCAATGGTGTGGAAGGGCCATCTGCATGCGGACCTCTCGCGTACGGGATGGTTGATGCATACCATGCGGATCACACCGTTGCAATAACGGATAATCTCGTACCCTATCCAGCGCATCCAATAAGCATATTCCAGCACCAGATTGATTACGTGGTTCCCGTGGATAAGATAGGAGACCCGCAGGGCATAATGTCCGGAACGCTGAGAATAACCACATCTCCCTCGCGCCTGAAGATTGCAAGGTATGCCCTTGAGGTGATTGATCGCGTTGCACTCAGAGATGGCTTCTCATTTCAGGCGGGAGCTGGCGGAATCTCCCTCGCCGTTACTAAATTCTTAGGAGACCTCATGCGCAAGCGTGGAATAAGAGCATCCTTCATAAATGGAGGCGTGACGAAGTACGTGGTTGACATGCTCCACGAGGGCCTTGTGGATGTGGTGTTTGACGGACAGGCCTTTGATCTGGATGCTGTTAAATCGCTCAAGGAGGACATGAATCACATAGAAACTCCCCTCGCTATGTATGGCAATCCCTATTCCTCAGGGGGCATAGTGAACATGCTGGATGTCGGAGTTTTAGGCGCCACGGAGGTGGATGTGGATTTCAACGTGAATGTGAACACGCACAGCGATGGTTTGCTACTGCATGGCATAGGTGGGCATCAGGAGGTTGCCGCAGGCTCTGCTCTAACTATAGTAACCGTGCCCCTTTACAGATACCGCGTTCCCGTTATAAAGGAAAGGGTTACAACGGTGACCACTCCGGGAGAGGTCATTGACGTGGTTGTTACTGAGCATGGAATCGCCGTGAATCCGAAGAGAGATGATATAATTGAAGCGATGCGCGGCTCAAAGGTGCCCGTTTACGATATTCAGGATTTGCAGAAGAAGGCGGAGAGGATATGCGGCAAGCCTGAGGAACCTAAAACCTCGGATGAGATAATCGCAGCGATACTGTGGAGAGATGGCACGGTCATAGATGTGGTTTACAAGGTCAAAAAATGATTTTTCCCTTTTTTAGTTTTTGGAAAATTTTTAAAGGTGGTGACAGCGAACCGTGCTTCCCGGGAGCTCGCGCATCCCAGTACGCACACGGTACGTGGGCGGGCTTAACTGCCGGGTTCGGAATGAGACCGGGTGTTTCCCCGCCGCTATGACCGTCACCAACCCGTGTATATCGGGGAGATATTTAATCCTTTCGCTTATATCAATCCCACACTCTCAAGCTCTTTTTTGAGTTTCTTTATGGCCTCTACTATTTCTTCCTTCTTCTTTGCTCCCGTGCACACAACTTTCCCGGAACCGAAGAGGAGAAGCACCACCTTTGGCTCTTCAATGCGATAAACGAGCCCGGGGAACTGCTCTGGTTCGTATTCCACATTCTCAAGTCCCAAGGACATGGCTATATCTGTCAGATTGAGTTCCACACCGAGGTCATACACGGCCACTATGTTCTGTACCACTATTTTTGGATTATCGTAAACCTCTATGCCTGCAGCCTTGAGTTTGTCTACCAAAATCTTTATGGTTTTTTCTACCTTTTCAATATCCTTTGCCCCCGTGCAGTTAACCTTTCCGCTGCGGAATATGAGCACGGCTGTTTTGGGCTCCGGCAATCTGTAAATAAGTCCCGGGAACTGCTCTGGTTCGTACTCAGCCCCATCCAAGGCGAGGGCAATCTTGCTCAAATCAAGTTTATCCGCCAATGAGGTAGAAGCCACTATATTCTCTATCTGCACCTTCTCCATTTCATCCTCCATCTAAACCACCTTTAAATAGGGTATGGATAGGTTATATATAAACACTTCACAAAATAAAATGGGGAGTGGGGCCGCCGAGATTTGAACTCGGGTCGCCACCGCCCCAGGGTGGTAGGATGCCAAGCTACCCTACGGCCCCATGCTTGGCTCAGTCAAAGGCCATGGTGTCGTCTATGAGATCCACATGGCTCAGAATCATCCTGCGGCAGCAGTATCTGCGTACCCCTATCTCGTCAAATATTTTCTGAATCTCCTCTGGAGTAGGCTCCCTGTTCTCAGTCTCCCTTATCAGGTTCACCTTGTTCACGAAGGCGATATAATCAGAGGCGATCACACGGCCGCAGGAGAAACATCTCACAGGTATGATCACATGAATCACCTGTAAGATTTCTGCCTGCGTTTTCTTGCACCGCGACCCAGTGGTAGTTTGGGCAACTTACGGCGCACATCATTCACCAGCAGGGTTCTATCATAACTCTTGTATATCTTCTCAATCTCGGGATCGTTGAAGTACTTTAATATTGCCCGGGCTACAGCAGTTCTGGATGCCTCTGCCTGACCCATAACGCCTCCGCCCTTGACCCTTATGTCAACGTCCACGTTGTTGACCTTCTCACCTATGAGAGCCACAGGCTCCATAATGGTTAATCTTGCAAGTTCGGGCTCGTAAATTTCAAGGGGTACATGATTAACGCGAATTCTGCCCTTACCCTCTCGAACAACGGCGCGGGCAATTGCAGTTTTTCTCTTTCCGCTTGCAATGGCAACCTTCATCATATCACCTCAACTTGGCACCCAACTGAATGGATAGATCCTTGAGCGTTATAAAACCTTCAAGTTTATTATTCTTTGCATCTTCAAGCACTTCAAATTCTCTGCTCTTCAGTTCCTTTGGAACGCCCATATAAACCTTCAATCTCCTGTACGCTTCCTTTCCATGGGATTTTTTGATTGGGAGCATACCCTTTACCGTCCTTCTCAGAATCCTATCGGGCATCCTTGGATAATGGGGTCCTTTTCTAACACTCCCTATGTTTCTCCTTTCCTTGTACTTCTCTATTATGAATGATTTGTTCCCAACGATAACTGCCTTCTCTGCGTTCACTATGATTATTTCCTCTCCGTTGAGCAATCTCTTGGCCACTATGCTGGCCAGCCTGCCCAAAACGGCATTATCTGCATCAATGATCGCCATCACCATCACCCCATGATCCTAACATTGGAGCCCGTGGGATTTTTCTTCATAAGCTCCTTTATCGTCATGGTCTTTCCACCAATGCTCTCAATTTTTTCCTTGGCGCCCTTTGAAAACTTCCATGCGGCCACGGTGACCTTCTTTGTTATAACTCCTGATCCCAGAACCTTTCCGGGAACGAGAATCACATCACCCTCGTTGGCGTAACGCTCAATGCGGCTCACATTTACCTCCGGCCAGACACGCAAAGGTCTTTCAAGACGCTCTGCAATGTCTCGCCAGATAGGCGCGTTCTTCTTTTTCGCCTGTATCCTCAGCTCCGTAAGGAGCTTTACCAGTTCAGGATTATTTTTCGCCATATCTGACTCCTCCGACATTGCGATTATGCTCGCCATGCCCATACCCTTTATAAATTTTTCTTAGTGATGGGTAAGTGAGTTCAGGAAAATATGAGAAAGGGGTGTTTGAAAACTTGTAGATTTCTTGTTTTCCGTGCAATTGGTCATAGGTGTCCCGAAAACTTTTTATAATTCGGTAACTATGCGCTTTGGAGGGGTTACCCATGGAAAAGAAATGGTTGATAGCAAGTATAGTGATAATAGTGGTTGTACTACTGATTGCAGGGGGGGCATACTATGCTCTACAGTCCTCACCTAAGCAGAAAACAAAGATAACGATCTACACGGGAGGAACTGCGGGAGTTTATTTCCCGCTGGGGTCGAAGTATGCGGAATTGCTGAACAAGTACAGCAAGGATATTGAGGCCACAGCAGTTACGAGTGGTGCAAGCGTGACAAACGCCAAGGCCATTGGTGAGGGAAAAGCCCAAGCTGTTATTTTGCAGAACGATGTTGCCTATTATGCATACAACGGGAAGTACATGTTTGCAGGAAATCCTGTAAAGAACCTGAGGGGCGTGGCAGCCCTGTATCCTGAGACTGTGCAGTTTGTTGTACGTGCAGACAGTGGGATAAATACACTTAAGGATCTTGCAGGTAAGAGGGTCGCCATAGGGGCGCCTGGTAGCGGTACAGCGGTGGCAGCGGAGCAGATTTTGAAGACGGTTGGAGTATGGGACAGCATAAACAAGGTAAATCAGAAGTTCAGTGAGGCGGCGCAGAGTTTGAAGCTTGGGCAGGTTGATGCAGCCGTAATAGTTTCTGGAGCGCCCACACCTGCGGTGAATCAGATTGCTGTGCAGACACCTGTGAAGGTTCTACCGATATCGGACGCGACTCTAAATGCGCTGCATTCAGAGGGATACATATTCTACGTGAGGCAGGTTCTTCCGAAGGACACCTACAATGGGATGAGTGCAGACACGCCCACGGTGGCAGTTAAGGCCATGCTTGCCGTGACTTCAAGTCTTCCGGACAACATAGTGAAGGAGATGGCTAAGATACTGTTTGACCATGTGGATGCATTGAGGGCCGTGCACCAGAAGGCTAAGTACATAAGTCTCGACACCGCACTGGATGGAATGAGCATACCTCTGCACCCTGGGGCTGTGCAGTACTATCAGGACAAGGGTATAACTGTGCCCGGCAACCTTCAAGGAGTTATAATGGGAGAGATTATGGCTCCTGTGTCAAGTCGTGGGGTTGTAGGGTGAGTTCCCTTGAAAAAACTCTTTTATTTTTTTATTGTTCTGATTCCGATTCTCGCTATAATTCTTTATCCCACAAACGTTCTGGTAATCAGCGATGGTAACACATCGCATACTTTTATAATAGGAGGAGACGGGCTCAATGTCACCATTTATTACATTCACAGTGTGGAGAGAAGCCCCGTTTATGAGATGTTAAGGGTGAATGGTAGTGGAATATATGTGGTTGAGATGAAATGGCAGGATTTCGGGGCAGGCCTGCCTGAGGATATTCAAAAACTTCAGAATGGTTATTATGTTAAGTACGTGGACATTTATATTGGAAAGAACTTCAGTTACTGGTTCATTCCTTTAAATCACGCCCACATATGGGTCAATGGCGTGCTTGTTTACGCTCCACATTCTGATACTCTCCTACATTTCAATGTGGAGAGAACCGTACTTGTATCTGTGGTATAAGGGGGTTTGAAAAATGGAAAATGCGCGTGAAGATGTGGAAAATGAAGAGATTGCGGAAGAGGTTCAGGAGTTGGAAGAGGAGGTTTTGGAAGAAGAGGAACCCGAAGAAAGGGTTGAAAAAATTGAGAAAATAGGAAAGATCCTTGAGAGAACCAGAACCCTGCCGCCCAAACTGGATCTGATAATAAGGATTGCAGCAATCCTGATTGGAGTGTACGAAATACTGTTCATATTCAACTTCAATCTAACGCTCTACGATTTTTTCGCAAGAATGGGTATGGATATTGGGTTCCTCAAGATAACCTTTCAAACAAAGCAGAGTGAGGCCTTCGTTCTGGCCATGATTCTCCTTATAACATTCTTGCTCTACCCCAGTAGGAAAACGAAGAAGGAGTTTAGTAGGGTTCCAATATACGATTACATTCTTGCTATTCTAGGGCTGGTGGCAACATTTTATCTCTTCTTTGTGTATCCACAGTATGCAGAGTATGCCAACGTGTACATGCGCGATGTTGTTTTTGGCATTCTTGCCATCGCACTCGTCCTTGAGGCTACCAGAAGGAGCATGGGCTGGGTTTTGCCTGTTGTGGTGCTTGCGTTCCTTGCCTACGGATTCTACCTGATAAACTTTGATGTGATAAGATTCGTACAGCAGTTGTACTTTGATGAGGGTATATTTGGTATACCCTTCTTTGTGATGACGATATACGTTTTTGCCTTCATATTCTTTGGAGCGTTTCTGCTAAGAATTGGTGTGAGTGATTACATCACAGAGTTTATGATAGCCATATTTGGCAGAAGACCTGGAGGACCTGCAAAATCTGCTGTTATATCCAGTGCATTGATGGGCACAGTAAGTGGCTCCAGCGTGGCAAATGTGCTCACCACGGGAACTTTTACTATACCTCTGATGAAAAAGGCTGGCTATCCCAAGGAGATAGCGGGTGCCGTTGAGCCCGTATCTTCAACAGGTGGACAGTTGATGCCCCCAATAATGGGTGCGGCGGCTTTCATAATGGCAGAGTTTCTGGGATTACCTTACAACTTGATAATAATTGCAGCCGTAGTTCCTGCTTTTGTGTATTATGCAGGAGTTTATCTCTTCATAGATCTGGAGACAAAGCGCCTCGGTCTCAAGGCACTGCCCCGGGAAAGGTTTGAATCGCTCAAGTATTTCATCAGGAAATCATACATCCTGCTGCCCATACTGGTTATCACAGTTGCCCTGGTCTGGGGTATAGCGCCCCACATATCGGCTATATCCTCCCTGGGAGTGGCCATATGGGTGGCTTGGATCTCAAAGGATGACATTGAGGGAAATGAGTTTCTATACGTTGGTATAGTGCTTTTAACCACACTTCTAATGTTCGCAACAAAAGCCTATGCTCTTATGACTGTGTACGCCCTTCTCATAATTGCTGTTGCACTTATAGCGCTATCATTCAAGCGTGATAACAGATTTGTAAAGAGAAATGAGAAACTCTACATAACCCTGTCCTTTGTGCTTCTTGTGGCCGTTGTTAAATTTGTGGGGATGACAAATGAGCAACTTCTTCTCATGACAGGAGTTCTTGGCATAGTGTTCTCCCTGATAGTGGGGTATGCTTCTAAGAGTCCAGAGGGTAAGAAAATGTACTCTGCAACCTACGAATCCATGATTGATGCAGGTAAGACAAGTACGACGGTGATGCTTGCGGCAGCCTCTGCAGGTCTCATCCAGGGAGTTCTCACAATGACAGGTCTAATAACATCCATAGGTTATACCCTGATTGGAATCACGGGAGGAAATCTTTTCCTGCTCCTCATACTTGCCATGATATTCAGCCTTATTCTAGGAATGGGTGTGCCGACCACCGCAAATTACATCATAACATCACTTGTTGCTGCCCCGGCAATATTCCAGATTGTCAGTAGCACACCCCCATACAATTCAACGGTTCCTGGCTTTGCAACACCCATTGCACTGCTCGCGGCCCACTTCTTCGTGTTCTATTTCGGTATACTTGCCGACATCACCCCACCTGTGGCTCTGGCATCCTACGCGGGCTCAACTCTGGCCGGAGGTGATTTCTGGAAAACATCAAAAAATGCTGTGAAATACGCACTTGCAGGCTACATAGGTCCATACATATATTTCACTCATCCGGAGATGTTCCTCATCACGGTACCTCATTGGACAGTGGGAGCGGTTCTGTCTGTGATATACGCGATCGCAGCCACCCTACTTGTCATGTTCATCATGGCCATTGCATTTACAGGATGGTTCAGGAAGAAGCTGAGGTTTGAAGTGAGGATAGCTCTGGCCATTCTGGGACTTTCCAGTGTTACTCTGAATTACGCGGTGATAGGAGTTTCATTTGCTGTGGTCCTGATTCTCTGGCTCTTTGGAAATAGGCTACCCATAGGTGCAAGGGAAAAACAGCCAAAAAAGAAAAAGGTAGAGGTGTAATTTTCCCAATTTTTTCTTTTTAAAGCAAATATTTATTTAAGGAATCACATTAAGCCCCATGGATTTTGCGGAAATAGAGCGCAAGTGGCAGAGGAGATGGCAGGAGGATAATATATTCGAACCCAGGGTGGAGAAGGGAAGGAAGAAGTTTTTCATAACCGTGCCGTATCCATACATGTCCGGATCGCTTCACATCGGTCATGGAAGAACATTCACCACAGGGGATATAATAGCAAGGTTCAAGAGATTGCGAGGGTACAATGTGCTCTTTCCCATGGCATTCCATGTGACTGGCACACCGGTTCTCGCCATAGCGGATGCCATTCGCAGCGGGGATGAGAGGGTCATTAATCTTTACAGGGAGTATGTGCGCATATACGAGGATGATGAAGAAAGGGTTGAGAAGATAGTCCGATCATTCGTGGAGCCTGAGAACATAGCAAGGTACTTTGCTGAAAAGACTCAGCAGGATTTCATAGGGATGGGTTACAGCATTGACTGGCGCAGGAAGTTCCACACGGCAGAGCCAATATACAATAAATTCGTTGAGTGGCAGTTCAAAAAACTCTATGATAAGGGTGTGATAAAAAAGGGGGCATATCCCATAACATACAGCCCAGTGGATGGAAATCCCGTGGGGGAGGATGATATTGAGGATGGAGATGTGAATAAAGTCACGATAATGGAATTTACAGCCATAAAATTCGGGTTTGAAGATGGGTACCTTGTGGCAGCCACGCTAAGGCCCGAGACGATATTTGGTGTGACAAACCTCTGGATCAACCCCCATGCTGAGTACTGCGAAGTACTCGTGGATGGGGAGAAATGGTGGATTTCCAAGGAGGCGGCCGAGAAATTGCATTATCAGAAAGAAAATGTGAAAACGGGAAAATGTGTGAAAGGAGAGTATTTTGTTGGTAAAACCGTTGTGGAGCCTTCAGAAGGACGAGAAGTGCCAGTTTTGCCTGCAGAATTTGTGGACCCTGATAATGCCACGGGCGTTGTTTATTCCGTGCCTGCCCACGCTCCCTACGATTACCGTGCCCTTGAGGATCTGAAGAAGAATGATAATATGCTTTTAAAATACGGGCTCAACTCGGAGGAGATAAGGAAAATAGAGCCGATTAAAATAATTGATATTGAGGGTTATGATATACCTGCAAAGGATATATGCGAGAGAATGAGCATAAAGGACCAGAATGATCCTAGGCTTGAGGAAGCCACGCAAATAATCTACAAGGATGAATTCTATTCCGGCGTTCTAAATGATAAATGCGGAAAGTTTGCAGGTATAAAGATAAACGAGATAAAGGATGAGGTTAAAAACTGGCTTAAGGATATGGGTAAGGCGGATGTTTTCTACGAAACCTCAAGAAAGGCAGTGACACGAAACGGACACAAGGTCATCGTGGCTGTTCTCCAGGATCAGTGGTTCATAGACTACACGCCAGAATGGTGGAAGGATGCAGGGCATAGAGCAGTGGATAAAATGCTATTTTACCCGGAAAAATACAGGGATATAATGCATGGCATAATTGACTGGCTTGAAAAGAGGCCATGCGCCCGCAAGAGAGGGCTTGGCACCAGGTTCCCGTGGAACAGGGAGTGGATTATAGAGAGTTTGAGCGATTCAACGATATATATGGCAATGTACACAATAGTTCACATCCTAAGGAGGGAGAATATAGGGCCTGAGCGGTTGGGTGAAGAGTTTTTTGACTATGTTTTCCTTGGCAGGGGTTCAGCCTCAGAAGTTTCAAAAATAACGGGAATAGATGAAAAAATTGTGGAGGAGATGCGCTCTGAGTTCCTTTACTGGTATCCAAATGATCAAAGGCACACTGCTCCCCCGCATCTCAGCAATCATCTCGCATTTTTCATAATGCACCATGTTGCCATATTCCCAGAGGAGCACTGGCCCGGTGGGATCACATTGAACGGACTTATGATTCGCGAAGGAGCAAAGATTTCAAAGAGCAAGGGCAACGTGATCCCTCTTGCCCATGTGGCCGATAAGTATGGTGTGGATCTCTTCAGGCTCTATTGCGCCCTGAACGCGGATCTTGACAGCGTGGTGGACTGGAGGGAGAGCGAGATCGCCTCTCTCAGGAGAAGATTTGTGCAGTTTGTGAATCTTGCGGAAGAGAGCATAGAGGTTGAAGATTTGAAAGAACTTAATAGAATGGACAGGTGGCTACTATCCAGATTCTACAGGCTCTTCAGGGAAAGTGTCGCGCTCTTTGAGAATTTCAGGATAAGGGATGCGATGCTTAATATGTTAATTCATTTTGTGAATGATATCAAGTACTACGAGAGGAGGGAGGGCCCAGAGCGCAGGAGAAGGATGGTTCGGAGAATTCTTGGGGACTGGCTTCTTATACTCTCCCCAGTAATACCCCATATATGCGAGGAACTCTGGCACAGGCTTGGGCATGAGAGTTATATCTCCCTTGAAACCCTCCCACCAATAAGGGAAGATTACATTGATGATGTTGTTGAGGCTGAAGAAGAGTACATACGTTCTATTCTTGCAGATATCAAGGAAATTGTGGAGGTTGCTAGGATAAAGCCAAGCAAGATATACATTTATACCGCAGAGCGGTGGAAGTGGGAGATATTCAATGCACTTAAAGATTCAACTCCCAGGGAGGCCATGAAAATTGCAATGCGAATTCGTAAGGGCAAAGAGACAGCAGATTTTGTTAAGAGATTGCTTAAAGAGCATCTGGAATACAGGGAAATAGATGAGATTCGTGTTTTAAAGGAATCAAGTGAGTATTTGCAAAAAGAGACAGGGGCAGAGATAATAATAAATGCAGAGTACGACCCAAAGAAGAAGAGACGGTTCTCACTTCCATTGAAACCTGCAATTTATATTGAATGAGAGGGCAGGTCGGGATTCGAACCCGAGTGAACGGGATCTGCAGTCCCGCGCATAACCTCTCTGCCACCTGCCCGTTATTTAGAGGGATATGATTCGGGTTTATTAGGTTTTCTCCCCTGTGGGAAATGATAAATAGGACATTGCATATTCTCAACCATGGGTCTTGAATCTATAAACATTCACTGGTTCAAAATCATAAACTCCCTGGCTGGAAAAAATCCTTATCTGGATGCTTTTATGATACTCTTTGCTCAGTATATGATTTTCATCGTGCCCATTTACCTGATATATCTCTTTTTCAGAAAAAATGGTGAAGATAGAAAATTTGCAGTTTTTGTTTTCATATCCATTGTTTTATCTTTGGGAGTTTCCATGACCATAAGCCATTTCTACTACCATCCACGGCCATTTGCAATGGGTCTGGGCACGACTCTGATATCTCACTCTACCGATAGTTCATTTCCCAGTGACCATACTACGTTAATATTTTCATTTGCCTTGCCATTTCTGTACCTCAAAAGATACAGGGAGGGTGCTGTTTTCCTAACCATTTCCGTGCTCATAGGCTATGCGAGGATATTCTGCGGTGTGCACTTTCCCTTTGACATAATCGGAGGTTTTCTCGTGGCATTGGCGGTATCCTACATTCTGTTTCTTTTCAGAACTCCTATCTTCAGGTGCGTATCCAGAATGCCCTATCTTTCGTAGACAGTTTTTCCAGAGATGTAAGTTGCCTGCACATTGCCACATCTTCCCAGGTAGATGAGGTGAGAGAGCAGATCCATGGTTTCCATATATTCATCTGGGGCCTTTAAAACCACAAAATCTGCCCATTTTCCAGGTTCAAGGGAGCCGGTTACATTTCCAAGATTTAGAGATTCAGCTCCCCCAAGCGTTATGTGGTAAAAGGCCTCCTCGGGGGATATTTTATTGGCGTAGGAGGCATCTCTTGCAACTTCAAGCATTGAAAAATAGGGGCCGGCAGCGATATCCGAGCCAAATCCAACCCTTATGCCATACCTTCTCATTTTCTCTATACTCATTATTCCGCTGTGCAGGAAGAAGTTTGAAGATGGACAGTGAGATATTTTCACATTTCTATCTTTCAAAATTTTCAATTCCAAGTCTGATAAATGCACTCCATGGGCCAGTATGGTGCTATCCCCCAGCAATCCCGCATGATCGTAAACGGAGGCATAATTACCATACTCGGGATGCATTTTCTTGATCATATCAATCTCACCAGCCTGCTCGGATATGTGGGTCTGTACGTAAAGCCCGAGATTCCTGGCCAGATTTCCGAGCATGCGCATTAGTTCTATACTGCATGAAACTGCAAATCTGGGGGTGACTGCGTAGAAAACTCTCTCTCTGTATCCATTCCATTTTTTTGCAAGTTCTACCACATCCTTTTTTGCATTTTCCACGGTGGTTTTTATTTCATCTGGTACGTTCATATCCATCAGCACTTGACCCATTATGAAGCGCATACCAATCTTTGCCCCCTCTTCAAACGCAATATTCGTTGCCTCCTTAAAAGGAGAGGAGAATATTGCAGCTGTTGTGGTGCCGTTTTTAACGAGGGCTGAGAAGAATTTTGATGCCCTGTCCCTTGCATAATCCTCATCTGAAAACCTTGCCTCTGCGGGAAACACGTATTTTTCAAGCCATCCGAGGAGTTCCGGGTTCCATCTTGCACGCACATCCATTTGGGGTAGATGGGTATGTGTGTCCACAAATCCAGGGAGGATCACATGATCTCTGTAATCCACTGCGTGCTCCTGTCTCTCCCTTGTTATATCTTTAACTTTTCCGTTTTCCACAACCAAATATGCATCTTCAAGATCCCTAAGTTCTCCACGCCAGTATGTTATTATCCTTGAGCGGTATGCTCTCTTCATTCCATGGCGAATTGCGGTGGTTAATTTAATACTTTTTGCGAAAACCCAAAATCTAAAATAGAAGAAATCAATATGTGCTTTGCTAAGGGAGATGATATTATGGGAGTTTTGAAAGATACAGGAGCAATAGAGTATTCAAAGGGTTTGGAAGGTGTTATTGCCGCACTGTCCTCAATAAGCGCAATTGATGGCAATGAGGGAAAATTGATCTACAGAGGCATTCCCATTGAGATGCTTGCCAAGTATTCCTCCTACGAGGAAACAGCATATCTCCTTCTGTATGGAGATCTGCCTACGAGGGAGGAACTGGATGAATTCTCGTCCCAGATGAGGGAACTTAGAATTCTTCCCAAGAAAGTTGAGGACTGTGTTAAGGAACTGCCTCCAAATCCTCACCCTATGGACATTCTCAAGGTAGCTGTGGCCCACGCCGGGCTCTACGATCCTGACCAGTATAGATGCTGTCGCGAGGGCGTGATGCGCAAGGTCATACGCATAATTGCCCAGATTCCAACAATCATTGCATACTACCACAGGGCCCGTACCGGTCAGGAGATCGTGCCACCTGATCAGAATTTAGGTCATGCTGCCAATTTTCTCTACATGCTTCATGGAAAAAAGCCGGACGAGGAAGAGGCCAGAATCTTTGACATAGCACTTATCTTGCATGCGGAGCATGGGCTCAACGCGTCCACATTTGCAGCCATGGTAACTGCTTCCACGCTTTCTGATATAAATTCAGCGATAGTATCTGCCATCGGAGCTCTCAAGGGGCCTCTCCACGGAGGAGCCAATGAAAGGGTTTTGAAAATGCTTGATGAGATAGGCTCACCTGATAAGGCGGAGGAATATGTGCTCAACGCTCTGAAAGAGAAGCGCCGCATAATGGGATTTGGGCATAGGGTTTATAAGACATATGATCCACGCGCCAGAATTCTTAAGGAGTATGCAGAGTATCTCTCTGATAAATACAACGACAGGAAGTACATATCCATAGGTGAGAAGATTGAGGAGATAATGATTCGCGAGCTGGGAAATAAGGGCATATTTCCCAATGTGGATTTCTACTCGGGAATCGTTTATCAGTTCCTTGGAATTCCCCGTGATCTTTTCACACCTGTTTTCGCCATGGCCCGCTCGGTGGGCTGGGCCGCGCATGTTTGCGAGTACACTCAAAACAACAGAATTTTCAGACCGAGGGCTTACTATACCGGACCGGATTATGTTGAGTATGTACCCATAGAAAATAGGAGGTAATGCGTATGGGAAAGACAATGGCTGAGAAGATAATTGGAGAGCATGCAGGGAAGGAAGTGAAGGCTGGAGAAATCGTGGTTGCGAAAGTGGATGTGGCAATGGTGCAGGATGGCACAGGTCCACTGAGCGTGGATGTGCTGAAGAAGATGGGAATGGAAAAGGTGTTTGATAAGAACAACACCATTCTGTTTCTTGACCATGCAACTCCTTCGCCCCGCAAGGAGCTGAGCAACGCACACAAAATTCTGAGGAATTTCTCTGAGAAAACGGGCGCGTATCTCTCCGATGTGGGAGAGGGTGTGTGCCATCAGCGCCTTGTGGAATCATGGGCCTCCCCGGGACAGCTGATAGTGGGTGCGGATTCGCATACCTGCACATCCGGAGCGCTGGGCGCGTTTGCCACGGGAATGGGCAGCACGGATGTTGCCATAGCCTTCGCCCTCGGGAAGGTGTGGCTCCGAGTTCCCGAGACTCATCTGTTCCGCATAACAGGAGAGTTTCCGAAGGGAGTGTACTCCAAAGATTTGATTCTGCACATAATTGGAACAATTGGAGCGGATGGAGCAACGTACAAGGCGATGGAATTCGTGGGACCAACCATTGACAGGATGAGTATGGAATCAAGGTTCACCATCACGAACATGGCCATTGAAGCTGGAGGCAAGACAGGAATGATTCCTCCCGATTCCACAACGAAGGAATACCTTGAGAAAATGGGAAGGGGCGAGAAGTACAGGGAGATAAAGAGCGATGATGACGCGGAGTTTGAGAAAGAATACGAGTTTGATGTTAGCGAACTTGAGCCCACGGTTTCATTCCCGCACACCGTTGACAACACGAGAACCATAACCGAGGCGAAGAAAATGGATATAAGAATTGATCAGGTTTACATAGGCACATGCACAAACGGGCGCATTGAGGATCTTCGTATCGCCGCCAATATTTTGGATGGAAACAAGGTGAATAAGAAAACGAGGTTGATAGTCATTCCGGCATCCCGCAGGGTTTATATACAGGCCTTGAAAGAAGGATTGCTTGAGAAATTCGTTGAAGCGGGCGCGGCCATTGAATCCCCCGGTTGTGGGCCATGCGTGGGCATACATAAAGGTGTTCTTGCGGACGGAGAGAGGGTGTTGAGCACGCAGAACCGCAACTTCAAAGGGAGAATGGGCAATCCAAATGCGGAGATTTATCTCGGTTCTCCTGCCACTGCGGCTGCAACTGCAATTGAAGGAAAAATAGCGGATCCTCGTGATTATCTGTGAGGTGATAGAAATGGAGAAGATAATTAAAGGAAGAGTCTGGAAGTTTGGCGATGACATTTCCACGGATCACATCGCTCCTGGGCGCTATTTCCATCTTCGCACCAATCTTCCCGAACTGGCGAAGCATGTGCTTGAAGATGCAGATCCTGAGTTTCCGAAGAAGGTCAAGCCGGGAGACATAATCGTCGCAGGAAACAACTTCGGATTGGGGAGCAGCAGAGAGCACGCGCCGCGCATAATCAAGCTAGCGGGAGTGAGCTGTGTGATTGCAAAGAGCTTTGCAAGGATATTCTATCGCAACGCGTTCAACATTGGCCTGCCACTTTTGGTTGCGGATACAGACAAAATTGACGAGGGCGATGAACTTGAAATAGACCTTGAAAACGGAGTAATAAAGGATCTTACCAAGGGAATTGAGCTGCAGAGCACTCCAATTCCACCGTTCATGATGCGACTCCTTGAAGATGGGGGCATCGTGGAGCACATAATGAAGCACGGGGATTTTAAGGTGGATTAAATTTTAATCTTATCCACAAAGTTTTTATTTTTTGATTTCTAACCTTATTTGTGGGAGGAGGCAATTGTGAATGGAAAATCGAGTAGTATGGTTGTTGTGGTGAGCCTTATTTTTTTGGCTCTATTAGTGACACCAGTGGCACTTGGAGAGGATGTGAACAGTGATTCTGGTAATGTGAGCATCTCCGAAAACCAGTACTGGTACCATCTAATTGGCCTGCCAAATGGTGGCGGCATAAGGTACACAATAAAGGCAACTGGATCTGTGAATGCCTACCTTTTGGATGAAAACAATTTTCAGAAATATGCAGCCGGGCAGAGATTCGTTTATATATCGGGCGGCTCCGTTTTGAGTGTTCAAAATGCAAATGTACAGTACTATGTGAACAGTTCTGCAGGGGGTAAGTATTATCTCGTGGTGGAAAGCGCAGCCCCAAGTTCTGTCAGTTTCAGTTATTCCCTGAAATATGGAAAGGATGTTGAACTGTCCATCGGTGAGTTTCTGGGAAGTCTGGGAGGAAAGACCTGTATCTTGGGCATGCTATTTTTTGTGGTATGGCTCTTGGTGCTGATATGGGTTTACAGAGATGCAAAGCGTCGTGGAAAAAGCGGACTGGTATGGTTTCTGGTGGTTCTCATACTGAACATAATTGGGCTCATCATCTGGCTTATAGTCAGACCAAAAAACAGAGTCCGCTAATTTTTTTTATTTTTTAAAAAATTTAAGAGGAGGTGTATTTCTTCCACCTTTCTTCCAGTTTTGGATCCTTCAAAGTTTCCATAACGTAATTTGCAAGTTCCTCGCCCGTTGCTCCATCGCTGCGCCCAGTTACTACAATTTTCTTCTCGTAGACCGTGCATATGTCTATGGCCATATTCAGGCGCCGTGCCTCTTCCACATAACCAATATGCTCAAGCATCATTGCACCAGCTTTGATCATGCTCATGGGACTCGCATACTTTGCCCTTCCTTCCTTCACCATGCGCAGTGCAGTCCCATGTATGGCTTCAAACATCGCATATCTCTTTCCGATATTTGCGCTGCCAGCTGTGCCAACGCCACCCTGAATCTGGGCGGCCTCATCCGTGAGTATGTCCCCGTACAGATTTGGAAGCACAATCACATCAAACTGTGAGCGCCTCGCCGGGTCAATGAGCTTTGCGGTCATTATGTCTATGAACCAGTCATCCCATTCCACATCTGGATAGTCCTTTGCAACACGCTCTGCCACATCCAGGAAAAGTCCATCCGTTTTCTTGACCACATTTGCCTTTGTTACCACAGTCACCTTCTTGCGGTTGTTCTTCTTCGCATACTCAAATGCGAGGCGAATTATGCGCTCTGCTCCGGGAGCGGTTATCACCTTGAAATCCATGGCTAGATCGTTGCCTATCATGATTCCTTTTGATCCGAGCATGTAAGCACCCTCCGTGTTCTCCCTGAAAAACACCCAGTCAATGCCCAGTTCTGGTACACGCACCGGACGAACATTGGCAAATAGATCCAGGGCTCGACGAATTGCCACATTGGCGCTTTCAATATTTGGCCACGGATCACCCTTCTTGGGAGTGGTTGTGGGACCCTTTAAAAGAACGTGACATTTTTTGATCTCTTCAAGTACATCATCTGGCACGGCCTGCATGTGCTTCACTCGATTCTCAATTGTGAGTCCCTCAATCTTCCTGAACTCTATTTTTCCCGTGGCAATTTCGTCTTTCAGAAGAAACTCAAGAACGCGCTGTGTTTGCTCTGTGATGTATGGTCCTATTCCGTCACCTCCTGCAACTCCTATCACTATTTTTGGAAGCTTTGAATAATCAATCCAGTCCCCCTCGTTTCTTATCCTCTGCACCCTTTCAAGTTGTTCTCTAAGCAAACTTTCAAAGTGTTCCACCGCTGCCTTGATTTCCTGCTCATGCATACTATCACCAATTTCAATAATAGGATTCAGTAATTAAACTTACCGCTTTTTATCGGAACTCGTAAAATTGTATCTTTTAAAGTATACGTATAGAACTGCAATGTAAGTGCCCCATCCCAGCGGTAATTCGGCAAGGTGGCCCATGGTGGCCAGAGCAAAATCCATAAAAAGTAGCCAGAATGAGAGGGCACCCAGCATAAGGGTATGGATAATTTTCTGTGGTTGATTTACCTGAATAACGTAAAAAAGAATGGCGATAGGTATGCCTAAAATTATCGGTACCTCTGGAGGAATGGAGGTATGGGGAATAAGCACGAATATTATGAACAACGCTGTTGAGTATGCTATCCCGAGGAGAAGGGCTTTTTTCTCAGAGATCTCAGGTGGTCCGGGCAGTTTGAATTTTGTCCCCATAATTATGAATGAGATGGCAAGCATTGCCGTCAGGGAATATGGGATTAATGGTGGATGATAATTATCCAGAATCTGATTCATTACTATTCCCATGCCCAGGTACATTGATAGAAGTAATATGGCGCTTTTTCTCTCGAGTAAAGTTGTGTTTCTGAGTTCTGGAAACAAGAGTTCAAAAAGTATTATGGGTACCCATATGCTCATAAACGCATGAAAAACAGTGAGCCATGCTGCCCATACGGTGTTTATGCCCATAATTCTTCCGTATCTTCCAAGTATTCCAAGATCGGGCCATGCAGGATCAAACCAAGATTTTATAAACACACCCTCCTCTAAAATGCCATAGGCAAATCCCAGCATCATGATTCCACCGGGAGTTTTGTTTTTTCGGACCCACAGTTCGCGAAACAGGAGTACTCCAGAGCCGTAAAACGCCCAGAGTGATGGAAACGATAATGGCTCAGAAATCAACTGATGTGGTGGGGTTGAACCGCTGAGTACCTCCGCAAAGAGTGGTGATAAAAGTGAAAGTATCAGTATGGCCTTGGTCTCTTTTTTCACAAAAGGATATGAATGGGAAGATATTTAAAATGTGTGAGAAATTATTTTTTCCTCCTAAGAAGAAGCACTGCAATTGCCAGGAACGCTGTTAGTGCGAAGAAACTCAGTTCTGGTACTGCCTGCAGAGTTACATCTATCTGAAGATTTGTTGTGGTACTGCTCATCGTGCCTGAATTTGTTCCTTTCATTCCAGCAGTCTCTGCGTCCACATTTATGGTATCTCCTCCCATACAGTTATGGGTGTAAACTTCGTAATATCCATTGGTATCCGTTGTTGTTTGATAGGTTATACCCAGAGTTGTGTCATTTATCCAAACAGTTGCTCCGCTTACAGGATTGCCCGACGAATCCTTTACATAGCCGTAGATGTGATACTGTGGAATTCCCGCCTTAACCTGAATGTCGTCGAAGTAGAAACCGGGATAATTATGAACGGACTCATCGCTTTCAAAGTAGAAAATGAAGCGAACTTTATGACCAAGAAGATTTCTGTTCACTTTTGTATCATTTATTGCACTGGTGTTGAAGGTTTTAAGTACCCATCCTCCGGAGTTGCCTCCGAAAATATACGTGTCATTTAATCCCTGATCAGATGCACATATTCCGTCATACTGAGAAGCATTGTTGTTTGGATCAAGAAGCCACCATGTAGAGCCTGTGTTGTTTTCGAAGGCTATGGTTACTCCATCCCACATTCCGCTGGAATCGGCTTCAAGGTCATACCATGCATAGAATGAAAGAGTGACCCAAGATGCGTTTGTGAAATCCATCCAGGGTGTCATTAAAACCTGTACCTGTTCATCTACACCATAATATCCATTTAACACTGTGCCTATCAAATCACTTCCAGAGTGCGCAGATGTGGGTCCTACATTGCTGGGTGAACCCCACTGCCATATGCTTGGTTCACTGTTTCCTGTGCTATAATTCCAAGCCACGGTGTGCCAGTTATATAGATACTGCCCGTTATCACTGGTCTCGAAATCATTTGTACCGTTGAGGGTGAAACTGTATATGCTACTCCATACGCTTGTTGTACCATTGGTCATATAAATCTTGAAATAATACCTGATTCCTGGGGTTAGATTTTCTATTGCCACCTCGTGGTATATGCTCGCACTGCTCTCTTCCGGTGTCTGCATATTCATACGGTTCGGACCAATACCGTATTCTATGTAAGTTTTCACGCTCTCGGAAGTGGTGTAATTTATAACTGCATCCAGGTGAGAATAAATGTGTATTGCGGTGATATATATCGTTGCTACGGTTGTCGTTGTGGTAACACTATCACTCTTGCTTGAATTACCCTCACTAACTGCTGTAACTGTTACAGACTGAGAATCCCCATTGTTCGCGGTGCTTGGAGCGGTGACTGTTAGAGTAACATTTGTAGTTGCTCCTGCATTTAGTGTGACTGAATTTTCTGAAAGTGATGCAGACCACCCAGTTGCCACCGAAGATGTACTCAGATCAAAGGTATCTTGAAGAGTTCCAATGTTCTTCACCGTTATGGTGTATGTGGCGGAGCTGCCCGGCTGCACGGTGGCAGATGTTGGATTTACGGAGAGTGAAACACCATATCCATTTACAGTTATGGAGGTAAATGCGGAGTTGTTTGTCTCGTTTTTCTCTGCTATTATATTGTCTGGGTCTGCGTAGGCGATTAAAGTATGTGTTCCAACATGCCCGCTTGTATCCCACGCAATCTGCACGCTTGCGCTTGCCCCTGCTGCCAGCGTGCCCACCGAGACATTTCCAATATGTGTACTTTCAGACACATTGTCGTAGTAGAAGCCAACATACACGTTGTTTGCATCCACATTACCCACATTCTTTACCGTTGCGTATATGGTAACACTCTTTCCTTCATCAACAGTACTTGCCGAAGTAGATATTGATGTGATTGTAAGGTCCGGTGCATTTGCAGAATTTATCGTTAATGTGAGCTGCACACTCTGTGTTAAATTTCCCCAACGGCCTGTGGTGTGGTTGTATGAATAGGCAGAGAAGGTTAGGGTATATGTACCTGTGGGTGTGGATGGTTGTGTGGCCACGTTCAAGGTGACCGATGCAGCAGTGCCATTACCGGCCGGATGCACATATCCCACCGATGTGCTTGCAGTTGCACCAGAAGGTAGGCCACTCACCGTGAAATGTCCCACATCGCATGTCCACATGTATGGAAATGCCACATTTATCGTGTAGGAGGCAGTCTGTCCCTGGGATATGGTGGCCGAGGATGTGGAAGCCCTGAGTACAAATCCAATATCGTGTACAAATTCCCAGGCATTTATAACTCCCCACCCTGATGCAAGGTCCCAGCCAGTGCGGGCATCGTAGGCAGTTTCTCCATTGTGGTACCCGCTGGGCGTTTCTGTTACATCAAAGAAGGGCGGTGAAGAACTGTACTTCCCGTTGTTGTAAAAATCATTTCCAAGCTGATATATTGTTGGCAGAAGATATCCAAATCCATGATTCGAAACCCCGTACTGCACACCGACATAAGCGGCCATCTCTGCAATCATTCCGGCAGTTACAGGACATGCTACTGAGGTACCAGCCACAGCACTCCACTGCAATCCGCTGCTGCTACTGGTGTAGATGAAGGTGTGATTACCCATCGCAGATATGTCCGCAGTGGCCCTTCCAGTGCTTCCCGTGTTACTTATTACACTCCCCACGAAATCCTTCTGGAACCAAGGTTCTGAATATGAAGAGCTCACACCGCTCTGCGTGCCCCAGTGATCTCCAGCACTATTTGTGCTTGAAATATCGTACCACACTATCTCACTGCTTCTGGGGTCAGTAAGGTTAGTATTGTAGCCCATTGTAGCTTCATCATCAAGAGTGGTAATATCATACCCATTGGGAAATGGTGTGGTGCCACCAACCGCTATAACACCAAATGATGAATGAGCATCTGTGGAGGGATAACTAGGAGAATCAGTATCACCATCATCACCACTTGAAGCAAGGACTGTGACTCCCATTGCGTTCAGCGCTTTAATATCATTATCTGTTTCGGCAGGGCCAGAAGCATCTCCCCCACCCCATGAATTGCTCACGGCCACCAACTGAGCTGATGTATCAGATGCAAGTGTATTTGCTATATAATCGTATTCATTGTCCGGAAAATTACTTTCAGATGGTCCCCCACTACTTCCTCCTGGACCATAGACACAGTAAGCATCCACACCTGGCGCCAGTGTTCCTACCATTTCGAGATCAAGTTCATTCTCCACGGACACCTGACCATCAGTATTACTCCCCGGAGCTACTGTTCCGCTTGTGCCATGGTAATGGACTGTGGAATTCACACCGAGATTTTGAATCCAGGAGGGAATCACATGAGCATAGTAATAACCTACTGCACTCGGATCAAAGGGCGCGTATTGATTTCCACTGCTATCGGCACCCTCCCAGAGAACAGTAGCCACGCGGAGTCCGGTAGCAAATATGTGCTTACTGCTTTCCGTCCCTGAAGCGGAATCATTATACAACTCATAAACATGGTACATTCTGGCAACATCTGCTCCAGTGAGATAATCTATACCGGAGGAGGATTTGAAATAGTTGAGATGATAGGCTGTGGCATTGTTGAGTCCATCAATTCCAAATATGTATGGTATGAAATTACTTGGAAATTCTATGGGTTTTGATATGGCAAAATACTCTTTTCTTAGATGCTTTCCATCTCCTCTATAAATGCCAAACTGGGTGTGAAATACTCTCTGTATTTTTCCCATGGTATCGTATATAGTTATTGAATTCCTGAGGGGATATGTATACTGAATGTGTAACCCTTCCTTTTTCAACCATTTTAAAATTGAGTTGTAAACTATCTTGGAGGGGGCATATCTATTTTTGAATTCTTTCCAAGAGAGAAAATGGTGATATTGAGGGGATCTTGGATTGTTTATGAGCCATAATGTCTTGTTCAGATCATCATCGTTTCTCCATTTGAGGGCTATGGTCACATATATTTTATGCCCAGAATTTGGAGATCCTATGTAATTTTCAGGTTTTGCTAGATTTGCATTAAACCCTTTTGTGTAGATAACCATTTTTCCGGGGGATATTTCTCTCCTGCTGTTCAACATCTGTGGATTATTGACCGATGTGGCTATATTCACAATGACCAGTAACAGGATAATGGCAAATACGAACAATCTTTTCTTCCCACCCAACAAACCCATATGAATCACCTTATAAACCTAATAAATGAAAGAGTCTTATTAATAACTTTCGCAACCAAAAAAGGTTTAATAGAGAACAGCCAATAACCTATCTATGAAATCCTCGCGCATATCCGGATTCTACAAGTTGCCTGTGGAAGAGCGCCTTAGAATTGTAAAGGAATTCGCAGATCTAAGTGATGATGAGACGAACTTTCTTCTGAATGGGCACCTTCCCCTGGACCTGGCGGACAGGATGATTGAGAATGTGATAGGCATGACTGAGCTTCCAATGGGCATAGCCACGAATTTTCTAATCAACGGAAAGGACTATATCATTCCTATGGCCATTGAGGAGCCGAGCGTTGTGGCCGCTGCGAGCCACGCGGCGAAGCTTGCGAGACCCGGAGGCGGATTCTTCACGTCCTCCACAGAACCAATAATGATCTCTCAGATTCAGGTTGTGGGACTTGAGAATCCGCACTTTGCGAAGATGCAGGTTCTTGAGCATAAAGAGGAGTTGATGCGCATAGCGAATGAGCAGGATCCCGTGCTTGTTAAAGTGGGCGGCGGGTGCAGGGACATTACCGCGAGGGTTCTTGACTCAAAGATGGGCCCGATGCTCATTATCCATATTCATGTGGATGTCAGAGATGCCATGGGTGCAAATGCAGTGAACACCATGGCAGAAGCTCTGGCTCCGTACATAGAGGACATAACTGGTGGAAAGGTGTACCTCAGGATTCTAAGCAACCTCGCAATATATCGCCTTGCAAGGGCGAGGGCAGTGTGGAAAAAAGAGGTAATTGGAGAGGATACGGTGAAGGGCATACTCTACGCTTACGAGTTTGCACGTGTGGATCCGTTCAGAGCTGCCACGCACAACAAGGGCATAATGAACGGCATTGATGCTGTTCTGATCGCCACGAGCAACGACTGGCGTGCGGTGGAGGCGGGAGCGCATGCGTACGCTGCAATGAACGGAACTTACACTAGCATGAGCCACTACGAGATGGACTCAGAGGGAAATCTTGTGGGGAGCATTGAGATACCCATCGCTGTGGGAACAATTGGCGGCGCAACGAGCACGCACCCCAAGGCCAAGATTGCAAGGAAGATATTGGGAGTTAAAGGCGCGAGAGAGTTCTCCGAGGTTCTTGCCGCGGTGGGCTTAGCGCAGAACTTTGCAGCGCTGCGAGCCCTCGCCACGGAAGGAATTCAGAGGGGGCATATGAGCCTGCATGCGAGGAACATTGCTGTCATGGCCGGTGCAAAGGGAGAGGAGATTGACATCGTCGCCGAGAAGCTTGTGGAAGAGAGAAAGGTACGAGTGGATAGAGCGAGGGAGATACTGGAGGAACTGAGAAAAAATGAACATTGAGAGGAGTGAGATCGTTTTTAAAGGCAATTTCCTACGTATTAGAAGGGACTACAATGGAAATGCAATATGGGAAAGTGTTGAAATTGGAAAGCATACGAAAACTGCGGTGGTGATTGCACTCACGGAAAATAAAGAAATCCTGCTGGAGAAGCATTACAGGTTTCCTTTGAACATGTATGTTATTGAACTTCCAGCGGGACTGGTTGACGATGAGGATCCTGAGGAATGCGCCCGACGGGAACTTTTAGAGGAAACAGGGTATAGGGCAGAGGAACTGGTTTTCCTTTTCAAGGGGGTGATCTGTCAGGGCCTCACAAGAATGGAAGCCTACTATTTTTACGCACCCGATGTGAAAATGGCTGCAAGGCAAAATCTTGAGCCTACGGAGGAGATAGAGGTGATAAAAGTTCCATTGGTACATGTGGATGAGTATCTCTTTTCTCTTCCGGAGGATCTTATTCTTGGAGCCAACGTGCTAAGTGGGATTTACGCCTTGAAAAGATATCTTGGAAAGTGTTAAATTGTATAAATGCTTGGACTGCTCATGGGAGATGCGCTGAAATACTTCAACAGGGAAAATTACCGCAGGGCTCTTGAACTTTTTCTCGATGAGTTGGAAAACTCCACAAACAGGGAAGAAATCGCCTACAATGCTAATCTTGCAGGGCTATGTGTTTATTTTCTCCATTATCCAAGAGAGTCCCTTAAGTATTTTCAGGTGGCCCTTGACAACACTGATGGTATCGAGAATCAAAAAGTCCAGGAAAATGTTGAGGAGGTCAAAAGGTTCATTGAGCGGGTTGAGAACGATATTGAAGAACTTGAGAGTAAGCTTGAAGTTGAGGAGGATAAGAAGCAGAGGGGCATAATTTTGAGCAATCTTGGTCTCTTACATTATTTTTTGGGTATGAGGGAGGAGGCCGAGAAAAATTTTGGGGAGGCGGAGATAATATTTCGTAATCTGAGGGATAACGTGGCCCTTGGTGCAGTGTATTCGAATTTTGCCTTGCTTTATGATGACATGAGACAGCTGGACTATCTTTATAGAGCCCTTGACCTGTTTGAGAAGGAGGGACATATAAGGGCTCAGGTTGAGACGCTTTATCATCTCGCCATGTACTACCTTGAAGATGACTATGTTGATGAGGCTCTTCACTTCATCAAAAAGGCATTATCCATGCTTGAAAAAGTCGGAGACGATGAACTGAAGAAAAAGATCTATGAGGTGGCTGCAGACATATACATGGAGAAGGGAGATGTGGAAAAGGCCTTGAAATTCACCGAGAGTGCATCCAATTTATAATTCCATTATCCTTTTCTCTACCTCCTGGTAGAATTCAGAGCAGTCCATCTCGTTTTCCTTGCAGTAAATTAGGGCTGCCACTTCAATGCTCACATACTTCATTCTGTTTTTGATTTCGTTTATTTCCATAAGTATATCCCTTCTGCTCCTCTTGAGGTTGAATGTGAGATGATCCATTATCCTTGTGAAAATGTCCGGTTTTGTGAAATACTTGGCAACATCCTCCTCGGTAACCTTGAAATCAAGAGGCAGGATCAATCCCTTCATCTCAAAGGTCGGCTCATAGTGCTCATTCTTCCTCTCAATGAGATGAGTATCCACGGCAACCTTGAACAGTGCCCGTGCAGAATTTGGAGAGACCCACTTCATATCGTAGGACAGGGTGTTTACAAAGTCCTCCTCCTTTATTTCCCTTCCCTTTCTCTTCACCACGAATGCAACTACCCTCTTCAGATCCTCCATGGGCAAATTTCACCTCCTTTTAGCACATAGGTATTGGCATGCACAAGTGGGGCCATGCGCACGGAGGTTATAACCTCTTTGCCTCCCATGCTCAGAAATCTCCCGATATCCTCAATATTGTATGATTTTAAAACTGTATTCTCAGTGAGTTCTATCGCCCTTGTTATCTCCTTCCACCTTGTGAAATAGGGTGTGATCACTGCCTTGTTGCCTCCAATCACGAGCACATCCATAACATCGTAGTGCCTTCTTGGAGCGGCATCTATCCACATCTCAAAGAGTCCCGATAACTCATCGTAGACCTTGAAGTTAATCTCCCCACCATTGTGGGAGTCCACGTCTATGAGATAGAGCAAATCTTCATCGAAGGATTCCACGAAATCATCAATTCTCTTTCCGTCAATTTTCCCATGAACTACTGCATGCATTTTCAAGCATTTCACGGGGAAGTATGTTTGTATGGAGTAAAAACTTTATCGTTGCAAGGGCATGCATAGGGTGATGCAGTTGAAGGATATGGGTGAGAGAAGGGCCATAGACGGGATATGGAAAATCTTGAAAAAGAAGCAAGCCTATGATGATTGCGTTTACATAAAAATGGGGAATCTTTATCAACTTTACACTGTGGATTTCATTGGAGAGGGCGTACATTTCATGAGAGAGTGGAACCCTGAGAAAGTTGGGGCTTTTTTTGCATCCATAAATTTAAGTGATATTGCCGCAATGGGGGGGCTGCCAGATTTATTTATGGCATCCATGTCATTCCCGCAGGATTTGGACTGGGACTATGTTGAATCCTTCGTTTTGGGAATGAACAGTGTTTTGCAGGGATTTGGTGTGCCCTATTATGGTGGAGATTTCAAAGAGTCAAAAAGCGTCGGGATGAGCGGCTTTGCGGTGGGCCACGTGGAGGCCAACAGAATATTAAGAAGGAACACAGTAAGTAAGGGCGAAAGGGTTTTTGTGACTGGAGAACTTGGAAAGCAGGCAGCAGGATATTTTCTCTGGAAAAACGGGCATGATGAGGGCATTGAGTATTTGTTAGACGTCCATCCCAGGATAGAGGAGGGTAGGAGGATCTCGGAGTTGGGAAGTGCGTGCATGGATCTATCAGACGGCTTGCTTGCATCTGTTAAATTTATGGGAAATGAAAAATATGGATTGGAAATATATTTTGATAAGATTCCCATACACAAACTTGCCTATGAGGTTTCAGAGGATTATGGCCTGCCTTTGGAGTACCTTGCAACAATGTTCGGTGGCGAGTACGAACTCGTATATACTGCCAAACGTGGTGTGGTTGGCACGGAGATTGGGGAGGTTGTTGAGAGGGAGAATGCAGGGATATGGAAGGAAAATAAAAAATTTGAAGGTGAGGGTTATGCTCATTTTAGCCAGACACTGGGAAAAATTGGAAGACAATAAGGTTCGGTGCAATCTGTGCCCACATAGATGCGTGCTCAGTGATGGGCAGGTTGGTGTTTGCAGGGTCAGGAAGAATATTGGAGGTAAGCTTTACACGCTAAATTATGGCAGCGTATCCTCAATAGCGGTGGATCCCATAGAGAAAAAACCCCTATTTCATTTCAAGCCCACCTCTGAGGTTCTATCGGTGGCCACGGTGGGCTGCAATATGCGGTGCAAACACTGTCAGAACTGGGAAATAAGTCAGATCGGACTTGAGTTTCCCTACATAAGGGAGATGAGCCCGGAGGAGCTCATGCAGGTGGCCCGGGATTATGAGGGTATAGCATTTACATACAACGAGCCAACAATATGGCATGAATACACCCTTGATGTTGCAAAAATGGCAAAGCGGGAGGGACTCTACACTGTTTATGTTACCAATGGATACATATGCAAGAAGCCATTTGAGGAAATCTCCAGGTACCTTGATGCAATGAACATAGATGTAAAGGCATTCAACGATGAATTCTACAGAAAAATTGCGGGAGCAAGACTTCAACCCGTGCTTGACACTGTTGAAAGGGCTCATCGCATGGGGATTCATGTTGAACTTACCTATCTTATAATTCCAACGTTGAACGATGGAGAAGGTGAGATAAGAAAATTTGCAGAGTGGGTGCAAGGAGTGAGTCCTGAGATACCCGTTCATTTCTCACGATTCTTTCCCATGTACAGACTCACGGATAAGCCACCCACACCGGTTAGAACTCTTCACAGAGCCTACGAGATTGCAAAGGAGGCTGGGCTGGAATACGTTTATCTTGGCAACACTTGGGAACCTGAGTACGAAAGCACCTACTGCCCGAAGTGCGGAAATCTTCTCATAGAGCGTGTTTATTACAACACCAGAATTCTCGGACTGACGGATGATGGAAAATGCGAGAAATGCGGGGCAAAGATAAATGTTAGATTATAATTGCATTTATACGCAAACATTAAAATAAGTTTTATCCTTTCAGGGCTTTGTGGCACTGCGGTTGAGCAGAGAGGAGATACTCGAAGGCGGAGTTATACGCACCATGTTCCTTCTAGGCTGGCCCATGATGCTGAGCAGCCTTCTGCAAACCCTTTACAACCTTGCCGATATGTTTTGGCTGGGGCGTCTACCTCAGGAGGAGGCGAAGATTGCCGTGGCGGCCATAAATTTTACATGGCCCGTGGTTTTTTTCTTCATATCCTTTGCAGGGGGTCTTGGAAGGGGAGGTATACCCATAATCTCCCAGTATATCGGTTCAGATGATAGGGAGCAGGCAAATCATTACACGGGCCAGATTTTTGGCATAGTTATAGTTCTTGCAACAATAATGGCACTCATAGGCTCGATTTTTTCCTACCCCATATTTGAGCTCATCGGGGCAAAGGGAAATCTTCTTCAAACATCTGCCCTCTACGGATCCATAATATTCCTGGGACTCCCATTCATGTTCGTTGTTATGGGGGGCGGGGGGGTAATATCTGCGGAGGGTGATACGGTAACACCCCTCATAATAAGTGGAGTCTCGGTGATTATAAACATAATTTTAGACCCAATACTCATATTTGGCCTGCTGGGATTTCCAAGAATGGGTGTATTTGGTGCGGCAACTGCAACTGTGATAGCAAGAATGATAGCAGCAGCGTGGCTTTTGTACCTTCTATTCAAGGGTAGGCTCAGGTTGAAACCAAAACTCAGGGATTTCTTACCAAAGTGGGAGAGCGTGAAATTCATACTTCGCATAGGCCTCCCTTCAAGTTTTAGTATGAGCGCAATGGCCCTTGGATTTGTCATCATTCAAAGTATCTTAGCCCACCTTCCCAACTACGATGTGGCAATTGCCACTTACGGAGTTGCAAACCGTATTGTAAATATGATGTTCGTGGTTGTCAACGGCCTGGCCTCCTCGGTGAGCATAATGCTTGGTCAGGCTCTTGGGGCAGATTTAACTTCTAGGGCCAAGAAAATTGCCCAGACAGGTATATTTTTTATGTTTTACCTTCTTCTAATCGCATCCGGCATAATTTATGTGTTTAGAGAACCCATTATTGCCTTCTTTGTGCCCAACAATCCTGATATAATAAAAAGTGCAGGAGTTTTTCTCTCTATAGTTCTGATAGGGATACCCTATTTTGGGATATTCAGGATAGTAAGTTCCATCCTAACGGGCTCCGGGCACACGTTCCAGAGTTTTGTGCTCAGCGTTTCCCGCCTCTGGGGAATAAGAATTCCCCTTGCTGCTTACTTTGCCCTATCCATTGGCGTGGGCATGGGAATGGTGGGCGTGTGGTTTGCCATGGCCATATCTAACATGGTATCTGCGGGAATAGGGGCAATTTTCTACTTCAAAGGAGACTGGCTTAAAAAAATAATAAAGAAGCCTAAATCAAGAACACGGGTCCCCCTTTCCTGACAAGGATGTTTCTCTTTACCCTTATCACGCCGTCCTTGAGGTATATTGATGGTACAATGGTCATTATCATGTTCTCCTCAACCACACAATCGCCGGGTGCAAAGGGCTGATAGAACCCCGCAGAGGGTACGGCACTGTAGTGTGGAAAATTGCCTATGCTTCTTATTCTACCATCAAGGGTGTTGCATGAAATTCCCGGTTCTATTAGTTTCCCCAGGGCCTCGTACATTGAGTTTATCCTTTCCAGTGATTCAATCCACTCATTTCTCTCTCCTGTAAATATTACCCGGGAAAAATTCATGGGATAGCCCTGGAAAAATGGAGTACTGTCTATGTAAAGAATTCCATCCTTTTCAACCTTTCCGGAATGGGTGTGCGGCATGGGATACCTGCTCTTGGCTCCGAAGGCAACTATGCTTGGATGCTGAAATCCTTCAATGCCATTTTTGAGCAGTTTAGATTCCAGAATTGCCTTTACCTCGCTCAGATCCATACCTATTGAAACAGCGTTCCAGAATTCGCCCAGTGCAAGATTTATGCGCTTATTTATGATTTTTATTATTTCAATTTCCTCCTCAAAGGGTTTTCGCATAGCCCTTTTCAGTATTTTCTCTCCATTTTTGAACTTGAAATTTAAATTACCAGTTCTTGAGTATGGACTTACAAAGTACTCTCCCTTCAAATCCGGCGTTTCGTAAATTACCTCATAGTCCTCTTTCAGTTCGTCTTCAATCTGCTCCTCCATAAGTGGATGCGCGTAGAGCGTGATTTCCTCATCCACCACCAGATGCGTGAACGCTCTCGTACTCACGATCTTTGGCGCTTCAGGGTCATCGGGGAAGAAAACAAACCTGCCGTAGGAACCAATCAATCTTGCCCGCATCTCCCTATAATTCATCAATCACACCTCTACACACCCTTATTTCCCTTGTCAGATACTCGTCCACGTTGTAGATTTTCATTCTTTCATTCATATAATCATCTACCTCTTTGCCCCTCCATTCTGCGAGTATTACGGTATCGTTGATCTTCAAAATCCCAAAATTGGTTATCATGTCGTAGAATAAATTTGAAATTTTCAAAGGATCAACGGTATCCACGTCGAGTCTGTGGGGCAGTTTGTAATAGATGGAACTCAGTCCCTGTGCCTGGGCATGGAATACCATGTCCTTATCTGCGGTTATGAGCACCACCTCTCCATGAAAATTCTCAGCAAACTCTCCATACTGTTTTGCAATCTCTCTATCTCTTATCTCCTTGTCCCTCGTATCCGTGCTTTCCCCTGTCCGAAGTGCATCAAGCACATCGAAAAGGTAGTAAATTTCGTTCATGGCATTCTTTGCCTTTCTTGATTCCTTCACGCTTCCGTTTGCAAACTCGTGTAGTATGGAGTGGTAGGGTAAACTCTCAAAGTGGTAGAGCATTTTTCCCGTGTACTTTGTATGGATCCTCGCATCCACCTCATCAACCACTATCTGGCTTATCACGTACTCAAACTCCTTTCCAAGGCGCCTTGATACCACCCGATAATATGCAATATTGGTATCAATACCTATGAACACAGGCCTTATGTAAACCTTTTTGTTCTTCATTGATTCGCGCAGTATTTTGAATTCTTCCCTTATTTCATCTTCGTTTTCAAAATCAACGATGGCTGAGGATAGAAAGGAATCAAGGAGATCGTAGTAATCTGGTAGATCCCTGCGCAGAAACTCACCCTTTGCGTATTTCTTCCTTGCATTGTCCATATCACCCTGGGTGAGAAGGTTCTCAACTTTGAAATTCTCAAGGTTCAGTGTGAAAAGAGGAATCTGGAAGGGAGGATACTCGATCCTTGCCTCTCTAATTCCGCGCACAACGAATTCGTTGAGAAGCACATGTATTTCCTCCTTGGATATGATCATCTCTCCACCTCCGAGAATTCCTGAAGGGAAAGTGGACGCATCATGAAGGGGTACCCGGAGAATCTCATATCCTTTAGTAGAAGGTACACTATTTTCACGTTTCGAATGTCTATGAGAGCCAGAAGCATGCTCTTTCTTGCACCTGTGATGTCTATAGTATCTCCATTTTCCAATAGGTCCTTTATAATCTTCTTCATTTCCTCCACAGAATCATCAATTTTTACCCTCTGTATGCTCACACTCTTTCCATTCTCTTTGTAAAGCACCTTTATTTTTTCCTCAAGTTTTTCTGCCATACTTGCATCCGTGTGGAAGATGAGAATCTTTTTGGGAAATGCATTTTTTAGTTTTGTGTAGGCGTATATGGAGTTGAACGCAGGCCATACCTCACGGGATACGAAAGTTATGTACTTCACATTTGCATTAATACCTTTGAGATATTTATACGTATGGAAAAAGATTTAAGATAGGGCACAATTCCATCATCAATGAAAATAAACGAGATGTTCCTGAGCATTCAGGGAGAGGGCACATACATCGGAGTGCCAATGTTCTTTATACGCCTCACCGGATGCAATCTGAGATGCGAGTGGTGCGATACAAAATATGCGTTCTACGAGGGAGAAGATATGGGCATTGAAGAGATAATGCAGAGGGTGAGAAAGGCAGGTGTGGAATGGGTCTGCATAACTGGAGGTGAGCCACTTCTTCAGGATGATGTGTACAAATTAATTGATGCCCTTTTGAAGGAGGGCCACAGGGTTCTCTTGGAAACAAATGGCTCCATATCCATTGAGAATTTACCCACAGAGGAGAATTTGGTGGTCTCTCTGGATATAAAGACTCCCTCATCAAGGATGGAGAATGCCATGAGATTTGAGAACCTTGACTACCTCGGCCCGAAGGACTTTGTAAAATTTGTGATTGCCGATGAGAGGGATTTTGAGTATGCAAAGGGGATCATTGAGAGGTATAAAATAGAGCAGGATATTGTTTTCCAGCCTGTGGGCGGTACCGATTTGAAATGGCTTGTGGAGAAGGTTCTGAATTCCCGTATGAATGTCCGTGTGCTTCCCCAGCTTCACAAGATAATATGGGGTGAGCAAAGAGGTGTTTGAAATGATGTACACCGATGAGGAGGGAATATTCGTCGTGAAAACCGCGAGGAGGGTTGTAGAGGAGTATCTGAATAGAAGGCGCGTTCCTGAAATTGAGTTTCCAAAAAAATTTGAGGAGAAAGGGGGAGTTTTTACGACAATATCCACCTATCCCGATAGAAATCTTCGGGGATGCATAGGCTTCCCAGAGCCCATATTTCCACTTAAAAAAGCGCTGGTGGAATCCGCCCTTGCAGCAGCGTTTCAGGATCCCAGATTTCCGCCGCTTACAAGAGATGAACTGAATAGCGTGGTTTTTGAAGTATCGCTTTTAACTCCTCCGGAGGAGATCAGGGTGAAAAGTAGAAAAGAGTTGCTAAACATGGTGGTCATAGGAAGGCATGGGCTCATAGCCGAAAGGGGATTTTACCGTGGCTTGCTGCTTCCCCAGGTTCCGGTTGAGTGGAACTGGGATGTGGAAGAGTTCCTCTCTCAGACCTGTTGGAAGGCTGGATTGCCCCCGGATTGCTGGCTTGACGAGAGCACCAAAATCTACGCATTTTCTGCCGAGATATTTGAGGAAGAGGAACCATGGGGCAGAATAAGGAGGAAGGAAATTGGAGATTGAGGGAAGAATTTACCATCGGGGAGAGATAATAGATGCTGCGCTTGAAATTGATGGGGGAAGGATAAAAAGAGTGAAAAAATACATTACGGGAGCGAAGAGAATAAGGGGCGTTATCTTTCCAGGAGCTATTGATCTTCACGCTCATTTCCGTGAGCCGGGATACGAGCACAAGGAGGATTTCTACACGGGTACCATGAGTGCCGCATTTGGAGGGATCACATTTGTCATGGATATGCCCAACACAAACCCTCCTGTTTCGGATGCTGAAAGTTTCAACGAAAAACTCAGGACTGTAAGCAGAAAGGCAAATGTTGATTTTTCCCTTTATTTTCTTCTCAACGAAAATGCCCAAATTCTGAGAGAGCACAATGCCGCCTTCAAGCTATACATGGGCGAGACAACGGGTGCAAAGGGTTCAGAGGTGACTTACGTGCCCCATTCGTTTATCTCCGTGCACGCCGAACTGAATGAATGCATAAAAAAGGAGAGCACGAATTTGAGGGAGCATGACCTTGCAAGACCTGAGAGTTGCGAGGTTCGTGCAGTGAAAACCCTTCTTGGAATGGGTAAATTTCACATTGCCCATGTGAGTTCTGTGGATACGGTGGACATGTGCAAGGTTGGAAGGTTCACATGCGAGGTTACACCCCATCATCTACTTCTGCACAGGGATATGCCTCTGGGCTCCTTTGGCAAGGTTAACCCTCCACTCAGAGCCAGATGGATAGCTGAGAGATTATGGGAAGAGTTGCTGATTGGCAGGATAGACATCGTGGCAAGTGACCACGCTCCGCACACAGTTGAGGAGAAGGAAGAAGAATTCTCAAGCGCTCCTGCAGGTATTCCCGAGGTGGAAACCTACGTGCCAATTTTTATGAGGCTAATGAGAATGGAAAAAATTCCCCTGCGCAGAATGGTTGAAGTTCTAATGGAGAAGCCTGCAGAGCTCATCGGGATAGGTAAGGGAAAGATTGAAAAGGGTTACGATGCGGACCTGATTGCTATGAATTTCAAAGATGTGAGGAGAGTGAGAAGCAGGGATCTGCACTACAAGTGTGGGTGGACACCCTATGAGGGGTTTGAAGCGATATATCCCCATACAGTGATTGTTGGAGGAGAGTACGTGATTGAGGACGGTGAATTTGTTGGCGAAAGGATGGGGAAATTTGTGAAGATAGAGGGGAATAAATTTTAATATATTGGCTCATTTGCCAAATCTATGCTTGAGAGGGAACTGAATCTGCAGTTCTTCCATGAAAATGGCTGGAAGAGGTACAGATGCAAGAAGTGTGGTTCTTACTTCTGGAGCAGAGAGCCTAGGGACACATGCACGGAGGCACCCTGTGGAGAGTACAAATTTTTGGAAGAGCCAATTTTCAACCGGGAGTACTCCATTGAAGAGATGCGATCCGCATTCATAAATTTCTTCAAGAGAAGGGGGCACGAGCCAATACCACGTTATCCCGTGGTGGCAAGGTGGAGGGATGATGTCTTCCTGGTCAATGCATCCATTTACGATTTCCAGCCTCACGTAACCTCTGGCCTGGCACCTCCACCTGCAAATCCTCTGGTTATCTCACAGCCATGCATAAGGATGGTTGATGTTGATTCTGTGGGCAAGACCGGAAGGCATCTGACCGGATTTGAGATGATGGCACACCATGCATTCAACTATCCAGATAAATGGGTTTACTGGAAGGATGAGACTGTGGAGTACGCCCTCAAACTCATTGAAGAACTGGGGGGAAATGCGGATGAGGTTGTGCTCAAGGAGCATCCCTGGATCGGAGGGGGCAACGCAGGTGCCAGTTTTGAGGTCATTTATGGAGGTTTAGAGCTTGCAACCCTGGTATTTATGAATCTCAGGGAGGACGAAAGGGGCGAGGTTGAGATTGATGGAGTTCGCTATTCCGAAATGCCCGTCAAGGTTGTGGACACGGGATACGGCCTTGAAAGGTTCGTCTGGGCCTCGAAGGGCACGCCCACAATCTACGATGCGATTTATCCTGATATGATCGAGGAGTTAATGGGGAGATTGAATATTGAGAGGAACGAGCGCAGAGATATGATACTGAAGCAATTTGCCCTGATCTCACCACGCATAGAAATTGAAGATGAAGGGACCCTTGTGAATGAGGTGTTAAAGGCATCGAATTCCAGCATCAGAGAGTACAAGGAATTCATCGTACCTCTTCAGAAAATATATGCCATAGTGGATTACACCAGAAGTCTGGCATTTATGCTCACGGATGGAATAGTGCCATCAAATGCCCAGGCGGGTTATCTTGCAAGGTTGCTGATAAGAAGAACCTTGAAACTCCTGTATGATTTGGGCAATCCCGCTAGAATTGGAGAACTCGTGGAAATGCACGTACACAGGTTCTCCGATATAATGGATACGAGCATGCTTCCCATTGTTCTGGAAGAACTTGAACTTGAAGAGTCCCGCTACAGAAAAACAATGTCCAAGGGTGTGGAGATAGTAAAGAGGCATGTGAAGAAGAAGGGAAGAATAGATGTGGATGATCTCATCCTCTTTTACGATTCCCATGGCCTCTTGCCCGATATCGTTAAGAGTGTGGCCGAAGACCTGGGTGTGGAGGTTGAAGTTCCAAGGGATTTTCACGGGCTTGTTGCAAGTAGGCATGAGAGGGCTGCTAGGAAGAAGAAGATTGAAAGGAGTTACGATTTGCCCGCCACACGCAAGTTATATTACGAGGATCCTTATTTGAGGGAATTTGAGGGTGATGTCATTTATTCCAAGGATGGTGAGATCGTTCTCGATTCAACAGCCTTTTATCCAGAGGGGGGTGGCCAGCCATCGGACAGGGGGTATGTGGAGTATGGGGGAAAGCAGTACCATGTCAAGGATGTCCAGAAGTACGGAGATGTGGTTGTACACTTCATAGAGGGGCATATTCCTGTGGGAGTAAGGGTCAGGGGCTTTATTGATTGGGAGCGTAGAGAAAGGTTGATGAGGAATCATACCGCCGAGCATGTTCTTCTTGCTGCGTGCCGCAGGGTTCTTGGAAAGCATGTGTGGCAGCACGGCACCCAGAAGGACGTGCATGAGTGCAGGTTCGACATAGCCCATTACAAACCCATAACCCGTGAGGAGATAAGGAGAATTGAAGAGGAGGCCATGCGCATAATAACCTCATGCATACCGGTTGAAGCGAAGTTTATGAATCGCACTGAGGCTGAGAGGAGGTATGGATTTGTGCTCTATGAAGGAGGAATTCCCCCTGGCAGGGAGATAAGGGTTGTTAGAATCGGAAATTTCGATGTTGAGGCATGCGGAGGTACTCATGTTAGCAACACGGGTGAAATAGGATTTCTAAAGATTATGCGTACCGAACGCATTCAGGATGGTGTTAGCAGGATAATCTACACCTCCGGGTTGAGTGCCCTTGAGCATACCCACCATGTTGAGGATATTCTGCATAGAAGCGCAGAGGTTCTGGGTGTACAGTGGGAGAAACTGCCCGAGAGTGTGGAGAGATTCTTCAATGAATGGAAGGATCAGAGGAAGACCATTGATAGGCTGAAGAGGGAAAGAATGGAGTCCATAAGGAGGGAATTTGAAGACAGGGAGATCATTGCTGAACTTCTTCCTCTTGAGATGAAGGAACTCGCTATTCTGGCCCGCGAACTTGCCAGTGTGGGAAAAAGAGGAGTGCTTATAGGAGAGGATGGGAGTTTTGTGGTATTCGGTGTAAATGCCAGGAATATTGCCGGGAAAATTGCAGAATCCATGCAAGGTAGGGGTGGGGGTAAGAATGATTTTGTCCAGGGAAAGGGCAAAAGGGAGATGGTCAGAGAAGGATTAAATAAGGCGAGAGAATTGCTGGGGTTGAAATGATCAATCCAGAGGTGGAAGAGGTAAATCTCATCGTGAGAAGGTACCTGAACGTTTACGATTTCAGAATCACACCGGACCATCTTGAATTCTACTTCACCCCTGGAGATGAGAACGAATTTGAAAAGAATTTTGAGAAGTTGAGGTTGGAACTCAAGAAAAGGCAGATGGTTCCCATAGTGAGAAAGGAAACAGGAGAATATGTTCTTGTGGTCATAAGAACACCTCCAAGAAAATTTCTGGGTCTGTGGGTGAACATAGTCCTCCTTCTGGCCACCCTTGCATCGACGATATGGGTGGGTATGGGTTACTACGTAACATACTATGGCCCATCAACAACATTAAATGAAATAGTGGGTGGTTTTGTTTACTTTGCCCTACCTCTTATGACCATTCTCGGTGTGCATGAAATGGGACATTATTTTGCTGCCAGAAGGCACAATGTTATGGTATCCCTACCCTTCTTCATACCTGCACCCACTCTGCTGGGTACATTGGGAGCCTTCATATCCGTAAGAGAACCCATTCCCGATAAGAAGGCACTTGTGGATATTGGACTGGCAGGGCCCATAGCCGGGTTCATAGTGGCAATTCCTGTAACTTTACTGGGTATGTACTTGGGTACCCTCAATCCTCCGACGATTAACATAACGGAGACAAACAGGTATATCCTGCTCAATGTTCCAATAATCTACAATGTGCTTTCCTATTTTATGCCCTCTCCAGAGTTCATACATCCCATGGCCATGGCTGGATGGGTCGGATTTGTGGTCACCGCCATAAATCTATTTCCCATAGGACAACTGGACGGTGGACATGTGGCTCGGGCGATTGCTGGGGATAATACAAAGTACGTGAGTTATGCCTTTGCTGCAATTCTCTTCATACTTGGAATTTGGTATCCTGGGTGGATAATCTTTGCCCTTCTGGTAGTTTTTCTGGGTTTGAATCATCCACCACCCCTCAACGACATCACGAAACTGGATAAAAAGAGATGGGCTCTGGCAATTTCTGGATTTCTACTTCTTGCAGTTACCTTTGTTCCGGTGCCTATGCAAATGGTTACACTACACGAGGATATGCAGCTTTCCGTAAATTTAAATGGTGAAATTTTGGTTGAAAACCTTGAAAATTCAACAACTCTGCATATTATGGTGGTTAACAATGGTGAGATGAAGGAGAATACGACTGTAACCGTAAGGGGTGATTTTTACATATCAAATTCAACTTACAATTTTGTATTGGATCCAGGTGGAAGCTGGAATGGTAGCGTGGTCTTGAAATTGAAGGAAAGTGGGGTACATGGGATAACGGTATCCCTTTTAACCAGAAGTGGTTATGTAAGAGAATGGCACAGGGATTTGCTGTGCTTGAATGAAAGCAGAACTCTGCATTTTGAGCCAGAATCTGTGCATTCTTTCTCCTTCAACACCACTTTGGTCAACAATGGGAATATCTCCACAGTACAGTTTATGACCTTAAATGGTGTTTATTTCAACATAACAAGTTCCTCTTTACCAATACTGGAAAATGGAACCATGGTTATACCTGAGAATTCATCTGCCGCTTTACATTTTGTGGTCATGGGAAAAACCACCATTCTTGCTGTGGATTTGCTCAATTACCAGGCTGCTTGGATTCAAGTAAGAGTTTAAATCTTTTTGCATCTTCCCACATATGGGTGTTGTTGAACATAATGTAGTCTTCATTCTTTACCAGTTCCATTAATTTGTTCAGGTCCTCATCCGAGTACCTGTAACTATAACCGCCTATGCCGTGGAGTCGGTAGTAGGAAAACTCTCCCCATACACTCCTGTTTTTGAATGGGTCAACCACATGAATTAGATCCGCCTCCTTGCATATTTTCTTCACAATATCTAAATCCCATTTACCCCTTTGCTCCCATCCATATGTGGCTATCCTTTCCACATTATCAAAGAAATTGAGTATGTTTTCCATATTGCCCTTATTCTGCCTGAAACTTGCAGGGCTCTGAAATACTATTACCTTGGCCCTTAGAATTCTCGCAATCTCCGCAAAATTCTTCCATGAGAGCATAACATCCTCGTTGCTTTTGAAATAACCAAAATCTCCCAGAGGCCCCTTGTATCTGCGATATGTTGGACTTGACGGTGGATGCGTGATTGTTTGGGGTGCTTTAAGTGTGAAAATAAAATCTTTTGGTGTATTCTCCCTCCATCTTTGGGCAAGAGATTTTGATATTTGTGTGTAAAATGTTTTCTGGATCTCAACAACCTTGAACTCCTCAAAGTATTTTTTCTTTGCAACTGGAAATCCGCATGTGCCTATGTACATATGTTTCAATTTTGATCCCCTATTAATAATTTTTCTAAATGCACAGGAATGAGAGCAGTGCCCCCAAAAATCCGCCCACCATTATAAGGGGCATAGCAAATTTTATGGTATTGATTGCACTCTTGGTTATATTTGTCATCTCCTCCAGTTGTCCTCTTCGAGCCATTCTCAGTTTCACCATCTCTGTGTGCATGCTGACTTCAACCTCCTCGGCGTTGGAAAGTGCATCATTCACAGCATCCTTTACCATTTTTATTATTTCGTTCCAGTCATCCTTGTCCCCAACAGGGTTAAGGTCCATAATGTTGTAATTTACAATGTGATTGTCTGTGGAAAAAACCTCAATCTCGTCAAGGACATCTCCAAAGGATTCTATAATTTTGTTTCTCAATCCCTTTTTGACATTGTTTCCATCGAGAAGAATGTACCCTATTCTCTTCCCATTATGGATAAATACGGCCACCTTTATCCCATCAGGCCCAAAACTTTTGCTTTTGAATGATCTCTGGGCATAACCCACGACTATGGGAGCATCTGCTTCAAGGTTTTTTATTCTCTTTGCAATTGCATCCACATCACCATGGGTCAGGGTCAGTGGAAAGGCGTTCTTGTCAAAATTGTTATGGGCATCCACTATTGCAGCATCATCGTAAAAATTCAGAAGTTTTTTTCTGAGTATTAGCCCCGCTTTTAGATCCACATCATCAAATATATCCCTTGTTGGAAGCAGCGCCACCAGAAGATACCTTCCAAAAAGATGGGCGAGTACCTCTAAATTGCCAAATTCAAATCTCAGAGCATCACTCATTTTCCTGCATCGATTTTTTGCGTTGAGTGAATTTTTAACCACATTTGCAATCTTCTTAATATCCTTCTCGTCAGCCACATTGTTATCGTGGGTGGTCGTTGTGTGGAATATCATCAGGTTATCAAACCCCGTGAATCTTTTCAATTTTTTTGTTATATCGCTGCCACCCACCTCTCCAAAGGGGCCCGGATGGATGTAGGGGAACAGGAAAATTATTTTTGGTGTATCTCCTTTCCAAAAAACCATTGAGGATACAGGTACTGTTCTTTCAGTGTATATGTTTTCAAAGAATCTGTTTATTGAATGGAGATGTTCTCTTTCACCGTTTGAAAGGTAGTTTATGAAGGATGCTATGAACCAGAGGGGATCCTCACTGAACTCCCTTACAAATTTGGCAACGGAAATGCGAAGAATGAAGAGCGAGGAAATCAGATAAATTCCGGAAGCTATGGTGTATGAAATAGTGAAATTTCTTGCAGTGAACAGGGCAATTACTCCGTATATCATGTTGTAATTGAGAGAGGTTATTATCCCCAAGACAGGTCTTTTTCTCATAAATACAAAGTAAACGAAGGTTCTGAGAAACACGGCGGATGAGAATGCGAGCAGCAGGGAAAACTCAAATGAAAAAAACCTCTGAAATATCAGTATTTGAATGAGTACCTCTATGAAGATGAGCAGGTTCAATGTGAGTATTCTTTTGCCCGGAAAATAGGTTCTTCCAATCTTGATCATAGCATAGTCAAGAAAATTAACCAGAACGTATGGAACACCGAATATGAGCAGCGCCTTCCATATGTCCCAGTATATGAGATAGGAGGAGAGGAGAGTAAAGATTATTGAAAGGGTTATGGTGACCTCATACCTGGGAGTCGTTATTATATGTCTCCGCAACGAGAGTATGTACTTTTCTCCCTCTTGACCCATTTGAATTCCCCAATATTGCGCATTTATTTACCTTTTGCGATGTAGTGAAGGGTGAAGACAAGTCCTACCCCGAGATTCATATAGAATGTGAGAATTCTCCACACAACTATCAGGGGACCAAGAAACTCGGAAGGAACCCTCTGACCATAGAGGAAATATGCCGAAAACTCTGCAAGACCGCTCCCTCCAGGGGATACAGGGATCATGGTGATGAGAACTATTATCATCTGAAATGTGTAGGATATGAGCCACATCGGATCCTGTCCGAAGCCCATAAGGAGCACAGAGGGTATTGTAAATCCACAGGTCCACATGAGAGCCGTTGCCCCCATTGCAGCCACAAAGTGCAATTTTTTTCTTTTGAATATGGTTATTGTGCTCTCTGAGAAGGTGACAAATTCCTTTTCCATTTTTTTGAGTGTGTTCCATCTCTTGGCGTCCTCCTTTATTATGAACCTCAGAATCTTGTCAAGTTTATGTATTTTCTTTTTGAACCTGTGCGGGTGAGTTACCAGAAACATTGTAAAAAGGCCTGCGAGACCAAGAAGCACGGCCGATGCGATCATGAAATATTTTACCCCTGCAAGGTCTATTGAAAGCCCCACAAGGAGGAGAAGAATGGGAAGAGAGATTCCGAAGAAGAGGAAATCTATTAGGCGCTCTCCCACGGTGAGAGCAGTTGCGTCTCCTACGGAGGTGTTACCCCATGTCATATTATCCTGGGAGAGCATGTATATCCTCATGGGTTCTCCACCCATGGACGATGGAGTGACTGCGGCCATAAACTGACTTACCATGACTATGCGAAATGCCTTTCTTAAGCATATCCCTATGTCCAGAGCGGAGGCAAGGATTTTTATCCTAATGGCCCAGAACGTCCAGGCGAAAACGTTGAGGATTATTGCGTACAGAATTATCAGGGGATTAAGGCTCAAAATTATGTTTCCGGCCTGCTTGGTATAACTGAGCATGAATATTATGGCCAGGGATGTGGCGCTTATAACGATGGATATGATGAGCCATTTTCTGTACTTTTTCACATCCATTGGAAGATCACCCTCATGGCGTTTTCCACGGATTTTGAAACATCGTAATTACCCTTGAATCCTCTGTAATTCTTTGCCCTTTCAACCATCTCTCCAAGGTTTATTTTATCCTGGGTGGTGTACCCGGCTATACCGGTATTTTCGAGGTACCGTGCAAGGTACTCCTGTTCAGGTTGTCCTGGAGTGGGTACGAACATTGCCTTTCCCCCAATCACATACAGATCCATAATGGTTGAGTACCCTGAGCGGGATATCACGATTTTGCTTCTGTTCATAATCTCCTCTCTTTTCTCCATGCTAAGGTAGGGAAATATGCGTACGTCATTCCTTTTCTCTCCATCCTCTGGTCTGCCGAGAGTAACAACTACATTTCCTTCAATACTGTCCAGACTTTCAAATACCCTCTTTTCGAATATGCTTCTCTGAGGTTCTGGACCTGAAATGGATATTAGCACGTCAATATCCCTTTTCATGTTTCTGTACCTGAATGGAGAGAGGGGTCCTATGTACTCAATTTTATCCTTCTCCATCATCTTCAAATTGTGGGACATCTCCCCCGATAGGGAATTTTCTCTGAAATCCGGAACGAGAATTCTTTTGAAAAATCTGGTGATGTACCTGTTGTAAATGGTTATTCCGAATCTCAGCAACTTGAGCGGAACCATGATGCGCAGTTGGTGAATTATGAGGAAGGATGGAACGTTTCTGTGAAACACATCAAATCTGCTATCGGATATTATGAGATCAAAATTCTCTCTCTCATGCAAGTTTACAAATTCTCTGTGTGAACCAAGCATCGTACTGAGAATTTTGTTTGAGTGCATGAAAAAATAGGGGATGAACTGATGAGCCTTTTCAGGATACTGTATCGGAAAATCTGGAATTTGATAGAGTTTCAGATGTCCCATCTCTTTTCTGAGCATCTGCGCAGCCCTGCCGTAGGATACAAGCACAATCTCGTGACCCTCCTCTTCCAATTTTTTTATGAGTGGAAGACTTCTGGTCACGTGTCCGATCCCAAGAGAGCATATGCCAAACGCAATCTTCACAAAATGGAAAAAAGAGGGATTGTATTAAATGTTTTCTTAACTCAATGCAAGGTATATGAAAACCTTTGCATCGTTTATGCAATTATCAACGCGGCAGTACTCGTTTGGTTGGTGCTCCACGTCGTCTGCGGTCATCCACACAACTGCGGGTATGCCAACTCTGCGGAAAAATGCTGCTACTGTGCCCCCTCCGATTCCTCCAGCAACAGGCTCTATACCCCTGAGTTCTCTAAGCGCCTTCATCAATTTTTGCACAATTTCGCTGTTCACATCCGTAGGGGGTGCTGCCTGAGATGCCTGCACTATCTCCACATTTATTTTGACATTCTCTTTCTTTTCATACTCTTCCGCAATTTTCCTCACATCCCCTATAACATCTTCAATTTTGTAATGGGGAAGCACACGGAAATCAAAGTAAATCACATCCGTGCCGGGTATCGTGTTTATATTATCCACATTCCTCTCCTTCTTGGTTATCTCAAATGTGGAGATTGGAGGTTCAAATGTGCTATCCTCATCTGCATACTTTTTGTGCAGGTACTCATCCACCGCAAGGGCAAATTTCATGGCCGCCCGGTGTGCGTTCACACCTGTATGGGGCATTGATGCGTGGGCCTGCTTTCCAATGGTAACAATTTTTATCCACGCCGCGCTTTTCTCCGCGATTTCCACAAACGAGCCATCTGGAGCACCTCCATCCGGCACAACAACAAGGTCATTGGGCTTGAATATGCCCTTATCCATGAGAAATTCTGCCCCGTATCTGCTTCCAGCCTCCTCATCTGCAACATAGGCAAGCCCTATGTTGTACTTTGGTCTCATTCCTGCCTTCCGCATGGCCTTTGCTGCAAAATATGAAGATACTATCGCCTGGCCATCATCGAGGGTTCCGCGCCCGTATATCTTTCCGTCCTTCAAAATCGGGTCATAGGGGTCATGCTCCCAGAGAGATAGGTCCCCCTCTGGTACGGTATCCATGTGACCTATGAGCCACAGGGTTCTGCTTCTATCCTCCCCGTATATTATACCAATCAGATTTGGTCTCTTTATTCCGTTTTCATCAAGGGTATCGTAGCGCTCAACCTCGTCGCATATCTCCCTAAGTTTTTTTTCAAGCCAATCTGCTCTTTTTTCCTCACCCTCTCCACCACCTGCAGGGTTCACAGCCTTTATTCTGTTCATTTCAATTGTGAACTGGATCAACTCTTCTCTCATACTTTCAAGTTTTTCAAACACCTTTTCCATCATGGGTGGGATAATTGCGCACAATAAGATTAAGGTTTTCATGGTAAGATTTAAGGTAGAGGAGTGTATAACCCCCACCATGTACGAGGTAAGATTCCATGGAAGAGGTGGTCAGGGAGCCGTTACAGCGGCTAATATCCTGGCCATAGCAGCTGTGAAGCAGGGATTCTACGCTCAATCGTTTCCATACTTCGGTGTGGAGCGGAGAGGAGCGCCCGTGCAGGCATTTACAAGAATAGATGACAAAAAGATTGACATAAGAATGAACGTGTACAATCCGGATGCGGTGGTTGTGCTTGATCCATCGCTCATGGACGTCATTGACGTTACCGAGGGACTTAAGGAGGGGGGAATAATTGTGATAAACACCTCCAAAAAACCTGAAGAGTTTGAACTAAAAAACTTCAAGATTGCCACTGTGAACGCAACGGAGATTGCACTGAGGCATCATCTTGGTTCACAGGCAGCACCTATTGTGAACACATCTATTCTGGGTGCCTACGCAAGGGCGGTAGGAAATGTGAAGGTGGAGTACGTTGTGGAGGCAATTCGTGAGAACGCTCCTGCAAAGAAGGAGGAAAACGCTCTGGCTGCCAAGGAAGCCTATGAGCAAACTGTTTTGGGGTGGTAAAATGGAGATAATAACAAGAGGAGCCGTAATTCCTGAACCTGGAAATTCGGTTGAGAACAAGACGGGAACCTGGAGGGTATTCAAGCCCGTAATAAACTACGATAAATGCATTCGGTGCCTTATATGCTGGCAGTTCTGCCCGGAGCCGGCGATATGGAGGCACGATGATGAAGAGACAAAGATGAACACTCCTGCACCCAAGGAAGCCCTAAAGCGACTGCCCGTTGTGGAGATTGACTACGATTACTGCAAGGGGTGTGGAATATGCTATAACGAATGTCCTGTTAAGGCAATAGATTTTGTGAAGGAGGAGAAGTAAATGAAGGCGATGATTAGAGGAAACGAATCAATAGCGTACGCCTTTAAACTGGCAAGGGTAAAGGTGATACCTGCATACCCAATAACGCCATCCACGCTTGTACCTGAGAAGATAAGCGAGTTCATAGCCAACGGTGAGATGGATGCCGAGTTTGTGACTGTGGAGAGCGAGCACAGCGCCATAAGCGCGGCCATAGGGGCAAGTGCCCATGGTGTTCGTGTGGGTACTGCCACTGCATCCCAGGGTCTGGCTCTCATGCATGAGGTACTGTTCATTGCCAGTGGAATGAGACTTCCAATCGTGATGGGCATAGGAAATCGTGCCCTCAGCGCTCCCATCAACATATGGTGCGATCATCAGGATATGATGTCCCAGCGTGATACGGGATGGATGCAATTCTACGCGGAGAGCAATCAGGAGGGTTTGGACCTCGGACTTATGGCATTCAAGATCGCCGAGGATGAGCGTATTCTCCTGCCAGCCATGGTTGGTATTGATGCCTTCGTTCTCACGCATACCGTCGAGCCCGTGGAGCTGCCGGAGCAGAGGGATGTGGATGATTTCATAGGTGAGTTTGTGCCCCATTATGTAACCCTTGATCCTGAGAAGCCGGCCACCCTTGGAGCATTTGGATTTCCTGAGTACTTCATGGAGTTTAAGTACGGACAGTGGATTGCCATGGAGAGGGCAAAGAAGGTCATAGATGAGGTGTTCAGCGAATTTGAGGAGAGATTTGGCAGGACTTACAAGAAGGTCTATCCAGAGTTCATGGAGGATGCGGACATTGTTCTCATAACTATGGGTTCAATGACCTCAACCACCCGAGAATTTGTGAAAAGGCTTCGTGCTCAGGGCAAGAAGGTTGGGCTTCTGAAGATCACCACATTCAGACCATTCCCGAAGGAGGAGCTGAAAGAACTTCTCAAGGGTGTGAAGGTTGCTGCAGTGCTTGAACGCAACATATCCTTCGGATTCGGAGGTGCCGTTTATGCGGAAGTTGGAGCTGCATTTGCAAACATGGAGAGCAAGCCCAAGATTGTGGATTTCATTGTGGGTCTTGGAGGAAGGGACATAACATTCAAAACGCTAAATGAGGTCTACGAGATTGCAGAGAAGGCAGCCAAGGGAGAGAAGGTGGACGAGGTGAACTGGATTGATGTAAATAAGGAGGCCGTGCTTAAAGCGGAGGGATTACTATGAGTTACGAAAAGGAAGAATTTTTCGCACCTGGTCATGGAATGTGCGCTGGATGCGCCGCTCCCATAATTGTGAAATGGGTACTCAAATATGCAGGTCCAAATACCATAGTGGTTAATGCCACAGGATGCTTGGAGGTGGCTACAACAGCATATCCGCGCACATCCTGGCGTGTACCATGGCTCCATGTGGCCTTTGAAAATGCTGCGGCTGCCGCCAGCGGAGTAGAGGCTGCGGCGAGAGCCAGAGGTGAGAAACTAAATATAATTGCCTTTGGCGGGGATGGTGGAACTGCCGACATAGGGTTCCAGGCTCTCAGCGGAATGGTTGAGAGAGGGCACAACGTGCTCTACGTGCTCTATGATAATGAGGCGTATATGAACACTGGAATCCAGCGTAGTGGCGCCACACCTTGGGGAGCATGGACCACCACCAGCAAGGTCGGGCAGGCAAATCCTATAGGCAAATTGGAGCCCAAGAAACCAATTGCAAGAATAATTGCAGCACATAATGCCAAGTACGTTGCAACGGCAAATCCTGCAATATTCAACGATTTTAAGAAGAAGGTTCAGAAGGCACTCAGTTACGAGGGTCCTCGCTTCCTACATGTGATATCCTCCTGCACAACTGGATGGAGGCATGACCCGAGTAAGACAATAGAGATAATGAAACTTGCAACGGATACTGGTATATTTCCACTCTGGGAAGTTGAGGACGGAGACCTTGAGAACATGCGCATAACATACAAGCCAAAGAAATTCAAGCCTGTGGAGGAGTACCTCAAGCCCCAGGGCAGGTTCAGGCACCTGCTCAAGAACCCAGAGTACGTTAAGATGTTGCAGGAACAGGTTGATGCATGGTGGGCCAAGTACGGGCACCACTATAAACCATAATCTCTTTTTATATTTTTGAGTTCTTCCAAGAACCTCTCAATAACTTCTCTGGTTACGTGGGGCATAACCACTATTCTTACCGTGCTGTATTTTGGGTTTGTTGATATTCCCCATCCTCTTGTAAGGAGGATCTCTTTTGCTTTCCTTACATCTTTTAGCCCAATGTTCACGATGTTCATCTCCGGTTTGAAGGGCACATCAAAACCCTCTTCCTCGGCTCTTTTTACCATGTATTCTGCTCTATCCATGCATTCTTTCACCACTTTTCTATACCCTTCCCATCTGAAATGCAGTATTGCTGCGTAGGCGGCAGCCACACTTCCACTCTGCCTTGTGCCAAGGAGCGTGTCACTCTTTCCCCCCATCAGGTACGGAGCATCCACCGCAATTCTCTCAAATAAATTCTCCCTCGCAACCAGCCCGCCAGCGGGGTATGGTGCCATGCCCATCTTGTGGGGGTCAATTGTTACGCTCATCACATTCTCCACATCAAATCCGAATTTTTTATCTGTGTGGCCCAACTCACGCAAAAATGGGATCACGTAGCCTCCAAAGGCAGCATCCACATGCAAATAGCATCCCTCATCGCATAATTTCGATACCTCTTCAATTGGATCAATGAGGCCCAGGGGTGTTGTGCCCGCGGTTAGAACTACAATGTCTCCTCTTCTCAATTCCGATGACAGTGCGTCTATATCCATTATGCCATTCTTCACTTCCAATCTCTTTAAGGGTATTTTGAGCAATTTTGCAGCCTTTGTTACTGAAAAATGTGCATCTTCGGTTGTCAGAATCCTGCTGTATCCCATCTCCCGTGCGGCCCATAGGGCTGTTATGTTTGCCTCTGTGCCCCCGCTCACAATACGCCCGTAAAAATCCTCACTGCCAGAAGTCAATTTAAGTAGGAATTTCACAACCTCTCTCTCCAGTTCAGCAGTTCCGGGATAGAGCCCTGCATTGCCCAGATTTGCCTGGTAAAATTTGAAAAACGATTTTAAAACCACATCCGGGGGCTTTGTGTACATGGAGCCTAGAATCCTACCCTCTTCGTAGTGCATATCCCTGCTGTAGTACCCGTCCAGTAGATTTTCTATTTCCTCATCATCCATCTCCCTCAGCATGCGCTTGTAGGATTAATAAATTTGCAGTTAAAGTATTGGCAGTAGATTCTTTATCTCCCACTCCGTAACCTGGGCCCTGTATTCGCTCCACTCCTTGCGCTTCACATATAGAAAATGATTGAATACGTGCTCTCCAAGGACTTCTCGCATAAACTCGCTTCTGCTCAGGTGGTGCAATGCCTCGCCCAAACTCTCGGGCAGGGATTTTATTCCCAGTTCTTCTCTTTTTTCTGGACTCATCGCAAATATGTTCTGCTCAACGGGTTCGGGAGGCTCTACTCTTTTTGCTATTCCGTCAAGGCCGGCTGCAAGCATCACGGCAAATTGCAGATACGGATTTCCAGCAGGATCAGGATTTCTCAGTTCTATCCTTGTCTTCATGCCTCTCCCTGCGGGTACTCGTATTAGTGCACTTCTGTTTAGATTGGCCCAGGAAATGTAAACGGGTGCCTCGTATCCGGGCACAAGGCGCTTGTATGAATTCACCCACGAGTTCAGTATGGCGGTGGTCTCATCTGCATGCTTGAGCAATCCGCCAATGTAGTGAAGGGCCACATCGCTCAGTTCCCATGGCCCATTTGGGTCGTAGAACCTGTTTTCATTGCAATCTCTGCTTAAAAGACTCTGATGCACATGCATTCCGGTGCCGTTAACCCCGAATACCGGTTTTGGCATAAATGTGGCGTATAGCCCGTATTTGAGGGCAACCCTCTTTATCATAGCCTTCAGTGTTAGAATCCTGTCGGCTATGGTCAGAGCGTATCCGTATCTCAGATCAATCTCGTGCTGTCCTGGAGCCACTTCGTGATGTGCTGCCTCAGGCATGTAATCTATGTCTGCAAATATCCCTATTATCTCCTTGCGCACCTCCTCACCCTGATCAACAGGGCCAAAATCAAAATAACCACCGTAGTCGTTTGGCTCCAGAGTTGGCTTTCCGTCTCTCATCTTGAACAGAAAAAATTCAAACTCTGGCCCTGTGACGAATTTGAAATTCATACTCTCTGCCTTTTTCAGTGCTCTCTGAAGCACGTACCTCGGATCGCCATCAAATCTCTTGCCGTTTGGCAAATATATGTCACATATGATAGTTGCCGTTTTGGGATCATCGGGCAGAATTTGAAACGTTTTTGCATCTGGAACCGCACGCATATCACTCTCGTCAATGGTGGCGTATCCTGCAATGCTGGAACCGTCAAAGAGTATTCCCTCGCTTAGAGCCTTCTCAAGCATTATGTGAGGTATCATAACGCTCTTTACCTGCCCCAGAATGTCCATGAATTGCAGGTGTATGTACTTCACACTCCTCTCCTTCACCATTTTTAAAATCTCTTGCTGCATATGAAACAATGATTATCCAAGATTTAAAACTTTCTTTTACCAGATTTGGTAAAATTGAACATGGAATAAAGTTAATATCGCACGCACACATTACCCTCTGGTGGTAAAAAATGTGGGATGAAGAATTCTCGGAGATCGCAAAACGCCTTAAAGCATCGGAGATTAGAGAACTGCTTAAAGTTACCCAGGAGCCTGATATAATCTCGCTGGCCGGGGGTTTGCCAAGCCCCAAGGCCTTTCCCGTTGAAATAATCGGGGAAATCGTCTCCAATATGCTTGAAAAGCATGGGGATAAGATGCTTCAATACGGTTCAACCGAGGGTGTTAACACTTTCAGAGATACTCTCGTTGATTTTCTCACCTCACGCTACGGGTTCAATAATCTAAAAAGAGACAATATTCTCATCACAACGGGCTCTCAGCAGGGTCTCTATCTACTCGCCAAGGTATTTATCGATCCCGGAGATTATGTGATCATTGAAGCGCCAACCTATGTGGGAGTTCTCACGGCGTTCCAGTCCTATCAGCCGCGGTACGTATCCATTGAGATGGATGATGATGGAATGAGAATGGATATGCTTGAGGATGCACTTAAGAGATTGAAGGGTGAGGGAATAAGGCCCAAGATGATTTATACGATCCCAACTTTCCAGAATCCAGCGGGCGTGACCATGTCCGAGGACAGAAGAAAGAGACTTCTGGAACTGGCGGAGGAGTACAACCTTCTCGTTGTTGAGGATGCTCCCTACGAGGAACTCCGTTTCTCCGGTGAGCCTGTTCCCCAGATCAAGCGATTTGACCGCGAACACAGGGTTGTGTACCTCGGCACGTTCTCAAAGACCCTCAGCCCGGGAATGAGGGTTGCCTATATGGTGGCCCACGAGGAGATAATTCACAAGGCCGTGCTTGCAAAGCAGGGCATAGACCTGTGTACCAGTCCGTTCCTGCAGTATGTGGCTCAGGAGTACATCAGGGGTGGCTATTTTGAGAAACACATACCCAACATAATCAAATTGTACAGAGAAAAGAGAAATGTGATGCTGGATGCCCTTGAGGATTATTTCCCGGATGGCGTTAGATGGACTAGGCCCGATGGTGGAATGTTCCTTTGGGTAACTTTGCCTGAAGGAATGGATGCTGAAAAACTGTTCAAGAAGGCCATTGAGAAAAGGGTGGCATTTGTCATAGGTGCAGCGTTCTTCCCAAACAGGGACCACAGAAATACCCTGAGATTGAATTTCACCTATCCATCAGAGGAAGAAATAAAGGAGGGTGTGAGGAGACTTGGCCAGGCGATAAAGGAAACCCTCTAATTCCCATTTATTATTTTTTCCAGAAGGCTAATTGTGTTTTTTATATCTGCAATGTGGCACATCTCCACTGGACTGTGTGTGTATTTTACGGGTATGCATATGGGCAGCGCCCTGAGACCATGATTAAAAGCAACCGCAGCGTCTGTACTTCCACCTGTTATCGCCACCTGAACAGGTATTCCGTTGTTCCTTGCTATTTTAAGAACCTTATCCCTGAGTAACTCTGATGATGCGCCCCGTCTGTCAAAGAATCTTATTGCAGGCCCCTCTCCTATTTTCACAGGACTCAGGTGGAAGGGTACGCCTGGCATCATGCCGCTTGTCATTGTATCTATGGCGTAAACTTCATCAAAATCCATACGGGAGGTTATGGCACTTGCACCCCTCAATCCAGTCTCCTCCTGAACGGTCCAGATGAAAGTAACCTTGTTCCGGAGATTTTTCCCCTTTAGAATCTGGATGAGATAGTAGAGAATTGCGCAGCCAACCCTGTCATCTATTCCCCTTGTAACGATGTAATCTCCCATTCTAACAAAATCCTTCTTCCATCTTCCAGGCATTACAGGTCCCACTCCAATTTCTATGGCCTCCTCGTAACTCTTTGCTCCTATATCTATGGCCAGCTCTTTCCATGTTGGATTTTTCTTTTTATCTTCGGATGTGCTTAGATGAGGAGGAATCAATCCAATTACACCGTAAACTATTCCCCGGGGAGTGAATATCTCAACCACCCTCCCGTAGAGCATTCTGTCATCCACTCCACCCACGGGGGTAAAACGCACATAGCCGTCCTTTTCAATGTGCGTGGTTACAAATCCTATCTCGTCCATATGTGCCATTATGGCTATATGCTTCTCACCCTCACCAAGGGTCACGTAAACGTTGCCCACAGCATCCATCTGTGGCTTCAGGTCCTTCAACTTTTCGAGGAGATAGTTCCGTATTGGGCTTTCAAATCCGCTCACTCCGGGAAGCATTACAAAATCTCTGAGTATATCAACTATATCCATTTTCATCACCATGCAATTGTAATGCCTTTTCGCATATAATATTTTTCAGAATTTTCGTAAACTCATCAGGGTTTGGAACGCTTCCGCTCAGAAAATTGCCCTTTCCACCGCCTCTACCACCCATGCTCTCAATGAGATTCATATACTCTTCCCTTGCCCAGGAATGCGCTGGATTGAAGGCCATGCATACCACGTTGTTTATTGCATAAATAATTACAGCGTCCCTATGATTTGCAAGTTCCATGGCTCTTCTCTGAATGATCTTGTGATCCCCGTAGGGGAATATCTGGTGATAAATTTCCACATCTCCGCAAAGATCCATTGAAAACTCCCTGCTCTTGCTCAGCTCTCGCAGGGCGTTGAGCATCTTTTTACTCTCCTCCTCCATATTTTCCACATATTTTTCCACACTCTCCATGCTCAGGTTTCTCTTCCACATTATTCTCCTTAGAGTTTGAGACACTCTGAAATGATAATTTTTTGCTCTTTCCCCTATGACGAATTTAACCTCTTTTTTCTTTCCCATTCTGATCCATGTTATGGCAAAATCTCCTATTTCTGAAAGGTTTTGGATATGCACACCCTTGCATGCTGATAGGTCATGCCCCTCAATCTCTATCACCCTTATGGCATCTTCCTTTATTCTTTCAATTTTGATTCTTAATTGGGGATAGTCCTTTATCTCCTCTCTGCTTATCCAGAATGCCCTAACTTTTCTTCCCTCTTCAATGAGCCTTCTTGTATCCCTCTCCGCCTGCAGGATATCCTCAACATCAATCTCTCCCGTGAATATTATGGAGGATTCCTCGCCCAAATTTATTTTGCCCATCCGTGCTCCCATATTTTCCAGAAATCTGAAGAATGTGTGCTCTGCAGTGTGGGAGCGCATGAGCAGGTACCTTCTCTCCCAGTTTAGATCTATCTGTAACTCTTCGCTCTTGCATTCTCCGTCGATTTCATGCCAGAGATTGCCAATGTGCCTTATTTTGAAATTTCTCCCTCCGCATATGGCTGTGCCCTCATCCGCTGGCTGCCCACCCCCTCCGGGGTACAGGATGGTATTGTTTAGGAGAATTCTGTTGCTCTCAACCTTGAGAACCTTGAATTTTGCACTCTTCAAATAAGGGTTCTGGTAGTAAAGGTACTGAAGCATATGGGTAAAACAAAAAGATATAAAAAATAGTTATGGAGAGCGCCGCTTTTTGAGAACTGCCGCGACTATCGCGATGATCACCAATACAACCACCAGCACTGCGATTCCTATGACTGTGGGCATAAGCCAGGGATTCTCTGGTGTGTTGAGTATTCCAGCTCCTCCGCCCTTAACATTTTTCATGGAATCAATTTCTTTCTGCGCATTGCTGTATGTTATTGCCTGTGTGTCAAATTTCTTGGTGCCTATCTGTACGCCCCCTCCAACTATGAACTTCTTGGATGGGGAGTAGAAGTACCAGAAATCAAAGTTTGGGATGCTATTCTCCTTCGGTATGTTGAGATGTACGATGTACACATTCTCTCCTCCATACTCCATTGTACCACTTATCCGCATGGGCGCAACGGTTATTCTTGTGCTCTTGTTTATTGTGCCATTGGAGAACCCGGGTATGTGTGTGTTGAAGGTTTGCAGATTTATGGGGAATGTCAGGTTTAGCACATTTTCCAGAATCTTCTTGTATTTTTCCTGAAGCCCAACTATGGTTATGGTTCCATAATATTTGCCCCTTGTCACCATTGTTATATTTTCCCTGCTTTTTGGAATAAGCGGTAAGGAAGGATTGTAAGTGGTTGTGGTGTTCTCCTGCACTTCTGCCAGGATGGTGAAATTGAAGTTGTCATACAGGGGGAGCGATTTGACCTCGTTCAGCAGTTTTTCGTATCTGGGCACGATTACGGGCACATAAAAGTCCCAATCAAGGCTCGCGGACCACTCTTGGGGCATAAGCGAGACGGAGAAATGGTATGAGTGCCCCTTGAAGGAGGTTTTGAATCCCAGTTCTACGGGAGAGAACTGATTGAAGAAACTCGGATTTATATGGAGGCATAGGTAGTCTCCCGTGTCCAGGTAACCATCGTGATTCTGGTCAATCACATTCACACTCACAAGACTGGAGTTAACATACACATCGGAAGTTTTTATGGTTGAATTTATGGGAATTCCATCGAGTGTCTCGTTGAGATAGGTTTTAAGGCATATGTTGGTGAGGTTGCTCATTGAAGAGATGTAGTTTAGGTCCATTCTTATGCTCAGATCCTGGTATCTCACAGCCTTTGACTCTATCATGGGATAGAGAATCAGGGAGAGAGGTATGTTCTTTCCTTTAAAATGCAATCTGAAATAATTGTAGGAGTTTGAGATTATCTTGGATACGTTACCGGGTGTGCTTTCAATAACAGTGCCGTTGGATAGGTGCTTGGTAATGAGGCTCACCATGGCAGATATGTTCAAATTCTTTGGCTCCACGCTCCCGTTGATCACCTGGGAAACATTTGTGGCGTAGGGAAAGACTCCATTGGCGTAGAAGGAAAGGTTTGCATTGGTGTATTCTCCACCTTCATATTCAATTCCATTGCCCGTGGCCATCATTGCCTCTGCCATTCTGAAAGTCCCGTTTAGAGAGGAATCGTATGAGTTGATCTGGTATGTGGAGTTCATATGGTTGAACTTTGAAACGAGCATATCGGTTAAAACCTTAACGTAGGGCTGTAACTGGTCCTTCAAATTCACGTTTAGTTTGAAACCCCATTTCTGGTTCTCCTGGGCGATCGCGGTGCTTGCAAGTATGCTGAGGGATAAAATTACCACCAGCCCAATACTTAGTAACCTCTTCATTTCAATCACCTGTCCATGGTATATATGCGGTTCCTCATAAAACTTCTGGATTTTTATTCTTTTCTCTCAATTAAAAATTCGCAGTACTCATATCCCTGCGCCTTGCATTTCACTTCCTTTCCTTCGTATTTTGATTTTTCTATCTCCTCAACAATTCCTGTCAGAACCCCTCTCATGAAATGGCATACTGGCTTATCGCCCTTGCCCTCGTTCTCTATGTAACTATCTGCCTCAAAAGAATCGTATAAAATCATTCGGTAATTATCACCTTCCTTAAATGAGTCACCAATGGCCCATCCAAAATACCAGCCCACGGCTGCCAGAACATCGTACATACTTATATCATCTATATCATCATTTATTGAGTTCGCATATTCCCTGACGAGTCTCTTACCTATTCTCTTTCCTCCTCTGTAAAGTACGAAATCTCCCACACCACCGAACAATTCCTCCATATCTTTCTTGAGTTCGTACGGAAAATAGCGTGTAGATAAAAGCACGTATCTATTCCCGTAGAATTCTATCTGAAGATTTTCAGAGCAGCATCTACCATTCTTGCCCAATTTTTTAAGGGTTTCCTTTGCCCTCCTCTCAATTTCCTCTTTTTTCATCTATCTCCCCAGAATATTTAGGGTTCCATACTATTTAAAACCTTCTCAATCAATTACCCAACCAAGGGACCTTGAAACGGCTCTTTTCCACCTTGCGTACAGTTTTTCCCTTTCTGCCTCATTCATTTTGGGAACAAATTTCCTATCCACCTCCCACAGTTTCTCAAGCGTTTGCATATCCCATACATCCTCTTGCAATCCTGCCATAAACGCCACCCCCATGCTGGTACTTTCTCTGTTAACAGGTCTGAGAAGGGGTACGCCGAGAATATCCGCCTGGAACTGCATGAGGAAGTTGTTTATGCTCGCTCCCCCATCAACACGAAGTTCCCTAACAAATATGTGTCTTTTGATCTCTTCAACCACATCCCTTGTCAGATAGGCAATGGCTTCCAGAGTTGCCCGTACAATGTGCTTTTTTCTTGTTCCCCTAGTTATTCCTATTATGATACCTCTTGCGTATGGATCCCAGTACGGGGAACCTAGACCTGAAAAGGCGGGTACGAAATAAAGATCTTCGTTGCTTCCTAGGGATCTTGCAAGTTCTTCCGTTTCCTCGTAAGATTCAATGAGACCCAGATCTCGGATCCATTTAAGGGCCGCTCCTGTTATGAATATGCTACCCTCAAGTGCATAGTTCATTTTATTTCCAATTTTCCAAGCTATGGTGCTGAGCAGGTTCCTTGAGTTTGGCACACTCTCACCCGTGTTGATCAGCAGGAAATTTCCGGTACCGTACGTCACTTTGAGCATTCCCTCCCTGAAACATGCCTGGCCGAACAGTGCAGCCTGCTGATCTCCAAGCACTCCAGAAACTGGTGCGTTTCCAAGGAATTCCTTGGCATGTCCGTAATCATCTGCAGAATTCAATACTTCAGGTAAAATCTCCTCGGGAATTTTAAATATTTCAAGAAGTTCATCATCCCACTGGCCCCTTTTTATGTTGAACAGCATGGTGCGCGATGCATTGGAATAATCCGTTGCGTGCTTCCCTGTGAGTTTGTAAATTAGATATGAGTCCACAGTACCGAACATAAGTTCTCCCTTCTTTGCCCGCTCCCTAGCCCCTTGCACATTATCCAGGATCCATCTTATTTTACTGGCTGAAAAGTACGCATCTCCAATGAGTCCGGTTTTCTCCCTTATCAGATCACCATACTCTTTTTTCACCCTTTCCATGAATTCTGCCGTTCTCCTGCACTGCCACACTATTGCGTTGTATACAGGCTTTCCGTTCCTGTCCCAGATTATGGTTGTCTCTCTCTGATTTGTTATGCCTATCGCAGCAACATCTCCCGGCTCCAATTTTGCCTTTTTTATTGCCTCTCTGGCGGCGAGGATCTGTGCGTTCCATATTTCCTCTGGATTGTGCTCAACCCATCCCGGGCGTGGATAGTACTGGGGAAACTCACGGCTTGCCGAGGAAATGATCTTTCCCTCCTCGCTGATTATAAAGGCCTTTGCGTTTGTGGTACCTTCGTCCAGAGAAAGAATGTATGGCATCCTATCACCATACGGTTAATGCTCTTGGTGGATATATGATTTTTCTGGGACAATCCGCAAAATTAAAAATGGAATAAGGCATAATGAGAAATATGGGCGTGGAGATAAAGGTTGTGGATATCAAGAAACCCAGCAACGAGATAAATGTGATCATCGGATACACGCATTTCATAAAGAGCACTGAAGATATATACGAGGCGCTGGTTACCAGTATGCCGGGCATAAAGTTCGGGTTTGCCTTCTGCGAAGCATCGGGCCCGAGATTGGTCAGGTACGAGGGTACGGATGAAGAACTTGTGAAATACGCCATTGAGAATGCGAGGAAAATTGGAGCAGGACACTCCTTCATAATAATGCTACGCAACGCTTATCCCATAAACGTGCTCAACACGCTGAAAAATGTGCAGGAGATCACGCACATAATTGTGGCAAGTGCAAACCCCCTGCAGGTGATAGTGGCAGAGACTGAGCAGGGAAGGGCAATAATAGGCGTTGTGGATGGCTACTCTCCCCTTGGAGTTGAAGATGAAGAGAGAAGGAGGGAGAGAAAGGAGTTTCTGCGTAAGATTGGTTACAAGTTGTGATCCCCATGGACTTCTACGATGTTGAGGCGGATCTTTACGATCTGTTCTATTTTGATTTTCAGGATGATATTGAGATATACCGCAAGTACGCAAAGGAATGCGACTCCCTGCTTGAACTCATGTGCGGTACAGGGCGCATACTCTATTATCTTGATCATCCAAATATGTGGGGCATAGACTCCAACGAAAAGATGCTCGCACGTGCCAGGGAGAATCTCAAGGGCAAGAATGTGAAATTGGTAAAGGGAGATGTGCTGAATTTTTCCATTCCCGAGAGATTCTGCCTTGTGCTCATAGGACTCAACTCTCTCACAATGTTCCCCAAGGAGGAGAGGTTGAAGATTTTAAAAAATGCAAATGCGCATTTGGAGAGTGGTGGAAGAATAATTGTGGACATATTCAATCCCTTTGAGATGGTTGAGGGAATTGTGCACCATGGGGACACTATATTTAGGGATGATAGGATATATTCCAGATTCTTCGTTCCTGTAAAATACGGAAATCGCTGGAAACTGCTCTATTTTTACGATACTGTGGAAAACGAGATTCTGAGAAGAAGGTTTGCTGAGATGTACATCTACCCCATTGAGAAGGAGGAAATCGTGAGAGAGTTGGAGGATGTGGGATTTGAAATAGAGGACGTTTATGGAGATTATGAAATGAACGAGTTTGACGAGTATTCCGAAAGGATAATTGTTGTGGGAGTTAAGAGGTAATGGAATGAGAAACGGGATATCGCAGGAGAGCATGGAAAAGATTGAGAGCATCCTTGAGGATATGAGAGTGGAGAATGTGCAAACACCTATCCTTGTTGAGGGAAAGAGAGACAGGGAGGCGCTTAGAACTCTCGGAATGGAAGGGGAAATAATAACCGTTAACATGGGTAAATCCCTTTCTGATCTTGCGGATTTCATAGCATCACGCCATTTTAAAGTCATAATTCTGACTGACTGGGACAGGAAGGGTAGTTATCTTGCGGGGAAATTATTCACACTCCTGCGTGACAACGATGTGATCTGCAATATGGAGTACCGCAGAAAACTTGGGTTCTATGTTGGTGCGCACATCTCCAGTGTGGAGGAACTTGCCTCGCTTTTCTGAAAAATTTATTTAAATGCAAAGCCTTCCCCACCCATGGAATTCATAAATCCATGGTCTTCGCAGCAGTACAAGGACTATGCAAAACTCCGAGACCAGTTTGGCATTGAGCCCTTTGATTTTGAACTTCCAGATGCACCGCGACTTTTCCGCAGGGGTGTTATTTTCGGGCACAGAGGCTTTGATTATATATACGATGCCATAAGGAATGGGGAGAGTTTTGCGGTGCTCACAGGACTTATGCCCTCAGGACGCATGCATTTTGGGCACAAGATGACCATTGATCAGGTCCGTTATTACCAGGATTTAGGTGCAGATGTTCACATAGCCGTGGCGGACATAGAGGCCTATGCTTCGCGGGGAATATCGCTGGAGAAGGCGAGGAAAATAGCCCTTGAGGAGTATGTTCCCAGTTACATAGCCCTCGGCCTGAAACCTGGTAAGACGGAGGTGTATTTTCAGTCTAAGAGGCAAGAGGTAAAGGATATAGCTTGGAAACTTGCCAGGAAGGTGAATATGAGTGAATTTCTGGCCATATACGGGTTTGGCGGAGAAACGAATATGAGCCATATTTTCTCCCCCTTGATTCAGGTGGGGGATATACTCCATGTGCAACTTGAAAAATTCGGAGGAGCGAGGCCCACCGTGGTACCCGTGGGTGTGGATCAGGATCCCCATATGCGTCTGACCCGGGATATTGTGGCGAGGTGGAGGATGTTCTCCATATCCCCTCAGGGGGAAGAGGGCATGGGAATTTTCTACAAGGGTGAGGATGTGGAGGGAAAATTGAAAGAGTTGGCTCTGCATCTTGAATCTGCGGGTTTTTCAGATTTTAAGATCAATGTCCCCTACAGGGCCCTTTACGTGAGAGATGCGGATGAGAGGGACATGCTGAAGATAAACAAGATCCTAATCAGGTACGAGCAGGGATTTAATGAGAATACATTCTACCCTCCGGCCGCCACGTATCACCGCCTAATGACAGGACTCACCGGTGGAAAGATGTCCTCCTCAGTGCCAGAGAGTGCGATATTCCTCACAGATGATCCTGAGGATGCAAGAAAGAAGGTTCTCCGCGCAAAAACGGGTGGTGGAGCAACTCTGGAGGAGCACAGGAAGCATGGAGGAAACCCAGACGTGTGTACGGTTTACGAGTTATTTGTCTACCACCTTCTGGATGACGATAAGTATCTGAAGGAGGTTCACGACACCTGTAGCTCTGGAGAGAGGGTATGTGGTCCCTGCAAGAGGGAGGCTGCCGATATAATATCTCAGTGGCTAAGAGATTTTCAGGAAAGAAGGGAGCAGGCTAAGGAAGAGGTAAATGATATGGTTTCATGGGAATGAAAGTGTGCATATAAATCCTTAAATATACGGATTGCATACATCTTCAAAAGAGATGGTGTGCAGATGGGATGGGAAAGGGAATTTAAAATAGGAAATGGAATGGTGGCGTTTGTGGGTGGAGACAGAATAGTGGTTAAAGTTGGGGCAAAGGAGTATTTGCTTTACTCGGAAGATTAGCCCTTCTTTACCTTCACGATAAACTCGTCCAGATCGTTTACCACAAAGCTATTTGGGAATATCTTCTTTGCTTCATTCTCGATTGTCGTTGGATCTTTGTACCTGGGGCTTATGTGCACAAGAAGCAGGGTGTCCACATTTGCCCTCTTTGCTATCCTGGCTGCCTGCCTTGCGGAAGAGTGTCCGTACTCGTTTGCCTTATCTTCCAGGGAGGATTCTGTGGTTGCCTCATGGATCAGAACACTTGCATCTCTGGCAAAATTGATCATCTCATCCATCGGTGCGGTATCCCCAGAATACACTATCTTTCTTCCTATTCTAGTTCCATTGCTCACATCTTCAATTCTTATTGTTTTTCCCCGATACTCTATCTCCCCTTCTCTCCTCAGTTTTTCCAGGATCTTGCTGTTGAGTTTCATGGATTTTGCCTTGTTTCTGTCGATTCTTGGCATGTCCTTCTCCTTTATGGAGTAAGCCAGGGATGGTACGGGATGCTTTGTTCTTAGGGTTGAAATAGTGTAATCTCCAAAATCAAGAATCTCGTTTCCTTCAAGTTCGTAAAGTTTTACTGGAAATGTGGTTGAATAATAGCCGATGGAGAAGTAGCGTGTGAGTATATCCACCGTCCTCTCAGGCCCATATATTTCAAGGGGCTCCTTCCTGTCGTTAAGAGCCATAGTCTGAATAAGTCCAGCCAAGCCGAGAAAATGATCCCCGTGATAATGGGTTATAAATATGCGCTTTATCTTCATAAAACTCATGTTTGTGCGCATCATCTGCCTCTGGGTTCCTTCTCCACAATCAAAGAGCAGAACCTCACTGTCTATCTGCACTCCTATGCTCATTACATTTCTCTCGGGTGAGGGCCAGGAGCCTCCGGTGCCGAAGAACACTATGCGAATTGTGGATGCCATAATGGATACCTCATCGCTTGGGGCGTATTAAATTTTACTCATAGATGAATGGAGGAATATTGAGTTCTACTTAGAGTGCATATATCCGACTTTTTAAGTAGTTTCCACACAACGAGGGAACCAATGATGTACCCCTCTCTTTTCCCGTAGAACATGGATATTGTTTCAGGAGTGATTTTAATCTCTTTCATCTTTTTGAATCGGGATATGATGTATTTCTCATTTTCCATAACTTTATCCCATTCCCCCTTGCGCATGGGTATGCATTTCCACGTATCTTCCTTTGCATCTCCGTTGAATATGCAGGAGAAAACAACTCCCAGGCCTTCAAATAATGCGAGATCCTCGAAGGTCATCTGGTATGGGGAATAAATTCCTGCTGGTATCATAACCCTCTGAAGACGAACTATATGGGCATACTCGTGAGGGAGAAAGATATTAAGATTCATGATCTCCATGGACTCTCCAACCCCAAAAAATATGAATGCTCCAAGATTTTTTGAGTACTGGGTTATTATCATATAATCATCCACAGGCACTGGCAGGAAAAATACATTGAAATCCTCCTTTGTAGGACAAATTTTCATTGATTTTTCAATTATTTCCTTTATTTCACATCTCCTCTTTTCATATTCGCATAGATTTTCAACTATTCTTTTTATATTTCTATCTGTGGCGAAAATATGCCTTGGATTTTTTCCCTGCATTTTTCCAATGGACGCTTCATAGATGTCTTTGTACTCTTCGTATATTGATCCCCATGGATCTTCCAGATCAAGGTTCTCTTGAATCTCCCTGCATGGGAGGTGTATTTTATACATACCTCACCTATTGGGCAGAATTACTTAAATTTTCTTCACATAAGAAGATGGCCACAAAATTTAAAAACAAAATACCCATTCCCATTCACAGGGCCCGTGGTCTAGTGGTTATGACGTCCGCCTCACACGCGGGAGGTCCCCGGTTCGAATCCGGGCGGGCCCATTTCCTCTCTGTTTCTTCTTTTGGGGGGAAATTAGCGTAAGTTCTGCGAATTGTTTAATATTGATGAATCCATAATCCCCTGCTCTGGTGAGTTTGATGACGAGGGTAATTATAATTGGTGCGGGTATCGTAGGAATGAGCATAGCACGTGAACTGAGTCAGTATGAACTGGATATAGTTGTAATTGAGAAAAACTCCGATGTGGGATGGGGTATAAGCAAGGCAAATACGGCCCTGATCCATGGGGGTTACGATGATGACCCTGAGAGGTATCCCGTGCGTGCAAGATTGTGCGTACGGGGAAATGAAATATGGCACAGGTGGGTAGAAGAACTTCAGATTCCCCATGTGTGGAATGGGGCGCTTGTGATTGCAAGCAGTGAAGAGGAGAGGAGAGAGCTTGGTGTTCTTCTCAGGAGGGGTGAGATTAACGGAGTTGAGGGAATGAAGATCATTGAGGATGAGATTTTCACCATGGAGCGAAATTTGAATGAGAATGCCTTGGCGGCTCTATGGATTCCCAGTGTGGGGCAGATTGCTCCGATACCTGCAGTTATAGCCCTTGCAGAGAATTCCGTTGATAATGGAGTGAAAATAATGCTCGATACTGAGGTCAAAGGCATAGGAATTGAAAATGGATGCGTGAGTGGTGTGGAAACAAATAAGGGATTTGTGGAGGGAGACATCATAATAAACGCCGCTGGACTTTACGCCGATGAAATATCTAGGATGGCCGGTGTGGATTATTTCACAATTCATCCTCGAAAGGGTGAGTACTGGCTATTTGATGATTCTGCAGGTCCAAAACCAAAGCATGTGCTCTTTCCAGCACCCACAAAAAAGAGCAAGGGAGTGGTGGTCACAACCGAGATCTCGGGGCATCTCATGATAGGACCCAACGCACATGATTTATCTCCCGAGGAAAAGGAGGATTTGAGCAATACAAGGGAGGGTCTGGAGGAGGTTTGGGAAAAGGCGAGAAAAATCTGGCCGAGATTACCTCCAAGGAGCAAGGTGATACGCACCTTTGCTGGCCTAAGGCCTGAGACTGAAGGGGCTGATTTCATAATAAGGAGCGAGGAGGTGCGTGGTTTCATAAATGTGGCGGGAATACGCTCTCCAGGGCTAACAGCCGCACCTGCCATAGCCAGGGAGGTCTCTGAGATACTTGAAGGAGATCTGGACATATCGCTTGTGAGAAAGAAGAAGTGGAACCCACATCGCAGGGAGATAACGCATTTCTTCATGATGAACGATGAGGGCATATCTTTAAAAATAAGGGAGAATGCGGCCTATGGTAGAATAATCTGCAAGTGCAACAAGGTGAGTGAAGGAGACATTCTTGAAGCCATTGGGAGAATGAAAAAAATAGGTGTGCAGGTTCCCAGCGTGGATTCTGTTAAGTTCAGAACTAAGGCGACAACGGGCACATGCCAAGGTGGATTTTGCAGGCCCAAGATTGTGGAAATTCTTTCCAGGGAGTACAATGTGCCCATGTGGGATGTAACTCTAAAGGGTAAGGGGACAGAGATAGCGGTTGGAGACGTTAAGGTGCTTCGCAGGGGGGCGAGAGCATGAAATACGATCTTGTTATTGTGGGGGGTGGCCCTGCTGGGCTATCTGCGGGTATAAGGGCAAGTGAGGATGGATTGAAGGTCTTGATTCTGGAGGAGAGGGAGTACCTTGGAGGTATACTTCCCCAGTGTGTGCACCCTGGATTTGGATTGCACTATTTCAGGGAGGATCTCACAGGTCCAGAATTTGCCCACAGGCTCGTTGAAAAAATAAAGAATTTGAATGTTGATTTCATTCTTGAATCCACAGTTTTGGATATCTCTGTGGATGGAAAATTTAAGGTGGTGAAGTTTGTTTCTCCACGGGGACTGGAATATGTGCAGACACACGCCATAATTTACGCTGCTGGAGCAAGGGAGAGGCACAGATTTGAGGTTGGAATTTACGGAGATCGTGTGGCAGGGGTATTCACTGCAGGAGAGGCTCAGACCTTAATGGATATTTACGGAATTATGCCGGGAAGGGATGTTGTTATAGTCGGTTCCGGAGATGTTGGGCTGATCATGGCCAGAAGATTTGCCCTTGAAGGGGCCAGGGTTGGGGCGGTGATTGAACCGATGCCCTATCCAGGTGGTCTTGCAAGAAATGTTGTGCAGTGCTTGGAGGATTTCAACATACCCCTCTATCTATCCCACAGGGTTCTTGAGATCAGGGGTAGGAAAAGGGTTGAGTATGTCAAGGTTGCACGGGTTGATGAAGGGTTGAAGCCGATAGAGGGTACGGAGTTTGATATTCCCTGCGATACTGTTGTGATTTCTGCAGGACTTGTACCCCGTACAAAATTGCTGAAGAAAATGGGGATCAGGATGGATCCATTTAGTGGTGGTCCGGTGGTTGATGGAAATTTGGAGACAACCGTGCCGGGTGTTTTTGTTGCAGGTAATGCCCTTATGATAAATGACCTTGTGGATTACGTGGTTGAGCAGGGTGAACTGGCCGCTCAATCTGCGGTAAAATACATAAATGGTGGAGTTAAGAAGGAGAGAAAAATACCGATTATTCCAGGAAATAATGTGCGTTTTGCAGTTCCACATTACGTCCTTCCGGGGGAAGATTTAATATTATATGCGCGTGTTAAGAGACCCGTTGAAGATTCACTTCTTGTGATAAAGGAAATCGGACTTCGCAGAAGATATCCCGTTCTAAAACCCTCTGAGATGGTCAGAATCAAACTTTCCGGTGTGGATGTTGGGGACGATGTTAAGGGTCTTACTCTGGAGGTGCAGGAATGAAGAAACTCTACAAATTTACCTGCATAGTTTGTCCCCTTGGATGCTATATTGAAGCGGAGGTGGATGGACAAAATGTGCGTGTTAGGGGCTGCCGTTGTGCCCGTGGTGAGAATTGGGCTAAGCAGGAAATTCTTGAACCAAAACGTGTCGTTATGAGTGTTGTGAGGGTGAAAAATGGAAGATATCCTGTGGTTTCGGTTAAAACTGACGCACCTGTGCCTAAGGAGAAAATAGAGGATGTGATGTACTACATTGCCAATGTGGAGATTTCCGCTCCCGTGAGGATAGGAGATGTTCTTGCTGAGAACATGTTGGGTCTCGGAGTAAATTTAGTTGCCACAAGGAGTGTAGAAGAGAAGTAATTATACATTAAATCCATATACCCCCGGTGAGGAATATGAGATGGAAAGAAGATTCGTTCACGAGGTTTTCATATCTGCAGGATGTGAGCATAACCAGGGATGGAACCCTTGTTGCCTATGTTCTTAGAAAGGCGAATATGAAGGAAAATAAGTACGAAAACACAGTGGTTATAGAGACTCTTTTGGAAGGTGGGCGGAAGTACGTGGAAGATGCCACAATGCCCAAATTCTCCCCGGATGGAAAGAAGATGCTCTACCTCCGCGTAGATGAGGATAAGAAGAAAAGCGATCTCTACCTCCTTGACCTTGATAGTATGACATCAAAAAGGCTCATTGAGGCAAAGAACATAGTGGGCGTTGACTGGCACCGAGAATCAAGAAAAATTTTGATTCTCTATTCAAAGAAGTTGGAGGATGAGGACCTGTACTATGATGACTCAATTCCCGTATGGTTCAACGGAAAGGGATTCAGAGACGGCGAGAAGAATGTTATTCAGATATACGACACCGAGGGAGAGGTGGCAATTGAAGAATTTGAAGACAGGTATGTGGAAAACGCCATGTGGTTCGGAGATGAAATAATATACACAGTTTCTCGCCGTGAAAATCCGTTCAAGTCATTTGATATCATCGCGTATAGGGGTAAGAAGAAAAAGATTTTTGAAAACGTGTCCTTTCATCCTGTGGCCACCAACGGAAAGCAGATTCTCATGCTTGGAAAGAGAAAGATGGACCACATTTCAGAGCACTCATACCTTCTCATATACGATGGGAAGGAAGTGAGAGAGATAACATCCAGGTACGGGCTTGAGAACTTCTCAGGTAAACTGGATTCTTCCGGAAATGTGTATGCACTCACAGCAGATGCGGGAAGCGTTGTGCTTGAGAAGTTTGAAAATGGAGAGAGGGAAAGAATAGTGGGCAGTGGTTGGTACGTTTACTCCTTTGATGTGAGTGATGATGGTAAGATTGCCATCTTGATGATGAGTGATACAAGATTGGGTGAGTTGTACATTTATGATGGAAAGTTGAAAAAATACACATCCTACAATGACGAGATCCTCAAAAAATTAAGGCCCAGAAAGCATGTGCACTTCACCTATGAGAGTTTTGACGGCAAGAAACTTGATGGGTGGTACATAAAGCCCAGGGGTGCTGGAAAGAGGAAGATGCCTGCCATACTTTTTGTGCATGGCGGTCCCAAGGGTATGTACGGGTATTATTTCCATTACAACGCGCAACTGATGGCGGATCGGGGCTTCTATGTGATCTTTACAAATCCCCGTGGCTCAACCGGTTACTCTGAGGATTTTGCCCTTGAGGTTCTGAATCGTACGGGTCTTGAGGACTTTCAGGACATACTTGCAGGCCTTGACTGGGTTATTGAGCATGAGAGTATCGATGAGGGTAAGGTGGGTATAACGGGCATAAGTTATGGAGGGTATATGACAAACTGGGCTGTGACGCAGAGCGATAGATTCAAGGCGGCCATAAGTGAGAATGGAATCTCCTACTGGCTGAGCTCCTACGCATTTTCGGACATAGGTCTGTGGTTTGATAGGGAAGTGATAGGCGAAGACCCGCTCAGCAACGATAATTACAGAAAACTGAGTCCTCTATTCTATGCGGAATCTGTGAATACTCCAATTTTGCTCATTCACAGTCTTGAGGACTACAGATGCCCCCTGGATCAGAGTCTTATGTTCTACCATGTGCTGAAGTCTCTGGGGAAGGAAGCCTACATTGTTATATTCAAGCAAGGTGAGCATGGGCACAGTGTTCGGGGCAAGCCCAGGCACAGGTTGAAGAGGTACAGGATTTTTGTGGATTTCTTTGTTAAAAAGATAAAGGAAGAAAAGGAATTCAAAATAGAGCCGCTCCTGAAGTAAAGCTTATATCCCCTTTCTTTTTTCCTTTTTCTATGATATTCGTGATGTTTGCCACCGCCGCGCCGGAGCGATTTGCGGATTTATTTCATCTTGTGAGAAATGCGAAGGTTCCAGACGGGATAAAAATTCTAGAGAAACTTGAGGTTTTTGGAAAGCCCGATGTTGTGGTGGTGTTTGAAGCACCAAATGAGGAACTTGCAGCAAAATTTATTGAGCAGTTTGGAAGGGTTAGCACGGTAACCACCCATCTTGCCATGAAGGTGGTTAAATGAATTACTACGAGGAAATCGGGTTGACTACGGCAGGCGAGGTGGATATAATAGACATAACCCCAATGGTACAATCCATAGTTGACAGATCAGGAATAAGGAACGGAATGGCGCTGGTTTTTGTGATAGGATCCACAGGAGCGGTAACAACCATCGAGTACGAACCGGGGCTAAAAAAGGATCTACCCGCCGCACTTGAAAGGTTATTTCCCAAGAGTATTCCCTATGAGCATGAAAAAACATGGCACGATGGAAATGGCCACTCTCATATACGTGCCTCTTTTCTAAAACCCGATCTGTGCGTGCCCATAGTTGATGGAACCCTTGTACTTGGCACATGGCAGCAGATTGTATTTGTTGAACTTGATGTTAAAGAGAGAAAAAGGCGCGTAGCTGTGCAGGTTATGGGCGATTAGCCTTTACTATTTTTCTCACTTCCTCTATATCTCTCTCATCAATTTTCAGGAGTATTAGAAGGAGGGTTAATTTCCTCAAGATTCCCCAATCAACATCCTTCTCCAATTTTTCGATATCTTCTATTGAGAGTTCATCAAGACGCACAAGAAAGTCAAAAAGAGCATCCAGATCCGTAACTTCGTAGCCAATGGAGTGAAGGGTCTCTGCAAGTATTTCAACCCTTTTCTTGTTCATCTTCTTTATTGCCTCATCCTTCACGTAACTCTCTGGGGCAAGAAATATCGTTCTGGCGGTCCTTCCGTAGATCTTCTCTGGAACGTTATGAATCCTGCGCTCGCCTGTAACTTTCACAAATCCAGCCCTTTCCAGTTTTTTAATGTGTCTGAAAATTGTGGATACATCCTTATTGAGAATGGATGCAAGTTCGGATATGGTCATATCGCGGAAGCGCAGGAGCCGTAGAATCTTGGTCCTTGTGTCTTCAATTATTATTTTGATCTTCTCTGGATCGTCGACAATCTCAATTTCTTTCATTGTTTGTTAAATAAAATTAAACGATTTATAGTTTTCCCCGCCCAAATACAAGTAAACCATACCTGCAAGGTAGTTTATCACCATCTTCTCTCTGAGTCTTCTGGAAAATCCTATGTGCTCGAATGGGAATGGATATCTCACATCCATAAGTACAAGTGGCTCTGGAGGTGCAATTCCAAAATTCATTCTTTTTTCAAATATTTCCTCTCCGAACTCCATACCAGAGGCGTATTTCACCATGGCTGCCACCAAGCGCCTTATGAGATTCCACAGATAGTTTCGTGCGAAGAAATCGATGTATATCATATTTCCCTCCTTTTTCACACTTATTTTATCAATCCTTACCACCGTGTTTTTCCTTGCCCTTGTGAAGTTTTTGAAATCGTGCTCACCTTCAAACATCCTGGCAGCATACTTTAATTTCTTCAAATCGTAGTTGAAATCAAAAAGATGGTATCTGTACCACCTTTTCTCTGCATGGCGGGGGTTTAGGTTATGAAGGGAAAATGAATGAAAGTAGATTCTATCCAGATTTGAGTTGAGTATTCCGATTACTTTTCTGGGCTCCATATTCGTGTGGATGAGAATCACATTCCCCAGGGCACTCACTCCCCTATCCGTTCGCGATGCACTCTTCAGATCCTCGGCTATGCCATTTTCCCTGAGCACCCTTAAAATCTCACCCTCCACAGTGGGTACATCTGGCTGCCTCTGGTACCCGTAGAATTTTGTTCCATCGTACGCGAATTTGAGAAGCATATACGCATATCGACACATTTTTAATAATCCTTTTCCATTACTCCATATGGAAAGACTGTGGGCCCCATGGCGGATAGAGTATGTGCGTATGGAAAAAATGGAAGGGTGCATATTTTGCAAGTTTCCCAGGGATAACAGGGATGAGGAAAATCTCATTTTGTATCGTGGTAAATATGCGTTCATAATAATGAACAACTATCCCTACAACCCTGGCCATGTTATGGTTGCTCCCTACAGGCATGTGGGGAATCTTGAAGATTTGAGTGACGAGGAAGTTTTGGAGATGCATCACCTAACCTCTCTGGCAATAAGGGCGATAAAAAATGCGATGAACCCGGGAGGATTCAACATTGGAATAAACATAGGGCGCGTGGCAGGTGCTGGTATTGAGGGGCATGTGCATGTGCATATTGTGCCAAGATGGAATGGCGATACCAATTTCATGCCCGTGCTCGCGGACACAAAGGTGATCGTACAGGGAATAAGGGAAAATTACAGTGAGTTGAGGAAGGAGTTGGAAAAAATCATCTCTTCTTCAGAACGGCCGTGAAGCCACGGATCTCCAAGATATCTGCGTTGGACCTCTCTGCAAGATTTTTTATTTTCTCCCTGAAGTTATCCCTGTCTGCGTTTTGAAGGAATTTTATCTTTATTATCTTTCTCTTTTTTAGTTGCGCTTTTATTTCATTGATAACTCCTTCTGTTATACCATCTTTTCCTATCTGCACGGTGGCCTTTATCTCCATATTCACCCCAATGGTTGCTTGGTTAAAAATGTTGCCACAATTTTTTTATTACACATAACCATGGTGAATTATGCGAGAGATTAGAGCCCCTAGAGGCACTAAATTGAATGCAAAATCGTGGCAGACGGAGGCACCTCTTCGCCTTTTGATGAACAATCTTGATCCCGAAGTTGCAAAGGACCCTGCGCATCTCATAGTGTATGGTGGCACGGGCAGAGCTGCTAGGAGCTGGGAGGCTTTTGACGCGATTGTGCGCACACTGAAAGAGATGGAGACCGATGAGACGCTCCTTGTGCAGAGCGGCAAACCCGTGGCGGTGTTCAAGACGCATGAATGGGCACCGAGAGTGCTTATTGCTAATTCCAACCTGGTGCCCAAATGGGCCAACTGGGAGTACTTCCGCGAATTGGAAGAAAGGGGATTGATAATGTATGGGCAGATGACCGCTGGCTCATGGATCTATATCGGTACACAGGGCATACTTCAGGGAACATATGAAACGCTCTACGCAGTGGCTCGCAAGGAATACGGACAGCATGACCTGACAGGCAAATGGGTTCTTTCCTCTGGACTTGGAGAAATGGGCGGAGCGCAGCCACTGGCAATCACCATGAACAATGGTGTGGGCATAATCGTTGAGGTGAATAAGTGGGCTATTGACCGCCGCCTCAACGGAGGATATCTGGACACATGGACCGATGACCTTGACGAAGCCCTCAAGATGAAGGATGAAGCTTTGAAGGAGGGAAAACCCCTGAGTATAGGATTGCTGGGTAATGCCGCGGAGATATACCCCGAGCTTATGCGCAGAGGCATTGTACCGGATGTTGTCACAGATCAGACGGCGGCTCATGATCCTCTTAACGGGTATATCCCCGCTGGGTACTCTGTGGAGGAGGCCGCCGAACTCAGGGAAAATGATCCCGAGAAGTACCTTGAGGAGGTTCAGAAATCTTTGAGAAAGCATGTTCCCGCGATGATATGGTTCAAGGAGCATGGGGCCAAGGTGTTTGATTATGGAAACAATATAAGGGCTCAGGCAAAGGAGGCAGGAGTGGAGGATGCCTTTAAGATTCCTGGCTATGTGCCCGAGTACATTCGTCCTCTATTCTCTGAGGGCTCGGGACCATTCCGCTGGGTGGCTCTAAGCGGAAATCCTGATGATATATTTGAGACGGATAACGCAATTCGCAAGTTGTTCCCTGATAACAAGCATGTGATACAGTGGCTTGACAAGGCGGAGGAGCATGTGAAATGGCAGGGTCTTCCAGCTAGGATTCTCTGGCTGAATTACGGCGAGAGAGAGAAGGCAGGACTCGCATTTAACGAGCTTGTGCGTGAGGGTGTTGTGGATGCACCCATTGCAATTGGCAGAGATCATCATGATACAGGTAGCGTTGCCTCTCCATACAGGGAGACGGAGAGAATGAAGGATGGAAGCGATGCCATCGCTGACTGGCCAATCCTGAATGCGATGCTCAATGTTGCCTCAGGTGCCACATGGGTATCGTTCCACCATGGCGGTGGTGTGGGAATTGGCTATTCCCTCCACGCTGGTATGGTCATCGTGGCGGACGGAACCAAACTCGCTGAGCAAAAGTTATCAAGAGTGCTCAACAACGATCCTGGGCTGGGTGTGGTCCGCCATGCAGACGCTGGCTATGAGATAGCGATACGCACCGCCAAGGAGAAGGGAATCTGGATGCCAATGCTCGAGTGATTTCCACAATGTTAATATAACCTAAACTCTTTTTTTCTTTATGGATTTAAGATGCAATGAAGAACTTCGATATGTTCCATGCCCTGTTTGTGGGTTACCCGTGGTTGAAGGGCAATGCAAAGCGGGACACCCGTACTATGTGCACACGCTCTCACTCTCCGAACTTCCCGAATTTCTCGCAAGGAAGGACATCGGAGAGTTCAGGGAATGGGAGTGCTGCGTGCTGGAAAAGAGCGACTCCTATCTCCCCATAGAAGAGCAGCTCATCACCATAGAGATCCGCCCTTCATACGAGAAGCTCATACCAGTGAAAAGCACAGCAATATCAGTGTACATCGATGAGCGCTACACGAACAGAGACATGATCCGCTCAGCCATACAGATGATCGTGGCCGAGTTTCTGTATAGACCAGAGTGCAGAAATCCCGTGCACGTGGTGAAAAAATGGTACCCAAAAGAGCACAGAATACGCATGAGGTTCACGGTGCGCATCTCACCGCAGATGGCTGAGAAACTCAGAGAAGCAGCGCAGTATTTCGGGCTGAAGTACTCGCACATGATTGAGGCCTATGCCCGCATGTGGTGGGTCGATGAGGTCGAGGAAAGGATTTAATTCTATCGTTCAGCATTTTATTCTACATCTCCGAATTCTTTATATACAAAATATCTTTATGGTGGGCCAAAGAAGTTAGCCAGACGCTAAGGGCGTAATGGCCCGCGATCCTGCCCAAAGAATGGTTTTGGGTAAGGAGACGGCGTCACGGCTGCTGCGAGGTGAAATGTATGGGAAGTTCGCATCATCCTAGAAGAGGCTCTATGGCGTATTATCCACGCAAGCGAGCGGCGAGTCCAGTACCGCGCATTAGGACCTGGCCCGACATAGAGGATGGGCCACGTATACAGGGATTTGCAGGCTATAAGGCTGGAATGACTCATGTGTTCACGGTGGATTGGAGAAAGCACACAACCACCGCTGGCCAGGAGATATGGACACCGGTAACTGTCATTGAGGTCCCTCCAATGAAGGTTGCAGGCGTTAGGTTTTACGAGCGCACGATATACGGGCTCAGGAGCATAGGCGAGGTTTGGGACGAGAATCTGGATAGGGAGTTATCAAGGAGATTCCCATTGCCAAAAGAATACAGCGAAGAAGTGGCCCTTTCCAGAATAAAGGGGGATATTGAGGACATCCGTCTGATAGTGCATACCCAACCTAGACTTGTGAGTGGTATTCCCAAGAAGGCCCCCGACATAATGGAGATTCGGGTTGGAGGAGGCACTGTTGAGGAGAGGAAGGATTACGCTCTCAATCTTCTGGGTAAGGAAATAAAATTCTCCGATTTCAAGAGTGAGGGTAAATTTGTTGATGTTGTTGCAATCACCAAGGGTAAGGGATTTCAGGGTCATGTGAAGAGATTCGGCGTGAAATTGCTGCATCAGAAGAACAGGAAGCACCGCAGAATGATTGGTACTCTTGGCCCATGGCACCCAGACTGGGTTCGCTACACGGTACCTCAGGCTGGGCAGATGGGCTATCATCAGAGAACGGAGTACAACAAGAGGATTATAAAATACGTGGATTTCGTGGAGGAGAATGGCGAAAGGAAGTTGGCCATGGATATAACCCCTGAGGGCGGATTTCCCCATTACGGCGAGGTTCGCAACCCCTATGTGCTCATTCATGGCTCTGTGCCCGGGCCTGCCAAAAGGTTGATAAGATTCCGCGATCCTGTGAGGCAGGTTCTTGAGGATGTTGAGAGCATTGAGATTACCTATGTGTCATTGCAATCCAAACAGGGGGTGTGATGAATGCGTGTCAATGTTTACACAGTTGAGGGCGGTGTGAAAAGGCAGATAACCCTTCCCAAGGCCTTCAATTATCCTTACAGGCCTGATCTAATAAAGGAGGCCGTTCGCGTATTCCAACTGAATAGGGTGCAGCCCCATGGTGTTGATCCCATGGCGGGTATGAGGCGCGTGGCCGAATCTTGGGGTCCTGGGCATGGGATATCCAAGATGGTTCCCAGGGTTGGCCACACATCCCGTGGTGCTATAATCCCGAGCACTGTGGGTGGAAGAGCAGGTCACCCTCCCACAACTGAGAAGGTCTGGAAGAGAAAGATGAATGTCAAGATGAGGAGATTGGCCAAGTACAGTGCCTTGAGCATGACGGCAAACAAGGTCATGGTTGCAAAAAGGGGTCATAGATTCAATCCGGATATCACACTTCCGCTTGTGGTGGAAGATGAGTTTGAGAAGATTTCAACCACGAAGGAGGCAATACGTGCCCTTAAGAATTTTGGAGTTTATGAGGATGTTGAAAGGGCAGGTGAGAGGCGCATCCGTGGTGGAAAGGGCAAGAGACGTGGCAGAAGATACAAAATAAAGAAAAGTGTTCTCATCGTGGTGTCAAATAAGGAAAACGTTGAGAAGGGCTTTAGGAATCTGCCAGGTGTGGATGTTGTCACTCCCAGGGAGCTGAATGCCGAGGTTCTTGCCCCTGGTACTCATGCCGGGCGTCTTACCATATTCACGGAGAGTGCCATAAAGGAGATCAGGAGGTGGGTTAAATGACATTTCATCCGACCAAGGTCATTATCAAGCCCTATGTCACGGAAAAAACGCTATTGCTTATAGAGAAGGAGAACAAACTGACATTTATAATCAGAAGGGATGCCACAAAGGCTCAGGTTAAAAATGCGGTTGAGCGCCTTTTTGAAGTGGAGGTTGAGCAGGTTAACACTTATATCACAAAGTACGGCAAGAAAGCCATCGTTAAGTTGAAGAAAGGCTACAGCGCCGAGGAAGTCGGCATGAGGTTGGGTATATTCTAAGGTGGTGTAAATGGGTAAGAGAATAATTCCACAGAGAAGAGGTCGCGGAACCTCTCGATACCGTGCTCCCAGTCATAGGTACGCAGGTAAGCCTGTAAATCCGAAGGTTGATAGTGCGGTGGGGATTGTGAGGGAAATATTCCACGATCCAGGTCACACAACTCCGCTTGCAGAGGTTGTTCTTGATAATGGTGAAAAGTACCTTATGCTTGCCCATCTGGGTATGTACGAGGGTCAGGAAATTCAGATTGGTGAAGGTGCAGAGATCAGGCCCGGAAACATTCTACCACTGGGCAGCATACCGGAGGGTGTGCCCATATACAACATAGAGGCCCAGCCCGGAGATGGTGGTAAGTACATTCGCTCCGGTGGTTCCTACGCTCAAATTGTTACCCATGGTCTAAAGACCACGGTTCAGATGCCATCCGGAGAGTTCAAACTCTTTGACCCAAGATGCAGGGCCACCATAGGCATAGTTGCAGGTGGTGGGCGCAAGGAAAAACCCATGCTCAAGGCTGGAAAGGTTTATCATGCATGGCGCTCAAAGGCCAGAAAGTATGTTCAGGTTCGCGGTGTTGCAATGAATGCTGTGAACCATCCCCATGGAGGAGGGAACCATCAGCATGTTGGTAGACCCAGCACTGTGAGCAGGAATGCTCCACCTGGGCGTAAGGTTGGAAGATTATCACCCAAAAAGAAGAAGAGGAAGAGGTGAGTAGATGGCTAAAATGAGAAAAATCAGCGCCAAGGCGGCTAGAAGGAGAAAGAGGAAGACGAGAAAACTGGTAATGGGGAGAATGAAAGAGTTCTCCTACAGGGGGTATTCTCTTGAAGAGCTGCAGAGGATGAGTTGGGACGAATTTGCCGAACTCCTTCCCGCCAGGGCTAGAAGAACTTTGAAACGTGGATGGGATGAAGAGCGCATGAAGGCTGTACGCAAGATAATCAACTCGGATGGTAAAGTTGTTAGGACACATCGGAGGGATCTCATAATTCTTCCACAGTTCGTTGGAAAGCGTGTTGCTGTCCATAATGGTAAGGAATTTGTTGAAGTTGACATCAAGCCAGAGATGATAGGTCATTATCTTGGAGAGTTTGCACTTACAAGGAAGGAGGTTAAGCACAGCGGTCCAGGTGTGGGAGCAACCCGCAGTTCCAAGTTCGTGCCGCTGAAGTGAGGTGAGAGTGATGCCTTACAGTATGAAGGTTGAAGGTGACAAATACGCAAAATCCTTTGGCAGGGATCTGCCCATATCGCTGAAGGATTCGGTAAATCTTTGCCGTGCCCTGAAGGGTATGAGGTTGGAGGATGCCAAGGATTACCTTGAGGATATAATAAAGAAAAAACGTGCAGTGCCGTATTTCAGGTACCTTGATTCTGTATCTCATCGCCGTGGTATTGGTCCTGGCAGGTATCCTGTAAAGGAGGCGAAGTATATATTGAAAGTGCTTGAAAATGCGGAGGCAAATGCCGAGGATAAGGATCTTGACACAGATAATCTCTACATTATGCACATTGCAGCCAATAAGGGTGAAGTCTATAAGAGGTACGTTCCTCGGGCCATGGGCCGTTCTGTGGAGCTTCGCAGAGAGCGCGTTCATATTGAGGTGATCCTTGAGGAAAGGACTCCTGAGGAGGAATAATTATGGATGAGAGAAAATTTGTGAAGGAGAGCGTTAATCGCCTGCTTATGAAGGAGTACCTTATGAAGGAAACCGCCATGGCGGGATTTGGGGGGCTTGAGATACAGCGTACGCCCCTGGGTACCAGAATAGTCCTTGAGGTTGAGCGCCCAGGAATGGTTATAGGAAGGAAAGGTGCCAAAATAAAGGAACTCACCGATAGGCTTCAGCAGGATTTTGGTGTTGAGAATCCAACCATTGAGGTAAAAGAGAGTGATAATCCCTACCTGAATGCTCAGATAATGGCTCAAAAACTTGCAATGGCCCTTGAGCGTGGCTGGCATTTCAGACGTGCCGGGCACTCAACACTGAGGCGCATAATGGAAGCTGGGGCCAAGGGTGCCCAGATCATAATCGCAGGAAAATTGACTGGAGATAGGGCCAGAACGGAAAAGTTCATGGCGGGCACCATAAAGTACAATGGAAAGCCTGTGGAACTTGTTAGATTCGGATATGCCACTGCAAAGACCAAGCCCGGTATAATTGGAGTTACTGTTAAGATAATGCCACCGGATGCAAAATTGCCCGATGAGATCAACATTATCCCTCCAAGCGAAGAGGAGCCAGTGCAGGAAGTTCAGATGGAACAGAAGGAGGAAAATGAAAGTAAGGATGTTAAGGAAGAGGTGAAGGAAAATGCCCAAGGAACTGAAGGCAAGGCAGATAAGGGAAATGAGTCCTGAAGAGCGAGTCAAAAAATTGGGAGAACTTCGCGAGGAACTCATGCATGAGCTTGGAGTGAGCGCCATGGGTGGAGCTCCACCCAATCCTGGAAAGATAAAGAGTTTGAGAAAGCAAATTGCAAGGATACTCACGGTGATGAACGAATGAGAACAAGGAAAAATATTGCCATGCATGAGTTGATAGGTCTCCAAGCGGAGGTTAAGGATTCAACCAATCCAAATCAGATTGGACTCTCCGGAAGGATAGTTGATGAGACCTACCACATGCTGGTTATTGAAAAGAATGGGAAGAGGAAGATGATAACGAAGAAAGGAGCGAGATTTGGAGTATGGCTCACCGATGAGTATGTTACGCTAAATGGAGATAGAATAAATTACAGGCCTCATGAAAGAATTAAAAAACTTATGAGGAGGAGAATAAAATGATAAGGGATATTGGAGTTGATGCAAAGCCGCCAGAAAAGGAGTGCAATGACCCATTTTGCCCTTGGCATGGCCATCTGAAGGTCAGAGGGCAGATCGTAGAGGGTGTGGTCATATCCGATAAGATGAATAACACTGTGGTTGTTGAGAGGGAATATCTTCGCTATGTGCCCAAGTATGAGAGATATGAGAAGAGGCGCAGCAGGTACCATGTGCACAATCCACCCTGTATAGATGCCAAGGTTGGTGATCATGTGCGATTTATGGAGTGCAGACCCCTCAGCAAGACTGTAAGTTTCGTCATCATTGAGAAGATTGAGAGGTGATTTAAGTGAAGGGAATTGCTGGCAGACAGACTCGTGGATTGCCCACAGGGGCAAGATTGATATGTGCGGATAATACCGGTGCGAAGGAAGTTGAAATAATTCAGGTTCTCAAATATCATAGTGTTGCAAGAAAATACCCCTCTGCGGGAGTTGGAGATATGGTGATTGTCAGCGTTAAGAAGGGCAGTCCAGATATGCGTAAGAAGGTTTTTCCTGCAGTCATAGTGAGACAGCGCAGGCCATTCAGAAGGGCAGACGGCACATGGGTTCAGTTCGAGGATAATGCTGCGGTTATAGTGACTCCCACAGGTGAAACCAAGGGCTCCGAAATAAAGGGTCCTGTGGCGAGAGAAGCGGCTGAAAGATGGCCGAGAATAGCTGCAATAGCCAGCATAATTGTGTGAGGTGTTGATTATGGTATCATATTTACCAAGGAAGCAAAGAAAAATGCTGTACCAGGCTCCTAAGCATAGGAGGCAGAAGATGATGAAGGCGCATCTCAGTGACGAACTATTTGGAAAATACGGACTTAGAAGCCTTACTGTGAGAAAGGGTGATGTTGTGCGTGTTATGCGTGGTAAGTTCAAGGGTCATGAGGGGAAGGTCGTGGAGGTAAATCTCAAGAACATGCGCGTTGCAGTTGAGGGAGTTACCGTTCGTAAGGTGGATAACAAGGCAGTCCAGTACTGGATTCACCCATCAAATCTCATGCTTGTCAAACTGGATCTCAGCGATCCGAGGAGAAAGGATAAGATTTTCAAACTTGCCGAACAGAAGAGGGGAGTTTCCTTGGAGGAACTTGAGGCAGGTATTGAGGAAGAGACTGTAGAAGAGGCCGTTGATGAAGAAGTGGAGAATGAGGAAGAGGAAAATGAAGAAGAGGTGAATGAGAATGAGTGATCATGTTAAGAGACTTGCGGCGCCCAGGGTGTGGCCCATTGTGAGGAAGAAATACACCTTTGCTCCCAAGATCTCTCCGGGTCCACATCCCGCTGAAAGGGCAGTGCCCATGCTCATCGTTCTTAGGGACATGCTTAAACTGGCCAACAACAGAAGGGAAGCCAAGAAGATTCTCAACTCCAGGAAGATAAAGGTGGACGGGCGTGTGGTCACAGATATAAAGTTTCCCATAGGGTTTATGGATGTTATAACCATTGATGATATGGATAAGAATTACAGGGCGGTTTACGATATTTACGGCAATCTGCGTATAGTTGAGATACCCAAGGACAATGCAGAATGGAAACTCGTGAGGATAGAAGACAAGCATATTGTTCCTGGAGGCAAGATACAGCTCAATTTGCATGATGGCAGAAACATACTTCTTGATGAGAACAAGTACCACACCAAGGATGTTCTCAAAATAAAGGTTCCAACTCAGGAGATAATTGCCCACTATCCGATGGCTGAGGGAAGCGTAGCTATTATAATTGGTGGAAAGCATCGCGGTAGAGTTGCCCACATAAAGGAATATGTCGTTGTCAGAGGTCCCCAGGATAATATGGTCAAGTTTGAGGAAGGATTTGAGGTTAATAGTCGCAACGTCTTTGTTATTGGCGTAGGCAAGCCAGAGATCACTATACCAGAGGTGAGCGCCCTATGAAGGAGGAGAAGATGAAGAACCCAATGAGGGACATAGTCATAGACAAGGTAGTCATTAATATGGGTGTTGGAGAGGCAGGCGAGAAACTTCGCAGGGCACAGAAGGTCATAGATCTGCTCACCCACAGAAAACCTGTGCAGGCGGAGGCAAAGAAGACCATAAGGGACTTCAACATAAGAAAGGGCTTACCCATCGGGCTAAAGGTTACCCTTCGGGGAAAGGAGGCCGAAGACTTCCTTCGCCGTGCCCTGTGGGTTAAAGACTTCAAGGTTCCAAATTACTCATTTGATTCAAACGGGAATCTTAATTTTGGTATATCAGATTACACGGAGTTTGAGGGAATGAAATACGATCCAGAGATAGGCATATTCGGTATGGACATAAGTGTGGTTTTCAGAAGAAGGGGCGGCTACAGAATTGCAAGAAGGAGAATCAAAAAGAAGAAGATACCGATTAGGCACAGAGTCACTCGGGAGGAGACCATGCAGTTCATGCGTGAGAACTTCAATCTCAACATTCTGGAGGTGGAATGATGGTTCGTGTCAAGCTCAGACCAAAGAAGAAGTTTGGACGAAGCGAGGGATGTGTTCGCTGTGGAAGGAAGAGAGGGTTGATAAGGAGATATGGTCTAAGACTCTGTAGGCAATGCTTCCGAGAGGTTGCCTACGAGCTTGGATTCAGAAAGTATTCTTGAGGTGATGAAAAATGCAGAATGATCCACTGAGTGATGCTCTGTCGCGTATAAACAACGCGGCCATGGCGGGCAGGAGAGAGGTGATAATAAGGCCAGCATCCAAGTTGATAGGCAGGGTGCTTAAGATTATGCAGGACCATGCTTACATTGAGGAATTTGAATACATAGAGAATGGGCGGGGAGGTATCTTCAAGGTTAGACTTGGGCCTTCCATAAACAAATGTGGAGCCATAAAGCCAAGGTTCTCCGTAAAGCGTGATGAGATGGAAAAATTCGAGTCCAGATATCTTCCAGCCCAGGATTTCGGCATATTGATAGTGACCACAAACAAGGGTGTGATGACCCATACAGATGCAAAGAAGATGGGAGTTGGAGGAAAACTCCTGGCCTATGTGTACTGAGGTGATATAGATGCCCGTTGCAGATATTGTTAAGCATGAAATCGAAGTTCCCGAGGGAGTTGATGTTAGGCTCGAGGGATTCAACCTTCATGTCAAGGGTCCTCTGGGCGAGATGACCAGAGAATTCAAGCATACAAGGGTGAAGATGAGCATTCAGGATGGCAAGGTTGTGGTATACTGCCCCTTACCTAAGAAGAAGGAATACGCTATGGCCGGCACCTGGAAGGCTCATGTGCAGAATATGATAAAGGGTGTTACCGAAGGATTTGAGTATCATCTGAAGATTCTCTACGCTCACTTCCCCATGAAGGTTACAGTGAAGGGTGATAAGGTCGTTATAGAAAACTTCCTTGGTGAAAGGGCTCCGAGATATGCAGATATATTTGGAGACTCCAAGGTTGAGGTTAAGGGAGATACAATAATTGTGAAAAGCATAAATAAGGAGCATGCGGGACAGACCGCCGCAAATATAGAGAGGGCCACAAGGGTGAAGAATAGGGATCCTCGTGTGTTCCAGGATGGAATATACATTGTAAAGAAGGGGTGAAATAAAATGGTCAAGTTGAAGCCAAAACTGAGTGATGAGGAAAGACGACTTCTCAAAATTCGCAATGAACTGAATCGTAAGCGCCCTTGGTTCAGGAGGCAGGAATGGTTTAGGTACAAGAGATTGGGTGATGCCTGGCGCAGACCAAAGGGTAAGCACTCCAAGATGAGGGAGCATAAGGGTTATCGTCCTCCTGTGGTTGATTCGGGTTATCGTGGCCCCAAGAAGGTTCGTGGTCTCCACCCATCTGGGTTCAGGGAGGTACTCGTTTACAATCCAAGGGAACTTGAAGGTATAAATCCAGAGAGGGAGGCTATAAGAATAGCGAGCAGAGTGGGTGTCAGAAAGAGAATGGAAATAGAAAAGAAGGCCAAGGAGATGAACATTAGGGTGCTCAATCCGATGCTCAGGGGTGATTGAAGATGGATGTTAAGTTTCAGCGAAGACTTGCGGCTGACATATTGAAATGCGGAGAAGAGCGTGTTTGGATGGACCCCAATGCCCTTGATGAGATAAAGGAAGCGGTGACTCGAGAGGATATCAAGATGCTCATAAAAAGAGGGCTCATAAAGAAGAAACAGAAACGTGGCACCTCCCGTGTGAGGGCCAATTATATAAAGGCCCAGAAAGAGAAAGGCCTGAGAAAGGGTCCAGGTTCCAGAAAGGGTAAAAAATATGCAAGGTATCCTCGTAAGAGGAGGTGGATCAAGACAATAAGGCCAATAAGGGCTACCCTGAAGGATCTCCGTGATTCTGGGAAAATTGACAGGCACACATACAGGCGCTTTTACAGGCTCGCGAAGGGTGGCACGTTTAAGAGCAGAAATCACCTTCTCATACATCTCAAGTCTGAGGGCTATCTCAAGGAGGAATGAAAATGGCAAGAAATGCAGTATATAGGGTCAAGATGCGCAGAAGGCGGGAAGGTAAGACGGATTACAGGAAGAGGCTTGCCTATCTCAAATCCGGCAAGCCCAGAGCCGTTGTAAGGAAAACTCTGCGCTATGTGATTGTTCAGATTGTTGGATACCATGAGGATGGAGATAGGATTCTTGTGGGTGTAACATCAGCCCATCTGAAAAATTACGGGTGGACAGGGTCGTTTAAGAACACTCCTGCTGCGTATCTCACAGGATTTCTGGCAGGCAAACTTGCTCTAAAGAGGGGTATTGATGAAGCCATTTTGGATATTGGATTGCAGAGTCCTGTAAAGGGATCAAGGGTATTTGCTGCTCTAAAGGGAATGGTTGATGCGGGCCTTGATATTCCTCACAGCGATGAGATTTATCCTGATGATTCAAGGATTAGGGGAGAACACATATCAGAGGATGTGGCAAAGATGTTTGATGAAGTTAAAGCCAAGATAATGGAGGTATGAAAATGGACTGGGAACCAAAAACAAGGCTTGGAAAACTCGTTTACGAGGGAAAGATCACCAACATGTCCCAGGCATTGAGAAGCAATTTGCCTCTAAGAGAGCCTGAGATAGTGGATGTACTTCTTCCTGACCTCAAGGAGGAAGTGATTGATGTTCGTATGGTTCAGAGAATGACTGATAGCGGTAGAAGAACAAAGTTCTCGGTTATGGTTGCTGTTGGAAATGGTGATGGTTTTGTGGGTATTGGCAAGGCAAAGGCCAAGGAGGTAGGTGCAGCCATAAGAAAGGCAATTGAGGTTGCAAAATTGAACATAATTGAGATAAAGAGAGGCTGCGGTTCTTGGGAATGCGGTTGCGGTATGCCACATTCTATACCTTTCAAGGTAACTGGCAAATGCGGATCTGTCCGTGTAACTCTCAAACCTGCACCAAAGGGTGTTGGTCTTGCGGTGGGGGATGTTGCAAAGACCATATTGACTTTGGCAGGAGTTAAGGATGTTTGGGGCTTTACCCAGGGCCATACGAAGACGACTGTTAATTACGCTGTGGCAACCTTTGATGCACTTAAGCAAACCACGATTGTTAGGGTAAATCCGAGATTGATAATGCCAATCTACAAAGGAGGTGTGGAAGATGTACGCAGTGGTCAGAGTTAGAGGCCGTACAGGTGTTAGGAAGGATATCGCAGACACTCTGAAAATGCTCAATTTAACTCGTATAAATCACTGTGTTCTTGTACCAGATACTCCTGCATATCGGGGTATGCTTCAGAAGGTCAAGGACTATGTGACATGGGGTGAGATTGACGAGGAGACTTTGCTGAAATTGATTCGTCTAAAAGGCCGTCTGTATGGGGACAAACCCATAACGGATGAATATGTGAAGGAGACCATGGGCTTTGATGATCTTGAGACTCTTGTTAGGGCCATTATAGAGGGAAAGGTGCTTTACAAGGACATTCCCAATGTAAAACCTGTTTTCAGGTTGCATCCTCCATTGAAGGGCTGGGAGAAGACCAAGAGGCACTTTACAGAAGGGGGTGCACTTGGATACAGGGGAGACAGAATCAATGCCCTGATCAATAGAATGTTTGGACCGGGGGTGGAATGAATGGCAAGGAAGAAATCAAGAAAAATGAGAGGCTCAAATACCTACGGCCATGGGCGCAAGGGTAGAAGAGGCGCTGGTCGCAAGGGTGGCCGAGGATACGCAGGTCTTGGTAAACATCATTGGAGTTTTGCCCTAAAACATCCGGAGTTTCTGTGGGGTAACCATGGATTCACCTCCCATCATCCAAAGGAGGAAATTGAAACTATAAATATAGGGGTGCTCAACGAGAATTTAGATGCCCTCGTGAAGCAAGGTATTGCGAAGTTGAACGAGGATGTTTACGAAGTTGACCTAAGTGCCCTGGGTATAAAGAAACTTCTTGGAAGTGGAAAGGTCACCAAGAAGATCAGGGTTAAGGTTAAATATGCATCTTCTAATGCCGTAGAAAAAATAGAAGATGTGGGTGGTGAAGTGATCTATGAGTGAAGAAATACCCCGAAAGAAGGGACTGGCTCTGCCGGTTATAATTTCCTGGATTGTCTTTGCTTACCTTTACTTCTCAATAGTTGGCTGGAAACTGCTGAGCATCCAGGATATGTGGAACATAGTGACCAAACAGTGGGTGAGTTTTCTCATATTCTCTCTTTGGTCAGTCCCTCTGTTCTATTTGGGGTATTTGGTTATTTCATACAACGGCGATAAAAGCAAGTTGTATGGCTTGAAACCTGTGCTGGAATATCTGCCAATGATCCGCAAGCCCAAGGGTCATGTGCAGTTCAAGCATAAATTGATGTGGACGTTCATCACCCTTCTGATTTACTTCTCGCTCACGAATATTTACATCTATGGGCTTGATAAGGCAAAGACAATTGATCTCTTCGCATCTTTTCGAGCCATAATGGCTGGTGCTTCAGGCTCTCTTGTGCATCTTGGTATAGGTCCAATAGTAACGGCGAGCATCATAATGCAGTTGTTTGTGGGAGCAAAAATATTCAACATAGATCTTACCAACGATGAGGATAAGGCCATATATCAGAGCACCCAGAAATTGCTGGTTATAATAATGATCTTCGTGGAGGCAATTCCTCAGGTTTTTGGCTATCTACAGCCTTCCAATACCTTTGTGAAGGGCCTCAATGCCTTTGCCCCAGGATATGGGATGTTCTTGGCCCAGTTAATAATAGTTTTGCAGCTCTTCTTCGGCTCGTACCTTGTCTTTCTTATGGATGAAGTGGTATCAAAATGGGGTATAGGTTCCGGTATATCCCTCTTCATTGCGGCAGGAGTTTCTGAAGCCATATTCACAGGTATTGTTTCTTGGATTCCTCCACAGCCCAACTCTCCCCTTAGCCTCAACAATCCGCCCAGCGGTACTATACCAAAGACAATTTACATACTCACCCATAGCAGTGCAGCCCAGCTTTATGGTGGAAGAATTGAATCCATTCTTTTTGCGCCTCCAAATCCAATAATCGCACTTATAGGAACAACAATAATATTCCTCCTGGTTGCCTACGTGCAGAGTGTTAAAATTGAGTTGCCATTGGCCCATGAACGTGCCAGAGGCGCCAGGGGTAGGTATCCTATCAAGTTGATGTACTCCTCAAACATACCCGTCATATTGACATCGGCTCTACTTGCAAATGTTGCAATGTGGTCCATTCTGTTCTGGACCAATCCCACTTTGAGTCATGTCCCCATCCTGGGACACAATCCATGGATCGGTGCCTACCCAACAGCTCAGCAGGCGGCAGAATGGGGAATAAAAACAACCACTCCAATAGGCGGTATAGCGTATTATCTGAATAGAATCAGGGGTCTCAACTACTGGTTGCTGCCTCTCATCAATCCCCAGGCCTATCACTATGTATTCACATATCAAACCTACTGGATGCTTGTGGGTAATGTGGTAATCTTCACGTCCTTTATGATAGGGATGAGCATCATATTCGCCAAGTTCTGGATTGAAACTGCAAATATGAACGCAAAGGCCATTGCAAAGCAGATTCAATCCAGTGGCATGCAGATCCCTGGATTCAGGAGAAGCCCCGCCGTTCTTGAAAAGATTCTGAATAAGTACATCCCTGCGGTTACCATATTCAGCGGAGCTGCTGTGGGTGCCCTTGCGGCATTTGCTGACTTGATTGGTACAGTGGGTAACACCTCTGGTACAGGTGTTCTGCTTACCGTCGGTATACTGATTCAGCTCTATGAGGCAATGGGCAGGGAGCAGTTGATGGAGATGCATCCTGTGATAAGGCAGTTCTTCGAGTGATTAAAATGAGAGTGGTGGCAGCAGGTGTGCCTGGTGTGGGTAAGACGAGCATACTGGAAGAGGTTGCAAAGAGGGCAAATTATCCTATCGTGAACTTTGGCACACTTATGTTTGAGATGGCAAAGGAAGAGGGATTGGTTGAGCATAGAGACCAGATGCGAAAACTTCCAATAGAGATTCAGAGAGATCTTCAAAAGAGGGCAGCAGAGCGCATATCTGGGATGTCCGATGTTATCGTTGATACTCATTTCACAATAAAAACTCCCTCTGGTTATTTTCCAGGACTCCCCCGATGGGTTCTTGAAGCAATGAATCCTGAGATGCTCGTGGTGATAGAGGCATCTCCTGAGGAAATTTACGGCAGGAGAATGAAGGATGCTACTAGGGATAGGGATGTCGAGGGTGTGGATGAGATAAATGAGCATCTGCAGGTAAATAGATATAGTGCCTTTGCATGCTCCATGTATACTGGTGCCACGGTGTTGATATTGAAAAATAATGATGGTCAACTGGATAGGGCTGTTGAGAGGTTTATGGAGGCCTTGAGATGACCGAATCTCAGGAGCCCATTGTGCCAAAAACCCAGTCGAGCATGAGCGGAATGTACATGATGTTTACGTTCCTCATGCTTATGATTCTCTTTATCCCAAGTTTGAGATATGCGCTTGGTAATGTGGCGGGAGTAGTATTGGAACCGCTTTTTTCCTTTGATTACATGTATCCTCTCTATACCTTCCTTGCCACGGGGATTCTGGTAACCCTGATCAACACCTGGGCTCGCCATCATTTCACGGACTGGATAAATATGGCTCGTATCCAGGTAAAAATGAAGGCCTTCAACAAAGTTTACAGAGAGGCCATGCAAAAGCAGGATCTCAACAAACTTGAAAAACTGAGAAAACTCCAAACCAAGTATATGGCGGAAAATATGAGCATTCAGAGCAACAGTATGAAGGCAACGATGTTCACCATGTTCATCGTGATTGCGATATTCACCTGGCTCTGGTTATTTCTCCAGGCGAAGGTAAGTTATACCCTCATAGCCATACCTTGGAGCAATGTTATTGAACTTAACAAGGTCCAGTATCTGTTTCCAAACTGGCTTCTCATATACTCTGCTCTCACGATGCCCCTAAGCTGGGTGGTGACATATATCTTCAAGTTTTTCGAGTTCAGAAAGAGGTTGGAAAAACTTGGTGTCGAGCCCGTCTCTGAGGCGGTGGAATGAGAATAACCATAAGTGGTCCTCCGGGAAGTGGAAAAACAACAGTTGCAAAGGTTTTGGCGAGTAGATTGGGTTACGAATTGATTTCAGGTGGTGAGATTTTCAGAGAGATGGCAAGGGAAATGGGTATGGATCTTGTTGAATTCAGCAGATATGCAGAGAAAAACTGGGAAATTGATAGGCGCTTGGACGCTAGGCTAGTAGAACTTTCAAGAAGTAAGGAAAATGTGGTCATTGATTCCCGTTTGAGTGGATGGCTCATGCATATCAATGGTATTCCTGCCTACAAGGTATATGTGGACGCCTCTCTTGACGTTCGCGTTTCAAGGATTAGAAAAAGGGAGGGTGGGGATGAGGAATCTGTTAAAAGAGCCACGGTTCTCCGGGAGAGCAGTGAGAAGAAACGGTATTTGGAGATTTATGGCATAGATTTTGATGATTTATCAATTTACGATCTCGTTGTGAATAGCGATTCTCTTACCCCTGAAGAGATAGTGGATATGATTCTGGAGGGGATTGGATATGGAGCGCACAGTTGAAGAACTTCTAAGTTTTGGAGTTGTTGTTATTGATAAACCTAAGGGACCCACCAGTCATCAGGTAAGCGCGTGGGTTAGAGATATACTTCATGTTCACAAAACTGGTCATGCTGGTACCCTTGATCCAAAGGTTACCGGAGTACTGCCCATTGGTATAGGAAGGGCCACGAAGATAATCAATCTTCTCCATCTGGTACCCAAGGAGTATGTTGGTGTTATGCGTTTTCACGGTGATTTCTCTGAAAAGAAATTGCTCAATGTGATGCAAGAGTTTGAGGGGGAGATATATCAGACCCCTCCATTGCGGTCTGCAGTTGCAAGAAAATTGAGAAAGCGCAGGGTTTACTCTCTTGAGATTCTGGATACTGAGGGTCGTGATGTTCTTTTCAGGGCCAGGGTGGAGTCTGGAACATACATACGAACACTTTGTAACGATATTGGGGAGGCCATGTGCATAGGGGCCCATATGGAGGATCTGAGACGGATCTCCACGGGACATTTTAAGGAAGAGGATGCACATACGCTTCAGGATTTGCTGGATGCATATGTTTTTTGGAAGGAAGAAGGAGAGGAAAAATACATAAGGAATATTGTAAAATTGGGAGAGGAGATTGTATCCTTTCTTCCAAGGGTGGTTGTTAAGGATTCTGCTGTGGATGCACTTGCTCATGGTGCTCCACTTTACAATCCTGGAGTATTGAGGATGGATGAATTTAATAAGGGGGACTACATTGCAGTGTACACGGATCAGGGCGAACTTGTATCAGTTTCAAGGGCGTTGCTGGAAAATGACATTGTGGCTGAACCATCCAGGGTAATAATGGATCCTGGAAGGTATCCCAGAAAATGGAAAGGGCCCGTAGGCTAGTCAGGATAGACTGTGGGTCTTCGGAATCCACGACCCGGGTTCGAATCCCGGCGGGCCCGCTTTTTTCTCTCAATTCTTAGGATTCGCATGGAATGGCATGACATTCTTAGGAATGGGAGGACATCCTGAAGATACGTGTTGTACTGGCTATATGGATTGTATTTGCTCAAGAATATTCATAGCATGGCTCTTTGTGAGGAGGGTGTGATAGGTATATGCTTGAAAGACTCATCGAGTTGTGCAAGAGAGTAGGGGTAAAGGGTGGTAGATTAATTCTTGCAGATGAAGAAATTCTGCTGACTAGGAGGAAAATACGCATAATACATGAGCTTTTTCAAAAGGTTAGTGCGGGTGCCGGGATTTGAACCCGGGGCAAAGCCGTGGCAGGGCCTCGTGTTACCAGGCTACACCACACCCGCATCCCGAGGGTAATAAATGTTTTTATATTTAAGGTTTTAGCGCCTCATTGATGATTGCATTGACGTGGATCCTTGCTGTATCCAGGAGTGGAACTGAAGTATCTCCCTCGTGCAGAGCAATGGGCAATTCTGTGCATCCGAGTATGGCTGCATCAATCTCGCCCCTGTAAGATTCAATGAGTTCCACAAGGTAACCCTTGCTCTTGGTGTTTCCAAAGGATAGCTCTTCAAAGATTACTCTGTCCACCTCATCAATCTCCCTGGAATTGGGGACTAGAACTTCAAGGCCATGGTTTATAAGCCCTAGGATGTAAAATTCGGAGGTCATCGTTATTTTTGTGCCCAGAAGTAAAAGTTTTCTGAGGTTTCTTCTCTTTGCCTCCTCTGCCACCGCATCTATTATGCTTACCATCTTCACCCTACTCTCTTTCTGCAGTTCGGGAAATATTATGTGCGGCGTATTAGCTGACAGAGCAATGATCTCAGCGCCTGCATTTTCAAGCGCCCTTATTCCCTCCATGATATACTCTTTTTTCTTTCTCCAGTCCGGCAACTCCCTGAATTTTTTAAAGTTCAAACTGAATATCACTATTTCTGGGTAGAAGTTCTTTTCAAATCTTTTCCTTGAAATTTCCACAAAATTCCTGTAGTAGTACATTGTGGATTCTGGGGTGGTGCCCCCAATTATGCCTATTCTTTTCATGGAGGGGACATAGCTCTGTGGAATATCATAGTTGCGGTTGTAAAAAGGAAGGGGTTTGAGAGTAAGAACTCCTAGTATGGGCGGACAGCGCCGAGGGGGAGATTTGAACTCCCGAGGCCTTGTGGCCAGTGGATCTCGAATCCACCGCCTTGCCGGGCTAGGCTACCTCGGCTCTGAAGGTGGATTGCCAAAGTGAATTTAACCTTTTCTAAAATGAAAATCTATATTTTTGCTCTAAGAGATGCTAGGTCCTTTAGCAATTCCTCCTTCTGCTGTGTAAGTTCTTTAATCCTCTGGTTCAGGAATTTTATCTCATCCTGAAGGTTCTCCACTTCCTTTTGGTACTCTCTGATCTTCTTCTCTTTACTCTGGGCCTCTTCCAGTATCCTATCCACCTCTTTTCTGCGAGCATCAAGTTTTTCCTCCCTCTCCGCAAGCATTCTCGCATATCCTGCCAGCTCCCTCTCCTTGTTGAGCAAGTTATTTTCCCACTCTTTGAGTTTTGCCTCTTCCTCAGATAACTGTGTTCTTTTCTTAATCTCCAGTTCGTTCAACTCCTTCATAAGGAGTGCTTTTTTCCTCTCCAGTTCCATAAGCTCCTCTTCCTTTCTTTCGATGTTTCTGGCTCTTATTTCCAGTGTATTTTTCAGACTTTCCAAGGCTCTCCCTCTCTTCTCCAGTTCCTCCTCAATACCCTTCCTCTCCTCATCCCACTTTGTGCGTTCCTCTTCCCATTTTACAACAAGGGTATTGAAAGAATTCAGCTTTTCATCCAGACTCTTTATAACTTCTTGGGTTTTGGAGAGCAAATCGTTCAGGTTTTTCTCCCTCTCCTCAATTTTTTCCTCCTCGACACTCAAACTTTTCTGGATTTTTGTGAGTGAATCCACCAGCTGGCCCATTTTATTCGCTTTGTCAAGCATTTCAGAGATTTTTTTCTCCCTCTCCTCAAGATTTTTCTCCCTTTCATCCACCCTTTCGTATCTCTCTGTAAGTTCTTCTATTTTTTGAAGGGCCTCATCCATTTTTTTGTTTAGGGCAGAATATTTTTTAAATATGTTTTCTGTATCTCTCTCAAGTTCCTCTTCCTGAGACTTTTTCCCCATACCAAAGAGCTTACCCATTTTTTCACCTCCTTACGTTATCCTCAAGTTCTAACAGCATCATACGTATCTTGGCCATGTAAGCCTTTAAATATTCCTCAAAGGAGTCAAGGCGCTTGTTCACATCCACAAGTTTATCCATCTTTTTCAAATTTTCATCTATGGATTTTTCAAGGTTTTCGCCTATTTTATTTGCCGTATCTTCAAAATTTGATAATATTTGAAAAGATGCAGTGTTCAGCTTAGTTGGAAAAGTGTCGATCAACTCCTCAATGTCATCCAATTTTTTTAATTTTTTCTCAATATTATCTGCCCTTTTTGATAGTTTTTCAATCCTTTCGCTTAATGTGGAAACTTCCCTTCTCAGAGAATTTATCTCGTTGATCAAATCGCTCTTGCCCATGGGTGGAAATAGATGCCAAAGAATTTAAATTTTACCTAACTTTTTCTAATTGAATATGGCATTGTGAGATTTGAAATTGCGCATTCTTCATCTTTGCTGACTGCAATAACACCAACGGGTATATCTCCAAATTTATCAATTTCATCCCTGCATGTCTCATTGAGGGGTCTGGTTCCAATGGAGTTGTATATGCTGATAGAGAGCATTCTCTTTATTATCTCCTCTCCAATTCCGGTGGCAACCACGGCGCCCTTTTCACCGCAGTATATCCCTGCACCTGGGATTGGCGAATCACCGACCCTACCTCGAAGTGTAAGACTCGTTCCTCCTGTGGATACGGCCGCTGCAAATTTCCTGTTTATCCTTGCAACCGCGCCTACGGTGTCCCCCAGAAATTCCAGGAGAAATTGGGGGTGGTAATACTCAGGGATCTCTCCGTTTTTCAATTTTTTTAGAACCCTTTCCCTCTTCTCTCTGGCCCTATCCGTTGCTGGGTCATAGTGAACGTATCCCATTCTTCTTGCAAAATTTATTGCACCATCACCTGCAAGTATGAGATGAGGAGATCTCAGCATAACATCTCTAGCCACAAGCACTGGATTTTTCACAAACTCTATGTTTATAACAGCCCCAAAGTTGCCTGGGATCATAACTGCAGCATCCATCTGAATGGATCCATCAATGCGCATGTTTGATCCTGTACCTGCGTTGAAAAGAGGATCATCCTCCATTAGAGTTACAGCCTTCACAACAGCGTCAAGGGCATCCCTCTCCAGAAACGCTATTTTTGCGAAGTCATCAACCTTGCTCTTCAATTCCTTTTTATTTGATGCACCACCGTGGAGTATTATGGCATCCATATGAGGTCATATGCTTCCGACATTATAATTTTTCCATGGACAAATAATTGCGAATGTTTTATTTTTGCAACTATATTTAATCACGATTTTTGGTGTATCTGTTAAGCAATATTGCGATATTCGTTCAATACGGATTGAAAATAAAATCTTCTGGTTTATTTTTTCAACATTTCACAAAAACTCTAAATATGAAGAGAATCATCAGGGGTCATATTCCCTGTATGGAGGCCTCAGGATGAAATACACGATAAAGGAAGACCCCCACAATGACGAAAGGGTCAAGGAAATTATAGAGATAAGCGGTGAAAATATTTTCGCCTGCTATCAATGTGGCCGTTGTTCTTCTGGATGTCCCATGGCGGAGTTCATGGATGTGCTGCCCAACCAGGTGTTTATGTTTTTGCAGGAGGGAGATGTGGATACCCTGTTGAATGCCAAGAGTCCCTGGATATGCGCCGCGTGCTTCACCTGCACCGTGCGTTGTCCTGTGGGGCTTGATCTTGCGGCTGTGATGGAAGCGATACGCGAGTTACAACTCAGGAAAAATTACGATTACGTGGATCCCTACAAGGTGGAAGAGCGCGATGAACTTCCGCCAATCGCACTGGTGAGCAACTTCAGAAAATTCACGCCTTGAGGTGAAAAAATGGAATTGAAGAAAATTATGTTTTATCCGGGATGCACACTGAAGGGAGTGGCAAAGAATCTTGAAGATAGCACGGTGGAAAGCGCCCGCGTTCTCGGCTACGATTTCATAGAACTTCCAGGTTGGACCTGCTGCGGAGCCGTATATGGATTGGCTCAGGACAGCGTGAAATTCACCATTGCAAATGTTCGCAATCTGATAAAGGCTCAGAATTATGCAAATGAAATTGGGGACAATCGCCTTGTTGCGGTCTGTTCAATGTGCTACAATAACCTGAGAAGGGCGCACATAGATGTGATGAAGAATCGTGATAAACTGAACACCCTTGATCTCTTCATGGACGAGGAGGCAAATTATGAGGGCAACATTGATGTGAAGCATTACCTGACCTTCCTGAAGGAGGAGGGATTTGACAAAATTGCAGAGAAGGTGAATAACCCTCTGAAAGGGCTGAGAGTTGCTCCTTACTATGGCTGCCTTCTCCTGCGCCCTGATGAGATTGCAATTGACAATCGTGAGGATCCGCACATTCTTGAAGAGTTACTGGAAATTTTAGGTGCGGAGGTTGTGGATTATCCCCTCAAAAACGAATGCTGCGGCTCATATCACACTGTGGACAAGAGGGAGATTGTGGCGGAGAGAACTTACAAACTGGTAAATGTGGCCCGGGAAACGGGTGCGGATGTGATTGCCACTTCCTGCCCTCTATGCTTCTTTAACCTTGACAGGAGGCAGGAAATAGCAAAGAATAAACATTCCGATTTTGAGTTCATGCCCATTGTTTATTTCACGCAACTTATGGCCATTGCATTCGGAATTAAGGATGATAAGGTGCTTCATTTTGAGCAGCATTACATATCTCCCAAGGAGGTGCTTTCAAGATGGCTATGAAGAGAATTGGTGTGTTCATATGCCACTGTGGCCGTAACATTGCGGGTACTGTTGATGTGAAACGGGTTGCGGAGGAAATCGGTAAGAGAGAGGATGTGGCCTTCTCCACCACCTATGTTTTCATGTGCTCACAGCCTGGCCAGAAACTGATTGAGGATTCAATAAAGAAGTACAATTTAGATGGTGTAGTGGTTGCAAACTGCTCTCCTACCCTTCACGAGAGGACAATGCGTAACGCGGCAGCGAGAGCGGGACTGAATCCTTACCGCGTGGAAATTGCAAACATAAGAGAGTGGGCTGCCTGGCCCCACGAGGACAATCCTGAGGCGGCGACTAGGAAGGCAATACGCATAATAAACGCCACCATTGAGAAACTCAAAGCGAATGCCTCTCTGCATCCTATTGAGGTATCCGTTAAGAAGCGTGCCTTGGTGATTGGAGGTGGAGTAGCCGGAATGCAGGCTGCTCTGGATCTCGCAGATGCAGGGATTGAAACTGTGGTGGTTGAGAAAGAACCATCCTTGGGGGGAAATATGATAAGGTTGAGCGAAACATTCCCAACTTTGGATTGTCCGCAGTGTATTCTCACACCGAAGATGAACGATGTGGGTGGTCATCCGAATATAAAGTTGTACACCTACAGTGAGGTTGAAGAGGTTGAGGGGTATCTGGGCAATTTCAAGGTTAAGATAAAAAGAAAATCACCGTTCATTGACTGGAATAAATGTACGGGATGCGGGGAATGCGCCAAAGTTTGCCCCACGGTGCTTCCAAGCGATTTTGATTTGAAGATGGCAACACGCAAGGCAACCCACATTCCCTTTGAGCAGGCAGTTCCATTCAAGTACACCATAACTTACAATGGAGTGCCGCCCTGTAACGCTGCCTGTCCTCTGCATTTGGATGCTCAGGGCTATGTGGCTGCTGCAAAGGCAGGAAGATTTGATCGCTCCATTGATGTTGTGTGGGAGAAACTTCCTTTTGCGGGGATTGCTGGAAGAATATGTACGCACCCATGCGAATCAGCCTGCTCCCGCGGTGATATTGACAAGCCTGTGGGAATAAGGGAGATAAAGAGATTTGTTGCCGACTGGGCTGTCAAGAATCGCAGAAAGTACATCTTGCATGTTAAGGAGGAGCGTGATAAAAGCGTTGCCATAATCGGGGCCGGTGCTGCAGGTCTTATGGCCGCCCATGATTTGAGGGAGATGGGATACAAGGTTACCGTGTACGATAAACTCCCTGTGATCGGAGGTATGCTTGCTGTAGGTATTCCTCCATACAGGCTTCCGCAAGATGTTATAGATTACGAGGTGCAGCCCCTGATAGATGCGGGCGTGGAATTTGTTTTGAACTATGAGGTTAACGCGGATAATTTTGAAGAGATCAGAAAGAAGCACGATGCAGTTATAATCGCGATAGGTACTCACAAGGAGAGGCACCTGGACATTCCAGGAGAGGACAAGGCAATGCACGCGCTGGAATTCCTGAAGAAGGTGAATCTGGGAGAGAGGATGGACATAAAGGGCAAGAAGGTCATAGTTGTTGGTGGTGGAAACAGCGCCGTTGATGCCGCACGCACCGCTCTTCGCCTTGGAGCGGATGTCACCATTGCTTACAGAAGAACCCGTCAGGAGATGCCCGCCATTCCTGAGGAGATGGTGGATGCAGAGGAAGAGGGTGTGAAATTTGAATTCCTAGTTAGCCCGGCAGAGATACTGGACGGCAAGATAAGGATGGAGAGAATGAAACTGGGTGAGAAGGATTCCAGTGGAAGACGCAGGCCCGTGCCAACTGGAGAATTTGTGGAACTTCCGGCGGATATAGTGATCCTTGCCGTTGGAGAGTTGCCTGATGCATCCTTTGCCGAGAAATTGGGCATTGAAACTGAAAGAAATCGCATAAAGGTGAATGAGTTCATGCAAACCTCCCTGCCCAATGTTTTTGCCGCGGGAGATGCGGTGACAGGGGCATGGGATTGGGTACACGCCGCTGCCTATGGAAGATGGGCTGCAAAGAATGTGGCTCACTTCCTGCAGGGTGAGGAGATGGAGAAAGTGCAGATAGAGATGCACTCAAATCTGCGCGGATACAAGGAACTCGCCTATCCTGCCAAGAGGCACGATACCAAGAAGCTTGATATGGAGGAAAGGCGCAGCACGTTCAAGGAGTTCAATCTTGGATACAGTGATGAGGATGTTGTTGATGAGGCAAAGCGCTGCCTTGGATGCGGTGGCTGTGCAAAATGCGGCCTTTGCGTGGAGGTCTGCGAGGCGAATGCCATAGATCTTCATATGAAGGACTGGTATGTGGAGGAGGAGGTTGGCTCAATAATTGTGGCCACTGGCTTTGAGGTAATGCCCGCTGAAGCATTTCCCGAATTGGGTGGCAAGTATCCGGATGTTATTACATCTTTGCAATTTGAGCGTCTTCTTGCCCCATCAGGTCCTACTGCAGGTGTTCCAAAAAGACCTTCTGACGGGAAGATTCCCAAGAGCATAGTGTTTGTGCACTGCGTGGGCTCAAGGGATCCACAGAGTGGAGTGCCTTACTGCTCAAGAATATGCTGTATGTACACCATCAAGCAGGCAATGCTAGTCAAACACGCGTTCCCAGATATAGCGGTTTACGATTTCTACATTGATATCAGATCCAATGGCAAGGGATACGAGGAGTTCTACCACCGTGCAAAGGAGGAGTATGGGGTGAACTTCATACGCGGCAAGGTCTCCAAGGTTTACAAGGTTGGAGATAGATACCGTGTGCAGGGTGTGGATACGCTTACGGGAAGGATAATTGAGGTTGATGCAGACATGGTCATTCTGGCCACCGCTGCCAAGGGTTCGTCCACGGTTAAAAAACTGGCGAAGAAGTTGCGCATCCCGTACGATGAGTGGGGCTGGCTTAAAGAGACGCATCTCAAACTCAAGCCCCTGGAGACTCCAGTGGGCGGAGTGTTCATTGCTGGTGCTGCTCAGTTCATAAAGGATATAACGGATAGCGTCTCGCAGGGCAGCGGTGCCGCTGCGAAAGCCATGGCTCTTCTCTCCAAGCCGCAGCTGGAGAAGGAACCACTCCTAGCGAAGGTTGACCCTGAGATTTGCGCCGGGTGCGGAAGATGCAAGGATCAGTGCGCCTACGGAGCCATAACAATAGATCCCATACGGCATGTTTCCGTTGTCAACGAGGCACTGTGCGAAGGTTGCGGTGCCTGCAGCGCCAACTGTCCAACCACTGCAATTCAGGTGGTGAACTTCAAGAAGGGACAGGTGATTCGTGCTGTTGACATACTCGCGGAGGTGTTCTAAATGGGGAAGGTTTTGATTTACGGTACGACTCTCGCCACATATCGCGCTGCTGCGAATTTTGCGAGGGCTGGCCACAAGGTTATTCTCCTCAATCGCGGTGAGTTCCTCTGGCACAAGTTCACGCAGATGCAGTGGCAGATGCCGAGAGACATTGCGAATGGTTATTCAAAGGCGCTACTGCTCAACGCCGCCAACATGACTGGAAATATCGAGGTTTTCAACAACTCGGAGCTTCTGGCGGTGGAAGGTGGCCCCGGAAACTTCAAGGTGAGATTCAAGCACAGACCTGCGAGTGTGAATGAGTTCAGGTGTATTGGCTGCGATATATGCCATGAGAAATGCGATGTGAAGTTCATACCCATGCCCCTTGGCCCGGGGATGAGGATAATAAAGAACGCGGAAGAATGTGAGGATGTCTGTCCGGCGAAGGCAATACAAATCCCCAAGGAGGAGGAGCGGGAAGAGAAGGTGGAAGCTGTCATTCTCTCGCCAGAATACGAGCCAGATGGAATTGAAAAATACGGTGGCAATTTGAAGAATGTGATGAACTTCCGTGATTTTGCGTGGATGTTCAGAGGTAAGGGCGTGCATAAGGAATTTCTGAAGAGGGAAGATGGTAAGTATCCAAAGAGCATTGGCTTCTTCACCCCTGCGGGCTTTGATGGCTATCTCGGCTCATACGAGGAGCAGGTCATACTTTTCAGAGAAGCACTGGCAATGAAAGAGATGGATTCTTCGCTGGATGTTCACATATTCGCGAAAGAATTGCGCATGTACGGGCACAATCAGATGCGCCTTTACGATGAGGCGTTGGCTAAAGGTATAAAGGTTCACATAATTGACGATATAAGCGTGGTGGAGGATGGAGACGGAGTGAAGGTCAATGATGTTCATCTGGACCTATTTGCGGTGCTTCCGGGACAGAAGATTCCCGATGAGTGGATTGAGCTGGCAAAAAGAGCGGGGATTGAAACCGAACACGGATTTGCGAAGACGAAGCCATTCACCTTTGAGACAACAAGGGACGGTGTGTTTGCACTGGGCGAGTTCGTCAAGCCCGTGGGAAGCACCGAAGCCATATACCAAGGCACTGCAATAGTTCCCCAGGTGGAGAAGTACCTCTCTGAGGGAAAGATTCCCGAGATGCCAAAGGGAGAGTTCAAGCAGGATGACTTTGAGCCGAAGGTTGGCGTGTTTATCTGCGAGTGCGCTGCGAAGGAATTCAACATTGATGTGAACGCTGATTTTGTCATAAAGAAGGATTTCCTCTGCTTGAGGGGCGAGGAAATTGTGAAGGATATAAAGGAGAATGGAATGAACCGCGTGGTGTTTGGTGCGTGCTCTCCCGCGCTCAGAGGTGCTATGCTGGAGATGCTCGCCGCAAAGGCGGGAATTGCACCCTCTTATGTGGAGCTGGTTCAGCTTAGGGAGTATGCATCAAGGGTTGGCGCAGATTCTAGGAAGGCGAATGCCATGCTCAACGGCGCAATAGCTAAGGCGAGGAGAGATGTTCTCGTTGAGGTGCCTGTGGAAAATACGGTTAAAAGTGTTGCGATAATCGGCGGAGATGTTGCCGCGCTTATGGCGGCGGATTATCTCATTGACAAAATCCCGCTGGTTTACATAATCACCGAGGAATTTGACGAGCCCATTCTTGCAACTGGTGTGAAGGAGAACACGCTGAATATGAGGGACGAGGAACTCAAAGAGTGGTACGAATCTCTGAAGAAGAGAGTCCTGAGCAGAGCAAAGTGGATAAAGGGAAATGTGGAGAGCATTGAGGGCTCGCTGGGCAACTTCTCCCTTAAGGTTGGAGAGGAAAGAGTGGATGCAGGAGTTCTGATAATCGCTCCCGGCGCGGATGTGGTGGGCGATGGAAATCACATTGTTTCAAGAATGAACGGAGACACGCTTCATGCACCCGTCTCTGCAATCTACGCTAAGAGAGAGGGAAAAGATGCAACATACGATTTGATGAAATCCTACTCTCTCATGGACCTCAATCCCCCAAATGCAAAACGGGGCGAGGGAGAGCCCCTTGCGTATGTGAAGCCAAGAGAGGTGAACAAGAAAATTGCGGAGATGCTTGGCCTTCGTCTGGACAAGGAGGGTTTCTTCTTCTTCGCCGAGGAGCCAAGGTACTGGATTGAGAGGGTCAGCAATCAGTTTATGCACTTTGAGGATTCCTTTGCAGGAGTGTTCATAGCCGGTCTTGCGCACAGGCCCATGAGCATTGAGGAGGAGATGGAAGAGGCTGGATTCGCAGCTCAGAGTGCAAAGATGCTAATGCGCGATATACCCAGTCCTGCAGGAAAATTCGTAAGTGTCACAAACCCGCGCAAATGTGCGGGATGCGGAATATGCGTGGACGCCTGTTTCACCGGCTCCCGATACATTGATGAGGAGGATCACATAGCCAAGGTCAGACCTGCACTCTGCGTAGGGTGCGGGGCATGCGCGAACGTCTGCCCCAGCGGGGCGGCGATAATAAGGGCATACAGCCCAACAGGAGTGTTTGAAATGTTAAAGGAGGTAGTAAAATGAGCGAAAAGAAGTTTGACCCAGTGATTGTTGGCTTTTTCTGCAACTGGTGCACATCCGCAGCGGCGGATCTTGCGGGAACATCGCGATTGCACTATCCGGCGAGCATAAGACCGATAAGGGTTATGTGCTCGTCAACGGTGGACCCTGTGTACTTGATTCGTGCCCTGCAGGAGGGTGCCGATGCCACGATTCTCGGAGGGTGTCACCCTGGAGATTGTCACTACATAACGGGCAACTACAAAGCGAGGAGAAGAGTGGCAATAGTGAAAACAGTGCTTAAATCCCTGGAATTTGATGATGATCGCGTTCTTCTGGAGTGGATATCCGGAAGTGAGGGTCCCAAGTTTGCAAGGGTTATGAATGAATACACAGAGTACATAAAGAAGAAGGGTCCCTCAGATTTCAAGTATCTTGACTCACTTGGAGGTGAAAAGATTGAGTGAAAACGATATGCTCAAAAAATTCATAGTGGATGCCTTTGAGAAAGGTCTCATTGAGGCGGTTATGGCTCCTGCAGCCACAAAGGACTCTTACACCTACGCACTCGTAACTAAAAAGGAGGATGTGGAGAAATTAACACCCATTGCACCTGTGATGCAGTGGAACGGTGCGGATATGATCAGGCGCATAACAAAGTTGAAGAAGAGTGAGAAAAAGTTGCTTGCCATACTCAGACCATGTGAGGCGAGAACATACAAAGAGCTTGTCAAATTCAATCAGATCAATCCTGAGAACATAATCGTGCTGAGTTACGATTGCCCTGGAACGATTCATGCACGCAAGTTCAAATTCGAACTCAATAAGCCTGAGGATCTCATTGATGAGATAAAGAAGGGTGGAAAGAGCGATAAGATTCGCGATTCCTGCAAGGTTTGCGAGTATCCATCGCCCATCCCTGGTGTTGGGGATATTGGTTTGGGACTTGTTAACACAGAGGAGCCTGTGTTTTTCTCTCTGAGTGATAAGGGCAAAGAATTTCTGGCAGGTATGGGAATTGAAGAGGGCTCTCGTGACAACGGGGCCTGGGTTGAAGAGCATAGAAAGCGTAGGGCGAAGTGGCTTGAAGAGGAACGCATCCGCAATGGCCGTGAGGGTCTTGAAGATTTCCTATCCTCGTGCCTGAACTGCCACAACTGCAAGGACATGTGCCCCATCTGCTTCTGCAAAGAGTGTTTCTTTGAGGACCACAGCGTGTTTGACTACGAGTCCAACAAGTTCTACAACTGGGCAGATGACAAGGACGGAATTCGCCTGCCCACGGATAAATCGCTTTTCCATATCGGCAGGTTGATTCACATGGGTACCTCGTGCATTGGCTGCGGCCTGTGCCAGCAGGCATGCCCCATGGACATTCCTCTTTATCGCCTGTTCGGCATAGTGGGCAATGACCTGCAGAAGGTGTTCAACTATAAGCCGGGCGTGAACGATGACCTCCCTCCCGTTATGGATTTCCGTGAGGATGAACTTCATGAATTCGAGGGTCTCCTGGGGGGTGAGGAGTGATGGGAAAGAAGGTTGAATTGCTTGATGTGGATAGCGAGAAGGTTATGAATGAGATCCGCAAGGCTGCTTCGCCTCCAGAAGAGGTGAAGCACTGGGTTACCATATATGTGATGGGCAAGCCATATCGCGTACCTGCAGGATTGACCATAATGAAAGCTCTGGAATATGCGGGATACAGGTACATAAGAGGTGCAGGTTGCCGTGCTGGATTCTGCGGTGCGTGTGCCACCATATATCGGAAGAAGGGTGAGTATCGTTTTAGAACCGCCCTTGCGTGCCAGACGACGGTGGAGGATGGGATGTACCTGGCCCAGGTTCCCTTTGTGCCCGCCAACAAGGCCACATACAATATAGACGAGATAGAGCCCACGCCCACCACTCTGCTTGAATATTATCCAGAGATTGCAAGGTGCGTCTCGTGCAACACCTGTACCAAGGCTTGTCCGCAGGAACTTGATGTTATGTACTACATTCAGTACGGTATCCGTGGCGATATAAAGAAAGTTGCCGAATTGAGCTTTGACTGTATTCAGTGCGGGTTGTGCACATTACGCTGTCCCGCCGAGATACAGCATTATCACATGGCTCAGTTTGCTCGCAGGCTGTACGGCAAGTACTATATGAAGAGATCTCCGTTCTTGAAGAGGAGGTTAAAGGAGATTGAGTCAGGAATGTACGAGAAGGCCTTTGAGCAGATAAAGAAATGGAGGGAGGAAAACCCCGACAGGGTTAAGGAACTTTACAGATACATAATTAATAATGGAAGGGAGAAGGAAAAGAAACTGATTGAAAATCCACTTGCAAGGTTGGGAGAGGATTAAAATGGCTGATTTGAAAATGATTAGAGGATACCCGGAGTATATGCGTGAGAGCATAGAGATGGTGGAAAAGACTAGGGATGAGAGGATAAAGAACAAGGAGAAGGAGATAGAATTTGCCCTTACAATGGAAGAGCGCGAGGAGGTTTTAAACAAATTCCATCCGGATTATGCACCAGGTGGCAAGAGAGAGTTGAGGGTTGGACCAAACCGCGGAGATATTGTGCCAAATGAGGTGGCCGATATACTTGAGGCATGGCCCGCGTTGAATCCAGAGGATGTGGATTTGAACGACATTGATTACGACGTGGATATCCTCATAATAGGTGGAGGAGGCGCTGGAACAGTAGCAGCTCTCTGGGCCAACTATGAGGGAATTCCTGCTGAAAACATACTTATTGCCACAAAACTGAGACATGGGGATGCCAATTCAATGATGGCTCAGGGAGGTATTCAGGCTGCAGATCGTCCGTGGGATTCTCCTGTGATACATTATCTGGATGTTCTTGGTGGTGGCCACTTTGCTAACAAGCACGAATTGGTTAAGGCACTCACGGAGGATGCACCATTCATAATAAAGTGGCATGAGGAACTGGGAGTTATGTACGATAAGGACGAAAATGGAAATTTCATTGAGAGGTGGGGCGGAGGTACCTCAAGAATGAGATTGCACTCTGCCAAGGATTACACTGGAATGGAAATAATGAGGGTGATTCGAGATGAGGCTAGGAACCGCGATATTCCCGTGCTTGAATTCTCCCCCGGCGTTGAACTCATAACCACTGAGGACGGTGAGATAGGAGGTGCAATACTCTGGAATATGGAAACCAAGGAGTACTACGTTGTCAGAGCGAAGGCAACAGTTCTTGCCACAGGTGGCTGGGGCAGATTGCACATTCGCGGTTTTCCAACAACAAATCATTATGGAGCAACTGCAGATGGCCTTGTCATGGCCTATCGCGCCGGGGCAAGGTTGAGGGATCTGGAGTCTGTGCAGTATCATCCTACCGGTGCGGCCTATCCTGAGCAGATAGTTGGACTACTCATAACTGAAAAGGTTCGTGCAATGGGTGCCACCCCTGTGAATAAGTACGGGCAGGCATTCGTGTTTCCCATGGAGCCAAGGGATGTTGAAGCGGCCATGTTCATAAGAGAGTGCTATGGAAAGGGTAACTGTGTTGTAACTCCAACGGGTATGCGTGGTGTATGGCTTGACTCGCCCATGATCGAAGAACTCAGGGGCGAGGGTGCAATTCGTAAGAATCTTGATGCAATGTACCGTATGTACAAGAGATTTGGCATAGACATGACCAAGGACCCGATTCTTGTGTTCCCCACGCTCCACTATCAGAATGGAGGAGTGGAAATAAATGCGGATGCTCAGGTGATAAGGGCAGATGGAAGCCCGTACCCAAGATTCTTCGCAGGTGGCGAAGTTGAGGGCGGAGTGCATGGAAAGAACCGCCTGATGGGTAACTCTCTCCTTGACTATAATGTATTCGGAAGGAGAGCTGGAATAAGCGCTGCTAAGGTTGCCCGTAACTCAGGCAAACCTGGAAAGTTAACTCTGAAGCATGTGAAACTTTTCACAGAGGAGGTTAGAAAGATAAATGTGCCTCCTGAGCGCAGAAGCCCGATACTCCTGCCCGATTACCGCGGAAAGAGGGTACTGGCTAGGAAAATAGATTTGCCTGTACTGGAGTGATAAGAATGAGGATAATGCTTCATGGATGGGACACTTCCCACAAGTTGGGTGTGCCGGAGATATGCGATGCTTCCAAGTCCATAGTGACAAAGATGGGGCACGAGTTCGTGCCAAATGAAAGTAAGGTCATATGTGCGGAGGCCATAGGATTTTTGGGCTACGATAATCTAACCGATGATTTTGCCAAGGCAACGGTTAAGGAGATCGAGGAGAAGGTTAGCAAATACGACATCGATCTCATTCTCACATCCTACGCTGCCCCCTATGTGGCCTGGAGTAAGGAGTTAAATGGATTTCTGGTAAAGAGAGGGTATGAATTACCCGTACCTATTGAGCACATATCTACATTCCTATACAAGAACTTGGATAAACTCAAGTTCAGGGAACTGCCAATGAAGATCTTGCTGCATGATGGCTGTACCCTCGGTCGAAAGTACGGTGTGGTTGAGCCACCACGAAAGGTCTTGGAGAAGATACCAAAACTGGAGTATCTGAATTTTGACCATCCTGAACTGTATGTTAAAGAGCGCAACCTGAAACCGTGGGATATATCTGCCTGTCCTGGAGGATGGCTTGATTTCACCATGCCAGAACTTATGCCCTACGTGGCAAGTAACGTTGTTCGTGAGTACGCGTTGCCAAGGGATGTGGATGCTATAGTGACCACCTGTGGCAATGGATATCACGCTTTCAAGGCAGGAATAAAGCACTCTGGATTTAACATCAAGGCATATAGCTATACCAATCTTGTGGACATGGCCCTTGAGGGGGTGGAGTGAATGATAGATGATGTTTATGAAGAATACGTGAATCGCATCGTGGAATACGGTGCAAAGAGTGAGAAGGTTCGCATAGCATTATCCCGTGCGATAAATGCCTTTGAAAATAATCGCCGCAACGCTTTGAGTCTGTTTCCAAATTCCGTTGAAACTGCGGAAGAGGTTAGAAAAATCAAGGAATACTCCATTGAGCATATGGACGAACTGATAAAGAAGGCATGTGAGAGCATTGAACGTAATCACGGTCACTGCTATTATGCGAAAACCAAGGAGGAAGCCCTGCAGATATTCAAGGAACTCGTAGGCAGTGGAAAACTCATAGTTAAGAGCAAGAGTCTAACAAGCGAGGAGATACATCTTCGCGAATTTCTGGAAGAATTGGGTAACGAGGTTTATGAAACTGATCTGGGCGAGTTCATAGTGCAACTGATGGGCACGAGGCCAACACATATTCTTGCACCTGCCATCAATGTGCCCCGAGAGGATGTTGCGAAGGTACTCAGCAAATTTATGAAGGATAAGGGCATAATTGAGAAGGATCTTGACGAGCAGGATATACCTAAGATGGTTGAGACGGTGCGCAAGTTTCTGAGGGATAAGTACTTTAAGGCAGATATTGGAATAAACGGAGCCAATGCTCTTGCCGCAGATACGGGCACGATGTTCATAATTGAGAATGAGGGAAACGCAAGGTTGAGCATTGGAGCTCCCCCCGTGCAAATAGCGATCGTGGGCGTGGAAAAAATCGTGCCCACAATTGAAGATGCATTCAAGGTCACGGAGGTTACCTGGAGGTATGCCAATTACACAGTGCCGGCATATGTGAACCTCGTGTCAGGACCGAGCAAGACCGGAGATATTGAGAAGGTCATAACTTATGGGGCACATGGTCCAAAGGAGCTCCATGTGATTCTCCTTGATAACGGCCGAACGAAGATGCACGAGGCGGGTTATGATGAAGCCCTCTATTGCCTGCGTTGCGGTACCTGTCTCTACGAGTGCCCGGTTTATGCGGTAACCGCTGGATTCTTCGGGCAGCAGTACATGGGTGGAATAGGTGCCATATGGGATGCGTTCACCACTGTTGGTCTTGAGAAGGCCAGTCCCATAGCATACACATGCACCCGCTGCGGCAAGTGCAAGGTTATGTGCCCCCTGAATATTGATATTCCTGGAATGATATCAAAACTGCGCAATGATGCTCGCAAGCAGGGCTATGTGCCCAAGATTGTTAGGGAATTTGCCCAGGAAATAGAAGAATTCATACAGGAGTCCAAAGAATAATGGGAAATTATGTGGAGTTGAAAAATCATGCGGTGTAATGGTGATACAAATGGCAGATGATATTGGAAACAAGGCCTTGGAAAGGCATGAGGTGTATAGGGGCAAGATTCAGATGTTACCAAAGGTACCTGTCAGGGGCCGTGGAGACCTTAGCATATGGTACACCCCCGGGGTGGCCGAGCCCTGCAAGGCCATTAAGGAGGACCCGGAAAAGGTTTACGAATACACCAACAAGGGCAACACCGTGGCTGTTGTGAGTGATGCCACCCGCATCCTTGGGCTTGGAGATATTGGGCCTCTTGCCGGCTTGCCAGTGATGGAAGGTAAATCACTTCTCTTTAAGCATTTTGGAGGTGTGGATGCGGTACCAATAATGCTGGATACGAAGAACCCTGATAAGTTCATTGAAACTGTGAAACTGATAGCACCATCCTTTGGAGGCATAAATCTTGAGGATATCTCCTCTCCGAAGTGCTTCTACATTCTGGACAGGTTGCGCAAGGAGCTGGACATTCCGGTATGGCACGATGATCAGCAGGGTACTGCAACTGTTGTGCTTGCAGCTGTCCTCAATGCCCTTAAGATCGTGGGCAAGAAACTTGAGGATGTGGTTATAGCATCATTCGGTGCTGGGGCTGCTGGATATGCAGTTATGCGTCTTCTTGTGGAAGCGGGTGTGAATCCCGGAAATATAAGAGTTGTTGAGATGGTGAATCGAGAACCCACTGTGCTGCATCAGCATATGGATCTTGCCAGGCTTTTCCCCTACAGGGGATGTCTTCTCCGAAAAACAAACAGGGATAATGTGATGGGTGGTCCTGAAGAAGCATTAAGAGATGCAGATATTCTTATATCCTTTACTAGACCCGGACCAGGTGTGATAAAGAAAGAGTGGATAAAGTTGATGAATGACGATGCCATAGTTTTTCCTCTGGCCAACCCTGTTCCTGAGATTCTACCTGGGGATGCCAAGGAGGCTGGAGCCAGAATAGTGGGTACAGGTAGATCTGATTATCCGAATCAGATCAATAATTCTCTCGGATTTCCAGGTATATTCAGAGGCGCTTTAGATGTTCATGCCACGACAATAACGGATGGTATGGCTGTTGCTGCAGCCCACGAATTGGCAAAGGTTGGAGAAGAGGAAGGTTTGAGTGAGGATCACGTTCTGCCCACAATGGATGACTGGGATGTGTTTGCCAGGGAAGCTGCAGCAGTGGCCATTGCCGCCTTGGAGGAGGGTGTGGCTAGGAAGTATGTTACGTGGGATGAGGAGTATGAAAGGGCGAGAAAGATTATCAAACTCTCCCGTGATAGTTTAAAGATCCTGATGGATAATGGGATAATAAAGGAGGTATGAAAATGAATCTGTACGAGTATCAAGGAAAGGCGCTGTTTAGGAAATTCGGAGTGCCCACTCCCGAGGGCTATGTGGTATTCAAGCCCGAGGAGATAGGGGAAGTGAACAGGGACGTGGTCATAAAAGCTCAGGTCCTCACGGGTGGCCGTGGCAAGAGTGGAGGAGTGAAATTTGCCTCCACCGCGGATGAGGCGAGAAAACTTGCCGAGGAAATTCTTTCTATGGAGATCAAGGGGCACAAAGTGCATGCGGTGCTTGTGGAAGAAAAACTCAAAATTGAAAAGGAGTACTACCTGAGCATACTCATTGACAGGAGCACCAGATCTCCGCTCATAATGGCTTCTCCTGAGGGCGGGGTGGAAATAGAGAGCGTGCCCGATGAGAAGATTTACAAGTACAGAGTGAATCCTGAGATTGGGGTGCAGCCATTCGTAGGAAGGATTCTCTCCAAGAAGATGGGTTTCACAGGCGATATGGCAAAGCAGTTTACGGCCATACTCATGAACCTCTATAAATTATTCAGAGAGTATGATGCTGAACTTGTGGAAATAAATCCCCTTGTGCTGAGTGTGGGTAAGCTTATAGCGGCCGATTCCAAGGTAGTAATTGATTCTGACTCGCTCTATCGCCATAAAGACCTGGAGGAGAATGCCGAGGAGAAAACTCCTCTGGAACTCGAGGCAAATCGCGCTGGATACGCCTTCGTTGAACTGGATGGAAATATTGGAGTGATAGCGAATGGAGCAGGACTAACCATGGCCACTCTTGATACACTGCTTCTCTACGGGCTCAAGCCCAGGAACTTCCTTGATCTGGGCGGAACTGATAGTGTGGATATTACCAAGAATGCATTTACCTACGTGCTAAAAGCCAATCCAGAGGCCATTCTGGTGAATATATTTGGAGGTGTGACAAAATGCGATACTGTGGCGCAGGGGATAATAGCGGCAAAGGAGGAATTCAAAATAGATATGCCCATTGTTGTGCGCCTTAGCGGTGTGCATGAGGAAGAGGGAAGAAAGATGCTGGCTGATGCGGGCATTCACGCATTTGCTGATATGAGGCATGCGATTGAAAAGCTCAAGAAGGTTATGGAGGGATCAGAATGAGCGTCATAATTGATAAGGATACCAGGATCATTGTGCAGGGAATAACCGGGCATCAGGGCAGGTTTCACAGTGGAGAGATGATAAAATTCGGAGCAAGGGTTGTGGCGGGTGTCACACCGGGCAAAGGTGGTCAGGAGGTAAATGGTGTGCCAGTTTACGATACCGTGGAGGAGGCCATGGTGCATAAGCCCGAGGCAACGATGATAACAGTTCCCGCCAGATTTGTGAAGGATGCGGCATTTGAGGCCATGTACCATGGAATTCGTGTGATATACATACTGACGGAGAAAGTTCCGTTGCATGATGCCCTCGATATTGTGACATACGCTCGCAGTCATGGGCATGTTGTTATAGGTCCAAACGGGCCAGGTATCACTATACCCGGTAAGACTAAGATGGGCATAATGCCAAACCACATATTCCGCGAGGGCCATGTTGCTGTAGCCTCAAGGAGCGGAACTCTCACATACGAGATTGTAAATGCCCTTACCCTTAACGGCTATGGCCAGAGCGTTGTTATTGGCCTGGGTGGAGATAGAATCACTGGTCTGAATTTCGTTGATGTCCTTGAAATGTTTGAGAATGACGAGGATACAGAGGCGATAGTGCTTGTGGGCGAAATTGGAGGCACAGCGGAGGAAGAGGCGGCAGAGTATATCAAGAAGAATGTGAGCAAGCCCGTTGTGGCTTACATTGCAGGCCGCTCCGCTCCACCAGGCAAGAGAATGGGCCATGCAGGAGCGATAATCACGAGAGGAAGAGGTACAGCAGAGAGTAAAATAAAAGCGTTCAACGAGGCCGGGGTGCCTGTGGCTGAGTTCCCATGGGAAATACCCAACGCTCTGAAGAAGGTCTATAAATAATCCATCTTTCAATTTTTCAATTTTTTAAATCTATCGGCCCGGAATTTTCTGTGATTTGGCCTCGATACTCAACTGTTTTATACTATGCCAAACCTATGAAAATCGGGGGAAGAGTGGTTAGATGGAAAAGTCCATAGTTGTGATAGTATTTCTCTTTCTTATGTTTTTCCTGCAAAATTCTGATAACCATTGTTCTGCTGGTCTTTCTACGAAAGAGGAAAAAATGATCTTTTTCTCTTTCATTTTTCGCAATACATTTTTAACCTCAGAAACCATGCACTAAGGGGTGATAATATGATTGACGAAATTGTTGAAGCCATAAGGAGGGCCGAGACGCAGCTCTCCGAGGACACCGTTGAAGCCCTCAAAAAGGCATACAAGAGGGAGAGCAACGAGATGGCGAGAACACAGTTGAAGGCGATTATAGAGAACTTCACTGTTGCCAAGAATGAGTCCCTGCCAATGTGCCAAGACACAGGATTGCAGACATTTTTCATAGATATGGGCTACGACTTTCCATACAGGGCGGAGTTGAAGAACTCCATAATCGAGGCTGTTAGAAGGGCAACCAAGGAGGTCCCTCTTCGCCCAAACGCTGTACATCCCTTTCTTCATAAGAACTCAGGCGACAACACAGGGAGATACGTGCCCTACATCCACTGGGAACTTCGTGAGGGCGATGATGCTGTAATTTATGTAATCCCCAAGGGTGGTGGTAGCGAGAATATGAGCGGTCTTTACATGCTGCCCCCTGGTGTGGGAATTAAGGGAATAAAGAAAACGGTGATAGAGCACGTATTCAAATCCGGTGGCAAGCCATGTCCACCAACGATAATTGGTGTTGGCATTGGAGGCGGTGCCGATCTTGCCTTAACTCTTGCGAAGAAGGCCGCGATTTTAAGGCCAATAGGGCAGAGACACGAAGAGGAGTTTGTCGCCCAACTTGAGGAGGAACTTTATGAAATGGCCAATAAACTGGGAATAGGTCCAATGGGTCTTGGTGGAGATACAACGGTGCTTGATGTTCATGTGGAGTACGCGCACAGGCATCCAGCCACGCTTCCTCTTGGAATTGTGACGCAGTGCTGGGCAAATCGCAAGAGAAAGGTTATTATAGACTCAAATGGAAAGGTGGAGGTGGTCTGAATGGAGTATCATGAGAAAACACCCATCACAGATGCGAGGAAATACAAGGTTGGGGATGTTATATACATCACAGGAGAGGTAATTCTCGCAAGGGACGAAGCACATAAAAAACTCCTTGAGGAGGGTGCACCCATTGACCTTGAAGGATCCGTTATTTACCACTGCGGGCCTGTTGTCACAAAGAAAAACGGAGAATGGAAGGTTGTTGCAGCCGGTCCAACCACGAGCATAAGAATGGAGATATTTGAGGACGAATTCATTAAGAGGTTCCATCCTGCGATAATCGTAGGTAAGGGTGGAATGGGCGAGCGCACTCTGAAGGCATTAAAGGAACATGGTGCTGTGTATGCAGCCTACACTGGCGGATGCGGTGCTCTTGCGGCCGAGAGAATAAAGAGTGTGAAAGAAGTGCATTTTCTAGAAGAACTCGGAATTCCGGAGGCTGTATGGGTATTCCGCGTGGAGGAATTCGGTCCTCTTGTGGTGACAATGGACTCCCACGGTAACAGCATATACGATGAGATCGATGAGAAGGCTAAGAAAAATTTGGATGAAATTCTTGCCAAAATTTAATCTTCTTTTATTTTTATACAAGTCCTAAGGATTCCATGTACTTCGCGTCTTCGACTATTTTTGGATTCCCATCGTAGATAATTTCTCCATTCTTCAATCCAATGATTCTTGTTGCATATGCAATTTCGCTGAAAAGATGGGTTGCTATAACAATAGTTTTCCCCTTATTTTTCAATTCCTCTATCAGGTTTTTGAACTCCCTTCTTCCCTTTGCGTCCATATTCGCAGTAGGTTCATCGAGAAGTATGAACTCTGGAGAGTATGATAGTACCGTTGCTATGGATGCCCTTTTCTTCTCACCTTCGCTTAATTCGTAGGGATGTCTGTTGCGAAGGTGCCAAACATTCATTCTTTTCATAGCGTTCTCTACCATCTTTCTGTTGTATTTCTCCTTCAGATGTTTAGGGGCGAATGCCACATCATCAAATACCGTTGGTGAGAATAGTTGTACATCAGAATCCTGAAACACAATTCCAATTTTTTTACGTAATTCGGTATCTTTGGTAGCCTTATCATCTATTTCTTTTCCGAATATTGTTGCTTTCCCCTTGCTTGGTACGTATAGAGCTGCAAGAATGAGAAGTAAAGTACTTTTTCCAGCGCCATTCTCTCCTATTAGGTATAAAACCTCCCCCTTGCTTATGCGTATATTTATGTTATGAAGGATCTCTCCATTCCCATAGTTGAAACTCACATCTTCAAGTTTGGCAATCTCCATAGTAACCCTCCGTTTATGCTTATAAGAATGATCGCCAGAAAGATGAATATTAATAGGTAAGGCCAGTTAATTTCAAAGTTTCTATCTCTTGTATATGAATACTCTCCTGAAAATCCCCGTGCCTTCATAGAGAGAAATATTTTTTCTTCCATCTTGTAGGTTTTTATGAATAGATTACCTACAAGTGGGGCGTAAAGTTTCCAAGACTCTATGGATTTTTCTTTACCGATCACTCTGCTCTTTATTGATAGTAATGTGTCTTCTAGAATTCTTGTGAAGAAAAATATATATCTGAAGGTCAAGAATAGAATCATTATGAACGTATTGGGCAATTTAAGTGATTTTAGGGAATACATTATATCGTCCCATCTTGTGGTTTTCGTTACAAGTGCCACGGCAGTAACGGCTATCAAGGTTCTAACAGTTAGATAAAGTGCGGCCTTTATACCCTCTTGAGTTATTCTTAAAAAATAAAAACTCCATATTTGTGTCCCGGGAGTTATAAAAATCGCAGGGATGGCTATTATTCCGGTGAACAGGGGTATGAATAGCCATGTTTTGAACACGCTTCTTTCCAGTATCAAGCTTTCCATGATTAAGAATGATAACAATAAAAAGAGTGTAAATAGGGAGTGCATGACTAGCATAAGGATGATCACTATTATCATAGTCAGGATTTTGGTTTCAGCACTTATTTTGTTTAGTGGGGAGTTGGAACCGTTGAACTTTTCTATTGACTGTATGCTTTTAAGTGTTGCTTCCACGAATCTCACGGATTATCTCCCCCAGTTTTATAACTCCCAGAGTTACTGTTATAACCATGAATACGCCTACAAACGCTGAAATTATGTATCCAAAGGATGCCATCACCATAGAGTCCCATCCAGGCACATTGTAGTCCTGAAGCGGAGCTCCACCACTGTATTTCTGAGGTACCCATGTTTTGTTTCCTATTGTGACCTCACTCCACTCTCCCCATGCATCACCGTAGTTCCATGTTAGTAGTATGCCAATTGGAGATATTACACACAGAATCAGAATTATAAGCACAGCCTTTTTAAGCCACGACCGCATTTTTATCACCCTTCAAGGTGAGCTTTGGCAGGTTTAAGAGGTTAGGAGCTCGTTTTTTCATGTAATAAATAACTGTACCGGTTACAACTGCTTCGACGGGCCCAGCGGTGATCAAATGGGCCAAGAGCATCGCTGGTATTGAAACTGTAAATGGAAACGGGCAGTACCCGGGAGCAATGAACGGTTGTATTCCTAGTTCTAAACCAACCATAAAGGCGGCAGTATTTATTCCGATGTATCCCCCTATTGCTGCAGATAGGGCCATACTCCAAGCGTTTTTTTCTTTCATCATCCTCAGCAAGAGTCTGTACACATAGTATCCCACGAAGGGCATAACAACCCCCATGTTGAAGCAGTTGGCTGCATAGCTTGTTAGTCCCCCATCTCCGAAGAAAAATGCTTGTATCAGCAGGGCTACACTTATTGCAATCACAGATGCCCAGGGACCAAGAAGAATGGCAATCAAAACAGCTCCTACCATATGGGCAGTGGTTCCGTTTGGAACTGGCCAGTTAAACATCATCACAAGAAATGCGAAGGCGGAGAGCATTGATAGCATGGGCACACTTTTTTCGTTCAGTTTTTTTGCAGAGATTCTGAAGGCCGTGTACCATATTGGTATCATCACTATATAAAAGAACGCGCATGTGGCGGGTCCTAAATATCCATCCGGTATATGCATGGTATCACCTTTTTATTTTATAGTAACATTAATGGCATATTAATATTTAATTTTTGCTACGAAACATTGAAACTTTAATTTTATACCGATAAGTTTAAATTCTCCCATAGTAATGCGCCCATCTGGGGTGAAAATCTATGAATTCAAAGGAGGTTGTCATGAGGTGTGACTGTGATTGGAAAACATTTGTAAATATCGCTAAAAAGCCGGAATTTTTGCTTTATTATTTTCCATATTGTAAGGGTTGTGCTCTTAAGGATAATATAGTACATGTTGAATTTGATGTTAAAAAATTTATCTTTGATTTCAAGTTTGATTTTGACATAAAGGTTGAGATTTCTTATCCTTTCTTAAGATATGTAATGAAAGGAAAGAAGGGAACTTTAGTGATAGCGTTTAAAATGAACGAGAAGAAAAAAAATATGGTCATATATGTATCCTGGGAGGGTTTTGGCGAGAGATTGATGGATAGGCAACTGAAGGAATTTGCAGAGGGGATTCGAAACTCTCTCAGATACATCATTGATGAGTTCGTGCATACCAAGTTTTTAATAAAAGAGAAAAAGAGGGGTGGGATGAGGGTTACTGATATAGATCCTACCAAAATGCCCCCAATTGTTAAATATTTTTATACAACGGCAGACTCTCGAAGTTTTGTGATTTTGGGTGCGGGTGAAACCGGGGATTTTTTCAGGATATATATTAAGGATGGCGTGGTTGAAAAATGTAGGTATATTAAGGGCAATGAAAAATTTGAAATGAAAATAGATAAAGAGATCACGGAGCTAAACTGGGAGGATTTCAAGGATATGAAGCCTAGGGGAGATTATTTTATGAAAATAGAGGAATGATCAGGGTTCCACGGAGGTCAGGTGAAATCTTACATTTTTAACACCCTTCAGGCTATTTAATTTATCTGCTATTTCTTTTATAATGGTGGATTTACCATGTACTATGACCACCTCAAGGCAATTTCTCTCATCAATATGCACGTGAATTGCTGCCCTTATCTCCTCCACATAGTGGTGCTGTATGTGTGTTATCTTCTCGCTGATACCTCTTACCTCGTGGTCGTAAACTACACTTATTGTTCCAAATACCTCCTCTTCTCCCTTTGAAATGCTTTCGTCTATCAACGCGTTTCTTATCAAATCTCTAATTGCTTCGGAGCGTCCAACATACCCCTTTTGTGATATGTATTCATCAAATTTTTTGAGTAATTCATCATCGATTGACACGCCAAATCTTCTCAACATATTAATGGATATGCAAAAGGATATAAAATTATTTCTAGAGTGATATTCATTGCGCTTTTTCCACCTCCTATTTTAACGATATTCGCAAAATAAATTTTAATTTTTATTCATAAAAAAACGAAAAACATATATTTATAATTGCAATTATCTTACATGGTGATTAAATGATTGCATTCATAATCACAACAGTCGTTGCATTCGTTATATATCTCGTCCTAACGGCAGGTAGTGGCCATTTTATGATGTTCTGGGCGCCTTCTGAAATAGTTATGGGAATTTTCTTGAGTTTGATAGTAGGGGCAATCACAAAAAATTATCTATGCAAATCAGGAAATTACAGGATGTTGAATCCTGCAAGGTGGCTACTGTTCATAGTTTACGGAATAGGTCCATTTTTCTGGGCCATGGCCAAGGCAAATCTGGATGTGGCTTACAGGGTTATAACGGGAAAGATTAGACCTGGAATAGTTAAAATAGATCCAAAATTGAATACAGATTTTGCCGTTACTTTTCTTGCAAATTCAATAACTTTAACTCCCGGAACTCTGACCGTGGATGTTGATGATGACAATGTGCTTTATGTGCACTGGATAAACGTGCCGTATGGAGAGGAGAAAAAAGAATATGCGAGCATTGGGAAGGTATGCGGATCGTTTCCAAGATGGGCAAGGAGGGTTGCAGATGATTGATATATGGTTTTTAACAGGATTTGTAATTATCGTATGGATACTCCTGTCCCTACTGCGAGTAATTTTTGGTCCAACAGCGGCTGATAGGGTGGTTGCGCTTGATACGATAAACACGCTGATAGTTGCTGTTATGGTGGTTTTGTCCGTGGCATACAGGGAGCTTATCTATGTGGACATAGCCATCGTATACGCACTTCTATCCTTTGTTTCCACGCTCTACATTGCAAAATACCTGGAGGGGGGGATTTAAATGTGGACCTCTTATCTCATTTATGTTTTCATTGCGATAGGTTTGACCTTTAACGGGCTTGGAGTCGTAGGTCTTCTTCGTTTTCCCGACGTGTATACGAGATTGCATGCGGCAACGAAGGCAACCACATTTGGATCTATATTTACATCTCTTGGTGTGGTGACATGGGCTTTTACCCAGCTGTATTTGAGCGGAAACTCATGGAATTTGACCCTTGCACTCCACTCCCTAATTGCAATTGCTGCATTGCTTTTAACCAATCCTGTTGGTGCTCATGCCATTGCCCGCGCCGCATATAAAAGTGGAGTGAAACCGAAATATGCGGTTGTGGACCGGCTGGAGGTGGGGAAATGATGTTTGAAATTCTCATTCAGATTTTGATACTTGTGGGATTGGTAATTACTGCATATATATCCATCCATTTCAAGGACCTTCTAGCCTGTGCTGTTGCCCTTGGTGCATTTTCTTTTCTACTGTCTCTTGAATTCTACGTTCTTCAGGCTCCCGATGTGGCAATAGCAGAAGCGGGGATAGGTGCGGGCTTGACCACGGCGATTTTCATACTTGCCATAAGAGGAACATCCAGATGGGAGGTGGAAGGATGAGGAGAATTCTACTTTGCTTGGTGTTTGTCATTTTCTCTCTATCACTCCTATACGTGGCCATTAACCCAGCCGATTTCGGAATGCCAGGGGATGGGCATTTGGTGTTTGGAAAACCCAGGTTCGAGGACATGGATAATTATTTCCTCCACAATGGTCAGAATCAGACAGGGGCAAATAACATTGTTACAAGTATAGTTTTTGATTACAGAGGTTTTGATACATTGGGCGAAGCGTCTGTCCTGTTCACCGCAGTACTTGCTGTTGGAATGGTTCTAAGGGCTTTAAGGAGGGATGCCAAATGATGAGCAAAATTGTACGTACACAGGCCAATTTCCTTTATGTCTTTATTATGATATTCGGTTTTTACATAGTCGCTCATGGACATTTAACTCCTGGAGGCGGTTTTCAAGGTGGTGCGGTGATAGCCACCGGTATAGCTCTTATTGTGGTCTCTTATAACTATAATCAGATTAAAAAATGGATAAAAAAGACGCATTTGACCGCTGCAGAGGCGATAGGTTTACTTGCTTTCATAATCACAGCCTTTATGGGTATAGGGACCTCTTTCTTCTACAACTGGCTTGCGAATACGGGTTTTCTATTTGGAGATAGGGTTTCATATGGTCCAAATCCAGGATATCTGAATACTGCTGGTACATTGCCAATAATGAATCTTGCTGTTGGAATTGAGGTACTTGGAGGTCTAAGTGTGATAGTAATTTACTATTTACACTATCTTAAGGAGGTGGATAAAAATGCTGTTTAATATCGTTTATATAACTGTTGCTGTGATCATCATAACAGGGCTATATGCAGCGCTGTTCAAAAGGAATTTGATAAAAGTTGTTATTGGTTTGGATCTTATTGAAAGTGGTGTTAATCTCTTTCTGGTATCCTTGGGATATAAAAACGGAGGAATTGCTCCCATATTTACAAATGCCCCAAATACAAAAATGGTACTTCCTACACCTCAGGCCCTAACACTTACATCCATAGTGATCGGCGTGGCCACCACAGCTATGCTGCTTGCCTTTTGCGTGATAATTTACAGGCATTATGGGACCCTGGATGCGAGGAAGGTAAGGAGGTTGAAAGGATGATATGGGATGCTGTTGTGCAGAATTCTCCCGCCCTCATAATTGCAGTTCCAATGCTTGCAGCATTTATCACACCGGTCATATCCAGGTTCAGTGCTCGTTTAAGAAATGTATGGGTCCTATCAGCACTTATTTTTACAGAAATTTTGGTACTCCTGCTTCTCTATCAAGTCTACAATTTTGGTACTCAGGTATATGTGTTTGGAGCCTCTCCTTACAATCTGACAGTACCTCCTGACTCTGGAGGAATTCCGATAAGAATTATATTTGAAGTGGATTCAATGAGCATTTTTATGGCTTTCACCGCATCAACGGTTGCCTTGGCTGGAGCCATATACTCAACTTCCTGTGAGAAAGAGCAAACGGGACAGGATAAATATTACGCGCTTCTTCTTTTAATGACCGTGGGTATGCTTGGAATGATGCTAACAGGAGATCTTTTCAACTTCTTTGTTTTTCTCGAGATAAATTCCCTTGCTTCCGCGGCTCTGGTGGCATATCGTGTAGATAAAGGTATTGCCGTTGAGGCTGCGTTTAAATATGCCGTTGTGAGCACCCTGGGAGGTCTTATGGTCCTATTTGCCATAGGTTTACTCTATGGGCAGTACGACGCTCTAAATATAGCAATGGTTGCACATAGAATGCAGGCAACAGGCTTTACGGATTTGGATAAAATTGCCATGGCACTTTTAACGGTGAGCCTTGCAATGAAGGCAGGAGCGATACCCATGCATTTCTGGGTGCCTGACGGATATGGGAAATCTCCTGGAGCAATAACTGCCATGTTGGTTACGGCATCACAATCATCTCTTTATGGACTATTCAGAATGTGCTTTACTGTTTTCGGTCTTTCGGCCAATACATATACCCTTGGATGGTTTCTTATTGTGCTTGGAATCCTTAGCATGTTTGTTGGAGTAACCATGGCGCTTATACAGCACGATATAAAGAGGCTTATGGCTTATCATGCTATCTCTCAGACCGGATATATGCTCTTGGGTGTGGGAGTTGGTCTAGCCACACTGGGGACCGCAGCATTTCATCAATACGGTCTAGCAGCAATGGAAGGGGGAATTTTCCATATAATAAACCACGCCATGTACAAAGGGCTACTGTTTTTAACTGCTGGCGCTATAATTTACAGGGTAGGCACATCAGATTTGAATAAGATGGGTGGTTTGGGCCATACAATGAAGTACACGATGATATTCTTTATGATAGGAGCTCTTGCCATTGCTGGAATTCCTCCATTCAATGGTTTTGCGTCTAAACTTCTGATATACGAATCTGTTTACATGTTCAATCCGCTGCTCTCCATAATTGCAATGGTTGTGAGCATTCTCACTCTTGCATCCTTTGTAAAGGTTTTTCACTCGGCCTTTATGGGCCCTAAAGTGTATGATGTTAAGGAGGTTCCACGCCCCATGCTTATAGCCATGGGCATTTTGACGTTCTTCATCATACTATTCGGAATATCCCCAAACATTGCCATACATTATCTGGTTGCTCCTGCAGCGCATGCACTCTCTAATCCCGTTGGATACATAACACGTGTACTTGGAGGTGGGACGCCATGAATATGGATTTTCTCACTCCCTATGGCTATTGGGCCCCATTGCTCTGGCTCTTGGTGATTTTGATTGCACTGCTGATTTCCTATTTGATATGGATTAGAGGCAATCAGAGATGTAAGAGAGGAACCGATCAGACAAAGCCATTTCTCTCAGGATATGAACCTGAGTCATTTGGGAATTCAAGGGTTCAGGCTTCAAATATATACTGGGGTTTCATCACATCTCTCAAAAAATATTATGAAGTTTTAAGGAAAATGCATACGGGAGATGTTAGAGATTATATTGGCTGGTACATAGGAGTTCTTGCCGTGATGATTATACTGTACGCGTTGTGGGGTGGTGCCCCATGATTCCCACAAAGAGTTTTGATAGATCTCTCTGGGTTTTCCATGTAAACACTGGTTCCTGTAATGGATGTGACATAGAGATCCTTGCAGCACTGACGCCCAGATACGATGTGGAAAGGTTCGGTATTAAACTTGTGGGTTCTCCCAGGCATGCGGATGCTCTTCTGGTAACCGGACCTGTTACAAGAGATATGGAAGACAAACTAAAGAGAATATACGAGCAAGTTCCGGATCCAAAGGTTGTAATTGTAATTGGATCCTGCGGCATAAGCGGAGGCGTGTTTCACGAATCCTATAATCTAATTGGCCCTGTGGATAAGGTAATTCCTGTGGATGTCTACGTTCCAGGGTGCCCTCCCAGGCCAGAGGCTATAATAGACGGTGTGGTGAAGGCATGGCTTAAACTGGAGAGACTCAGGGGTGAGAGTAATGGACACTGAAAAATTTGTAAATATGATTGATGAAAGGTTTAATGCCAAGGTTGCAGTTAAAGAAATACCCTGCGGAACAAAGAAAATAAAGAGAACCAGCATATTTGTGGACATATCTACGGAGGATTTTATGAAATTTGTTAAGTTTCTTTTTGAAATTCAGGATCATCCTCATTTCGCTGTGATATCTGCCACGAATCTTGGCGAGAGCATCGAACTACTCTATCATTTCACAGTTGATTATGGGAAACAGCACCAGGAAAAAACCATATCCGTTAGGGTTGAACTACCAAAGAATGACTTAAAAATTCAAACTATTACTGAGTTAATTCCAGGCGCATTGATATCTGAAAGGGAGATTCATGAGATGGTTGGGGTGGAATTTTTGGGACTCAAGGATACAAGGCACTTCTTCCTTCCAGAAAACTGGCCAGGTGGGAAATATCCCTGGCGTAGAGATGAAACCTTCCCACAAGATATGCTGAACAAATTGTATGAAACCTGGAAGGAAGGTGATGCCGATGAGTGAGAACTCTTACACCATTCCCATTGGACCCCTCCATCCCGCTATTCATGAGCCCATAACCCTTAAGATAGAGGTGGAGGGTGAGAGAATAGTTGGTGTGGATGTTTTCTGCTCGCAGGTGCATCGCGGAATAGAGTGGATTGGAATGAACAGAAACAATGCCATACAGAGCATTTATCTTTCAGAGCGGGTTTGTGGAATATGCAACGTTTGCCATCCGCTCTGCATGGTGCAGGCTGTTGAGGATGCCATTGAACTCTATCCACCTGAGCGTGCAGATTATATAAGAACCATAGTTGCAGAACTTGAACGCATACATTCACATCTTCTCTGGGCAGGCGTGGCAGCCCATGAAATTGGATTTGATACAGTTTTTCATTACACTTGGGCCCTTAGAGAAAATGTGATGGACCTTATTGAGTATATCACGGGGAACCGTGTTACCAAGGCAATAATGATGATTGGAGGTGTTCGCAGGGATATCACAGAGGATGGTGCGAGGAAAATTAAGAATGGTATGAGGTTTTATCTTGAGAAGTTCTCCAAGATTAAAAACATGTATCTTAAGGACAGAACAATAAAGATGAGAACAAGGGATGTAGGGATTCTTACCAAAGATGATGCTCTCAAACTCTGCGCAGTTGGTCCTGTAGCCCGTGCTTCTGGAGTACCTAAGGATGTTCGCCAGGATTTTCCCTACGCAGCCTATGCTGATTATGGTGTAAAGGCTATGACTTCCAATATCTACAACGGAGAAGTACATGGAGATGTGTATGATCGTATAATAGTGCGCCTTTTAGAGGTGAAACAGAGTGTTGAGATTATAAACTGGGCCATTGAGAACATGCCCTCTGGACCAATCCTGGCAGAGAAGAATCTGGTAAAATTAAAAATGATGATTAAGAAGGCAGAGGGAGAGGGTATAGGCAGGGTTGAAGCACCCAGGGGAGAGGATATTCACTATGTGAGACTTGAGAAGAACAAAGAGCCATTCTTATCTTGGAAAATTAGGGCGCCTACCTATAACAATGTTCTGCCATGGAGTCCAATGCTTTTAGGTGCTCAGATAGCGGATGTGCCAATAGTTGCGGCAAGTACGGATCCATGTATGTCTTGTTTGAACAGAGTCACCGTTGTTAATGAGCGTGGAAAGGAGTATGAGATCACAAAGGAGTATATGCATGAATTAAGTGTTAAAAAGACGAGGAGGTTGATGCGCAATGCCCATTAACATAATAGAGGTGCTGTGGTACATAGTGGCTACTTGTGGCATTGCCCTTTTTGCCATACCCTTTGGATTGCTTACAAAGGGTATTGATAGAAAACTTGCAGCCCATATGCAGTGGAGAGTGGGTCCTCCTGTGTGGCAACCCTTCTGGGATGTGAAAAAATTACTGCAGAAAGAGAGCATAGTTCCGGATGATGCCATCTCATGGCTCTACAACTCAGCTCCAATAATCACCCTAGCCTCAACATTAGTTATTTTGCTCTATATACCATTGGGTCCATTCGGTCCAGTTCTTCAGGGCCATGGAGACGTTATACTTGTGCTCTACCTTCTTACTATTCCTTCCCTCGCGATGGTTGCAGGGGGCTTTGCATCGGCCTCTCCATTTGCCTCCATAGGTGCCCAGAGAGAAATGGTGCTTATGATGTCCTATGAGTTTCCAATGGCAGTAACTGTAATTGCCCTTGCTTGGAAAATAGCCTCGCTCTATCCTGGGGAGAGAGTATTTTCACTGGCTGTATTTGCAGAGCATCCTGTATGGAGTATAATGGGGCCATTGGGATGGATAGGTGCAGCGATTCTCCTTGGTGTTCTACTCTTGGTCACAACGGGAGAGATAACAAAGGTTCCATTTGATATTGCCGAGGCAGAAACTGAGATAGCGGAGGGTTTATTTGTGGAGTATTCTGGTAGAAATCTTGGCCTATTCTATCTTGCAGATGCTGTGAAAACAGTGGTTATGTCATCTCTCATAGTTGCCATATTCTTTCCTTACAATTTATCTCCATTGCTGAGCGGTTATGTTTCACTTCCCATGTGGGTATGGGGTGTTGTGGATTTCCTGTTTTTCCTTCTGAAATTGGAAATAGTGATCTTCTTTTGCATGACATTTGTACGAGTATCCGTTGCAAGATTCAAGGTGAATCAGGTAGTTAAAATTTACTGGGGATATCTCACGCTTGCATCGTTGATTGCTTTGGTTTTTATCGCTCTTGATGTGATGTTGTGAGGTGATGAAAATGATGTTTTTTGAGGTTTTAAAATTGTTATTCAAAAAGCCATTTACAAACAAGTTCCCTGCAAAGTACGCTCCCAAAAACACCAGCAAATTTATTGAAGGTGTACGGAGTAATGAGATAAAGATAAATCCTCCCGTCTCAACACCACCAAATTTCCGAGGAAAACTGGAGTACGATATCGATCAATGTGTTGGATGTGGACTTTGTGCCCAGGTATGTCCTTCCAAAGCCATAGAAATTGTTAGGGATAAAAAATGGATAATAATGCATTGTAAAGATGGAGCGAAACTGGCTGCACCTTTAAAAATAAAAATATATGTTTCCCGTTGCGTTTTTTGCGGTCAATGTGTCGAGATATGTCCCAGGAAATGCCTTAAGATGACCGAGGAATTCCTGTTGGCTGATGAGGATAAATTGTCCAAGAACCTGGTTGTTCCTGGAGATTAAATTCTTTCAACTATTTTTTTTAGTTCTTGGGCAAACTCTGAGTTTAGGAGTTGCTCAACATTGCCTATAATGTAATCTATGTTGGGTATTAACCTTATTTTTCCAAGATATCTTATGGAATGCTTCTTTGCCAATTCTTTGAGAAATTCTTTATCTCTGGCCATATTTTCTATTAAACCAAGCACTTTTACATTCTGTTCTTTCAGAACTTCAAGAACCTTATTTACAACGTTCAGTGCCAAGGGCGAAGGTGTACCAACGAGTATGAATTCACCTCTCCTCAGGAATCTGAGCAGATCTAAAAATTGATCACCCATTCCTGGTGGCATGTCAATTATTAGGAAATCCAATGGCCCCCACCTGGTTATTGCCATAAGTTCTACAAGTGCATCGCTTATTTCCATACCCCGAAGAGGTGTGGGTTTATCCTGAGAGTAAAACACAATGCTCATAAATTTTATTCCAGATACCTCTGAGGGAATTACTCCCTTTTCTTCCTCTGGAAGAGTGGAGGTATCTGCGTTCAGAATTACGTGGTCGCTTGCCCCATGGAAATCCAGATCCAGAAGGCCAACCCTGTAATTTTTCTCCCGCAGCAATAGGGCCAGGGTTGTTGAGATCATGGATTTTCCAACGCCACCCTTTCCACTGACCACTGGGATAATTCTCTTCACATCTTTTGTTCTTTCTTCTATTGCCCTAATTCTTGGGTCTATCATACTCATTCCTCCACAACTATCTCCCTTATGTAAACTCCCCTACCCTTAACAACTTCAAAATCCCTGCTTCCACAACTCGGACAGGCTAGGAACGCATGTACAACCTCAGGTACGAAGTGTATGTCCTCCCTTATTTCCTCATTCATATTGGAACTGACATCCTTTAATTTCCACACATATCCGCAATTTCTGCACTTAAATATTGCTTCTTCCTCCTCAAATCTGAATTCCGCTTCCTCTGCCATTGTCCCATTTTTCATTTCTTTCAACGCAAACTCTACGATTTCCTGCTCCACATCCTGCAACTCTCCAAGCACAATGGTAACTCTCTTTATTCTCTTTGCTCTGTGCTGCTCTGCAAATTCCAAGACCGTTTTCATTATTCCATCTGCAAGGGCCCACTCATGCATTTTTTCACCTCCTAACACACCCTCGGTACAGGATCGCCCATGGGCCTTTCAAGGAATCTTCTTCCTCCAATGCCCGTTTTCAGTATGACCTTTCCTGGAAAATCTTTGGTGACTCTGCCTATAATATTTGCATTTTTCCCATTTTTACATTTTTTCATCGCGTCCAGTGCATCCTGAGCAAACTTGGATGGCACAATCATCACAACCTTTCCCTCGTTGGCCATAATGTAAGGTGATATGCCCAGCATCTCTCCAGCTGCACGTACGGCAGGATCCATTGGAACGGCTCTCTCTTCTATTTCAATACCCACATTGGCTTTCATTGCCATCTCGTTAAGCGCTTCGCTCAAACCTCCGCGGGTTGGGTCCTTCATAGCGTGAATGTTTTCCCATCCTATTGCATTTGCCACGCTCTCTACAACATTCCAGATTGGAGATGTATCACTCTTCAATTTCGTTTCAAATTCTAAACCCTCTCTCTTACTCATTATTGCAAATCCATGCTCACCAATTCCTCCGTTTATGAGAACTGCGTCACCCACTCTTGCTCCGGAATCCCGCACGACATGCTCTGCAACTCCTATTCCCGCAGTTATGGCATATATGCCTATTTGATCTTCCACAACTTTTGTATCTCCTGTAATTATCGGTACGGGGACGCTGGTGGACACCATGTTCATTGATTTTAGGATTTTTTTAAGAGAGTCCTTTTCAAAGCCATTTTCAAGGATGAGAGAGACAGCAATCGCCATGGGTTTTGCCCCCATAACTGCGAGATCATTCACCGTTCCACTTATGGCCAGTTTTCCAAGATCACCTCCAGGAAAGAATACTGGCTGCACTGTATGGCCATCAATGGTGAAAACAATCTCTTGCGAGCCGAGAGAAATGGTTGCTCCATCATCCAAATCGTCCAAAGAGACGCTGCCTGCCTTTTTTAGAGAGAAGGTGGATAGAATCACATCTCTTATCAACTTGTCCATCAACTCTCCACCTGCTCCCTCCATTAAGGTTATCCTACTCAATTTCATCCCTCCTTAAATTTCCATTCAGGTACAATCCACCCAAGTAAGCCTGTCCCGCACTTATACCGTTATCACCCCGGGGAATGTTCTTGGTTACCAGGAATTTTAGGTTTGAATTCTCTACAATCCTTCTCATCGTGGATATTATGATCTGATTATATGCAACTCCACCTGAAACTCCAATACTTTTTATACCCATCTCTTCTGCTTGTCTTATGGCTTCCCTGGCAAATGCTCTGCCAATGGCTGTTTGAACACTGTATGCTGCATCCTCACCTGGTAAATCGAGAATCTGTGGGATAATGGTGTGGAGTTTTATCTCCCCATCCACCTCTACCTCAATGTTCATGTCTTTACCCCCCATTGCAAAGCTTTCAAGTTTCATTGCGGGTTCTCCCTCATAGGTTCTCCTGTATGCCAGATTTAAAAGTACAGAGATTGCATCTAGAAATCTACCGGTGGATGATGTTTCGGGGGTGTTTATTCTTTTTTCAATCTGGTGAAATACGATGTTAAATTCTTCCTTGTGCTTGAAGGTATCAATGGCCTTGGGGCATGTCTTTTGAATTATATTTTCTATTTCCTCAGGTTTGTATATCTTGGAAAGCAGTCCAATTAGTGATCTCAGTGGGTAATAGGCTGCTAAATCTCCTCCAGGAATTGGGTAATAGGAAATGTGTGCAAGCCTCTTTATGTTACTTTGGGTGATTGAAAATATCTCACCACCCCAGATCTTTCCATCCGAACCATAACCAACCGCATCAATTGCAATTCCTATCATCTCCTCAACGCCGTATTCAAGCATTACTGATGCAATGTGTGCCTTATGGTGCTGCACTCTAAGCAGCTCAACATTTTCCTTTTCTGATAGATCCTTCCCAAATCTTGAGGTGTGATAAAGAGGATGTGAGTCTACAACGATTAGTTCTGGGGAGTCAAGTGAGATGAGTTTTCTCAGTTTCTCAATGGACTCCTTCATGAATTCCAGAACTTCCACCTTTGATGTATTTCCTATGTATTGGCTGGGATATACCTTCCCGTTTTTTATTATGGAGACCGAATTCATCAGCTCAGCCCCAAGCGCAATCCCGTTGTACCTGTAGCAACTTCCAACCGGAAGGGGTACGAATCCGCGGGAGCGCCGTATGATTGCTCTCTTTCCATCAACAAATCTTACAACGCTATCATCAACTCTGTTCACAATTTTTCGGTTGTGTATGAGAAAGTAATCTACCACATCTCTTATCTCCACAATCCTTTCATTATCCTTTACCATAGGAAAATCCGGATAATTGGCAGAAGTCATAACGTACACCGGGGTTTTTGAATAATGAAACATTATATGGTGTACAGGGGCATAGGGGAGCATAACTCCAATCGTGTGAAGTCCAGGAGACAGGGAATCGGGTAACGGAAAAGGTCTCCTTTTCCTGAGCAATATAATTGGACGACGATAACTTCTCATTTCCTCAAATTCATTTTTACTCACTATGGCAAAACTCTTTATTACCGCCATATCCTTTGCCATTATTGCAAATGGTTGCTGGGGTCTTCTCACCCTCTTCCTCAGAGTTTCTATGACTTCGTCATCATTAGCATTGCACGCTATGTGAAATCCTCCTATTCCCTTGATGGCGATTATTTGCCCCTCATCAATCAATCTGGATGCATTTTTAAGGGGATCACCTTTTAGTTTATTTCCATCCCTATCCACCAGAGTATAATTTGGACCACAGGCTGGACAGCACACAGGTTCCGCGTGATATCTCCTGTCCATAGGGTTTTCGTATTCCTCTTTGCACTCCTTGCACATGGGAAATTCGCTCATGGATGTATTTTCTCTATCATATGGAAGTGATTCAATTATTGAAAATCTTGGCCCGCAATTGGTGCAAACTATAAATGGGTACAGGTACCTTCTATCTGTCGGATCAAAAAGTTCTTTAAGGCAATCCTCGCATATTGCAATATCCGGCGGAATGATTGAATCACCACCTTGCTTTTCAGAGGAGCTATTTTGTATGGTGAATGTATTAAAACCCTTTGGGGATATGGTTTTCACCTCTATCTTCTCTACCCTTGCAAGAGGTGGCGCCTTTAACTTCAACTGATTTATGAAATTTTCAATATCATTCCCGGCACCTTCAACAACAATCTCCACCCCAGCATCCCCCAAATTTTTTACATATCCCTTTAGAGAATTTTCATTTGCGAGTCTGTAAACAAAGGGACGAAATCCTACGCCTTGAACAATGCCATTTACACTTATTTTCACACATTTCATGGGCTCACCCGAAAAGAGAGCCATACTTGTAAAATATCTGACATGTGCCTTCGTAGGAAACCATGCATGGACCCACAGGCGAGGATGAGGTGCAAACCTTTCCAAATAATGGGCATTCGTCGGGTAGTATGAGCCCTCTCAGCACCTCCCCGCATCTGCACCCCCTTTCAAGGTCTTCCATTTCCGGGATATCCACATCCAACTGGGTTCTTATCTCCATGTCCTCATATTCTTTTCTCAGAACAAGACCACTTTTTGGAATTGTTCCTAGAGCCCTCCACTTTGCGTCTTGTGTTGAGAAGAACTTTTTTATGGCTTTCTGAGCAGTTAAGTTTCCGGCATAATTTACAACCCTTGTGTACTCATTTTCTATTGCTACACGTTCCTCATTGAGCATTTTAAGAAGCATAAGAACTGATAATAGGATATCCTCTGGTTCAAATCCGGAGATTACCTGGGGTATGCCGTATCTATCCGTTATGTGCTTCCACCCGATAATTCCTATAATGGCAGATACATGCCCTGGGGTGATAAGTCCATCAAATTTTGACCCCTGTTTCAGAAGATATTCAACGGCGGGAGGTGTGAGACGATGTACCGAGTATATTTTGAAATTTTCAATATTTTTGTCCCATACTTCTTGGATTATGCCTGCAGTTGGGGCTGTGGTGGTTTCAAATCCGGGCGAGAAATGAACCACCATTTTGTCTGTTTTGAGTGCCATTTTGTAGGCGTCGTGAATTGAATAGACTATTCTAACGTCGTGGCCCACTGCACGGAAATCTGCAAAACTACCGATTGGGGTTGGAATTCGGTACATATCACCAAAGGTTGTTATTATTATCTCTTTTCTTTTTGCAATTTCCATCATACGTACTATATCTTCAACGGGCGTAATGCATACGGGACACCCTGGTCCCGCGAAAATTCTTACATTCTTCGGTAGAAGGGTTCTTATTCCTCCACGATTTATGGTATCCTCGTGGGTACCACAGACATCCATGAATCTGACCTCTCTGCCTATTTTTGATGCCTCTTTTTTTATTTTATCAATGATAGTATTGATCTTCACTCTCATCCCCCAGTATGAATTCCCAAGCATCTATGCTTTTTAAAGCCTCATCTTTTTTCAATTTTTCAATGGCAAATCCTGTGTGAACTATCACATAATCTCCTATTCTAACGTCAGGAACGAAATCTATACGGGCCTCTTTTTTTATTCCACCATAATCCACAATGGCCACATTTCCCTCGATTTTTACAATCTTTCCAGGTATGGCAAGACACATCGCTACTATATCGCATTTTGCCTAATAAATGTTGCGATAGTCGTTTTTTAAATTTTAAATTTCGTAAAAATGGTGGAAAATTACTTTTCATCAGTGGGCAAATGCTTAAATGAAAATATGCAAGAAGATTGGATTATCAATGTGATGTAAAGTGAATTGATTTTGAGAAATATTTATATTTTTAAAACTAATATCGTATTTAATAAGCAATAAAATGGAATAATTAATTACAAGAATCGAAGCAGATGGAAAAATTATCGTTTATGTTGATGAGGAAGGTATCATAGATATTGTGAACCAGGCCCATGAAAAGATGAGACGGGAAGTAAAATATAAAAAGAAAATCACAATGATTTTATCAAATTCAAATTTTCGCTTTGAAGTATTTTAATTAACTGATCTGCACCTCTCCTCACTTCAGTGCTAAGCTGAACTCCGAACTCCATTGTTTTAGGCTGTATCCCTATGAGAATGCTATTTCCTACGAAATCATTAATGTAAGTTAGAAAGAATGAAAGCGGCATACCATGGGTGCTGAATGCCACATTTGGAATTTTCTCGATAGGTACTAAGCGAAACTCTCCGGGAGATAATCCCATCAACGCAGCATCCACCAGTACCAAAGTTTCAGGCTTAATCCTCTTTATCTCACCTGTGAAATCCTCCGGTACCTGACCTGCTATTATCACATACCAATCATCCCTGTGAAAATTCCTAGCCACGTAAATTCCTACAGCGTCGTCTCCCCTGAGTTCGTTGCCCACACCCATAAGGATTTTCATCCACTCACCTCAAAAGTCCTTGGACTATGAAGTCCGTGGCCTCCTCCTCTGAAAGTCCTCTGCATAGGAGGGTTATTATCTGCTTTTTATCAACCCGACCTATTGCAGCCTCATGAGTAAGTTTTGCAGTAGGATTCTGGACGTTTACTATTGGATAAGCCATGGCTGTGGCCTCATCCATTAATATCTCTGTGCAGTCTATGTGCCCTCTGGATTCGATTCCGAGTCCCGTTATTTCAGAGTTCACCACACTTTTTGATCTTTCAGTCAGCACATTTCTCGTTTTTACTATCCCCCTTGATTCACAACCCTCCAGTGTTATTTTTTCGTTTAGAACTATGTAATCATCCTTCTTTCCAAGTATCTTGGCAATAACATTTGCTGAAGATTCCGTACCCACATGAATGTCTGTGGATGAGTTTAATTTACCGGCCCTTCCATGTGTGACAGTGAAACTCAGATCGAATTTTGATTTTATACCCGTATTCACGTGTACTTTGGAATCTATTTTTATGTCCCCTTCCTGAGAATGAATATGATTTTCCTCGTATTTTACCAGTGCCCCATGTCCTATTTGAAACTGGATATTTGATTTGTGAACAACCTTTTCTGCATTTGGAAATACGCAATGGGAAATAAAGTGCACCTTTGAATTATCCTTTACGGTTATCCTTGCATTGACACTCTGCTTTCCAGTTTTGTTCAGTATTGCAAAGCAGATATGTACGGGTCTTTCAAGGCTTTTTTCAACCAGGATATCTATAACTGTATGGTCCTCCAATTCTTCTGTATTTATGATTATGCCATCTGCCAGTTTCATTTTAATAAGTTTGTTTTTGTGTATGAGCAATCTTGGGGTATTTTCATCCGTTATCCCAGCGTATCTTGATAGATTATCAAGAACATTCGTTCTCATCACCCCTGTTCATATTTTCAAAAAATCTTTTCACAAGTTTGGGGTCCCCGGATTTTATTATCTTTCCGTTACTGAGCACATGGGCCATATCTCCCAGGTTTACAAGTTCTTTGTTATGAGTTATCAGAATCACCGTTGCTCCATTTTTCTTCAGGGTATACACCGCCTCTTCAATTTTTCCATAGGAAAGCATATCTATACCACTATCTGGTTCATCAAGTATTGCTACTCTGGGTTTCATAAGTAAAACTGATGCGAGTTCTATTCTCTTTCTCTCACCACCGCTTAGGGTATCGTCCATTCTCTTTTTCAGGATCTCAATTGGAAGTCCAACGAGATTTAGGGTGGAAAACAACGAATTTAGGCTTTTTTCTTTTGATGAGATCAGCAGGTAGTCCTTTATAATTATACCCTCAAATCTTGCCGGCTCCTGAAAACAGAGTGTTATGCCCAGTTTGGCACGCTCAGCGATGCCCATATGATCTATTCTTCTTCCATCCAATTCTATTTTTCCCGTAGTGGGGTATATTCCCATGATTCCTCCTGCAAGCGTGCTCTTTCCCGAACCATTAATTCCAAGTATCACATGAATCTCGGAATCTTTAAACTCAATATTTATCCCTTTTATTATCTCCATGTCTCCACGATACACTCTTAGATTTTTCACCAAAAGCATGTACAGGGTTTTATGAAGCAACTTATTAAAATTTTTCTCCACATATCTGTGTATCGTATTTGGGATTAAAAAATAAAACAAAATAAAAACGAATTATGGAAATAAAATGAAGAAAAATTTAAATTTAATGTTGTAATATCGTATAACGATGGGAAAGAGAATTCTCATAGCAAAGGTGGGCTTAGACGGTCACGATCGTGGAGCCAAGGTGGTTGCAAGGGCATTAAAGAACGCAGGATATGAGGTGATTTATACTGGAATCAGGCAGAGTCCTGAGCAGGTTGTGGCCACTGCAATACAGGAAGATGTTGATCTTATAGGTTTAAGCTGTCTATCCGGTGCGCATCTTCAACTTTTCAGGCGTGTTATTGAGTTGATGAAAGAGAAGGGTGTGGATATCCCCGTTTTTTGTGGTGGTACGATACCTCCAGATGACGTGGATGCTCTGAAGAAGATGGGAATCAAAGAGGTTTTTGGACCAGGTACATCTCTTAAGTTTATAGTTGAGAAGGTGGGAGAATGGGTGAAGTAAGTGAGATTCTGGAAAGGGTGAGGTCTGGGGATAGAGTTGCACTTTCAAAATTAATAACAATGATGGAGAAGGATGCGGATCTTAGGAAGGAAGTGATAGGAAAGATATATGGGTGTCCGGTGAAGGGTAAGATCATATGCTTCACAGGTCCTCCGGGAGTGGGAAAGAGCACATTAATAGATCATGTTATTTCCCTCCTGGTTGAAAGGGGTAAGAAGGTTGGAGTGATCCTTGTTGATCCAAGATCCCCCTACACCGGTGGAGCGATACTGGGCGACAGAATAAGAATGCAGAGACACGCAACAAACCCAAATGTCTTCATTAGAAGCATAAGTTGTGCAGATAATCCGGAGGGCATATCGAGGTCTGTTAAGGATATTCTCAAGATTCTCGCCCTTGCAGGAATGAATTACATAATTGTGGAAACCGTGGGCACGGGGCAGATTGCAGTGGAGGTATCGTACATCTGCCATACCACTGTGCTGGTTCTCATGCCAAATATGGGTGACGACATACAGATGATGAAGGCAGGGATAATTGAGAGTGCGGATATATATGTCATTAACAAGTGTGATATAAACGGAGCGGATCTTACGGAGGCTTATTTGAGGGATAACGTGGAACCCAGAAATGGGTGGAAGCCACCAATAGTGAGAACAATAGGGTATAACAGGGCTACTGTGATACCACTTCTTGATAAGATTGAGGAGCACTTGAGTATGGAGAATCCAATGTATGTTGATAAGATAAGGGGATTGCTTAGAACTATGTTTCTGGACCATGTGGATGATCTTGCAATTGAATTCCTCAATGGAAACGAGTCCTTTGATGCCTATGTGAAGAAGGTGGCAGAATGCCAGTGTGATTATTATAGTGCAGTAGAGAATCTTTATGAAATCTTTAAAAAGGAGGTGCTCTGCAATGATAAAGAAGATTGATCATGTTGCAATAGCGGTTAAAAATTTGGAAGAGGGCGTGAAAATATGGAAGGATATGGGGTTTGAAGTGGAATATGAGAATGTGGATGAGCAGGGAGTAAGGGTTGGGATAATCCATCTTGGCAATGCTAGAATAGAGGTTCTGGAGCCAATTAAAGATAATTCTCCAATCAATAAGTTTTTAGAGAAAAGGGGCGAAGGGTTACATCATCTTGCCGTTGAGGTGGAAAACATTGAAAAATCTCTGAAATCTTTAAAAGAGATGGGATACAGGCTTATTGATGAAGAGCCCAGGCTCGGAGCAGAAGGTAAGAAAATAGCATTTGTTCACCCCAAGAGCACCAGATTTCTTCTTGAACTGGTGGAGGGATAAGTGTGAATGTGGAAAAAATAATCAGGGAAAGGGAGCGTTGGGAAAGTACAACTCTAAAAAAATTCCTTGAGAAGAGGAATGAGTGGAAAAAATTTGTGCTGGATTTTGATGTTGGGATTGATAGGCTATACACACCGGTAAATCTTAAGGATTGGGACTATCTCGAAAAATTGGGATTTCCTGGAGAGTATCCCTTCACCAGGGGCGTTTATCCCACAATGTACCGTGGTCGGCTGTGGACAATGAGGCAATATGCGGGTTTCGGAACCGCGGAGGAGACAAACAAAAGGTACAAGTTTCTGCTGGAGCAGGGACAAACGGGACTCAGTGTGGCATTTGATCTCCCCACTCAAGTGGGATACGATTCCGATGATCCCATGGCTTTGGGGGAAGTGGGCAAGGTGGGTGTTGCCATAGATACCATTGAGGATATGCGAATCCTGTTTGATGGGATACCGCTGGACAAAATAAGCACATCAATGACCATAAATTCCACGGCGGCAATACTTTTAAGCATGTATCAAATTGTTGGGGAGGAAAACGGCATCTCTCCCGGTATATTGAGGGGAACAATTCAGAATGATATACTTAAGGAATACATAGCCAGAGGCACATATATATTTCCACCTCAACCATCAATGCGCATGGTGGCGGATACCATTGTATACTGTGCTGAAAAAATACCAAAGTGGAATCCCATAAGCATCTCAGGGTATCACATTCGCGAGGCTGGAAGCACTGCGGTTCAGGAGGTGGCATTCACAATAGGTGATGGTATCGAGTATGTTCGATGGATTACCCGTAGAGGTGTGGATGTTGATAAGTTTGCTCCCCGCCTTTCCTTCTTCTTTGCAGCGCACAATAATTTCTTTGAAGAGATTGCCAAGTTCAGAGCCGCCAGAAGGATATGGGCAAAGGTTATGCGTGAAAGGTTTGGCGCGAAAAATCCCAAGTCAATGATGATGCGTTTTCACACCCAAACCGGAGGTTCCACCCTTACTGCCCAGCAGCCCTTTAACAACATAGTTCGTGTGGCAATTCAGGCACTTGCTGCTGTTCTCGGAGGGACTCAGAGTTTACATACAAATTCCTATGATGAGGCACTAGCACTACCAACCCGCAAATCTGTGGAAATTGCCTTGCGTACGCAGCAGATTATAGCGTATGAAAGTGGCGTGGTGGATACCATCGATCCAATGGGCGGTTCCTACTATGTTGAATGGCTTACGGATACGATTGAGGAGGAAGTGTGGAAATATCTGGATAGGATTGAAGAAATGGGTGGAATGACCAGAGCCATAGAGGTCGGATATGTGCAGAAGGAGATAGCAGATTCAGCCTACCGGATGCAGATGGATATTGAAAATGGAGACCGTATTGTAGTGGGTGTTAATAGATTTGTAGATGAAAAAGAGGAGGTGAGTATCGAGATAATGAGGGTTTGTGAAGAAATGTGTATGAGGCAAATAGAGCGACTTCGTAGGTTTAGGGTGAACAGGGATAGCAGTAGGGTAGAAAGGGCTTTAAATGAACTAAGCAGGATTGCGGAGATGGAAGAATCCAACGAAACCAATATTGTGCCATATATTTATCAATGTGTGAAGAGCAATGCCACCCTTGGTGAGATTGTATCCGCACTCAAGGAAGTGTACGGAGAGTACCGTGCTCCAACGGTGATATGATGCGCAAGTATAATATACTTGGAGCATTTACTATCGTCGAAACTCGTTAAACCGATTGACGGAAGTGAGGGATTATTATGCTAGAAGAAAAAAGAAAAAAAGCCATGCAGGGTGGCGGAGAAGAGCGCATAAGAAAACAGCATGAAAAGGGTAAACTCACGGCCAGAGAGAGAATAGAGAAACTCCTTGATCCCGGAACATTTGTTGAGATAGGAATGTTTGCCCAGTCTCGTGCCACTGATTTTGGAATGGACAAAAAGAGGGTACTGGGAGACGGAGTTGTCACAGGCTATGGTACCATAAATGGAAAACTTGTATTTGTGTACGCTCAGGATTTCACAGTTCTCGGTGGCTCCTTGGGAGAGATGCATGCTCAGAAAATAACCACGATCATGGATCTGGCGTTGAAAAACGGAGCACCGATAATTGGCATAAACGATTCAGGGGGAGCAAGGATTCAGGAGGGTGTCGATTCTCTTAAGGGATATGGAGAGATATTCTTCAGGAACACCATGGCCAGTGGAGTTGTGCCGCAGATTGCGGTGATAATGGGTCCAAGTGCAGGTGGTGCGGTATACTCACCGGCGATAATGGATTTTGTAATAATGGTGGACAAGACGGCTCACATGTTCATAACTGGACCTCAGGTAATAAAGGCTGTCACTGGGGAAGATGTTGATTTCGAGACCCTTGGTGGTGCTCTTGTGCACAATCAGAAGAGTGGAAACGCTCATCTTTTTGCCAGAAACGAAGATGAGGCCCTTAACATGGTGAAGATTCTCCTCAGTTATCTGCCTTCAAATAACATGGAAGACCCTCCAGAGGTGGATGTTGGTGATCCTCCAGACAGGATCGAGTACTCTCTGGACAGGATCATACCTGAGGATCCAAAGAGGTCCTACGATGTGAAGGATGTTATAGATCTCATTGTGGATCGGGGTACATTCTTTGAAATACATCCCTTCTTTGCGGAGAACATTGTTGTGGGATTTGCCAGGATGGCGGGCAAGACAGTTGGAATAGTTGCAAATCAACCGAAGGTGTTTGCAGGGGTTCTTGATATAAATGCAAGTGATAAGGCGGCGAGGTTCATAAGATTCTGTGACGCATTCAACATACCAATCATTACCCTTGTTGATGTGCCCGGATACATGCCCGGTGTGGAGCAGGAGCATGGCGGTATAATCAGGCATGGTGCTAAATTGCTTTACGCGTACAGTGAGGCAACTGTGCCCAAAATAACAGTGATAATGCGGAAGGCATATGGAGGAGCCTACATAGGTATGGGCTCAAAGCATCTTCGCACGGATGTGGTTTATGCGTGGCCCACCGCCGAGATTGCGGTTATGGGTCCTGAGGGTGCGGTGAACATAGTGTTCAGAAGGGAGATAAACAGTGCGGAGAACCCAGATAAAAAAAGGCAAGAGCTCATAAAAGAGTACAGGGATAAATTTGCCAACCCCTATGTGGCCGCATCCCGCTTGTACGTGGACGATGTAATATACCCCCATGAGACCAGACCGAGGATTATTCAGGCGCTCAGAATGCTGGAGAACAAGATGGAAGATAGACCCTCAAAGAAGCACGGGAACATACCTCTGTAGGTGATGTGTTGAGGGCCATTATCTGTATATCTCTCATTATTATTCTGACCTTTGCCTACGCCTCTGGAGAGAGCGTGAACACAGACTGGAATGTCAGTTACAGGGCGGATCATTTTAGGGTTTCATCACAGGGAGGATGGATCAGTATAACCTTGGAAAACGGGTTTGCTTCCCTTACAACGATACTTTCAAACATAACCACACATCCCGAAGAGGGCGCCAGGGTAAGTGTAAACGTTCAAATTCATATCTCCCCCTCCACGCTAATGTCCGGGATGAAAATAATCATAGGAAACGATACTGTGTTCAAAAGTGTGCTGACAGACGGGAATAAAACTGTAGAGTTTTATCTTCTTAAAAGTTACAATGCTACCGAACGCTTTGCAGTGATTTTCTATGACTTTGGTGGCTCAATGGATGTGAAAATGAGCCCAATTCATGTTGAAAAATCCAAAAACGGCCTGAACGAGGGGATCCTTCTCTCCGGAATCGGCATGGGTGTGGTATTCTCCGTTCTGGGAATTCTTGCAGTGGTGATGTACTCATTTGCAAGATTCATGGGTGATGAGGAAAAGAATAATAAGGATGAAAAGCCTTCAAAGAAGATTGATACGAGTTCAAGGAGTGTGGAAGAAATGGATGAAGAGGTAATAGCTGCTATAACAGGTGCCATAAGCCTGTATCTGGGTGGCAGAAGGTTCAGGATAATAAGTGTTAAACCATCTCCCTGGAAATATTATGGGAGAATGGCGGGAATGAGGCGATTGAGATGAAGAGGAAGTTTAAGGTTGTTGTTAACGGTAGAGAGTACACCGTTGAAGTGGAGGAGCTGGGTGAACCTTCAACGTCCAATGTGCAACCCGTGTCCATCACACCTGCAAGTGTTCCGGTAAATACCTCCCCCAAATCAAAGGAGAATGTTTCTACTGAAACGGTTGAGGGTGCGGTGACTGCTCCGATGCCAGGTAAGATACTGGATATCAGAGTCAAGGTTGGAGATCCTGTGAAAAAAGGAGAGGTGCTTCTGATCCTGGAGGCAATGAAAATGGAGAATGAGATAGTATCGCCCAAGAACGGTAAGGTAAGAGAGATTATGGTTAATGTGGGAGATACCGTGGATAGGGGTGCACCCTTGATAGTTATAGAGTGAGGTCAACATGTTCGGAGTGCTGGGGGAACTTCTTGGTTTCCTCTCTCTAAACTGGAAGGAAGCTGTTATGATCATAGTCGGATTGCTCTTCATTACCTTGGGAATAAAGTATAAAATGGAGCCATTGCTTCTTATCCCCATAGGCTTCAGTGCGGTAATAGTTAACCTGCCTCTGAGTGGACTGACTGAGGCGCCTCATGGATTCCTCTACCTTGTTTACAAGTATTTGATAAGTACAGAGGCCATTCCGCTCCTCATATTTTTAGGTATAGGTGCAATGACTGATTTCGAGCCTCTGCTTGCCAACCCAAAGACCTTTCTTCTTGGGGCAGCAGCTCAGATTGGAATTTACTGTGCCATGCTTGCTGCCCTTATTTTCGGATTTAATATAAATCAGGCAGCGGCCATAGGTATAATTGGAGGGGCGGATGGGCCCACCACAATCTACACGGCTACAAAACTTGCTCCAGATATTCTGGGTGCCGTTGCGGTGGCTGCCTATTCGTACATGTCCATGGTTCCGCTCATTCAGCCGCCTGTAATAAGGGCTCTCACCACTAAAAAGGAAAGAAGTGTCGTTATGAAGCCTCTGAGAAGGGTTGGAAAGAGAGAAAAAATTCTTTTTCCTATAGTTACAACAATTGTTGTTGGGCTGTTAGTTCCAACTGCCCTGCCTTTGATCGGAATGCTCATGTTTGGAAATCTTCTGAGAGAGTGCGGAGTCACTGAGAGATTGTCAAAAACTGTACAAAATGAGTTAATAAACATTGCCACCATATTTTTGGGACTAGGTGTGGGTTATATGATGACGGCCAGTAGATTTTTAACCATACAAACTGTTGAGATTCTTCTACTTGGTGTGTTTGCATTTGCAACAGCAACTGCCGGCGGGGTGTTGCTGGGTAAACTCTTCTACATACTCTCCCACGGTAAGATAAACCCCATAATTGGAGCGGCCGGAGTGAGCGCGGTGCCCATGAGCGCACGCGTGGTTCAGAGATTGGGTTCAAGGGAGAATCCTGGCAATTTTCTGCTCATGCATGCCATGGGTCCAAATGTGGCGGGTGTTATTGGATCTGCCATAGCGGCTGGGGTGTTCATTGCTTATCTGCTTTGAGTCTCATCTCCCTCTCCCTAAGAATTCTTAAAACCAGATCTTTCAGTTTTTCTGGATTTTCAAGTTTGAATTTCTCCCTGTACGGGCAATCCTCATCCCTCATTATATTGTCCATCTCTGGATCGTAGATGAAAGGATAAAACCTGCAACCCTCCGGTCTTTGCTCGTATATCATACACAGTCCCCGCTCATCTAGAAACACGCATTTTCCGTTCTTGTTTTTGAGGTAAAAGAATCCGTCCTCCTCATAGTAGAAATCTTTGTATCCCAGCGCTTTTATTCTTTTTACATCCTCCTCCGTGAGCATCATCTCCGTATTGTGGCAGCATGCGGAGCATCTGTATTTAATGCAGGGTAGCATTGATAATGGATATAACTTGAAAACTTAATCTTTTTTACGTGAAATTTTTAATCTTTAACATAATATCCCGTTATGAAGCTCTTGGCACTGGCTGATATTCACGGCTCTTGGAACGCACTCTACATGATTGATGAACTTTCCCAGGAATATGAATTCGACGCGGTGCTGATTGCCGGGGATATAACCAATTTCGGTCCTGCTGATTTTGCCCTTGAATTTTTGAATCATATTGAGAGGCCTGTGCTCGCGGTTCCTGGTAACTGCGATCCACCAGATGTGCTCGATGCCATAGAAAAAAGCAGAGCTGAAAATTTGCATGATAGAGCCGTTGTGCTTGGGAATCAAAAATTCATCGGGCTCGGTGGCACAAATGGAAGGGGCTTCACCATGGGCATAACATTCTCTGAGGATTATGCCTACAGTGTTTTCAGGAATTGCAGAGGGTGTGTATTTTTAACTCACCAGCCGCCCTTGGGCATACTTGACGATGTTGGGGGCAGACACATAGGAAGCAGGGGTATAAGAGATGCCGTTTTTGAGGCAAAGCCCAAGCTGGTTGTATCGGGGCATGTGCACGAGGCCAGAGGTTATAGATTCATAAAGGATATCCTCTTTGTCAATCCAGGACCTGCCAAGGACGGATACGCTGCTATTATCAATTTGCAGGGCATGAATGTTGAAATGATAGAAAAATAGGCAAAAATTTAATATTTAATGAGGATAATATCCATCAAGGAGGTATGACTATGGCTGAGGATGAAGATTTGGGCACCCTTAACCTGTGGGAGCAGGTTCAGAACTACTTAGCAAAGATTCAGAAGAGAGAGAAGGAAGTTAATGAACGCGCCCGCCAGCTGGATGAACGGGAGAAAAAACTCAAGGAGAGGGAAGAAAGGATTGCGGATCTTGAAAAGAAGGTTCAGGAGAAGGAGAAGTTGCTTGACAGGAAGAGCTCAGAGCTGGAAAATTATGCAAAGAAACTGGAAGAGGAGAAAAGCAAATACCAGCAGATGATAAAAGAACTTCAAAAGAGGGTTGCTGCTGTAACCTCTGCGGAGAGCGCGTTGAAGGAGTACGAAAAGACCCTGAAGACAACGAAGGATGAAATTGAGAAAAAACTTGGAGAGATATCGGCTTTGTACCGTGGCCTAACTGACCTCAGGGAAAAGATGATCCAAACCCTTGAATCCCTTGCCGGTGGTGAGGTTAAGGTTGAGGTTAAGGAAGCTCCTGGCACAAAGGAGGAGAAAAAGGAAGAATTTGAAGTTGTGATCGTGGATGGAGAGGAGTTTATCAAATGCCCACAGTGCGGAACCCTGAATTCTAAGGATGCAATAATGTGCTATAACTGCGGTTATGTCTTCAAGCCTGAAGAGTTGGAAAAGTGATATGCCAACATCTCCAGCCTATTTTTTATGTGATTTAAGCTCTGTGCGAGGATATCCCTATTATCGTATTCCTCGAGCACTCTACGTGCTCTCTCTTCGTTCATACCATCTGCAAATTTTATCATATTTTTGATTGCCCTTGTGAGTTCGTCCACGATGGTGATATCTGCAGTTTGGGCAGTTCTGGATAGTGGATTCAGATCTATGGTGATGACGAATTTTCCCATGTCCTTAAGTGCCTTTGTACGATCTCCATCTTCAAGGGGCACAAGCACTACATCTGCTGAATATATACCCTCCCTTGTGCATAGTGCCCTTGCATGTTCAAGGTTCGGAATCCTTGCATCTGGTTCAGCCCCTAGAATACTTGCACCCAGTTTTTCAAACTCGTTCACGATTTTCCTTATTCTTTCCTCGGTGCGATAGAAAAGGTTTACCTCAATTTTTGTGTTTAAGGCTCTAGCAAATTGAATCACATCCGGAGCTGCCAGGGCTGTTACATTTCCATTCACAGAGATCACGGGGTTTTCTGCAAGGAACAATCTTGCCACTGCGGCCTCCTCTGCTCTCAATGCAAAATTCTCGCTTCTCTCACCGATGAGGTAATCGAAGGTTTCCCCCCTTCCGTGGGCTATCAGACCTGCATGGGCAACTATCCCCTTTTTAAAACCTTCTATTATCCTTTCCCTCTTCATTAGGGATTCGTACCTCGGATGGCTTTTCGGTATCATAGATCGCCAATGCTTCAGGAGGATAAACTTTTTTCTATCTCGGTGTTTAGTTCCTTGATAAAGTTCTCCTCTGTGCCCTTTGGAATGGTAGCCCCTGCAGCAATGTCGTGGCCCCCGCCATTGCCACCAAATTTCTGGGAAAGTTTGCGCATCAAATCTCCCAGATGAACTTTTTTTACTATTTTCTGGGTGCCCCTTGCTGATATGTGGACCATGTTGTCAGAGTATATCCCAAGCGTGACCTTTCTATCGTCAAGTATGTAAAGGGAACCTATGGTTGCCAGAGAGGATGCGAGATAACTGTTGTTTACGAAGAAGTACTGGAGATGGGACAACTCAAATAGGTTATCCAGCATAGAATATATCCCTTCAATAACCCTGCTCTTGTATTCCTTTCTGAGAACTTCCATTTTTTCTTTTGCGCTTTCATCACCCAGTACGTAGCTAAGGGCAATGCTCTGATTATCGGTACGGGCTGAAGAATCGATGAGCTCTGTGAGGTACCTTATGCTTGTTCCATCCACGCCCACATCCATATCAATTATTTTTCTCCCAATTGTTGAAACCTTGCTGTGCTTCAGTAGATTCATTGTAAGTGCAGAGACCAATTTTGTTCTCTCCCTCTCTGATAGTTCTTCAAAATCTTTCGTTGGAGGTATTTTTATTTTTCTCAGGAATTCTTCGATGGCCTCTTGGTTTCCAGATAGCCCGAAAAAGAAGGGCTCTGTGGAGTAAAGAATGGAATCAACCACGTTTCCGTGGAGTACCACAACATCTTCCACCCTCAGGCCCAGTTTTTCAAATATTTCTCTGTTAATTCCAGTGAACCCTCCCAGATGCTGTTTATCGCCAAACACCCCTGCAAGGAAGAATTTTGCCATACTTGGATCATCCGCAAGCATGTATGATAGTGTGCTGGCGCAGGCGTCATGGGAGCCGTTGTACCCGTCAAGATGCGGGTTCACGTGTATGATGTTTTCATTGTCTCCTGGTGGCTTGTGGTGGTCCAGCACAATCACATTTCCCTCAAGAGAATCAATAAGTCCAGAACCGAGATCCGTCATTATGACGTACTCTTCGTCCTGGATAATTTTCAAAATAGTGTCCTTTTCCACATTGCGAAAGAATGAGATGTGAAATCTCTTGCCTCTTTTTAAAAGGTATCTGGCCACAATCCCCCCTGAGCAAACACCATCAACGTCGTAGTGGGTGATAATCCTAAAATTATCACCCTCTTCAATGAGTTTTCGGGCTCTTTTTAACCTCTCTTGAATGACAGAGGACATCACTTCACCAGGAGCTCAGCCTCTTTCAGGCTGTATTTCCAGTCCTGTGGTAACTTCCCAACACGCTTGTAGTACTTCTCCAGGCGTCTTATCTTTGCCTCTACAAGTTGCAGGCCCCTCTTGTTTCCCAGATCTTTTGGATGTGATGCAAGATGGTTGTTTAACTTTACAGCCTTTCTCATAAGGGCCATTAAATCATCTGGAATTTGAGGGGCAAGCCCATTTTCCTGAAGTATTTTACCTATACTCATTCCGGTAACAAGTTTTACGTCGGGCACCCCGTATTCGTCCCTCAGAATGGTGCCAATCATGGCCTGGGAGTGCCCCTCTCTGCTCAGTTCTATAACCTTCTCTATGATCTCATCTTTGCTCATATCCACCCAATCGGGCTTCTCGGTTCTGAAAGGCCTTCTTGATCCGGATCTTCCCTTCCTTCTAGCGTGAATCCTGCCCATAAATTTCACCTTTGGGTGGCTAATATTATCAAATACTTAAAGATTTTCTTCTATGCATTTATTCTGGAATAACCACACCATCCACCGTTCTGGACTTTCCGAGAAGATGCAGGTACGCTGTATATGCTGCTATTATGGCATCCACTTCGTGCTTGTTCCTAGCACCATCAACTGAGAAATCTTTGAAGTAGGAGAGCATTTCCATCTTATTTCTTTTGTAAAATCCGAGAATCTTTGCGGTTGCCGTTGGAAACACCTCAATCACCTTAAATCCCTTTTTTTCAAAATCTTCCTTTAATTTCAAGCCTCTTCTCGCAAGAAGTCTGATTGAGGGAATCTTGAGACTCATGGCCCCATATCTTTTCAGATATCTCTCTGCGTAACGATCTTTGAGGGTTAGAGGAGCATCTATTGCTATGACACTCGGGTTAATATGAACAATGAAGTTCAATATTTCAAAATCATAAAAAAGTGTGAGGGTTTTAATTTTCGAACCATCCATTATGGCGATTCCCGTTGGATTTCTCTCCTTTGCAGCTAGATCTATTCCTATTATTCTCACAGAAATGCAATTGAATGCTCCCTATTTACGCTTTTCTTTTTTATGAGACTTTCCACATTCTTTGGAGTGTCCATTTCGTGTACCACAAACTTGCTCTCCCTTTCATCCTGGAATGGCCTAACTTTTTTCCTTTTCCTCGCGTGTTTTGTTGTTTTTCTTTGCTTACTAACAGGTTGATTAATGGGATATTCGTAAGGGTACGGGGGCTGTTGTGCAGGAGGGTATTGGGGGTACTGGGGAGACCCGTACTGCTGTGGGTACTGTGGGAAATTTTGAGGTTGCGGCTGAACTTGGGGATGCATGGGCTGTGGGGCGTAGCCATACATTGGCTGTGGCGTATAATGGCCAATGGGCTCTGGATTTGGGACATATTCGCGAGGGGCTCTGCGTCTAGGAGTGTCCATCTCTTCTTCATCTTCAACACTTTCCACATCTCTTTCCCTCTCTATTTTGAATGGTTTTATCTTTTTCTTCGGTCTCACTACCTCTCTGTATATGCCCCTTTCAAGTATGATCTGTCTGCTAACAGCTCCTCCTATGAAGGCAAAGGAAAGCATGATAAAAAATGATGGAGGTGCATAGTAAATATAATGCTCAATGTAGGTGCCCACATTCATGGCCACCCTTGTGCTAACCTGTAGGTATTGAATAAAGGGAAGTGCAGCAGTGGATGTGAGCAAGGTTCCACCAAAGTATGTTTTCACAGCGGGAGGCATGTTTATGAGCCCCTCATTTATGGCATGTACTGCCATGAAGTAAAGTGCTATTGGCACGGCCATTGCTATTAGCCCCTTTATGGGTCCTCCTGCCTTCCTTCCTGTTATGTACCCTATTATTATGGGCCCCAATATGGGAATCCACCAGAGGGTGGAGAGAAGAGCGATAGAGTATATCACGGCTGATCCCATGTTGTAAGGGTATTTTTTCATATCAACCACCATCAGACATTTGTCATATAATTGTATGACAAAATGGTATTTAAACCTTTTGCGAATAATTACATATTTTAAGCATTATTCTCGGAAGATGCTGGAAGATTTAAGAGAAACATTTAAATACTATTGTGATGTTATCTGTCATGAATCTGACATGATATGTTATCATGTCAGACAAAATATTTGCCAGAAGGTGATGGGATGTATCTTAAAGCCATTGAGCTTGAAAATTTCAAATCATTCGGCAGAAGGACAAGATTGGAGTTTAAAAAGGGTTTTACAGCCATAAGTGGTCCCAACGGAAGTGGTAAAAGCAACATAACTGATGCCATACTCTTCGTTCTGGGACCGAAATCCTCCAAGAAGATAAGGGCTCAGAGGCTTACTGACCTGATATACAATGGGGGCAAGAATGGGAGGCCTGCTGATTACTGCAAGGTTAGTTTGATTTTTGATAACCGTGACCGTGTTTTGCCCATCGATGAGGATGAGGTAAAGCTCACAAGGTACATAAAAAGGGCCAACAACGAGGAGGGATACAACAGTTATTTTTACATAAACGGCGATCGTGCCAGGCTTCAGGATTTCAATTCCATTCTTATGCATGCAAAGATCAGTGCAGATGGATATAATTTTGTGCAGCAGGGAGATGTGACGAGCATAGTCAAGATGACTCCCACAGAGCGGAGGATCATTTTGGATGATATTGCGGGCATAACAAAGTTCGATAGCGATATCAAGAAGGCTGAGGATGATAGACGCATAACGGAGGAGAACATGGGTCGCATCGAGGTGCGGCTGGATGAGATAAAGAGGAACATGGAAAAATTGGAGAGAGATAGGCAAATTGCACTGCGTTACAGGGAACTGGAAGAGAAGATGCTGGAGACAAATGCAAAAATTGCCTATTCGGCTATGAAGGAGGCCGAAATGTCCATCCAATCTCTCAGAAGGCAGTTGGATGGGATAACGGAGAATATAAATAATCTAAGGAAGGAGATAAATGCCAGAGAAGAGGAGGAGAGGGAGGTTGAAAGGAAAATTGACGAAATAGACAGGAAGATCAAGGCCATGGGAATGGAAGAGATATCCAAGATGAGCAAAAAAATTGAGGATTTGAAGATAAAATATGCTGAGGTCAAGATGGACAAGGAGAACAAGGAGTACCGTGTTGAGGAGATGAGGGATGAGATAAAAAATCTTGAAACTCTCCTTGCCCAGATCAGGAAGGATAAAAAATCAAAAATTGATGAGTTAAATGTCCTCAGGAGTGATAGGGATTCCATAAAGAAGGAATATGAGGGCAAGTTTAGGGAGTTGAAGACCAAGGAGCAGAATCTTGGTCAGGCCAACAGGAAATTCAAGGAACTGCAGAACGAGGTCACTAAAATAGAGGGGGAGATCAAAAATTTGAGAAAGGTTTATGCCTCAAAGGTTGATGAGGAGAATAGGATAAAGGGGGAGATCAGCAGGATAAGGGGAGAAATAGCATCCAAGGAGGAGAGTATAAAGGATGTTGAAGCAGCCATAAGGGATGCAGAGTGGAGGATCTCCCAGTTCAAGAACGAGACAAGAGATTTTGAGAAGGAGAAAAAATCCTTGGAGAAGCGGTACTACGATCTCAGCAACGAAGAATCCAGGCTTTCAAAGGAGTTGCAACAGAAGGAAAAACTCGTCACCCAGCTTACAGCCGAGTACGAGAAGGTAAAGGCTAGGATGGAAGGAAGCGAAGATTCTCTGAGCAGGGCTGTTATGGCCATTCTCGCTGCAAGGGATAGGGGAGAGTTGAGGGGAATATACGGCACCATAGCCGAACTCGGAAATGTGGATGATAAATACGCTCTTGCCATTGAGATTGCCGCTGGAACCAGGATGATGAGCATAGTTTGTGAGAATGATGATGCTGCTGCCAGGGCCATAGAGTACCTGAAGAAGAACAGGCTTGGAAGGGCCATATTCTTGCCTCTCAACAAGATGCTCCGTGGAAGGCCCAGGGGCAAGGCAATACTCGCTGCCAGAGATTCTCATGCCTTGGGATTTGCCATGGACCTAATAAGTTTTGACAAGAAATTTGAGGCAGCATTCTGGTACGTGTTTGGAGACACCGTTATTGTGGACAATCTTGACAATGCTCGTAGATTGATGGGCGGTGTGCGTCTTGTCACTCTTGATGGGCAACTCATAGAGGCAAGCGGTGCCATGGTAGGAGGAAGTGTGGAGAGGAGAAAGAAGATAAGCATGGGCAATCTGGAGGAAATTGGACGCAAATTAAGGGAAGCGATGAGCGAGCGTGATGAAATCAGATCAAGACTGGAGAGTTTGAGAGAGGAACTTGAAGATGTGATAAGAAAAATAAGAGAGTTGAAGGCCCAGGATAACAGCTCCCAGATTGCAATATGGAACGAGGAGAGGAAGAGAAACCAGGAAAAACTCAAAATCTTGCGCTCGCAGGTGAAGAAACTTGAGGATGAAATCCAGAATTACGAGAAGATTCTTGAAAGTGTGAGGGCTGAAGAGGAGGAGATAAAGGGGAAGATTGAAGGAATGGAGAAGATGGAATCCAAGATGCGGGAAGAGATGCAGAGACTCATTCCCGAGAACGTATCTTCTGAGATCAATGCACTCCGGGATGAGGTAGAATCCCTAAGGGTGAAATTGGAGAGCACTGAGAAGGAGATCGTGCGTGTTGAGGGGGAGGTAAAGACCCTTCAATCCAGGGAGGACGATGCCCTTGCAGATAAGAAGAAGAAAGAGAGTGGCATAGAGAACCTGCTCAATGAGATAAGGAACCTTGAGATGCAAATGGAAAATTTGAAGGTTGAGCGTCGCAAACTTGAAGAGATTTTAGAGAGGGAGAAGAGCAAGGTCCAGGGATTGGTGGACGAGCGTGATGCTCTGGTGAAGAGGATAGAGAGTATAAAGGAGGAAATTGCCCAGAAGAAGTGGGATATAGAGGTGAATGAGGGACTTAAAATTCATGTGATTGCAAATCTGAAAACCCAGGAGGCAAATTATGAGGAGGCGAAGAAGGATTACGAGAGTTACGGAATAGAGGTACACAGCGTCGAGACCGTGGCGAGGCTCAAGAACATCCTCAAGGATTTGCAATCTCAGATGCTTTCTCTAGGTCCTGTGAATATGAGGAGCATTGAGGAGTATGAGGAGGAACGGAAGAGATACGAGACCTTGAGGGAGGAGTACAACAGGTTGAAGGAAGAGAGGAAGAATCTACTCAATCTTGTCAAGGAACTCAATGGGAAGAAGAAGGATGGGTTGATGAAGGTATTCAACGCCATAAACGAGAACTTCAAGAAGATATACAAGGAGGTAAGCAACGGTGGAGATGCGGAACTTGTGCTTGAGAACCCAGATGATCCATTCAAAGGAGGTCTGATAATACGCGTGAAGCCTGTGGGTAAGAAGTTCGTACTTCTTGACTCTCTGAGCGGTGGAGAGAAGAGTCTGACTGCCCTTGCCTTCATATTTGCAATTCAGCAGTACGATCCATCTCCATTTTACGTGCTTGACGAGGTTGACATGTTCTTGGACGGTGTGAACGCAGAGATGGTTGGAAGGATAATAAAGAGAAACTCAGCCACGGCCCAGTTCATCGTCATATCCCTCAGAAAGGCCACATTGAAATTTGCAGATTATGTCATAGGTGTGACTCACAGGGGAGATGGTCTCTCCCGTGTATTCATTCAGAAGGTTCCGGAGGTGGAAGAAGGTGCAGCATGAACTCACAGATCATCTTATGTACTACAAAGCGCTTTTAGACGAGGACATTGATATTGATTATTACATCCACATGGCCCGTACCCTGGAGGAGGGCATACATATATCCGCGAAGAATCCTGTGGACAAGGCGGTGGCCATAGCATTTGAACTTGTTCTTGATGAAAAACTCGACCCTTGGAAAATAGACCTCATGAAATTCACAAAGCTCTACCTTGAAAGGATAAGGAAGGAGAGGGAAATAGATTTCATCATCGCTGGCAGGATAATATACATGGCGTGGAATGTACTGATGAAGAAGAGCAAGGATGTGCTTGAAGAGGCCGAAAGAGAGATGTACTATGTGGACGAGGATTTCTTCGATATTGATGTGGGTGCCTTTGAATTTGATGAGGAAGAATTTGTGGAGCCAAGTATTGAGATAAAGGAACCTGTGAGACGTGAGGAAGAGCGCCCCGTTAGTTTGATGGAACTCATTCAGGCCATAAACGAAGCAAGAAGGGAAGTAGAGATAAAGAAAAGACAGCGCAAGATTCGTGAAAAGTTCAAGTTCAATCTGGATGAGAAGGTTCATCGTGAGGATCTGGAGGAGGAGATAAAGGAGGTTTGGGCCAGGTTGAGTGAGGTTCATGGTGAGGAGATTTCTCTCAGTATGGTATACGATGGAACAAGGGAGGATTTCATCAAGGTTTTTCTCTCTCTTCTATTCCTTGAGAAATTTGATAAGGTGGAACTGCATCAGGATGTGCCTTACGGGGAGATAACCATAAAAATACTGATACCGGAGGAGCTGAGAAACATAGAGTTTATAAATCCTCCAGAAATAAGTTTGGAAACTATTTAACCCTTTCAAACTCTTTTTCCATTTCCTCAAAAATCTTTTCCAATCTCTTTGCAGCCCTCTTTATTGCCGCCTGGGGCTTTCCACTTTTCACCCTTATTTTAAGGGTGGGATTTTCAAGGTATGGGTGCTCATAGTGGTAAATGGCCTGCTCAACCATGTCATCCCTGTTGAGTTCCTCAACCAGGGGAATCAAAAGGGTTCTGTCCGCGTTCACAACTTCCAGAACCATCTCGTTTTTCTCCTTTGAAATTATCCTGAACTCCATTTCCTTCATATTGTGGGTTAAATTTCGCTATTATTTAATTATTCCGCCCCTGTCGCATAAGTTTAAAATACCAAGAAGCCAATATGGAAAACGGTGCTTGAATATGCCTAAGGATTTCGTGGATAGCGGTGACATAATCGATTATGATTACGATAAGGAGGAACTGCAGAGGCAGGTGCGGATTCTGGAGGATGAAAAACGTTATCTTGAGGCAGAACTGCGTAGATTGCAGGGCGAGATTGAGCGTCTCCGAAAGGAGATAAACCGTATGAAGACCCCTCCCCTTCTTGTGGGAACCATTGAGGATGTTATTGATGATAACAAGATCGTTGTGAGAAGCAGTGCAGGTCCAACATTCATTGTTAACGTATCCTCCTATGTGCCCAGGGAATCCATAAAACCAGGTGCCAAGGTTGCACTAAACAAGCAGACCTTTGCCATAGTCCATATGATTCCTGAATCCTACGATCCATCCATTGCTGCGGCTGAAATAATTGAGAAGCCAAACGTGACATACGATGATATTGGAGGGTTGGATAAGCAGATTAGAGAGATCCGGGAGGCGGTGGAACTTCCCCTTCTGAAGCCAGAGCTCTATAAGAAGGTCGGTATTGAGCCGCCAAAGGGTGTGCTTCTGGCAGGCCCTCCGGGCACGGGAAAAACCCTGCTCGCCAAGGCGGTGGCCCACCATACCCACGCAACGTTTATCCGCACTGTGGGGAGCGAGTTGGTACGTAAGTACATTGGGGAGGGAGCAAAACTTGTGCGAGAACTGTTTGATCTTGCGAGGAAAAAGGCGCCGAGCATAGTTTTCATTGACGAGATAGATGCAATAGGTGCCAGGCGCCTTGATATGGCCACATCCGGGGATAGGGAAGTGCAGCGTACCCTCATGCAACTTCTGGCGGAACTTGACGGATTTGAGCCCCTGGATAATGTGAAGATAATCGCAGCCACAAACAGACCTGATATACTTGATGAGGCTCTACTCAGGCCCGGAAGGTTTGACAGGATCATTCAGGTGCCCTATCCCGATTACGATGCCCGTGTTGAGATTCTCAAGATCCACACGAGGCGCATGAACCTTAAGGATGTGGACCTTGAGAGAGTTGCCAAGAAGACAGATGGGTTCAGTGGCGCTGATCTCAAGGTAATATGTATGGAGGCGGGAATGTTCGCCATCCGCGATGAGCGGGACTACGTTACCCATGATGACTTTGAGAAGGCAATAAGAAAATTCCTTCACGCGGATGAGATGAGAAAAGAAGCACCGGGTGAGATGTTCGCATAAACAGAATTGCCAGAAGGGATGGATAAATGAGCGCGATAGATGTTAATACGGCAAGTGGGGAATATACGAATAATGGGCTTAAAAAGGTTGGAATAATCTACGGCGATGTGGGTACCACTGAGTTTCTATGCCATGTGACTGGAAATCTGGAGCAGGGGGATTACGTTCAGGTGTACCACGAACGTTTTGGTTGGGTTCTTGGAAAGGTTGATGAGATAAAGAGGAAAACCAATCTTACCCTTGAAAAGGCTGTTAGAATGGCCAATGAGGATCTGAAGATAAATGAGGTTGTCTCTGCCATGGTGGTTGTTATAGGCTATCGTGATGAGCGTGGACTTCTTCAATTTCCGCGCACGCCCTTCAATGTGGGCAGTGTGGTTTACAAGGCCGAGGAAGAGTTCATAAAGAGGGTAATTGGCATCAAGGATATAAGTGAAAAGGGAGCATATATTGGACGTCTCTACAGGTACAGAAAGATCCCCATTTACCTGGACATAAACGTTTTGGTGCAGAAGCATGTGAGCATACTTGCAAAGACAGGAGCGGGCAAGAGCTACTTCACAGGAGTGCTTCTTGAAGAACTTCTTAAGCACAATGTAACGGCTGTGGTCATTGATCCCCACGGAGAGTACATTTCCCTCAGCACTCCTGGAAAGAAAACGAAGATGCATGGAGTATTCGGCGTTACACCCCGTGGTTACGCATCAAAAATAAAGGTATTCTCCCCGGATGTGCAGCTTAACAAGGGTAAGCCTTTAAAGTTCACCCTTGCATCCATGAGTCCCCGTGAACTGTTGAATCTGATGAACCTTGATGCTAGGCAGTACCTAATACCTCTCCGCAAGGCAATGGATTTGCTAAAGACCTCCAAGCAGTATTTCAACATACGTGATGTTATTCGCATTCTTGAAAGTGAAGAGAATAACTCTCTTGCACCCCTCATAGCCCAGCTTGAGTACCTTGATGAGATGGGTGTGTTTGACAGGAAAGGAACAAGGTTGGGAGATATTGTGCAGCAGGGGAAACTCTCAATAATAAATCTGAGGGGAGTGCCCCCGGATATTCAGGAACTGGTTGTTCAGAGGCTCTCCATGGCGCTGTTTGAGTTGAGAAAGAGGAACAAGATCCCACCACTTATGCTTGTTATTGAAGAGGCTCACAATTATGCGCCCCAGCAGGGAACGGCCTCATCCACAAAAATTTTAAGAACAATTGCCTCGGAGGGCCGGAAATTCGGGCTAGGGCTCTGCATAATATCCCAGAGACCTGCCAAGGTGGACAAGAATATTCTATCCCAGTGCAACACGCAGATTATTCTCCGCGTGACCAATCCAAACGATCTCCGCGCAATTGGCAACTCGGTTGAGGGCCTGACTAAGGGCTCACTTGAGGAGATACAGCGCTTGCCCGTGGGTGTGGCCCTGGTGACAGGTGGAAATATTCCCATGCCTCTGTTTGTGGAAATTAGACCTCGGGAAACTAAACATGGTGGAGAGAGCGTGAAGGTGGTTTGAGGCATCATCTTTTTATCCATTTGTCCATATCCTCATCTATGGAAATAGACGATAAGACCCTTCATCATTATTTTGAAATAACGAGGAAGGCGTACGAAAAGGTCAGGATCTCCGTGCCTGAGAACTCTCATCTTTACCCCATAGCCAGGGATTTTCTGGGCATGGCCAGGGCCTACATAGAGGATGCAGAGTACTTTCGAAAAAAGGGAGATTATGTAAGGGCCCTGGGAGCAATTTATTACGCCCATGGCTGGCTAGATGCGGGAGCCAGATTGGGTATTTTTGATGTTGAAGATGACCACACTCTGTTCACGCTTGCAAGGTGATTAAACCTGTCCCACTGCCAGGAATTTATCTTTTTTTCTTATAACTATACCCTTCTGCACAAGTTCCTCAAATATCCTTTCTGCATTTCTGAATATCCCCCTCTCCTCCAGTTTTCTTTCAAAGTAGAAGAAGTCCCAGCCCTCTGGACGGAGAACGTTGAGTTCCCATAGGATTCGGTTTATGGCTCTTTCAAATCTCCTTTTCTCGCTGAGTGCAGATATCTCACTCCTGAGCCTATCCTGTAATGCATCCTCTATTCTCTCAAAAAGAATGGTGTAGATATTCAGCACCTTTCCCAGGGGATCACCCATGCCCAGTCTCTCCCAGGAGTTTATCAACCTTCCGATGTGCTCCCCAAATCCGTTCACATCAGAAATGTCCATAAGTATTCCCATCTTCATAGCCTCTGAGAGCAGGGGAAATTCGGAGTCAATCTTTCTCATAATTCTCTCCTTCATCGGGATTATTGCATTTATGTCTATTTCTGGCTGAATAACATGCCTGTGCAGTACGTAGGTGGCTATGTCAAGGGAGTATTCGCGAAGTTCAGAATCATCCACCTGCACCTCTTCCCTATAAGGTATGAAGGCAAGTTCTGCAGAGTTGATCAGATTTTCCATTTTTACTGTGGCATCTGTTATTGCACTCTTCTCCCATTCCCTCCCTCTCCGGGTCTCGTAAAACTTTGCCGCTTTGCTGCTCTTCATCTTCTCGTACTTTATTCTCAGAGCGCTTCTGATGCTCACCTTCAGCGGCTCTTCGTATATCAGTTCCACCCTCATTGAATTCTTCGTTAAAATGGGGTTGAGCCCCTTTACAATGCTCTCAATATCCTTAAAATTTGAAGCGTAATTCTCGGATAGGGGGGTGAGAAGCGATACTGTGCATCCTCCAATTCTCGTTAGATAATTACCAGACGACATAAAGAAGGAAAGCATCACATCCCTGGTGGATTCTGCGAATGCCATGTCAAATACGTTGTATATTTTCCCACCGTCCAAGGAGGGAGCGTCACCGATCAGATACTTCTCCACCTGCATTTTTCTCGCATCTTCCACAAGCAGAAATCTTCCGTGGAGTGGAGAAAACTGGGATAGGTCGTATACCCTTCCCTCCACAAAACCGAATGAAAAGTTGAGTTTTACCCAGTGGGGTATGAGAACTGGCATAACTGGGTAACCATTTTGTGGAAATGGGGTTATGCCCTTGATTGTAAAATCACCAATCTTGGGAGACAGGGACCTCCAGAGAAGGTCTCTTATGTGCTGTGCATTCGGAACTCTGACTATGAAACCTTCAAAGCTGCGATGCTCTCCAATTTTCAAAGTACCTCCCAAAAATTTCGATTTGAGTTTTTCCGGAAGAGGAGTTGGTAGAATGTAATCCTCTATCATCTGTACACGCTGTACTTGTAAAGCAGGTCTATCAATCTTTTCGCCAGTTTTTCGTCTATAACACCTTCATCCTTCTTCTTCAGAATGTACTCCTTTGCTTCCCTTATTCCCTGATTTGATGCCTTTGCGTATATGCTACCCTTGAGAGAACCCTGCACACCCTCGGGAAGCTCCTTGAGTGCCTGACCCAGCATGTAGCGAAACTCGAAGTCCTTTCTCATATTCAGTTTTCTTATCTTCTTCACGGCATACCCATGGTCTACGGGATAATATAAGTTGTGGTCAGAACTCCTCAAGATCGCTCTGGAACCTTATCTTCTCTCCATCAATGGGTACCGGGTACTCTCCCGTCAGGCACCCTAGGCAGATATCCTCCCTTGGCAGTCCTATCGCCTTCACGAGCCCATCAATGCTTATGTATCCAAGAGAGTCTGCTCCTATGACCCTTCTTATCTCTTCCACACTCTTTCCGGCGGCTATGAATTGCTCACGCGTTTTCATATCAATGCCAAGATAGCAGGGTGCGATTATGGGAGGGGAGCCTATGCGGACATGCACTTCCTTTGCTCCTGCATCCTTCAGCATCCTCACGATTTTTCGCATGGTGTTTCCCCGTACTATGCTATCGTCCACAAGCACAATTCTCTTTCCATCCACAACAGATTTAACGGGACTGAGTTTCATATTTATTTCCATCACCCTTGTTTCCTGGGATGGAAGAATGAAGGTGCGCTCCACGTATCTGTTCTTCATAAGTCCCTCTGCGTAGGGGATACCGCTTCCTTCAGAGAATCCCAGGGCATGGGCTCTTCCGGAATCGGGAACGGGAACAACCACATCTGCATTTGCGGGATGTTCCTTTGCAAGAATATGCCCAATTCTGCGACGTACATCGTAAACCAGTTGCCCATCAATTATGCTATCGGCCCTTGCAAAGTAAACATACTCAAACATGCAGTGAGCGTAATGTTGTTTCCTGAATACATGGTGGCTTACAAAACCATCTTCTCTTATCTCAACAATCTCTCCCGGCTGCACATCTCTGGTGAATGTGCCACCTATGGCATGGAACGCGGTGCTTTCAGATGCAACCCCGAATCCTCCGTTTATCTCCCCCAGTGCAAGTGGCCTGATTCCAAAGGGGTCCCGAATGGCAAACAGGCGGCTGTCTATGAGAATGACAAGGGAGAAGGATCCCTTAAGCATCCGAACCATGTTCTTCAAACTCTCAATTACATCGTGCTTGCTCAACTCGTAGGCAAGTAATCTGGCTATGATTTCGCTGTCTGCCTTTGTCACAAATGCAGAACCTGCCCTTCCCAAAAAATCCTGCAGTTCCCGGACATTCACTATTTCCCCATTGTGCGCCACTGCGATCCTGTACTCCTTCGTGTAAATTTTTATGGGCTGGGCGTTCTCCTCTATTGAACCTCCTGTGGTGGAGTACCTTACATGCCCAATACCCACTTTACCTCTCAGATGATTCAGAATCTGAGAATTGAAAACCTCGTGAACTAGTCCCATCCCCCTGTGTATAAGAATATCCTCGTTGGCGTATGTGGCTATGCCCGCGCTCTCCTGACCCCTATGTTGAAGAGCGCGAAGGGAAAAATAAAGCAGTTGAGAAACATCAAATTTGGAAACAAAACCTGCTATCCCGCAGTACTCATTTCTTCTTTTTAGCCCACGCATAGGAGCGCATTCTTGGGGCAGGATAGCCACAGTGGGAGCACCTCTTTGTATGCACGTTATAGGTTTTGTGTCCGCATCTTCTGCACACTATGTGTGTGGGCGTTCTGTTTCGCTTACCCTTTGATGCTGTACCTTTCGTCATTTTTGCTCACCTCAAGGTGGAGATATGTAAATTACATTATCTCCTCTCACGATCACAACGTTATGCACGCCTTTGGATTCTCCATTTATTATTTCTTCCACATTTTTCAGCACGAGATTGAGATGCTGGTCGTATCCATCCAGCACTCCACGATACTCTTTATTGCCCTTCATCGCGACAAGCACGGGCTTGTTGAGGCTTTCGTGGAGAACATGCAGAGGTTTCAGTTGTTCTGTCATCTTTACCACTACGCCCCTTTATTTAATTCCCATATTTAAATTTTGGCTTGGGCGCAACGCCAAATTTATATATCCCCTCATTATTTCCGTTTTTGGGCAGGCGTAGTGTAGTCTGGCAGCACAAGGGCCTTCCAAGCCCTTAGCCCGGGTTCAAATCCCGGCGCCTGCACTATTTCAAAACCCTTACTTTTAGTAAATTTGTTTTTATGTAGATCCCAATTCACAAGCAACGGGTAAGGCTAGGTATGCTCGCATCATCAAATAATTTTTTAATTATATGTCAAACAGAACCTTGGCACATCCCCTTTCCGGATCTACTTTCAATTCATGATAGGTGACGGCCTTTATCTCAGTCTTTATTCCATGCTTTTTCTTCCTGTACGGTTCGCCCCAGCAGGTTGCATCCAGACGATATCCGTCCTTGAGTTTTTTTATTCTCACATCAAATTTTCCCATAACGAAGAGTTCTGTGGAGAATACGTAGAGCAGTTCGGAGAGCCAGTCAACCATGAGATCCTCCAGGGTTGGTGATGATACGGATACCCTGTACCTCCCCGCATGTTGAATTCTTTCAGCATTTAAAATTATGTCAAACATTGCGTACGCGGCCTTCTCAAAGAGTTCTTCCAGTGTTTTCCCACGCACGATTATGCCCACGTCTGCTGTGTGGTCAAAGATTTCATAATCGTATTCCACACCGGGAAAAGCGAAATGTAGAATTTAAATTTTTCTTAGGGCTAATATTTATTAGAGAGAACCATTTCCCCAATTAAGGTGTGGAAAAATGGACAGCGAGGAGGCACGGAAAAAATACGAGTTTCGGAGGTATCTGGAGGAACTTGAGAAATACGAGGGTAGAGGCACCGAGCTCATATCCGTTTACGTACCTCCAAAGCGCCCCATTTCGGATGTGATAGCATACCTGCGGGATGAGTATGGAACCTCGGCAAATATAAAGAGCAAAACCACACGAAAGAATGTTATGAGCGCAATTGAGAGCATAATGTCTCGCTTGAAGTACTTCAAGATGCCCCCTCCAAACGGTCTGGTGGTTTTTGTGGGACATGTCATAAAGCGAGGGGATCAGACCGAGATGGTTTCATACGTTTTTGAGCCTCCAGAGCCAGTGCAGTCCTTTATTTATAAATGTGATTCTAAATTCTATCTTGAGCCCCTGAAGGCAATGCTGGGGGATAAGGACATATACGGGCTTCTGGTCATAGACAGGAAGGAAGCCACCATTGGATTTCTGAAGGGCACCAGAATTGAGGTTGTGAAGCATCTGGATAGCATGGTTCCCAGCAAGCATCACCAGGGAGGGCAGTCATCGCGAAGATTTGAGAGACTCATAGAACTTGCCGTGCACGAATTTTTCAAGAAGGTTGGAGACAAGGCCAACGAGGTATTCCTCGCCGAAGAAAGGCTCAAGGGCATACTTGTCGGTGGTCCAGGAGGCACGAAGGATAGTTTTCTAAAGGGTGATTACCTGCATCATGAACTTAAAAAGAAGATAATTGAGGTTTTTGATGTGGGTTATACAGACGAGTATGGACTACATGAACTCGTGGAAAAGGCATCAACCACGCTGAAAAACCTTGAGGTTTTCCGTGAGAGGCAATTGCTTCAGAGATTTTTCAAGGAGATCAGAAAGCCCGATGGGGGACTGGCTCTTTACGGAGAGATGGAAGTTCGTGAGGCTCTTGAGCGTGGTGCTGTGGATGTGCTTCTTATCTCCGATAGTTTGAGAAGATACAGGGTTACCTGGAAATGCCCCCAGTGTGGGTATGAAATAAAGGAAACTGTGAAGGGCGCGATTCCAGAAAAAACATGTCCAAACTGCGGTTCAGTAATGGACACGGTGGAAAAAAAGGACCTGATAGAGGAGTACTACGATATAGCAGAGCAGTTCAACACTCAGGTTGAACTCATCTCCGATGAAAGTGAAGAGGGAAAAATATTTTCAAAGGCTTTTGGTGGTATAGCCGCAATACTGCGCTATCGCTGATTATTTTTTAAGGGTAAGTACAACCACATCCCGTACAGAGCGCATTGTCTGGAACGGCATTATCAACCTGCCCTGGGCATCCTTTTTGAATCCCCTTGCATCAAAATCTTCAGCGGGAATTATCAGCATGTGCATTATTTTGCCCGTCTCCGTGTCTATCACGAAATTGTCAATGGTTCCGAGAATCATCCCGTCATCCGTCATGGCAGTTTTTCCTCTCAATTCCGTTACGAACTTCTTCATATTACCACCTCACGAGTAGTAGCCCAAATCCTCCTTTTTGGTTTTAACACCCTTACTCAACTCTAACCCAATGTTTTCGTAGTATTTTATTGTTTCTTTGTCCAGAGAGGGATGTACTATTTTCAGCGCCTCTTCAAAGTGTTTCATGCCAACCTTTTCACTATCTTCCCTTATGGCAGCCATTCCAGCCTCCCTGCACAGATTTTCCAGATCCGCTCCCGTGTAGAATTCCGTCTCTCCTGCAATTTTCTCCAGTGATACATCTTCGGAAAGGGGCATGTTGCGGGTATGAACCTTTAAAATTTCAAGCCTAGCCTTCTCATCTGGAGGGGGTATGTAGACTATCCTGTCTATTCTTCCGGGCCTGAGTAATGCAGGGTCCACAATATCTGGGCGATTCGTAGCCGCAATGACAACCACACCCTCCATTTTTGTGAGCCCGTCCATGGAGGTTAGAAGTTGATTCACAATTCTCTCGGTCACGCCGGAACCCGCGTAGTAACCGCGGCGGGGGGCAATGGAGTCTATCTCATCGAGAAAGACTATGCAGGGTGAGGATTGCTTTGCCTTTTTGAAGATCTCCCTTATGGCCTTCTCACTCTCGCCAACCCACTTGCTCATGACCTCTGGCCCCTTTATGCTTATGAAATTTGCCTCACTCTCGGTGGCGACTGCCTTGGCCAGCAGGGTTTTTCCTGTGCCCGGGGGACCGTAGAGAAGCACACCCTTGGAGGGTCTTATCCCCATCTCCTTGAATTTCTGTGGCTCCTTTAGGGGCAGTTCAATGGCCTCCTTCAGTACCCTTTTTGCCTCCTCCAGATCACCTATCTCATCCCAGTGGACGGAGGGTATTTCGATCATAACCTCACGCAGAACACTGGGCTCTATCTCCTTAAGTGCCTCTTTGAAATCCTCCCTCTTTACCTTCATATTTTCAAGGATCTCGGTGGGTACGGGCTTATCCAGATCTATCTGGGGAAGGTATCTGCGAAGCGCTTTCATGGCAGCCTCCCTTGCAAGCGCAGCAAGATCTGCACCCACAAATCCGTGGGTGAGCTCTGCAAGTTCTTCAAGCAGCTTATCTCTATCTTCAGGAGTGCCCTCAATTGGCATACCTCTTGTGTGAATTTGAAGAATCTCCTTTCTTCCCTTCTTGTCAGGTATACCAATTTCAATTTCTCTGTCAAACCTGCCAGGCCTGCGCAGGGCGGGGTCTATGGCATCTATCCTGTTTGTTGCTCCTATAACAATTATGTGCCCCCTCCTGCTCAAACCATCCATAAGTGTTAGAAGCTGGGCAACCACCCTTCTCTCAACCTCACCTGTTACCTCCTCCCTCTTTGGAGCGATACTGTCAATCTCGTCAATGAATATTATGCTTGGTGCATTTTTCTGAGCCTTTTGGAAGATATCCCTCAACCTTTGCTCACTCTGTCCATAGAACTTGCTCATTATCTCAGGCCCGTTTATGGCGTAAAAATTCGCATTGCTTTCATTGGCCACTGCCTTTGCTATGAGAGTTTTTCCCGTGCCCGGGGGACCGTAGAGAAGCACACCCTTGGGAGGCTCAATTCCCAATCTTTCAAACAGTTCTGGATGTTTCAGAGGTAACTCGATCATCTCTCGAACCTTCTGAAGTTCGCTCTCCAGTCCTCCTATGTCCTCGTAGGTAACGTGCTCAAGCTCCTCCTCCATCTCGGTGGGTGGTTCCTCTCTCACCTCTATGACTGTCTGTACTCCCACCTGAACAACCTTCTTTCCCGGCAGGGTTTTTACAACCTGAAAAAGTATGCCTGTGCGCCCCATGAGGGTTATGTTAGGTACAACTATCTCATCCCCCTCAACCAGGGGTCTTTTGAGCAGAACCCTTCTTATAAACTCGCCTATGCCCTCCCCGAATCTGAGTCTCTGGTTTTTCCCGATAAGTGGAGCAATCACAATTTTTTCGGCCTCAACGGGTTCGGCCTTTCTGACGCGAACCTTATCACCAACGGTGACCTTGGCATTGCGTCTTATGTGTCCATCTATCCTTATTATTCCGCGGCCCTCATCCTCCTGCTTGGCCCTGAAAACCCTCGCGACTGTTACCCGTTTTCCTTCAATCTCTATTACATCACCTACCTCCAGACCAAGCATGAGGCGTGATGAGGTATCCAACCTCGCTCTTCCGAGACCGACATCCATCTGTGGAGCCTCTGCAACTCTGAGTATGAGTTCCTTTTCCATGGGGCACGCAAACTCCGAAGAGTTAATAAACTTTTTCAATCGTTGTTCTTGGGCATGTACCTGTACAGGATATTTGCGAAAACTGGCAGATTTCTGGACTGTATGAACACCCTTCCTGGGCCCTCAAACTCGGTGAGCAGGTACTCTCCACCGAAAAGGAAGGATTTCAACTTTCCAAATTTGCGCAATCTGAATTGCATTCCGGCGTCAAAGGCTGCCAGATGAATGTTGTCTATCAGCAGATGCTCTCCGGGTTTCAGCTCAATCACATCCACACCACCGAAGGTTGCAAGCCACACCTTTCCGATGCCTTCAAGTTTGAACCAGAACATTCCACCGGGCGTGAATATGCCTCTGAATCCTGTGAATTTCACTCCAAACTGCAACCCTGTGCTGGCAAGATAGTTCGTGTCTGAAACGTACAGGGGTTTTGACACATCAATTTCCATGATGTCTCCCGGCAATCCGGGTGCAAATACAACGTAACCCTCGCTGCCCTCCGCATAGTATGTGTTCATAAAAAGTGTTTGCTTGGTCAGTATCTTCCGCGCAAGTCCCTTCAAAAATCCTCCACCTGTGGTTGTTTTAACCCCTATGTTTGAGGACATGTACACCATGGCTCCGGCCTCGGCGGTCACACTCTCTCCGGGGGAGAGATGAACCTTCAGTTCTGCAAATGCAGGTTTGTGCAAAATCTCGCTCTTCATTTTTATCCCCGTAACCCATGAGAATTGGCCTATTAATCTTTTTCCAACGTTAATTTTATTTTAACCCTGGGCATGGCTTTCATGATGCTCGCTCTTATTTCGGACATACATGGCAATCTTCCAGCCCTCAAGGTTGTGCTTGAAGAGATTGGAGAGGCCGATTTGATTCTCTGTGCAGGGGATGTTGTTGGGTACAATCCATGGCCCAATGAGGTGATATGGGAGATAAGGAAAAGAGATATTCAATGTATCCGTGGAAACCATGATCGTGCCGTCATATACGATGATTATTCCCGTTTCAATACCTATGCAGCCATGGCAGGGGCGTGGACCCGGAGTGTACTCACCAGGGTGAACCTTGAGTATCTTTACTCCCTTAAGGACAGTATGCTTGTTGAATATGAGGGAAGGAGAATTGCAGTTCACCACGGGGCACCATTTGACGAGGATTACTACGTGTACCCTGAGGATGCCGGTGAGAGTTTGCTTCGGTACGAGAATCCCGATATGCTCGTGCTGGGCCACACCCATGTACCCTTCGTTAAGAAATTTGAAAATGGGGTTATAATAAACCCTGGAAGTGTGGGACAGCCAAGGGATGGAGATCCCAGAGCGTCCTTTGCCATCGTGGACCTTGATAATGGGGTCTACGAGATAAGGCGGGTGGAGTATCCAATAGACGAGGTTTACAATGCCATTATTGAAAATGATCTGCCACCCATTTTGGGAGAGAGGCTTTACCTAGGCTACTGATTTTTCTTTTTCATCTTCTCTTTGACTCTCCTTTCAAGGTACCTGTACTTGCCCTTGAGTTGATATGCGTATTCCTCCTTTTTTCCTATCTTTCCCTCCTCGTGTAAATAGGTGTAAAATGCTGCTATTCCCACAAGGGTTGTTATTCCAATGAGCACGTAGAGTATCCAGAGTAAACTGCTCTTAACGCTGAAGGAAGAATCGGGTATTATGCCATCCACCCTCTCGCCGAGCACCTGTGAGAGATAGTTTAGGTTAATGGTGTGGTTCTCAGTTGCCCGGTTCCATTCTTCCTTGGAGAAATACCCGGGAGACCACATTTTGTACGTGGTCCCGTTGTATTTGAAGAACAGGGAAAATCTCACAAAGTACACGCCATCGGGAGTGCCTGAGAAGGTTTTAATGTGAAATGCTACAGGTATGATTTCTTTTGAATTGATATCTCCAAGATTTATTGTGTAGTTAACACTACCGGATTCTTCTATAACAGGAGGATCCTTTATTTTCCATATGCTCTTTGCCTCCTGCTCGGTGGCCCACATGTAAATTGTTACGTGCAGCACACAGTTTTTCATAGTAGCAACGTACCTGTTCTCTATTGTGAAATTGAACTTTCCGGTATGGCCGGGCTCAATCACGGGAGTGGTAAAATTATCAAAATTGGGTACATGAGCAGGAGAACTCACGTAGGTGAGCATAAGAGCCAGGAGTATAACGGTGAATCTCATTTAAATCCCTATATTTTGCATAATTTTAAACTTTACCATGGCACAGACTTCTTTCCCATCTTGTACGCTGCAATATTCACGCCCCTGTGTATCAGAGGGGTCAGGACGAGTATTGTGAGCAATGCGGGAATGTTGCCAAATGCAAACATGAAGAAAGATGGGTAAAAGATCCAAACCAGAAACCAGGCAACGAATACGAAGGTGAGTTGATCCAGTAGAAATGCTCTTCCTCCGCTTTCTATTCCCAACCTCCTTTTTATGAACGAGCCCGTTGCATCTCCAAGCATGGCTCCAAATGCCAGGCAGAGAATTATGCCAATGGCTTTAAGTATGCTCTCAGAGAATGGGGGAAAATAGGGCTGGGGAAGGAACTTGGCGAGAACATTGAGAATTATCCCAAGGAAGAATCCCGTGAGCGAGCCACCTAAAAACCCGCGCCATGTTTTACCTTTTCCCAAGATTCTCCTCCCATCTATGAAATTTTTTCCTAGGTCCATGGGGATTTTTCCCCTGAATAGTACGGCTGCCGAATTTGGTACGTAGGCGGGGAGCATGAACCATAGGGCTGCAATTATCTCTGCAAGTACGTTCATCGGCATGGCAATGCATATGCTCAAAATAAATTTTTGGTAAAAATTAAATAAGGCGTGCTTATTAGGGGATTGGGCGCGTGGCCTAGCATGGATAGGGCGCTGGCCTTCTAAGTCAGTGGTCGCGGGTTCGAATCCCGCCGCGCCCGTTTTTGTGGGCAAAATTTATATTTGAGTTCAATTTACCGAGGGTTGGTGTCACAATGAAGCGAAGTTCAAGAAGCTGGAAAAAACGGGGAAAGATGCGCTGGAAGTGGAGAAAGAAGAGAATGCGCCGTCTTATGAGGCAGAGGCGGGCAAACAAGAGCTGATACTCTTTTCATTTCTTGCTCCTCTGATTTGTCCATCTTTAATGGTAAATTTTATATCTTTGCTGAAATTACCCGTAATTGCGGGGGCATGGGGTAGTCAGGCATCCTGGTGGGCTCCAGTTAGATGATGACAAGCGGGTCAGCTGAAAAATGATGAGTAACTGGAGCGCTGACCCACAGGAGAGACCCGCGGACCTGGGTTCGAATCCCAGTGCCCCCACTTCCTGGTAAACATTTTTCAAAATTGATAAAAATCGTTTTCTTTGAGTATGGCTGTCTTTTCTTGCAAAACCGGGGGCATCCGCCCCCTATAAAGTTTTCGGTGTTAGGTGTCAAAAATCGCTAAAATTTTAATGGGTTCGGGGGCACAGTAATACAATTATGATCACTAGAAATATTTCAATGATAGATTCTACAGGATAAAACTCCATTATAATTTATACTATTTTGTACCATTTCAATCTTGAAATTTTGTAGTTCTCTATTACTCAGAGGTTTTACGGGAGGAATCGTATATCACTTTGCCCTCATCATCGTAAACCACAACACTTTCATACTCATCCGCAAATTTAGAAAGTTCCTCTGCATTTTTGATAGCCTCCTCCTTGGAAGGATAATCGCCAATTATATCCGCTGTGAGGCTCCAGGAGTCTAGAAGGACCACCCGAAACATTCCCTGGGGAATCTCGTATCTTACTTTATCTACTCCATCCGACAGAAACTCCTCATACTCCTTCTCTTTTTCCTTTACTGTTGGAGGATGAAGCTCGCTCTTTGGTTCTCTGGGAGGTTCTTTTCTATAGACAGCTTTTATCTCCGCATTTCTGTCCACAACAGCAACCAAGGCAAGATCCTCAGGTCCTTTTTCAAATTCATTTCTAGCAAACTCTAGGGCCTCTTCAAGATTATCGTAAAGTTCTATGCTCGAATTCCTTTGAGATCCATCCTCATCCGCATAGAAGGAAAACACCACGTACTTCCATTCATCGTCTTCATCCATTTCTATTCCGACTGGGCTATCTCCAAGTCCAGATGTGGAGAGAAACATATTACCGTCAAGCATTTCTACCCATGCCTTGAATCCCTTGTACTCGTGCTCCTCTTCAATAATCTCATAATCATCAATAACCACACTTTCGTAGTGTTTACCAGCATCCACCACCTTTCCCTTGGAATCGTGGATTTCAAAACTCTCAGGGTTAAGAGGCACCTTCTCAAGATACTCCGCAAGGAAATGCGAAGCATCTCCCATGGATTTGAATCCTTTGATCATAAAGTAAAAGGGAATTAGGGGATTAGCTATTTCAAGAATCCAGTAACTCATTCCCGGTGGCACACTATTCTCTCTCAAGGCACACATTATCATGCGAATAAGGTTTCCTTCCCTATCATAGACATCGAGGGTATATCCATGCATTAGCCCAAAACTCTTCATATAACTATATAGGGATGCAATGGCATCCTCCTTACTCTCAAACATACCAAGAAGAAATCCAGAGTACTCATGGGTATCATTATCTTCTCCACCTTCTAACCTTGAGACAAAGACAAGATAGTTGATCTTCGAATTTCTCTGTTTCTCCTCCTCGTGGATTATTTTTTCCCAATCGCTTATCATATTGGGATCTTCCACCTCTTTCTTCACACTAATCTCTATTTTGGGCCTTATTTAAACATTGTTCCGAAGTATCTGCATTATTGAGATAAAGTATGGAAAATTTTATCGAAGATTCAAATATTTATTGGAATTTTATAAGGTATCATTTAAGATTTATTTTATCTTTATTTTCTGAGTTTATAACTTTTATTTACAGATTCAAATATTAGTAGAGGCAATGGGAATCAAAAAAGATAACCTACAAAATGTCCAATTATGTTGGTAGGGTTTTCAGATGTAGGAGGAGCCAAAAATGCAGGAAATGCACAAAAAAGGAAAATAAATACCAGAGAATAAATAATAGAAGTTATTATTCTGGTATAAAACTTCATCTCAGCATATTTTCTTTTTATAGATAGATAATGCATATTTTATATTATTTATCTATATTATTTATCTGTAAGATTAACCAGAGAATAGAAATAGAGAATAGAAGTGAGAGGCATTGCCCATCTACTAATTGCTGGGTAATACCTCATTATTAAAATTGTAAAATTTACGGAGAGTACTATTATAGGGAAGTAGTAATTAAGAGTTGAAATATAGTTTTTCTTTATATATTGATAATATACATAAACGAAGTATCCTATAAACGCAGTTACTAAACCAGAAAATCCAAGGACGTTTAGAGATGAGTGATGAAATACAACTATGGATGTGCATGAGACTACAAAAGGAGTGACGAGAAAAATAATAACAAATATAATTTTTCTCTCTCTCGAAAGAATTGCATTTCATTCTTCTTATTTAAAAAGGTTAAAATTATTATTTAGAGGTAGTATAGCATGATTAGAAACTGAAAAATCGCTTCGGATTAAGGCAGAGGAAGAGAATACTCTGAAAAATATTGATCTCTGCGCTGTGTGTGAGGACTTTGAAAAGCTAGAACAAAATAAAATCTAAATGAGGTAAGAGTGAATAGGGAGATAATAGCAACACTGAGTGTGTATTTTGCATCAATATGGTAACTTTATTACTTTATAAATGGAGAGATGATTTTCTCCACAGCTTTAATTTTATCTTCCATAAATAAAATATGAGAATTCTCAAGCTGATCTTTGGACATATTAAACATGTATTTTAGAGTGTCATAAGGTGTGACGGATATGATGTAAGAATTAAGTGTTATATTTCTCTCATATTTTTCATTTAATTTTTTCTCTAACTCCTTTAGTTTTCTATGAAGTTCAATTTTTTCTTTATCTCTCTCGCTAAAATGTGCAAGTCCATGAGGCTCCACAAAAATAATATGTTCTATATCTTTTCTTTTAATCCACACTATGAAATCTGGGTAAAATCCATAATTTTCAAAGAACCCAATTCCCTTTCCTCGGGTTCTATTTCTAAGTACGTATACGTATATGTCCTTTTTCTGCAATTGATTACTTATGGAAGACAAATATATTTTCAAGTATTCTATGAATTTTTCCTCTCCTTCATTGAGGCCTTTCGGAATTATTGTAATCTCCGGATGATCTTTTAAAAGAGGTTGATACAAATGCACATCAATGTAAACATTTTTTATTATGTTGTCGTACTCTCCATATAGAGGCTCGAAATCCTCATTTTCCAGTAAATCTACTAACTCCTTAAATTTTTGGAGATCTTTTAATTTAATTTTGATAGTGTACTTGTCTATGAGCAGCTCTTTATCACCTGAGCTTAGATAATCATACTTTAAGTTACTTGTTTCCCACATCATTTTATGTTTCATATAGTATTTATACACATATTTTTTTAATATTCTTATGGTCAAATCTTCAAGATATTCCAAATCTTCCATTTTAGCAGGCATCACTTTCCTTGGATCTGGCAAGTACAAATCATAAATGAATTTTCCATTTACCTCTGGCATCAGTATATCCTTTAGAGCATCCTTTGATACTTTAAGATTATAGAGACCTCTTTCCATTTTGTATTCTACTATTTCCCTGTATATGTAATTCCAATTTAATAAATCCAGATATCCGGGATCTATGTGCGAACTTATGTCTTTACTTTGAGCTAAAAGTGCCTTCTCCTCTTTGCTGCTGAGAATAGTTGCCCTTGGCCTGAGATCTAAGTTTATTTTAATATGCTCATCTTTTTCTAACTTCAAAAAGGCACTTTTTCTGAAATCAACTTTAGATGGTAACTTAGGAATGGTGAGCTTCTGAGATCCTTTTTCAATAATCTCATGAATTTTTGTTGGTATGAAAAATTCTCTTTGAGGTTCTGTAGGCACGCCTTCTTTCTCCAGGTATCCTTTAAACACTTCCATATAATTTGCCTGTATGCCGAATATGTTCAAAGTTTCTAATATGGATATGTGTTCTGGATGTGCTACATTGGGTATTGCAGTGCTTCTTTTCAGCATTTTGTTGTAGCCTTTGAGCCTCACGCCTCTGCCAAACAACTGAATCACAAGGGGCCCCTCTGTTTTACCCATGTTTATGAGTCCCATTGTGGATACCCTCCAACTATTCCAACCTTCCACAAATTTTCGCGCTCCTATTAATATGTCAATGCTGGAGTTTTCTATACCTTCAAATAGGGAATTTGTGGTATCATCTCTTTCCACAACCATACCATATTCTTCTGCGTTATCTTTTATGAATTTCAGGAACCCCTCTTTATCTCCAATGTTGATGACTCCGAAGTATTTTCCAAAAGGACCTATTTTCAATCCAATTTCTCCCTCAGCATTTTTTATGTTTACCAGATGAAGAGCATCTTTTGTGCTTATTTTGAAAATCTTTCTTTTCATATCTTCATAAATCTTCCTAGCACTTATTTCCCCTCCCCTCAAAAATGGAAAATTGGTCTCAGGGTAAGTTCTCGCAAAAACATCATTACCTTCTTTATCCAAAATTCCGGACCTTCCTTGTAGTACTCTCTCTATAGTTCTAATGGCCCAACTCTCATCATTGATGAATTTATTTATGAATTTTACCACTTTTAAAATATCAGAAACCGTTTTCCTGTCTTCTTTATTACCAAATATGTCTAATCCCTTCTTTTTTGATTCTTTTTTTCTATTCTTTGGTTGCACGGTACTTCCAATGAATACCCAGAGTGGCCGTTCAATATGGTACTTCTTTCTGTAACCCTCGTTAGAGCTATATACTTCTACCTGCTCGTAAAAAGATAGAGCATTTGCAAGAAGAAATGTGTACTGCAAATCCTCCGTAAGTGTTCTTGTGTTTATTATCCGGTAATCCTTCCCATATCCATCTCCGTAAAAATATTTGTAGGAATAATCGAATATTATGGATTTTGCATAACTCTGTAAGAGTTCATCCCCTGGAGAGATATTTTTCAATGCTTGGCCGAATGTGGCACTATACTCAAATCTGAAACCATTCTTAGATAAATCTTCTCTGTATTTTTTCCACGCGTCTCCACCGGCACCTTTATGTGCCTCATCGGCAAACACAATATTTTTGGAAGTCACACTCTTTGTGGATATGCTTACCCCTTCACCCTTCTTGTTTTCCACAAACTTGGTTATTTCAATGATTTTAACTGGAGGATAATCTCCAGAGAAAGAAGTGCCGCTCTCTTCTATGAAATAAACTGCGGGTATGCTGCTGAGCTCCAATTCCTTTTTGTGCTGTGCCGATAGCCCGGCATTTGGAGTTATTAGAATGATGTTCTCATAATTAATTTTGTGAGGGCCTTTGTTGTATTTCAAAAATTGAAGGTAGTTTATGTGCATAATTATGGTTTTACCGCTACCAGTGGCCATCCAGAATGCTAGAGTGCGGAGATCTTGTGGAGTGAAACCATACAGATTCGCTTCATCATCGTATTTGCGTTTGTTTTTCCATCCAAACTGTGTAATTTCGTTCATCAGTTGAATTGGGTCTTGGAAATATCTGTCTAAGAATATCTCCGTAAAGAGTACAGCCAAGTACTGAAAATACTTCAAGTTTATTTGAAAATCCCTTTTAGCATTTATGTGTTTCAAATACCCATATATGTTCGCATCGTAATCATCCATTTTATCCCTGATACGCGGGTCAAGATTTTTTAATGACAAGATGCGGTGATACATATAACTGTGACCTTCCTCATCATAGCCATCTTCCACATCCTCAAATTGCTTCTTCAACTCCTTAAATGAATCATATCCAAATAGGGAGCACATGTAATGGTTGAGCACCAGGTAATCATCAAGTCTTTTGGAATTCGTAGTTTTATTTTTTCCCCTGGGCATTGATTATCACGCTCCCAGCAACTTCATAAATTCCGTTTCAATGGGAATTGCATTTTCCACATAGCTGTCTCCATTCACATAAATGTAATCCGGCTCAGTATCTGCAATTTCATTCATTTTTTCCTCAATGTGGTTTTTGTCCTTCTCCAAGTCCAAATTTTCCGTGTTTCTCCACACAATAACTGTCAAGGATCCATCGCTCTTGGTGCCCACAACCCACACGTATTTTCTGTCCTCAAATCTCTCCACGAAGTATTTTTTCACATGCAAACCGAGCAGATAATTGAATGTTTCCGCCAAATCCACATTCTCATCCTTCTCCATACCATTCTCCAGAATTCTCAGTTTGTAGGAGAATGGTTTCTGGAATTTGTCAATGTTGAGCCGGCTCATACTTCCACGTGTACCGTACTCAAGCATGTGGAATATGTAATCCTCAAATTCTGCGAGTTTTGCCTGCCTACCCTCCTCATTGGCAAACACAATGTTGTTCAGGGTGTCCTCGTACTGCTCCAGGGTGTGGTATTTGAAGAAGCCACTGCCACTCCAATTAATATCATTACTTAGATGTGATCTCCTTCTCTTCCCTAATATATTAAATTCTTTATCTCCATACAAAACTATTTTTAATCTACCCAACAAGCCCAGTTTTTTCTCACTGTTATCATGGTAAAACTCACTAAAATATTCTTCTAACTCAATTCCAATCCATTTTCTTCTCAATTTATGTGATACTACCAAAGTAGTTCCAGATCCAGCAAAGAAGTCCATTACTAGATCTCCTTTTTCTGTAGTAGATTGGAGTATCCTTCTTAATAAATTCTCAGGTTTTTGTGTATTAAAACTTACATTCTCAGTTGTTCTTAATTCTGATTGCGTAAAATGGTAAATATCGTTCCATATATCACCAATAGGGTAAACTTTTTCCTTTACTTCTAACTTTTGAAGAACAAGATTTCCTTTATCGTTATATTTCTCTACGAAAAATTCAAAATCTTCAAGTCTTTGACCTCTCTTAGTCCCCTCTTTAGTGTAAGAAATCAAATCCAACCAGCCTATTGGTAATTTTGTTGTGTTTCTATTTGGCTTCCACAGTTTGATAAATTTGTAATCATTTATATATGAGCATTGAAATATTGTATCATGCTGTCTTACATATTTTTCTCCAAAACTTTTGTAGCTAAATAGTCCACTCTCATCATCTTTTGTTGCATTGGTATTCCAAATAATTTCGTTAATAACTGGAAACATTGAATTTACTAAATATCTTCCTAAATAATTAGCGTTCCAATCCAAATGGATAAAAAATGATCCGGTTTCTCTCATAAACTCTCTTGCTAATTTTATTCTGTCTATTAACAATGTAAGCCAAGATGAAGTTTGGTAATTATCTTTATAAATGAAGTCTTTTCCTGTTTTAAATGGTGGATCAATGTAAATCGTCTGCACCTTCTCGTAGTATTTATTCAAAAGCAAATTCAACGCCTGCCAGTTTTCACTTTTAATCAAAACTCCATCCAAAATATCATCCAGATAGTTGTTTTTGCTCAGAGCCACCAGCAAATTCCACTTGAATTCCTCATCAAAGTACTTAGTATCTATAGGTAACTTTTTCCACACATTTCCCTCCAGAGTGCGCTTTTCAATGAGATCCTCTTTTCTACTTACTTCCACGCCAAATAATTCTTTCCATTCTTCAATCTGCTTTTCATTATTCAATATATCATCAATTATACCTTCCAGAAATTCCTCACCTGCAAACTCTTTTATTTTATCCAGAGTGATCACATACTCAGTTTTTAGCACAAACTTCTTCTTCTCCCACAGCATTTTCTCAAAATCTTCAATTTCGGCCAGGAATTCAATTATTTTCTGGCTCAAATTTCTGAACACCTTTACTCTTCTCATGAGTTTTCGCAATTCATTCTCGTCCATACTCTCAATGCTCTCCATATTCAGCATCTCATTCTTTATGTAGAAATCAAGCTCGGTCAGGAAAAATTTTTTCAGATTTTTGTGTATGAAATAATCCTTGGTGTTCTTGGCCACATATTGCGCTATGCGTGCTTCCAAAACCGTTCTATCGCTTTCTTCACCGGATTTCTTCACAAACTTCTTGTTCAACTGCTTCTTAATATCAGGATGATTGTTCTCCTGCAACCATTCATTTATCCTTTTTACAGCATCTTCTTGCAGAGTGGTTTTTACGGTTGTTTTGTTGGTTCTATCACCAAATCCAAATCTTTGGTACTCTTCATTTGTTAATTCCCTGAACTCAAAGTATATGTTCACACTCTTACCCTTCACTTCCATAAAATCCTCTGCAGAGAGAATGAAATACTTGTCCTTTCCCTTCACATTATTTTTATCAATATGCGCCTCCCTCAACTTGAAATTTATTTCGTAAGCACCGGCACGAAATGTGTATTTCTGGAAGTACTCGGTTGTTTTCACATAGTACTGATCTTTATTTGCCCAGTAAAGCATCACTTCTTCCCCATTGTAAGGCACTATGTAATCGTTGGATTTTGTGTATCTTCTTATGGGAATCAAATCTCCATCTTGATAATATCTATCAAAAAACTCGTAAATCCTGCTGAAAATCTCTCTTTTATCTGCTGTCACATTTTCCACATTTTTCAAAGCTTTCTGTTTCTCCTTATACTTCTTTACGATAGGCACATTTTCAAACATTGGATTTATGTTACCATCTTCATCAAACACACCCTCGCCTAGATTCTCCACAACTTCCCTCCTCAAATCTTTTAATTCCTTCTCCAAATCTTTTGCATCCTGTTTGTAGAGCTCTTTGAATTCCTCCTCAACAGCATTTATTAAATCGTTTTCTATGAAATTCCTTATTTCTTCCCTTTTGAAATTCATTATTTTGTAGATGCCAAAATCCAAATCTTCCACATCAAATCTGAAAAGATTCAAAAGCAAATCTTTGAGTTTTCTCTCCATGTTTTCTTCTTCCTTCTTCAAATTTTCCACATTACCATACATCTTACTCACCTTCATCACCCATTCTGAATTTACATATGTCCCGGTAATCGCAATTTTCACAGAAATCACCGGGGTTGGGGTTATAGTTCTGATTTTGAATTTGAGATAGTAAATTCTCCGTATATATTTTTGCATTGCGGAGAGTATCTTGGCTCACGTCAATCTCATCTATTTCTCCTTCACCTAAATATACAACGCTTCCCCTTCCCACATTATATCCGAGCCCTTTGAGCCCTAAGGCATATAAACGTACCTGAAGGGCCACATGCTCCGGTTTGGTAACTTTTGTGGATGTTTTGTATTCCCTCACCTCCACAACATCACCCTTATCTATGATTACATCCACTTTACCTGCTATTGTGGAATTTTTGCTGGGAAATTCCAATCTGTATTCCACCTCTGCCACAGAGGAAATGTCTTCCATATGATCTGCCACATAATTCACAAGAATATTCTCCGCACTTTTCTTTAGTTTTTGAGCTTTATATTTCGGTGCATAAGGTAAGTAGAATCCTTTATCTACAGCCTCTAATATTGCACTTAATGGATTATACCCTTCTTTATGGAGTTCTACAGCTCTGCGTAAGGAGTAATGAAGTGCATTCCCATATCCCAGTTCCTCTGCAAGTGGAGCTTGATAGTTCCATACATGTCTTAATCTGTAAAAGTAGGGGCACTTCACATAATCCACTATTTCACCTGCCTCAAATGTGGATACCTCGATCTCACCGGTAACCACTGAAGGTGAATCAGTATCTATTTTGAATTTATCTTCTGCTCTTAAAATCTCCAAATTTCTGGGATTATCTTCCAGGACCTCCCGTAGGAAGCAGCTGATAGTTGCCTTCTTAACATTATATTTCTCAAAAAAGCTTAGCACCAATGTACTTTTTGCTCTTGTTGCAGCCACATAAAACAATCTTCTTTCATCTTCCATTTTTGTATCGTATCTACGTGCAGGGAATAGATCCCTGTCTATGAGCCACATTCTCTTTTCCGCTATATGTGAAGAGGGAAATCTTCTACTCACTAATGATGGTATGAACACAACATGCCATTCAAGACCTTTTGCTTGGTGAATTGTGGTTACCTGCACAGCATCCACTGCTCTGATGTCCTCACTTGGTTGCTCCTCATAGGCTGTGGATGCATATGTTATAATGTACCATATTAATCCCTTTAGCAAAGAATTGTTCCATTTAAGTTTGTTCCCCCCCAATCTCACAGCATTCTCATAATCTCCCAGTAAAACGCTAAATCTTCCAAGATTTGCCATTATGGCAGCATGGAGTTTGTTAGAGGGTTCCAAATCCTTAAACTTGAGAATGTTAAGAACCTCATGATAAACCTCTTGGAAGTTATGGTATTTGCCATTTAACACATCCTCCCTCCAGATCTCTAATTTTTCTTTAACCTGATCTTTTTCATCTAAATCCAACAATTTTGTGGCACTTATCCAATCATTCAATGCAGAGTCTAATAGTTCTTCATTTTCCACTTTACCGTGGTAATCATACCAAAATCCCTCATCCCAGAGCCAGCAGAATAACTTGCCTAGAGCCAAGGCCTCCTCCCTTCTAAATAAACCAATAGTCCCTCCTACGATGTATGGGATGTCCCTACTTTTTAGTTCTTGGATAATGGGATCGCCTGAGGTAGTCACACTTCTTAGAAGAATACCAAAATCTGAATACCTCATATTCTTCTCACTTACTAAATTCTCTATCTGATCTACAATCCATTTTGCTTCCTCTTTTGGAGTTTTTGCTTTTGCCACATACACATGTCCATCTTCATCTTTCACAGGTGTCATTTCATCAAATTTCCTTTTTTCAAATCTGTTAGCAATTTTATTTCCTACTTCTACTATTCTTTTGGTGCTCCTCCTATTTTCAGGAATAACTATAGTTTCCGCATCTGGATATATTTCCGTGAATCTTTCAAAACACTCATCATCCGAACCTCTCCACTGATAAATGGTTTGTCTTGGATCTCCTACAACCATAATGCTAGCATTTTTTCCAACTAATTTTATTAGCTCCTCTTGGGCATGATTTATATCCTGATACTCATCCACAATGAGATACTTCACCATGGGTAATCTTTCCGGATTTTCCTTTATATTTTTAACTGCAAGATAAATGAGGCGTCCAAATGTAAGTTTGTGGTACTCATCTAAAGTACTTTCATATTTTTCAAACACATGGTAAAATTCTGGATTTTTCTTGGATAACTTGTCTCTTGGAATAATCTCATCATACACAACATTTACTGCCTCTAGGAATTTTTTGCACTTGTCTCCATAATTTTGTCCCCTTAGTTTATTCACTCCTATTCCCCAACCTCTCTTCATAACAAAAGCCATCTCTTGTTTATCGTCCATAACATCGTAATTTCCATATCCGAAATAATCTTGAAGTATGCGAAGGGCGTAGCTGTGGATTGTCCCAATATACATTTTGCCTAACTTATGGGCGTATTCTTCGCCTTTTATATCAATTATGCGGGAGTATATTCTGGATTTCATAGATTGTGCGGCCTTCTCCGTAAATGTAAATGCTACGATGGTATCTGGTTCAACATTTTTGCATAACAATAAATACAGAATTCTTCTTGTTAGAGTTTCTGTTTTACCAGCTCCTGCACCTGCTAAAATACGTATATGTTTTGCACTGCTCTCTACGGCACTTTTTTGAGCAGGAGACAAAGGAGAATTTTGGAAGGGTCCATTGATAATCATATTATAAATTTCATCTGAACAAATTTCATTCACCATTACTAATTAGTATGAAAGGATGATTAATAAATTTTTCCACATACTATTAAAAACCATGGGTTAAACCTTAAAAATCCCCTTTTTGCCTTACAATTTTTGGTGGCTAAATAGAAACAATGTTACTTGGTAGAATATTGAGAGCTAAAAAGCATACCCTAGTAATTATTCATTTCTCAGACCTTAACAAATTAACAATATTCTCCATATGATCTTTACTGAAAAAAATAGTTGCAGGTTTTCCGGCGATATCGATTTCTATCTCATATCCCATATTTGTTGGTCTATTTGGGACATACTCAGCCGTATATTCATCATTCTTTATCTTTTCAGCGAGGATCAATATATTAGTTAAATCATATCCTCCAACTTTCATACGGGTATGACAATTAGGACACAAGGAGAGCGCATTAAACTTACTATCGGCCCAAGTATGTTTTCCTCTCACCTCATTATACATATGTACAGCCGTATTTAATCCTTTCTAACCCCATCGCCCGCAATTTCGGACAACGTTTTGCGGACATATGAAGTTGGTGAACTAAGTGAGCCAATTTGGGCGGATGTGCGAAGCACCATAGCCGTATGTCCGCGGTTAGGCGAAGCGGTTGCAACAATCATTTTATACCCCCCATTTTGTCTCGTATATTTTTGGGCAAGAAATAGTAAAAATATCCTTTTGCATTATGACTTTTGAACTTTGCTGGAAGTGCTTTAGATTTTTCAGATTTTACGTAAATCTTATCACCTGATACGTGAACAACCTTCCAAACTTTCCCAGCAAGCACGAAAATATCATCAATAGGATATTGTACTTCACCAACGATTTGCTTAGAGCTAACATCGACAACTTTTAATGTTTTGGTAGATGGAATATTTGAGTGAATTTTACCCCTTTCGCCCCAATCCATCAGTTTAGTTGTTGCATACCACTTATCATATCTTTTCTCTATCCATCCTTTTGTTTCTAAATGACTCAATATGTCTTTTAGATCACCTTCTGAACAAAATCCGTTAAAAAGTTCAATAAAATAATCGCTTTCTAATCCGCTTGGATTTGCATAAAGAGATGAGAATATTTGTTGGACAACTACAGATAAATCGGGTGAATATTCTACTGGTTCCACCAACCCTTCAATTGCTACCTTAAACATCCTCTCAAACATTGCTCTCTCCTCTTCAGAACTAAATATAGCAAAAACCCTACATTTCTGTGTACGACGATTGCCCCTTCCAATCCGCTGAAGCAACGATGAGATACTCCAAGGGATCTCAGCAAGCACAATAGCATCTATGTCTCCGATGTCAATACCAACTTCAAGTGTCATGGTAGCGACGCAAACTCCATATTGGGTCTCTTTCATAAAACTCTCTGCTTCCTTCCGAATTTGCTTGCTTAAACTTCCATGATGAACAACGACTATATCGTTACCCCATAATCTTTTACATTCTTTTGCAACATTCTCTACATTAGCCCTCTTATTGCAGAAAATTAATAACTTCTTTAATTTCTCTTCTCTCGCGTAATCAAAAACTTCTCTGAGTGATTTTACAAGAGTATATTTAATTTCTCGTTTAGCGGAGGCTATAATAACTTCAAAGTCTTTTAAATACCTGCTACCCACGCTTTCAGGGTCGGCAATTGTGGCAGATAGTGCATACATGTTAAAATCTGTCTCTGCGATATATTCTAATCTCCTTAAAAGTAATCTTAGCTGGTCACCTCTATAGGTATTATCAATGAGGTGTATCTCATCTAATATTACTGCTTTTAAATTCTTAAAACTTGAAGGATATCTGCATATTAAAGAGTCCAAGGATTCGGGAGTAGTTATCAAAAAATCTGGAAGTTTATCTGGATTAAACTGTGGCTTGTCGCCAGTTTTTAATGATAGCGAGACATTAAGTTCCTCCAATTGCTCTTTCAGTCGATAATACATATCATTTACTAATGCTCTGGTAGGACAAACATAAAGTATTGACAAACCTTTCCAGTTTTCATTAAGCAATCTCTCGATTAATGGTGCTACAACGGCTTCTGTTTTTCCACTTGCTGTAGAGGATACTATGATGGCATTTTTTCTTTTTAAAATCAGAGGGATTGCTTTTTCTTGGATAGGAAGTAATTTTCCGAATCTACCAAAGAAAGTCGTCCATGTTCGTTTTAATTTCAACTTTAATTCTTTTTGAGCAGTTATCATCTTAGTAACTCCTCCATTGATTTATTTGGATAAAAACGTATAAGATCAAGAACCTCCACAACTCCTTTTATAAATTTGCGAGTTTTGTCGTTGGGTATCTTATCAAATAATAGTTCCGAGTTATAGTTTATACTGATGTCTTCATATGCATCTTTGTAATATTTAATTATTTTATTTAATAGCTCTTTAAATGCATCATTGCTAATTACACCAATGTCGATCTTATTTTTATAATCCCATATAGGTGTAAAAGCAAATAAAACTTTTAAATGGGACGGTAGCTTCCAAGCAAACCTAATCGGATTATTTCTTGGAAAACCACAATAAGTTAATCCCGTATTTTTTCCTTTCAAGTTTTCTATTTTCTCAGTTAAAAGTAAATTGAAGTTATTTGACAAAAGTATAATTCCTTTAATAAAGTTCATCCCTTTTTCAGACTGATATTTGTAGTCATACTCACTTATATTCTCTGCTTCATCAAATAATATTAAAAAACCTCTCATTTTTAGAATTTCATATGCTGCCCATGAGATTCCATTCAAAATATAACAATATATATTAGCTGCCGTCCCAGATTTATATAGAGATGGACGATACCAATTATATTCTCCCTCAATCCATTCCCAGATAATTTCTTCACTTAATCGTTGATATAACCAAGTATTTCTCTTTTTAAATTCGTCAATGAGCTTTTTAAAATATATGTGGTTTTCCAAATATGGGGATTTGTTACTGTTTATCACTTCTCTTATAAAATCACGAAATCCTAGATATTTACCATTCTTCTTCCATTTGATGTTCTTTATAATCTGCTGATATATTTGATACGGTCTGAAAAATGGATTTTCATTACGACCTATTTCCACGAGTGAAACCATCCAATTATTATTAAGAGAAATAGAATATATATATTCTAGAAGATGTGTTTTTCCAGAACCATAATCACCCCGGATTATAAATGTCCCATCCTGTTCATTATTAAGCCACTTTTTTATTTCGTTTATTTCTTCTTCACGTCCAAATGTAAATTCCTCCACGTATTCATGAGGAACGATACCCAATCTTAAAGCTTCAATTATTTGTCTTGCTTTAAATTGTTTTTCAGAAAGCACTCGTTTTGTATGTTTATGTTTAACCAGAATAGGGGCTTCTGATAAGAATCTAACTTCATCTTTTCTTACCCATCTCCTAATTCCATCCTCGAATTCTACATATAGCTCAAATCCCCCATATCTCTCCCGCAGTATTTTTCCTTTTCCGTAAGTTCTGTGCTCTATCAACTGCATATCACATCCCTATCCCATACCTATGTCTTCAGGTGTAACGGTTTTTCCCGTTTTGCGTAATTTATGGAAGGTTTTAATTATGTCCTGGACAAATAGCCTTTTATATCCAATTTCCAGCTTTCTCTTATAAGCTGCTTCAGCAATGTTCTTTATTGTTTCCTTAAGCACATTGTCATCAAATTTTATACTATAGGCTATTTCATAGATTCTGGCTAATTTTTGACCTATCTCTTTTAAAAGTTCAACGGGTTCAATCGGGATGTTATCAAGGTATATTTTAACTCCAGTTGGGTTTATTTCTGTATCAAAAATCGTAGCAACTCTCTGTCGTAAAGCTTCATAAATTTGTGAATGCCCTTCAAGAAAATTTTCATCAGGTACTGCATAGAACCACATAGTATTCTTGAAATTGGCATGTCCGCATTCATCTATTAGCTCCCTTAAATTATTTAAAAGAAGACCTTTTTGTTTAGAAGACATGCTTGGTGTTTGCTCGGCTTCGTCCATTAAAACAATAACTCCCGAATACCCTATTTCTCGTATCCACTGGACAAGAGATCGAATCATTTTAAAAGCGGTGCTTTTGTCTATCTTTTCAAAAATTTTAAAGTCTTTCAACATATTTTTAGGAGGGTTTTCGCCTTTCAACCACTGCATTATTAGCGTAAAATCTTCTTCACGTTTTTCAGATAAAGCTATAAACGCCTCCTTCACAGCATTTCTAAAGCTTGTGCTTTCATAAGGTCCTAATGATGATGCGTAGGTATGTAGTTCCCTTAATACAGCGTCACCAGACAATCTTTTTGAGAGCTCTTGGTATTTCTCACCATACCACTTTTTTATAACGGCTTCTATGCCTCTATCGTAGCCAGTCAAAAGTTTTTTGGGCTTTTGTGGATAAACTAAGTTTGTCACTATGGATTTATACACTTGCTCTAATTTGTGAAATGGTGTTTGTTCAGGACTCAGCATTATGAAAGATGTTATGTAATTGTAATTCCAAGCCCTTTCTCTGATACTATATAAAAAATGTGTTTTTCCACCACCATATATGCCAATTACCATTTTAAATGCTGAACCACCCTCTCTTATGAAACTTCTAAGATATTCCTCATCTATCGTATCCAAATAGATGTCCAGTCCCGCTGTAAAAAACTGGAATCCGTACTCTGGCGGATTTCCTTGACCTCCCACTATCTCTATAATCTTTCTTGCTACATTGGGATCTATATCGTTCATGTTCTCACCTCCCTAAACTTAATGTGTGATATATAATTACCATCGCCTTTTTCATTGGATGGGATCCAGAGGAAGTCAGATTTTTTTCTGGTGTATGCTCGTGTAGCGGTGATAAGGTTTAATTCCATATCATTAAGTCTTCTTTCTTTCAATCTATATAAGTCATAACTAAAGAAAACGCGACCATACTCCTTGTAATTGTTTTTTGTTGGATTTATTTTAAACTTTTTATCTTGGATGAGAAATGCATACTCAAAAAGAATATCAGAAATTGGTATTTGGTCGCCTATTTTTTTATTTTGACGATATGCAGAAATCCTGTATGCCTCATATACTTTTGATAGAAATTCATTATCATTAAAATGTCGTTGAGTAAGTTTCTTATGTATAGTGCTTAATTTTTTAACTACTTCTTCTGGAGCTAATTTACATGTAGCTAATTTCTCTTGCTGTGGGCCATACCATATCAAAACTTTAAAGTTTTCTAAATCTACTTCAAGCGTATAAAAAGATACCTTAAGCAAGGGGTAATGACCCCTTAGTTCAAAACCCATTTTCCTCATGTCTTCTTCTAATTTTTGTCCAAAAGTATTTTTTGCTTCCTCTTCCCACTCAGCAACTCTTGATTTAATCGATTGGACATCCTCTTCTATTCTTTCTTTTACGAAATCTTCTAATTTGCTTTGTTTTAGTGTTTTTTCAATCTTGAGCACCTCTTGTTTTATTTTATGCAGATTGGTTAGTGGATCACTTTGATACTTATCGATATTCTTAACAAATTTTAATAGATTTTGAAGATTGGCCTTTTCTTTGGATAATATTTTTAAGATTTCCTCATCCATCTTTTATCACCTTCTTATTGTTTAATGTAACCGTTTCGCCTAACTTCTGTTGTACGAACTCTTTATTCTCATAACCTCCCACACCAGAGTTATTCGGGAGTTTTATCGCGCTACAACGCATCAACGAAGATATAAACATATAGGATAAAAACCTTGCTCCGAAGGATCTATTTACAAATTTCAAGAATGGGGCAGAGATGTCCCACGAGTACCGCATACCTCTGAAATTTCGGAGATAACTTTATATACCCTCTCGTAAAAGTGCAATAAAATGCTCCCCGAAAATCTCATGGGCAAGGATGTTGAAGTCAGCGTTGGGGATATGATTTACACCGGGAGAGTTGCAGATGTTGATGATGAGGCACTTTTCGTGGAGGATGGCGGGGAGAAATACATAATCCCCTGGCAAAATGTGCTCTACATCGCCGAGAAGAGAGATGCGTACATGGACTATGCACTGCGCAGGGAGATAAGGCATAAAAAACTTGTTTATGTGGCAATATGTTTTGCCATGATGGCCGGGGGCGCTTTGGTAGGGCTTCTTGTGAGGTGGTTATCTTGAATTACAGGGAGAAGTATGGTGACTCTAAGGTTCTCATAGAGCTTGATGACTCCACGCTTATATACGGAGTTATATCCGAGGAAGATCCTGCATTCATCCTTGTTGATAACTCTCTTGAAATCACGCCAGATGGAAAGGCATACTCGCACAGCAAAACGGTGGTGAAGCGGGACAGAATAAAGAGTGTTGAGAATCCCAAGATTGATGAAATTCGTGGGATTGCAGCCGAGCGCAGGACAGATGATTATACGGTGTTAATTTTATCTGCTTTCTTTGGAGCGGCAATTCTGTTTCTTATTTTGGGGTTTGGATAAATGATAGAATCTTCGCAGTAATAATTATATACACCCATCATTGTTTTGTTAGTTGTACTACTGGAGGCGAAAATATGGATTTAAGAGAGGGTATGATAAAAAAAGTGAAAGAGAATGGGATTAGTTCCTGAACCTCCCAACCTCGTACCCGGCCAGGGCTGTTATATCCATGCATCTACCCTGTGTTAGAATCTGGAACATGGTAGGATGAAAATTTTGGAAGTTTAGAAAAAGTTGAGAAAATCGAAAATGTCCCGGAAATTTTTCACGCAACTTCTTGGGTAGTATCACTATGATGAGAGGAGGATTTTCCATGTATACATGTATATATAGAGATGCCCCATGGGGCATCTCTATTATAATATATACATGAGAATGCACGTGTTTTTCCTATAGGAAATCATGGAAATATGGGAGTAATATGAGGTTTAGACCTAAACTTTTTCTAAACTTTTCTAAACCATCTCAAAAACCTGTAAAATACTACTTCCAACCAATTTCTAAACTTTTTCTAAACCTTTCTAAATTTTCCTAAACTTTTCTAAACCGCTCTAAACTTTCGTGTAATACTACTTCCAACCGCTCTCAACCCGCTGATTTTTGAGGGGATTTTTATATATTACTCAGCCACGATAAAATTCCATGTTTCTCTGATTTTCAACCATATTTTGGAAAAAATTTGAAATAAAAATAATGCGTTGAAAAATAAGTTAAATACAGAAAATTTTGAATTTTGCAGTAGCATAGAATCAGTACCATTATACAAAATTAAAATTCGGAAAAATACAGGAAAAATATGGAAATTTTGGAAAATCTCCCAAAATCTTTTCCAATTTTGGAAAAATTTAAAAATATTGCATTTTAGTGGTGAGTATGGGAAGGTTGAACATGCGTGATGAAGTATGGCGATATGTGAAGGAGGGATACATGCTCAGAGAGTCACCAAAATGGTACGGAGGATACGGATATTTCTATTTCATCTATCCTGGAGAAAAGACCGATAGGAAGAATTTGCGCATAAAAATCACAAAGAAAGCTCTGGAGGATTTGGAGAGGGATATAAAGGCGGAGATAAAAAAGAGGCATGGGAGAATCTACTATATCGAGCCAGATAGAAGGGGTGGGAGATATGAATTGAGGTTGACCCTAAAAAAGGTAATGAGGCGCGTGGATGAAAAAACATTTGAGAAACTGTTTCAACTTGGAGGTAGAGGGGTGAATCTTGATGTGCTAATCTATGATTTGGGACTGAGCACACTTTTTCTCCTTCTGCCCCGAGTTAATCTAAATGAGGAAGATATACTGGATTCTGAGAAGGTTGTGAATGCTGTGATGAAGCAACTGCTTACACTTATTGAGGAGACGCAGAAAAATTGAAAGGGAAAAATTATGCTTTATAAAGTGAAGATGAGAATTTATGATTTGTAAATGATGCTTCAGGAGAACTTTGTAGTGTGGAAATCAATCCACATCACCAAACTCGTATATTATATAGAAATCAATTGAAGGAGCAAAAGAAAAATATGGGTTGGATAAAGTTTGGAATGCAATAAATGCGGCTACTCAAAAGGATCCATTTGCCAGTTTCTCGCTGCCATAACTATATCTATTTTCTCGATGTCAGCCACCAGGATTGCCCATATATATCCGGGATCGTTCTCAAATTTTTCTATGGATTGGAACACTATTTCCTCCTCATCTCCTTCAATTATTTCATATTCAAAGTTTTGATGGTTCATATCTAGGTATCCGACTAGAAAACCTCTTTTGTTGGTTATGTTTACTATCGTGTAAAAATCATCTATATTTATATGCAGATACTTCTCGTCTGATGTTTCTTCTAGCCACACGGTGAATACATCCTGGCTATCCTTCTTGATGGATGGATCTTCATCAAAAATATTTTCATCGGGTATCATGGAGTCTTCATCATCGAATATAGGAAAATCATCTAAGTATGTTGGTAATTCATCCTCAAAGCTATCTTCGGATAGCATGTCTGGAAGGTTACCTGCATATTCTTTCTCCGTATCCACCACATCGCCATACTCATTCTCTATTACATAACCTCCGTCGTTTTCATGTATTACAAAATTCAAAATGCTTGAGAGGCACATATCGGCTTCTGGAATGGTATCAAAGGTGTTTATTATGTACTCCGTACTGTCAACGATTTTTACAACCTTGTACCGTCTTCCTTTGATATTCAAAGGATGCGTGGTTGTGTGTCTCTGGAGGGTGGCCATTTTCTTCAGCACATTGCCTTTAGAATCTACCAGGAGTATAACTATGCTGGAAGATATTCCAAAACTGGAAACTATGGAATGTACGACTCTCCACAGTTCTTCTGGATCATTGTTCTCTATTTGAAGGGAAATCCTTTTTTCATCTATATTTATAAACAGTGCCCGGTTTGTGTATAGCTTTTCAGAATTTCCTTTCAGAAAAGCCTCTATCCGTTCCTTACCCAACTCGTTTTCTCCGTTCATAGTGGTTGGTGCTTCTACTATAATTTTAATTTATCGCCGAACTATTTTCATGCAGGTTGGAGCCCCACCAAAATTTGCCCAAGTTTGGGTATTGCGTTTATATGTTGGAGTGATAAGACAAACCTAAAGAAATTTAGGAGGTTGATGAAGATGGGTAGCTATACCAAAGGTATAATTGGTACGGGTGTGGGCTTGGCCTTGCTAGTGTTCTCTCCCAAGATTGGAGGGTATCTTTACTCCAAGTTTGAGGCCATGGGTGGCATAACCATTCCCTTTGTGGGTGCAGATATTACCAGCATGATTTTTCATGCGGTATTCAGCTTCATAGTAATCCTCGTGGGGCTTGAGATAATACTGGTCAGCTGGAAATGATAAGAGATCTTAATCATTTGAACTGTCTCCATATCTCCGTCTCCACACCTCTGATTATTCTTGCAGCGATGTAGGAGAGGTAGAAAAGTATGGTGAATCCGACAAAGAAGTATACGGTAAAGCACACGGTGAAGCCCATAGGTGTTCTGTTTGCAACTGCCAAAATAAAAAATGCGATGGCTATGAAGAGAGACACACCCATTGAGATTTTCAATCCACGATTCATGGATAGCCATTTGTAACTGGAAAATATAAACTTTTTTACGAAATATGAAAAAATTCAAAGCATGTACCTGCCTCCGTTTATGTCCACCACTGTGCCGTTCATGTAATCGTTTTCGAGCAGGAATACCACCGCGTGGGCTATCTCCTCAGGCCTGGCCACTCTTCCGAGGGGTGTGAGTTTTGAGAGCTGTTCCTTCTTCTCCTCACTCAAAAGATCCGTATCCACAGGTCCTGGAGCAACAGCATTCACCAGTATATTGGGTGCAAGCTGGGATGCGAGTGCAAACGTGAGCCCGATTATTCCTGCCTTGGAAGATGCATAGTGCACCCCAACAGTCCCTCCGTTCCTGCCGGCTATTGAAGCCAGATTTACTATTTTTCCCTTCTTTATATACTTTACCGCTTCCTGGGTTACAATGAATGCACCCTTAAGGTTCACGTTGAGCACGTGATCCCACTCTTCATCATCTATCTCGCTGAATTTGTGCTTATCTCCAAGTACGCCCGCGTTGTTGACTAGGATATCAATCCTGCCAAAATGATCAACTATCCTCTTCACACCTTCTTTAACCTCATTCCTGTTTGATACATCAAACTGGACGGTCATTGCCCTAACCCCATATCTCTCAGCCAGGCCCTTTGTTCTCTCGGCATCTTCATCATTTTTCCTGTAATTTATGGCCACATTGCATCCCCTCTCTGCCAGTGCCAGCGTTATGGCCCTTCCAATTCCTCTATCTCCCCCGGTTACGAGGGCGACCTTCCCTTTCAGATCCACTCTCTCACCTCCAGGTTGATATTTCTTTCAGACTTAAAATTTTTACGTGAATTCCCCATTTTTGTACCGCAAATATTTTTATATGAGCGCTCATACCCACAAAAAGGTGGTTATGATGGGATATATAAGGGATGAAGATAAAAAATATCTGAAGGGAGAGTTCGATAAAAACTTGAAAAAGGATGTTTACCTCCTCGTGTTTGTGGGTGATAACTGTCAGTACTGCAGCGTGGCTTCTGCCATTGCCCAGGAGGTTGCTGAACTGCACCCACTGATTCATTTTGAGGAGCACAGAGTTGGGGATGATCTTGCTCAGGAATACGGTCTTGAGCACGCTCCAACCGTTGTGATCACCGATAAGGATAGGTATGGTGGCCGCATAAGGTATGTGGGCCTCCCCTCTGGATACGAGTTCTCTTCGATGATCGAGGACATCGTTGATGTGTCACGCAGAACCGCAGAGGTCAGCGAGGAGGTCAGAATGAAACTTGAGAAGATAGATAAACCTGTTATAATTCAGATATTTGTCACTCCCACCTGCCCGTACTGTCCCAGGGCGGTGCGCACGGCCCACAGATTTGCCATATTGAATGAGAATGTGACTGGCGAGATGGTTGAGGCCATGGAGTTCCCCGAGTGGGCCGATAGGTGGAAGGTTATGAGCGTGCCCCATATCGTTATAAATGAGGATGTGCAGTTCATAGGTGCGTATCCTGATGAGCAGTACATAGATTACGTTGTTCAGGCCTATGAGAAGACGAGGTGAGGCCCATGAATTTTGGATTTGTGCTTCCCACGGGGGCCAGGGAAAGCAAGGATGTGGACCTTGCCATAATTGGAGGCGGTCCTGCGGGTCTAAGCGCGGGAATATACGCTACCCGTGCGGGACTTGAAGCCATAATAATCGATAAGGGCAATGCCGGAGGCCTTGCAGAGGAGGCACCGTTTGTGGAGAACTACCTCGGATTCAAGGGAATAAAGGGAGAGGAACTTGTCAAAGAGTTTAAGGAGCATGCTATGGACTATCTTGAGATTTCTGAGAGAAACGAGGTGAGGGATATAACAAGGGATGGTGAGGTATTCCACATAAAGGCAGAGAAGGGAGAGTACAATGCCAGGTCAATAATATTCGCCACGGGAACGACCCACAAAACCCTGGGTGTGCCTGGTGAGAGGGAGTTTTTCGGAAAGGGGGTATCCTACTGCGTTACCTGCGATGGATATTTCTTTAGAGGCAAGAAGGTGGCAGTTATAGGCGGTGGCAATTCGGGAGCAATAGCGGCCATATACCTCAAGGATATTGGTGTTGAACCTGTGGTGCTTGAGTACATGCCCCATTACATGTGCGAAAAGGCATACCAGAATATAATTGATGAGAGGGGCATATCCTACCTCACAAACGTCCAGGTCACCTCCATTGAGGGAAGCGATAATGTTGAAAGGGTTGTTTACAAGGATCGGGCCACTGGGGAAGAGCATAGTGTGGAGGTTGATGGAGTATTCATATACGTGGGTCTGATACCCATAAGCGATCTCGCCAAGAAACTCGGAGTTGAAACGGATTCAAGGGGCTACATAAAGGTGGATTTGAATATGCGCACAAATGTGCCACGCATCTATGCTGCTGGAGATGTGACGGGCCATGCGGGGCAGATAATCATAGCCGCAGGGCAGGGAGCTCTGGCAGCCTTGAGCGCATATGAGGATTTAATGCTTCATTAATTTTTTTCAAAAATAATTCCGATAAATTTATATAGATGTTGGATAATTGCTTGAAAGGTGATAATGCGTGAGTGAAGAGGTAACGAGAGTTCCGCTGCCCGATCGGAACAAGGGTGAGATGTTTGGCATAGTTGACAAAATATTGGGCGGTTCCAGGATGATAGTTATGTGCGCAGATGGCAAGTCCAGAATGGCTCGCATACCCGGGAAGATAAAGAGGAGAATGTGGATCAAGGAGGGGGATCTTGTAGTAATAAGGCCATGGGATTTTCAGGATGAGAAGGCCGATGTTATTTACCGTTATACAAGAACTCAGGCAAGTTATCTGAGCAGAAACGGAAAGCTTCCTGAGCTTCTGGATGTGTTCGGGAAATGAGAGAGGATATTGAGGATTTTCTCTATGAGAAGATTCTACCGTACCGCAGGGAAAAAAGGGAAAAGGGAATGGAGGATAGGAAAACCTACGATGGTGTATTTGACAGGCGTACTCTTCTTGCATTTTACAAACTTCTCAAGAGGGGCACCATAAAGGAGGTTGAATTTCCCATATCCACAGGTAAGGAGGGTGATGTTTTCAGGGGCATAGGCAAGGAGGGATACATTGCCATAAAGGTTTACAGGATGACCACCGCAAATTATCGTGGGCTTTCAAGGTTCATAGATGGAGATGACCGATTTGCCCACCTTCACAAGACGAAGGACACCATAATCCTTATCTGGGCCCAGAAGGAGTTCAGGAATTTGAAGGATTACAGAGATGGGGGGGTGAATGTACCCGGACCAGTTGACAGGTGGAAGAACATAATAGTTATGGACTACATAGGCGATGATAGCATGCCCGCACCGCTCCTGAAGGATGTGATGGAAAGTGTTAAAAAGGAGATGGTATACGAGATAATTCAAGAGATGAAGAAAATGTACGATGTGGGCCTGGTTCATGGGGATCTGAGCGAGTACAACATCCTTGTATGGGGTGATAGGCCATACATAATAGATGTGGCTCAGGCGGTACCGCTTGATCACCCATTGGCGGATGAACTCCTGCTCAGGGATATGAAGAATATGGTCCGTGTGTTCAAAAAATTGGGTGTGAATATGAGCGTTAAAGAACTGGCCCGTGAGGTAGGAGTGGTATAAATGATGTACGTAAAAATTCCAAAATCGAGAATAGGCGCTTTGATCGGAAAGAATGGGGAAGTAAAGAAAAGAGTTGAGAGCATATCGGGGGTAAAGATGGAGATAGATTCCAGAGAGGGGGATGTGGTGATAGATGAATCCTCAGGTGATCCGCTTATGGCCCTGAAGGTAAGAGATTTCGTTATGGCGGTGGGGCGCGGATTTTCTCCAGAGCGTGCATGGCGCATATTCAACGAAGATGTTTACTTTGAGGTAATTGATATCAAAGAGTTTGCAGGAAAGAGAGAGAGCAGGATCCGTGTTCTCAGGGGCAGAATAATAGGTAAAAATGGGAAGACAAGGAGAATAATAGAAGAGCTGAGCGGTGCATCCCTTTCCATCTACGGTTACTCCGTGGCCATAATTGGAAGTTATACCCAGATTGAAACGGCCAAGCATGCAGTTGAGATGCTCCTTCGTGGAAGCAAGCATGCAACAATCTATCACTATCTTGAGAAGAAAAGGCGCGAGAACAAATACCGCGCACTGGATTACTATTATATCCAGTGATTTTAATGAGCATAAACGACTTTCTCTTCTCTCTGATTCTCCTCATCTTTCTTGGCCGTGTACTCGGTTTGCTCTTCGTTAGGTACAAGTTTCAGAGCATGATTGGCGAAGTTCTCGGCGGGGTACTCTTGAGTCCCCTATTTCTCGGGTTTCTCTATCCCAATGAAATTCTGAGGATATTCAGTCAGTTTGGTATAATTATGATCATGCTTCTCTCTGGCTTGCTCACAGATTTTCGTGCATTCAATGAGCACAAGTACAAGAGCATACTGATAGGTGTACTGGGTGTTGTTTTTTCAATGGCCATAATTTTTGCGATTTTACATATTTTCGGCGTGAGTTTGGAAGCATCTCTTTTTATAAGCGTTATCCTGTCAAACACGGCTGTGGAGGTCTGTGCCAACATACTGATCAAGAGCAAAGTTTCGAAGGACATTCAGGCCGTCATAATGGGGGCCAGCTTTGTTGACGATATAGTGGCTGTTTTTCTTATTGGGGTTGTGGGCTCTATTACCCTTGGCTCTGAGATAACCCTGGCATCAATACTCGTTCTGTCATTAAGCGTAATAGCGTTTTTGGTCGTTTTCCTTATACTTGTGCCCTATCTCCTTGAACGCTATCAGGTGATAGATAAACTGATCGGCAGTGGCCCGCAACGGGAGAAGGTTCTTTTGACCTTTACCATACTCTTTTCTCTGCTTCTTGGTCTGATAGCCCAGTACACTGGGCTCCAGGTTGTAATTGGTGCCTATATAGCGGGTCTGATAATTGGAAAATGGGGCTCTAAGGTTGGGCCAATGCTGCGGAGACGGGTTGCCTACGAAGATCTTATTGGGGATATTGAGCCATTTTCCCATGCCCTTTTTACACCTCTGTTCTTCGGATATGTGGGCCTGAGTCTGGGTAACGTGCTTGCAGAGTTTGGCATCACCTGGGAGATGGGATTGTTGGTGATTACCCTGACTATCGGGGCACTCGCAGGTAAATGGCTTGGTTGTGGAACTGGGGCATATCTCTCAAAAATTGATATGAAGGAATCCCATTTTGTTGGTATTGCAATGGGTGGTCGTGGGGCATTGGAGTTGGTGCTTCTATCTCTGGGATATCAGAATGGAATAATCAACGGAGCCCTATTTGCCTCAGTGGTGCTCGTGACTTTGCTCACGGTGATAATAACGCCCATTCTTCTGTCCATCTACGAGAAAAGGCTCATGGCTTCCCTTTAGATTCACCAAAGTGCAGGGCAGAGGCGATGAGGTGTGCAACTCTCAAAGGCTCTGGAATTGCGCCACGGAGGGTGAACGAGCTAATTACTCTCCTTGCCTCATCCATGGAAATACCCGCACGCTGCACATATATCTCAAATTCTCCATTTTGGATCATTTCAATTTTGTGCTTTCTCAACAAATTCATTCTGTATTCCCAGTCCTCAAAATGCTTTCTAAGTGCATATTCTATGGCTCTCAAATCTGGATTTTTTCTGGATATCACAATTACGGGGACTTCTCTTTCTCTCCATATTCTTTCTATGTCAACTATGTTGAACCCGCCGAAGGTTATGCCCTGCAGAAAGACCACCTTTATCTGTCTCCCGTACTTTGAGTTAAGCATGTCAATGATTGAATCGGTTGAATCAAGGGCATCCACCCCTATTTTCCTTCTCAGCATGCCTTCAAGGTAGTTTGGGGCTCTCAAAACCACGCCGATAAGATCAACCTCACCCGGAATGTGGGGAACGAAATAGGAATCGTCTATACCGAGAGCCCTTATGTGTTTCTTCATAACAGGGGTAAATTGCCCGTGACCTTATTAATTGTTTCCTCTGGGGCAGGGCCTATCCCAAGGCATGTGATCGTTCCGGGGGGCACTTCGGTGAGTCCCGCATCTTTTATTAGAGATGTCACGATCCCAAGTGTTTTCGCCTTGAATTCAAGTTCATAGAGGTCCCGAAGAGTCTTTGCCTTCACAACAACCTTCTTCTGTCCCTCCCTCACCCATTCTTCCAGATACGGGTTTTTCTGCTTCTTGGATTTTAAGGTGCATTCTACGGCCGCATGGGCCACCTGAACCGCTAGTTTGCCGCACGAGAGTTTGAGATCCTCCCTTACCACAATCACCATTTTATATTTCATCCACAACACCTTTTAGTTCATCAATTTGCATATCCAGATTTCTTATCTCTTCAAGTACCTTCTTGCGTCTTTCTTCGTAGCGATCCTTTCTTCTTGGGTTGATTCTTATGAGCCTCTCAATTTCCTCAAGTTCTTTTATTTTTTTCTTTCTCTCCTTTAAAAGCGTGTCTAAGAGCACTAGCTTGTCGTGCTTATCCTCCTTCTCGAGGCCTATCATCCTTCTTATGGTTGGATATCCTCCACGGTAGAATCCCACCACGAAGAATATTACTGTGAGGTTTATCAGAGCGATCCATATGTATTTGGCATAAAAAAGAGCCGAGTAGCCCAAAACGTATCCTACAAGGATGGATATAACTATGCTCATTCCCATTCCCAGGCCTATTCTGTAGAGCTGATCGTATTCCAGATCCAACTCACCTCTCTTGGGGAAGAGCATGTTTATGAATGTGTATCCTGGAAGGAAGAACAGCATTAGCACAGCGGCGATCACCTGAAGTACGCCCATCCATTGAATATATGTCCATAATATTTAAATGTTTTAAGGGAGGGCTTAAATATGCAGTTATCATTCTTTCTCCGTGAAGGTCGTGATTCTTGATGGCTATGTGGACGAGCCCTCAATTCTAGGTGTGCCTCCCTACATCTCACCCTATGTTCGGGAACTCGCGGGTGTGTGCAACGAGCTTGGGGTTGAATGGGAGTACATCACCATCGATGATTGGAGGAGTGGAAGGAGAGTAAGGGGAGATATGCTCGTTCTCATAGGTGGCGCCGTGGTGCCCGGAAAGTACCTGCGCACCTATCCTGCCTCGCTCAGGGAGATAAGGGAGATATTCTCCTCCTTCAAGGATCTTAAAATCTTTGGGGGCAGTGTTGCGAGATTTGAGAGGCCCAATGTGGGCGCTGATATTCTTGCATTGGGGGATGTGGATGCCCTTCTCTATGATGTCCTTACAGATAATTTCACGCACCACAGGTTTCACGGGCTTGATGAGTGGAATCGCTGGTTAAAACTTGGCGCAGAGGTTGTCACGAGGCACCCTGATTATCCAGAACCCCTTGTAGTGGAGATAGAGACCTTTCGTGGATGTCCCAGATATTTGAGTGGTGGATGTTCATTCTGCATAGAGCCATTGTATGGAAAACCAATTTTCAGAAGCCAGGAGGATATTGTGGAGGAGATGCAACTCCTTGCATCTCTCGGAGTGAGGAATTTCAGAATTGGCGGGCAGACATGCATATACTCCTACCGCGCACACGGTGTGGGAAAGAAGGAGATTCCAGAGCCAAATGTGGGAGCCTTAGAGAGTTTATTCAAGAAAGCGAGCAGGGTGTCCCACAGGGTTCTGCATGTGGATAATGCCAATCCTGCGGTAATTGCGTCCTATCCTGAGAAGGGAGAGAAGATAACTGAAATTCTAGTAAAATACACCACTCCCGGCAATGTTGTGGCCTTTGGAATGGAAAGCGCAGATCCCCAAGTAATTGAGAAAAACAATCTGAATTCCACACCTGATGATGTTATGGAAGCCATAAAAATAGTCAACGAGATGGGTGCTGAAAGGGGCGAAAATGGCATGCCAAGACTTCTTCCCGGGCTGAATTTCATATGCGGGCTATGGGGAGAGAGGAAAGAGACATATTCCATGAATTTCAGATTTCTGAAGGATGTGCTTGAGAGGGGATACCTGTTGCGCAGGATAAACATAAGGCAGGTGGCCTCCATCCGCAACGATTTCAGGATGAAGTACAGGCACGAGTGCTGGAAGTTCCGCAATGAGGTCAGAAGGAATATAGATGCCCCCATGCTCAGAAGAATTGTTCCAAAAGGCACGGTGCTCAGGGATGTGTACCTTGAAATGCAGAGGGGAAACTACACCTATGGAAGACAGCCTGGATCATATCCCATCATAGTGGTGCTTCCATACAGGGCAAGGATGAACAGATATGTGGATGTGAAGATATTCGATTATGGAGAGAGAAGCTTAACAGGTGTGGAGTACCCTCTAAATGTGAACGAGGTCCCATACTCAACCCTAAAGGCCCTGCCCGGAGTGGGGGAGAAAAAGGCGGCTGAGATCGTGCGCAGGAGACCGTTTAAGAGTATGAGAGAATTGCAAGAAATTTTTGGAGAGGCCGACGAGTACTTCGCCCTGTGAGCGTTATCTTTATATAGAAGAACTATCTTACCGAGTTTGAGGTGATAAAGATGATGGGAGGACAAGTACCTATTCTCGTGCTCAAGGAAGGCACTGAGAGAGAGACTGGCAGAGGAGCACAGAAGAAGAACATTGAGGTTGCAAAGGCAATAGCAGATGCAGTACGCACCACACTCGGTCCAAAGGGTATGGACAAGATGCTTGTGGATAGCCTTGGAGATATAGTGATCACAAATGACGGTGCAACCATACTCAAGGAGATAGATGTGGCACACCCAACTGCCAAGATGATGGTTGAAGTGGCAAAGGTTCAGGATACCGAGGTTGGAGATGGAACCACAAGCGCTGTTGTGCTTTCAGGTGAACTTCTCCACAAGGCTGAGGAGCTCCTTGATCAGAATGTTCATCCAACAATCATAACCAACGGTTACAGGCTTGCAGCTGAGAAGGCTTTGGAACTTCTCCCTGAGCTTGGCATAAAGGTTGATAGCGATGAACTTCTCAAGGAGATAGCCATGACCGCAATGACTGGCAAGAATGTGGCTGAGGCCAAGGAGTACCTTGCTGATATCGCAGTAAAGGCCGTCAAGTCCATTGCGGAGGAGAAGGACGGCAAGACAGTTGTGAATGTTGATAACATTAAGGTGGAGAAGAAGCAGGGAGGAGGCATAAAGGATACTGAACTCATTGATGGCGTGATCCTTGATAAGGAGAAGGTTCATCCACGCATGCCCAAGGTTGTGAAGAACGCCAAGATTGCCCTTATCAATACCGGATTTGAGGTAAAGAAGACCGAGATAAGTGCTAAGATTGAGATCACAGACCCAACTCAGATACAGGCGTTCCTTGACCAGGAGCAGGAAGAGATAAAGAAGATGGTTGACAAGGTTAAGGAAGTTGGAGCAAATGTCGTATTCTGCCAGAAGGCCATAGATGATATCGCGCAGCACTACATGGCAAAATATGGCATATACGCAGTACGCCGTGTTAAGAAGAGCGATATGAGCAAACTGGCCAAGGCAACAGGCGCCAAGATAATAACCAATCTGGACGACCTAACTCCTGAGGATCTTGGATATGCAGAGATAGTTGAGGAGAGGAAGATAGGTGAAGACAATATGACCTTCGTGCGCGGATGCAGGAATCCAAAGAGCGTGAGCATACTCATACGCGGAGGAACCGAGCACGTTGTGGATGAGGCTGAGAGAGCGCTGCACGATGCTCTGAAGGTTGTTGGAGTTGCTCTGGAGGATGGCTACGCTGTTGCAGGTGGTGGAGCCACTGAAATTGAACTGGCACTGAAGCTCCGCGAGTATGCTCCCAGCGTGGGTGGCAGAGAGCAGCTGGCAATCGAGAAGTTTGCAGACGCTCTTGAAATAATACCCAGAACCCTTGCAGAGAATGCAGGTCTGGATGCAATAGATATAATAATGAAACTCAAGGCAGAGCATCAGGCAGGGAAGAAATATGCAGGCATAGATGTCTTTGAGGGCAAGATCGTTGACATGGTGGAGAGGAAGGTCATAGAGCCTATGCGCGTTAAGAAGCAGGCCATTGAGAGTGCCACAGAAGTGGCCACAATGATACTTCGCATAGACGACGTCATAGCCTCCAAGAAGAGCGAGACACCCAAAGGACCTCAGGGAGGACCTGGCGGACCTGGAGGAATGGGCGGCATGGGCGGCATGGGCGGAATGCCCGGTATGATGTAAATCCCCAATTTTTTACTTTTTTATCAGATATCTATTTTCAGATCCTGGGCGAATGTGTACGATTTAAGGAGTTTTGGCTTATCTTTTAGGTATCGAAGTATGAACATGCCGCAGTTAGAGCCTATTTCATTTTCTTTTGTATCTCCTATGGAGATTATGACCCTGTACCCGAATTTTTTAAGTTTTTCCAAGAATTCCCTGTGATTCTCAGGAAGACCGTTTTTGAGATTCACATCGTTGGTGATTCCGTTTAGAGATGAGCTCACGGTAGGGTTGATGGGGGTTATCTTTATCAGAAAGTGCTCTGGTGAAAAATAATGGTGTACAATATCAGCGCTCACCGGATTTTCCTTTGCAAGTGCAAAATTCAGCGTGATTTTCAAGCCACCATCGTCGTAGAATCTGTCTCCGTATTCTGCAATTTTTTCAAAATCCCATTTTTTGACGGGAATCAGTGAATCTCTCACTCTATCATCTGTGGTGTGTATTGAGAACTGGAGCTGAAAGTTATGCGGATACTTTTCTTTTTTCAGAGAAAGCAGTTTTTCGAAAAATGCATCAACGCCAACAGGAGCCACTGTGGACAGTGAGGGAAAGAAATTGTCATATCTATCTCCCAGATCTCTCATCACGTCTATTACTGCGGGATTGAAACTTGGCTCCCCCATCCTTGCAAACTGCACCTTGAATTTCTTTGTTTTGGGCTCATTTCCAAATCTCCTCCTTATGGGGTATTCAATCTGCTCCATTATTTCCTCATACGTTAATTTGCCTCTGTAAAACAGGCCTGCATCGCACATTTTGCATCCTACAGGACAGCCGTTTAGAGAGGAGACGATCAAAACCCATTTCTCCTCCGGATTGTATGTGGGTGTGGATTCAACAAACTCCACGATATTTCCCCGGCTCGTCTTTCCTATATATACCCTTGCAACTCGTTCATCACCAATCTCGGCAAGAATCTCCATACTTCTCACACCTCCATATTTTCATCGCTGCCCTGATCCCGTCCGCTATTGCAAGTGAACTCTGGCGGTATATTCCGTTCCTTGCATCTCCCACAATGAACATCCTATCGGAGGTAATGTGACGGACTATATCTATATTTGGAACCCTTCCAATGGCCACCAGAATAACATCAACATCAAAAATGCCTGCAGAGGTTACGGCCCTGCTTCCGTTCCATGAGTGAAGCACTCCCCTAACCAGCCTTACCCTGGGATTTTTTTGCACTTCTTCCTGCAATGATGGTATTGCCTTAAGCTCGCTGCGATGCAGAACGATAGCCTCTCCAATCTCAGAGGCACTGAGCGCGTAATCCAGTGCGATATCGCCCCCACCAATTATCATTACTCTCCTCTCATCCTCAATATCGGTTATGTGGTATTTAGCCCCAGGAATATCCAGTTTCTTCGGCTTGGTGCCCGTGGCCACGATAAGGTAAGAAAACACGTACTCTCCCTCCCGGGTATGAATAATGAATTTTTCATTCTTTTCCACCCTTAGAACCTCCTCTTTTTTTATATCTATCCTGTATCTTCTTGCATAATCTTCAAGGATTTTAACGAACTCTCTGCCAGAAATTCCGTCTGGATAGAGCATTGAGTTATCAATTCTGTACGCGTTTTCAACCAAGCCTCCAATTTTCCTCTTTTCAAATACAGTTGTTGATATGCCATACCTGGTGAGCTGCACAGCGGCGCTTATGCCCGATGGGCCCGCCCCTATTATTCCCACCTTTTTAGCCATGATTTCACCTCTTCAAGCGTGGGCACGGGAGCGAAACCGTGGGAAATTGCCCTTATTGTTCCCTCATGAAGCTCGGAATTCTGCGTGACCGTGCCATCGATGGGAAATATCACATAGAGTCCATGAACGAACGCGGATCTTGCGGAGGTTTCACAGCACAGATGAGTCATCACTCCAGTGATGATTACCGTATTCACATTTTTCTCCCTCAAAATATTTTCAAGGTCTGTGCGGTAAAACGCATCGTAGGTTCTCTTCTCAACAATCTCATCTCCATACTCTCTCATCTCATTAATTATTTCCGTGTCGTGATTGCAGGGCATGGTATCGCCCCACCATCCTTCCATGATGTCTCCACCATGGCAGTGTCTTGTCATTATTATCGGAATCTCAAGGCCCTTTGCGAATGAATAGAAATCCCGCAGTCTCTGTATCAGCCGTGGGGCGCTGGGCAGGTATGCCTTTTTATCTCGCTCTAAAAAATAGCGCTGCAGGTCTATGCCAAGAACGGCGATTCCTTTCGGATTTATCCATTCCAATTTTCTGGGCCTGAAATATCTTTTTCTCATACTTTCAATGAACGATGGGGTGAGATAATCCTCCCTGTGCATGACCGGCCATGGCGGTGCGAGATTAAGATTTTTTCCGACGCACCATTTTTATACTCTCTTCCCATATCCACCAATATGCTTCTCATCAAGAACGCTTCGCAGCTTCTCACCCTGCATGGGGGAATAAGAAGGGGAAGTTACGATCTGGGGATAATAGAAAATGGAGCAGTGCTTATAGACGGTGACAGAATTGTGGAGGTGGGTGAAACAGGAGAACTGAAGGGAAGTTCTGAGCAGGAAATAGATGCATCGGGCAGGGTTGTGATGCCCGGTTTTGTGGACCCTCACACCCATCTTGTGTTTGCAGGAACGCGAGAGAACGAGCTGTACTTGAAATTGCAGGGTTACTCCTATCTTGAAATTTTAAAGATGGGTGGTGGAATCCTGCGCACCGTTAGGGCCACGAGAAACGCCACAAAAGAAGAACTTATGTATGAGATGCGAAGGCGCTTGGACTACATGCTCCGGAACGGCACCACCACGGCAGAGGCAAAGAGCGGGTACGGATTGAATTTTGAGACGGAGAAGAAGATGCTTGAGGTTATAAATGAAGTAGAGCATCCCATGGACCTAGTACCCACATTTCTGGGAGCGCATGCGGTACCTCCTGAATTCAATAATGGGGGAGAGTACATAGAGTATCTCAAATCCATAATTCCTGAGATTGCACCTTATGCGAAATTCATTGATGTATTCTGCGAGAAAGGAGTTTTCAGTGCTGAGGAATCAATGGAGTATCTTGAAGAGGGCAAAAAATACGGGCTTGTGCCGAAGATACACGCAGATGAGATTGAGGATATAGGATGCACGCGTGTTGCTGTGGATGTCGGAGCCATCTCTGCGGATCATCTTGTGAAAACCAGCGAGGAGAGCTTAGAAAATATGAGAAGAAGTGAGATAATAGCCACGTTGCTTCCCGCCACACCTTACATGCTTTTAAGCAAGGAATACGCCCCTGCCAGAAAATTCATAGATGCGGAAATACCTGTTGCACTTGCCACTGATCTGAATCCAAATGCGTACACGGAGAGCATGCAGATGGTGATCTCTCTCGCCATAACACAGATGCGTATGCTTCCGGAAGAGGCAATTGCGGCCAGCACAATAAATGCTGCAGCAGCCATAGGAATGGAAAGCGAAATAGGGAGCATTGAGCCAGGCAAGCAGGCAGACATAATAATTATGGACGCTAAAAATTACCAGCAAATTGGCTATCATTTTGGCGTGAATCTAGTGGATAAGGTTATAAAAAAAGGCCGCATCGTCTGGAGGAAAGGTGATGATATACTTCATACGTAAGTTTCAGGAGGAGGATCTGCTGGATGTGCTCAACATAGCCAACGAATCTCTGACGGAAAATTACATCCCTGAGCTTTTTTTGGATATACACAGGATCTGGCCAGAGGGATTTCTTGTAGCGGTGGCTAGAGATGTGGTGGGCTTCATAGCGGGGATAAAGCAGAGGACAGGGGCCAGAATTCTTCTTCTTGCGGTTAGGAGTGGGTTCAGAAATAGGGGCATAGGCTCTGCTCTTATGAAGAGGTTTATCACAATATGTAAATCTGAAGGCATGCTATCCGTGAGACTGGAGGTACGCACAAAAAATCTTAGGGCAATTGAATTTTATAAAAAGTTTGGATTTAACATAATTTCCTATGTGCCAAATTACTACACAAATGGTGATGATGCCTATATAATGTGGAGGGAAATATGAAGAAATTAGAAGACGTTTATCTTCCCTTCCACCAGCATCTCTGTTATCTTTGATATGTTTGCAAGCCATTCGTCTGCAATGTTTCTGAACTCCTCCTTGTACCTGTTTAGATTCACACCCTCCGCTGGTATTATCTGTATGCTTGCCACCTGGGGCTCATCCACGGGCTTGCCGATCTGTGAAACTATGCGTACATTTACCTCCTTTACATCTCCACCGCCTGCCTTTGCTATGTCCTCTGCAATTTTGAATGCCAGGATATTGTACAATTTGCCCACATGGGTCACGGGATTCTTTCCCGCAGAAGCCTCCATGCTCATTGGCCTGTAGGGGGTTATCAATCCGTTTACCCTATTGCCACGACCGACAGAGCCATCGTCCCCGTTTTCCATGCTCAATCCGGTCACAGTGAGGTAGAAAACCTCCTCATCAAGGAGATCTCCAGTGTTTATGAAGTAATTCACTTCCTTATCTGTGAATTTGAGCGCAAAATCAGTTAAAATATCCTTGAGTTCATCCTTAACATTAAGGTAGTGATCCTTATCAGGGGTGTGTTTTCCCACAAAGGCAGCAGCCACTGTTATATTTATTTTCTTCCCTTTTCTGAACCCCATAACCTTTATGTCTTCGCCTATCTCAGGTAGTTTATCCTTAAGAGGTCCGTTTATGTACCTCTCTGTCTCGTAAACTATCTTTTCAAGATCGCTCATGGGTGCATAGCCCACGCCGAAGGATGTATCATTTGCCAGATATTTTTGCGTATCGTATAATCCGCGTAGGTCCACAGAGCCCTGGCCGATCATGCAATCTATGATCACATCCTCCTCAATGTCCAGATTGCGGTAATGTTTCTTGAGAAAATCCGCTGCAGCCTTCTTTGCTATGGTCCTGTAGGGTATTCTCTCACCGTTTACCATGGTGGTTGCTCTTCCTGAGAGGAGTATGTAAACGGGTTCCAAAACCTGACCACCACCAAATTTGGGCTTAGCCTGCCCACCCACAATCTCTGCCTGATCAGTGTTGTGATGCAGAATCCTTCCAAAATGCTCAAGATAATATTTTGACAGAGCCCTGCTTATACTCTCGGCAATGCCATCTGCCACACTATCTGGATGTCCTATTCCTTTTCTCTCTACGATTTCCACATCCCTCTCTTCAACAGGGGTTGATGTGAATTCCTCTACAACAATGTTTCTTGCCATAGTAATGGAAATCTTTAATAATACTAAAAATTTTTTGTAGTTTTAAGCGCTACATTTTGAAAATGAGCATTGCATCTCCGAAGCTGTAAAATCTATATCTTTTCTCCACAGCGACCCTGTACGCTTGCATAATCCGATCGTAGCCACCGAAGGCTGTCACAAGCATTATGAGGGAAGATCTGGGTACATGGAAATTTGTTATTAGAGCATCCACCCCTGCCTGAAACTTGTAACCGGGGTAGATGAATATATTGGTGTATCCCTGGGATGCGTAAATCTTTCCTTCCACTGCGGAGCTTTCAAGGGCTCTCATAACCGTTGTGCCCACCGCGAATAACCTTCCGCTGCGGTTGTTTATCATGTCCGCAACTTCATCGCTGACCACATAGTACTCCTCGTCCACCCTATGCATTCTTATGTCTTCCGTTTTAACAGGTTTGAAAGTGCCGTAACTCACATGCAGTGTTATGTATCCCACTTTCACACCCTTCTCCTCTATCTTTTTTAGAAGTTCCGGTGTGAAGTGCAATCCTGCGGTGGGTGCCGCCACTGCCCCATCCTTCCTCGCAAACACTGTCTGATACTTTTTATCCGCCTCTGGAACCTTCTTCTTTATGTACGGAGGCAGTGGAACCTCGCCCCTCTTCCTTGCAAGTTCCATTATGTCTCCGCTGAATTCAATGTCACACATGCCCTCATCTTTCCTGTGCACAACTCCTTTTATATCCTCAAATATGAGCACAGTGCCTGGGCGGATCTTCTTCCCCTTGACCAGGCAGCGATAGAAATTCTCATCTATTCTCTCCAAAATAAGGATCTCAACCTTTCCGCCAGTATCTTTTATCCCCTTGAGTCTTGCCCTTATAACACGGGTATCGTTGAGTATGAGCACATCTTCCCTTTCCATGTACTCGGGTAAATCGTAGAAGAACCTGTGCTCTATGCCCTCATGCAGAACCATAAGGCGGGCGTGGTCCCTTGGCTCTACGGGCTCTTGGGCTATCAGTTCCTCAGGCAGGTGGAAATTGTATTTTTGCAGGGAGTACATCGAGATAGCATTCCATAATCATTGATTAAATTTGCTGTGGGCAAAATTAAATAATATAAAAGAAGATACGCTCATATGGGCATGGTTGACATAAGCGAGAAAAAAGAGGTGCTTCGCATCGCCAGGGCCAGGGGCACGATAGTGCTTAAGAGTACCACTGTGGATGTTATAAAAAAGGGCGAGGTGAAAAAGGGAGATGTGTTTGAAACAGCAAAGGTTGCGGGAATGCTGGCGGTGAAGAACACACCGAGCATTATACCGCACTGCCATCCGATTCCGGTGGAGAGCGTGGAGTTCAAATTCAACATGCATGGAAATCGCATTGATGTGGAGTGCGAGGTGAAGGCCCATTACAAGACGGGCGTGGAGATGGAGGCCCTCACTGGAGTGAGTGTAGCGCTGCTGACAATCTGGGACATGGTGAAGTACCTTGAAAAGGACGAGCATGGTCAGTATCCAATGACTCAGATTCTCGGAATTGAGGTTGTGGAGAAGAGAAAGGGTGAGTGAGATGGGTGTGAAAGAGCACAAGAAACATTCTTACAGGCTCAAAATTGGAGTCATCACAGTGAGTTCAACCCGCAATGAGGAAACCGACGAATCTGGAAAGATAATAATGGATGAAGTGGAGAAGCATGGGCATGAGGTGTGCGAGTACGCGGTTGTCAAAGATTCAAAGTTGGAGATCCTTCATGCCCTTTTGAATTTCCTTCCAAAATGCGATGCTATAGTCCTGAATGGGGGCACTGGCATGAGCAGAAAGGATGTTACTGTGGATTCCATAGAAGGTATTCTGGATAAAAAATTACCCGGTTTTGGAGAAATCTTCAGATTGAAGAGTTATGAAGAAATAGGCACTGCTGCCATGATGTCCCGTGCCCTTGCAGGAGTGTGCTGTGGAAAGTTGATATTTGCAATTCCCGGCTCTAAGGGTGCCGCGAAAACAGGATGCCAAGTCATATTCAGTGAGATAAACCATATGTGGTACGAAATAAATAGAGATTAAAAAATTATTGAGAGAGGAAGACCTTGTAGGCGAGGTAGGAGCTCCATACATCCATCTTGCTCACCAGTTCAAATGGTGAGTGCATGCCTATGACGCCTGGACCCATGTCCACCACATCCATTCCATACTTGGCGAAGAACTTGGCTATTGTGCCACCTCCACCTTCGTCCACCTTGCCCAGCTCAGCAAGCTGGTAGGGCACTTTGTTATTCTGGAAGAGTGTTAAAATCTCGTGCATGAACTCTGCGGTTGCCTCACTTGAGCCATACTTTCCTCCATGGCCAGTGTATTTGGATATGACAACTCCATAGCCGGCCTTGGCTGCGTTCTGTACGTCGTGCACACTCTTGAATATGGGGTTAATGGCAGCGCTTACATCTGCGCTTATGGCCTTTGTCCTGTAAAGTATCTCAAGGAATTCAGGATAGGTGTAGTTTGGCTTTATCATGGCGAGGACCTTGGCAAGCACATACTCAAGAAAATTGCTCTGTGCTCCGACGTTTCCGTCACTTCCTATTTCCTCCTTATCGTAAAAGAATGCTATGCTCGTGTAGGTGGGATTTTTAACCTCAAGTATGGCACGGAATGAGGTATAGGCGCAAATCCTATCGTCCTGCCCATAGGCACCCACAAGACCCCTGTCAAAGCCAACATCCCTGGGATCTTCTGCAGGTACGATTTCAAGATCTGCAGAGTTGAAGTCCTCCTCAACTATGCCGTATTTCTCGTTGAGGTACTGAAGAACGTGCATCTTTACCTTCTGCTTTATCTCCTTATCCTCTATGGGTATGTTGCCAACCACAAGCTGCAGTTCCTCTCCCCTTATGCCATCAAACAGCTTTCTCTCTCCCTGTACCTTTCTCGCAAGGTGTGGAAGCAGATCAGGTATCACGAAAACGGGATCTCTTGGATCCTCGCCGATCCTCAGATTTATTCTCTTTCCATCCTTCGTATACACAATGCCGTGGATAGCAAGAGGTCTGGAAACCCACTGGTACTTCTTTATACCACCATAATAATGGGTTTTTAAAAGTGCCAGGGAGGAATCTGCATCTTCCCACAGTGGATTGGGTTTCACATCTATGCGGGGAGCATCAATGTGAGATACAACAAGCCTGAATCCATCAAGGGGCTTTTTACCCACAACACCAAGAGCCAGGGCTTTCTCCCTGTTTACAACATAGAACTTATCTCCAGGAACAAGTTGATTATTTTTTGACAGGTCCTTGAACCCATACTTTTCTGCAATGGTGAGAAGGTACTCCACAGTCTCTCTCTCCGTCTTTGCTTCCTTTAAGAATTTCTTGTACTCCTCAGCAAATTTCATTGCTTCTTTGATATCCTTTTTTTTCAGGGTGAGCCACATGCTCTCCCTCTTCATAGAAAGTTTATCCTCCAGATTATCCTTTTTCTTTGCCATAGTATCACCTCTTGCATCGTAATGCATTAGCCCGATTTAAAATTTTTCCAAGGTTTTTATTTTTCAACCTTAATTGCAGCGTAACCAACAACATCCTGCATAGGCTGTACATCGCCGCTTGTTGCATATTTTAGAAGTGTGGCCTTTCCTCCTGTGGCTGTGAGCATTGCCGTTATTGGGCCATATCCGCACATGGTTATACTGTGCTTGGCAATCACGTCGTAAAGACCCCTTGTATCGCCCTTCAAGATTTTCTCAATTGCAAGTGCATCTTTTCTGTACGCATTCTGTCTTGGAATGTAGTGGGAGAAATCTGATGATGCTATGACCACGACATCCTTACCCTCTATGGCATCCTTTATTATTTTCCCGAGTTCAACGGCTATTTCGTACTCTTGAATGAGCATGGAAATGGGAACGAATTTTATCTCTCTCTTGAAAAACTGTAAAAATGGAAGTTGAACCTCTATGCTGTGCTCGTATCTATGTGCGTAATCATCAATATCCACCATTTCCCTTGCTATCTCCTTTGCCAGTTCCCTATCAATCTGAACCCTTCCAAGGGGGGTAATGAAATCTTCAAGGGTCACTGCCACACCTGATCCAATTCCATAGTGGTTTGGCCCGATTATTATGAATGTATCCGGAAAACCGTCCTTGGCCAACGCGGCGTAAAAATGTGCTGCCACAGGTCCTGAAAATATATAACCAGCATGGGGAACCACGCCACCGATGATCTTTCTGGGCCCATCTGGTGAGAGAGAAGGAACCTCTCCAGGCCCAAGAGGATGGATAAAAAGTTGATTGAGCATTATCTGCAGTTCTTTCTTCTCACCCGGGTAAAATTGGCCGGCAACTGCAGGATACCTCATAGGGGTGCCTCAAAGTCCTCAATGGTGTACTTGAATTCTTCGTTGCTCTTTATTTCTCCCCTTTCCTTGAGGATCTCTCTTGCGAGAAGCCAGTATATGAGAGCGAGAGCTCTGCGACCCTTGTTATTCGTTGGTATTACGAGATCTACATAACTTGTACGGTTGTTTGCATCGCATAGGGCAACAATCGGTATCTTGGATTTAACAGCCTCCTTGAGGGCCTGAGTGTCCGCCGCAGGGTCGTTTATGAGAATGACCTTGGGTTCCATGTATCCTGGAAGTTTTGGATTTGTGAGTATGCCTGGGATGAATCTACCAGGTACGACCTTCGCTCCACCTATGGCCTCTGCAAATTTTATGGACGGTTTCTGTCCATACTGTCTCTGGGACACAACAAGGATATCCTCAGGTGCATATCTGGCCAGGAACTTTGCTGCCAGGCGTATCCTTTCATCTGTCTTAGTTATATCCAGTAGGTATAGGCCATCGTTGCGAACCTTGTATATGAATTTTATCATATCCCTGTTCTTCACCTGGGTACCTATATGCACGCCCGCCGTGAAGTACGTGTTTTCATCTATCAGCAATTCCACCATATCACTCACCTTTTATCTCCTCTTCAATCCTTATCATCTCGTTCAGTTTGGCTATCCTCTCTCCCCCTATTGCACCAGTCTTTATAAACTCTACGCCGAACGCCACACCTATGTGCACTATGGTAGTATCACATGTCTCACCACTCCTGTGGGAGATCATCGTGGCATATCCATTCTCCTTTGCGAATTTTATCGCCTTAACGGTATCTGTGAGCGTGCCTATCTGATTGGGCTTTATGAGCACCGTGTTGGCAGCGCCCTTGGAGATTCCTATCTTTATGCGCTCAACATTCGTCACAAATATGTCATCACCCACAATGTATGCGAGATGTCCTATTCTCCTTGTCAATTCTGCGAAACTCTCAAAATCTTCCTCGTCAAAGGGATCCTCTATTATGTAAACTCCGTAATCTTTAACGATGTCCTCAACGAAATCTATTTGCTCTTCTGGAGTGAGTGCCCTGCTTCTGTAATGGTACTTTCCGTTGTGGAAGAATGAAGATGCGGCAAAATCCAGCGCGGGTTTTATGTTTACCCCTGTACTCTCACTTGCCTCCTTTACTGATTCAACAACAAGTTCTATGGCCTCAATGTCGTCCATGGGTGCTATCCAGGCTTTCTCGTCCCCCAATCCAAGGGAGATGTTTGGAAACCTTTCCCTGAGTTTTTTACCCACTATTTTATGCACTTCCGCGTTGGCAAACACATTATCCTTGGCGCTTTCCCCCAAACTCACTGCAAGCATCTCCTGAATTGTTGTGCCTCCAACAGCGTGTTTCCCTCCGCCTAAAACATTACCCACGGGCTTTGGAATGCTTCTCGCGAAGGCACCACCAAGGTACTGGTAGAAGGGCAGGCCGAGAGAATTCGCGGCTGCCTTGGCTATGGCAAGAGATACGGCAGTGGCCACATTACCACCAAGCATCGAAAAATTTTCCGTACCATCAATCTCATGGAGTATGGCATCAACATCCTCCTGCTGGGTTGAATCCATACCTATGAGATTGTCCATTCTCTCCTTGAAATATTTTATTCCAGCGTCTATGCCCCCCGCGGGATATGCCTTGACCTCATGCTTCCCTGTTGATTTGCCTGCAGGAGCGGCAGCGCGACCGTAGCCATTGAGGGTGTATACCTCAACCTCCACGGTGGCATTTCCACGTGAATCCAGAATTTTGCGCAATACTATATCCTCTATCAGCGTCATATTTAGCACCTCTTTTAAAGGGGCTATGCCCATAAGATATTTAAAGTTTCCAAAAATTATTTTTATTTCACGTGCATTCTTATTTATGGATTTGATGAGCACAAACGCCAAGGGGAAAAATGTTCGTGGCAAGAAACTGCTTCTCTACGGCTCATGCCTTGATGAAAGCCCCGAGTATCTTGAAAAATTCAAAGATTACACAAAACTTGCATTTTGCCCCGAGAGGGAGCACATAAACATGGCATTTTACAAACTTATGGCTATGCTCTCCGTTGCAGAGGAACTTGTGGTAATTACCACAGATGGCTCTCCACACTGCGTGCAGATGCATTACATAGCCGAGGAGGTTCTGAGGTATTCTGCCAAGAAATTTCCACTTCGCCATTTTGTCGTGAACAATGGAAAGATTATTGAAGTATCTTCTGAGGATGTCAAGATATCGCGGTACCTTTCAAAAATAAAAAAATTGAGGGACTCTACCTGAATTTTGGTCTCTGGGAGAGCAGCGGGGGTAATGGCAACCTTCTCTTTGGATATCCATCGGTTTTCTCCTTCAATATGTTCAAGAGTTCATCTCTGCTCATCTCTTCCACCCCTTCTCCGCGTATTCTAACCGTGAGCGTATTTCTTTCCTTTTCCCTCTCACCTATGACTACTATGTATGGAATCCACTCTTTCTCCGCATCCCTTATCTTGCGGGACACGCTCAGATCACGATCGTCCACATCCACCCTGAATCCCTGCTGCGTGAAGAAATCCATTTCCTGAATTGAGCATCCCAGGAAATCGTCCTTAACTGGGATTATGCGCACCTGTGTTGGGCTCAACCACACGGGAAGCATGGGTTTCTTTCCCTTCTTCGCATCCATATCTGCCTTCTCCAGCATGGCGTAAAGCACGCGCTCAACGGCTCCGCTCGGGGAGCAGTGGAGTATGTACGGATGTCTTTCCTCTCCATTCTCGTCGTAGTAGGTTATTCCATATCTCTTTGCATTCTCCACATCTATTTGCACGGTGCTCAAGGCGGCCGCCTTATTGAGTGAGTCAACGAAGTTGAACTCAAATTTGAGAACGAAATAGAAGAATCTCTCATCCCACATCTGTACAAGCACGGGCCTGTTTACAAGACGTACAAGTTCCTTTATAAACTCCTTGTTCTTATCGTAAAATTCCCGGGTGAATCGTATGGCCACCTCATAATCTCCCAGTTCAAGCCCGAAATCCCTCAGCACCTCTATGGCCATCTCATACTGTTTTTTGAACTCCTCCATGGCCTGGGGCATGTCAGCAGAGAGGGTATGCATATCGGGCATGGTGAAGGCTCTAAGTCTTCTTAGCCCTGATAGCTCTCCCTTCTGCTCCCTTCTGAACGCATATTTTGCCATCTCATAGAGTTTTAGGGGTAGATTTCTGTAGGATATTGTGGCATCATGCATCATAAGAAACTGACCGAAGCAGGCGGCGAATCTGAGGAAATACTTATCTTTACCACTCAGAACTATGTACTGCCTTGCAGGGAAGCGATTGAGATAGGATTTCAAGGAAGGATGGTTAAAATCGTACATTATGGGGGTTTCAACCTGCATGGCACCGTAATCCAGCACCTTTCCCTCAACGTACTCCTCAATTAGTCCCTTTATCAATTTTCCCTTGGGATAATACCGCATGTTGCCGGAGTCGCTTCCAGGCTCGTAGTCTGCAAGTTCTAGGGCCTGCATGAGTTTCACATGAGGTGGTATCTCCTTGACTGCTCTTGTACCAGATATTTCGTAATCCACAAATTTTTTCAGGTTTGGATACTTGGAGTAGTCAAAGTTATCCACATCGTGCAGATCTCCATTTTTATCCATTATGTACCAGTAAGTTGTTCTTTTTTCTGCCTTGAGGGCTTCGCTCTCCTCCTCCTTTGCCTCTCCACGGATCTCCTTGCTCAACTCACTCAATGGATGGCCCTTGCAGGATATGACAAAACTCTTGTACCATCCAAAGGGTGCACGGTGCACCTCATACTGATCTTTTAGCATGTTTTCCAGTTCTTTTAGAACCTTTATTGCCTCAGCTGGCCCTGCGAGTTTGCTGCTCAGATGCGCGTAGGGATATAGCACGATGCGCTCAACGTTAAGTTTCTTGGCCACGTCAACAATTTCGTTCTTTGCACGCTCAACAATACCTGCATCGCCCTCCTCCATGGAGATAAATGCCACGAGACACTCCTCGTACCTTTCCCTTTTCTTTTCAATTTCCTCAGCATCCTTCATCGCCTTGCTCTTTGACTCAAACTCTATGTAGTCCGCATGAATGAAGAGAATACGCATAGATGGGGATTTTTGTTAAGGTATAAAAGAGTTTTTGCCCCAGTTTGAGAATGTTTATAATTGAAGATGTCTATATGCTCTTATGGATACAATTCAGATACTTCAGGGTGCCCTTGCTCCCATACTTCTCATCTCCGCGGTTGGGCTTCTGCTTCTGGGACTTGGAAACAGAATTGGGAGAATAATTGACAGAATAAGAAAATTCTCTGAGGAGGTTCGCAGGGGAGAGGTTGGAGAAGAGCGCATGCGAATCATCCAGGTTCAAAAAAGCACCCTTGTGAAGCGTCTCAAACTATGTAGAAATGCCATGCTATATTACTATCTTGCCATACTGTTCACCTCCATATCTTCCATAATGTCCTTTGCCCAGTTTTTCAATCACGTATTTGGATACCTTGCAGTATGGGCCCTTGCCTTCGCCTTAAGCGCCCTGTTCATAGGCATAATTTACGCACTCTATGAGGTTATATTTACCTACACGGCGGTGTTGAAGGAGGCATCATTCTACTTGGATGAAAATCGTTAAATACTCCATTGGGGATTTAGAATCATGAAAATTTGGAATAGCCACATCATCATGGAGAAGAGCGTTAAATGGAAAGATCTTGAACAGGTTTGGGGGGATATGCTAAATTTGTTTTTTGAGGAGACAAGGCAGTTCCGGGACGAACCGGAGCAGAGGGAGATCATAATTCATGAGAACATGGTGGACATAGGGCACGATCGTAAGCCCGAGGGGTTTAACAGGGAAGGGAAAATGAGAATAGTTGTTCCAATGAGTGATAGGAGGGAGTTTTTCATATATCGGGGAGTTTACAGCGATGATGTGCGCATAGTGACAGAGAAGATAAGCAAGTTTCTGGCTGAGAAAGGTGTGAAGCACAGGGTTGAGTGGAACGATATGCTCCTGTTCCAAATGAAGAAGAGGCGTAGATGATGCAAATTGGCGAGATAATGAACAGGAACGTTATAACCCTGCGACCGGATATGACGATCAAAGAGGCATCCGAAATTTTCGCAAAGAATGGGATAAGTGGTGCGCCTGTTGTAGATGAAAATGGAAAATTGCTCGGTATACTCACCATAAAGGATATACTGAAGACTGTGAAGAGTGGGATGGAGAGCGTTGGTCTTTACGTCTTTCCAACCCCCTTCGATTTTATGGAAATAATACCCTTTGAAATTCCTGAGGGGCAGGTCAATGTCCTGAAGGAACTTTCCTCCATAAGGGTTGGAGATGTTATGGAGAAAAGGGTCCATTATGCGGAACCCGATATGGATATTTACGATGCTCTGAACATCCTGGTGAAAAAGGAAATTTCAAGATTGCCTGTGGTTAAGGACGGAATGGTTGTGGGCATTGTAACGCGCAGTGATCTCCTACGGGCCATTGCCGGTTCAGATGAAGTTTCCAAGTAGGTAGGCCGCAAAAAGCCCGGTGGTTATGAATATGATGAATGGGATTTTTGGCTGAACCCAAACCTTGAGCCTCCCAATCTTCTTCAGATTTTCTATATCCTCTGGGCTGTGTTCCTTTGGATGCACGTATAGCACATGCTCTCCGTTCACAATCCTTTCCATAAGCCAGACCTGTTTCTTGCTAACATCTTCTATGGGTATTCTGTATCCTATGAACATCTCTGGGAATCCGATATCCCCGCGAATTATGTTGCGAATGAAAATTGCAAATATGAAAATCAGAGAGGCAATGGCGGCGTAAAGAAGTGTGAGAAACGCAAATGGAAATGTGAGTTGCACAATGTCCACGTAGTTTGGCACAAAAACGGGGAACGAGAGGAAAAATGGATATGTGGGCTGGAGAATGGCGACACTCATAAGAGCACGGGCATCTGCCCTTCCGCGGATAACTTTAATGGCGTGCAATCCCCTGAAAACCAGCAGCATTATGAACATAACAATTATCACTGGATCTGCCTTTAGAGTTATTGAATATGCGAAAAGTGCTATGGCAAGGGTCCAGAGGGCGTACTGAATGACCCGTTCCTCCTTCTCCCACTCAAAGAACCACTCGTAGAAAATTATTATTGAAGGTATGATTGCGATTATGGATGCTAGAGAGTGATATTGATACAGGTCTATCCCAAATGCGAAGAATCCAAGTATGAACCAAACCATGGGAGATATAAGCCTCTCCTTCCAGTCACTGTAAGAGGCGTATAGGAAGAACGGTATGGCTATGATGAACCTGAGCAAATCAAGATACATAGTTTGAAAATATCCAAAGAGTACAAAAAATTTGCCACCCAATTTTCAAATTTTAAGATTCACATATTGTCCTGAATGGACAGAATCTGCAATACTCTCCAGGAGTGGCTTCGAACTCGTGTTTAATTATTTTATTGGCTGTTTGGGAAATATCTTTTCTCATATCCCATATTTCATTGTGCGTGAATCGGAAGGTTTTTATTTTTCCGTGTTGAAGATAAAAGAGTTTCGCCGTTGGAATTATCCCTTTGTTAAGGTAAAAAATAATAGAGTAGAAAAGAACCTGATTTCTATCGGAATCGTTCACCTTCCCTGTTTTCAGGTCTATTATCTCGTACTCGGAAACCATGTCAAATCTGCCAAAGATCAGAAAATCTTCAAGGCGGCTGTAGAGCCACTGCTCAGTTTTATAATCCCCTGCATTTATCTCTTCAATCAAATTCTGGATGTTTTTGAGCATGGTGTTAATTCTCTTTACATAATCCTCCTCGCTGCTCCACAGAAGAAGTGAGTTGTTGAGGGACAAATAATAATGCTGCATCTCATCCACACTTTCAAAATCATCTCTGAGACTTCGGGCATCAATAAGATGGTTATTCTCCTTTATGTTTTTCCATAGGCCCTCAGCATCCAAAGCCATGGGTGGATTTTGGAGCATCCTGTAAAATACTTCGTGCATCAACTTCCCTATCTCGGTATCGGCCGTTTTTGGAGTCACAACGGGTATTGTTTTTGAGTAATGATACCAAAGTGGGCATTTTTTGAAAAGGGCATACTGGCTGTAACTTAGTCTCAGGGTGTTAATGCGTATCCCCCCATATCAACCGAACTCTCAATCTCATCCTGCATGAATTTTCTAACGCTTTCAACCGCCTCCTTCATATTCTTTCCTGCTGCAATCTCTGCAAGGAGCGCTGAGGAGTAAATGCACCCTGTTCCATGCACATTCTTTTTTATCAGGGCCATTGAGGTTGAATGCATAAAATCTGGGCCAAAGAGATAATCGGAGCCATCGAGATGTCCGCCCTTAATAACAACGTACCCTCCGTAGATATCCTGAAGGATGTACCCGATCTTTATAATATCAATTGGCTCTTCAATTTTCTTTCCAGAAAGCTGCTCCGCCTCTGGAACATTTGGAGTTATCACATCGGCCCTTCTGAGAAGGTTAATTATATCCTCCCTTCTGTTAAGTGTATACCCGTTTTTTGCACTTAGAAGTGGGTCAAACACCATGAACCAGTCATACTCGTTTGCAAGCTCTACAATCATATTTGCTGTATCTTTACTTCCCACGAGTCCCACCTTCACATATTTTATTTTGAAAGAATCCAATAGCGCGTCAATTTGTTTTCTAACATTCTGTGAAGAGAGCACACTCATGCCGTAAAATCCCTGCGTGTTTTGATAGGTTATTGAAGTTGTGGCCCCAAGCCCATAAAATCCAAATTTTCTGAACGTGATTATATCCCGTGTTACACCTGCACCGGTGGTAGGATCAAATCCTGCTATGCTCAGGAGATATCTCATACAGTTGCAAACTCCTCAGACTATAAAAACTTGTGTACGAAAAGAATTAAATATCTCTTCTCCATACTCCGCACCATGACCTTTCAGGAGGCAGTAAACAGGCTGCTTAACAAAAAAATTTGCATGAAATGCTACGCTCGAAATCCGCCAAACGCCACTAGATGTAGAAGGTGTGGCAGTCACGACCTCAGGCCTAAGGCCAAGGAGAGGAGAGGCGGTAAATAACATCCAAAATTATTTTTGCAGCCATTTTCATTGTTTCATATTCTACATAGGGTACCCTTCTCTTCAGTGCCATTTTCTCTGTGGATGGGAGATGCACGAATCCCACAGGTATGCTCTTCCCCATCTTCCTGGCGTAATATAGCAGGGAGTAAAACAGGGTGTTGCAAACATACGTACCGGCGGTATAAGATATGTACGCTGGAATGCCATTCTCGTGCAAAGCATCTAGAATTCTATAAACTGGAAGAGTGGAAGAGTAGGCATCCTCTCCGTCATCGAAGATTTTCATTCTGAAAGGTTTAAATCCTGAGTTGTCTGGTGTTGAAGAATCCATGATGTTTACGGCGATTTTTTCTATGGAAATTTGAGGCCTTCCATCGGCGAGTCCGAATGATATAACCGCCTCTGGATTCTGCCCTATTATTTTTCTCGCATATTCCTTTGCCTCTTCAAATTTAACAGGGACGATTTCAGCCCTGACCTCCTTGTATTCCTCCTCAAGATATTTTGCTATCCTCTCTGATGGGTTGCTCTTGAACTTTGCAAATGGCTCAAATCCCGTCACTATGAACATTCATATCCCTCAACTGTCGAAGCACATAATCCCTTATCTCATCCACTGATGGATACTTGCCCACGGGCTCTCCATTGATGAGCACGGGCTTGAGCATGCTTTCCAACTCTCCACCGCATTCTGGGCAGGATTCTAATTTTTCATCCTTGTATGTTACAAAGAATTTTCCGCATTTTCTGCATCTGTAAACGTTCTTTCTTCCGCTGAATTTACCCTTTTTGGCCATGGGCCTCCCCTCTATCTCCACAATATCCATTGCGTAGTCAATTGTTTTTGCGTTGCTGAGCGAGGTGCCAACTCCAAACCCACTTGCTCCCGCCTCCTTCAACCTTGCCACGCTATCTTCATCAAGTCCCCCTGATACGAATATGCCCACATTCCTATAACCTCGAATATCCAGTTCCCAGCGGACCTCTCGAATTATGTCCTCGAATCTTCCACGGCGGGAGGAGGGAGTGTCCAGCCGAACGGCGGCCAGGTCCTTGAGGATTTCGGCCGCTTTTATGGATTCAAATTTCTCATCACCGAATGTGTCTATAAGTGCTATTCTGGGTACTCCCTCTTCTACGAATTCGTCAAATTTCTTCCAAGCCTCCTCCTCTCCCAGGGTTAATATGAGTGCGTGGGGCATCGTACCGCTCGGTCTCTTTCCAATATGCTCTGCCCCGATTATGCTTGATACCCCATCGCAGCCTCCTATGTACGAACTTCTGTCAATCAGGGGTGCTATGGAGGGATGCATTCTCCTGACACCGAAGGAGAGCACGGGAGAATCCCCTGCCGCAAGGCGAATCCTTGCAGCCTTTGTGGCAATGCCCGAGGCCTGGCATATGAATCCAAGAATGGGAGTCTCGTAGATTGCAAACTCCATGTAATTACCCTCCACCGCCATAACCGGAATGGGTAGTCCGCGTGCATCCCTTCTCGGAAATATGGTGCCCTCTGGAAGGGCGTATAGATTCACAGGTTTACCCTTTAAAAGTTCGACTACCTCATCAAGTCCTGCGAAAACAACCCAGTCGTAGGGAGGATTTGAAACGGTGAATTCTGCGTAAACGTTTCTTTTTATCCCGTTTTTCTCAAGTATTTCTCTTGTTCTGATGAAGTACACGTCAGTTGTTCTACCTTCAAGGATATCCCTCTCACTTGCCATATGAAACTTCATAATTGCTCACTCTCCTCGATTCTTGCACCGTAAATGCGCTCCATATATTTTAAAGCCCTCTCATGCTCCTCCTCGGAGGTGCCTGCGCAGGCATCCTTTATTATGTGTACCTTGAATCCCCTAGCAAAAGCACCGAATGCCGTGTGCTGCACACATATATCTGTGGCAACCCCACAAATATGAACCTCCTCCACGCCTGCATCTATCAAAATTCTCTCAAGATCCGTGAATAAAAAGCCATCGTAGGTGTTTTTCTCTATGACCACATCGCCATCCTTAGGCTCTATTTCTTTCACAATCTCTGAGCCCCATGTTCCCTCCATAGCATGCTGGCCCCAGATACTCAACTCCGCATCTCCTTTACTGTGAGAATCTTTCAGGTAAATGACCATGCCATCATTTCTGAACTTTTCAATGAGTTTGGCCACAACGGGTACTATGCTCTTCGCCTTTGCACTTCCAAATTTACCATCAACGAAATCGTGGATCATATCCACAACCAAGAGGGCTCGCATGGATGAATAATTTATCCCAATTACTTAAACCTTGCCTATTCCAATCTCCACAGGCTAAGATTTCCTTGGGGCACTCTCTCCAGATTCCCTCCAGCGAGTTCTTCAATGTAGAGTTCTGCAACAAATACCCTTCCTTTTATGAGGTGCCCTCCTCTAACATTTCCCTTTTCGTCTCCGAGTATGACGTGAACATGGGCAAAGGGCTCACCATCCATCAAACTTATGTTTCCGGCAGCCATCAGAAGCTCGTGCACGCCCTTTATTTCTATTTCCTCGTACCTGCCAAGTTCAATGCTGTAATATCCTATTTTTGCGTTTTTCAGTGAGCCAATGGCCTGGAGAATGCCAGTTTTTATTTCATTTTTCTCTGCAAATTGATTTATGAATCCAAGCAAATCCTCATCCTCAGGAACTCTAAGCATAAACGTTCTTCCCTTTTTGAAATTCATCCTCTCACCGGGAATAATATGCTCTCGCGCTATAAAGAATTTACTCAAAATCAAACAGGGTTTTCCTCTTCCTCTCAAACCTCGTCAGGCTGGCCTGCTTGCTTCCCGTGAGTAAGTTCTCCTCGTCCACACCGAACACTTCGGTTATTCTTGCAAGGGTCTCTGCCACTCTTCTAGCGTAGTACTTGTAATCTGGTCTTTTATTGAATTCCTTTCCTGGGATGTAGGGTTCAACCTCCTGCTTTGAGCCGCGGGCGTTCACGACTATCCAGGCCACCTTCATACCTGGGATGAATTCATGTCCCATTTTGATCAGTTTTTTGGCAGCCTGAACGTTTGCCATGCTCTCTGGATTCTTGTAGGATTTAAAATCTCGCACAGTACGGGAAATCACAAGGCTCTCAATGGGGACCTTGCCTGAACGGGCCTCTGTCACTATGCTTCTGGCCATTTCAATGGCACCTTCAATATCTCCATCAAGGATTTTTTCAAACACGGCTCGCTGTGCCTCGCTCTGCAGATCGAAGGAATCTGTGCGGCGAATCTCATAACCTCTAACAATCATCTCACCCCTGCTATCCTCAGGCCAGATTATCCTGCCAACGTATCTCTTCTTGGCACCATGGGAGAAGAATGGTTCAAGGATCTTCTCAAATTCAAGCACCAGGGATTCCCTATTTGAGATCTCTTCTGCCTTCTTTTTTCCAAATTCTATGGTTTTTTCAAGATTCTCGTAGGGGGACTGAAAGAACACACTGTCCGTGTCTCCGTAAACCACCCTTATCCCCTCATTTTCCAGTTCTCCTATTATTCTTTTTATGGTTTCTCTGGCAAACGCTGTTATGCTCGCCCCTATATCTGGATTTGTGAACCTGTAAAAGGATGATGCAAGAACCCCGTAGAAGGTGTTCATAAGTATTTTCACAGCTTTTTGCAGGCCATCATAGTACCTGCGTTCCTCGTCATTTTTTGCCTCTCTCATCATTCTCTTCAGGGTATCCCTCTTATCCATTAACTCCTTGAGAATTTTTGGAATTAGCCCCTCTCTTCTCTCCTTGGAGAGAAATCTCACACCCGTGGGGCTAACTATCTCCCCTTCCCTGCTGAGTGTGGTGAAGCATATGTTGTACTTGATTATGATGCTTGGGTACATGCTCTTGAAATCAAGAACGCATACCCAGTGGTAGAGTCCCGGCTCTATGGTGTGTACATAGCCTCCTTCAATCTTACCCCTCTTCCTCTCCTGACCCTGAAGGGGTACACCTATGCCGTGCCTATCTGCCTCCCTTATGAGCAGAGAATCAACCCATGTGGAGGTGCCTGAATGAATGACATCATCCAGCGGAAATTTTGTAACTGTGGCAAGGTCAAGATACTTGTCAATTATCCCTATCTTCATAAGAATTCTTAAAGCCAGTTCTGCATCCTTTTTGCAGTACTCCATGACCTTCTCCTTGTCTTTTTTCCATTCCTCGTCTATGTTTGTTCTATCAACATCCAATTTACCCTCGCCAAAGAGGTGCATTGCCACCGCCTGCAAAGTTTCCTGCTTTAACCGTAGTTCCTTCTTTACGGCCCACCATGCGTCTTCAATTACCCTTCCATGCACCCTCCAGAACTGTCCAACCACTCGCTGAGGCTTTGACCCGTCTCTGCCTATTGAGAACTCCATACCGTACTTCTTGTACCTGTCACTTAGAAGTTCAAGATCGTAACCGTCAATGTTGTAGCCCGTTATCACGTCGGGATCCTCGTTCTTTATGACCTCTATGAATTTCCAGAGTATCTCCTCCTCGTCTCCCTCTATTCCGTATTTTCTTATCTTTCCGTCCCAAACTGCCACGCCTATGGTGAAAATCCTCCCATCAATCATGGAGTTTTCAATGTCAAAACTCAAAATTTTCAGGGGGGGCTTAAAATCATCAATGTTTTCAAAACTCTCAGCATCTACAACGATCTCCGCGGTGTATTTTGAACTCTCAATCTCCCTGCCATGGATGCGCACGCATGAGCCAAGGTCAAAATCGTAAATGAAGCGCTGGTGAAATGGTATATCGGCAGCGAGAACATCGCAGAATTCCAGAGCCTCACGGCGATAATGCGGAGTTTTCCATGGTGATTGCAGGGTTACCTTTACGCACTGGCGCACCTTCCCCCTGTGCCAGAGTTTAACCTCCTCCATTCTGTGAATCTCTGGGTCCTTTGAGAATCTCTCAAGTATTGTTGCGGGTGGCTCCACAAGGTAGAAATAGGGCCTGAAACCGTGGTATCTTGCCACTATGCTCCTTCCCTCTCTCGTCTTTCCGTACAACTCCACAACGACCCCATCGTCCTCCTTTGAGTAGGAGGCGGTGAGCAGTCTGACATCCCAGTACACGTTTTAAATATTGCATGGGGGAATATAATGGTTGCGATTAGAATGTCAGAACCTTTCCAACTGCCCAGTTGGTAACGTATGCAACTATAATGCCGACCCATACCAGCATGGAGAAGTGGAGGTATATGCTGTGCCTATGCGAACCGCTCACTATTTTTATGATCATGGAGGAAACGAGCGCATGAATTACGAGAAGAAGCAGAAACACAACGCTTGCAGCCTGGAGCGGGAAATGAGCGGATAGAAGGGGAATGTGTATGTACTTCTGCAGATTCACGGGGTAGTATTTTATCATATTGGCCATCATCTTCATGAGATTGAGTGTTGTGTAGAGTGTAAATGCCATGCCAACCATCAGACCGTAGAGTATGCCCGTCAGATTTGCAGCGGACTGGTACCTTTTTTTACGCAACCCTATCATACGCACGTATGACTCGCTTATGATCTTTGAAATTTTTCTAGGGTTTCCCCCCATATCCAGGCCTGTAACGAACATATCTGTGAACTTGGAAATCAGATTGCTTCCCGTCTCACCGGCAAAGTATCTCCACGCCATTTTCTTATCAATTCTTGTGAGCAATCTCTTGTAAAGTGTATCTATGTACTTTGTGAGTTTCCCAAAATCATGCTTTCGCAGCCTTTCCATAGCGGTCACATCACTGCCCTTTGCCTCTATGTAACTTCCAACTGCCCTTATGAATGCGTCGTAATTTGTATCACAGTTTATCAAGTCACTCTCTGCGGTGTGCACCAGGTATCCCGGGTAGAACAGTGGAAGTATGGATATTGCCACGACTATGGGGAGGGGCAGGTTCAGGAAGTAGGTGATGAGGAAAAGAAGGGCCACCATGAGATAGGCGAAGGGAATAACCTTGAGAAGTTTCATCTCGTGGGGTGAACGGACATCCTTCCTGTTGTGCCATACATCGTCCTCCGGCAGGCGTATTTTTATGGCGTAAAGCATAACAGCCTCAACTGTTATGAACGCCAGAAGCATGAGGTAGAGGTAGATTGTCATATCTCCCGTGGTGAACATGGGCAGTATGGTTACAAATACGGCGAAGAAGAGCATGGATATCAGCATCGCTACAAAAGTTTCCTTGTAAACATCCATCTGGTTCAGGGCAGCCTCGTACTTGACGGCATAGGTTTCAAGAACCACCGCACGCTCCTTTTCAAGGAAGACTTCAAAATCCTCGCCGGCATCTGCACTGTGTGCAATCCTGTCCAGAAAATCTGCGAGTTCAACGCTGGGGCATCTCTTGGCAACTATCCTTGTGGCGTCCGGTAAACTCATGTTCCAGTACTCCATCAGATGGTAAATCTTTGCAATCTCATCGCTCAGGGCACCGTATTCTTTCACCTCCGAGAGTATTCTGAATATTTCCTTACGGGGCAACCTGGTGGAAGCCAGAACGGCCATTCTTGTTATGAACAGATGCAGGTACTTCTCAATCTCTTTCTTTCTCTTCTCTCCCTTCAGGAGGGGAAAGAGCATGATGGTTAGAATTCCGAATGCGGGTATGGTGTACAGAACCAGGGAGAATGGGAAAATGTTGAAAAATTTGAACGAGATTGATAGATAGAGGGTGATGAATAGGGTGGTGAATAGTATGGGTAAAGCGTACATCAGGATGTATTTTCTCCACGGGATGTCGAATGAGGTGTAGAGCCTTGCCACTTTCTCCCTTATTCCTGCCATTTTAATCACACCGTAAAGGGTAATTTTTCCACACCGTACTTCTGGAAATCCACTATGATCTTTACAACGTCTCTGTAGCGGAATATGTTGTGCTCAATCATCTTGCGAATTATCTTTGCTCTGAGGAAAAGGTCATCGTATACTTTCCTGGGATCAGCATAGCCGAGAAGTGGAGCTATTTTTTCCTCCAGTATGTATGAGTTGTTGAGTCCCCTGAATATGTGCTCATCACGAAGTGGGTCCCAAACAAACACGGCCTTTGTCATAACTCCCCCAAGTTCTGCCGAATAACCAAGGATCTCCTCCACAGAGAGAACTCTTCTAAGGGTTCTACCTTTCAAATAAACGGCCTGCTGGAACACACCTATGTTTAGATTATCCATGAACGTTACAGGCACGTTTATCGGAGGAGAACTCAGCCTCTGGATCATCCTTTTTATGGACGATGCGTGAAACGTTGCCATAACGGGATGTCCAGTTTGCATGGCCTGAAATGCAACATTACCTTCGGCACCTCTTATCTCACCTACAATTATGTAATTGGGCCTGCTCCTCAGAGCGGCTTTCAAAAGATCGAACATCTCAACCCGTGATTCTTTTGGTCCAGCCTCCCTTGTGAGCAATCTCTGCCATATCTCGTGTGGCACATGCACCTCTGGCGTATCTTCTGCTGTGAAAACCTTGTAGTTGTACTTGATGAACGGAATTATTGCATTTAACGTTGTTGTCTTACCGCTTGCAGTCTCCCCGGAGATAAATAGGCTTTTTCCGAACTCTATGGCCATCCATAGATAGGCTGCTATCTCAGCACTGAATGTTCCCCATTTTACCAGTTGCGTCACGCTCAGAGGCTCTGCGGCGAATTTTCTTATTGTGAATGAGGCGCCCTTTATGCTTACATCATCCGCATAAATTATATTTATTCTTGATCCATCTGGCAGGGCACCATCCACTATGGGACGCCCGGTGCTCACCGGTCTACCCATTCTCTCACTCATACCTCTAAGATACGAGTCAAGTTCATCGTAACTTGTAAAATGCACATTTGTCTCCATGGTTTCAAATACCTTGTGGATAAGGTGCACTGGCTCTATCCCTATTGCGTGAATATCCTCTATGTATGGGTCCCTGAGAAGGGGTTCAAGAGGACCACTTTCTATTATATCCCTCTTTAAGTAATACTCAATCTTATCGTACTCCTCCTGCGTGACGGGAATCTTTACCTTTCTGAACATGCTCAGAAATCCCTTCTTCTCTTCAAAGGGTACAGGCTCCTCAACGATCACCGTGGAATCCTTTAGCAGTCTCTCTATTTGCCTCTCAAATTCTTCCTTGGTTTTATGGGGGGGTTCGTATCCTGCCTTTATGAATATGAGCTCTCTCACCTTGTAGTACTTTATCTTCTCCTCTTCGCTCATTTCTGGCTGCACCACAATATACTTTCTATCTCCTCTCCTCCCATATATGTGGATGAAGATTGGGTCTCCAACAGGGTATATGAGGTTGACCCAGTCAAGGTCCTTCATATCCCTTGATAATTGCTCGTAGAACTCTGGAGTTTCGTTGAGTTCCCTTCTGACCCTCTCAATGTACCTTCCAAGATGCGGGTTTCTCTTTATTGCTAGGGCTACCTTGGTTCCCATTGCCATGGGCATCACCTCATGATATTGCCATTATCTCGAGAATTATTCCAGTACCCGCCTCAACCCTAAAAGCGATTGTATTTTCAATTCTTCCAGCAGCATTGGTGTACCTTCTTATGAATGCTATTCTGTTCACCATGCTTCCTATCTTGTTTATGGAGGTCTCTATATACACATTGGCGGCAGCCCTGAATGGGGCAAGTATCTCTTCGCGCATCACCCCCTTCTCCACGTTCAAAATTATGGTTCTATCAAGAGCCATAAGTCTCTTGAAGAAGGATAGCAACTGAACTGAGCGTGATTCAACATTTAAACTTGCTTTCACAAGCGAAGAAAGAGTGTCAATTATGATTATGTCCGTCTTGAAAAGTGCTGGAGAGGACATCAATCTTCCAAGGAAGTCCTTGCGATCGCGCATATTTCCTATGATTGGGTAAACAGGTACAAACACGAGTCTATTGCGAAGCAGAAAATTTGCTATTGGATAGTTCAGGGAGTACATCTGCTTTATGAAGTCCCTCACCGTGAGCTCTGTGGAGATTATTGTGACCGTATGCCCATTCATCAGGAACCCGTAGGCGAATCTCTGTGTCAATGCACTCTTTCCACTGCCGTTCTCCCCCTCTATGAGCACCAGAGACCCCTCCGGAAATCCTCCTCCCAGACGCGAATGCAGTTCATCCCTCTCAATTTTTATCTTGTACATTTTTCACACCCTGAAGTAGAACGTATCTGATAATCCGTTTTCAAGCACAACCTTCACAACGTGAGTCCCAGGTACAAGATCCACATTTATTGTGAGGACTATTGTCTCTCCAGGTAGCCATGTATCCTGGCTCACAGTGTAATTATCTTGGGCAGTACCATCGATAAGCACTGTTATGTGGCTTGTGCTAAGTGGAACTTTTCCCGTGTTTTTCAGGTATAGGACGAGTGGATTGTTACTCATTCTCGTAGGGTCGTTTATTATTTTGAACTCTCCTGAAAGCTGGTTTGCGATCATATCTCCCCTATTTTCTATGCCGTTTGATATGTTGAGAACTGCGCTAGCTGCTATGCCAACGAAACTGGCAGCGATTACCACGGAGGCAATGAAGAATATTATGTGGGTTGCACTTGTGCTAAGACCCATAGCATCACCTCACAGATACCCGTAAACCTCATTTCCATATTCATCAACAATCTTCACCCTATAGCCCATGTTCATACCGAGAACTCCCTGTGCACTGATGTAGATTTTTCCGTATATATCTATGTTTTCTGCCAGAGAAGTCAGGGGAATTTCTCCTGCAAATGTCCCGTTTTCATAAATTAAAATTTCGTTGTGATTATTCAGAACGAAAATGTATGAGCCCTGCATGTGCTCATCTGCCCCTATTTTTGTTGCATTTGTGATCCTCCAATCTGTGAATCTCGTAATGTAGTATCCATCGTAGGTATACTCATAGATCTCATTTCCCTCCAGAACGTACAGGTACTTTCCAACAGTAACATCCCTTGCATTCACTAGGGCAACCTCACTTTCCAAATTCCCCGTGGAGTCGAATATGTATAGGGTGTCATTGGATATCCCGTAAACGTAATTTTCCGTGGCTGTTATGGCTATTATGCTGAGGTTTGCGGCAAAAGACTTTATGTAATTTCCTGAAAAATCATACATCTCTATTTCTGTGGAATTAAGCACATAGAGATAAGAGCCGCAGGCCACGTCCAGTGGAGATTGAATATTCACACTCCACACTCTCACTCCAAGAAAGGAGTATGCCGTTATGGACGTTTCATTCAGAACATAGATTTTATCCCTCTCCGCGGTTGCTATTACATGGTCTCCAACATCAATTTTGAACTGCACCTCGTGGGATGTCCCAAGGGTATAATTTGTGCTTATGTCAAAATTCTCTAGATTTCCGGGAAACCAGTAGGGTGAGTTGAAGGTAAAGTTCATCATTGTACCATTCACAATTATTGACATATCGCTGGTGTTCAGGGTTAATGGTCCACGATTGATGGCATAGATCTCAATTTTTGAGGAATTGTAAACCACCCTATCCATTTCAATCACGTTCTTTGCACTCTCCATAAGCGTGCTTCTGTTTTCCATGCCCTGATTTGTTATAGTGTATGAGTAGATTATACTGCTGAGTACTGTTGCAAACATTATAAGCGAAGCCGTGAACAGTATGCCATATGCTGCTGTTGTGCTCAATCCCATTCACATCAACTCCACGTATCTTGATATGTATGGTGAGGGAGTAGTTATTTCCTTCAAGGTAGAAACCCCATGTTTAGGAATGATCTTTATGCTCAGATACGTCTGCGGCTCCAGGTTAAGTCCGTTGGCGGTGGCGTTGAAGGATAGGGATACAATGTCTCCAGAGGTGAGAACATCGTTTTCAAGGGTTTGAGGAGGCAGATCCCTTACAATTTCCATGCCAAATACGCCTGCACCTCCTATTGGATTTGGACCCCCATCAAATTCCACACTGCTGCTGTAAACGAGGTTTACCGAGGTGTTTCCATCACTCACAATAATTATGACATCCTTCAGGTTGATCGGTGGACTACCCGAAATCGGGGTTATCATTATGCTCACCCAGTCTATAACATCGTGATATGGAGCCGTGGTGCCCCATGTATTGTTGTACCTGTAGCCGCCAATGGATATTATCTTCACTCCGGTGGACACATCCTGTATTGCAACGTTTCCAGTGTCTTCCGCCTGCTGCTGAAGTTGATAGGAGATCTGTATCAGCACCACAGCCGTCACTGCGGATACTATGATCATGGCGATGAAGATTATCAACGAACCAATACCGAATTCTCCCTGTTCTCTATTCATCACCCTCTTCATATTTCACATCACCTCTGATTATCACCTCCCAGGTGATTTTTGGTGAGGGAGAGCATGGCGCTCTCCCGAGAGAGGCCCGAGGTTAAACTGCTATCACCTGCGGGCATTCAGGACCTCTCTCAAAATAAGAAGAATATGGGGTATTAAAAAATTTTTCACTGAAATTTATAATTTGTTAAACATAACAGATATCCAATAGTGATTTTCAAAAATGATTTTCAACTCTAAACCCTTCCTTGCTGATGCTCACCTTATAGGCCCGACCGCCAACCTCCTCAATGGCCCGTGCAACTTCGTCCTGCTCATCGGTGAGTGCTATTATGGAACCCCCTCCCCCGGCACCGGTGAGCTTCGCTCCGTAGGAGTGTTTCATTGCAACGTTTATCATTTTCTTTAGCATTGGATGGCTCACTCCAAGTATCGTTAGGAGTTTGTTATCCTGGGTCATGAGCTCTCCAATGCGCTCATAATCCTCGTCCTGCAGGGGGCTCAAAGCTTCCAGGGTTATCCTTCCAATTTCCCTTATCACATCCCTGGCGAATGAGTTCCATGAGTAGAATCTCCGTACCTTTTCAACCATCTCCCTCGTGGAGCCCTTTATGCCTGAGAATCCAACAACTAAGCGAAGAGAGGGTATTTTGACATGGTGTATGTACCAGACAACTCCGTTTTTCTCTACTTTCCACAGGTAATTTTCTCTCTTTACCTTGTGAACGAGTATCCCTTGCCCATGCGTCACTGTGCTGGTATCAATGGGACTTGCCCTCCCCTGAGTTCTGTACTCTACCTCAAAACCCATCTTCGCAATCTTCTCCTCATCAATCTCCTTTTTCATCGCCAAGAGTGCTGTCAGTGTGGCTACGGTTATGGATGCAGAGGAACCCATACCGGATGCGGAGGGTATTTGGCTCTTTGTTCTTATACTCAGAGGTTCACCCTCCCAGCAGAGGTCAATGGCGTTTTTTATGTAGGCATGGTATCTGGAGTTCATAGGATATCCATTCACACTGTACTCTTCGCTTTTTTCCGCATGCACATAGGTTCTCATATCTATGGCCACTGCTATGGCTGGCTCTCCGTAAACCACAGCATGCTCTCCGAACAATATTACCTTGGCCGGGGCAGAAGCAATCACAAAAAGAATAATGGGATTAGAATGATAAACATTTCTCTCATAGTGTGAGGTCAACCTTCCCTATATCTTTTAGGGCCATTTTAATTATATTGACCGTGTTTTCCAGGTCTCTCTTATCGATCATCTCCACGCTGGAGTGCATGTACCTGAGCGGTATGGAAAGAACGAGAGTTGCCACACCCTCTCTTGAGAGCTGTATTATGTCAGCATCAGTACCGCTTCTTGATGGATTGGGCTCTATTTGGAATGGTAATTCTGTGTGTGTGAAATGATGAACGAGTTTTGGATGGGCAGTGGGTCCGACACCTATTGTGGGACCCTTTCCAAGCACGATTGGCACCTCTTCACTTCCAATTCCTGGCATCTTGGCATGGGTCACATCTATAGCTATGCCTATATCTGGATTTAACCGAAATCCCGAGATCCTCGCTCCACGGAGTCCCACCTCTTCCTGGACAGTTGCAACAAAATAGAGAGTGGCATCACTTTCCACATTCTCCATTGTTTTGAGAAGGGCGTATATTCCAGCCCTATCGTCCAGGGCTGTGGCCACGATCCTGTTCCCCATTTCCAAGTAATTTGGAACAAAACTTCCAACGGAACCTATTGGTGCAAGTTGCTCTGCCTCATTCCTGCTCTCAACCCCTATGTCCACGCGAAGATCCTTTATCTCCTTTTTCTCGGCCTTTTTCTCAATATGCGGAGGCTTCTCACCTATTACACCGTACACAAAGCCATCTTTCCCCCTGATTCTCACGATCCTCGAACGGAGGGTTATGGGATTTACGCCACCCATGGGAGAGATCACAAGATAGCCATCTTCTGTGATTCCACTGACCATGAATCCTATCTGATCCATGTGGGCTGCGAGCATGACCTTCCTCTCACCACCGTGCTTTACTCCTATCACATTGCCTAGCATGTCCACATGTACCTCGTCCGCATATTCTTCCATATGCTCTTTTACGATGGCTCTGATTTCATCCTCAAATCCGGGCACTCCAAACGCTTTTACAAGTTTTTCAAGAAGCATATTGGGCCAATGCACTGCCGTATTTTAAACCTTCTTCCTGGGATTGGGAAAATTAAATAAACCTAAAACTATTACTATGTTTATGTTCGAGATGAATATAACCCTGCTGACCCCGATGGTTCACGAGAGAAATCTGGATTATGTTCTTCTCACATTTCTCAGTTCTATAGGGTATATGCCCAGGGTTGATCCTCAGCGGGATTTTGAAAGAGCTATTAAGAGCGTGCCTTACAGGCTTTTTAAGGAGTGTTTTCTTCTTCATCCGGACCGGGAGTGGAGTGTTGAAGAGTTACTCGCATATCTGGACACAACGAGAACCACGCTTTACAGGCATCTCAACAAGCTGAAATCTCTGGACATACTGGATGAGCGGCAGGATGGAATGAACAAGATGTACCGTCTCAGGTACGGAGATCTGGCCCGTGCCTGGAACTTTGTGGAGGCGAATGTGAAACTTGCAATGGAAAATTACAGAATAATGGTGGAGCACATATCAAAACTTGCGGAGGGTGGTAGGTATGAATAAACTGACAATAGGGTCAAAATGTGTGGTGTACTCGCTAACAGCGCACAACAGCATAATGAAGAGCAGTGGAACATTCAAGGGGTTCGTGGCCGTTGGTGAAGACACATCCCTGTGGCTTGAACTTGATGAGAGCCATGGAGAGATGAAGGGAAAGACGAGACTCATACCAATAGGCTCCATCGCGGCCATAGATGTGATTGAATTTGCAGAGGAAGAGGAGGAAGAGGACGAGGGAGAAAAACTGTACTACAGTTGAATTGTGGCAAGATCCTCATAAACGGGACCATTTGGAGTCAACGTACTCTTTTTTATTTTTATCTCCTTAACCTCCATTTCGGCAAATCTCATGTTTTTGAACTTTTCCAGATTCCTTATGGTTATCCTTCCCTTAGCCCTGGCAACCGTAAGATGGGGCACGTAACTTTTCTCCCTCTGAAATCCTATCTTTCTCAGTTTTTCGTCTATGCACCTTGCCATTCTCTCAATGGGCTCGTAGTTATCCACACCTATCCACACAACCCTCACGTAACGCTCATTTGGAAAGAAACCAACACCCCTGAGGGTTATCTTGAAACTTCCCACCTTGCAGTCTTCCACAATTTGCCGTACCATTTCAAATGTTTTTTCGTCTATCTCTCCCAGGAATTTCAGGGTTATGTGCACGTTTTCCCTCTCAACCAGTTTCACGCGACCATCTATGCTATTCTGCAAACTCTCCATCTCCTTGGTGAATGGTACCTCAATTGCTATGAAACTTCGCATAGATGCAAATGGCATTTGAAATTAAAAATCTTGTCATCGCAATGTTTTTTACCCTTCAAGCATTTAACCCATCGGTGATAGGTATGAAGATTCCTGAAGATTTGAAATACACAAAGACCCACGAATGGGCGAAGGTTGAAGGAAATAAGGCGAGGATAGGTATAACCGATGTGGCCCAGGAGCAACTTCACGATATTGTGTATGTGGAACTTCCCGAAGTGGGTGACGAATTTTCAAAGGAGGATACCATTGGCGTCATAGAGTCTGTGAAGGCGGCCAGCGATATATATGCCCCCCTCTCTGGAAAGGTTGTGGCGGTAAACAATGCCGTTGTGGATAGCCCAGAACTGCTTAATCAGGATCCATACGAGAACTGGCTAATTGAAATAGAGATAAAGAATCCTGATGAGATTAAAGAACTTCTAAGTGCGGAAGAGTACAAGAAAGTGGTAGAGGAAGAGAGTTGAAAAACAGAGATTTTTATTACTGGGAGGCGAAACGGCGCGGCTACAGGAGCCGCGCATCTTTCAAACTTTTGCAGATTAACGATAGGTTTTACATAATTCGTCCTGGTTATAGGGTTCTGGATCTTGGTGCCTCTCCCGGGGGCTGGAGCCAGGTGGCTTTAAAGCTCGTTGGAGAGGAGGGTATGGTCATAGGGGTTGATGTGAAACCCATAAAGGTGTCTGGTGTGAAATTCGTGCGTGGCAACGTTTATGATGAGGATATTGTGCAGAGAATAATGAGATACACGGATTACGTGGATGTTGTGATTTCCGATATGGCTCCGAACATTTCCGGTGTGGCTTCATGGGATCATGCGAGATCGGTGGACCTGGCAGAGCGTGCATTGTTCATTGCGGAGAAAATGCTTCGAGAGCGAGGGCACCTTCTGGTGAAGGTATTTCAGGGAGACATGCTTGAGGGATTCAGGAGGAAATGCAAAAAGAGATTTGAACTGGTAAAGGTTCATAAGCCAAGGGCTTCAAACAGGGCGAGCCCTGAAGTTTACGTGGTGTGTAAGAGATTCAAATTATCAAGCACACCGTGAAGGCGCTCAAGTTCAATGATGATCATTATTTTTTTCTCGCATCTCTCTTTTAGAAGTTCCTTTATCCTCCTGCTCATATATTTTTCTCTCTCGTTCTCAATTTTCCGGTACTGGGGAATCTTATTCACCTCTTTGTCCCACATCAATACAAACTCCTCAGGAGTTTCAGCCTCAAATTTTTTACGCCAGATCTTCCGCTTCCTGAAATTGAAGTGCATCAGATGGAATATGTCAATTGTGTTCACGTAAAGATCTGAAAATTCTTCGTCCGGCATGTCAATGGGAATCATATCCACTCCGTCTTTTCTGGAGAGAGCAAAGGCCTCAAGGTATGTGGGTACCGGAAGCCCGACCTCTCCGTATCTTTCCAGTTTTAGTCCGTAGATAACCTCATAATCCTCAGGTTCAATATCAAATGGCTCTTTAAGATACCTTTCAAGGCCCTTCATCTCCTCCGGTGAGATGCCTAGGAACATAACCTCAGGCTTGAACTCGGTAAAAAGATTGCGCAGTTTTTCACGTTCGCTAACGAGCCCCTTAATTGTTCCCCAGAAGAGAAGCTCCCTGCTCTCCAGTATGAATTTGTACACTCTCTTCATAGGACACTCCTTTCCCTGACTATGCTCTTTATTTCCTCTTTTCTCTCGCTTTCCATAAGTTCGTCCTTCTGTATAAGAGGTATGCCCTCAATCTCCTCGTATCTAGCCCTATCCACTATGATAAATGCGTTCTTTTCAAGTATTCGTGTCATTATTCTAAGATTCATTGCCTTGTGCCTTATTCTTCTCTCGTTCTTTCCTATACCCGTTAGAAATATATCCTCTTCATCCTTGCTCAGAGCCTCAAAGGGGCATTTTAGGGTCAAGAACACATCGTATCCCAGTTCCATGAGTTTTCTGTAAATCTCATCCACATTGTCCATTTTTGGATATCTCTCCTCCTCAAGGCGTGTGAGGTCCATAATGTTTATCGGTTCAATAAGCGGGACCTTCAGGTACTCTTCAAGTCTCAACGCGCTGTCTATGGTTGCACTCATTCCCTCCTCATAGAGCTGTATGGCCTTTCGGCTAACTCCTGCAACATTTGCAAGCTCCCCTAATGATATGCCCCTAGCCTCCCTTATCTTTTTCAATAGCCAGCCGTTTATATTCACATAGAACCCACCGGGAGAAGCATAAACCATTGGATACTCACCATTCGTTATGAAGTTCTTGAAAGTATTGAAGGAGAGAATGGGTATACCGTGACGAGAGTAAACCACATCGTCCAGTATGTTGCCCATGGCGCTTCTCTTGCCTATCACTATGGGTGCTGCCTTGAGTTCCTTGCCGAGAATCTTCAGTTCTCTGGCAACTTCCGAGCGCAGAGCATCTATGTTTATCAGCGCTTTGAGGATTAAAATTATGTCTTCCCTTCTTGCTATCATGTCAAAACTTATGCTTTTCAGTATGGGCTCTCCAATCTCAAACTCTTCCCGTCGCAGTAGTTGCCGAATATCCCTGAGAAGCTTGTCTTTCTCCATTCTATCTTACGATTACGCTTTTACTATAAATTTTTTTCTCCCACCCTCTCCAGTTCTTGGAATATGTTGTTCATAAGTTCCACAAAGTACCATGCCACCATGAGCTGGGCTATCTGTATTCCGTTAACGTACTCACTTCTATCAATTATGAAGTTCTCAAATCCTGTGTACTCCATTATCCTTCTTTCCAAGGAGTCAATGGCATTGTGTGGGATAAGCCCGTCAAATATTATGCGAGATACCTTCTTCATGTAGTAAAAATCATCGCGATATGAAATCATCATCGGTTTTTGTGAGGTATTTATAAGGGAGGATATGCTTAATGGTATCTGTATTCCGCTTAGAGGGAAATCAAGGCGTTTCATTATGGTTTCCACAAGGTACGAGTTCTCCTCGTTGAATCGGGAGATATCTATTTTTATCACAATATCAGCGTATATCTTCTGGAAATCAATGTAACGTTTGTAGAAAGGCTCTCTTTCTCTTATTTCCTTTATGACATCCCGCTCCTCATATCCACGCTCTTTCACATCTCTCTTGATCTTCCATCTCCATTTGATCTCCCGTGATGGGTCCACATAGATTTTCAGGTCTATGTACCTGCGCAGTTCATCGTAGAGTGTGTGCAGTCCCTCCACAATGACTATCTTCTTTGGCTCGAAAACCTCAGGGGGATCAAATTTTCCCGTGCTATGGTTGTAAACAGGTTTTATGACGGGTTCACCCCTTTGCAGTGTTTTCAAATGCTCCCCCGCAAGTTTCAGGTTGTTTATCTTTGGATCCAGCGGAAGATGCCCTGTGCGCCTTCTCGTCTCCCTGTCTTCCGTGTGATAATCATCAAGAGAAAAGAAGGATACGAGTTCTTTTCCGAGAAGATTTGCAATGCTCTTCGTTAAAGTGCTCTTTCCGCTGCCCGAATCTCCAGCAACGCCGATTATAAGCGAACCTTCGTATTCCTCAAGCCTTTTTCGAAACTCTCCCAGCATTGTGGAATTAATGTAAAACGAGAATAAAAATTTATGGCAGGATCACACTTTGCACAATGCCCAAGCATGTACGCTCCAATTTTCTTATTCTGTACTTGGCGAGCCAGTATTTCTCTCCTCTTTTTGATAATTCAATTCCAAGTGCGTTTAGAATTTCAACATCCTTGGAGGAGGTTATGTATCCCTCGTATGAGCCGGCAGGAATGAAAAATGTTACGGGCAAAAAAATGTCAGATAGGGGAAGAGTACATCCCCTCGCTATCCTTGCTATGCACTCTTTGCTCACGGGAATCTTCATGCTTCCCTCCCTTATGAGCGGATCTTCAAGCAGTTCCCTTATACACACCCTCTTTCTTATTATTTCCCGATTTATCTGCATTATTTCATGCTGCAGTATGTTCTCAATTACCATCCTCTCTCCTGAAGTCTCTCGTTGAGTTGGGAAATCTCCTGTCCGTACATTCCCTTTAGACCCTTGGACACTTCCGCTATGGTTTCCGGTTCATCGTAATGCATAACTGCCTCAACTATGGCTCTTGCCATCTCTTCGGGATTGGGGGATTTGAATATTCCTGAGCCCACAAAAACTCCATCTGCACCAAGGTTCATCATCAGGGCAGCATCTGCAGGGGTGGCAATTCCTCCGGCAGCAAAGTTTACAACCGGTAAGCGCTGAAGTTTCCTTATCTCAATTAACTCCTTGTACAGGCCTTCAATTATGTCATTTAGGGTGTATTTTCCAAAAACGGGCTCATGGGGATCCACTTCTGGAAGCATCCCGTTGAACTCCTTCACCTGTTTCAGCAGTTTCTCATAAGGTTCTGCATACTTTTTTGCTATCTTGTAGATTTCTGCCTCGTTCTTGTATTTTAACTCTTCAATGCCCCTGTTTACCAGGCGCATGTGTCTCACGGCTTCAATGACATTGCCAGTGCCTGCCTCTCCCTTGGTTCTTATCATGGCTGCTCCTTCCCATATTCTCCTTACGGCCTCTCCAAGGTTCCTGGCACCGCAGACAAAGGGTATGGTGAAATCTCTCTTATCTATGTGATAAAATGGATCTGCTGGTGTCAATACCTCGCTTTCGTCAATCATATCAACTCCAAGTGCCTGAAGGGCAAGGGCCTCGTTAATATGCCCTATCCTTACCTTTGCCATCACGGGTATGCTAACAGCATCCATTATCTCCTGAATCTTGTTGGGATCCGCCATTCTTGCAACTCCACCAGCGGCACGGATATCCGCTGGAACACGCTCCAGAGCCATTACGGCCACGGCTCCAGCATCTTCAGCTATGGCAGCCTGCTCTGCATTTGTAACATCCATTATAACTCCACCTTTCTGCATCTTGGCGAATCCCCTCTTTATTAAATCGCTTCCATATCTTATATTCTCCAGATTGAGATTAAATGGCATTTTTCTCACCTCAATTCCGCCATGCCACGCATCTTTATTTAGGTTTCGTTAAAAAATAAAGAAGGAAAAATTACCTTTTCCTTCTGACAAAATAAACAACAAGGACGATAAGGAAGACGAGTAAAATTCCGTTTAATTCTGGTATGGGAACCATGGGCTCAGCTCTTGGCAGATAATCCTTCGCGATGCCTCCGTCAATCACGTAGGGGTCATCCACGAATCCATCTCCGTTTCTATCCGGCGCAGTCCAGTCGCACCAGAAGTTACCCCCTGCCGTAGAGTTCCAGTAGTTTTTGTGATAGGAATCCGATGTGGCATCGTAGGCCTGCACATGCGATGCGCTGTAATTCTCCGTGGCGCCGTTGTTGTAGTAGAAAGAGTTGTCTGTAATGAGTATATTGTTTGCGTAGGGATTCATTATTGCTACGCCATAACCGCCGTTTTCCAGTATGAGATTTTCCTCCATGTATATATCGTATGAGTAATCATACTGGGAATATGTGTCATTTATCAGCACTCCCTCATTGCTGTTGTGTGCGATACCATTTCCTATCAAATAAAGATCCCATGAAGTATCAATATATGCGCCCACGGCGTTGTAGCTCAGAGTGTTGTTGATTACGGTGACGCTGGAGGATATGTAAATGTTCAATCCGTAGTGGCTGTTGTGGAACATGGTGCTGTTTTTGATTGTAGTATCTTGGATATTGTACAGGTGCACACCGTCCCCATCGTTCCATGATACTTCAGTGTTTACAATCCATGCATCAGCCCACGTACTAGCCCCTCTAACCGACACACCGTGGTCATGATTCCCAGTGATTTTGCTGTTGTTAATGATGGAAGTATGTGGGTAGTACAGATAAACGCCGCCCATGGAATTCCCGTAAATTTCGCTCCAGTTAAGCGTCAGCTCTCGGACAAAGTATCCATATATCCCCGAGTATGCATTGGAGGAGATGTTGCATCTGAGTATGCTGTTGTAACTACCCCACACATAAATTCCATCCTTTCCGTTGTGCTTTACTTTTGAGTCCACTATGCTCGTGTGATTTGCGAGATTCTCAAATCTTATTCCGTACCCGCTGTTATTTTCCACTGTGGCATTTTCAATCTCCACATACTCCGAGTAATTCAAAGAAATTCCACTTTCGCTGTTGTGATGCGCATAGCCCCAAACCACGCTGGAGTTGTCCGATTTTTCAAACAGCACACCAATATCGCTGTGGTGGAAAGAGGAATGAAGAAAATTCACCCACGATGATTTATACGCAACTGCGCCAACATGGCTGTCATAAAAGCCCAGATAGTGGAAATTCACAACGGATGAGGATGTTACATTCACCCCCTCGGTGCTGTTTGCCACATGCCCGGCAATCACAAGTACTGTGTGCGACGAAATAATATTCATTCCATGATCGTTATCGTCCAGAAGATTTCCATTGAGATAAATGTGCAAGGAGGAACTTATCTCCACCCCTATCGCATTGCCAGAGATGCGATTTTTATTGATGTAGAACTCCTCAGAGTTACCCACGCCCAATCCCACGGTGCTTCCATTCCGGAAGGTGTTGTATGTCACATTCACCCTGTTTCCTGTCAAAAATGCACCGTACTGCGTGTTTTCTATGAATTCATTGCCATTTACAGAAGTGTCGTTTATCAACTGTGCATCAATGCCGTAGGAATTGCCCAAGAATTCATTATTTTCCAGCGTCAGATTATCCGAATTGCTTGTCCCGATTCCACGGGTGTTGTGCCAGAGAATATTCCCCGAAATTTCATCCAGAGTTGAAGCATGCGCAAAGATACCGTACGCTAAATAGGAGCAGTTGTTCCCAGTAATGCTCACAGAATCGGAATCATCCACATAGATTCCATCCCTTGTGAATGCGCTTCCATCTCCGCGGCAGGTGTTGTTTTTAACCTCCACATAAGGGGATGTTTTCAGGTATATGCCCTCGTAACTCTTGTGCACATAATTCTCGGAGATATGATTGTAAGATGATGAGCTGAGATAAATCCCGTACATGCCGCGAATATCATTTCCTCGCAGATATGCGTTCCGAGACAGATAGAGGTAAATCCCGTAATCTCCACCAGATACAGTGTTATTTGAGATTGTGTTTGTGTATATGCTACTCTCCACGTGAATGCCATGGCTTGAATCCGTAATGGTGTTGTTGTGAATTGTTGAGTATCTCACGCTGTAAACATCAATACCTGAACTGCTGGAATTGTCCACAGTGTTATTCAAAATAATCACATTGCTGGAATAACTCACATATATACCATTCGCCTGCTGGCCGGAGACATCGTTACCCTCTATTTTTGCATTATCCGAATCCTCAACTCTAATGCCATTGTCCACCAGAGTATTGTCCAGAATCTCCACATCCGAAGATTTCACATATATCCCGGAGTTTCCATTTGAGTTAGTGGTTGTGCCTTCCGCCAGAATGTTCTGGGAATTGTAAATGTAAATCCCGGAATACTGATTATCATCGCTCTCCACATCTCTTATGGTTCCGTTGGCGGCGTTCCAGATTATTATTCCTCCGCCGGAGCCATAGGCGAATCCCCACACAAATTGAGCATTCTTCACGAGACAGTTCTCAATTCTGAAATAAGCGCTCGTGTTCCCAATGTAAATCCCCGCCGGTTTGCCTGATGCGTCAATCTCCCATCCAGAAATAACATAGGGATCGTTCTCAGTTCCGGAACCATATCTAACCCCGTGGACGGAATCAAAATCACTGTCTCCATCTATCCTTATTATCCCTCTCTGTGTATAGGCAAGTGGGTCTTCAATCATGCCCTCCTCTGCACTGCCATAGGGAAACAAAAAAGCCATTCCCGAAAGCAGCAACAAAATTGCAATCCCAAATGTATATACATTCATCAAAGCCCTCCTCCAAACCCTCCATCGGATCTATATCATTTAAACTTTTCTCATCTTCTCTGCTCAGAAACAATTATATAGAAGGCCCAGTTAGGACGTTTGTGAGAGTGTCAGAAAAGGAGGAAAATCTGGAACAAAACGGGAAATATAAAGGATCTGTTGAGAATTCCAAGAATGAGAATCTTGAAAGACTCCTAAGAGAGAGGGACGAGTTTCGTGATAAGTATCTTCGCAAACTGGCGGAGATGGATAACTATCGAAAGATGATGGAGCGGGAAATGGCCATGAAACTGGAAAACTGTCGGGCTGAAATTATTAAAGAATTTCTTGAGCCCTATGAGAGCCTTCAGAGGGCCATACAGATGCTACCTGAGAGGTACAGAGGGGGTGTTGAACTCATAATGAGACAGATGGAAAAGACCCTTAAAAATCTGGGTGTAGAAGAGATTTATGCCAAGGGGGAAAAATTTGACCCTATGCTTCACGATGCAATAGGTGTGGTGGATGGCGAGGATGATGATATTGTTGTTGAGGTATATCAGAAGGGATATAGAATGAACGATAAGATTCTGCGCCATGCCAAGGTTTTAGTTTCAAAAAAGAAGGAGGTAGAGAAAGATGAGTGAGAAGATTTTGGGAATAGATCTGGGAACGAGCAATTCCGCTGCGGCCGTTTACATCAACGGCTCGGTGAAGATGATACCCAGCGCCGAGGGTAACACCCTTTACGGTAAGGCGTTTCCATCGTATGTTGCCTTCACCAAGGATGGACAGCTCTTGGTAGGAGAACCGGCAAGAAGACAGGCGCTCACCAATCCGGAGGGCACTGTTTACGCGTTCAAGCGCAAGATGGGCACAGATTACAAATACAAAATATACGGCAAAGAATACACTCCTCAGCAGCTCAGCGCGTTCCTTCTGCAGAAGATAAAGAGGGACGCTGAGGCGTTTCTCGGCGAGGAGATCAAGAAGGCAGTTATCACCGTTCCCGCTTATTTCAACGACAACCAGAGGCAGGCAACCAAGGACGCGGGCGAGATTGCAGGCCTTGAGGTGGTGCGCATAATAAACGAGCCCACCGCCGCAGCTCTTGCTTATGGAATAGACAAGGAGGACGAGGAACTGAAGATCATGGTTTTTGATTTCGGCGGTGGCACTCTGGATGTGACGATAATGGAGTACGGAGGTGGAGTGTTTGAGGTTTTGAGCACCGCTGGAGATACAAATTTGGGTGGCACTGACATGGATAACGCAATAATCAACTGGCTTGTGGAGGAGTTCAAGAAGCAGGAGGGTGTAGATCTAAGTGACGATAAAAACGCATATATCCGTCTGAAGGAGGCGGCTGAGAAGGCAAAGATTGAACTCTCAAGTGTTTTGCAGACGGATATCAACTTGCCGTACATAACAGTGGTGAACGGTGAGCCGAAGCATCTCAATGTTACCCTGACAAGGGCAAAACTGGAGGAGCTTGTACGTCCCCTTGTGGAGAAATGTGGCAGAAGCATTGAAGCCGCGTTGAAGAATGCCGGTATATCAAAGGAAGAGGTTGATAAGATAATTCTCGTTGGCGGTCCAACTAGGATGCCCATCGTGCAGAAGTACGTGGAGGATTATATGGGCAAAAAAATTGAAAGGGGAATAGACCCAATGGAGTGCGTTGCCACCGGGGCTGCGATACAGGGCGGTGTTCTCTCTGGCGAGGTGAAGGACATAGTGCTTCTGGACGTCACACCATTAACTCTCGGCGTGGAGGTTCTTGGGGGCTTGGTTGAGCCCATTATTCCTGCAAACACCACAATCCCTGTGAGAAAGTCAAAGATTTTCACCACCGCCGCGGACAATCAGACCATGGTAACCATTCACATTGTTCAGGGCGAGCGCCCGATGGCGAAGGACAACGTCTCCCTCGGAATGTTCAACCTCACGGGCATTCCTCCCGCGCCGAGAGGCATTCCACAGATTGAGGTCACGTTTGACATAGATGCAAATGGAATACTTCACGTAAGTGCAAAGGATCTGGGCACTGGAAAGCAGACGGGAATAACAATCAGTGCCTCATCAAAACTGTCCGATGAGGAAATTGAAAAAATGAAGAGAGAAGCGGAAAGATTTGCGGAGGAAGATAGAAAGAGAAGGGAGGAGATACAGAACAGGAATAATCTTGAACAGCTGATCTATGCAACCAAGCGCTCGCTGGAGGAGTACGGAGAGAAGATTCCCGAGGATGTTAAGAGGGACATTGAAGATGAGGTCAGGAAGGCAGAGGAGTCCCTGAGTAAGGGTACACCTGAAGAAATAAAGGAAGAACTTGAAACACTTTCAAAGAAGATTGAGAAAATAGGGCAGGCAATATACCAGCAGGGAGATCAAGGTAAGGGTGAATCCGCTGAGAAGTGACATCAATGGGCAAGGATTACTATGAGATACTTGGCGTTTCAAGAAACGCCAGCAAGGAAGAGATAAAGAGGGCATACAGAAAACTGGCAAAGAGGTATCATCCTGATCTCAATCCAGAGAACAGGGAGGAGGCGGAGGAGAAATTCAAGGAGATCAGCGAGGCCTACGAGGTTTTAATGGATGATGAGAAACGAGCCATATACGATAGGTATGGTGAGGATGGATTGAAGGGAAGAGTATTTGGACAGGGCGGATTTTCTTGGAACGATTTTACCCATTTTTCTGATCTCAATGACATATTTCAGGGATTTGACGAGTTTCTACGCAATATTTTTGGATTTTCCTACGGCAGTGAGAGGCACAGGGGCAGGGATATATCGGCCAGGGTTAGCATATCCCTTAACGAGGTTGTAACTGGAACGGAGAGGGAGGTAAGGGTTAAGACCCATTTAACCTGTCCTGTGTGTCATGGTACGGGGGCCTCTCCAGGTTCGCGACCAAGAACATGTCCGGCCTGCGGAGGCACTGGTCAGAGGAGAAAGGTCCATCAAATGGGACCTGTTCAGTTCGTCTCGGTATCCACCTGTGATGTTTGCCATGGCAAGGGTGTGATCATAGACAAGCCCTGCTCAGAGTGCAGGGGAACCGGATTTGTTCTGGGCGAGAAAACATACAGGGTGAGCATACCCCCCGGAATGGAGGATGGGGGAGTTATTAAACTTTCCGGAAAGGGAGAGCCATCTCCAGATGGGGGGCCACCGGGGGATCTCTATGTGCATGTGTCCGTTGATATGCCAGACTGGGTATGGCGAGAGGGTCTCGATCTGCATACACGCATAAAGATTCCCTATCCAGTGGCGGTTTTGGGAGGCGAGGTTGAGATAAGGACCCTTGAGGGCTTGGAGAAATTGAAGATTCCACCGGGAACGGAGAGCGGAAGCACCTTTGTGCTCAAGGGAAAAGGTTTACCTCCAAAGGGCGGAGGAAAAAGGAAAAACATGGTTGTGCACATTGAAATAGAGGTTCCAAAAAAGCTTAGCAAGAGGGGTAGAGAATTGGTAATGGAGTTGGGGAAGGAATTGAATGCAGAGACCAAGAATAGATGGTTCTCAAGGTGACCAATGATGACTTCTTGGTTCTAAAGAACTCCAATGAGCATGACAATCAAGAGTGTTATGATAAAATAGGGTAGCGAGTACTTGTGAAATTGAAGCATCCACCTTCTATCCTTCACGAATCTCAGGGCTATCAGGTTTGCCAGGGATGCTATAATGGTGCCGTTACCTCCAATGTTTACTCCGTATATCAATTCCTTGAAATCCGTGGTGAAATTTCCAAGGAGAATCGCGGAGGGTACGTTGCTCATAAACTGGGAGAATAGAGCTCCATAGAGAAACGCATTTACACCGCTCATCTTTTGGGCACTCAGAAAATTGTTGATAATGGATATATGGCCCAGCGCGTTGAAATCTATGAAGAAGAGAAGGAATATGATTAGCAATGCCCAATCCACATGCATATAGGATTTTTTTCCGTAAATCAGATAAACCAAGAATACCAAGGGAATGAGATACATCTCAAGACGCAGATCCATAAAGACCACGAGCAAAATCAAAAGTGAAATTGAAATGATTCCCAGGGACCTGTCTTTTTCCCACAGCTCCTGCACATTCAATTTTTTCATGCATTTTGTGGGAAAGGAGAAAAATGCAAAGATTAGAAGAACCACAAGCATAAGTGTGCTTAGGGGTAACAGATAGTATATGAACTCTAAAAATCCAACACCCCATATCTGCCATAGATACAGGTTTTGGGGGTTTCCTATCGGGGTCAGGGCAGATCCGGCGTTGACTGCAAGTGCCTCAAAAATGATCATCTTTCTTATGTCCTTTGCTATATATTTTTGTAGGGAGAGGGTTAGAGGAACAAGCACGAGAAGTGTCACATCGTTGGTCACAATCATTGATAGGAAGAAGGAGATTATTATGAGAATGACTGCGAGATTCCTCTCCTTTTTGACCTTTCCGATCATTTTTGATGCAACGATGTCAAGGTATCCACTATCCCTCATCGTGGTGGTTATCAGAAACAGGGCTGCCAGAGTGAGCCAGGTATTCCAATTGATAAAGTAGGGGTATTGGGAAATTAGGTTTGGAGCGATGAGCGTGATGATCAGCAAAAGCAGGAGTGATGCGATTAGAGTGTAATCCTTTTTCAAGGATTTAAATTCCATCGCATGGTATATGTTTTTGAAGCAAATAAAATCATCTGTGTTCCCAAAAATTAAAAATCCCCGATATCATGTCCTTTTTATGTGGCAGGAAATAGCCAAATTTGGGCGCAAGCTTGTGGAGCAGGGCCTCGTGAGTTCACATTTCGGCAATATAAGCGTAAGAGTTGGGGATTATATGTACATAACGCGCTCTGGAAGCATGCTTGATGAGATAACCAAGGATGATGTTGTTCGTGTTTCTGTGTACGAGCCCACATCGCTGGATCTCATTGCATCCTCGGAGGTCACGGCCCACAGGATGATATACCAGAACACATCCGCGCTTGCCATAATTCATGACCACTCTCCCTTTGCCGTTGTGGAGTCCCTAATCCACAGGGAAATGGGAAGGGATAGAATTGTGCCAATAGATTCTGAGGGTTCTTATTTCCTGCATGACATACCAATAGTGGATGGTGGCATAGGTACTGAGAGGATGGCAAGGAATCTAGCGGAGGCATTGCAGCAGAGAAAGGCGGCGGTGGTGTACTCCCATGGGGTTTTTGCCCGTGGAAGCATACTTGAGGATGCCTATGTGGTAGCAAGTATGGTGGAGCACTCCTGCAAGATGCTCTACTATTTTGATATGTTGAAGAGCCACAAGTGAAAGTATGTGGGAAGAACTACTGATGATGTTTGCATTTACTTTCTTTGTACTCTTCATTCCCATTTTTTTATTCGTATTTTTTATGCCTGCAATTTTCGTACATCTTCACCCGTGGATTTGTAATAGAAGTATTAAGGATTTTGAGTATCCTGCAGGTCTGCGTTGGTATGTCAATTGGATCTATAGAGTATCCCATTATAGATGCAAGGTTCCTAGAGACTATTTCAACATGGTATGGTTTATCTATTCGCTTTTTGCAACGTTGATTGTAGCCTACTTTCCTTTATTAATAGTCTTGGGCAGAACGTGGATAGTGTGTTTAGTTTTTGCAATTCCCCTGCTTATTGCAGGGTACATTACATTGTATAGATGGGTGGACCACTCTCTCAAGAGGAAATATCTGTTGATAGGAGATAAATAAGGTGCTATTTGAACGAAATTATTATATTCTTTTTCCCTTATCCCGTGGCAGTGATTTCCTATGCCTGAACTTTTGGAAGAGTTGGAAGCAAGATACGAGAAGAGAAAGCGCGAGATGGAACTGCACAGGATGCTCAGAGATAAGCATAACAAAGAGGCCAGGGAATGGGCAGATAAGAGAGACGAGCTTAACAAGCAGGTAAAAGAGATGCTTGCGGAAGCAAAGGAGCATAAGGCCAAAAGGGACGAACTTAACGAGAAGGTTAAGGAACTGAAAGAGAAGCGCAAGGAGTGGAATGAGAAGGCCAAGGAACTTGCAACCAAGTTCAAAGAGGCACGTTCAAAGTACATGCCGAGGAAGGATCTGCCCAATATCGGCAAGTTGAGAAAGAGGTTGAAGGAACTTGAGTTCAAGCAGCAGACAATGGTTCTTACGCCTGAGAAGGAGAGAGAGCTTGTGGAATTGATAGATTCCCTTTACAAGAAAATCACAGAGTACGAGAAAATAATAGAGGATGAAACAAAGAAAAACAAGGAACTCAACGAGTTACGTGTCAAACTTCAAGAGGCTAGGGCAAACGCTGAGAAGTACCATCAGGAGATAGAGAAACTCGTGGCGGAGGCACAGGAGCATCACAACAAGATGGTGGAGCTATTTGAGAAGATTGATGAGTTGCGCAAGCAGGCAGATGAGGCCCATAGATTGTTCCTTGAGAACAAGAAAATCGCCGATGAGGAGCATGAAGAGTTCATACAGGCTGCCAGAGATGTGCGTGACTTTGAGAAGATTCTTGCAGGTTTGAGGCAGAAGAGAATTGCAAGCAAGAAGAAGCAGGAGAAAACCGAGATAAAGAAGAAGGCTGAGGAAATTTACGAGAGATTCAAGCGTGGAGAGCCACTTACCACGGAGGACATACTGATACTGCAGAAAGCTGGGTTGTTATGAAAATATACCCGGTTGCCTCGGACTCTTTGGGAGTTCGCTCATTATCTCTTTTTATTGAATCTCGCATAAATATTTTTATAGATCCATCTGCTGCCCTCGGTCCCTACAGGTATGGATTGCCACCCAAGCCTCCCGAAATTGAAGCGTTGGCAAGATACAAGGAGGAGATAAGGAGGTTGGCGAATGAAACCGATGTGTTTGTGATATCCCATTATCACTATGATCACTACGATCCAGATGAGGAGTTTTACACGGGAAAAATCGTTCTTGCAAAGCACTGGAAAGAGAAGATAAATTACAGCCAGAAAAAGAGGGCATATGTGTTTCACGAGAAATTTGCGGATAAATGTGATCTGCGCTATGTGGATGGAGGGAGATACGAGTTTGAAGGCGTGAACATAAAATTCTCACAGCCATTCCCCCACGGAAACGAGAGAACCCGCCTTGGATTTGTGATAATGACCACGGTGGATGATGGAGATATGTGTGTTCTCCATGCCTCCGATGTCGAAGGCCCCATTGTGGAGGAGGCAGCGGATTATATAATCTCTGAAAATCCGGATATTGCCGTAATCGATGGTCCGGCCACGTATTTCTTGGGATATCGCTTTTCCCATGTGGATCTTGAGAGGAGCATAAAAAATCTTGTTAGGATAGCTGAGAATGTGCCCAGAGTGATTCTTGATCATCATCTTCTCAGGGATCTGAAGTACAGGGAAAGGTTGAATGAAGTTTACGAGTATGATAACGTGCTTACATTTGCGGAGTTCAAAGGCGAGCCAATAAACATGCTGGAGGCACACAGGAAGGATCTGTGAGATTCTCATCAAATGCTCGGCATGAGCTTTTTGTGTGTCAGTACCAATGGCATCCGTCTTAATTTTCACAGCAACGAATATTTGTTAAAAATCACCCTGGGCGAATTGAATAAAAAAGTTAATAAATGAGAGGTAAAATTTCAAACTGCCCTCAGAATTCACGATGACCCACCCTCCCCCTTTTTTATTTGGAAATTTTTAATATGGAGTTTTGAGATATGGGGCACATGGGCATTTCTGAGAATGTTATGAACATACTTAAATCCCTCCCTCCGGGAGTCAGACTTCTTGCCGCCACAAAATCAAGGAGTGTGGATGAGATTCAAGAGGCCATTGATGCAGGTGTGGATCTTATAGGAGAGAACTATGTGCAGGAGGCTGCAAAAAAATTTGAAAAAATAGGAAGGAGGGTTGAATGGCATTTCATAGGACATCTGCAGAAAAACAAGGTTAAAAAAGCCCTGCAAATTTTTGACGTTATAGAAACTGTTGATTCTCTGGATATCGCCAGGGAGATAAATAAGAGAGCAGAGAGTATGGGAAAAATAGCCTTTGTAATGATCGAAATAAATTCAGCCAGAGAGCCACAGAAATTTGGAGTCATGCCCGAAAATGCTCTTGACCTTGCAGATGAGATTTTCTCTTTAGAGAATTTACAGCTCATAGGTGTAATGACCATGGGCCCAACTGTGAGCAAGCCGGAGGATATACGACCCTATTTTAGCCTCACAAGGAAGATATTTGACGAACTCAGGTACATTTACGGAGATGAGCAAATTCGTTACCTTTCCATGGGTATGACAGATACATGGCGCATTGGTGTCCAAGAAGGGGCAAATATAGTCCGCATAGGTACGGGTATATTCGGTCCAAGGGGTGAGCAAGGAAAATTATTATAAATGTAAATGCAATTTCCCGCTGAGTTTTATGATTCAGGACGAGATTAAAAGAATCAGAGAGGCCGAGAGTGACGCACTTCGCAGGATAGAGGAGGCAGAGAAGGACAGTAAGGAACGAATAGAACAGGCAAAGAAGGAGATAAGAAGGAGCATAGAGATAGAGCGTGAGGAGATTTTGAAGGCCATAGAGGAGTGGAAAAGGAACGCGGAAGAAGAGGGCAGGAAAGAGGCAGAGCGTATAATCTCGGAGTACAGGGAGAAGGTGAAGGAGATTGAAGCCATAGAGGAGTCCAAGATAAAAGAAGTGGCCTCAAAGGTTCTTGGAGAGATATTTGGGTGAAATGCATGCTGTTTCCATCAAAGATGGTGGAAGTCGAAATTCTCGTGCACAATTCCGTTAAATACAATGTGCTAAAGACAATGCAGAGGAACGGATTTATGCATATAACCCAGCACAACGTTGAGGGCCTTGAAAATGCTGCCCCATCCGATGTTGCCACGGAGATTGTTGATTATGAGTTTCGGGTTGGCAAGTTAATTGAGATTCTGAATATAGCAAAGGAGAGAAAGAAGACCGGTCTTCTTGCGTCCCTGCAGACAGAGCCACCGGAGAGATTTCCAGCAAGGCCAAGGGATAGAGAGGAGATTTTGAAGGATGCTGAGTCCACACTTCGAAAAATAGAACCCCAGATTTTAACACTCTATTCCAGATGGGAGGGCGTAAATGGAGAGATTGAGAGAATAAAGATCCAGAGATTGCAGGTTGAGAAGTTGAAGAACATACCAATAGATATCTCTTATCTTGGGGAAGGTCCCTACGCTTACATTGTTGCAGGTACGGCAAAAAATCTGGAGCGTCTTGAGAAACTAAAGAAGGAGGGAAAAATTGCGCTGTGGAGCTTCACGGAAGGCAAGAAGAAGGATGTTACATATACCATTGTTTTGGCATCTCACATGAAGGATAAGAAGGACGTAGAATCTGCCCTTAGATTTGCCGGATTCTCTGAATTTGAACTTGGAGGGTGGAGTGGCTTACCAAATGAGGTTCTCAAAGCCATGGATAAAAAGATTGGGGAGCTCAGGAAGGAAAGGGATAAAATAAGAAATGAGTTGGGAGTTTTCAGAAGAAAGTACTACCCCTACCTATCTGTGTTAAAGGATGACCTCTACAATGAGAAGGTAAAGGAGGAAATTCACTCGAAGTTTGGGAGGACTCATTACACCACGCTTGTAAGGGGATTCATCCCGAAGAAGGATTTTGATAGGGCCAAGAATGCTATAGAATCCGTATCTCGCGGGTTGGCCTATATAAAATGGAGAGATGCCCAGGGAGACGATGTTCCTGTAAAATACAATAATGCTAAAATCTTCAGGCCGTTTCAGGCCTTTGTGGACATGTACTCTACTCCGAAGTACGGGCATATTGACCCAACTGTTATAATCGCACCCCTCTTTGTTATATACTTTGGCCTGACTCTGGGAGATGCCGGATACGGTATGATAATGGCCGTTCTCGGCTTCATAATGTGGAAGCCCCTTGGCAAGTACAACTGGACCAACAGAACTCTTGGCTCCATACTCTTCGTTTCCGGGCTATCTGCAGTGGTGTTTGGTCTCTTGCAGGGGGGAATATTTGGCCCGTTGAACGAATCAAATCCCCTATACCCGCTTGTGCACTACAAGCCGGTGCTGGATCCTATGCAGGATCCAATAACCCTTCTTGTGATATCGCTTATTGTTGGTGTTTTCCAGCTAAGCCTTGGGCTTGCGCTCGGTGCGTTTCACCATCTCAAGGATAAGAATTATGCGGAATTCCTACAGGCTGAGGTTTCATGGTTTGTCCTGTTCCCGGCTGGGGGCGCCTTAATAGGGTATTATTTTGGATGGTGGCCTCTTCAGGGTACATATCTAACCTTGGCATGGATTTTCACCGTAATTGGCCTGTTCCTATTTCTGCCGGGAGTGGCAAGCAAGATGGTGGATAGAAAAGCATCCATAAATGGACTCTTCTTCTTTGACATTACGGGCATGATTGGTGATTGGCTCTCATACTCCCGCCTGCTTGCCCTTGATCTAGCCACATCAGGTCTCGCATTGACAATAAACATTCTTGCAGGTATAATATGGAGCATGACCAAGGGTGCAAGCAGCATGGTTTGCTGTCTACCTGTGCTTCTTGCAGGTGTTGCTCTTGCATTGCTTTGGATGAGGAAAAAGGATCCTATGAAGAAGGGCATAATAATCCTGCTTCTCATATTCGGCATAGTTGGAATGGTGAATCTCCACGCTGCAATATGGTTATTTGTTGGAATATTCCTCGTGGTTGGGCATATAGGAAACTCAATGCTTCAGGCCCTAGGCTCCTTTGTTCACTCCCTACGTTTGCAGTATGTGGAGTTCTTCTCAAAGTTCTATGAGGGTGATGGCGTGAAATTCGAACCTTTTAGAGAGATTAGGAAGCACAGCCGTTTGGAGGTGAAAGAATAATGAAAAAAGTCATTCCGCTTGTGTTTCTGGGCGCGATACTCCTGCTCCTTGCGGGCTCCCTGCCCGCACATGCGCAGGGTGTTGAACCCACTGTGGCGTATGAGATGAATGGTAAACTTGTTGAAAAACCGTTGAGCGAGGTAAATTCCTCCGGCGCATTTGAAATAGGCAAGGAGTACACATTTAAGTGGAGTTCCAGTGTAACATGGATATTGAGCAATGGCAAACAGAATCTCACTGCAACTGGTGAAACTTTCAAATTCATGCCGGAGGGTAGTGGAACCTACAAATTAACGGTCATTGAAAATTCAACCCAATACACATACACATTTGTGGTGGGTGAGGGTCCTCTTGGAGGCTACCTAGCTTTGATAGGTGCTGGACTTGCTGTCGGGTTATCTGCCATTGGCTCCGGTGTTGGGGTTGGAATCACGGGAGCGAGCGGTGCGGCTGCGATAGGGAGCAACCCCAAGAGCAAGTTTGGAAGAATTCTCATATTTCAGGCATTTCCACAGACCCAGGCAATTTACGGTTTTCTCATAGCGATAATCATAATGATGGGAATTGGTGCGTTCTCAGGTAATATTGAAAATGTGCCCATATCAATAGGTCTTGCCGCCATAGGTGCTGGCATATCTGTGGGCCTCGCCGGATTGAGTGCCATTGGTCAGGGTATAGTTGCTGGCACGGGTATAGGCACAACGCAGCATGATAGGGTCTCCTATGGTAAGGCGGTTGTGTTCTCCATTCTTCCAGAGACACAGGCAATTTACGGTCTACTTATAGCCATACTCATACTTTACGGCTCAGGTATGTTCGGTGGCGGTGTTAAGCACTACTCCATCGGGGTTGGTCTTGCAGCCATTGGTGCCGGTCTTGCCATGGGAGTTAGCGGTCTCACGGCCATAGGTCAGGGCATAGCTGCTTCAAGTTCCTGCGCAGCCACGGCTGAGAATCCAAAGGCATTTACGAAGGGTATGATCTTCTCCGTCATTGCAGAAACACCGAGTATCACCGCTTTGATCATCGCTATAGTTGTTCTGAGCGCCACCGGTTTACTGAGTGGTGGAAACTTTATGGGTGGGGATGCCGCCATGTTTGTTGGTCTTGCAGCCATCGGTGCAGGTCTCGCTGTTGGTTTTGCCGGTCTAAGCGGTATAGGTCTTGGAATTGCCGCTGGAAGCAGCGTGTATGCAAGTATGCGTGAGAAAGCATCCTTCGGTAAGATCATGGTGTTTGCCATAATGCCAGAAACCCAGGTTATTTACGGATTGCTTGTTGCCATATTCATTGTCAATGGAGCGGGGTTGTTCGGTTCAACTCCACAGGTATTCCCTCTGGGAGTTGGTCTTGCAGCCATCGGTGCCGGTCTCGCAATAGGGGTCAGTGGTATGACCGCCATAGGTCAGGGTATTGCTGCGGGAAGCGGTGCTGCTGCATCCACTGAGAAGCCAAGTGCATTTTCAAAATCCATAATATTTTCCGTTCTTCCTGAGACGCAGAGTATATACGCTCTCATAGTGTCCATAATAATACTCTATGCCGTTGGCCTGCTTGGTGGAGGTATGCAGATACCGAAATCCATGGCCATGTTTGTGGGTATAGGGGCCATAGGTGCCGGTCTTGCGATAGGATTTGCAGGCCTGAGCGGTATAGGCCAGGGTATAACTGCCGCAATGGGTGTGGGTGCATTCACCCGTAGACCAGAGAGTTTCGGAAAGAGTATGATGCTATCCGTGATGAGCGAGACATTCGCAATATTTGGACTTCTGGTAGCCATACTGCTGCTTATGGCCATAGGGGTGTTCTAAATGGACGCCATTGAAAATATAATAAAGAGAATCCGCGAGGATGCAGATTGGAAGATCAAGGAGTACTACGAGAAAGCGGAGAGGGAAATAGAAAAGATAAAAAATGCAGAGCAGGGAAAATGGGAAAGGGAAAAGGAGAAACTCGAATCCTCCGGAAAAAGAGAGGCTGAAACGATAAAGCAGATGCACATATCCAAGGCGCACCTGGATGGCAAGAAGATGCTAATGAATGCTAGGGAATGGATAATACATATGATCATTGAAGAAATGCTCATGAATTTCAGGGATTATGTGGATTATAGGAAATACATTGAGAACTCCATAAAGGATGCTGCCGATTTGCTGGGCAATAGATTCGAAATTCTGTGTAAAAAAGAAGATATTGGGCTAATTGAAGGTATGGTTAAGGATATGGGTCTTCAGGTGAATGTGCAAGAGGGTGATGTAGAGTACGGTGGGTTTCTGGCAGTGAGCACTGATGGATTGAAGAATGTGGATTACTCTGCTAGGGCATTTGTTGATAGGAATATGGGGGATATTAGGAAGAAGATATATTTGAGGCTATTCGGTGAAGAACATGCTTGATTCCACGGCAATAATCCTGGCAATTACGATTTCGTTTCTCGCCATCTTTGTTACAATAGCCTTCCTTATGGGCTTTTTCAGAAAGATGCTGAATATCGGGGCCTACATGGGCCCCAATGCGACCATATTCGCCATAGGTGCAAAATACACTGAGAAAGAAAACATTGAAAAGCTGCTCAACTACACGAATTTGACTGAGGTTATATCAGACATAGGAAAGGAGGGCTATAACATTGAGGATTTGAAGAAGTACGACATTGAGTTGGAGAAGAGCATGCTTGCCATGGTGCAGAGAGTAGTGGAAATGTTACCGGACGAGGGTAAGAGCTTTGCTGAAGCCTATATGCTTAAATACGATGCAAATATGATCAAGAGGATTCTGAGGGCCAAGTATGCAGGGGTGTCAAAGAATAGAATCTATGAGGAAGTTTATGAAGGTCGCTTTATATCAAAATTGATAATTCAGCACATGGTTGAGGCTACCAGTATGGAGGATGCAATAACGGCCTTAGATGCCACGCCCTTTGCCGAAGTAATAAAGGTATGGAACGAATCCAACGATATCTACAAGGTGGATGTTGCCCTTGATCGGATAGTCCTGAAAAACCTCGTAGAGTCTAAGAGAATGCTCGATGAGAACTCAATGGAACCCATAAACATAGTTATCCCAATGTTTGTGGATGTATTCAACATAAAGACCATAGTCCGAGCCAAGAGTGCGGGTATTGAGGACATAGGAAACCTGCTTCTTGACGGGGGCTACCAGTTGAGTGACTGGAAGGTTCGAAGTATGGCAAATGCAAGAACTCTTGATGAGGCTCTTTCCCAACTTGAAGGCACAGATTACGCATTTTTGAGGGATGTTGAAGATCCATTCATTGTAGAACTTGAACTGGATAAGATGCTTCTCAGGAAGGTCAATGAGATTGGTTTAACCTTTGCCACCACAGCCGGGCCGCTCATAATGTTCCTAGTATCCAAGGAGTATGAGGTGAGAAATCTGAAAGGGATCATTAAGGGTTTTATGGAGGATTTGCCCAAGGACAGGATCAGGGGCTTGCTGGTGGGTGATGTGGCATGAAGATACTTGTTATTGGAGACAGGGATATGGTCAACGGGTTCCAGCTTGCAGGCATAAAGGATGTCTATGAGGCAAATGACCCCTGGAAAATCAAGGAAATCCTTGATGATGTTAAATTTATGAAAGATGTGGCAATTGTCATAATATCCAGAAGAATGGCCCAGGAGATTAGGGATTTTCTGGATGAATGGAAAAGGGAAAAAGGCATATACCCCATAATATTGGAAATTCCCGATAAGAAAGGTGGAGAGTTTGAAGATCCTATGAGGAGTCTGGTTAAGAGAGCCATAGGTGTGGATATATTGAAGAGGTGAAAGAAAATGGGAAAGATAATTAGAGTAGCAGGTCCAGTGGTCGTTGCGGATGGAATGAAGGGCAGTGAAATGTACGAAGTGGTGCATGTTGGCGAAGAGGGACTGATAGGTGAGATAATAGGATTGTACGGAGATACCGCTACAATCCAGGTTTACGAGGAAACTTCAGGCATAAGGCCAGGAGAGCCCGTCAAACGCACAGGAGCTCCCCTGTCGGTCATGCTCGGACCGGGTATAATATCTCAGATTTACGATGGTATCCAGCGTCCATTGCCTCAAATAAAGGATATGATGGGCGATTTCATAAAGAGGGGTGCAAGTGCATCCCCATTGGATACCAATAAAAAATGGCATTTTGTACCCAGAGTAAAGAAGGGCGATAGGGTGACCGGTGGAGATATACTCGGCACCGTGCAGGAGACAAAAATTGTAGAGCATCGCATAATGGTACCTCCTGAAAAAGAAGGTAAGATTGAATGGATTGCGGAGGAGGGCGATTACACAATAGAAGAGCCAATTGCAAGGATAAATGGAGAGGATATAAAGATGTATCAGCGCTGGCCAGTGCGCAGACAGAGACCCTTCCGTGAGAAAATGGACCCAATTCAGCTGCTGGTAACTGGACAGAGGGTTCTGGATACATTCTTCCCAATAGCCAAGGGCGGTACGGCTGCAATACCCGGAGGATTCGGAACGGGGAAAACGGTGACACAGCATCAACTTGCCAAGTGGAGCGATGCGGATATTGTTGTGTATGTGGGTTGTGGAGAGCGCGGCAACGAGATGACCGAAGTGCTTGAAGATTTTCCCAAACTCAAGGATCCTCGCAGTGGAGAGCCCCTTATGAATCGTACAGTTTTAATCGCGAACACATCAAATATGCCGGTGGCTGCAAGGGAAGCATCAATTTATACGGGAATTACCATCGCAGAGTACTTCAGGGATATGGGCTACCATGTTGCTCTGATGGCTGATTCCACATCCCGCTGGGCCGAGGCTTTAAGGGAAATATCTGGAAGGTTGGAAGAAATGCCGGGAGAGGAAGGTTATCCTGCCTATCTCGCATCGCGTCTTGCTGAATTCTACGAGCGTGCCGGCTATGTTGAGGTTCTCGGCTCTGAAAAGAAGTATGGCTCTGTCACTGTGGTGGGTGCCGTATCCCCTCCAGGTGGTGATTTCTCCGAGCCTGTCACGCAGAACACTCTCCGCATAGTCAAGGTGTTTTGGGCCCTTGATGCAGACCTTGCCCACAAAAGGCATTTTCCGTCAATACACTGGCTTCGCTCATATTCTCTTTACCTCAATTCTGTTCGCCACTGGTGGGAGAATAACATTGCCAAGGACTGGTACGATCTGCGTCGTGAGGCCATGGGCATATTGCAGAGGGAAGCGGAGCTGCAGGAAATAGTTCAACTGGTGGGTCCAGATGCCCTGCCTGCAAAGGAGCAGGCATTGCTGGAGACAGCCCGTTCAATAAGGGAGGACTTTCTGCAGCAGAATGCTTTCCATGATGTTGATACCTATTGTCCCGCTGATAAGCAGTACTTGATGCTCAAATTGATACTGAAGTTCCATAAACTAATAACGGACGCCGTTGAGCTTGGTGTGAGCATGGATAAGATCAGAAAATTGAGCATTAAGGAAGACCTTGCCTATATGGGTAGAATACCCAACGAGACCTACAAGGATGAGTTCAAAAACATTGAGGCAAAGATGGAAAATGAGATAGAGAATCTCATAAAAGAGGTGAAGTAAATGGAGGTTGAATACCGCACAATTAGAGAAATTAAAGGTCCTTTGCTCATTGTGGAAAATACCAAGGACGTTGCCTACGGCGAAGTGGTCAAGATTCGCGGTCCAGACGGTAAGGAACGTCTCGGTCAGGTGCTTGAAGCAAGGGAAAATATGGCTGTTGTTCAGGTTTTTGAAGGTACCAGAGGTCTGGATGTTAAATCCACATCCGTGAAATTTTTGGGCGATACCCTGAAAATAGGTGTTTCTTTGGATATGCTCGGCCGCGTGTTTGACGGCACGGGTAGGCCCATTGATGGAGGCCCCGATATCATACCTGAGGAGATGAGAGACATAAATGGGTACCCCATTAATCCAGCTGCGAGGGAGTATCCAAGGGAATTCATACAGACTGGTATATCCACCATTGATGGAATGAACACATTGGTTAGGGGCCAAAAATTGCCCATATTCAGCGGTTCAGGTATGCCCCACAATGAAATAGCGGCCCAGATTGCAAGGCAGGCGAAATTGAGAGGTAAGGGTGAAAAATTTGCGGTTGTGTTCGTTGCCATGGGTATAACTGCTGAGGAGGCAAATTTCTTCCGCAAGGAGTTTGAACGCACGGGTGCGCTTGAGCGTACGGTTCTGTTCCTCAATTTAGCCAATGATCCTGCTATAGAGCGTATTGTTATACCGAGGATGGGATTGACAGTGGCCGAATATCTTGCCTACGATAGGGATATGCATGTTCTCGTCATCTTGACGGATATGACCAACTACTGCGAGGCTTTGAGAGAAATATCTGCTGCCCGTGAGGAGGTTCCTGGTCGTCGCGGTTATCCTGGCTACATGTACACTGATCTTGCTACCATATATGAACGCGCAGGAAGAATAAGGGGGAAGAAGGGAAGCATTACCCAGATACCCATACTCACAATGCCAGATGATGACATGACCCATCCAATTCCGGATCTCACAGGATACATAACGGAGGGGCAGATTGTGCTTAGCAGAGCTCTGCACCGTCGTGGAATATATCCCCCCATAAATCCCCTCCTTTCACTTTCAAGGCTTATGAAGGAGGGCATTGGCGAAGGTAGAACCCGAGAGGACCATGCAGGTGTGGCAAACCAGTTGTACGCTGCATACGCAGAGGGTCTAAGATTGAGGGACCTTGTTGCTGTGGTGGGTGAAGAGGCCCTTGGTGAGGAGGACAGAATATTGCTTAAATTTGCCGATGCATTCGAGGAGAGATTCATAACTCAAGGAAGGGATGAGGATAGAAGTATAGAGGATACTCTGGGCATAGCATGGAATCTCCTTGCCCTGCTTCCAAAAAGTTATCTTAAGAAGATAGACAGAAAGTACATTGAAAAGTATTTGCCGAAGGTTACAAAATGAGGTCCATAAGGGAAGAGTAGCGTACTATGGAATCAGCAACTATGGTTGCAACCTTACAATCTCTTTCTTTTGATATTTTTAAAGCGTGGTAGTAATTGGCTCCGGAGGTGAATCCACCAGGAATTCCCGCAGAGAGGAGGGCCTTTACTCCCTTTATACTCATCTCAGAATCCACAACGACTATCTCGTCTATTATATTTTCATCAAAGGCCATTTTCAGAAGTTCTGTGAATGAATGGTATGAAAAACCTTCAAGAATAGGAGCATCCTCCTCAACCTCATCAAACAGTTCTTTTTGAAGTTCAGAGCCTTTTGGTATGAGGAGTACGATTTTTATTTTTTCATTTCTCTCTTTGAGGTATTTTCCTATTCCGTAAATGGTGCCACCTGTTCCCGCACCCATGACAAAGCAATCAAGGTCCTCCGCCTGTGAGAGTAATTCAGGGCCAGTTGTTTCGTAATGGGCCCTGAAATTTGCCCTATTCTTTGTTTGTTCAAGATAAAACCCATTTATTTCCTCTGCCAATTTTTCCGCAAGTATATGCCCATCCTCTTCAGGAGGCACGATTATTGTCTCTGCTCCAAGGGCCCTTATCATGTTCACCTTTTCCTTGGAGGTTCCCTGAGGAACGAAAATTACAGGCTTGTATCCGAAAAATTTGGAAGCCCATGCGACTGAAATGCCAGTATTTCCTGAGGTGTATTCAATTACAGGAGTGCCCTTCGCATATCCTTTATTCTCAACGTCTCTGAGCATGTACAGCGCAATTCTATCTTTGTGACTTCCCGTGGGATTCAGGTACTCCAGTTTGAGATACACATTATCAATTTTAACAAGTGGGGTATTACCCACGAGATCTTTGATCTCCATGCTAATCACCGAAAACCCTTTTCAAGAACCAGTTAACATCAAATTTCATCAAATCCTCATAGTTCTGTCCGTTTCCAAAAAATATTATGGGTTTTTTGAGTTCGTATGCTATGCTGATGGCAGCCCCACCCTTCGCATCTGCGTCTATCTTTGTAAGTATTATGGCATCTACTCCCACTTCCCTATCGAAAATCTTTGCCTGCTCGATGGCATCGTTTCCGGCAAGAGAATCTCCAACAAATATTGTTAGATGGGGTTTTGCCACACGCTTTATCTTTTTCATTTCTTCCATTAGGTTCCTATTGGTCTGCATTCTTCCAGCGGTGTCTATCAGCACAAAGTCCTTTCTTTTTGCCTTTGCATGTTTAATTGCATCGTAGGCCACCGCGGCTGGGTCCCCTCCCGCTTGGTGCTTTATCACCTTCACTCCAAGGTTCTTTCCGTGCACATCCAGTTGTTCAATAGCTCCGGCTCGGAATGTATCCGCAGCTGCCAGCACCACAGTGTGGTTCTTGTCCATAAGGTACTTTGCAATCTTTGCTATCACTGTGGTTTTTCCTGTGCCATTTACACCGAGAAACATGATCACCGTTGGCCTAGGGGAATTTTCCACAAAGGAGTCAAAATCAAAATCTGTACGAAATATGTCCCCTATGGAGTTTTTAAGGGTGTCTTCCACAATTTTTCCTAGATCTGCACGGAGTTTGACCTTCTTTCCCACGAGGGCCCTTTTCAGATCCCCCTTTATCTTCTCAATGACATCAACAGCGACATCTGCCTCCATCAGCGCTATTTCGATATCCCACAGAAAATCCTCAATTTTCTCCTCTGTGATCTTCTTCCCCAATCCGGATGTGAATTCCTCGTCCATGCTCTGGGCTTTTTTCCTTATGAACCCAAGTTTTTCCTTAAGGCCCCTGAACATTTTGCCTCTCCTCTACATACTTCGCGTAGTCCTGCTCAACCTTTGCGCTTAGAATCGCATAATTCTCCTGGAGCTTTTTGATATCTGTAGAGAGCTTGAGTTCCAAGTTTTCCAGATCTTTCCTGCGCTCGTCTATTCTCTCAATGATTTTTTCCAGTGGCATTTCGGTGTAAATCTCGTTGCCTATTGTGACGAGCCCCTTTTTCTCTTCAACCTTTGCAGATATGAGCACCCCTGCGCCTATAGGCACAAGAATCTCCTCGTCTTCCATGTTCAGATATCCCTCCAGAGTCTCCTTTGCCCTTTTATGCTCTCTGATGGAATTTTCAAGGGCCTCAATCTGTTTCTGCAGGTTGGTTATCTGAGCCTTCAGAATCTCAAGTGTGGCCAGATTTCTCTCCAGCTCCTCCTCATTCATTTTCATCACGCATCAGGTATCTTACCATGGGATCGTGGGATTCCTCTGGATTTATCTCCTTTATCTCTTTTATGTCAATGAGTCTTCTCTTTATTCCATACTTGCTGCCCACTATTGAGTATATTTTTTCCTTGGCTGCCTCCTCTTCATAGGCCACAACATCCTTCGTGAACTTGAACCACTTCTTGCCCTTTGGTGAGTATAGACCTGCAACACGGTACACTTTCATGCTATCACCTCTACCCCCATGGCATACTAAATTAATAATTTGCGCTCCGGCAAGGAAAAGTTTATATGCTGAATGTTATCCACCTTTAAGAGGTGATACAATGAGCAAACTTGCAGATGTTGAAATTGTGCGCGAGGGCGATATATTTTATGCTCGTATAATGCTCCCCGATGGGTCTGTAACGAAGATAGAGAGTGAGAGTTTTGAGGAGATTCTCAACCAGGTTGCCACTGAGTTGCAAGACAGATTCGGCTTTTTATAAATTTTATTTTGGAACAATTATCAAATATCAAAAAATTTATATATCTGCGTTTTAATTATCTCTACGCCCAAAAAGTATGGGAGGTAGTTAAATGAAGAAGAGTGCAATATATGGAATAATTGCTGTGGTGGTGATAATAATTGTGGTGGTCGCCGCGTGGGCGGTGATGACAGCGCCACCCAGCAAGACAAAACCCCAAGTGAAGAACCCCGATACCTTTGTGTGGGACACAATAGGTGACCCACAGACATTGGATCCAGCAGAAGCGTACGATACGGCCTCGGGTGTAGTGATACAGAATGTTTATCAGACACTGGTTACCTATCATGGCACGGATACCAAGACCATATACCCGCTTCTTGCAACACACTGGACTGTGGATAAAACTGGAAAGAACTGGACATTCTATCTCAGAAAGGATGTGAAGTTCTCCAATGGTGATCCATTCAATGCTACAGCAGTTAAATTCTCCTTCGATCGCGTTCTTATAATGAATTCTCCGCAGACCGGTGTGTCTTGGATTTTGAGCCAGTTTATGTACACCTACAACGCCACTGCCAAGAAGTGGAACAGCCCAGATGGAAAGAGCAGTGTGCAGGTTGTGGGTCCATACACTGTGGAGTTCCATCTCAGAGAGGCCTATGGTGGTTTCTTGCCAGCCATAGCGTTCACCGTGGCATCCATCGTTGATCCAAAGGTCGTGAATGCTCACGGCGGAGTTGTTCCAAATAAGGATAATAGCTGGATGAGCCAGAACATGGTTGGAACCGGCCCGTACAAGCTCGTGGAGTGGCAGCACAATGCCTTTATAAAGCTTGAGTGGAACCCCAATTACTGGGGTGGCTGGAGTGGACATCATGTCAAGTACATAATAATAAGGAACATACCCTCACTGGCAACCAGGGAGCAGGAACTTGTGAAGGGAGATGCGGATATGGCCTACATTCCTGTGAATCACCTTAATGATACAATTCTGACCAATGACAAGTACATCAAGATAGATACTGGCGGACTCACGTTTGATGTGGATATGATCGAAATGAACTGCAGAAAGACCTACCAGAACGAGACAAATCCACTTTACTACAAGGAGGTCAGGCAGGCCATATCCTACGCTGTGCCATACGATACTATCATAAAGGAGGTGTACAAGGGCTATGCAATAAGGCTTCAGGGCCCAATACCAAAGGGTATGCCCGGTCACGACAACAACCTGTTTATGTACCCCTATGATATAAAGAAGGCTCAGCAGTTGATGAACGATGCAAGGCAGAAATACGGACTTCCACAGACCATCAAGTTAACCATACTCTACAACCAGGGTAACGCGGTTCGAGCCCACATAGCCGAAATTCTCAAGGGTTCATTGCTGAACATAGGCATACAGTTAACCATTCAGGAACTCTCATGGCCAACTCTCCTGGACAAGATGGATAGGGGAGATTACAGCATGATCATAGTTGGCTGGGCACCGGATTACAACGATCCTGATGACTACGCATTCCCATTCCTTGGCTCTGCCGCCATAGGTGGAGATACCTATGAGACCGGATGGCACAATGCCACTGTTGATAAACTGCTTCTGGAGGCAAAGTACTGTGTGAATCAGACCAAGAGAGAGCAGCTCTATTATGAAATCCAGAAGATAGCAATGGAGGACCCATCCTTCATCTATATCGCTCAGAACAAGCACGTTGCAGTTTACAGAACTTGGCTTCAGGGTTACTACTACAATCCAGTGATGATGCTGAACTTCTACAGCCTGTACAAGGCTTATTCCTAAACCCTTTCTTCTTTTTATCCTAAATTTTTAAGTATTGGTTAGGTATTCTCCTTTCAATGAAACTCTGGCAATATATTGTTAGAAGACTAATACTGCTTTTCCCGGTTATAATCGGTGTGACTCTGATAACATTTGCCGTGTCTTTTGTAATCCCTGCGAATCCTGCAAGAGCTTGGGCAGGTCCAAAGGCACCACCTTCAACTGTTGAGGAGATAAAGGAAAAATACCATCTAAACGATCCTTTGTATGTTCAGTACTATTATTACATCACAGGGGTGTTTACGGGTAACTGGGGATACTCTCATTCTCAAAAGAGGCCTGTAGCTGCATGTCTTGCAGATTTCTTTCCTGCAACCTTTGAATTAACTTTATGGGCGATGATGATAGCTATTCCTACTGGAATATATCTGGGTGTTGTTTCGGCAGTAAAGAGAAACAAAATTCCTGACCATCTTTCAAGGATATTTGCCCTGAGCGGAGTTTCTATGCCAATATTCTGGCTTGGTTTGCTGTTGATCCTTCTGTTCTATACATATCTGGGCTGGTTCCCTGCAAGTGGGAGAGGAATTCCACCATCACATATTTACACTGGACTTTACATCTTGGATAGCATACTTTCCTTGGACTGGACATCCTTGGTATCGGATGTATGGCACATAATACTTCCTGCAGTTACTTTGTCATATGCAACTCTTGCAGTGATAACAAGGATGACTCGATCTAGTATGCTTGAGGTCCTGAGACTTGATTACATAAAAACAGCCAAGGCAAAGGGCCTATCCGATAAGGTTGTGATATACAGACATGCGCTGAGAAATGCTCTGATTCCAACCCTAACAGTGTCTGGTCTTGCCTTTGCTGGGTTGCTTGGAGGTGCAGTTCTCACTGAAACAATTTTCGCGTGGCCTGGAATGGGTAGATACGCCTATCAAGCTATATCTTCCCTTGATTACCCTGCGATTATGGGAGTGACATTACTCATGGCTATAATCTTTGTGATTGGCAATTTGATAGTTGATATAATGTACGCATACCTTGATCCAAGAATAAAGTTGGGAGAGTGATAGTGTGGCAGAGATTAGCACCACAAAAAAATTTATGAAGGAGCACGAATCCCAAATCAAAGAGTTCAAATATACTTTGCATCTTATGAGGAGAAGCCCACTAACTCTTGTGGGTCTCGGGCTTCTGATTTTTATATTTCTCGTTGCAATATTTGCACCCTGGATTGCTCCGTATCATCCTGAGAATGTGGGCGGTCAGCAGTACTGGCCTTACAATTTCTCCCAAGCACTTCAGCCCCCTAGTTGGAAACATCCTTTCGGGACAGATGATATGGGTCACGACCTGTACAGTATGGTCATCTACGGCACTCGAGAGGCACTTTACATAGGGTTTATTGTGGTAATGGTGGCTATGCTCATAGGAGTTCTCCTTGGAGCCTACGCGGGATACATAGGAGGATGGTTTGATGAGATCATGATGAGAATCTGTGACATGTTCTTTGCATTTCCAGGTCTTGTGCTTGCCATGGCCATAACTGCTGCTCTGGGCCCCGGACTTCAAAATGTCATGTACGCTTTGATGATCGTGTGGTGGCCCGGATATACTAGGATAGTGAGGGGTCAGGTGCTCTCTGTAAAGCAGAATCAGTATGTGGAGGCTGCCAGGGCAATTGGAATAAGCAGATTCAAGATCATATGGAAGCATGTGATACCAAATTCTTTACCTCCAATTCTGGTTCAGGCCACGATGGACCTCGGAAACGTGATTTTGACCGCCGCGGGCCTAGCGTTTCTTGGGTTGGGTGCAGCGGCCTATACTGCTGACTGGGGAGTAATGGTCAGTCAGGGAAGAACCTGGCTTGTTGCTGGATACTGGTGGTGGTCAACATTTCCAGGGTTGGCCATATTCGTTACAGTGCTTGCTTTCAATCTGTTTGGTGATGGACTCAGAGATATCCTAGATCCGAGGTTGAGGAGGTGAATTCGATGGATGATGATATTCTGCTAAAGGTAGAGAACCTTCACACATATTTTTACACCTACGAGGGTGTAGTGAAAGCCGTTGATGGTGTATCCTTCTATGTTAAAAAGGGTGAAATATTCGGGCTTGTTGGAGAGACCGGGTGCGGAAAATCCGTAACTGCACTTTCCATCATAGGACTCATAGATGAGCCGGGGAAAATTGAAAGTGGTAAAATCATATTCAATGGCAAGAATCTTCTGGAGCTTCCTGAAGATGAAAAGAGGAAGATAAGGGGTAAGGGGATTTCAATGATATTTCAGGAGCCCATGACCGCCCTGAATCCTGTTTATACAATTGGGGACCAGATCCTTGAAATAATAATGCTCCACAAATATGGCATAGAGAATCTCAAAAAGGCCCCAAAAGATCTAAAGAAGAAGGAAAGAAAAACGGTTATAGATATGCTGAGACTGGTTCGGATGCCCGATCCTGAAAGGGCTATAGACAGTTATCCCCATGAGTTGAGTGGTGGTATGCGTCAGAGGGCCATGATTGCAATGATGCTCGCAACTGAACCATCCTTACTTATAGCAGATGAGCCTACCACGGCTCTAGATGTGACCGTACAGGCACAGATTTTGAATATCCTTCTGGATATGAGGGAAAAACTTGGAATATCCATAATCTTGATAACCCATGATCTCAGTGTAGTGGCCGACGTGTGCGATAGGGTTGGTGTGATGTACGCGGGAAATATAGTGGAAGTGGGAGATGTTTATACCATATTCAAGAGACCTATACATCCGTATACGCGAGGTCTTATGCAGGCAATACCAAGTATTGCGGAGAAGAGGGAGGAGTTGCATTATATAAGGGGATCAGTACCAAACTTGATATATCCCCCTCCTGGATGCAGGTTCCACCCAAGATGCGAATATGCAAAGGATATATGTAAGAGAGAGAAGCCACAACTTGTAGAGGTCGAGCCAGGGCACTTTGTAGCCTGCCATTTTGCAAATCAATTTTTTGCAAATTCAAAGGAAGGTGATGGTGATGAATGATGACACAATAATTCAGATTTACGGACTTAAAAAATATTTCCCAGTTAAGGGGGGCATTTTTGGGAAGGTTATTGCCAATGTCAAGGCGGTTGATAATGTGAGCATAGAGATCAAGAGGGGAGAGACCTTTGGTATTGTGGGTGAAAGCGGATGTGGCAAAACCACACTTGGAAGAACCATTTTGCGTCTGATTAAGGCCGATGATGGCATGGTATTCTTTGATCTGCCACGGGATCTTCAGGGCAGGGTGAGAGAACTTGTAGGGAAGAGAGATGAAAGATCCAAGAAGGAACTGCTGGAAATAAGAAAGAAGTACGATCTAAATATGAAGAAGGATAAGGAAATGATGCATTACAGGAAAAAAATGCAAATAGTTTTCCAGGATCCTCAATCTTCTCTGGATCCGAGAATGACCATAAAGAAGATTCTTGCTGAACCCTTGCTCACCCATAAAATCGTTCCTCCCAGCAAGGTAGAAAGCAGAATTATAGAACTGCTCGAACTTGTTGGACTAAAAAAGGAGCATCTTCACAGATTCCCCCATGAGTTCAGTGGAGGCCAGAGACAGAGAATAGGAATAGCCAGGGCTTTGTCTCTGAATCCAGATTTCATCGTGCTCGATGAACCCACATCTGCCCTTGATGTCTCCGTTCAGGCCCAGATTTTAAATCTTCTTAAAAAATTACAGAAGGATTTCAAACTTACATATATGTTCATAACTCACGATCTCAGTGTGGCAAGGCATATGAGTCATAGAATCGGAGTTATGTACGTTGGAAAACTTGTGGAACTCGCACCAGCAGATGAACTGTTCAATGATCCATTACATCCCTACACAAAGTTACTTTTGGAGTCAATTCCTCTGCCTGATCCAACAAAGAGAAAGAGAGAAAGAAAACTTTTCACAGGCGAGGTTCCAAGTGCGGTCAATCCTCCAAAGGGCTGCCGTTTCCATCCCAGGTGCAGTTATTTCATGGCGGGAGTCTGTGATAAACTTGAGCCACCGATGATCGAGGTCAAGAAAGGCCACTATGTTGCTTGCCATATGTACACTAAGGGATAAAGAAATGGACAGGGAACTCAGAAGAAAGGTAATAAAACTCATATTTACGATACTTGGCTACCTCATGGCAATGATGTTCCTTCTCGGAGGGATAGTTTATCTTCTTATTCATTTATGGTTTTCAGGATTGATAATGCTCACAATCTCGGTTGTCCTGTTTTACTCAACCATGTATTTTTATATGGGTACTTCCGTATATGTGATCTTTGAAGATTCTGTTTATGTACCGCGTCTTTACAGGTATGGGGTGGTAAAAAAGAAGGATTTGATGGAATTGAAGAAGGTTAAAAAAGTCGTTGAACACAGGGGATTTTTCAGGGAAGGATTCTACTTTTATGTGTCTGAAAATGGGTACTATTTTATCAAGCGCTCCGTGTTCTGGGAGGTTCGAGAGAAATTAAATCCAGATGTGAAAATAGTGTGGATTTCTAAAAATTAAATTTTTACTTTTATATTTTTAGTCATTTATGGGTTATTTAATCAACTTTATAAAGTTATTATGTTTATTAAGTTATCTAAAACTTGACGATGGTTTTATTTTTGTGCTCTCCATGAGCCAAATGTGAGCAAGGAGAAAGCCGTAGAGTACGCTGTAAGACTGATAAAAAGAGGTTATCGAAAGAAAAGTGTAATTGAAAAACTTGAGGCTCGTGGATTTAATCCTGAGGAAATCTACGAAATTGCAAGATGCAGGCTTCGTATCAAAGACAAATTTTCCAAGAAAAAGCTGTATTTTGATACCTATGGACTGAGGTATTCCACACCGGAGATTATAGGTCTTTACAGGGCAAGGAGAATCAAAGGATACACAATAGCGGATGTGAGTTGCGGTGTGGGAATGCAGGCCATTTTTCTTGCGAGGACTAATAGAGAAGTGCTGTGCGTTGACATTGACGGAAGGAGAATTGAGTATGCAAAAAGAAACGCTGGGGCTTATGGTGTGAATAATATGAGATTCTTAGTGGGAGATTGCTTCAGCCAAGAGGTGCAATCCATAGCCAAGAAATACGATATAATTTACTCTGATCCTGCAAGAAAAGAGGAGGAAAAAGAAAGAAAATTGGAGAACCTTATGCCTTCCCCCTTGAAAATAATTGAGAAATATGGGGAAAGAAATTATGTGTTCGATTTACCCCCTCAAATTTCTCAGGACAAGATACCAGAAGGTTGGGAAAAGGAGTACATATCCCTCAATGGCAGGATAAGAAGATTAACCACTTACATCGGTGAGTTATACCAGCACGACAGAAGAGCAGTAGCCCTCCCCTCAGGAGCCGAAATTCACTCTGATGAACTTTTAGAGTTTACTAAAAAAATGGAGTTTAGTGATTATGTTTACATAGTTGACGAATCAATTTATTACGCCCGGCTACTTGGCTCATTGGAGAGGAGATATCCAATTTGGTATTTGCAGGTGGGAAAGAGAAGAACCCTTGCCTCCTCAAGTAATCTTTTGAAATCTGGATTTCTAAAACCATTTAAAGTTATATTTTTCTCAGATGATATTCAGGAGATAATAAAATTTCTGAGATTGGAAAACTATGGGAAGGTAACACTTCGTCTCAGTGTTGATCCCGATAAATACTGGGAACTGAGAACTGAAATTGAAAGGAATCTTGATGGGAATGATAAAGCATCCCTTTTTAAAATAGGCGAGAATTATGTGGTTGGAATCCAATGCAACATAACATAGGTTATGTTTCATAGATGTATGGACCTCACAGATTGTATTAATTTGCATTTGAAGCCCCCCAGTTAAAACTCAAAAATGCCATTTCGTGAAGTCGTTAGATTTATCATGTTCCTTTCCATATACCAAGCATGGACGTTGACTCACTCTACCATCTTGTGGAGGACCTGATGGGTTACGATAGATTCCTTTACGAGATAAAGAGCAGAAGAGAAAAATACGGTGGACTCCTGACTGATGAGGCCATTGCATATCTCATAGTTGATGAACTCGGGAGGAATCCAGGAAACAAAATGAAAATTGTTGATCTATACGATGGCATAAACGCCACCGTGGAGGCGGAGATAGTTGGAATGGGGGAGATTGAAACCCGAAAAAACGGAGCGATGCGCATTCTGAAGATAGATATACGTGACGATACAGGCACATGTCAACTCGTTCTTTGGAATGATGAGATTGAAAGAATAGGAAAAAATTTGAAGGTCGGTATGAGGATAAAAATAATAAACGGCTATGTGCGGGACAATATGTATGGACTTCAGATTTCCCTTGGAAGATGGGGTATGATTTTGGTTATATAGTAACTATTGTATCGGTTTAATGTTTATAAGGTAAGTGATTAATATGATGGCCAGAAAAGAAGCACTGGAAAAATACGAAAGGGCAAAAAGTAAGGGTTTGGTAGATAGGGATATAATCCCTCTACTCGACAAAATAAATTCCCTGGAGGATTTTTACACCACCAGCAGTTGCTCTGGAAGGATAGTACTTCTGAGCGTTCCAGAAATTGGGAATAAAAAAGACGCAAAATTTCTCGGAAAATGGCACAGGGAAGTAAGATATGATGAGATAAAAAACGCAATTGGAGAGTATAGAGATGGATACTTATTTTTGCTTATGCAATCCCCAATAATCCATCTGGTTGCAAAAGATATGCAGAATGCAAAATATATTCTGAATGCAGCCCTTCAATGCGGTTTCAAGTACTCATCTATAAAGGGTATTGAGCAGGATATGATTTTACTGGAAATCCTGAGCACGGAGAATATGAGTGTGCCTGTGGGAGAGGGTGGAGAAATAAGGGTTGACGAGAAGGAACTCGAATTTTTCCTACAAATTGCAAATCAGCTGCTTAAAAGAGCAAAGGGAAAACTTGTTTGTTTTGAGAAAAAAATCAGCTACCTTCTTCTCTCATCTTCTTGATTTTCCAGTACCTTGTAACATACCCCGCAAGCATGTTTCTCAATCTCTTTGTCTGCACATCAGTGAGTTTGGAAACCATTATCTTGTTATTCTCAAAATCTCCATTGAACTTATCCGGATAATTATCCACCAACGCCCTAGCGACTCTCTTTATGTTTGAAGGCCTTATTGATCCCATAATAGCCGCAAATGGCATCTGGGATATATACTTTTCCATTAAATCAGCATCCTGCGACAAAATCTGCCATACCTCTGGCAATCAAGAATATTGCAAGATAGTCAGGCACGCATTTCTCCTCATTAAAAATGAATTTTCTTCGGTTCAAACTCAAATCAATTTTGATCCTCGGATTCACCTTTGAGTTCTCATTTTTGAAAGTTTCGGGTATGGCATCTATCAGTGGATCGAATTTTTTGAACTCTTTTATGCTAAGGGGCTTTACAATGAATCCCGTCTTTCCATGCAAGGATCCTGTCAATCTTATAAGTCTGTGGATATCCGTGGTGACGGGCTCATCAATCTCGCTCCTGATCCTTAACTTCTCTTTTATGTATTGAATGAACGCATCGCGAATTCCATCATCATTAAAAATCTGGAGTTTTTGTGACTCATCACTTCTTGCTAGATATTCAATTTTTGTAGTGTATTCCTTGCTCTCTTCCAAAAGCTCACGTACGATCTTCTTTGACAACTTTTTGTTTTTTATTATTTTATCTATTTCATTGACCAATTCTTCCTTTCCGGCGTTCTGGTATATCTCAAAGAGACGCCTGGATTCTTCGGTTATTCCTCTGTGTATCTTTGAGTACCAGCCCCCGTACTCGTAGGGATAGAGATAATAAAGTTCACGCATTTTCTTCCTCCCTATTTTTATTCTATCCTTCAGTATGAAACGGTTTATATCCACAGCCTCGCCAGTAATGTAATTCACAATTTCCCTGCGTTCATCGCTACTTAGCCGAAAAACCTTCTCGGTACGCACATAGACATGGTAACCCCTACCTCCAGAAAAACTCAAGAAAAGGTCCTGCTCGTTAAATCCCATGTCCCCCAGTAGAAAGCCGAATATCAATTTTTCAGTCTCCTTTTTAACTATGGCAAGCATCTCCTCGTAACTCTTTCCCTCCGTTTCGGGTATGTGATCCGCATCCAGATCAAAGATGAGATCCGCACCCAACCAGCCCTTCTCCTCCATATCCTGTTCTGAGGGATTTATGTAATATGCTGTGGAATAGTAGGCATGCTTTGGAACGTAATCCACCAAGAACCTTTTCAACTGCTTTTTGTTCTCAAATCTCTTATGCCTGAGAACGAATTTTTTATCAAAAAACATAAATCCATATTCCCTTCGGGTAAATCTCGGGGGAAGAATAACGTCGCTTTTCAGATAATACTCTCGAAATTTTGACTTTAGAAATGCCGTGTTAGCATCCACGATTTATTGCATGTTCTACAATATTAAATTCTTTTCATTGTAAAATTAATTTTAGAAAACTTAAAAAATTTTGAATCAATATCCCCTGCCATGGAAAGAAGGGTGAAGGGTGGGATTGTTACGGTTATTGGAGTTATAATAGTGCTCATAATTTTATTGCATCCCTATTTGCCCCACTCTTCCAGGGAAAATTTGGATAACCATGCAAAGATCATAATATCGGAGAATTTTGGGGAGAAGTGTGTGAAAACCATGGAAGTTAAACCTGGAGAGAGCGTTATAAAAACTCTTGAGGACAATTTCAACATCACAACGGCCTACGGTGGAAAATTCGTCACATCCATAGATGGAATAAAGCAAAATGCCACCCATTTCTGGTTTTACTATGTAAATGGAATCTTGGCAAATGTGGGCGCTGCAGATTATATAATCCATGCTGGAGACGTAATTCGCTGGGATTTTCATGTTTGGAAAAGAAATGAAGTAATATACGCGGAAATTGAGGATTTCCCAGAGCCCCTTCTTCATGGATACGGCGGACATGTGTACAATACAACCATTGTGTATTCAGCAGATTACGAAAAATACGCCATGGAGTTGAAGAATTATCTTACACAAATGGGTGTTAATGTAAGTGTGGGAAATAACGTAAATAAATATGAAAATGTGATAATTCTCGGGTACCCCAAGCAGGCAAACTGGATAAATGAAAAATACAGAAAATTTGGATGGATATATCATGTACAAGATTCTTTCATAATCGGTCCGAATGGGAGGTACTTGGGTGCATTTGCTCAGATTACCCAATCACCCTTCAATCCCAGAGGGCTAGGTGCTTCCGAGAATGTGATTATCTGGATTTATGCCACAGATGGACCCTATATGCAAAGGGCAATAAATGACCTTGAAAATGGGAAAATAGACAGTTTCTGGTACTTTACAGGTGAGGAGGATTGATCTGGCCCCTTTTTATTGTGATAATTCTTCCTTACCTCGCATCAAGGGTGCAGATATCTCACATTAAAATAAATGAATTTGTGTTTTTTGTGTACCTATCTACGATGCTCTACATAACTCTCGTTCTAACATCACCCTATTTTCTCACGGCCATACTTTTATCAATGCTCATCTTGAAAATTTTCATCAGGTCTGACATGTGGGGAACCTTGATGAAATATACGGTCTATGTGGCAATTTTTGTGTTTCTATTCAATATACTTCTCAACACAAACGGCTCAAATATTCTTTTTTCCTATGGATTTTTAACCATCACGGAGGAATCTGTTGCATTCTCAATTTCCATGCTTCTGAGACTTGAGATCATAATGGGAGCCTTTGCCCTGTTCAATAGCAATGTTGAGATGGAAGATTTGATAACAATCCTTGAAAAACTAAAACTTCCAAGCAAGGGTATACTTACCACCGCCATAGCCATGCGCTTCTTTCCAATAATGCTCAGAGAGGCAAATGAGATTTCTGAAATTTTCAAGATGAGGGGCGTTCCTGCACCGTCGGGCGGAATAAGGGACAGGGTGTTCTCAAGGTATCCAATAATGGGATCCATGTTGAACCTATCTCTGGAACGTGCCATAAACATAGGGGAGGCACTTGAGACAAGAGGATACCCTTCAAAGCACAGAAGGGTATGGAGAAAAATAAGGTTGAATACGTGGCAGAAACTGTCAACCGCAGTTTTACTTATCCTTGCCCTCCTATCAACCATTCACGTGCTTCTCTATGGTAATTTCACTTTCTATCCCACCCTCTCTTCCCTAAATGATGAGGAGATTGTTGTGAGTGGCCTGATGCTGATACTGCCACTTTCAGTCTTAATTGGGAGGGTGAGCGAAGATGATTGAATTTGAAGATTTCTCTTTCAGATACCCCTTATCCCACGATTGGGCTCTCAAGAATATAAACTTTAAAATCCATCGGGGCGAATTTGTCTTGGTGGTGGGACCCTCAGGCGGTGGAAAGACAACATTATTGAGGGCAATAAATGGCTTAATACCGCATTTTTACAGCGGTACGTTGCGCGGTACAGTGAGAGTTTGTGATAGAATAACCAAAGAAAGTAGTGTGAGTCAACTTGCGGAGCATGTCTCCACAGTATTCCAGAACATTGAAAATCAAATCATAATGAGTACCGTGGACAGAGAGATTGCGTTTCCCCTTGAAAATAGAGGATTTGAAGAGAGTCAAATCTCCAGAAGGGTGGAGGAGGCTCTGGAGGTAATCGGAATTGCCCATTTAAAGGGGAGAAAGATCTCCCACCTATCCGGTGGAGAGAAACAGAAAGTTGCCATAGCCGCAAGCATTGCCACCCGACCAGACTTCATTCTCCTAGACGAGCCCACAAGTCAGTTATCTCCAAACTCTGCCGAGGATATTTTAAGTTTACTGGAACGTCTAAATGATGAGTTTGGAATGGGAATAATTCTGGTTGAACACAGGCTTGAAAGGCTCATGCACAGGGTTGATAGGTTGATAGTGATTCACAATGGAAAGGTCCTTGATGATGGTGAGCCCCGAATTGTTGCTTCTCGAATTGATCTTGATGCCCTAGGGGTTGGCTACCCACAGGTTGCAAGGGTTGCCAGATATTTGGGAAAGCGGTTTTTACCGCTAACCGTTAAGGAGGGAAGAAAGACCCTTGAGGAGGATGTTAAGAGATTCAAGTTGAAGTCCAGAAATCCAAGTTTTGAGGATCCCATTTTAAAAATTTCAGATTTGTATTTCTCCTATGACAAGGGGTATGTTCTACGGGGAATAAATTTGAAATTGCGCAGGGGAGAGATTCTGGGCATAATCGGAAGGAATGGCTCTGGAAAAACCACACTTGCAAAGCTCATAACAGGCATACTGCAGCCTGAAAAGGGCATGATAATTATACCCAATGTAAAAGGTAAAAATGGAAAAGGGGTTGCTATGGTGTTTCAAAATCCAGACATGCATCTTTTTGGTGAGACAATATACGAGGACATCTCGCTGGGTGTAAAAGATGGAAAAAAAGTTGAAAATATTATGAAAACTTTGGGCATATGGGAACTCAAGAATAGAAATTCCCGCGATCTCTCCGGCGGAGAGCGAATGCTTGCAGCCATAGCCTCCGTTGCCGTACTTGAGCCTGAAATCCTAATACTTGATGAGCCTACAAGGGGATTGAGCTATTCCCTCAAATTAAAAATCTCAAAATTTTTAAGGTCCTATGCAAGATCAAAGGGGGCCATAATAATAAGCCATGATATGGAGATGATAGCAAGAACTGCAGATACTGTGGCCTTCATGGCCGATGGAAGGATAATAGCCCATGGGGATAAGAGGGATATTATGCCAAATTCCATTAATTATACAACCCAACTAAACAAAATAATGGTTTCTGTCAAGGGTGCAAACCCAGATATACTTGTGGAGGAGGATGTGGAGGGTTTGATATGAATTGGAGGCTGTGGACTTTTACAATGGTGGTTTTCATCTTCATACTCATAATCTTTTCCATAATTCATCCAATTTTTTCAGGCATTGTTTCAATACTCATAATAACCCTGAGTTTACTCTCCATTCTATTTCTTTACGAGAGGGATTCTCTCCGAGGCAAGGAAATAGCGGTTATTGCCATGATGGGGGTCTTCTCAGCAGCAGCCCGTGTGCCATTTGCTGCACTTCCAAACATACAGCCATGCACATTCATAATACTTGTCTCGGGATATGTATTCGGACCATTTGCAGGTTTTCTGATTGGGGCCGAAACCGCTGTGCTGTCAAACTTCTTTCTTGGACAGGGTCCGTGGACTCCATGGCAGATGCTTGCCTGGGGAATAATAGGAGTTATTGGATATTTATTTCGTTTTGCTTTCAAAGGGAGAAAATACGAGTTTGAAATGTTTCTTCTTGTGGGCTTTCTGAGCGGCTATATTTATGGTATGATAATGGATCTGTGGTACTGGCTTTCATTTGTGTATCCTCACACCTGGCAGAGCTTTTTGATGGTTGAGGCCACATCCATATGGTTTGACACGCTACATGCTGTGGGTAACGCCATATTCATAGACCTATTTGCTCTCAGATTCATAGGAACCCTTGAGCGCTATCGTATCAGATTTGGGCTATTCAGTAAAACTCCAGACTCTCCTGTTTCATAAACTCACGCATAAGGGATGTGGCATAAGACCCTCTGTAAAGGGTGAACCTGAATCTGCATTCATCCCGTTTGTAGTCAATTATTGGAGATAGTATATTCCTTCTTCTCCCTCTTGAACTCAACTCGTACAGTTCCTTTATTCTGAACATATCAGGAGATATGCCCTCATCCTCTATTATTTTTCTTTCTATCTCACCCTGTATTCCACCTGAAAAATCAGTATTGTAGCCAAAAAGAATTGTGGACACATAGGCTTTTCTCTCCAAAACCAGTTTCTTGATTTTGGGAAAATTGAAATTATTGACTTTTACAAAATCTTGAATGGGAACTCCATAAGAATCAATTTTCATAACTACATCTCCCACTTTCAAATCCGTGCCTATCATCAATCTTTCACTCAAAATCTTGTTAAAAAGATAACTCTGATATCCATGAACAAAAAGAAGCAGTAAATTCTTTGGTAGTTCCCTGAGTGCTCCCACATAGTCCCCAGGATTCTTTATCAAATAATTCAAGATTGCTCTTTCGTAACTGGCATTCTTGTCGAGCTCCTTGATTGCAGCAAGAGGATCCATATTCTCAAAGAATATCTTTCTGCCATCATCGTGCTCAAATGTTGAAGGAAATCCCACATAGTATCTGACGGCATCTCTGTAATTCCCCTGTATTATGAACTTCCCAACAAGGTGCGTTATGGGTCTTGATGCACCGAATCTCTGAACACCGAAGAAATTTGGAAAAAAGCCATTAAGTTCATCCTCTATTTTCTCCACCCTATCATCGCAGATGGTATCTTGAAGGAGTATGTCAAATCTGTTACCATAAAGATCTCCTATTTCCAGGCATTGATCACTTCTGAATATTTCCAATATTTCCACATCTTTGAGATGAATACTAAGATCTCCCTGATAATTCAATATGCAAAAGTATTGCACGGTTATGCCCCTTTTGTCCTTGTTACCTGCAAATTTTATCCTGCGCCTGCTCATGCCCAGGCTCTTGCTCAAGATCTTCACAAATCTGTTTGTCTCCCAGTTTCTCAATCTCACTTTCAAAAACAGATTTTTTCCGCAATCCTTTCTTTCAACAGGTAGGGGAATCTCCTCAACGTAAAAATCCTCAACCCCTTTCCTTAGTTTTCCGCCGATACCGGGAGAATGGGATAAAAAAGAAAAAATACCGATATCTTGTTCGGTGTACATTATATCCAGATCTCGTCCACAAGGCGATACTCTAAAATTTCTTCATCGCTGAAGAATATTGGTATTTCCCTTGCTGCTGACTCTTCAGAATCAGAGCCATGAACCAGATTGTTCTGAATGCTCATTGCAAAGTCCCCTCGTATTGTGCCTGGCTCTGCCTCCACGCCATTGGTCTTACCCATCATCCTGCGCACAACTTCAATTGCGCGCTCTCCCTCAAGCACCATGGCTATGATGGGTGCGGATGTTATGTAATCTATCAAACTCTCGTAAAAAGGCTTGCCTCTGTGTACCTCATAATGTTTCTCCGCCCTATCTCTGGTAAGCCATAGCATCTTCATTGCCACTATCTTGAGTCCCTTTCTCTCAAACCTGGATATGATCTCGCCCACAAGACGGCGATTCACAGCATCCGGTTTAAGCAGTACCAGCGTTTTCTGCCTCATTCTTTCTCCTCTCCAGCAAATGCAATCTCACCTTTTTCTCCTTTCTGTACGCTTCAGTCCACCTGATTCTGCGAGGCACTCTACCAAGATATATCATATTCTTCTGGCACTTACTGCTGCAGAAATACAGCACAGTTCCATTTTTCATGACGTACATCTTCCCTGTGCCGGGCTCAATTTCCCGTCCGCAAAATGCACAAACATGCTTTGTTGGCATATGAATCACCTTGCCTCCAGTTTGCGTGCCTCGCGGGCTGTTTCTCTAAGCATAAGTATGTCTCCAACTCGCACAGGACCCATAACGTTGCGGGTTAGAATCCTGCCCTTATCCCTTCCCTCAAGAACGCGAACCTTAACCTGAGTAACCTCGCCGGTCATACCTGTACGACCCATAATTTCAACGACTTCCGCGGGTGTCGCTTCATCTGCCATCTAAACCACCTTATTTTTTAATGGTGCTGATCTGATCGATTATTTCCTTAAAGGAATTGGCAGCCTTGCCAAAGTCAATTATGCTCACAGATGCAGCACTCTTTATGCCGACTCTCTTTCCCAGTTCTTCCTTGGTAGAGACGTATGCATAGGGTATTCCCTTCTCCTCGCAAAGCAGTGGAAGATGAGCCACTATCTCCGGAGGATTCACATCCTCCGCAATTACCACGAATTTTGCATCTCCACGCTCAACGGTCTTTGTAACCTCATTTGTTCCCTTGCGTACCTTTCCCGTCTCACGGGATATTTCAACGGCACTGAGTATTTTGTCCTGCAGTTCCTTAGGGGTCTCAAACCTCACATATATTGCAGCCATTTTCTTTACCTCCTTCATTTAGTCAATCATAGGCAAAGCACGAAAAGGATAATGGTATAAATAATTTGTGAAAAAATCAGTAAACCACGGAGATGAGGTCGTTTATTCCCCCGATTTCCTCCGTGAAGTACTTTGCCTCCTTCTTTGGCAGATAGGGTGTGTGCACTCCTGTGAGTATCGTGGTTATCTTCAATTTCTTGCTGTACCTGTCGTCTATCCTCGCTCCTATTTTGACCTCAGCGTCCTCCCTTATTCCTGAAGTTATCCCCTCCGTTATGTGGTAAACCGTCTGAAGGGACATCTCAGAGCCGCCTGTTATGTGTATTAGTGCTCCGTTTGCCCCCCGGTAATCTATATCCATAAGAGGATTGTTCAGAGTATCAACCACAGCATCCTGGGGAGTGTAGTAATTTCCCTCTCCGTAGAGTATCGTGGACGTACCGCCATTCCTCATTATTGATTCAAGATCGGAGAAATCTATGTTCATGAGAGACGGAATGGTTATCGCCTCTGAAAGGTTCTTTATCACATCACCGATTAGGTAGTCCATTATTGCGAAGGCCTTTGATATGGGCAAATTCTTTGCGAGTTTTATGAGATTGTTGTTGTCCAGCACTATAACGGTGTGCGACTTGTCTCTGAAACTCAGAAGGGACTCTTCTGCAAGGGCCCATCTTCTCTTTCCTTCCGCCTTGAATGGCATGGTGACCATGGATATCACAAGGGCACCGGCATCCCTGGCAATCTCGGAGATTACCGGACCTGCTCCTCCACCTGTGCCCCCTCCCAGTCCTGCAAGAACAAAAACGATATCGGCACCATCAAGAATCTTGTAAATATCGTTGTAGGCCATCTGGGCTGCCTGCTCACCAATCTGCATATTCCCCCCAGTTCCATGCCCGCGGGTTATTTTCTTTCCTATGAGGACCTTCTTTGAGGCATCCACAATTGAAAAATGAGCCTTGTCAGTATTCACCGCAATTAACTCCGCCTTTATCTGCTGGGAACTTAACCTTGTGATGCTGTTGCATCCACCGCCACCTACACCTACCACCTTTATGTTCACACCCGATTCATTTCTCTCTACAGGATCAAGAGAGAGAGCATCTCTAACCAAATATTCAAGACCCATTACCATCACCTTTCATATATTTGTCTGACAAATTATCTATATACGTCCGACATATTTAAGCCTTTTGGTAACATATGAGGCGATTGAAAATTAGCGCCATGGTTGTACGATCTACAAGGCAAAAGTTTATTTCCTCAGATTGCATTATAGTATTGGGCAGGAAATGTTATTGGGTTCTTGCCCGCGAGGTGATAGATATGGAACCAGAAAGCATAAAGGTTGAAGAGGTTATGACAAGGGATGTTATCTCAGTGAAAATAGGAGACACCATTGCCAAGGCCATAAGCAAGATGCAGGAGCATGGATTTCATGAACTTCCGGTGATAAACGATCGGGGCGAGCTCGTGGGATTCCTGAATTACCGCGTACTTATCAGGAGGAAGAGCCTATCCATATATTCAAGGGTGGAAAACGTTATGGTAAAGCCACCCACAGTGGATCCTGATGCGAGCATTGTGGACGTTGTTAAGTTGATGGTGGATGCCGGGTACAGGTCAATACCTGTGGTTAGGAAGAACAAACTTGTGGGTATAATTTCCAGAACCGATATACTCAGGCTTGTGCCCGAGATGAAGGAAGTAGCAGATTTACCTGTGGAGGACGTTATGACCTCTGAGCCTGATGTGGTGGAAGAGAACTCACCCATTGAGTATGCCATTGACATAATGAGAAAACTGGGTGAGATGAGCGTGCCCGTTGTTGATGAGAACAGAAAACTTGTGGGCATCGTGCATATGCGTGACGCTTCTCGTGCCATATGGAGGGACAAGGAGCGCGCCAGCATGGGTGAGGTTTCCGGAGAGAAGAAAAAGGTTCAGGTGCTGGCCAAGGAGATAATGAGCCCTCCCGTTTACGTTGAGGAGAGTGCCTGCCTGTGCGATGCCGTGGAAAACATGCTGAAATTTCACTCATCCATATGCGTTGTTGTGGACAAGAAGATGGCTCCAATTGGAGTTATTTCTCAGAGAGACGTGATTGAGGCTGTAATGCGTAAGGGAAAGCCTGAGGGAGTGTTTGTTCAGATAACTGGGCTGGATATTGAGGATACAGAGCCCTATCTGGCCATATACGATATGGTTGAGGATTTCTTGAAAAAGATAAACAGGTTCAAGGAGTTCAAGCCCCAGATGCTGACTTTCCACGTTGAGGAGCATCACATAAGCGGTAAGGAGATCAAGTACAGCGTTCGCGCAAGGCTCACCACAGACAGAAAACTGTTCTTTGCCAAGGATTATGACTGGAACCTGTACAGAGCATTTAGAGACGTGCTTGAGACCCTTGAAAGGAATGTGAAGAAGGAGCGTGACAAGTTACTGGAGTACCGCAGAGAGGTGCTGTGAGGCGATTTTATGGAGGATGTCATGAGAAGGGTACTGGATGGAATAGATGCGAGGTTCTCCGAGATAAGGTACATGAGAATTAGGAGCAATCGAATTGTGGTTAAAAATGGAGTTGTGAATTCCATATCTTCCAGCGAGGAGGGTGGATTTGCGGTTCGTGTTGTGAACTCTGGAATAGGGTTTGCAGCCACCAACGATATCGATAAACTCCAGTATGCAGCGGAAATTGCTGAAAGATTATCAAGAAAGAGAAGGAATGTGGTTGGGTTCTCTGAGGAAAAAAGTTATGAGGACTCATGGAGCGTTGAGGAAAGGAAGAAGATAGAGGATTTTGGCACGGAAGAAAAAATAGATTACCTTCTTGACGTGGATAAGGTCCTAAAGGCTGAGATGAAAATTCAGATGCTTCATGACAAGGTGATTGAAAAGATTTACATGAGTAGTGAGGGTTCCTTTATAAAGGCCCGCATTCCCAGGGTGGAGTACTTCTACATGATGGGTGTCATGGAATCAGGTAACTTTGAGCAGGCATACAGGCAGTACGGGATGAGTGGTGGATATGAGATCTTCGATAGGTGGAATATGCTTGATATACTTCCAGAGGAAGAGAGATCTCTGAGGGAAATCGCAAATGCAAAGAAATCGCCCGAGGGGACCTTTGATTTGATTGTCGGGCCCGAGGTGGCCGGTATAATAGCCCACGAATCCTGCGGGCATCCCAGCGAGGCGGATCGCATACTGGGCAGGGAGGCTGCTCAGGCTGGAGAGAGTTTCATAAAACCTGAAAAGGTTGGAAAAAGGATTGGCAGCGAGGTTGTAAATGTTGTAGATGATCCCACAGTGCCCAACAGTTTCGGGTATTACAAATACGATGATGAGGGTGTGCCTGCCAGAAGGAGATACCTTTACAAGAATGGAAAAATAAACGAGTTTCTGCACAACAGGGAGAGTGCTGGAAAACTTGGAGTGCATAGCAACGGAGCTGCACGGTCATCCTGGTGGGATCGGGAGCCAATAGTCAGGATGAGCACCACATTCTTCGAGCCTGGAGATTACAGAAAGGAGGAAATTTTTGAAGATGTGAAAGAGGGAATTTACATGAAGAGCTTCACTGAGTGGAACATAGATGATGTGCGTTACAATCAAAAGTATGTTGGTCGCGAGGCATATCTGATAAAGAATGGCGAGATCGTGGCACCCCTGCGCAGACCAGTTCTTGAGATCACGACTCCCGGTTTCTACAGCAGGGTTGACGCTGTCGCAAATGATCTTGAATTCTACGCGGGTACATGTGGAAAGGGTGATCCAATGCAAGGCGTTGATGTGTGGATGGGTGGCCCGCATCTCCGTCTCAGAAATGTGAGGTTGAGGTGATTTTATGGACCTTGAAAAATTGCTCAATAGGGCCTTGAACCAAGGTGTGGATGAGGCTGCACTTCTCCTAATTGAGAGGGAGAAAAGGCAGGTGAGATTCTCCAACAACGATATTGACGTATCAAAGATTTGGATAGAAAAGAGTCTGGAAGTTTTTCTTTCAAAGGGAAAGAGGATATTTATGACCACCATAAAGGATATGAAGCACGCGGAGGAGATGATTGAAAGATATGCGAAATTGCTTCCATCACTTCCCGAAAACAGGGATTTTTACGGCATAAATCCTGAAAAGCAGAGTTATGAGTCCAGCAAGATGGAGGAGGATATCCTGCACGTGGATCTGGAGAATCTGGCAATTGAGGTGATAGATGGCGCTGTGGAGAAGGGTGCAACCCGCGCTTCAGGCGTGATCTATCGGGATCATGTTAAAAGAGAGATCCTCACAACATACAACCATGCTGAGGAGGAAATAGCAAACATTGACGTTGTGGTTAGGGCTTTTAACGAGTATCGCAACGCTGGGCAGGAGGCTGTGACCACGGCAAGTGTCAAGGACCTTGAGAATTCAAGAGAGATCGGTGAGCGTGCAGGCTCCATTGCCTCCATGGGAGGTCAGCCAAAGGATGGCAGAGAGGGAAAATTCAAGGTTCTATTTCATCCACTCGCCTTTGGCTCGCTGGTATCTTACAGTATGCACATGGCTTCCGCATTCAGCGTGGATGCAGGGATGAGTTTCTTTGCAGGTAAGCTGGGTAAGAAGGTATTCTCTGAGAAACTCACGCTCTATGACGATCCCACGTTCTTTTCTACAGGACACAGGACATTTGATATGGAGGCCACTTCAACCCAGAGAACTCCTGTGATTGAGAATGGTGTGGTGAAAAATTATCTGCACAGTTACTCCACAGCTCAGAAATTTAAAACAAAGAGCACGGGAAATGCCGGGATAATAAATCCACAGGCATGGCAACCTGTTATGGAGAATGGCGTAAAGAGTTACAACGATCTTCTTGGAGAGATTGAAGAGGGACTTTACATTGTTAACCTGTGGTACACTCGATTTCAGGATTATAGAAATGGAGATTTCTCCACAATACCCAGGGATGGGATATTCTACGTTAAGGACGGGGAGATCGTGGAGTCCTGGAAGGGGATAAGGGTCACGGAGAACATGCCGCATCTTCTATCCTCAATCCTTGATGTGAGCAAAGAGAGGGAGAAGGTGAAGTGGTGGGATGAGGTTCTGCCCTCCTATCTACCCTACGTACTTGTGGACGGTGTGAACATTACCCGTTCCACCCTTTGATTTTTTTATATCAGCAGTACTGCTATTATTCCCGAAAGAAAAATTCCATCAAATGTGCCTGCACCGCCTATGCTGGCCACTGGCGCTCCAAGCTTTTCAATATCTTTCAGATGCAGCAGGTCCGCTCCTATCAGGGTCCCCATTGTTCCCGCGATATACGCAACAGGCACTGGATTTTCTGGAGAGATGAATATCGCGGTTATGGCTGCCACTATGGGTGGAAGAAACGCGGGCAACGCTATGCCCATGCCCTTGACAGGTCTGGCAAATAAATATGAAACAACGCTAACAATGGCTATTCCGATGAGACTTTTCAGCATTAATATGTAGAATGAATGAATGGCCATCGACCATAGGATTAGAATTGATAGGAAAACTGGGATTATCGCACCTCCGAGGTTTACAGCCAGAAGGGTTGTATTGTGGGGTGTATGCGGGATCCTATAGGATATACCCCAGAAATTCACTGAGCCCTTTTCCCTCATCGGTATCCGGCTCTCTATCCTTGATATGGGTATGTTAACGAAACTGCCAAGCAATGCGAGCCAGAAAAGTGTTATTGAGACCCTGGGAGGTATCCCTAGTTTAACAAAGGCTATGGGTATGCCGAATGCGAAGAAAATTGAGAACATAAAGAAGAACAAAATGTAGATGAAGAGAATAAGGTAGTGGAACGGGTAATAGAGGTAATGCTTCATTCTATCAGTTCCTCCACATTCACAAGATATTCCTCTCCATTTACCCAGATCTTGTACTTCCTTCCATCCCTGGGCGGCTCAATGGGCTCATTCAACAATCCCTTTCTTCGCATCAGGAACTTCCTTGCAACATCTGGGAAGAGGGCGTAGGAGAGCACATCCTCCTCGTTATCTGCAAGGTCTCCAATCTCTTTCTTAAGCTTTTCAAATTCGGGCTCCAGGAGATCGGCTGGCCTGGTGGTTATGGGCTTCTCATCTCCGAGAACCTTTTTCTTTATATCTGCACTGATCTCTCCCGGTGGCTTGCCATATAGGCCCTTTATGTAGTTCCTCATCTCCTTGGTGACCATCTTCCACCTCTCTCCAGATATGACGTTCATAACGGCCTGTGTACCTACAATCTGACTCAAGGGTGTAACAAGTGGGGGATAGCCGACCTCAGCACGAACCCTTGGGACTTCTGCAAGAACCTCTTCAATCTTATCCTCGGCCTTCATCTCCCTCAGTTGGTTGTAGAGATTCGAGAGCATTCCGCCTGGAACTTGGTAAATAAGTACCCTTGTGTCGGCCATTCTCATCTCCATCCTTGTGTACTTCCTCAATTTTTTCTCCACGCCTCTGAAATATTCTGCTATCTTCTCCAGTTTTTTCAGATCCATACCTGTATCGTATTCTGTGCCCTGGAGAGCGGCCACCATGCTCTCTGTGGCGGGCTGAGCCGTGCCGAAGCCGAATGGGGACATGGCTGTATCAATCACATCCACTCCAGCTTCAACAGCCTTCATATAAGTTACGGGAGCCCAACCGGCAGTGCTGTGGGTGTGCAAATCTATGGGCACGCTTATCTCCCTCTTGAGCATCTTTACCAGTTTGTAGGCCACGGTTGGACTCATGAGTCCGGCCATGTCCTTTATGCATATGGAATCCACGCCCAGCTCCTCCAGTTTCTTTGCCATATCCACATAACTTTCAAGGGTATGTATGGGACTTATCGTGTAGACCACCGAGCCCTGCGCGTGGGCACCCGCTCTTTTAACGGCTCTTATGGCAGTCTCCATATTCCTTATATCATTGAGGGCATCGAATATGCGAAATATATCAATTCCAGCCTTGTGGGCCTTGAAAACGAATTTTTCCACGATGTCATCCGGATAGTGCCTATAGCCAACAAGATTCTGACCTCTTAGGAGCATCTGCAATGGAGTATTTTTAATGTATTTTTTCAGAATTTTTGGCCTGTCCCATGGGTTCTCGTTGAGGAAGCGCATAGCGGAGTCAAATGTTGCACCTCCCCAGACTTCGAGGGAGAAAAAACCCATCTCGTCCATGGCCTCTGCAATGGGCACCATATCCTCCGTGCGCATCCTCGTGGCAAAAAGGCTCTGATGCCCGTCGCGAAGCGTGGTATCTGTTATCTTCACCATACTTTGTGGAATGCTTTACCGTTAAAAATATTTTGGTATAAACTTTTTGACAAAAAATAATTAAATAATTATTTAATCATATTTTCTAATTTCTTTTTTGCTTCTTCGTATTGCTGTAGGGTGATTTCCCCGACTAGGTATCTATCTTCTAATCTCTCTAATCTCTCTTTTATTCTTTCTTGTTTTTTATATTTTTCACCTATAGCTCTAATTTTAACCTCTATGTATTTAGGATCCGACACACCTTCAAACTTTATTTCATATCCTAAAGAACCAGCTGTATTTACAAGAACATCGCCATAATTAAGTAGTCTACCCCACACTCCTTGAGATATGGAAATATCTGTAATTTTATCAAATGTTGTTTCTGAAATTTTGCGGGATATCCATCCATGCCTACTATACACTCTCTTGTTTGTAATTGCATATTCAGTACTAATCCACTTAATTACTATTCTCAAAATTAAAAGTAGGCCTAGAAAGAAAAGAATCACTCCAAAGTAAGGAATTATAATTCCAAATATTATTCCAGATATAAAAAGAAGCAAAGTAATTATTATCCCACCTATGAAACTCTTAAAACTTCTTCTACCATACCATTCGACGATCTCACCGTCAACTAAACTAAGCCCAGTAGGGGTCGGATTGGAAGCATGATATCCTTCGTTAGGGATATAGTCCTCTTTTTGCTCTAGTGGTGGAGTAACAGATTCTTTATTTTTATCCCCAGATATACTGGTTCCCTCATTCAATTCTCCATTATCAATATTCTCAAATGAAAGTTTATTTCCACAATAAGGACACACCTTCCAACTGGGATCTATTTCCTTACCACAATAAGGGCAATACTTTGGGGCGTTATTATCTTCCATATTTAAGGGTATTTTAATTCGAGTATTTATTTTTTTTTATGAAGCATTTAAATATCCCAGAAAAACTTTATGTATTTATTCTCCTTTCACTCCTTGCATGGCCGGGATAGGGTAGGGGCTATCCTGTGGGACTGTGGATCCCACGACCCGGGTTCAAATCCCGGTCCCGGCCCTGTATGGATTTACGGACATTTGTGAAGTATCCTTTTCTTCCAGGGGCGATTGATCTTGTCAAAAATATAAAATTAGATGAACTTCTTTCATCGCCAGTTTACGAGGATGCGAGAGGGTTTGGAATATCCCGAGTTAGAAGCTGCTTTACGGGGGAAAGGGTGCCCTTTACAAGTGATGAGAACAGAATAATCGGGTTCTACGTTTCAAAACTCTTCCTTATGGCCCTAAACGATCCAATAATCACAAGGAGATTCGCAAATATGATGCGCGATGAAATTGAAAGATACCTGCTTGGAGACACTGACGAGAACGTTTACTCTGTTGCCAGCGCCCTGAAAGTATCCCACAGGGATGTGGATGAGCGGGCAAGAGAGTTGTATGAAAAGTATCCAAAACCCGGAACAGCAGGTGTGAAATTTAAAGTTTTCACGCAGATACACTTTCTTGATTTCATAAAATATGCGTCAAAATTGAGCGGGGAGACCTTTAAACTTGTGTATCAACCCCTAAAGGATGGATGGATACCTGTGGCAAGGGAAGAATTTGTAAAGATCATAAGAGAGGCTTTTGTTGAGGAATTTGTGGAAGAGATCGATGCTCAGGCTGAACAGGCAAAAACACTTAGAAAGTACTTTGAGAAGGAAATAATCGGGATGCGAAACTTGAAAGACAAGTACATCTCAAGATATACATCTAAGGAATTTGGAGATGTGACAGAAGATGCATTTCCTCCCTGCCTGAAATCCATAATTGTAAAATTGAAAAATGGAATAAATTTGCCCCATCAGGCAAGGTTCTTCCTCGTTACATTTCTCCACAAGATCGGAATGAAGAACGACGAAATAATGAAGATATTTGCCACCGCCCCCGATTTTAATGAAAGTATGACAAGGTACCAAGTGGAACACATAACCGGCGGTATATCCAAGAAGGAGTATGAGGTGCCTAAATGCTCGACTCTCCAGGCCTATGGGCTTTGCATAAAGGATGTTGCCAACGACAATCTTTGTAACAAGGAGTGGATGACCCATCCGCTGCTCTACTACAAGATCAAGAAGGAATGGCTTTCCAAGCGTGAAAAACGCGTTGAATCGCAGTGATGTGCCCGAGCACCGCAAAGAGAATGAGAATCCATGAGGATATGGAAAAATAATATCCCCACCAGAAGAATTGAATTATGGGCAAAATCATAAGTATGACCAGGCGATCGGCTCTGCCAAGAATGCCACCGTATATGCGCTTTAGTCCAACTGCCTGTGCCTGAGTACCCACGTAACTTGTCATGAAAACTCCGCTTAGAGCAAATAAACCTATTAGTGGGTTGGAATATGGACTCAGTGCCACACCGATTATTATCATCATATCTGCATACCTATCAACAAGGTGATCCAGAAAATCCCCCCTCTTTGAGGATATGCCCCTCCTACGGGCCACCTTACCATCAATGGCATCGAGAAGAGACGCTAAAATTATGAATAGAAATGAAAGAAGAAGATAATATGAGGAGATCCACGTGAGATAATATGATACTCCAGCCAAAAACGAGATGAGCACGGAGATCAACGTAATGGTGTTTGGATGCATCTTCATAAATGGTTTTGAGATCTTCGTAAGTAATCCATCAACTCTCGCTCTGTACCTGTTCAGTACCATTTAAGTATCTCCCCCATATAGTTTATTCGAGGTCTGAATTTTTCATCTTTCCTTTCAATTATGTTTCTCACATCCTCTGCTACATCCTTGGGCTCTCTGCCCGTTGTATCGACTTCAAATACTTTATCCTTTCCATAATAGTTTATGGCCTCCGAGGTTATGAGCCCCATGGCCTCTGCCTCCAAATTTTCTCTAATTTTTCTCTCAATATAGCCCCTTTTCTCCAACCTTTTTCTGAGTTCATCAGGATGACAACGAAGCACAATAACCAGATCCACAGGCATATCATGGGAATAATGCCCTTCCAGTATGACCTTTTCCTTATCCTTTAATTCTTTCACCTTGTCTTTTAGCATATCAATATCCACCACATAGGATTTGCGCTCTTCATCGTAATACATTCTGGCATCTTCAAAATCTTTGAGATAAATCACCCTGTATTCCCTTTCCAGAACCTTCGCCACAGAGGTTTTTCCAGTACCGGGTGTTCCTGTGAGTGCAATCAACATAAAAAAGGAAAGAAACAAAAGATTATAAAAATAGCGAAGAAATTAGTGATGCTCTTCCTCGACCTCATCTATCTTTTCCTGAGGATATAGGGTATGTGGCTCTTCTTCATTTTGGGGTGACTCGTTCTCCCGTGTTACATATTCAACCTTGGGTTTTCTTGCTGCAGCTGCGAATGCCACTATAAGGGCTATTATTGCAATGACAATGCCCGCATATCCTATCTGATCACTTGTATTTATGGCTTGAGATTGCTCATCATTTTTCGCCTTTATATTCGATATCTGCGTATTCAGATTATCTGCCTTGCCCTTCAGATCGTTTATCTGGTTCTGTAGATTCTGGATGTTAGAGTTTATCTTCTCCATAAGGGTGGTGTTCATATTCTCAATGGCCATGTTCAGAGCACTTATATTTTCCTGAAGAGCATTCTCAAGGTCATTGAGCTTTGCGTCAAGAGCGCTTATTTCATTCTCGATCTGGGACACATTACCCTTCAATGTGGATATTTCACTCTGCATTGTGCTTATCTGAGACTTTATGTTTCCTATCTCTGCATTTATATTGTTTATGGCCTTCCACAGTTCTGGTAACTGTGGCAAATACAGCACTGTAACAATCTCGGTGGCAGAATTACCCGCGCTATCCGTTGCTGTTACCTTGAATACATTCTCACCATCCTCAAGTGTAGCCTTGTATGTGAAAGTGCCATCAGAATTGACAGTTACCTGTTCTCCGTTTATTGTCACAGAGGCTCCCGGATCCGTAGTACCATTGATCCAGAACACGGAATTGTAGGTAAGAGGCACATTTGTCGGAGAGGTTATTTTCAGCTCTGGAGGAGTGGTATCTACTTCAAAGTTCCAGGACATGGAGGCAGTATTACCACCATTGTCTGTTAACTCCACACTCACTGTGTGCTTTCCATCGGAGAGTAGGAATGGAACATGAGCCACAATGGTGCCGTTGTTTCCATACGTGGTAAGGGTTGCCATTATAGATATGCCATCTATCTCCACAGAAACTTTTGAGAAACCGCTGTATATCTCATCATACCAGCAGAACTTCAAGGTTGGCGCTCGAGTATTCACAACCTTATCTGCAAGGGAGAAACTCTTCAATTCTGGAGCAATCGTATCGGTTAGGTTCAAGGTATAGTAAATCACATCGTTTGAAGCACCTCCCGTTGTCAAAGTTGCCACCTCTCCAGGAGTATTTGAAACTATCTTGAAGTAATGAATTCCTGCAAAAGTATTGCCAAGGGGTATTGACACGGCGGAATAGGATCCAGACGCGATTGAACCCACAGAGGATTTTCCAATAAAGCTTATGCCTGTGGCATAGGCATCTATGTAGAAGCCCGTGTAATTCACAGCCTCATCGGATCTAAGTTCCACATAAACCTTAGAACCGTTTATGAACGGAGTCCAGAGATTCTGATAGAAGCCGGTATACTCAACCTGAAGTGCTCCCGTTGAGTTGTATATATACACATAATCGTATCCTGGCTCCACATAGAGATAGTTGAAGTGAAGTGCTATTCTCGTGGCATTTTGAGCGCTTATCTCCCACGTATGATCATAGTTGTTTGGATACGGGTGAGGAGATTCAACATCTACCTGACTCACTCCCTTTATTTCGTAGAGCTCAACGGTTGTTCCCTTGGAACTCAATGGCCCATAATTGTAGAGTGTTATCTTTGCATTATCATTGTTCTGAGCCAGGCCTCTTGGAGTAACATCATAGCTCAGGACCTTGAAGGTTGTTATTCCATAATAGCCATTTGGATAATAAAATCCTACGTCATTGGCTGTGTTAATATCTCCCGGTGTATTGGCCATTACTATAATCTCATCTGTTCCTGCGTATTGTGGTGTCCAATGTACCGTTATAAACTTTGTTTCTCCGGGATTGAGAGTGACCGTTAGGTTTTTAATGTATCCATAGTCATCCATAACGCTCACATTGGATATTGCAGACTCAGATGTGCCTATATTGGATATTTCAAATGTTATGTAATTGGCCTCACCCATAACAGGATCATTCTTTATGAACACCTTTTGAACCCACACATCAACGGGTAGATGCACATGGAAGAGGCCCCATATTGCGTTGTTTGCAGAATTGGTATCATTGAGCACATCTGCACTGGCAACCACGTACTGCCATCTAGCAGATGAATTTGTTGGATCCAATCCAAGAGGTATGAGATTTACTGCTTTCCAGGGAATGGTTACATATGCCACTTCACCTGGAGCCAGAGAACTCACCGTCTTGTTTCCAAGCCAGATGAGTGGATGTGTTAGATTATGCTGTTGGAACACAAGCACGTAATTTTCCAAATAGAAATGCACGGTTATATCTGTGGCCATTTTAGTGCCCGCATTGTAAATCACAGCAGTCACATTTGTTATCTTTCCAAAGGCAACATCTCCGTAGTCGAGAAGAGTTATGACCTGGATATCAGGACCTGTGTTGTTTGAATTTCTCCAATTTTCCTCGCCACCTTTCACCTTGCTCTTGTGCATTTCCAAGGGCGGCATAGGAGAATTACATGACATGTAGAACCTTGTATTCTTCCCATCCTCGCTGTAAACGGAGAGTATATACGTGCCTTCTCTACCCGGTGTAAACGAGTATGTGAAATTATTGATTCCACCTACGGAAGAGGTTGGACTCAGCGTCTTCATATCAAGTATGAAATCATAATACGTATCTGCAGAGCCCCACATTCCAGAGCCATAGTCATGCTCAAGATAAAGGAGTTCAACCTTCACCCGCGGAGAGTCCGTCTGTATGTTAATATGTACCTCCTTGCCTCTGGTAATCATAGGCACATCATTGGAATTGTAAACAGCATTGGGTATTACAACCTTTGGCTGGTTATAGGATGGGTAACTAGCCCCACTTCCCGAAACTTTCAGAGCAGGATCACCTATAAGGGAGTATTCGAAATAGGACCTCTGCCATGGATTATCGTTGAGGCCTGTATCCCAGGGATCAATCATCCTCAGCTTGGGACCAAGCCACTGGTTATACAGGGAAAGTGCATAGTAATACATCATTCCGAGGGTAACATATCCGTATATATGTGTACCTATGTAATAACCAGCCACAGTTCCATCCTCTGTTATCAAATCTCCAAAATCGTTTGGAGCCACCAAGGTACCGTTATCGAACCAAGCAAGAGTGCTTCCATAGGCTTCCCTGTCTCCTCCGTAGTAAGCAATTATTCCATCTGGGGCATATAGCATCTTCTCAGCGATGGAAGTTCCTCCGTTAATCCCAGAAGCGAATTCAGATGGATACATCTCCTCATCCCAAGCACCATTTAGACAGGAACCTGAGATGTATATCGGCAAGCTTCCGTAGGTTGAGTTCATACTGAAATCCCAAGCACTTATTTCATCGTTGTGATGCCAGAATGAATATCCAGAGCCATGCGTTATCTCCACTATCATATCGCTGTTGTACATCATCTTCACAAAGTTGTTGTAGGTGAAGTTTCTCAATGTGTGGAAGTACTCGGTAACCTTCACACCATCAAGCCATCCATAGTTGAGAGGCTCTAATACGCCTGTCTCTCCCAGGAAATAGGGAGTTTCGAATACTTGGCCTCCAGAGAGAGTAACATTCTCTATACCACCACTCTTGTGTGTTGCATAGTATATGATTTTATTTACAACAATATCTGCAGTCAGGGGATTCACGGGAATTCTGCCAAAATAGAATCTGGGTTCGTAACTGAAATGGGTGGAGTTGTAATTTGGCTGCGCATAGAAAGCATCAGTTGGAATCCATGCATCGTACATATCACTGTATCCGAGGTATGCAAGCAAATACATGTACTGATCGGTCCAATAGTAACTTGGTGGCACCATTCTGGCATTTCCAAATATGGTTACATACTCCACATTGCTTCCATAACTCTCATTTTGAAGGAACGCTATTATCTTCTTTGCAAGGGTGTAATTGTACCCTATTATGGCACTTTTATCAAGAGGCAAGGTCGCGTTGTTGAAGTAGGCATAGGGATCAGTGGTTGAGTTTGCATAACCATTCACTGGAGGGTTCGGAGCAGGCTGGAAATTCTTGGCAATCCAGGTTGTGGTAACGACCCAGGAGGTCAAACCTGTGCTGTTATGGAAATTGGCCAATCTTTGTGCCTGTGCCTTTAGCTGCGGAGACGTAATTATTATGTTAGGGACATCTATGGGTGCACTCCCTGATTTTAACTTACCGAGCTCATAATTAACGCTCACCACAGCGTTTGTCAGAACTCTTATCTCATTGGTAACCGGATTGTACCTTACCGGATAGAGGTACACATTCACTTCCACTCCGTCCCTGCTTCTGCTCACGGTGTAAGAGTACACCTTATAGGGATAGAAACTGTTGCTCTTGTAAACCTTGACATTGTATTTTGGAGGAGAATATTTGGATGGAAAAGCCTTTCCAGAGTTCAGAAGCGGTGCAGGTGCGGGAGATATCTTGAGGGTTCCATAGTTCACCTCATGGGTGGCCTTCACATTCACATTAACATGCTCCACATTCTTGGGAAGTTTAAAACTCAAAATCTTTACAGGCACAACGGGCTGTCCTGGAATCTGGAGAACCCTTGCTCCATGCAGAATAAGATACTTCCCGCCATTCGGTCCTCTGACATATTTGAGGGCATTTAGATCTATGTGCACAATTTTGGTTATTTCATTGCTCGAAGATATTTTCTTCGCGCCCGTTGCAGTTGCATATGGCTGAAAACTGGTGAGCACTGCAAGTGCTGTTAGAACCATTAAAAGGACTACTAGTACACTACTCACCTTTTTATAACTACCACCTTTCATTGGGCATCACCCTATAGGCAAGGAAGATAGTTGGATAATTCTATATTAACTTTTCCCATGCGCCTTCAGGTACGATCCTATTGCATTTCTCAACCTCTCACTCACCACCCTTCCATCAACCCTGCCACGCAGCTCCTTCATCACGAGACCCATTAGGGGCTTGAATGCACCCATTCCTCTCTCCTCTATGAGTTGTTCCTTCTCCCTAACAATTTTCTCAATAATTGAATCCACATCAACTCTTGATGAGAAACTTTCTATGAGGGTCTGCAGATCCTCACCATTGCAGGCTCGCTCGACAATTTCATCAATCGCTTCCTTGGCAAATTTACCCTCAGCAAGGGCCGAAAATATGCAGGCATAATCCACATTATCACATCCATTTATGAGTGCACGGGCAACCACCGTAGGGTATCCAAATTTCTTAACTATGCTCTCAAATAGATCATCCCTATCCTCGTGTATTATCTGCCAAGCAAGTTCCTCATTTATTCCCAAAGTCTCAAGCTCTTTCACCCTCTCCTCAGGCATGGGAGGCAGTTCTTTTCTCAATTTCTCCACATAATCCTGCGAGATCCTTATTGAGGGTATATCAGTCTCCGGATACATTCTCGCACCGCCTGGAAGAGGACGGAGATAATGGGTTGAACCGTCGTCTCTTGGACCTCGAGTCTCATCGGGTACCCCCTTTAATGCAATTTTGGCCCTCTCAATAACCCTTTGAAGTCCCATATTTGCAAGATCCTTCTTTTCTGCTATTATAACGAAGGAATCTTCGGGACCGAGATTCAATAGTTTCCTGATCTCTTCCACCTCCTCTTCACTTATCCCGTAGGATGGAAGTTCATCTCCATGGAAGAGTCCCCGTATCCCAATAACACGTACCCTATCTGCAAGTTCCTTACCAAGTCTGTAATTTCCATTTTTAAGAACCCCTGCAAATCCAATCAATTTTAAGCCCAGAACCTTGCCCCCATTATTGAGAATTCTTGATATTATCTTTGAACTCGTGTTCTCAAAAATTTCTGTGAGATCATAAATTTTCTCCTCAACCCTCGCATTTCTTTTTTGAAGAATTGAAGCAATTTCCTTTAACATTTCCTGCCTCTCAATCTCCATATTCACCCACTGGGGTATCATATTGAGTTTTGATGCTCCCTTTATCTCAACCCTCCCCTGACCTGTGGATATGTTGATGTCCTGTCTTATTGTTCCCACACCCCTGCGTACCCTCTTGGTGGCTCTCAAAATGTACCCTATTTTCTGGGCAACCTCCTTGACCTGCTCACCACTCTTCATGTCAGGGGCTGTGGAAATCTCAATGAGGGGTATGCCGAGCCTGTCAAGGCGATAGACCACATAACCATCACCCTCCTCAATTTTTCTTGCGGCCTCCTCTTCCAGGCAGATTGTGGGTATTCTAACCCTTCCAAAGGAGGTATCAAGATATCCATCCATAGCCACAAGAGCGGTGCGTTGGAAGCCCGAGGTGTTGGAGCCGTCTATGACGATCTTGCGCATCACATGTATTTCATCCACTATCTTGGCATGGAGCATCAGGGCAACCTTGAGCGTTATCTCCAAAGCATCCCTATTAAGGTCATGTGGTGGTTCCTCGTCTGCCTCCACCAAGCATGAATTTTCTGTTGCTTCATATATGAATTTTCTATGCTTTATGCTCTCTTCCACAGCCGCTCTATCAACCTCGCCAAGCTCGCTCTGTGTGGGTCTTAGAACACGCTCAAATTTGAAAATAACATTGTCACTGAGGTACGAGTCACAATCGCAAAACAATTTTTTTGTGGCGAGCTGCTGATGGATCTCAAGTCCACATTTTACCATGTTATCATCCTCCTCGTGGAGATCTCACCCCGGAGATTTCTTGCAAGCAAATCTTTTGCCTCATCATGCTCGTAATTTCCAAGGAGCCACATGAGCTTTACATACGCCACCTCAGGAAGCATGTCTTCAAGAGGCACAACGCCCGCCTTCTTCAGCTCCCTTCCCGTGGAATACACATTCAGATTAACCCTGCCATGAATGCACTGGGAGGTCATGCCTATTACAATACCATCTTTCATGGCCCTTTTTATGGATGGCAGGAGATGGGTACCCACATGCCCCAAGCCGGTTCCCATTATAATTGCACCGTGCATGCCCTCAATCATCCTCTCAAAATGCTCAACACTCATTCCCGGATAATAGTAAATCAAGGCCACCTTCTCATCCATCCTATCCATTAACTCCGTCTCATCTTCCTTTTTCCTGTAATCACCGTAAAATTTCACATTGCCGTTCCTCACCTCTCCAAGTGGTCTGGAATTTACGCTCTTGAACGCATCTCTGCGGGATGTGTGCATCTTTCGGGCACGGACACCCCGATGCACATGGCAGAAATCATCGCTGGTGGTGGCATGCATAACAACTGCAACCTCACCCAGATCGCTCTTGGCCACTTTCACGGCGGAGAGCAGGTTCATGTAGGCATCGCTGCTGGGTCTATCACTGCTTCTCTGAGCTCCCACAAAAACCACAGGTCCAGATAATTTCGGAAACATGAATGATAGGGCTGCGGCTGAATAGCCCATGGTATCCGTGCCATGGGGTATCACAACCCCCTCCGAATATTTCAGTTCCTCCTTAACTTTCCTTGCCATTTTAATCCAGTATTCAGGGTGCATATCCTCGCTCAGAATGTTGAAAAGCACACTTGCCCGGATATCGCATTCTTCAACAATCTCAGGAACAGAGAATATTAAATCCTCAGCTGTGAGCGCTGGATGCACCGCACCGGTGCGATAATCCACATAACTGGCAATTGTGCCACCTGTGCCAATTATTGAAATCTTCGGAAGTGTCTTATCCGATTTTATTTCCCTTTTAATCTTTTTCTTTTTTCCACCCTTCTTTATTACTTTGATTTCTTTCGGGATTATGCCTATGTTGTAACCGTTATCAAGTTTGAGAATGATTATATCCTTATTGCCCAATTTGTTTCTTGGCATCAAAACTCCACGAAATGTACCTTTCTCACTTATGACTTCAACGTAATCTCCAGGCTCAGGATTCATAGAGGGGTATATGCAAATGGGTATTAACCTTTATCTCAAATCCCAGAACTGCTTGTTCTTTGCATATTTCAATTCCTCTCGCAAAACTCTCTTTGCAATCTCAAACTCGTCCTCATAGGGAATCTGAAGAATTCTGGCTGCCGTGCTCAGTCCTATTCCACGCCCTGCAAGGGCAAGAGCCGCAGCCCTCTTGTGGGTTCTGAGCAGATGAGATATAGCCATCATCCTGTTCAGATCCCTGCGCTCCTCAGCGGTGAATTTCTTCTTTCTCAAAATATTTATTTTTTCTTCCTCGTAGGGCTTTAAAAGTGCGACTCTCACGCTTCCACAGAAGGGGCATACTGGCTTTTGAAAATCCTTGACTTTTATGTGCATGCTCCCCCCGCAGGAGAGACAAACGAGGATCATCTCCTCCTCAAGAAGCCTTCTGTAAACCGCCTCAATTACAGGTCTCGTGGCCACAATAGGAGATACGAGGTCTCCATGCTCCTCCATCAGTTCCTTGCTCTCCTCCCTGAGTTCTCTTATCACGATTTCGATCTCTCCTTTCCTTATTTTTTCCAGTATTCTCTCAACGATCTCAATGTCCATATAGTCAAACATCAATTTATCAAGAACCTCGCGGTAAAGCGGCGTGCCCTTGTAAACATCCACTATCTTCTCAATTCTTATCTTTCTCAGGTCTGCGCCCTTCTTTATAACCCCCATCTTCTTTGCCACGTGCATAAATATGTAATTGAAAAGCCGGGAGTTTCTGGCAACTATTCTCAAAACCCCCTCAACGTTTCTGAGTTTGAAGAGCAGGTCCCGAAGATAATCGAGATTTATATGTGGATTGAAAAATGCTATGTGGTATGGAGATATGGAAAATTCCACACTCTCTCCAATCTTCTGGGAGATTATGGAAGAGAGTAAGAGGGCCATGGTGTAATTTGCCCTTGTACCTCCTCTTATGCCCATAAAAACAATGCCTTCTCCCTTTTCAAGTACTATTCTACTTGAATTCCAGTCCATGTTCCACCCTTCAAGAATATCCCTGGCAGCAGAGTTCAAATAACTTACATCGGGCTCTGCCGATGCAACTTCATAGGGGACTGGAATCTCCTCGCCAACCCAGGAGGGGGGCATTGCTATGTCCCGCAGGTATTCGACGATGATTTTATCCTCCTTCATGTCAACGATTCTCCAAGCCATGCCCCTAATAACGAAACTCTCCCCGTAATTCAGAGATGAAACAAAACTCTCATCCAGAGTGCCTATGAAATCTCCCTTCAGAGTTACCACCTTGTAGGTTTTTTCGTCCGGAATCATTGATATATTCTCGTAAAAGTACTCCCTTCCACCACGGGTTCTGCCAAAACTCAGCCCATCGTACCATATCTTTTTCAAATCCCTAAGAAATTCAAGAATTTCAACGAATTCTTCGTATTTCAGATCCTGAAATGGATACACTCCTTTGACCAGAGCATAGGCATCTCCCACATTTACCCTTCCTTCAGAATTTGCCATTGCAACTATTTGATTTGCAAGTACCATAAGGGGATTCCTGCGAATTCTAACCTTTTCAACTCTGCCATCGTGCAGGAGGGTGAGTATGGCTGCAGATTCCCATATTTCAACAGGTGTATGGGCAAATATTTTGCCCCTTGATACCTCATCTATCCTGTGGCCTGCCCTGCCAACACGCTGCAGGAGCTTTGTTACCTGCCTCGGCGAGTTAAACTGGGCAACAAAATCAACTATGCCAACATCTATGCCTAGTTCCAGAGAGGAGGTACATATCAGCGCTTTCAACTCACCCCTTTTGAATCGCTCCTCAGCCTCAACCCTGACCCTGCGACTCAGTGAGCCATGGTGAACCTCAATAGGAGGAGAGGAGAATAAAAGACGGTAACGCATGCCTATGTCCTCGGCTGTGCATCTCGTGTTTGTAAAAACGAGTGTGGCTCGGTGAGCCATAATATCTTCCCACATTTCCATTAAAAGGGATGCGTATTCCACGTCACTTCCCATTATCTCCGCTTCCCTCTTGTACCTCCTTTCGGGTGCATGAACCTGCACATCTATTTTCTTGTAGAGTTTCAGTTCCACAATCTCTATGGGTTCTCTTGGAGAGAGAAATTTTCCAATCTCCTGGGGATTGCCCACACTGGCAGATAATCCAATAATCTGGAAATCTGTGAATGTACGAAGTCTTTCAAGTGCCAGTGCTAGTTGGGCGCCACGCTCATCAGATGCCAGTTCGTGTACCTCATCCACCACAACAAATTTCACGCTTTTCAGGCTTTCCTTCAATCTCTTTCCCATAAACATTATCTGAAACGTTTCCGGCGTTGTTATGAGCACATCTGGTGGTTTGAGGGCAAGTTTTCTCCTCTCATTTGAGGGTGTATCTCCATGCCTCACCGCAACCTCCAGTCCCAGTTTCTGGCCGAAATCCCTTAGCCTCTTGAGCATATCCCTGTTTAAAGCGCGTAGGGGAGTGATGTAAAGGCATGCGATTTTTCCATGTTTTTCGCTCATAATTCTGTGAAATATTGGAAGCACAGCCGCCTCTGTCTTGCCACTTCCTGTGGGGGAGATGAGAAGTACGTTCTTGCCCTCAAGAATAAAGGGAATTACCTTCTTCTGCGGTTCTGTGGGCTCGAATATACCCTTCTCTCTTAGCACCCTTTGAATCTCCGGATGCAGTAGTTCAAACACCCTGGTTTGTAGGAAAAATCGTATAAAAATTTATTTGCACTTTTAGAAAAATTTATATAGAAGAAAAATTTTACAAAATCTGGTGGTGCATATGGAAATAACTGAAATGAAGGAGTGGGAGAGAATATCGGCGCACTCACACATTCTTGGACTTGGACTGGATGAGAATTACAGGGCGCTAAGAAAGGCGGATGGAATGATAGGTCAGGTGGAGGCAAGGGAAGCCGCCGGAATCATAGTTAGAATGATCAAGGAGGGAAAATTTGCAGGCAATGCCATTCTCATAGCAGGTCCTCCGGGAAGCGGAAAAACCGCACTTGCAATAGGCATAGCCAAGGAACTGGGTGAGGACGTGCCCTTCGTGCACATTGCAGGAAGTGAGATTTACAGCAGCGAGGTGAAGAAAACGGAGTTTTTAACCCAGACACTTCGGAAGGCAATAGGTGTGCGTATCCATGAGATGCGCAACATATACGAGGGCAAGGTTGAAAAGCTGAGCATGGACTACATGCAGCACCCCTACAATCCATACCAGAAGATACCTGCAAGCGCAACCATAACACTGAAAACAAAGAAGGAGAAGAAAAAACTCAAGATGGACCAGAGTTTTGCAATGCAGTTGCTCCAGCAGGGCATAGATGAGGGGGACATAATCCAGATAGATGCTGATAGTGGAAGAGTTGTAAAAATAGGGATATCCAAGGATGCGGTGGAGGAGAAGAGTTACGACCTGGCTTCTGAGAAGATCATGGACATACCGGATGGACCCGTGCTGCAGGAAAAGGAATTCGTCTATACCCTGACTCTCAACGATCTTGATATGATGCAATCCCGTTCAGGCATGGATATTGCCTCGCTTCTATTTGGATCCTCTGAGAGAAAGGAGATAGGAGATGAGGTGCGTAGAAGGGTTGATGAGCAGGTAAAGAGGCTTGTGGAGGATGGTCGTGCAGAGCTGATTCCCGGAGTGCTGTTTATTGACGAGTGCTCAATGCTGGATATTGAAACATATGCATTCCTGAACAAGGCAATGGAGCAGGAACTATCCCCAATACTGATATTTGCCACCAACCGCGGCATAACAACTGTGCGCGGTACCGATATAAAATCACCCTTCGGTATGCCCATAGACCTTCTTGACAGATTGCTCGTGATCACCACAAAGAAATACGAAAAGGAGGATATGCGCGATATAATTCTGACCAGGGCCAAGAAGGAGAAAATAAAAATCAATGAGGACGCACTTGACTATCTCGTGGATATAGGACAAAAAGCCTCTCTGAGGTACGCCATACAGCTGCTCGCTCCAGCCTGGGAACTTGCAGGAAAGAAGGAGATCGAAAGGGAACACATTGAAAGGGTGTACAGATTATTCGCAGATGTAAAGCGCTCGGTGGAGTACCTGCGCAGGATGGAAGAAGAAATGATTTACGATTGATCTCAATTTTTTATTTTTAAAAAAAGAAAAAGGGTTTAGTAAATGCCCTGATCGAGCATGGAGTCTGCCACTTTCACGAATCCACCAATGTTGGATCCGAGCAGCAGGTTGGTTGGCTTGTCGTACTTCTCTGCATACTTGACTCCGGTGTTGAATATGTTCACCATTATGTTGTGCAACTTGCGATCAACTTCCTCTGCTGTCCAGTAGGTGAACTGGGCGTTCTGGCTCATCTCAAGACCGCTCACAGCCACGCCTCCTGCATTGGCTGCCTTTGCAGGTCCGAAGAGCACATCGTTCTCAAAGTAGTGGTTGATTGCATCCAGCGTGCTTGGCATGTTGGCACCCTCAACCACAGCAATCAATCCGGCGTTGGTGAGTATCTTGGCATCCTCCAGATTGATTTCGTTCTGGGTAGCGCTTGGGAATGCTATGTGAACCTCTCCTGCTTCCTTGGCGGCAACTTCCCATGCCTTCTTGCCAGGGAACCAGGGCAGATCGAATTTCTCAGCCACTTCCTGCAGCCTGCCATGCTTTATGGCCTTGGTCTCGTAAACAGCATTCCATATATCATCGTTTATACCATCGGGCAGATACATCGTACCCTTTGAATCTGAGAGTGTCACGACCTTACCACCATACTCGGTGACCTTCTTTGAGGCAAACTGGGCCACATTACCGCTGCCGGATATGGCCACATTGTAACCCTTAAGGTCCTTCTTGCCCTTGAACTTCTTGAGCATCTCAATGAGGTAATACGTGGCTCCATAACCTGTAGCCTCAGGCCTTATGAGTGATCCACCCCAGTTGAGACCCTTACCTGTCAGCACGCCTTCCCAGCGATTCACAATCTTCCTGTAGGCACCAAAGAGATAACCAATCTCTCGACCACCAACACCGATATCTCCGGCAGGAACATCGGTATTCGGGCCAATATGCCTGTAGAGCTCCATCATGAAATTCTCGCAGAAGCGGCGCACCTCAGCATCGCTCTTGCCATGGGGGTCAAAATCACTACCGCCCTTGGCACCGCCCATGGGTATGCCAGTAAGGGCATTCTTGAATATCTGCTCAAATCCGAGGAACTTGAGCACACCAAGGGTCACGGTTGGGTGGAACCTCAAACCGCCCTTGTACGGGCCAATTGCTCCATTGAACTCAATTCTGTAACCGCGATTCACGTGCAGCTCGCCATTGTCATCCTCCCAGGTAACACGAAACATAACTACGCGCTCTGGCTCGGTTATTCTCTCAAGAATCTTGTGCTTCATGTACTTGGGATTCTTCTCTATCACAGGTATCAGTGTGTGCAGAACCTCGGTTACAGCCTGATGAAATTCGGGCTGTGCTGGATTCTTTGCCTTGACGTTCTCTATAACATTTTCCACATATTCCTTTGCATTCATTTCTATCACCTTTTTTAGGCATGGGGAAATTGCAGCAATAGATATAAAGATTTCTTGTACCGAAAATGAATTTTTCAAAATTCGTAAAATGAATAACGATAACTGTAAATAAATAGCAGCCCCGGGAGGATTCGAACCTCCGTCAGGGGATCCAGAGTCCCCGATGCTTGACCACTACACCACGGGGCTACGCGCTGCTCGCTCCGGGGCTAGTTCGCACCTTCCGGTGCTCACTACACCGCGGGGCTAGGCGATTGGTAAATGGGAAATGGGTATTAAAATCTTACGTTCCCCCTCCCGTACTCCCGGCCAGAGGTGGGAATAATTAAATCATAGATTACGAACACAAAGGCAAGAAGAGAAACATGAAAAATGATCCACTCATCTTGACTCCACCTTCACAATGTATAAATGATCTTCCGCAAAACTTTGAACAATATTTAAATCCGATACTCAATTTTACCATTGAAAATGAGAGTTAGAAATTTAACTTTGTTCCTTATTCCGGTAATTCTCGCCATAATATTCTCTCTCATAGTGGGGGTGAGAAACCCTGCAATCATACTCGCCTTCTTCATAATATTTGACGCGGTGAGTTCGGTAATCTCCTCGTTCATATTCATAACCTACTGGCATAAGAGCAAGAAATACAAGGAGCTATTGGTATCTTACTTGAAACCAAGGGGAGGAGTTGAGGGAAAGATAGCCATAGTGATACCTGTCTACAACGAGGATCCCTGGACGGTTGTGCAAACAGCTGTGGCTGCAAAGATGGCTGCGGAGGGATACGGGGATGTTTACGTTCTTGATGATTCCACAGATGATGAAATAAGAAAAAAACTTGATGAGTATGCTAAGGAATACGAGTTCATCGTTTTCAGGAGAGGAAGCCGGAAGGGATACAAGGCAGGAGCTGTGAATTCCTGGTTGAGAAAGCACGGGGAGAGTTACGATTTCATGATGATTCTTGATGCTGACCAGAGGCCCATGCCAGGGTTTGCAAAGCACATACTTAGCATGTTTGACGATCCAGATGTGGCCTTCGTTCAGGTACCCCAGTACTATTCAAGATTGGATACCACCATAGCCCTGGCTGCACATTTGCAGCTAATACCATTTCTGAGGGTTGTGATGAGGGCAAGGCATATAAATCACAGTGCATTCAGCCTGGGAAGTGGCACGGTATTTAGAATCAAGCCCCTGATGGAAGTTGGCGGATTATACGAGAAGACGGTAACGGAGGATATTTACACATCCATTCTTCTTCACGAGAAGGGATACAAGAGCAAGTACCTTGACATACCCCTGGTTTGGTATGGAGAGGCGCCCCTGGACCTCAAGGCCTACTGGATACAGCAGAACAGATGGTCTGCGGGTGGTTTTCAGCTCATACCCAAACTACTGGATGCAAAGCTCTCAACTCGCCAGCTTGTGGATTATATGAACGGTGTGTTTTACTGGCTTCACGTGGGTCTGCTAACGATGATAGACATAATAGCTCCCGTGCTGTTTCTCATCTTTGGAATATACTTTATGAGTGTTGAGCCACTCTACTACCTCGTATTCTATGGGTCAATTTTTGCCTTCACGTTCATATTTTACATACTATCAATGAGGGATTACAAGTACGGATTGAGAGAGTATATGTATCACCAGGGAATACAGTTCGTAGCATCTCTTCCCGTGACCATCGCGCTGTTTCAGTGGCTTACCGGTCGCAAAAAATCGTTTAGGGTAACTCCAAAGAAAAAGAAGATGGGGGATGTTGTAAGGTATCACATATACTTCATGACTGTCATAGTGATGCTCTCCCTGTCAATAGTATTCGGGGTTCTGAAACTCATTTACGGACAATGGCACATGCTCTATGCATACCTGATCAACATGTTCTGGGCCGTATGGTGGCTGTGGCTCTCAATAAGTGCCTTCTATGTTTCCCTCTCCAGGCCCGTGCCAAAAAGGGTGAGGGAGAGAGCCAGGCAGACCTACGAGGGCCTAGAAATAACAGTCGTGGATATGCTTGCCTGCGGTATAGAGTTTGAAAAACTTATTGGAAGGTATTACGTGACCCTTGCGAATATGTATCCTAAGTATGAGAAGGTTCTAATTGATATAGCCAAGGACTCATTCAGACACGCGAGAATCTACGAGAAGATTTTGAATCTGGCCAAGGAAAGGTGGGGCAAGAGTATGGAGGAACAGTGCAGCGGTATAAGTTCTTACTTGAAGAATATAGAGGATATGGAAAAAAGATGTGGGAGAATCCCATTCAAGGAATGCCTCCTTCCGCAGGAGGAGATTTCCATGTACGTGTATGCCCATCTGGTTCTGGAAAGCTGCAGGTTCATACCAAAAAAGCTCATGGACGAGGTTGAAGGCATAGCCAGGGAGGAACTTGATCACAACAGGAGGATAAGAGAACTTGCCACAGGAGAATAGGAAATTTACTATGTATATCATGATCGCCAAAAACCTCTATTATGGTTCGTTAATGTTTGGGGTTATGTTTTCCATTATTGAGGGTAGATCTTTCAACAGTGACGATTCTACGGGCTCTCAGAGGGTGATTTTGACGCTTCTAATATTTAGGTGAAACATGGAAACTTGTTTCAGGCATATTAATAAAAGTAAAATAAAAATAGTCACATTTCAATCACTTTCAGGATACGTTATTTGGTGAGGTATCCAGCAATTCTGCAATATTCAGTAGATTTCGATAAAACTGGAAGATGAAATTCATATAACGTTCTGGGGATATGTGAAGTTTCGCCATAAGGCGAAATTTGGGCGAAGTGAGACGAAGCTGTATGTCCGCTGTTAGGTGACGAACCCATAAATTTTCAACCTCTTATTTTAATTTCGGGTAAAGTATCATTGAACTCATTATCAATTAGACTTATTTGCTTCTTAATGATTTTTCTCATTTCTATCGCTGGTTTTAAACAAAATGTTTCAAACTCTTTTTTATAAATATCTTCAACTTTGTGTATATGCGGGAAAAGCAGTTTTAAATAACCTGTGCTTATTTTCACTATCGCTCTTGTATCTCTCGTGTCAGCGTTTTTAGGTATATCTAACAAAGAATCTACTACTTTAGCAAAATCAGGTATTGTTCTTAATTTGTGTAATATTTCGGAGAAATATTCTACATTCAATGCATATCCTCTCAACTTTAAATCTTCTCGCATTCTAGGTAATCTCCATCCTTCAATGAAACCATGAAATCTATCTAATAGTGCAGAATCTTGAAAGAATTTTGGTAAATTAACGAAATATTTGTTATGTAGGGGTTTTCTATCTTTTTTTAATGGGATGTTTCCCAATAACATAAATCCAGCAGAAGAAACTCCTCTATAGTCTGCTACAGAAAAATTTCCTGATTCTAAATAATTTTTTAAAGCCCCTTGTAATTCACTTGGGTCCGTAAATTTTATAGTTTCGATTTCATCCAAGACTACAAAATCATAGCGGGTTATTATGCCAGGAGTTGAACGGGCAACATCGTAAAGCAACTTTGCCCTTGAAACAACACCACCACTTATAACCCAACCGTATTTACTTAGATTATTAAATGTATAAGATTTGCCAGTTCCTTTGGGAGCAAGTTCTATCATATTCAAGTTTGGTTCAACAAAAACGAGAAGCCGAGCCAAAAATAATAACTTTTGAGAAAGCGATTCAAACCCATCGGGATTGTATTCCATAGAACGTATCATAAGGTCTATCCATTCTTCTAAAGTAAATTCTTTTCGCTTCTCCCTGAAATATTTCACATCCACATCATAAGGTTTAAATGGTTTGTAATCCACTATTTCTATTGCTCCTCTTTGTTTTCCTTCAGGCGGAATATAAACTAATTTAACGACACCCCAGACTTCCCCTCCTTTTAATTCTGGGAACTTTTTAGCAATATACTGAGGAATCCGACCCTCATTGGGTTTTATACCTATATCTGGTATAGAAAATCTCAGTATTCCTGACTTTATATCTGGGTCTACTACAATTCTCGCAAGCAATGTGACCTCTTTTAAATCGTTTAAAAGAGTTCCTTTTATTTTGCTCTCTTTATGTGCAATATGGGCATTCAAAAAAAGCTTTAGAGCATCAACATCCAAATTTCCATACTCATCTGTAAACTTCCTTAATATCCAATCCTTGACAAAAGATGGAAGATTATATCCAGAAAATATCCTATATTCTTTTGGACTTTTAAACACGGATTCCTCTGGAAATATTCTCTTTATTTTATCATCTAACTCATTCATAGTAGATCCCTCTCCTTAAATCCTCCTATAATAGTTACCTTTATTTGGTAGTCCTTATCTCCTATTTTCAATACTATCGTGTGTTCTCCAACTTTTAAGCCTCTTAGATCTATCTTATAGATATCATCCTCTTTCTCGTAAGACACATTCAATGATCGCTCATTGAGAAAAGCTTCAGGAATATACAAAGGCTGTGGGTATATTTTAAATTGAACTACAGGATTAGTTATCCAGACCTCAGAATTAATAAGTTCAATTTCATATTCAGTTTTGTCTTTTTCAGTTTCTATTACAATATAAGGTACTAAAACTTCTTCAGGAGTGGCCCCTCCATGAACCTCTCTATAAGGAGTATTATTTAATGAAACATGTTTCAATGCAACAAGGACCTTTCTACCCCGGCAATTCCCCTCATCAATGTTCCACACAATAAAATATTCGTCCTCTTTGTAATTTACCTCGTCGATCCACATACATCTTCCCTCATGTTCAGTGTTTGGCAAATCGAGTCTTTTAAAATTACCAAAATCCTTCAAACACAAAAAACTGAATCCGTGATCTGAAAGGATGCCAATTTTTTCATATTGCATCTCAATAATTTCTTTTATTATTTTTTCTACGAGTTCAAATTCTTTGATTAGATCATCTGGATATTTATATGGATTTTGATTATGGATGTGCTTATCTAAATTTCCAACTTTTTCAAATTCGTATCTATTGCATTCTGTAATGCTTGGCAAATTTACCCGCGTAAGTAACTTATTTTTTACGATTTTTCCTTTTTCTTTTCCATATTTATTGAGCAGATGAACTACTAATGAAAACCATTCCGCTCCTAACCCATCTATCCACACATATTTAATCTCCTCTTCTATTTTTGCTTTAGGCAAAGAATAATACCAATCTGAAAAAGTAGACTTATTTCTGTTTTTGTTATTAATTAGTTCTTCTATTTTTAGAGATTTACTATGCCTTATTTTTGAATAATTGTACTCTTTAAAATATTCAAGTATCCAATTATCCACTTCGTTATCGGGCTTTATTAACTCCCAATCTAAATAGTAAGCCAATTCTGGATAAACATCTTTTAAGTTAGGAAGAAGTCTTTGAATTTCTTGGATATCAACATTTTTTAGTTCAGAAATTAGGTATTTCCTCTCAGTAAATGTTATGTTGGTTAAATATTCGAGCTTTTTCTTCAACGGGTAGCTTTTTATATTATCAAGTTCATTATAAAGTTTCTCTTCTACAAATCGAGCTGAGAAGTTGAGATTCTTATGTATGTAGTTTAAAAATTCCTTTCTCTCGGAAAAAACATCCTTAGTTGGTGTTTCAGAAGGTAGCTGAAATATCTCCAACCATAGTTTTTCTATTAAATCCTCCTCTTTTAATTCTTCCAGTCTTTCGAAACATTTGTGTAAATAGGAAGACTTAAACTTATCTAAAGCTAAGAAGAGGTTTCTGATTAACCATCTTTCATAATAATCATTAGTTTTCAAATAGCAATCGAGAAATTCTTTAGGTGTTAATTTTTCTATACTTCTAAAATTAAAATGTCTTAAAAATATACCTTCTATGGTTAATCCTTTTCTATTGTATCTGCCTACCTCCTTTATGAGTTCGTTCCAAAACTCTATTTCGTCATCTTTAAACTTTACCGGAACTTTGATTTCAAAAATCTCTTCAAGAAATTCTTTTTGATTTGAAATCCCCTTTAACTCGAATGCTTGATCTGGGAGAAAATTTTTATAAAAATATGACAAGGATTGGGACAGGGATAGGATACCTTTCACATTCTCTCTTTTCCAAACACTTAACCATTCTTCAGTAGTAGATACTAATACAAAGTTTTCTAAGAGAAGATTCTTATAATCTAAATCAAAATTTATTTGATATATAATTGTTTTTTGAGAAGATGTTTCTAACTTCCAAACTGATGCCCATTCTTCCTTTCTGTAAAAGTTAGTCCAGAACTCTTGTTCAAATCTCTCCCACAAACCAACTAAGGGTATATAGATTCTTATATTGTTTTGCTTTTCAATTTCAGTTAGGCTTTTTAAAGTTATATAAAAATCTTCTTTACTTTGAAATCTCAGAAATTCTGATAGTGGAACCACAACAGCATTGTTAGATATTTCCCTTATCCAATTTACTATTTCATCTGTTGTTAGCCATCTATTTTTATCAGATAGGAGTTCCGTTATTTCTCTACTTTCAACATTACAATTTTTAACTAGAAATCTAATAATTTCTCGTAATTCTTCGAAAGAATTAAGGAAGATTAACCTTACCGGAAATCTTCTGTCAGAGGGCATTTTAGAATTCTTATCCTGCTTTATTCGAGCATACAATTCTTTAAGAGAATGAAAATCTTCTACTCCCATCAGGATCCCTCCAGATATTTTTCAATTGTCTCTATAATCTCAGGATGTTCATCTATCAGTTTAATTAAAATTTCTTTGAGCCTCTCTGCAGAATAGCTCTCTATTTGTTGTTTAATATTTTTCACCTTTTCTTCAGATATGGGATGCGAATGGAATTTATAGTGTTGAGAAGTGGTTATCCCATCGTCCCGCTTAGAGTATTCCAATTCATCAATCTGTTTTTTAAGCTTCTCTCTATCCCAATCTTTAACTTTCTCTCTAACTTTATCTTCTGTCCAAGAAGCAACTTCTTCCTGCATATTTCTTTTAATGTAGCCTATAACCTCTCCTATATCCTCAGATGAAATTTCAACTCCTTCAATACATTTCAACCACTTTTTAAACAACTCCCCCGGATTTTCTCGGTCTATTAAAATGTCAAGATCATACTTTACGTCCTCTATAGTATTTAGGTAATCCTTTATCTTTTCATACGTAAGATCTCTATCAATTGATTGAACGAGTTCAAAAATAGTATCTATAGCTTTCTTAGTATTTTCATTTATATTCTCTGCGAATTTGAATACCCATATAGGAAATCCTTGTTTTTTAACCCATTCTCTTATTTTCCATCTTGCATCATTCAAACTTCTAACGTCTTTAAGTTTAAATAAATCTTTCAAAATCTCAATAAGTTCTTCTTCATCTTCTGTCCCAAAACGAACCTCCAACTTCTCTCCATGCGTTCCTTTTTCCCAGTAATCAAACAAAGTCAATATTTTATCTCTCATTACCTCTTTTTGAATTGGTATTCCTGTTCCTTCCTCAAAAAGTTTACCAATATATTCTCTCATTAAAAAGCCAATTGCTGCCATATTAATCATATTGGGGTATAATCCATATGGTGGTTTGGTGAGGAATCTTAGAGCATCTCCTAGATTAAATACTCCGCTATCTCTTTCTTTTTCAAAGACTTTTCGTATTTCTAAATACATCTTTTTTAGAGGGTGATTTTCAAAAACATCATCTTTTATTTTTAGATTTATATCTACGATGTATTCCCCATTGTTGTCTTTAATGATCTCCCGTAAATATCTTTCCGGACCTTTAGATGTCTTTTCTTCTATATCCTTTCTGTTATTAGCGAATAAAAATATTTCAGCAGAAGTTTTAGATCGTTTGTATGTCCAAATGTTTCTGTTCTTTTGAGTCCCATCTATATTTTCTAAACCATAGGAAAATATCTTTCTGGATAATTCTTCGTTTATCTTTCTGCTAAACTGACTCATTAATTCTTTACCGCTTTCATTCTGCAAGAACCACTCAATATATCCAGATTTTACTTGATTCATCCAGTTATCAATAATCTTTCTTGCATATTCCTCGTTTATATTTCTCTCTTCTGGATAATTATGTTTGTCTGCAACTATTGCCCTTGCTTTGTATTCTATGAATCTATTAAATGTTTTGTCGTCTAAGGTTGCTTCAGATACAACAAAAATTATATTTCTGAGATCATCATTAGAGATCTCCTTCAATATGTTTTTTATTTGTTGTAATTCTTGTTCACTTTTTCCTAAAAACAAACATAAGTGAATTGTATAATCTTTTTGGAAGGCTTTTTCTATTTTTCTTCTTATTAAATGTTCATTTAAACTAGCATCCATTATCATGAACTCGACAACTCTATTTACGGAAGCGCTAATAGTATCTTGTAGTTCTTTTTCTTGCTTCCTATTGAGTATTCTATCAATTGTATTATATTCACTTTTTATCTTATTCTTTTCGGTTTCAACTTCTCTTGAAGGTAACCCTGAACTTGTAATTAAGTATAAGTTATCTGGTGTTTTATTGATTATTTGCTTGTCATCAATGAATGATAGAATGCTGGTTAAATACTTCCGGTCAATAGCGCCAGCAAAAAGATTTATTATATTCTTCTCCGAAGGAACTACAAGAGAAGATTCTCCAACTTCTACAAATCTGTAAAGAAAGTTTAGAAGAAGTGCACCTTTAAACACAGACAAATATTCATCACCTTTCTCCTCCAAAATGCTCTTATGAAGTTTAAATTTTTCCAACACAGAATAAACTTTTTCACTTCCCATCCTTTCAAATTCTTCATAGAAAAAGTCCCAAAGATAATCCACTGTTAAAAATATCCTTCCTTTCTCTCCTGGATTTTCCTTTATGAATTTCTTGAAACCACTTCTTTCATCATACAAAAAATTGAAAATGCTCCTTTCTGTAGAACCTATATTTCTTGCTATAAAAGTTGCTAAATATGCAGTATAAGGATGGATTGGGAAAAGACTCTCTAAGGATTTTTGAACTTGTGTTCCTTCACTTCCGGTAATTTCCTCTATTAAAGATTTGACTGAATCCATATATTTATCTTTAATCTCTGTAAATTTGTCCATATCTTTTTTCTTAATAGCAGCGTTGATAATGTGGTAAGTGGTTATAGGCTCCATTGAATAATCCAATACTTTAAATCTTCCAAGAACTTTCTCTACATCATCTCTTGAAATATTTGTCTGGTAGGGTTTTCTATGGGCGACAACAAACAAATAAACACCTTTATTGATAGATAGTTCTGCTATATTCTGCAATTCTGTCAATAATAGACCAGATTTAGGCAGTTCCAAAATTCCAGTGAATTCATCCCAATAAATTACTAAATAATCCGCAATTTCTTTATTTTTTAGTTCATTTTGTACTTCTACCAACCAGTTTGCAATATTTTCAGTAGAGAAGTGAATACCCTTTTGTGAAAGTATGTTCTCTATTTTTCTTAATATGGTTATATCTCCCTGTTGAAGCTTAGAAATTATATCCTCTTTGGTCCCATAAATCTCTAACTCTGTTCCTTTAAAAATTTTTTCCCAATTTATCTCATCACTTTTTAATTTTTTAATCATTTTATCAAAATCAGTTTTTGTATTGAGTTCAATACCTTCTTTCTTTAAGGCATTCTTTACTGCTTTTTCAAGTACCAATGCAAAGGTTCTATTATCAATAATAGAGGATGTCCCTTTTAAAACAACTGGAAAAGCCCTCTTATTTTTACGGAAATTTTTTATTTTAAACTTTATTTGTTCTTCCAGATTTTCAATGAAATCGTTTATCTCATCAAGATCATCAAAAAGAATGTGCTTTACTACAGCGGTTGCGTGGCTTTTTCCGGTGCCATAAGCTCCCTGAAGCCATATTGATTTTCTTTCTTCAGGTTTGCTACTTTCAAGCGAGTTTATTGTTTCTGATAGCACTTTATAAAATTTTTCGTTAGGGATAAATTGCTTCCAGTATGTTCCAATTTCATTTTCTAAATCATAAACAGGTTGAAAGTAATCATTTAACCCTATAATTTCCTCATACCTCATTTTAATCTCACCTCCGCAATTTTTACTATATCCAAAGATGTAAGGTCTTCTCTTAGGTAAATGTTATCCAAGTCAGCTACTAAGTCAACTCTTAAAATCTCTTCTTTATCTTCTTGAAGTCCTCTTAAAATTCTTTCTAATTTGTCTTTTGAAATTCCAAATAATTTATATGGTCCGCCTTTGAATTCTTTCGTATATAATTCAGATACTGTAAAATCTCTCCTTCCAATATGTTCTGCTGCTTTATAAAGGCTGTACGCAACTGCCAATGGATGAACATCATCTGTGCCAATTTTTTTAATAGATTTTACAACTCTCCCCTTTTTATCTAAGAGGCCAATTTTTAGTTCCAATCCCAAGGGAGAATTGTCAAACATATTAACCATAGCATCTATTGGATTACTTAGTGTACCTCTGCTTAGGTTGGGATAAGCCAAACTAATTTTTTCTTTCAAATCTTTTTTAGTAATTATTGATCCCCAACTAATTTGTTCATTATACCATCTAATTACTTGGGAGTTGTAATACATATTGTTCCAAATTATTTCCCATACAAACAAACTATCTTTAGTATATATTTTTCTCAGATACTTGCTTAGGGGTGTGGTTCTTTTGCTTTTAGGATATATTAACTCTGCATCAATAAGCCAATGAAGCACTGCGGGTATTTGTTTGGGACCTAAGTTATTTTCTTCTAACCATTCTTCCCCAAAATTAAAAAATGCATTTAACCACTCTTCTCTAAGACCAAAGGTAGAATATTTATCTATTCCCCCTGTTCTTTTTTTCATAGACACACCTCCAATATTTTCATGTACAGATTTGGCCACCAAGCATCCTTTTTCAACAAAATTAATACAGTTTCCACAATGAGTACATAAACCACTATTTATTTTAACTTTTGGTATCACATTCAAAGCACCTGTGGGGCATTCTATTTCACAAGCGCCACAATGGATGCAAAAGGCAGTTTTATATGAGACTTTCTTAACCTTACTAATTAAATCAATATTTGATCCCACATCATAAAAAGTTATTGATGTTTTATTCTTTTTTATATTTAATTCAAAGGGAATCACGGAATTTTTAATCTTCAATTCTCCATAAATATTTCCTGCTGGACCCTTCTTGTACATTACTTCTCCTATAGTTTTACTCCACTCCAAAAAATCTTCCTTTGGATTCAACATAATGGATTTAATAGAACTATGATCGGTAATAAATCTTACATCTGAGTCTTTGTTGAGTCCCCTCCCTCCAGATCTCTTTTTCCACTCACCATTAGAAATATACCTGTTTATTTGTCCTTCTTCTTTTAACCCCATGGATTCAGCATATTTCTTTAATAAACTAAAATATCCCCCGATATCTTCTTCCAACTTACCCAAGACAAATTCCGTCCATTCAGATGAAAAGGGACATACTGAACATCCTACTCTGGATAAACCCGTTCGATATCCTCGATTCAATAAAAGATTTCTGAAAAAAAGATATAGGAATATCTCTGATGTATTCCAATAGAGTACGGGCCTTGCATTTACTGTCATAAGGTGTTTGACATTTTTTGCTATCCTGCTATAGTGTGATCTTTTCTCACTCTCTTCGGTTCTCACCCCTTCAAAAACTATGATTTTGAATTTATCATTTTTAGTATTTATAAACTCATCTTTTATAAGTTTGTGGAACGGTGCCGTCTTGATTACTGTGCAACACCACCTGTGAATTCTGCTTGGTGGACCAAAATCACTCCAAAACTCTATCGCTGGTTTAGGTGGTTTTGCAGTATAAAATTTCAATCCAGGATATCGTTTTTCGTATTCTTTTTTAGTTTTTTCTACATTCTCATAGGTATATGAAATTTCCATAGTAGTATCTGAAAATATAACTACTAAATCATCTGGAGGTATAATTCTTGTTACAAGGTCTAACACCACCTGTGAATCTTTTCCTCCACTATAAGCTACAGCAAATAAGAATCTTTTCCTTTTATAGACTTTATATGTATGCTCTATAAAATCCAAAGCTTCATTCTCTAGAACAAATAAAGATTCTTTATTTTTTTCAATCACCTTAGTAACATCTATTGGTTCCAACTTGAAATTTTGTCCTTTTTCGGTGAGTACTATTTCAGGAGGTTCAAATATGTTGCCTCCTTTAGCCTCGGCTACAAGCACTCCTTTATAGTAATATCTTCTTCCAATCGCCCAGAGCAGAGGCTCTTGAACTTTAGGATAGTCCCAAAATTTATTAAAACCTAATAGATCCAACTCTTCAAAGAATACTGGACGAGGGGGAGTTATTGTCTGATCTCTCCTATTACTGTTTGTTAATATGATTCCATTATTAGTTGAATCCCATATTACCTTATACATTTATTCTGCACCTCAAGTAATTTTTGATCCGAGTGAGAGTTTGTCGCCTAACGTTCTGCGGCTAAGCGAAGTTGCACGATAGGGCAATTTGGGAGGACGTTTAGCCACGGAAACTCCAAATATACGAAATTCATAGAACCTCACCACACCAGAGTTATTCAGAAGTTTTATCGCACTACAACGCATTAATGAAGATATTAACCTATAAGATAAAAACCTTGCTCCGAAGAATCCATTAATGATATTCACACTTCGAACTCGACCTCATCCCTGGAAATTTCCCTTATTTCCCTGCTATCTATTACCTCAAAATATCTTACCGGCTTGTTTAACGACTCTGCAAGTTCTATTTCTCTCTGCACTCCATCGCTTATGGGTCCAAATACCCAGAGCTCATCACACCTCTTCACAAGATTGTTGTTGGCGTTTCTCACCATGTCCCTATCCACGGTATCAAGCAGGAAATAATCAAAGAGCATGAAGGGATTTAAAGGCACGCAGTTGTGCTCAAGCACAAACCTAGAAATGTGTTGCCTGAAATAAAATGTGTGCTTTGACATGGCCGTGAATACAAGTTTCATATCCTCTGTTTCCATATTACTGGTAGTCTTTGGAATTTTAAATAGTTATTTCCCTCCACTATAATTTTTCGGAAACTTTGTTTATCAAATAAATATATAAAGTAATAATAAAACTCCGCACTCCTAGAAAAACCTGAAAAATACTGAATTTTTGATCAATTTACAGCTGATCGAAAATTATATAAATCTAGGCTTTCACTTATCCATTTCGGAAGGAGATGATCAAAATGCTGTTTGTAGAATGCCCGTACTGTCATAGAGATATGTGTTTCAATTGGGATGACATAGAGGAATACTGTCAGGATGGTACCCTCGCCACGTATATATTCACCGAGAAGGAAGTAACATTGATATGCCCCCATTGCGGAGGGGAGATCAGGTTCATAGGCAAAGGAAGGGATGTTCTACTGGATAAGGAGGCGGAAGCCATTGCCCTAGAAAGGTTTATGAGGTTTGAAATACGGGGAGCTTACGCCTTACAGGTTGAGAATAGAGATGGAGAGATCACAGCATTCCCTACAGAGGATATGGTGGCCATAAGCTTTGTGTATGGGGAATTTGGTAACTTGGATGATTTGCCTGCTGAGTGGTTAGACGAAGTACAAAAAAATGGAGCAAACATCATAGTTATTAATCACGGGGACAGAAATCTTACATTATACTATATGTAAAAGTTATTTAGAGATACTTAATGTTTGAAGTTTGGAAGTTTAGAAAAAGTTGAGAAAATTTGAAATGACCCGGAAATTTTTCACGCTACTTCTTGGGTAGTGTCATCATGAGAAAACGGGGGTTTTCTCATGTATATATACATGAGAATGCACGTGTTTTTCCTATAGGAAATCATGGAAATATGGGAGTAATATGTGGTTTAGACCTAAACTTTTTCTAAACTTTTCTAAACCATCTCAAAAACCTGTAAAATACTACTTCCAACCAATTTCTAAACTTTTTCTAAACCTTTCTAAACTTTCCTAAACTTTTCTAAACCGCTCTAAACTTTCGTGTAATACTACTTCCAACCGCTCTCAACCCGCTGATTTTTGAGGGAATTTTTATATATTATCCAGCCACGATAAAATTCCATGTTTCTCTGAGTTTTACCCATGTTTTGGAAAAAACTGGAAATAAAAACAATGCATTGAAAAATAAGTAAAATACACAAAATATTTTAACTTCAAAGCAATTTCAAATTCTCGGTTATTTCATAACTCAGAATTCGAGAAATACAGAAAAAATAAGGCATTTTTGGAAAATCTTCCAAAACCTTTTCCAATTTTGGAAAAATTTAAAAATAAAAAAGAAAAAGTTTAATTTTCAGCATACTCTCCCAGAATATAGTATTTAAAGTCCTTCTCTGGAGTCTTCCTGAGGGTAGAATACATTATTATATAGAAAATCAAACCCATCACTAGGAATATTATGAATATAGCACATTCATATGGCCATACTAAGTATCCCGGAGACATGGGTAACAATAGTGCCAAGAGGAAAATTATAGGTGTAATTACTGCAGTGATAATAGTGGTTGCAGCCATCGCAGGTGTTTGGATGATAGCACAGCCCAGCAAAGAGAAACCCGGTCAGCCGGGTGGAGGTGAAGGTGGTGGAGGTCCTCCAGTAACACCTGAGGCGCTATATGTTGCAGGTACCTGGTAGCTCAGAACCTTTGTATCTGCAATGCGCATCTCCATTCTTGTATATTTTCCAAGCTTTTACTCAACCTTTCTGAAGTATTGTGAAATTTTTTCCAGCTGGGCAATCACCTTGATTTATGGCATGTTTTTAGGTATTTTTAGAACAAACACACTTCCACGTGGTTCGTTGTTTTTTATCTCCACACTTCCACCATGGAGCTCCATTATCATCCTTACTATGGACAGACCCAAACCTGAACCTTCGCCCGAATGAAGTCTTTTAAATGGTTCAAATATAAGTTCCTTCTTACTGTCCGGTATGCCTGGGCCATCATCTGCAAAATGGATAAGAACGTAATTTTCATTCTCCGCAGTATAAATTTTAACCTCGCTAGCCCCATATTTGAAGGCATTGTCAAGTATGTTAACAAATGCCTCTTTCAGCAGGGTGAATCCTTTCATATTCAGATATCCAACTTTGTTGATTATTTTTGCATCTGGATACTTCTTCCTTATCAAGGCTATGCTTTTATCCAGCATCTCAGAGATATTTGCACTATCTTTTTTCAGGTCCGTTCCATTTATGCCCAGTTTTGAGAACAGTCGGGCCTTGTTTATTATGCCATTTGCCTCTTCAAGGGCATCCGCCATGGTGTCAAGGAACTCATGTGAGGACTCCTCTTTGATAAGTTCCAGGTATCCCTGAATAACGGCCAGAGGATTTTTCAGATCATGGCTAACAATGTGGATAAGGAGTTCCTGGAACTCTTTGGCTCTTTCAAGGTTTCTCTGGTATTCCAGACTTGCGAGTGAAACACCAAGGTGTGAGGCAATTAGATCTATTAACTTCCGGTCATCCTCAGATATGCCATCAACTTTATCACTTTCCACGTTTAAAACCCCAAAAATTCTGTTTTCATACATTATTGGTGTTGCATACTCACTCTTTGTATGTGGATTTGCATTGAAGTACCACGGATCCCTTGAGACGTCCGGCGCATAGTATGGTTTTTTATTTCTTACCACCCATCCAACAATGCCACGATTCACTATTTTTATACCCTCAAGGTCCACTGCTCCCCCCATGCCACCATACCTGCGAATCACAGCACCATCGCCCTGCATCTCCGTGATAACCACATCTTTAATTCCCAGCACATTTGTGATGGCATCAATAACCATGGTGAAAAGTTCATCCTCTTTTCTGGCCATTTTCATACTCTCAAACATGCTGACCATTGCCAGAAGTTTATCCTCCATTTCTTTAAGGGCCGTGATATCCTGAGCACTCATCATGTCAACCTTCTTTCCTTCCCACTCCACTATGGTCCCTCTAACCATACACCATTTCGGATTTCCCTTGGAATCTATGAGTTTTGCCACATAAGTATCTGGAATATTCTCTCCCGCCATACGTCTATTGTAATTACTCCATAGAATATCACGCATATCTGGATGCACTATTTTTAGAAAGTTCTTGTTCAAAAGATCCTCCTCTGAGTAACCGAGCATATCCTTCATCGTTTTATTTACAAATATGATCTTGCCATCATGAAGAATTGCTATGCCCACCAGCACGTTCTCCAATGCAGTTCTGTACTTTTCCCACTCTTCCCGGAGTTTGTTCATCAATTTATTTCTCTCAGTGATATCTATTGCCACCCCTATCGCACCCTTCACATTACCTTTCCCATCTCTGAGAGGTGATGCATTTACCAAGATATCCACGGTTGCTCCATCTTTTCTGATTATGCGTGCTTCATAAACCTCGCTAAGTCCACGCTTTATATTTTTGTGTTTCTCAATAAAAACATCTCTGCTATCTTCGGATAGAAAATCAAATACCTGTCTCCCGAGCATCTCTTCAGGTTCATAACCGGCCATTCTGGCAAGTCTGCTATTGACAAATGTTAGCCTGTAATCCTCATCAGTTATACCTACTCCAGCAAGGGATGTGTTTATCAATGTCTCGTATCTCTCCTTTGTCTCTTTTATATTTTTGAAAAGATTTGCGTTTTCAATGAATATGGCGAGGAAGTTGGCAATTATCTCCATGTACTTCAAATCCTCCTCGGTGTAAATGTTGGGTGCAGGTGTAGATACTACGAGCAGTCCCAGAACCCTGTCCCGATAAATTATCGGAACGAACATTGCGGATTTTTCCATCTCTTTGGATCCAACAACCATGTACTCCTCAGGAGAGAACTCCTTGGATAAATCCCTTATAAGCAGTGGCTTCTTTGTGTATATAACACGTCCTGCAAGAGAGTGCTCAGGATCAAATTTGATACTTATCTCTGTCATATCCTCAGTATCTGAGCGTCCATAGGGATAGTAAATCTCACCCATCTCCTCCTTGTATATGCCAAAGAGAAAAGATTTGAAATTCATTACCTTTTTAAGTTCCTCGTATATGCACTCTCCCATGTACCTCAAATCTGGAAAACCACCCATTTTAAGAGATATGTTGTAAAGAGCTGATAGAAGATTGCTTCTGCGCATCAGTTCCTGCTCATGCACTTTTTTATCAGTGATATCGTATTTCAAGGAAACCATGTATTCAACCTCACCGCTTTCGCCTGTAACGGGTACTATGGTCATTTCCTCAGTGTACAGTTCTCCATTCTTCTTCCTGTTCACAATCACCCCGTGCCAGATGTTTCCCTGCGCCACTCTCTCACATATATCCCTATAAAACTTTTTGTCATAGAGTCCGCTGTTCAAAAATTCAGGGGTTCTTCCAATAACCTCCTCAGGCCTGTATCCAGTTATTCGGGTAAACGCGGGATTCACATAAAGTATTCTCCCGCTTTTATCCGTAACCATGACCATTTCAAGTATATTACCTATAGAACTTGATAGTAGTTTCAGAGCAACTTCCATTCTCTTTTGAGACTCATCCCAGATATGAAGTACTATGTTATCCTCAACCGCAAGCGCCTCCACAGTGCAACCCCTGGCATTTTTCGAGAGGTTAAGGTTTACGCTTAAGAGGCCATTGCTATCTGAAAGAGAGGATATCCTATCTCTAAGAATCTTCCGGGAACGTTCATCAAGATAGTCCAGAAAATTCTCCTTTGTAGGGTCATAATTCAATATGTTCCTGGCATTTGAATCTGCATTTATGATTTTAAATTCTTTATCAACAACGACCACGCCCGGAGGAGAGTACTTGAAACTGAATATATCACCCATACCTATTTGAGGAATATGAGTAAAGTTTTTATTTTTTATGGGTGTGATTATCCAATTTGATAATAGCAATCAAAGATTCGTGAAAATTTTAAAATACTGCCGTTCAGTCTCATCTTGTATGGAACTGAAAATCTACGATGGTGCAGATGAGATAGGTGGATCAAAAATCTACGTTAGGGAAGGTAAGCATGGTTTATTTCTTGATTTCGGGCTCAACTTCAATGTGAACAACCTATATTTCAAAGAGTTCCTTTCAACGCGCCCCACAAGGGGGCTCAACGATCCACTGGAGATGGGACTCTTACCAAGAATAAAGGCTTACAGGGAGGATCTGATACCCTCAGATGTATCCATTGAAAATTTTGAAAACATACCTGTGGAGGCAGTACTTTTAAGCCATGCACATATGGACCACTACGGCATGATTGGGTACCTTAATTTTTCCATACCTCTGGTTGCATCCCCTGAAACTTTGGCCATAATAAAGGCCTATCAGGATGCGGGTAGATCAGAAATTGGCACATCGGTTATATACTCCCACATAAGGGAACAGAAGAATGATGGGCCAATGCCCATGCTGGAAAATAGGGCAAAGAGCACGAGAAATACGAAAGACAGGAGCAAAATGAAGGAGAAGTTAAAGAAATACATGAAACTGAGGCCCATAATCCCAACAGATCAACTCTCAAAGGATGAAAAGGAATTTCTGTATCTGCAGAAATTTGGGGAGGGGGGAAGGGAATACTTTGAGGAGGAGATGAAAATAGAAAATCTGGATTCACTGCATTTCAATGTTAAGGCGTATCCTGTGGACCACTCTATATATGGTTCTACGGGCTATATCGTTGAGATTGACTCAAAAAAGATCGTGTACACTGGCGACCTAAGGTTGCATGGTGAGCGTGGAAATCTCACAATGGAGTTTGCACATAAGGCAAAGGGAAGTGATGTTCTCATAATAGAGGGAACCCGGGTATCCGATGATAGAGAGCACAACTTCACAACAGAAAAGGATGTGTACGAGAATTGCCTCAACGCAATGTCTCAGGAGAGAGGCCTGATCATTGCTGATTTTTCAGCCAGGAACTTTGAAAGACTCAACAGTTTTGCCCGCATGGCCGGAGAGATTGGAAGGAAACTCGTGGTTACGGACAAGGATGCGTATGCCATAAGTGCTCTAGCATCTGTGGGCACGAGAATTGCAACTGAAAATCTGCTTATATACGATAAGCCCAAGGAGCGCATCAACTGGACAGAGGGTATCTTAAAGGAGGAATTTGGCTGGGAAGACAGGTACGTTGGTCCATTGGATATAAGGAAGAATCCAGAGCTGTATGTACTTGCGTTCTCTCTTTACGATTTTACCAATCTGATGGATATAAAACCCGATGGAGGCCTGTATTTGTACTCTTCCACAGAGGCGTTCACCGAGGAGATGGAACTTGATTTTTACACTCTTGGACACTGGCTCAAGAGGTACAATATGAGGAGTGTGGGATTTAGAATTGAAGAAAACAGGGTAAAATTTGAACGGGGTTATCATGCCTCGGGTCATGCCAGTGGGGAGGAACTGAGAAAGATAATATGGATTGTGGATCCAGATGTTGTTGTGCCTGTACACACCACAAATCCGTCATGGTTCGTCAGAGAATTCGGAGATATAACGAAAATTTTGAAGGATGGGCAATCAATGAATCTCTAATCTCTCTAGCAGGTCCGCTAGGGTTCTACCCTTCTTTGTGAGATGAAGGGTATCACCACGCATCTCAATATGCCCGCATTTTTTGAAGTAAGTTATTATTTTATCCGGATTCTCTGCATCTTTTTTTATTCTTCTCTCAAACTCTTCCAGGGAGAGGCCATTTTTAAGAGTTATCAGATAACTTTCCCATGAGCGACGCTCTACACTTTCAAAATGCATCACCGGCAGTTTTTCTATGTTTCTCTCCGCATGGTACACATCAACGAATAAAGAATTTGAATTTCGTGAACTCAGGTATCTGTAGAGTTCTTTGCTGTGCACCACAGACATCAATGAGAGATAGAGTGCCAGAGAACCAAGTTTGTGACCACAACTAACATTTACCTTCAACTCCACGGACTCTTTCTTCACATGGGATTTCAAGAGATCATAGAGCACATCGTACATCGTGGAATAGGAGTTCTGATAATCGTTTAGGTTCACCTTTAAGAATTTGAAATCTTCTATTTTTGAAAGCAAATCTCTGTAAATCTCACTCTCCTCAGGGGTGAGCAGGGCTGCTCTGGTTTCAAGTTCATCACGATGGTAATCGGAGAACACGATTCCTCTATCATACTCCCCTGCAAAGTTCATAGCTTCAGTGAATTTTCTAACCTCTTCCATATTTAGCTTCACCCGAATATCCTCACCATAGTCGTACATTGTCAAGGTGGATATAAATACCCTCATTGAGCATTACCCCCCCAAGAAGAGGTATGCAGCATTGTTCGCAATTATAATTTTCTCCCGACCATTTTTGCTCTCATTTATGAGATTTGCCTTTATCAGTTTGTTCTTTGCATCTGAAAGTGTGGAATACCGGGATCCAAGGGCTCTTTTTATATCCTTCATAGAGGCTTTTCCACCGTACTTCTCAACCAGTGTTGTAAGAAATTTCATGGTTGTGGAATCCTTATCATGGATACGGATAAGACTATTTGAATCAGTTATCAAATTAATTGGCAAACGCAGGATCTTGGTTTCTCCGTTTTCAGTTGCCATATAAACCACAGGCACTCCGAGAACGGCCGCTCTTAACGCTAGCGAAAAAGCCATAATCTTCGTACCACCAGTTATATTGGCCACAGAATCCTCCGTAAGGTATCTGTCAACGGCCTGAATACACTCATAAAAATTCATTGGATCTCTGACATGTACTTCAATCACATTATCCAACTCCTCTCTTACCTTGTCCAGTGCCTTTTTAATCTCCATTTCCTCATTCTCATCCACATAACCATAAATAACCACGTTTTCATCAGGTTTGAGAACCTTGGCAGTCTCTATCACCACCTTTGCGGTCCATCCAAGTGTTGAAATTAATCTCATTTTCATCTCCAAAGGTAAAGAACACTCAAATGATAAATTATTTTCTCCGAAGTTTTATGGTAAAAATAAAAAAAAGAAAATTAAAAGCCATATTGAACGCTTATGATATCCACATGGCTATCATCGTAGATCTCCTGGGGCGCAACACCCCACAGGTACTTCCAGCTGAAACCGGGGTGCTCATCAATGTCTATTCCCGCAACGTAGTATCCTGCCCAGGCAAGCTCAGAACAATAGTACTTGCCATTATCTATCTCCTTGTGCCACCAAGCATAGTCGTAGGGGTCTCCCAATTTGGATAGCATAAATGCAAGGGCTTCCTCCTTCACCTTCTCTGTGGTCATAACTCTCCCTATGGCAATTTCAGGATATCTGTGATCTATCACACTCAGAGGGCGCAGATGGACTCCATCTGCATAGGCTTCTATGAACCACCCAGTGCCATTACTGTCCCAGCCAACAAAAATCATCACATGCGTCCAGTGTCCAGGGATTATCCATGCCACAGAGGGGGAGTATCCGAAAATTATATCTCCCGGCTCTAACATAGAAAAATCATAATGTTCGTTGTACGTGTTTCCTCCAAGGGATGATGCAAATGCTGTACCCTGTATGGAAACCATGGTAATCAGCACAAACAGGGATACAAACTTTCCTATTTTCATATTACCACTCACTAAGCAATACTTCATTCTGATATTTAAATTTATCCACCCTCCAAATTTTGGGGCAAGTATTTAAACTCCAAAGGAGGTTATAAAAACGCAAAATGAGGAAAATAAAGGGTTTGAGAATGGTGGAAAGGGTGCGAATCCTTCCACCCGCGCTACCACACCAGCGCCGCCGGCAGGATTCGAACCTGCGACCTGCCGGTTTCTGCGGCCCTTTTGGGGTAAAGCCCTTTTTTAAAGGGCTTCTTAACAGCCGGCCGCTCCAGCCTACTAAGCTACGGCGGCACAATCCAGTGTAATAGAAAGGAATATTTAAACTTTAACCTCACTTAAAATAGGGCTCCCTGCGGAGTATGGCCTCTTTGAATATTTCCAATAATTCATCATCCGAAGCTCCATTTCTCAACGGACCAAGTATATCCACCAGGTTATCGTTCCTCAGGAGACAGGGCTTGAGTTTTCCATCACTGGTTAATCTTATCCTCGTGCAGTACATGCAAAATGTGCTGTTGTGCATGGGCCTCACAATTTCAACCTCTGCCATCCTGGATCCGAATTTGAACCTGAATCTCTTTCTCCGATGCAACTCGTTGTAGTTTATCTCATCCGCTACCTTTTCAAGGTGCTCCTCTATAAATTTGGGATTAACATGGTATTTCTTAAAAAATTGGGTGTTCTCCCTCTCCACCGGCGTTTCAAGCTCAATGATCTGGAGTATTGCACCCGTTTCCGCAGAGAACTCTATCATTCTCTCTATCTCATCCTCATTTATTCCTCTCAGGAGAACCATGTTCAGCTTCACGGGATTCAATCCCGCATCTATGGCAGCATGCACCCCATCCATGGCATCCTTCAGATCTCCATTTCTCGTTATCTTTCTGTACTTCTCAGGGTCAAGCGTGTCCAGGCTTATGTTAACCCTCATCAACCCAGCATCTTTAAGATCCTGAGCGTACTTGGAAAGAAGGGTCCCGTTGGTGGTCAGAGACACATCCCTATCCATGAGTGGCGCGGCCCTTGCAACAATATCCACAATATCCTCCCTCATCAGTGGCTCTCCTCCAGTGAACTTAACCTTCCTTATATCAAGAGCCCTTGCTATCTTTAAAATCCTTTCAACTTCCTCAGGAGCCATCTCATTCCTGTGCCTGTGCCATTCCCCCTCCCTGTGACAGTAAAAACAGTTAAGATTGCACCTCTCCGTAAGTGATACCCTTATGCTTTTCACCGGCCTTCCAAATCTATCCTTCACGATGTACCTAATAGAGCATAACGATAAAAAAGTTTTGAAAAATAAAAAGAGAGATCATTCCTTCTTCAGATGGACATCCACCTGTGGGAACGGTATCTCTATGCCCTCTTTTCCATAGGCCTCGTATATTGCCTTGGTTATCTCTCCCTTGACCGTCCAATAGTTTTCTGTCTTGGCCCATGGCCTCAACTGCAGGTTTATGGATGAATCTGCCAGTTCCGTAATGGCAACCGATGGTTCTGGATTCTTTAATACGAGTTCGTGGTTCTTCATAATATCCATGGCAATCTTGACAGCCTTATCCAGATCCGTACCGTATGCTACGCCCACATTCACATCCACACGTCTTATGTCCATTTTTGTGTAATTCACCATTGGACTTCCCCAGACACTCTTGTTAGGGATTGTTATAACAGTGTTGTCAGGCGCGAGCATGGTGGTTGACATTATACCTATGTGTTTTACGCTTCCCGTGAATCCCTGGACGGATACAACATCGTTCTTATCAAATGGCCTTGTAAGTGCGATCCAGAACCCGCTAGCCATGTTCGTTATGGTATCCTGCAATCCAAAGCCCAACATCAAGCCCAAGATGGCTGATAGACCCAGAACGATGGCATTCATGTCGTATCCAAGCGCTGTCACTGCAAGCAAGAACACCAGTATATAGAGAACTATGGCCGTCACTCTCACGAGAAATTCAGCCAGAATCTCTGGGAGCGGTGTTCTCTTGAAACTCTTTTTAAGAGCCCAGATAACTATCTTTACGACAATAAAGCCCACAATAAGTACAACGAAGAACCATATTATTTGCATCACTGAAAATCCAATGTAGGGCAGTGGTTTTTCTAAATCAAATCCTCCTGTAGCCATTTTTGGTCACCCTTTATATATGCGATTTCCCATATTTAATGCTTTCTTGATGCTTTCAGCAACTTATTTAATTATCCTGCATATTCTCGCCCATGGGCTACATACATGTTTACACAGGCAATGGTAAGGGCAAAACCACCGCTGCCTTCGGTCTGGCCATGCGTGCTGCCGGACGCGGTAAAAGAGTATGCATAATACAGTTCATGAAGCCCGATAAAGGTTACGGTGAGCAGGTTTCTGCCAGAAAACTAGGGATTGAGGTTTATCCCTTTGGAACCAACAGGTTTGTAAACAAGAAAAATCCCGCAAAGGAGGATGTGGAGAGGGCACAGAATGCCCTGGAGTTTGCCAGAAAGAAGATGAAAGAAGGTTATGATGTCCTTATTTTAGATGAGATCAACGTGGCCATAGACTTCAACCTGATATCCATGAAAGACGTTATGGAGATGCTCCAAGAAGTGCCAGAGAGAACAGAGGTTGTGCTCACTGGAAGATACGCAAGGGAAGAAATAATAGAGAGGGCAGATCTCGTTACGGAGATGAGAGAAGTAAAACATTATTATAGGATTGGCGTCATGGCTAGGGAAGGAATAGAGTATTGAGGTGATAAATATGAAGGACATACTTCAAGAGTTGGTTAACAAATTCAATTCCAAGGAGGATCCCAGAAAGGATAAAATTAGGGATCTGGAAAGAAGCATAGTGATAAGATTCAAGGATAACGGAGTGTACCATATGTACCTTAAAGACGCGAAACTCTCCGATGTGGAAGAGGGCGATATTGATGCAGATATAGTCGTTGAAACCGATGCAAAGACGTTTCAGGACATACTTGATAAGAAGGAGGATGCCCTTACGGCATACATAACGAAGAAAATAAAGATAAAGGCAAAGTTGATGGACAAACTCCTCCTATCAGACCTCCTAAAATAGCCAGTTGTCATACATCAGGTCCAAGAATGGATAATATTGGAGACTTTTGTCATAAAAAGTCATACATTTATTTTGATTTTTCTGAAAAGATGGGTGAAATTCAAATTTTCTAAAAACATTTTGTCATAAAAATATTAAAATTTTATGCAATAATGAAAAACTTTATATATTCTTTTGTACATATCTTCCATACCAACAAGGGCAAAGGGTGTATGAATGAATGGAACAAGGTTAACAATAAGGCTCTCGGACGTGGAATTGGATGAAATTGATGATTTTATGGCAAGGCACCCCGAATACAGGAGCAGATCAGAGTTCATAAGAACTGCGCTTATGGAGTACATAAAGATGGCTGACAGAGGCCTCCTCAAGGACAAGGGCATGAAGGTTGAGATGGAGGACAGAATACTTGATGTACTTGAGGAGTACGTGGATTACAAGTACTTCAGGGATATGGGGGATCTCATAACCTATGTGTTGAGAATTCTGGTATCCAATGGGGAACTTGCCAACATACTGAAATCATACACCCGGGGCATATCCTCTTTACGATTACAGGAGGAAGAGAAGAACCCTTTGCCCCCTAGGTGATTTGCCAGAAGGTGATGGGAATGCGCGATATTGAAAGCGTTAGAAAGAATGTGGAAGAGCTGCTTATGGATGAATTCGGCATAAGACCAGATGTGCGAGTGTTTGCCTTTGGCGGGGGTGCCGGCAGGATAGTGTCATACATTGCCGAGAAGAAGATAGAGGGTACAAGGATCATAGCGATAAATACCGATGAAAAGGGATTGGAAAGTGTGACCGCAGACAAAAAGATGCTTCTTGGAAAAGATGTGCTTGGGGAGCACAAGGATGCAAACGGGGAAGTGAAGGTGGGGGAGTACATAATAAATAGAAACCGCGCCTGGATCATAGAGGAGGCCAGTAATGCGGATGTCATAGTTCTTCTTGCCTCATTGGGTGGAGGTACTGGAACCGGTGGGATCGTGGAAACAGCAAGAATATTGAAAGAGAGGTTCAACAAGCCCATAGTTGCCATAACAGTACTTCCCTTCAGCATTGAGGGAAAGAGAAGAGAGATTGCAATGCATGCGGTGCAGGAACTCAAGAACCTTGTAACGAAACAAATAGTTCTGGATAGCGATCTGCTCCTCAACACTCCTAGATTAAAGGTTGAAGATGCATACAGAACACTGTACGATGAGATATCAAATTTTGTGGCAAAAATTGCGAATGTTACAAGAAGGGAGATTGAAAAGAAATTCAGGGAGATATACCTGAGCGATATGAATGCCGTGGTTGAAGAGGTATACAATAATATTCTTGTGGCAGCGTAATTTTTATATTTTTATATTTTTTTGTTTTTGATAGTTTCCAGAGCGAAGGGCGTAGGGCTTTTCTGTCGGAGAACTGAGACGTATGAAACATATCTGGGCGTATTTATCACCAACCTTCAATTCAATCTCCCTGGTTGCAAAGGAGCCCATGGTCAGTATGCCCTCAAACCCGGCATCCACAAGTCCAAAGGAAGCAAGAACCCCCCGCCTGGCCCATCTACTTTTCAGCCACAGCTGTGCAACATAACCCTCTCCAAGTTTTATGTACTCCTCTGAACCAACCAGAAAATGGGTTAGAGGAGGAATTCTAAATTTTCCATTTTTTATGTAAACATCCAACTCGGGAATTTTGATCTCACCCACCGTTAAATCGTATCCATTGGGAGTTAGATTTTCCTCCTTGAAATTCTCAATGCTTATCTCTCCCATCTCAATGGCTTTTAGAATATCTCCATCTGAAAGCATAGAGGCACATGCACAACGCTCTTAAAATATTTTCAAGAGAAAGGATTTAATATAAAAATCCCATAGGAATGGAAGATGGCCACACCCCTTATGAGACAGTACCACAAAATAAAGGCGAAGTACAGAGATGCCATACTGTTTTTCCGTGTTGGAGATTTTTACGAGACCTTTGAAGAGGACGCAAAAATCGTATCAAAGGAACTAAATATAGTGCTCACACGAAGAAGCAAGGAAGAGCCAGTGCCAATGGCCGGCATACCCCATCACGCCTTGGATGCATACCTTTCCAGACTTGTTAAAAAAGGGTACAGGGTGGCCATCTGCGAGCAGTTGGAAGACCCGAAGAAGGCCAAGGGTCTGGTGAAGAGGGATGTGATACGGATAGTCACCCCAGGAACCCTCATAGAGGATACTCTCCTCACATACGATAACAATTTCCTGCTCTCAGTGTATAGGAAGGAGGAGACCTATGGATTCGCAGCTCTGGATATATCCACAGGAGAGTTCTTTGCAGGTGAATTGGATTTTTACGGAATTAATGGTGAGATTCTCCGCCTGAGCCCCGCGGAGATCATATCCAATGTTGAACTTAAGGTGGATGTTCCCCAGAAAATCATGCCTGAGGAGTACTATTCTGATTACGAGTCCCTGCTCAAGGACCATTTCAAAGTTGCAGAGATTGAGGGATTTGGAATTGGAAAATACGGGCTGAAGGCTGCAGCAGCCGCATTGAAATATGCCAAGGAGAACACCATGTCAGAATTGAAGAATATAACCTCCCTCCAGGGCTATTTTCGCGATAGATTCCTAATTTTAGATTCCACCACCCTGAAAAACCTGGAAGTTTTCAAGAATTTCTTGGGGGAGGAGAGATACACGCTCTTTTTCACCATAAACGCGTGCGTAACCCCAATGGGTTCAAGGCTTCTTAAGAGATGGATGCAGAGACCCTTGAAGAATGTGGATGAGATAGAAAAAAGGCAGGATGCTGTGGAAGAACTGACCAAGAAGCAAATGATGCTCGAATCAATAAGGGATGTACTATCCCACATAAAGGATCTGGAGCGTATAAAGACCAGAATCTCGCTTGGAAGGGCGAGGCCCAAGGATTTGATAGCGTTAAAGGAGGGGCTCAAGTATGCCCAGGATCTGAAGATGAATTTTGAATCTAAAATTTTGAGAGAAGAAAGTGAAAAAATTGAAGGATTGGGAAAAATTGTGGATTTAATTGAAAGGAGCATTGCCGGAGATTATCCCATAGGAGATGGGGTGATAAAAAGGGGATACAGCAGGGAACTTGACAGCCTTAGAGATCTTACGCTCCACGCACAGGACCTCATAGGGAAAATGGAGGAGAGGGAGAGGAGGAGAACAGGCATAAAGAGTTTGAAAATTGGATACAACGACGTGATGGGTTATTACATTGAGGTGAGCAAGGCAAATCTTAGCAAGGTTCCGGATCACTACAAGAGGAAACAGACACTGAAGAATTCAGAAAGATTCATAACCGATGAATTGAAGGATTTGGAGTACAGAATTCTTAGTGCAAAGGAAAAAATAAATGATATTGAGCAGGCACTCTACGAAGAAATAATAGAAAAATTGAAAGGGGAAACCTCCAGAATTGCAAGAGTTGCAGAGGCCATCGCGCATATTGATACGATACAGAGCCTTGCAAAAGTCGCTCTAGAGTGGAATTACACAAGGCCCATTGTGGATGAGAGTATGGACATAGCAATCAAGAACGGCAGACATCCTGTTGTTGAAAGGTACACAGATTTTGTTCCAAACGATACAAATATCAGTGGTGAGGCGAGATTCATAATGCTCACTGGTCCAAATATGGCAGGAAAGAGCACCTATATGAGACAGGTGGCTCTTATCACCATACTCGCACAGATGGGCTCCTTCGTGCCTGCGGACTATGCAAAAATAGGTGTTGTGGACAGAATATATACCAGGGTGGGGGCAAGCGATGATATAACCAGGGGTAGGAGCACCTTCATGATGGAAATGGTAGAACTTGCAAATATTCTAAACACTGCAACGGAACGTTCTCTGATTCTCCTTGATGAGATAGGACGTGGAACGAGCACCTACGATGGTTTGGCCATAGCCTGGAGCATAACGGAGCATATCCACAACAAAATCAAGGCAAGAACAATATTTGCAACCCATTACCATCATCTTATTGAGCTTGAAAATGTACTTGAAAATGTGAGAAATTACCACATAGCGGTGAAGGAAACTCCAGACGGCCTTGTATTCGTGCGTAAGGTTATGCCTGGGGGTATGAGCAAGAGTTATGGAATTGAAGTGGCAAAACTTGCAGGAGTACCGGAAGATGTTGTAAAAAGAGCCAAGAACGTTCTGGAAATGATTGAAGAGGAAAAAGTGATTGAGGTACGCAGAGGAAGAAGAATCGTACAAACAATGCTGTTTGGCAATTCCAATTGCGATGAAATTCTGGAAGAGCTAAAGAATCTGGACATTATGAATATGACCCCTCTCGAGGCCCTGAATAAATTGAATGAACTGAAAAACAGGGCATCAAAACTAAAATGAGTTATCAGAAAATTTCATATACAAAATTCCTATTTGGCCCTTATCCCAGATTGCCCATGGAATAATGAGCGAAAGGGATATATATTGGTTGCTCATTAAGGGCTTTGCAAGGCAGCCAAATAAGGCGCCAGATGTGAAAAATGAGCATCTGGGTTCCATGGCTGCTTAAATGTGCTGATTCAATGGGGATTTGAGAAAAACTTCCCGTTTGGGAATGGATCTCTCAAATCCGACGCTCGATAGGTGTGCAGACTGCGGTCTGTCGTCGTATACTCTCCAAGCATAAGGGATCAACTCCGGTTGATCCTGCCGGAGGCCACTGCTATCGGGCTCCGACTAAGCCATGCGAGTTTAGGGGCTCCTTCGGGAGCACCGGCGGACTGCTCAGTAACACGTGGACAACCTACCCTCGGGTGGGGGATAACCTCGGGAAACTGAGGCTAATACCCCATAGGCCTCGGATACTGGAAGGTTCCGAGACCGAAAGCTCCGGCGCCCGAGGATGGGTCTGCGGCCTATCAGGTAGTTGGTGGTGTAAAGGACCACCAAGCCTACGACGGGTACGGGCCCTGAGAGGGGAAGCCCGGAGATGGACTCTGAGACACGAGTCCAGGCCCTACGGGGCGCAGCAGGCGCGAAACCTTCGCAATGCGCGAAAGCGCGACGAGGGGAGCCCGAGTGCCCTTCCTTTCGGGAGGGCTTTTCTGGAGCCTAAAAAGCTCCAGGAATAAGGGCTGGGCAAGACGGGTGCCAGCCGCCGCGGTAATACCCGCAGCTCGAGTGGTGGCCACTATTATTGAGCCTAAAGCGTCCGTAGCCGGACCCGTAAATCCCTGGGTAAATCCTGGCGCTCAACGTCAGGAATTCCGGGGAGACTGCGGGTCTTGGGACCGGGAGAGGCCGGAGGTACTCCCGGGGTAGGGGTAAAATCCTGTAATCCCGGGGGGACCACCTGTGGCGAAAGCGTCCGGCTTGAACGGCTCCGACGGTGAGGGACGAAGGCCAGGGGAGCAAACCGGATTAGATACCCGGGTAGTCCTGGCTGTAAACGCTGCCCGCTTGGTGTTGTCGGTCTTTCGGGGGCCGGCAGTGCCGGAGCGAAGGTGTTAAGCGGGCCGCTTGGGGAGTACGGCCGCAAGGCTGAAACTTAAAGGAATTGGCGGGAGAGCACTGCAACGGGAGGAGCGTGCGGTTTAATTGGATTCAACGCCGGAAAACTCACCGGGGGCGACCGGCACATGTGGGCCAGGCTGACGACCTTGCCCGAATAAGAGCCGGAGAGGTGGTGCATGGCCATCGTCAGCTCGTACCGTAGGGCGTTCACTTAAGTGTGATAACGAGCGAGACCCCCGTCCCCAGTTGCTACCTGTCCCTCCGGGGGCAGAGCACACTGGGGAGACCGCTGGCGCTAAGCCAGAGGAAGGTGGGGTCAACGGTAGGTCAGTACGCCCCGAATCCCCCGGGCTACACGCGCGCTACAAAGGGCGGGACAATGGGTTGCGACCCCGAAAGGGGGAGCTAATCCTGAAACCCGTCCGTAGTTCAGATCGAGGGCTGTAACTCGCCCTCGTGAAGCTGGATTCCGTAGTAATCGCGCCTCAACATGGCGCGGTGAATGCGCCCCTGCTCTTTGCACACACCGCCCGTCAAACCATCCGAGTTGGCTCTAGGTGAGGCTCTGTTCTCTGGGCAGGGTCGAACCTGGGGTCAGCGAGGAGGGTTAAGTCGTAACAAGGTATCCGTAGGGGAACCTGCGGATGGATCACCTCCTAAGTTCGACAGACCGCAGGCACATAACCTATCGAGCACCCCTATGCTCTTTTTGAGTAATTACCGCGAAAAATTAATAAACCCAACATTCGTGCATGTTTTATGGTACATAAGCTCAAAATTGCTCTAAAAATATACTCTACAATTTTGCTTCTGTGCAAGATAGGAATTATTGCCATAATCCTGCTTGCCATTTTATCATTTGCATCTGAAAACGTGACCCTTGAAGGCGTAGGGCAACCATTTTTGACATTCAATGGAGAGGAGGCCATCATACATGTACCCGTAACAATAAAAAACTACGGAATGTACTCTATAGACAATATATCCGTCAGGTACACATTGAGAAATAGCACCACAACACTATTAACTAGAGACGAGAGAATAGGAAATATAGAAACCTCAAGCATAGACACCTTCTCCATACCTGTAAAAATAAACCTGCTCAAATTATATAATGAGGAGTATCCATCGCTCTATCACTTTAAACATGCGGATATGTTCTATGCAAACATAACCATATCTCTCCAATACATGCTAAACTGGGTTCATGTATCTGTAAACTCGCTGTACAAGTTCAGGTGGGTACCTCCCATTGAAGAGGTTAAAGTGTATGCCCCGGAGAATATGAACGCCTCCTCGGGAATGATAAAATTTGAAATACCTTACAGCATTAAAACTGCGGGATACCTCTCAGGTCTTGCTTCGGTATACGGCCATGTTTTGGTAGGCCATTCTTCTTGCGGTTCATTCAATGGAAGTGCTCAGCTGGGAGAGTACTACCGTGGTACATTGAAAATGGAAGTACTCAGCAATTACACCAAAACATTACTCACAAAATCCCAGCATTTAACTTTACAGGGTAATATTTCCATATTCGGACTCAAAGTTCCTTTCACCGAAAAATATTATTGGGGCGCACCCCTGTCCAATCTCACCTACAAGATATTTCCAAACGAAACATTGTACTATTCATTTACAGATAAATCACCTTTCAAACTCTCCATGAAGGTTACCAAGATATTCTATTATGAAGGTAATGAGGTCTCAAAAAGTGTATCCTCATTTTCAGTCTTCCCCAATCAAGAGGTAAGGAGATATGAAAAAATTGAGATAACCCAACCGGTAGATGAGATGAGAATCATATTCTACGACACCAATACCCATCTCACATATCAAGAGGTGATTCATATATGAAAAACAAAAAATATCTTGTGGCCTCCGTTCTCAGGGCCATTTTGAGACTACTTATTCTCATAGTTATACCGATAATCCTGGTAAAATACATGAGAGAGTATTTTTCATACCTTGGTATCAGCATATCAAGCTACGGTTTAATCATATTGATCACAGGCATTCTGTATATCCTGTTTAAATTCTTGGAGGAGATATGGGAGGATCCAAGATACAAGATGGCCTTTGGCCTTGGTGCATTGTTTTCCATTCTACTGTGGGCATATTATCTTCTTAACAGAGGATATTTCTCACTCCACATAGATAAAATAAATATTACGGTAAGCTACCAGTATGTTCTCACAATATTTCTCGTGCTTGTGGCTTTGAGATTTCCGGAAATAATTATGAAGTACTATTTAGAACTACAAAGGTATGACCAGAGGAAAAAATCACAGAATCCTGCTGCTGAATCCTCCTAACATTAACGGGAATGGGCGCCATAGGACACATCTGCGCTCCATGTTCCCAGTAACTCCCTATCAACCAGAGATGCTCCCCTGGTTGTATTCCATTCTCCAAAAGATACGGTAAGTTACGGGAGGCATTTATATCGAATCCATTACGGGCCACAAGGCCCAGTTTATCGTCGGTGGCTATGCTTGTATTGAAATGCTCTTTGATCCACTCTGCAGCATGCATCTCATCAGGATATATAAAATATGACACACCAAAAGCCTCCTGGGTATGGTATGCAAGGGGTGTGGTTGTGGCAAGCACTATGAACACTATGACAAAAGAGAGTAGTTTTTTCCTTGTTTTGAATGTTGCTGTGGCAAGAGCAGTGTGCGTGCCAGGATCAAGAAAATCATAGGTGCGACTAACTGTATCATAGGTAGCCGGATCAAATCCCTGGAGCATAAAGAAGAGTATCATCTGTATTGGAGCCATAAGAGTGGAGATGTACCGTTTCCTTTCTCCATATCTAGCAGTGCTAAGAATATAGATTCCAGAAGATATAATTGGGATTATCAACACATAGCCAAAGGTATAGAGGAACGTGGTTGTGTTGAACAACATCGTACGGGAGAACACAGGAAAGAAGAAATATGCAAAATAAAGAAGCATTGGGATGATTGAAATCAAAATCACCCACCTATTATTCACCCTTCTGAAATTGCTTTTCAAAACCCTAAATCCTACCAGGGAAAGCAGAACAAATAAAGATACAAACAACCATAGGTGCCCTGAAGGTGATAGGTTATTAACCCTATTGAAATCTGTCAGAGAGTAATAAAGGGTAAGATACATCCAAAGAACGAGCAATACCGCTGGCCACAGATAATCAATTCTCTCCATAATCTCGTGTTTTCTGTACTTTTCGTATAGTGTGAAAATCTCGGAGTAGGAGAGCATCATATAGGTTAAAAGTGCCACATAATGGTGCGTGAGGGGAAGTATAGCAAGGAGGAAAATGGCAACTGCATTTCTCTTCCTGTAAGTATAAAGAGCAAAGGGCATCAGAGCGAACCCTACAGCCTCCTTCCACACAAGGGCTGTTTGGAGCACGTATGTTCCGCTAATTGCAAAAAACGCAGCGGTCATAATGGCTATTTCATCTTTTCCGGTTATTTTCTTGCTAAAAAGGTACCATCCAATCACGGAAATGGAGGTTATGAATGGAAAAATCAAGGGGATCAGATGCATGACGGGAACTCCCACAAGTTGGGATAGAGCACCGCTAAGTGCATTAAAAAGAATTGTCACGGGAGTGTGATGATTGTTGTAACTCACACCGCTCGGAAATCCCAGATTTCCATGGGTTGCAATAAACTGGGAAGCCCTTGAATCAAGTAGAGCGTCCACATTGTAAGGAACAGGGGTGATGAAAACAGGGTACATTCTAACAACAACCGCCAGAATATAAATCAGAATCAGTGCGATCCACTTGCCTTTCATTGGAATACCTCCTTTAAATCCACCTCCCTCTCACCCGTTTCCCCAGAAAATAGATGCACAACCTTGGAAGATAGAACGTTCTTAAACACAACTGCCATCGTCAAGATGGCAAATCCTAGTCCTATGATAAGATTCAGAGAGATCAGTTGTATATTCGTTGATATGATTAATCTGTGCCCAAATGCTCTTAGAACCTCAAAATACTGAAGAATGAATAGCATAATATAACCCACAACTATTCCGAATAGAATGGGCAAGAATATGTAATAAAAGCTATCCTTCAAAGCGAATTTCAGGATCTGTGAGTTTGTCGCGCCTATTGCCCGAAGCACCGCTATATTCCTCTCCTTTAGTGCCTTAAGAAGGGATGAGTACATTCCAAGAATAACAAGAACCATTCCAACTCCTATTAAAGAGTATATAAGAATTATGAAGTTACCCTCAGATATCTGAAATCCCTTGTATATCACTTCCTTTCCACCCGTAACATTTAGATTCTTGTCGTACCTTAAAAGTAGATCAATTGGAAGTTTTTCCACGTAGGGATTTGAAACTCTTATGGTAACAGTTTCATTACCCACCACAATCTTGTGTATCCCCTCTGAAAGATATGGAATCTTGAGAATTAAACCCTGTGTTTCATAGGGTATGAGAGTTAGATTTATGAGGTAATAAGGAGAATTATCCAGGTATACCATGGTGGAATATTTCCCACTATTTGGCCCATTGATTATTTCTATGTTTATGATACCACGCTGGTTGGTATTTATATTGGAATTTTCAACCTGTACCTTTACGTTGACATGAGTTATTCCTACAACATCCAGTGTAACATTCATACGTGCTATGTTTCCATTCAGATCCTCTGCATATATGGTGACATTGTGGATTCCAATGGATAACTGGGAGAAATGCACGACTATCGTTCCATTTTCCGATTCTCCCCTAACCATCCCATCACAGGTCCACCACATTTTTCTTAGTCCCACATTATCAAAGGCACGGAAAATTGCACTTTTATTGTTTGAAATGATATTATAGGTTTTTCCAAGGATTACTGGGGGGATCCTCTCTCCGGTGTTGTTTATGATGATCGTAACATAGGTTGAATTTACATTTCCAGAATAATCCGCTGCCACCAATTTTCCAACATACCTTCCAGGCGGTATGAAATGCACGGTGTCATTTAAGATCTCCATTGTTTTTATCTCAATTCTATTTCCTGAATTTCTGAAAATCTTTCCAAATATGGATAGCGTTGCATACTTTATACCCACGTCATCCCACAGAGTCACATTGGTGGTGTTTCCGCTCCAGATACGTATGTACGTGTCATTGATCTTCGGAGGAATATTATCCATTACAAACATTTTAAAAGGAGAGATTGCAACATTCCCATTCACATCTGCTGCATATATTTCCACCGTCACAAATCCGTAACCAAGTTTTTCAGCCCTTACACTTATATTATTAGAATCTGCGGATGCAACAGTGCGATTAAATACTATCACACTTATTCTTTTCACACCCACATTGTCATAGGCTGTGAAATTTATATAATCCGTGGCGTTGCATACTGAAACACTTGGAAGAATTATTACAGGAGGAATTTTCTCTCCGGTATTGTTTATTTCAATCCTAACCTCAGAGTTGTTCTTGTTATTGAATATGTCCTCTGCATATATTTTTGCGATGTATACTCCTGGTGAAACAAACTCAACGGAGTTGTTGAGAATCTCCATTGTTGGAATCTTCACTTCCCTTGTGCCATTGAACCACTTCCCAAATATGAAAACGGAGAGTTTTTTCATCAAAGTATTATCCTTGGCCCTGATAACAATATCCTCCCCACTCCATATTTTTGTTTTCACAACCTCTATTTTTGGTGGAACCATATCAGTGAAATTCTTGATTATGATCAGGGGAAAACTTCTCTTATTTCCGTAGATGTCCTGAGCATAAATATAGCCCTTGTAGAAACCATCTGGCACCTGGGATGAGTTTATCCATACGGTGAAATTTTCCACGCTGAGATTTTCATAAAGCTCAATTGGTGTACCGTTCACATAAACCTTAACATCCTCTATCAGAGTATTATCAAAAATCCTCATTTTGTAAGATTGCTTTCCCCCATTGAAATTTAAAATTCCACTTCCCAGAACTATTGGAGGGAGCTTTTCTCCAGTATTGTTTATTATCACCTCAAAATAAGTTTCATTCACATTTCCCGCCGCATCTCTTGCTGTAGCTATACCCTCATAGATTCCCTCTGGCATAAAATAAACTTCACCGTTTCTTATCTCCATAGTGGGAATATCCACTTCCCCCATATTCGGGGGAGATGAGTAGTATGTTCTGTTAAAAATCTGCACGGTCAAATTTGTAACTCCAAGATCATCATAGGCCTTAACCTCTACGGGTATACCGCTCCATATTCTAATACTTACTGGATCTTTTCCAAGTAGATTGCATCTCACAGTGGAAGTTCTCTGGGTACCTCCAACTATGATCTCAGGTTTCTGGGTATCAGAGGAATGAATAACCCTTGGGTTCACAACAATTTTCAAAGTTCTATTGACAACATTTTTGGCAAATATCTCCAGATTTAGTCTGCTCTCTTTCCCACTAATTTTTATTGGTATATTTACTGTGTAATTGAACAGATAAAAATCAAAGGTGTAGTTTCTGAGCGTATATATGACACGGTCATCTAACCTCACAGACAAATTTTGAAACGGAACCTCACTCCAGAGCGTGATGTTGTAAGTGGTATTGAAATAAACAGGGGTAAAGTCACTGAAGGGTACATTTGCGAAAATTTGAGAGTTATTGTAAATATGAACAATTAACGTTTCATTGCCCATAAACCACCCTCTTACCACATTGATGGAGAGAACGTGATTACCGGATATGGAGTAAAGAGGGATTGAAGAGTTCGTATTCCTGATTAGACCATTATCAAGAGAATAGAATATCCTCGTTCCATTCGATGCGTTTATCTCAATGCTTTCCCCTCTTTTAACAAAGACCACATTTCCCATGGGGGAAGGTGTTATATTGGCAAGTGCGCTAAGATTCTCCCTTTTAAATACCTCCACTACCAGATTTCTGCTTTCAAATCCGGGTTTGTAGAACGATAAATTGTACCTTCCAACGAAGGGAAACGTGATATTTGCAGAGTAGTTTATACGATAGATTTTCATATACTGCCCGTTAGAAACCTCGAGGGTGGCGTTGGTTATTTTCCTGTCATTCCTTGTTAGAAAAACGTAGTTTGTGGAAGTGTTCACATATGTCAGGGTTTTACCCCTTATAACAACGGGATTTTTCACAACCAAGATTTGAGAGAAAGAAGGGTAATAAAGAACATCGTTTTTGACCGCCACATCTATTTTTTGCTGCCCTGGAATATAGGCTGTAAGTGTAACATTGAAAGTTGCAGACCCTGAAACATATATATCTCTTTCGAAACTTTGATTCTCAAAATTCAGGTAAAAACTGCACATCCCCTCCTCAGATCCCATATTCTTTATTGTAACTGTGGCATTAAACTTGTTGTAGGAGTAAACTTGAGATACTGAGGTTACATTGACGGTGAATTTTGGATAATCCGGATTCAATAGTTCCTTCGTTTTTTCCAAATCATCGGTTTTAAAACGTATTATAGATACCTGATTATCCTTCAAGCCGGCGAGTTTCTGGGCTGTTGGGAGAGAGACCAGAATCTCATCATCAGCGCTGCTCCCAGTTTTGAATACTCCTGTTATATTTATTATTGCAAATGAAGATTGAAAAGAACCGTAGACACTCAATTTTTCCCCAATGCTAAGGTGCAGAAACTTAAAAATTTTCGCCCCCGCAAGGGCACCATCCACGTTTTTTGGCATGCTACCCATTACTATCTTTCCATCCTCTATGCTCAGAAAATTTTTGAATTCCACACCCCTCAAGGTCACAGGCTGATTTTTTATGGTGGTGAAAAGAAAGATCTCAGGGCTCACGGCCGTTATGTAGGATGTGTTTTCCAGACCGTACGCAAGTGCCAAATTCAGATTGCTTCTCAGAGGATTCCTGTCGTGGGAGGATGTGAGTACATACACGTTTTTGTTACCCATTATTTCCTGGGGCATAAGGTACATTGAATTTAAAGATACAAAGATGGACGTGAAAAGCATCATAAGAATTATAACTGGCACGATAATTGATTTTTTTATTATCACAGAGCCCCCCTCCTCATTCCCTCCAGTATTCCCGTTCCAACTGCCCTTCTTATGGGATGAATGGATGCAAGAGTGGCTCCAACCACGGTGAGCAGGAGGTTTATTAGAAACATTGTGGATGGAATGGATATACTGAGAGAACTGAGCAATCCGGAAAACTGGAGAATTGTTGGAAGCATGTAGGATAGGACTATCCCAAAGGAGAGGCCTACAATCATTCCGGCTGCACCTATATACAGAGATCTCAGAAAATATATTGCAGATATGTTATGAGATGTGGATCCCAAAGCCCGTATTATGGCTATTTTCCTTATGTTTTCACTTATCTCCATTTCAAGCAGTGCGTTTATGAAAAAATATATGGCCACAACAGAAATCAAGGATAAAAGAACCAAATCTACGTAGGTTTCCTCCGCGCTTTTGTAATAAAAATCTCCAAGTTTTATCATTGACTGTGTTATTAAGCCATCCACCTCCAGATACTTATCCGTGATAATAAAATTGGGCTCCTTTTGAAACTCTCTGGCAACCGTATAGTTTATAACTCCCCAGTAATCCGGAAAAAATTCAAACCTCATAGTTCTCAGAACCTTTAATTTCAGTGTCTCATCTTTAATTGTGACACCCACATCACCTCTTTTGTGAAAGTACTCTCCCAAGATTATTGACCCAGGATTGCATCCATACGCCCACCCAAGCACATTATGTGGATCGTATATCCCCACAACATAGGTGCTCAAATTTCCGATTCTGGCCGGAATGAGGTACACATAGGCGCCAATAGCCCCCTTATGGTTCACACGACTATTGAGGAGATTTTTGGATGAAGAAATTATGTAATATTGTGAATGAAATCTCTCAACAAGTTCCCTGTTGCTCACTTCAAAACTGTAGGCAATGGTATAGGTTGATGTAATGAACATTATCACAATGGCTATTGCAAGAATGGTTATTTTTGAGCGTTTTCTTATCGAAATAACATACCTCAACGGAGCAATCATTCCAGTCCAGTAAAAACTATATATGCTTATTAAATTTACTGTGCGTGGTGTATCTGAACGTATCAAACGTATCAAAAACATATGGGAGTTATATGGTTCTCAGAAGGGTGAATTTAAACGTTGATAGGGGATATATTGTGATGATAAAAGGACAGTCAGGTGTTGGAAAAACCACTCTGCTCAATATAATTTCAGGTCTGGAAATTCCCGATGAAGGAAGTGTAAAGATAGAAAACATTGAAATAACAAAATTAAGTGAGAATGAGCGGGCAAAATTCAGGCTTCAAAGGATAGGAATAATCTTTCAGTCCACAAATTTGATAGATGATCTAACGGTAATGGAGAACGTAGCACTTCCTCTAAAACTGGCCGGTAAGAGATGGAAAGAGCGAGTGGAAGATTTGTTGGAATATTTCGGCATAAAGGAAAAAATGCATTCCTTTCCCTCATCTTTGAGTGGGGGAGAGATGCAGCGTGTGGCCATTGCAAGGGCTCTTGCCAATGATCCTGAACTGTTGATAGCTGATGAACCCACATCAAATCTGGACGATGAAAACACGGAAAACATTGTGGAACTTATGAAAAAAATAAATAAGGAATTGGGGGTCACAATAATACTGGCTACCCACGATCCCAGATTGGAGAAACTGAATGCAAGGAAATACATTATGAAAGAGGGAAGTCTGTATGAAGGATAAGAACCTCGTGGCCCTGCTTACCGTTTTATTTTTCCTCACATATTTCTTGCCGTGGTGGATCACCAAACTCATATCTCTCGGATTCATCCTTTTCTTTGCCCCGGGATTTTTCACCATAAGGATTTACAAGGACCTGGACACCGAGGAACTTGTTCTAATATCACCCCCTTTGAGTTTGGGGATAAGTGGTTTGATTGCCGTGGTTCTTGCCGCCTTGTCCATCCTTACTCCATACACCATGCTCATCACCGTTGGGGCATACCTGTGCATTGCATACGCACTCTCATCAGGAGGGGAAATAAAGAGAATAAAATGGGAAAAACCTTCAAAATTTGTTTCTGCCGTAATAATACTTTCAATTCTTCTTATCACAGTATGGGGATACTCAGAGTTCACCGCATCACCCAGGCATGAAGTGGACATTTCCATAGAATCCTGGCCCCATAATGTAACTGTTGGGAAAAACGTGAGTTTTGAACTAATGGTGAAAAACTGGAACTACGGTGATTCGGATTTAAAGATCATTTTCAAATTAAATAACATCAATATAGGTACCGTTCACTTCCATCTTTCAAACGGACAGGAGAAAGAAATAAAATTTGAAACAAATTCCACCGTTACGGGAAAAAATCTAGCTTCGTTTGACGTGTACGTTAATGGTCATCTTTACACGAATGTTCATGTTTACTTTATGGTAAAACCCAAAAAATAGTTACTATTTTATAGGTCAATTGGTATCCCCCCCCTATGGTCCCGATGAGCACAGGAGGTGGTGCCGATGAGCCGCCACCTCGTAGACATAAAGATGATTCGGGAAAGCTTCATTGCTCTTTTGATGGCACTTATAGCAGATAGTTTTGCAGGAATGCTTTTAAACAGATCCATAGGGGTATTCAACGCCATTCCAGGATTGCTGATGATTCTCCCAGCACTCTTGGATATGCGAGGGAACGTTTACGGTGCACAGATTTCAAGGTTAAGTTCCAAACTTCATCTTGGAGAAATCTCAGGAATGAAGGATAAAAAGGTGAAAATAAACATAATTTCTGCAATAGCACTGGCTTTCACGGTAAGCTATATTATGATCATCCTAACATCTGGAGTTTTCTATTTCACAAAGGGTATAATAATTCCTGTAATGATAATCCTCACAATAATACTCACAAACCACTTCTTTACATCATCCATTCTGACACCTGTATCTGCATACATAGCCGTGAAATCATACGAGAAAAAATGGAATCCGGATAACATCGGAGTACCAATAATTTCCGCAGTGGGGGACTTTCTCGTGGTATTTTTCATGATATTCAGCGCTCTCATAGTAACCTGGTTACCCGATATCCTCAGATACGCACTTCTGGGAGTGTGGGTTGCCTACACCCTTTACGTGTTTTTTAAAACATTAAAAAGCCATGAGGGAAGAAGAATATACAGGGAGAGTTTCATTGTGCTTATCCTTGTGGGTCTCTTTGAACTAGTTACTGGCACCCTGTGGGAGGATAACAAACTTCCCCTATTGCTTTTGATCCTGCCCCCCTTTCAAGAAACCCTTGGCAATATAGGCAGCGTTCTCTCCGCAAGGCTGTCATCCTTCATATATCTCGGATACATAGAACCCGGGATAATACCCAAGGGAAGAAGGTTTCTGGAAGATGTGGTTTCCACCTACGTTCTGGCCATAATCATGGCATCCATAGTTGCAGCACTCGGATTCTTCTATACAATGAACTTTATGGTTGTGGTCATGATATTCGTCGCCGGCATGCTCGCAGCCACACTGTTGATTCTCATATCCTACTACCTGACATACCTAAGCATAAAACTAAAAATGGATCCCGACAATGCAGTTATACCCATAATAACAACACTAGCAGATATTGTGGGCTCGGGAACAATGATATTCCTCTACTACATATTTTTCTAATCTTATTTAGAAATATAAAAATAAAAAGTGAACGATGCTAGTTTATATTCTCTTGAATTTTCCCAGATAGGGTTCGTAGATCTCCCCCTTTTCCTGAAGGGAGAGCAGAACCTCGTCAAGTTTCTCCTCGGATATCCCAGATTTCTCCAACAGGGCCTCGTAGGAGGCACCCTTTCCATCCTGATCCAGTTGCTCAATTAGGTTCAATATCTCCTCCTCCAGTTCGCCAACCTCTTCTTGTTCCTCCTCTTCCTCAACTGTTGGCAGTTCATAGCCCATGGCTCTGTACTCTGGGAGGAGATGTTTGAGGGCATCCTTTAGCATATCCATATACCGCTCAACATTGATCTTCTGGTAGTACCGAATTGCAAGAACCACCCCCTCTGAGATCTTCCTGGAGAATCCGAGAGACGTCAGCTTGTCCACGGAGGGTTCATCCATGCGAAGAGCTTCACCCATGGCATCAATTCTGATTTTCAATCTTCTTGCAGTGTCAAATACCCAGTAATCGCGCAGAATCTCATTTACTATTTTTACCCTTTCCGGCACAACGGAAACGTACATAAGGTCTTCCCTTGGATTGTACACATTAACCTTTCCAACAACTGCAATGAATTGCGGCACTTTGACTGTTTCAAGAATCTGTCTTGCCTCAGGATTGAACTTTCCGGCAAGCATGTAGAATGCTCCCGTCTGATCTGCTATGCGGGCCTTTATCACCTCTTCAGTAATAACCCGAACCTCTGTGAGCACTCCCACCACGAACAGTCGGCTTATTTTCGCTCCAATAGGGGTTATCACGTAACTGGGCATCTTGGGTTCAGTGGCCTTTATATAGTGTTTTGAAGAGTTGTACTCTGCAGCAAATACTCTCCAAGCAGGCTCACGCATTTTTACCACCCCAACTCCTCAAGCATGTTCTCCGCATCCTTTGCTATGTCTTCTATGTTTATAAACTCAAAATCGTGCACGAGCATTGTTAGTCCATATTTTTCCTTTGATATAACATTGCCTCTTAGACGCATTGGCACCGCTATGAGTTTCTCCTCAATCATCTCCCTTATAACTGCGGGATTTCCAAGATTTTCCTGAACCAAGGAAATGGCCTTGTCCATGCCTATTCCAAGTATTCTTTCCGTTTGCTCTCTGTTGAAGAGACAGATTGCACCACCAGTTCCGTCATCAAGAACGGCTTTTATCCTCAAATCAGGTTTGGGCGTAACCTTCCCGTGCACGGGACATATGGTAGAATTCAAAACTCTTCCACATTCCGGACAGCGGTATATGAGTCCACTTCCACGCTTCACATCTATGATAACGCCCTCAACAAGCACGTTAAATCCACCCTTGCCTTCTAGGCTCTCAAGGGTCACTGGAATCTCTTTTATCTCTATATTCAGATTTACCCTTTCAATTGTAGAACGAGGATCAAATACGAGTTGGGGCATACCTCTGAAAGTACGTACGTAGGCACCACTTATTTTAAGTACATCACCCTTATTTACCTTTATGTCCCAAGCACTGAATGGTATTTCACCCGTATCGTCACCAATTATACCCTCGTAAACCTTTCTGGGCACACCATCAACCATGACCTCTCTCTCGGTAACATCCAAAATTTTACCGACAACCTGAACAAATCCCATCCTCGGATGCAGTTCCACTATCTTTGCAGGAGTTATTGAGGTCTTTACATCAACCGAGTTTGGTGGAAGGAGAGTGATGATCGTATTGTTTCCAAATACGAGTTGCGTTTTACCCTGCCACTCTCTCGTATACGCGTTTTTAACCTGTATGCAATCACCCTTTCTCAACTCAACATCGAGACGCCATGCCGTAAAAGGTATTGTACCCGTTTCATCACCCACAATACCATAGTACATCTTTCTCGCCATACCGTCAAGCTGATACTCTCTTGAATTGATTGTTATGACCTTCAATTTAATATCCACCCTTGCATCGTTTGGACCTAGATCTGAGATCTTTTTCTCGTTGTTTATGAGTTTTGTGGGATCTCCCCCCAGCTTTGAAACTATACTCCTCTTCGCTTCGGTCATTGGCACCTTGAAATTTGTGATCCAGTTTCGCAGTTCTCTGGCAATTACATCCTTATCCACTTTTCCCCCAAGCACCCTGTAAATATCATCCACGTGCTTTTCAAAATCTTCCATATTAACCACCTTCACATATAGCCCTTGATATCCTTATCCATACTTTTCATTATCTCATCCACTATCTCCTCAGCATCCTTTTTCTTTAGACCCACACGATTTATGAGGAATTTCACCACGTCCTCCCTCTTTGCGCCCTCACTCAGGCGCTCCTTAACTAGACCAACTAGCCTGGCAAACAATTGGTTCTGAAACTCCTCTTCAAGGTCAAGGGCACGAACCATCATGTACATTCCCGTAACCATGGCCGCTATTGAATCTTCAAAAACACCCTTGTTAAAGTACTTCTTTCCAAGGTCTATCTGAAGTACAACCTCCTCGTTTATGCCCTCAAGGGCAAATTTCAGGTAATCCGCACTGCCATTTAGCAGGAGCAAAGCCCTGGCAATTTTCAATCTCTCCTTAGTATCTTCAACAGCAGTCTCTATACCCGTGTAAACCCGCAACCTTATGAAATTATCATCCTCAGAAACATAGAGAATGAATGGTATCTTCGGATGCTGGGCCATCAGGGTGTTGTTTTCCCTCTCAACATTCCAAGGCAGGTCAACAAGGTCCTGGGCATCATCGTTTCCCTCCCTAAGCCATTTTTCAATCTCGTCCAGAAGCATGATTGATTAGATTGAAAGAAAGTATAATAAACTTTCCAACAAGAAAAATATTTAAGGAGCAAACATTATATGCCTTCATATGCAAACTGGCTTTGATATCATGGAGTACGATTCTGCACTTCGAAATCTATGGGCAAGGAGAATCGCTGCGGGTTTTGTGGATTTCGTCATAACCCTTGCAATTGCCTATGCGCTCGGTTACTTTTTCAAATGGAACATGGGCACAGTAATTTTCATATGGCAGGGCATAATATGGTTCATTTACTCTGTGATTTTTGATGCCATCAACGGAAAAACCCCTGGAAAGTACATATTCAAACTCAAGGCTGTATCATTCATAGGCTCGTTGGACATATGGAAGGCCATAGGGAGAAATGCAACGAAATTGAACTGGATAATATACATTGCGGATATCATTGCTGGATTGAGCACCGAGGGAGAGCCAAGGCAGAGATATTCGGAGCGAATTTTGGATTGCCTCGTAATCTCCGATTTCAGGTTCAGAGAGGAGAGAAAAACAAAGACATTCAGAGTAGAGGAGGAAAAAGAGGAGTTTGAACTTCCAGAATAATTTATCTTCACATCATTTCCCTGAGGATTCTCTCCTTCATCTTTATGAGTTCAACTCTTCTCCTTTCAATATCGCGCAACTCCCTCTCAATCTCCTCCAGCATCTTGCCGAAATCTTCAACTTGTATGCTCTCAGAATCTTCCTCTATGGGATATTCACGTATTTCAAAAATTCCCGGAGCCACATCTATGACTATGGAAAAACCCCTGTGAACCTCATAGAGCTTTCTTGGAGGACCCATTTCGCTTTTTTCTGTACCTGCCCTTCTTATTATGTTTGATCTCTCCAGAATCTCAAGATGTTTGACTATGGCCTGCTGGGACACTCTCAACTCCTTGGCCAGCTGAAGGGCATACTGGCGCCCTTCAGCCAGCCTCTTGAGTATCTCCCTCCTTGTCTGATTCTCGATCGCATTCAGAAGTTCGTCTATGCTGCTCATTTTCACCTTACTTTTATCTTCTTGCCCTTCTTCTTTCTCGGTTCAGCCCTCTCAAACACCACATCAAGTATTCCGTTCTTGTACGTTGCCTTGGCGGAATCTGGCTTGACCTTGGCTGGAAGTTCTACTTCCTTGTAGTACTTGCGCTCTGGAGTATCAACCTTTATTGTGAGCACGTTATCCTCATCGTTAAGATCCAGTTCAATGTCATCCTTGTTCACTCCTGGTATCTCGGCTGTTATGCTCACAGTCTTATCATCCTCCATAACATCCACAATGGGCTCCCGGTAATCCTCCATGCTCTCCTCCTTTATGCCAAATCTGCGGGGCACGTTGCCAAACTCCTGTATCTGCGGCTTGCCATCAGGACCTATGCGCATGCTAAAACCATAAACGTAAGGACCCTTGATCTCACCCCTTCCAAAATCGCGCATTATGCGGTTCATCCACTCCTCCATTCTTCTTATCTCTCTCTCAATGTCAAATCCAAAGAAATCATCATTGAAGAAATCCCTATCCCATTCGTCGTCCCTATCCCTTCTTCTCTTCCACACCATTTTTATCACCTCCAGTTATCAACTTTTAGTTCACAACCATGCTTATTAGGAACTGCTATATAAATTTTTCTGAGAAAGTTTATATGGGCGATTTGCATATTAAATAATGGGAAGCGCATCCCATCCCTTCTGGCATACTTCTTTTATTTTTTTGTTTTGAAAAATTGTATGAAGGTGCAAATTATAAATATGCCTTTTCCATAACCACATAATGACTCCCTCCGAGGGCTTCCTGCTGATACTGGTAGCCATACTGATAATCATCGTACTTCCCAGATTCAAAGTTCACATAGCCATTGCAATAATGATAGGTGCACTGTTTCTCCTATTCGCCCTCGGTGCACAGTGGGATAAGGTGCTACTTGCACTTCTGAACTGGCATAATTTCTGGAGAATAATTGTCATAGTGTTTCTTTCACTGCTCATCGTTGCACTTATGGAAAAAGTGGGGTACCTGAATATGATGGTAAACGCAGTTAAATCCCTGGCTTCCTCACTGGGATCCTCCATGGTCTCAATATCCTCCTTTATAGGACTACTTCCAATGCCCGGAGGTGCCTATGTCTCCGCGCGCCTCGTTGATTCACTTGCCAAGGAGATGTCCTTGAATCCCCTGGAAGCCACTTCCCTAAACTACTGGTTTCGGCACCTATGGGAATACTGGTGGCCCCTATATACGGGAGTAATTGTTGCCTCTGCAATATTCAATGTGACTATTCCCGATTTTGTTATCCACATGTTCTTCCTCACCATACTCGCAGTCACCGGTGGATACCTGTTCATATATTACCCCATAATGAAAAAGAAGAACATAAAGAAGAAGAGAGTTGAAAAGGATCGCGGAAGGGAATTCGGAAAATTGCTGTACTCTGCCTGGCCCATACTGGTGGTAATGCTCTTGACACTGGTTGGAATTCCTGTGCCCACAAAAGGAGGATTGGAGATCCAGAGGGTAGATCTTTTTTACTCACTTCTTGTGGTTGATCTAACGCTCATAGGAATTCTGATTTACAGGGGAAGAAAAAAAGATGCCATATACGGGTTGAAATTCGCCTTGAAGCCGACATTCCTTGGTGTTACCTTTGCAGCACTTTTCATGAAAATAGCAGTGCTGCAGACCAATTCAATGTACTACACCTATGAGTTCTTCAACCTTTACCACATACCGGCATTTGTTGTGATAATCGTACTCCCATACCTAGCAGGACTTATGACCGGTGTAACCGTGGCTTACGTGGCTGCAACATTTCCTCTGCTTTTGCCCTTTATAGGTACCCCTCCAAGTTTTGCAGCCATAGCACTTGCCTATGCATCCGGGTACGCCGGACATCTGACCTCTCCCGTGCACCTTTGTCTGGTTCTATCCGCCCAGCACTTCAAGGCTGATGTGTACAAGGTAATAAAAAGAGTAAGCCCTGCAGTGATATTTGTGGTCGCCATAACCCTTCTAATCTATTTCTTGGCCTAATCCATACCTTTTTACCCAGTTGAGAAAAATTAAAGGAAGAAGGTCCGAAGGAGAGCATTCTCAGGGTAAAAGAACCAACACATGGCATTTATGGGGGATTTTGAAAGACATCCCTCTTTGGGGGTAAAGCACCTTTTCCAAAGGGGCTTAGTGCTCCGGCCGGGATTTGAACCCGGGTCGAGGGGTTGAGAGCCCCTAATGCTTGGCCGGGCTACACCACCGGAGCATGCGATTGCCCGTTAAGGCGTATAGGCACTGGGCATATAAAATTTTCTTTGCAAATTGTTAAAAGGATGATATGCATGCCCCGAGTATGGATGTGTTCCTTGATCTGACTGGCACGATAACAAGTGTGGAAAGTGAAAATTACGCGTTTTACAAGATGTGTGAAGCGATTAAGAAAAGATTTGAAATTGATATGAGTGTAGAGCAGTTGATGCACCATATCTTGGAATTCAGAAAACCATACATGGACAACAGGGAAAAAATTTACTATCCGATAAGAAATCTCATAGTAAGAGCAGTTGAAAATGTAGTTTCAAAAAGACTGTGCTCCAACGATGTGTTCTGGATAATTGACGCCTATGCAAATTACCATGCAAAATACGTAAAACCTGATAGGGGTTCAGAAGAGGCACTCAAAATAATAAGGAGGAAAGCAGAGCACCTTGGTTTGATAACCGATGCCGACAGGCCCTACACAGAGAAAGTGCTCAGAGCGATGAATATATACGAAATGTTTGATAGCATAACAACGGCGGAGGATGCAGGAGTGGGCAAGCCAAATCCCAAAATATTTGAAATGGCTTTGAAAAATTCAAGGAGTAAGCCGGTAATATATGTGGGTGATAGCGAGAAGAGAGATATTCTTGGAGCAAGAAGAGTTGGTATGATCACCATAAAGGTGGGAAAACCGAGCGAAATGGCGGATTACAACACCAGAAATCTACTTGAGGCCGCAAGGATAATTGACTCACTCACTCAGTGATGTTCTCCACTATTTTCTTCCCCCTATCCGTTATTTTGACCAGGATTATTTTCTTTATCAAACCCATGTCCTGCAACTTATCCGTTATCCTCTTGAAGTCGTCAGGTGTGAGGTGGTGCTTCTGTAGAATTTCATTTACCGAGGCTCCCTGACTCACCAGCAGGAGCACGAGTCTTTCAATCTCTGTCAGCTTTGAAAGTACCTGCGAGTACACAAACTCCTCAACAAGAAGGTTAAGCAATTGCCAGAAGAAATCACGCTTTAATGGTGGCGTGACGAGGTATATCTCTGTGGTCTTATCCTCTCTTTTCTCCTTTATGTATATAACGCCCACATTTGAAAATCCAGTGGACATGGACCTCCTCTCTATATTTGCTATCTCCTGCACATGCATTGTGTAATTTACAGGTGTGAAGACAATATCCGAGCCAGTTACGCGCATGAATCCCTTGCCCCAGTTCTCTCCTATTTTATAACTGATAAGAATGTTTGAAGTGAGAAGTATTAGAAGAGCCTTTTTGAATCTTCTTATGCAACTACCGTAACCAGAGAACAGAGTATAGAGTTTTTCTTTTGTTATTATGTCCACATATTCTATGAGAAGAGTAGAGCGCCCTTCCTTAATTGCGGGTAAAGTTATCCTCTTATCCACACTCAAAATCGCTATTATGGGTATCTTGTACTCCCTATCTCCGATAATTATAATCTCCCTCTGGGTAAGATAAATTTTACCCTTTTTCCACTCCTTATCTGTATAGACTATGAACCCACGACCGTAGGGATGTATGAACTCCACCTCACAATCTACCATGGCACTACCTCTTTATGGTGAGGTATACTTCGTATTCCTCGCCCACACGAACATCTTTGACATCCACGTCGTCCCTCTCCCGCAGTATATTTAGAAATCTCCTCATCTCATCTATGTTCTTGAATGAGAATTTCAGCATACCCCCCGAATAATCAAGGGTATCAACCACTTCCAACGCACGTTCGGCAGTGAGGGTTTGTTGTACCGGCTGTTCCATTGCCTTTTTGTACAGGATCTCGTTAATTTTGCTCTCCAGTTCTCCAAGCCTGAAGGGCTTGACTAGGTAATCATCTGCACCTGCTTTCATTGCTTCTATTACGGTATTTAGGTCCTTGACCCCGCTGATGATTATTATGGGCACATCCTTTGAATGCTCTCTTATGGAGCGAAGCATATCAAGACCGTTCACATCCGGAAGCATCAAATCCAAAAGAATAACATCAATGCGTCTTGCCTTTTCTATCATACCCATAGCATCCCTGCCATTATTTGCCACCATCACATTGAACCCACGCTGGGAGAGATATGTTTTTATTATATTGCTAAGTTCCCTGTTGTCGTCCACAAGCAGAACGTGAAGGCTATCTTCCATAATAGAAAAATAAGTTTGATTATATTTATTTGTTTTCCACCTATTATCATTTTTGAAAACAAGACACCATAGAACTTTATATAGGGGATACCATTGAGTTTCGTGTACTATATGCACATATTTGATCCCTGGAACTTCCCGCTCTGCACATGTCCCAAGAAGTACACTGTAGATCCCTACACGGGCTGTGAGCACAGATGCATATATTGCTACATAACATCGTACATTCGCAATCCATGGAAGGTACGACCGAAAAGGGATTTTCTCCGCCTTTTTGAGAGGGATTTGAAGAATGCAAAACTGAAATTGCCGATCTCAATGAGCAATTCCTCCGACCCCTATCCAAAGGTTGAGAGAGAGCTGAGAATAACCAGGGGGGCATTGAATCTAACGCGAAGATACGATTTTTCTCTTCTAATGCTCACAAAATCGGATATTGTGGTTAGGGACATTGATGTTCTTGAGAACATAAGAAGCGTAGTGGCCATAACGATAACCACACTTGACGAAAACCTTGCAAATAAACTGGAACCCATGGCCCCAAGCCCTGAGAGAAGATTGAGAGCACTTGAAAAATTGAGGGGGGCAGGCATCAAAACCATTGTGCGTCTCGATCCGGTAATACCTGGAATAAACGATAATGAAGAAGAGATAAGAGAAATGGTGAGGGTATTTGCAGATATAGGGGTTAGGCAGATCATAAGTTCAACCTACAAGGTCAAACCCGATAATTTCAGGCGCGTTGCTGGAGTTTTTAAGGACCAAGCAGAGAGACTACATAGAATATACTATGAAAATGGCGAAATGGTCCGAGGAATAAGGTACGCTCCGAGAGATCTGAGATTAAAGATTCTAAAAAGAATACGCGATGCTTCCCTAAAATATGGCCTTGATTTTTCTGTGTGTCGTGAGGGTTTACCCCTAAACACTGCATCCACATGCGATGGAAGTCATATGCTCTAAAACGATGGGGTTAAATTGCATGAGAGCATATATCCACCCATGACCTATATTGAGTTGGATTACGAGCCGAAAGATACAGACCTGCTGGTTTGGTTCTACGCTGAGCCACCCGCGGGGAGGGATATGAAGTACGTGGCCGATAGAATAGCAGAGGAATCTTCAATAGGCACTTGGACTGATTTAAAGACCCTTCTTCCGGAGATCTGGGAGAAACTTCGTGCAAGGGTTTACGAGATTGATGAAGAGAGAAGATATGTGAAAATTGCGTATTCCCTTCATCTCTTTGAAGTGAAGAACATGCCTGCAATTCTGGCAAGCGTGGCGGGAAATGTGTTCGGAATGAAGAGCGTTGAGAATCTTCGTGTTTTGGACACGAGATTTCCTCTTGAATTGCTATCGGAGTATCCCGGGCCCAAGTACGGGGTGCAGGGCGTGCGCGAGATGACAGGAGTGCGAGATAGACCGTTCCTTGGAACGATAATTAAGCCAAAAATCGGATTGCCTGCGAAGATGCACGCGGAGGTCGCATACGAGGCGTGGGTTGGTGGTCTGGATATAGTGAAGGACGATGAGAACCTTGCATCTCAGGATTTCAACCGCTTTGAAGAGCGACTCTCTCTGACATTGGAGAAAAAGGACCTTGCCGAGGAGGAGACGGGGGAGAAGAAGATTTACCTCGTGAACATAACCGCTCCGTACAGGGAGATGATTCGCCGTGCTGAGCTGGTGCAAGATGCGGGCAACGAGTTCGTGATGATTGACGTCTTCATCTCAGGATTTTCGGCGGTGCAGAGCTATCGCGAGGAAGGATTCAAGATGGCCATACATGCGCATAGAGCAATGCATGCAGCCATAACTCGCAATCCGAGGCACGGAATAACAATGCTCGCCTTGGCGAAGATTTACAGGGTTCTGGGTGTGGACAACCTGCACATCGGCACCGCGGTGGGAAAGATGGAAGGCTCCGCTGCCGAGGTCTCTGCGATTCGCGAGGAGATTCAGATGGGCAATGTGCCTGCGAATGATACGAGGTTCCAGCAGAGCTGGGGAGACATAAAGCCGGTGCTGGCAGTTGCATCAGGAGGCTTGCATCCCGGGCATGTGCCGGCGGTTGTGGATATACTCGGAAAAGATATCGTGATTCAGGCGGGTGGCGGAGTGCATGGACATCCGGAAGGCACGAGAAAGGGCGCAACAGCCATGCGCCAAGCGCTGGAGGCTAAGATGCAGGGAATTTCCCTTCAGGAATATGCAAAGGACCACGAAGAGCTGAGAAAAGCGCTGGAGAAATTTGTTAAATAAAACCCTCACTTCTCAATTTTTCGTAGAATCCCTCTGCAAGATTGCCAGCTATTGCACCAGCAATGGATTCTTTCAAACCAACCATGAATTCATATCCTTGCACCATACTTAGTCCTTTTACCGAGATGGTTAGATCCCCATGAGGCAAGGGAAACTATATCGGCCCTGGTTATTATTCCCTCAACTCCATTCTTCCCATGGACCAGAATCGCTTGATACTGAGTCAGTATGGATATAAGGGAGTTCAAACTCATATCTCCTGGAACAAGTGGAGGTGGGTCAGACATGAAATCACTCACCATAGCCATGGATGCATTGTGGCCATGCTCCCTGTAAGCCCTCATCACATCACTTTCGGTGATAAGACCAACCACATCATTTCCCCTGAACACGGGAATCTGACTTATACCGTGCTTTTCCATCAATTCACCTGCGTATCCTATTTTGTCCCTTTCCCCAACTGATATTATGTCTCTGACCATTATATCCCTGGCCATGGGTGAGGATTCTTCAAACTCACCCCTGTCCAGGGCTTCAAATATTCTCTTGGCCATTTCATAGGTGGGCATGAGATTACCCCTCTCAATCTTCGCAATGTAACTCTGAGACACACCGCTCATATCAGCGAGTTTTTTCTGGGTCCATCCCAACTTTCTCCTTCTCTCCCTGATGGAACTCAGCGGTGGGAACATATGAGCATATGTCTTTTCAAGTATTTATTCTTATCGGAATTTTTTTGTCAAAAAATATGATGTATTGTAATGCAATTTATCAATCATGAAGCGGGAACATGTTGAAAAATGTAGAAGAGAGTATCGGAAAATGCTCAAGGCCCTGGGCTATCCCACGAGCCCAAGGGGAATTGTTTTTGGCTCAAAGGAACATAAAACAATGAGGGAACTTGAAAATCTGATGGAATTATACCTGCAGAGCAGAAATGGAGAGCATCTTGGATTTGCCGCCGGAACGCATTATTCAAACCTAACAAAAACATACTGGGACGCGCACATCGCCCTGATACTCCTGTGCGAGGATCCAAAATATGCAAAGAAACTAATGATACAGAGAGCGGAGAATGAGAAAAAATGGATACTAAAAAAATGCAGGGATGTGCAGAAATCAATAAAATTGCTCAATAGATGGGTAAAAAATGGGGGACTGATAACAAGGGAGAGTCTGAAGCATGTGGATGGTGATACCCTTATACTTGGAGATGTTGATGACAGGGATACTCTTGAACAAATAAAGAATGTATATGACCTCAATTTCAGCGATGATGTGGAAAAAAGAATTGAAATCCTGTTCAAAAATGCTCCAGAAAGTATTAGAAGGGAGGTGCTAGAGGAGTTCAGGGCAATAAGAAAGAATGTGGAAAGGGAGATAAAGAATGCTGAGGAGGAGTGGAATAAACTTGAAAAAATTGTCCAATCATAGACGCTTCGCCATGTACGGGCCGAGACGCTCGTACCCGAGTTTGCGGTAATAGTTGCGAACACCCACACCGCTTATGACCACCATTCTGCCAACTTCCCATTCCTCCTTAGCGATTCTCTCCGCCTCCTCCATCATTCTCCTTCCCAATCCCCGATGCTGCCATGCCTTCTTTTCCCTAACCCCCACAGGGACCTCGCGGCCGAATACCTTCACCTCGCGGATTATCGCCGCATCTCGCATCTCTGAACGATGCGCTTGCTCACTTGGAAGCCGTAAACGAAGATATGAGGCGATGGAATTCCGCTCTTCATCTTCAAATGAGAGGAAAATCTCCTTGCCCTGAGAAGCTATATAGTCCCTTCTCACGAGTTTGAAATTCTCCCCTCCCTTCCTTCCGACCTCGCGGCATCGTATCTCTGGGCATCTTATACCCCTTTTTTCCATCTCTCTCATAACCAGTGCTCTTAAATCTCCGCGTTTCACGCCTGCCTCAATGAACTTGGCAGGTATATCTCGCTGTATTCTCTGTATCCTTATCCAGGGGGGTGTGATCTCTATAACGCGAATCAAAAGCTCAACGATCTCATCAAGAGTGTATGGCTCATACTCACCTCTCCTCCACATATCATACAGCTCTGTGCCCTTAACCACGAGCGTAGGGTATATTTTGAGCATATCGGGCCTGAAATCTGGATCCTCAAAAATCCTGCTAAACGCCTGGAAATCCCTCTCAATATTGCTTCCTGGCAGTCCGGGCATCATGTGGTAGTTGATCTTGAAACCTGCATCCTTGGCCAAGCGCGTTGAGATTATGCTCTCTTTTACCGTATGACCCCTTTTCACCAATGCGAGGATATCATCGTGGGTGGTCTGTATCCCAAGCTCAACCCTCGTAGCCCCGAGATGCAGGGAAAAATCAATATCCTTCTCCATGAACCAGTCAGGACGCGTTTCCACAGTTAGCCCTATACATCTGTTCTTCGCGTTCTCATTTAGCAGATGTGCCTCCTCAAGGTTTCGCGCCTCAACTCCGTTCAAGGCATCAAATGCTCTTTTCACAAACCACTCCTGATACCTCTCAGGACGGGCTGTGAATGTACCACCCATGATTATGAGGTCAATCTTGTCCGTGGGATGCCCAATTGCGTTGAGTTGCTCAATCCTAGCCCTTGTCTGCTCATAGGGGTCAAAATTATATTGCGATGCTCTCAACGCTGCTGGCTCATGCCCGGTGTAGCTCTGCGCCGTGCCCTTCTCAGGGCCTCCAGGGCAATAAATGCACTTGCCATGCGGGCATGGAAAGGGAGAGGTCATTATGGCAACGATGGCCACGCCACTAAGCGTTCTTGAGGGCTTTTTAACTAGAATATGATGATATTCCCTAACGATATCTTCCGGAAGGTTTCTCATCAACTCCGAGTTGCGGGGATTGGGCATGCGGTATTTCTTTGCAATTCTGCTCTTCCATCTCTCAAGATCTTCTTTGCTTTTTATCTTCCCTTCCCGAAACGCTTTTTCCATTTCCACGTAGAAATCCACGCTTCGCCTATATTTTGGATGTTTAAAAGTTTTTTCTTTTAAACGAAACTTTGAAATTCTACAAGGAGATTGGCAAGATATGCAGGTCAAGTATCGTTTCTGGTTTGAAAGTGATCGTGGTTATGTTTTCGGGCCGGGAGCGTATCAACTTCTCAAAGAGGTTGAGCGCACAGGGAGCCTGAGACAGGCCGCCAAGAATCTGAGTATGTCCTACAGACACGCATGGGGTATGATAAAGGAAATCGAAGAAAATCTTGGAATGGATATCATAGTTTCAAGGCGTGGAGGAAAGGAGGGGGGCGAGAGCTCTATAACTGAGGAGGGTAAAAAACTGCTGAGAAAATATGAGAGGTACGATGAGATCTTCGCATACATCGTAGAGCATCCATACAAAAAACCATCACTCACCGTGGACGGAATACTTGTTGAAGATGAAAAAATATTGTTAATAAAACGGGGAAGAGGGCCGTTTAAAGGCATGTACGCGCTTCCCGGCGGATTTGTGGAGTACGGAGAGAAAACGGAAGATGCAATTGTACGAGAGTTCAAGGAGGAAACCGGTCTGGATGTGCGTATTTCCAGTCTCGTTGGAGTGTATTCAGATCCAAATAGAGATCCAAGGGACCATACGGTGACTATTGTGTACGAACTTCAAAAAATAGGGGGTAGTTTACATGGAGGAGATGATGCCGCCCAGGCAGCTCTATTTCCACTCAACAGTCTGCCACCTCTGGCCTTCGACCACGAAAAAATAATTCAGGATTATAAAAATAAAATCAGTAAATGACTATATTTTTCAGAGGGAAGTGCCTCCCTATTATCTCCTTGGCCAGTTGTAGGTTTCGGCCCCCTTTGCCAATAGCCCTTGCCTTATCCCGTGGGTCCACAAAAACAGATATGTTGAACTGATTATCCACATTTTCAACCTTTATGTTTCTCACATTAAAGCGATGGAACACGCTGCGTGTAAATGCAAGAATGTCTGGAGAGTACTCAACGACCATTACGTTCTTCTTGATTAAATTCCTCACCGTCTGAATCTTTGTTCCACCGTTCTCAAGGGCTTTTCTGAGATTACGGGGATACACTACGAAAACAACGAGATCGTCCTTCTCAATGCAATCTTTGACTTGGGCATTGGTGGCCGCTTCGAATATCGAAATGTATCGAAGTGTCTGTGCATCCAGCTTTATGTTTACCATCATTTCACCATTTTCAGGAGTTTGCCCTCTCCCTCATCCACTATGGTTAGCACGGAGACGTTAAATGGCTTACCACAGAAGGCTCCAAGCTCAAATCCATCTCCATCAAACATTATCTTTGGTATGTTCCACTCCTCAACTTCCTTTTTCTCCGGACAGTTATCTGCAACTATGAGCAGTTTTGCCTCTCCATTTTTAACGGCCTTTCTTGCTTGCTTTATCCCAAAATAAACCTTGCCCGTTGCCAGCACCTTTTTGAGTTCTTTTCTTATATCTTCCCTATTCATCTACATCACCTCTTTTTAGGTTTATACACCAGAGTCACAGCACCTGTACCTAGAGTAACAGGCTGACCCACTATAATATTTTCCGCCACACCTCTCAGTTGATCTTCCTCTCCGAGTATTCCAGCGGTCAAGAGATGCTTTGATGTTATCTCGAAGGCAGCCCTTGCCAGAACACTCTCCTTCTCACCTGCAATTCCGTGCCTGCCTATAGCCTCAACTGTTCCATTGTAGGTCATCGTATCAGCAACAAGCATTATATGGCGGATATCCACATTCAAACCTTGCTGGTGAAGGGTGTTCAGCGCCTCTTCGATTATCGCATTTCTGGCCGCCTCCACTCCAAGCACATCCGCAATCTCAATTATGTTATTGGTCCTTGTTCTGGCAGCATCAACCTCTTCAATATCAAGCACATCACCAAGATTTGAACCCTGTGTGTAAATAACCCATTCACTATTGTCCTGGCTCTTTCTAACTATCGCCCTTGATATGCCCTTTATACCGCGCAGAGTCAACCCCTTTATATTCTCGCTGAGCAAGTACAGCTTCTTGTAGGATGGTTCAGGCAATTTGATCTTTATGCGCTCTCCTTCAATTTCCACGGTCAATTTCTGAATCTTTAGTTTGCCCAAACTCTCCACAATATCCTCCTTTTTCACACCCCTTCCCTCCATCTTCTTCTTATCCGGCACGATTACGACCGACATATCCACAAGGCTCGTGATCACATCGGCCACATCTATTATCTCGGTGCTCTCAATCTTCTTTGCCACTTCCTTGACTCTATCCTCGTCCTCCCTTATACCCTCCTTGAGATGTATCTCCATAACGGGAGTGGATGGCATGCTCCTCGCATCCACGATTTCTATCAACCTGGGCAAACCGAGAGTAACGTTCATCTCGGCCACACCTGCATAGTGGAAGGTCCTTAGGGTCATCTGTGTACCCGGCTCTCCAATGCTCTGGGCAGCCACTATTCCAACAGCCTCATAGGGATCCACAGAGCGTTTCCTGTAAACCTCAACGGTTCTTTTGATAACCTCGTTAAATTCGTTCTTGCTTAGTCCATGCTCATTCTTGGCCTGTAGGAGTTTCTGTATTATGGAAACAGGAAGCTTGAGACCATACTCATTCTCAATTCTCTCCTGAAGAGCCCTTTCATCAGCACTGAGTTCTTCAAATTTCTTTATTTTTATCTCGCCCCTCTCTTCAAGTTCCCCATATGAGAACTTTGTGACCCTTTTCAAATAAGTACCATCTTCCTTCTTGAACTCAGAAAGCGGAATGGCGGATATGTCCTGAACTTCCTCAATTTTGAGAAGGGTCTTGAGTTTTTTTGTTGTTTTCTTGACTATTCCCTTCAAACTCTGGTAGGGCTTTATTTCTGTGATCTTTACCCTGTAGTTTACCTCCGAGCCCTTCAGAGTGATATACCCGTAGATGGGTAATTCAACTTCCCTCTTTATTTCAAAATCCACCGCATAGTACACGGGAACGTTGAGGCGAATCTTGTCAATATTTTCAGTTTTGTCTTTCCAGATTATGCTCATACCCATTTACTTCCGCCTCCTCAAAAGGTATTTATCCCCAAGAACATCTGTGAGGATTTCGTCAATGTCTATATTCTCTCCCCCGGAACTACGGGTCGGGTCCACACCATCCTCTCCATAGAAGAATTGAACCACGTTTCCGCCGGTGTCTATCACCTTTCTGTCTTCGGTCACCTTGAGATCCTCAAGAGCATTTATTAAGCGGCGCTGCATATATCCAGAGCGGGATGTACGCACAGCAGTATCAACCAGACCCTCTCGACCACCCATTGAGTGGAAGAAATACTCCGTGGGGTTCAATCCCTTCTTGTAGGAGGATTCCACAAATCCACGGGCCTTGGCACCGAGATCCCCTCGCTTGAAGTGCGGAAGCGTGCGATCCTGATAACCGCGATGTAATCTCTGACCTCTGACGGACTGCTGCCCTATGCTTCCGGCCATCTGAGATAGGTTCAGCATGGATGCACGAGCACCGCTCCTGGCCATTATGACCGATGAGTTTTCCAATCCAAGGTGCTTGCTCGCAATCTTACCCGCCTCATCTCTCGCATGGGCAAGAACACGCATAATTTCCATTTCAAGTGTCTCTTCCACGCTTCTGCCAGGCGCTGGCTGCAATAGCCCCTGTCTGTAAAGTTCAATCAACTCATCCGTTTTCTTCATGCTCTCCTGTATGATTTCGTGAATCTGAATTATGGCTTCTTCGGGAATATCCTCGTCATCTATGCCCGAAGTGAAACCACGATAGGAGATCACACCCACCGCCAGACGAGTCATATCGTCTATGAACTTTCTGGCAGTATCGCTTCCACGCTTGGCAATTCTATCAAGCAACTTACCCTTCATTGAGCCAATGGCGTTCTCATCAATTGTACCTGCAACCAATTTTCCGTTTCTTATGACCACGTAGGCATCTATGGGGCATTTCTCGTAAACACATTTGTTTTTACACACAGATGGATCGCAGATCTTGCTCTTGAACTCCATGTTCAGATCCTTTGGAAGGATCAGGGAAAACAGGTCCTTACCATAGTAGAACTCGTTGCCATTCTCATCCCTATGTGGCTCTGGAAGGGAGTCGTAGTCAAGGTAAGAAAGAATATGTATTGCCTCATCCTTTGTGAATTTCGGGTTCTTATGTGTGAGCAGAAACATTGCAGTTATGTGGTCATGGAGCCCACCAATTATTGGGCCTCCAAATCTTGGAGACAGGATATGCTCCTGAACGAGCATTAAAATCTTAGCCTCGGCCCTCGCCTCCTCACTCTGCAAAACGTGTAGATTCATCTCATCTCCATCAAAGTCCGCATTGTAGGGCGGACAAACGGCGAGGTTGAACCGGAATGTTCTCTGTGGAAGCACCTTCACAAGGTGGCCCATCATACTCATCCTGTGCAGTGAGGGTTGTCTGTTGAATAGCACAATATCACCATCTATCAGGTGCCTCTCAACAATCCATCCAAGGTCTATCTTCTTGGCAACCTCCTCAGCGTTGCGCTCCGTAATCTTTATCCTTCTTCCATCCGGACGAATAACGTAGTTTGCACCGGGAACGTACTTCTCACCCTCCGGGTTCGGCCCGCGCCTGATTATCTCACGCATCTTCTCTATGTTGTACTCGGTGACTGTTATGGGTACTGTGAGTTCCCTTGCAGCCGCAACGGGCACACCAACCTCGTTTATTGACAGAAACGGCTCAGGCGATATGACAGTACGGGATGAGAAATTCACGCGTTTTCCAGACAGATTGGAGCGGAACCTTCCCTCCTTACCCTTAAGACGCTGCACCAGAGTTTTCAGAGGTCTCCCGCTGCGGTGCCTTGCCGGAGGTATCCCGGAGGTTTGATTGTCAAAATATGTGGTTACATGGTACTGCAGCAGTTCCCAGAGATCCTCAATGATCAGTTGAGGTGCACCACTATCCCTATTTTCTCTCAATCTCTGATTTATGCGTATTATATCCACAAGTTTGTGGGTGAGATCATCTTCACTTCTCTCTCCCGTTTCAAGAGTGATTGTGGGGCGCACATTCACGGGAGGTACAGGTAAAACCGTCAGAACCATCCATTCAGGCCTCGCCGTTTCAGGGTTCATACCCAGAAGTGGCAAATCCTCATCCGGAATGCGCTCAAGCCTCTCCCGTATCTCCTTTGGTGTGAGCTTTCTTCCCTCTTCCCTAAACGTTGTGGGCTTATCAAGCGTGATTTTCTTCTGCTCGGCACCGCAATGGGGACAGATGGGGCGGGAGGATGCGTCATCAATTATTTTCTTCGTGATGAATAGAAGTTCAAGGGGAGATGCACCCATATTCTTTGCTTCCTCAATCTTCTGCTTGTATATTTCTATCTCGTCATCCTTCAATTTTATTCTGCCGCACTCGCGGCAGGTGGCATCAAGGTAATTCTTTATGTTTTTTACAAACCCCACGTGGATCACAGGCATGGCAAGTTCAATGTGTCCAAAATGTCCCGGGCATTCGTCAACCTTACCACCGCAGGTCTTGCAGCGCAGTCCCGGTTCTATTACACCCATATGCAGATCCATAAGACCCTTATCTATGGGAAAACCATCATCATCGTAGGTATCAGCAGTTATGACCTTTACAGCGCTCATTCTCCTTATCTCCTCAGGGGAGAGCAGAGAGAATTTTATGGAGTTTATCCTTTTCGTGAGACCGAAAACGTGCCTGGTCATTTCATATCACCCACCTTCAAACGCATGATTACACCAAGAGACGCAAGCTCGTCATGCATCAATTTGAACGCATAACTCGTCTCGATAGGATAGATATTTGTTGTATTTCCGCAAACGGGACAGCGAAGTATGCCGCGCTTTCTGTCAAACATCGCTATGTGGCCGCATTCCGGATTACCGCAAACATATAGCACCGTGCCATCAGAATTATCAAGCAGACGATCCTTTATGACCATCGCAGCACCATGGCCTATGAGCGTATCCCTCTCCATCTCTCCAAATCTCAAACCTCCCAGCCTACTGCGTCCCTCGGTGGGCTGCCTGGTGAGAATCTGAACAGGACCGCGGGATCTTGCGTGGAACTTTCCAGCAACCATGTGATGCAGCTTCTGGTAGTAAATCACGCCTATGAATATTTCCGCCTCAATTTTTCTCCCAGTTATACCATCGTACATTATCTCCTTACCGTTGTACTTGAACCCGTTTCTGACAAGGGCCTCCCTTAGAGCCTTCTCAGGCTCTCCCTTGAAAACAGTGCCATCCACAAACCTACCTTCAAGAGAGCCCACTTTGCCTCCGATCATCTCAAGTATGTGCCCCACGGTCATTCTTGAGGGTATCGCATGGGGGTTTATTATGAGATCAGGAATTATACCACCCTCGGTGAATGGCATATCCTCCTGGGGCACTATGGCCCCCACAACGCCCTTCTGTCCGTGCCTTGAAGCGAATTTATCTCCAAGTTCAGGAATACGCTGGTCTCGAACCTTGACCTTTACCAGCCTTGAATTATTCTCACTCACGGTAAGAAGAACAGAATCAACCCAACCCACCTCCTCCGGACGCATTGTAACACTGCTCTCTCTGCGCTTCTGGGGACCGAGCAATTCTGCCTCCTCTTCAAGGAACCTGGGTGGCGAGGTCTTGCCTATGAGCACGTCACCGCCCCTCACGTACATTTCTGGAGATATGAGCCCATCCTCATCAAGGAGTTTGTAACGCTCCTCGGTCATGGCCCCACGCACATCAGGACTAGGAATTTCAAAGCGATCCTCCTGACCGCCGGGATAGCGACGCTCCTCGCTCTTGTAGGTCCTGAAGAATGTACTGCGTCCAAATCCGCGTTCCACAGCGGCCTTGTTCATGACTATTGCATCCTGCATATTGTAGCCATGGTAGGATATTATGGCAACCACAGCATTTTGCCCAGCAGGTCTGCGCATAAAGTTCACGAAGTCCATGGTCTTTGTCTTTACGATTGGTGCCTGTGGGTAGTGCAGGAGATGGCCCCTGGTATCAGGTCTCCGACGGTAATTGGCAGCAGGTAAGCCCAATGATTGTTTGAGCATTGCTGCACCCATGGTGATACGGGGTGATGAGTTGTGATGTGGATAGGGCACACATCCAGCAACCGCTCCCAGTATGAGTAGTGGATCTATCTCCAAGTGTGTGTGCTCTTCGGTAAGTTTCTTCTCCACCTCAAACTCTGCCCCACAGTGCTTGCACTGCAAGGTTACGTGTTCTCCCTCACCTGGATTGGCCCAGATCACATCTCCCCTCCCAAGAACACGGTTGCAGTGTGGACAACGCTCTGGAACATCGTAGGCGTACACGGCGATGTACGCATTCTCCTCCTCCTCCGCATCTATCCACTCTATAACTCCCTCGCGAACAAGGTCATCAACATCTATCTTTCCCCTCTCAAGGAGCTCCCTGTGGCGAGATGTGTACTTTATATTTCCATTCTCAACAACCAGGAGAGGTCTCCTTATCCTGCCCTTATCGCAGTTAACCATTACTTCCTGCGTCCTATCATCATACCTGACATTGATCTGATGCGAAATCAGACCCTTTCTCCTACGAGCACGAATATCGTCTGTCAGGGATTTTCCATCCCCATGGTAGCCCACTAGATTCCCGTTAAGGTACACCCTTGCAAGATTTCCGGTCTCGTACTGCCTGTCTTCAACGCCGAGATCCCTGAGAATCTTAAGGGCCTTCTCCTCAGGATAACCCTCCGATACATCAATTATAAGTGCAGCGTTCTTCACCAGGCCGCAGTTCTGTCCCTCAGGGGTTTCGTTGGGGCACAATCTACCCCACTGGGTTGGATGCAGATCTCTTGCCTCAAAGTGGGGCTGTGAGCGGGTTAATGGAGATATCACACGCCTCAAGTGGCTGAGCGTGCTCATGTGAGAGGTTCTATCAAGCAACTGCGAAACACCTGTTCTTCCCCCAACCCAGTTTCCTGTGCTCATGGCATGCATTATCTTCTGTGTGAGCACATCCTGCCTTATTGAAACACGAATTCTTATGCCCTTCTTCCTGTTATAGGTTCTCTCGAGTTGATATTTCAGATCCTTCATAAGTGCCTCGAAGGCCATGCGGAAGAGATCCTCAAGCAGATCTCCGGACAGTTTGATGCGCTTGTTTGCGAGATGGTCCTTATCATCTTCCTTTCGCAATCCAAGATGAAGTTCAAGAATACGCTTGGCCATTCTTCCAAGATAGTAGGCCTTCTTTATCCTATCCTCCTTATCCGTGCCAAGATGCGGAAGTAGTGAAGAATCAAGGATCTGAGATATTTTCTTCTCCCTGTACTCCTTGGCCTGACCTGCAGCGAATCTCTTCTCCAGATACTCTATGGCATCCTTCTGGGTGCGAATTCCATTGGGAGGATAGAGTTTATCATTTTCAACCTCCTCAATGTTTGCTAGCGCAATAACGCTCATCTTCTCATCACTGACTATTGCCTTGTAAATATCCTCGTCCCTTTCAAGACCAAGGGCCTTCATCAGAATAACAAGAGGGATCGTCCCGGCCACGGCAGGAACGGATACAACAAGGATGCCATCATTCTTCTTCTCCATTATTGTGAGAGCTCTGTAGCCACGACGCTGGGAGAATACTTTGGCAGTCTCAACCACTGTGTTATACCTCTCGTTCTTCTCCACAAGAACACGATTCGGGGCAAGGTCCTCAAGGGACACAAGAACGCGTTCACTTCCTCCTATTATGAAATACCCACCTGGATCATCAGGGTCCTCACCAACATACTCCAATTTCTTTCTGTAGGGCCAGTTCAATATGCTCTTATCCTTTGAAATTGAGTCAAGGTAATCGTCAATGTTGTCCTCATGGAGCGTGCATATCTTTGATTTCACCATAACTGGAAAATCTCCAATTTTCACCATCTCTGGCTCCTTCTCCAAACACCCTGAATCGTCGCATTCTACAACCATTATCTGCAGGTACAGAGGTGCCAAGTAGCTCATATCCCTCAATCTTGCCTCCATGGGAGTAATCTGCACTGTGGCACCTGTGGCCTCCTTTATCTCAGGCTTTCCTATCTTTATCGTGGGAGTTATGCCATCGTTGTACTCATTTTTTCTACCAAATATTATCTTTATTGTCTTTCCTCCCGTCTTTGTACGATCAAGGGTTACAACTCCAGGGGGATCCTCATCTGTAACCTTTGTTGTATCCACAATTTCCTGCATCACACTGTTCGGATTATCGGGAGTGGGAATGAGATCGTTGTACGAGGCAATATGGTGATTCACCACACTTTTCCTAAATAACACATCTACAATTGTATCCATAAAACCACCTTAATCTCTCACCACAACTCGGTAAACGACCACACGGCCCGCGGTTGGACTCTTTCTCACAATTTTTATGAGACTTCCAACTGGAATATGGCCGTACTTACGCTCCAAAACGCGAAGAACTGCATCGCTCTTCTTTATCTTTGGCAGATTCTCCTTCTTCACACCTAATTCATTCAAAATTTTCTCCTCCTCTTCCTCTGACACCAAGTAATGCTCCGGGACAAGTTCGTGCTCGAGCACGTTAAATCTCACCATTTTTTCATCACCTCATGAGGACACGGGCCTGCGGGGAATCGAACCCCGGACCACCTGGTTAAAAGCCAGGTGCTCTACCAAGCTGAGCTACAGGCCCATTGGGTCAGCCCTACATATGGCGGACATATTTAAAGTTTACTCCGATTCTGGGCGCATCCCACTACTCCCAATGGCATGATTTTAATTAAATTTTTCTCATAAATTGTTGTCACCACTCGACCGAACAAATTTAAAATATTTTTTGGTTGAGGGTTATGCCCCTTATCTTGATATTTCCACGAACGCCGTCCCAGATTACGTCAAAATCTTCAACCTGAAGGCTCATTTTGAAGAAGGGCGCATCGAGAACAAAGGTTTCGTACTCCCCACCCTCACCGCTCACATTTATTCTGTACCTGCGTTCCATTTCTTGCAGTAAGCGAAGCATACTATCATCCAGTATTCTACCGAGAAATCTCTCATCCAGACCGTAGGCGGCGACAGCCACGATCATTATCTTGAAATCTGCCAAGAGCATATCCCTTAAAAGCAAATTCTGGTCCTTGCCCCAGAGAGGTGCATAGGAGAGCATTCCAAGTTCAGTGCAAACCTCCTCTATCTTAGTTTTCTGAAAATTTGAGGCAATGGCACCGCTTATAACAGCATCCACATCGTAATGGGATAAAACATCCATTAGATCTTCAACACTGTCTCCTATGGAGTGTATGTCCTGCGGTATGCCCATTGCCTCTGCCTGGTACCTTGTTCTATCAATTGCAGGCACGTGGTACATGTAGGAATCCTCCCTCTTGGGATATATGGTAACAAGTTTCTCAATTTCAAATCCCTGCTGCATAGCAAGGTATATTGCATACGTGGAATCCTTACCTCCTGAGAAAAGTGCAATCGCCTTCATTTTAAAAGCCCCATTATTTTTGGAAGGAATATTAGCACTCCAATTGAAACTGCAAATGCAGCAGCCACCAGTACGGCGCCCGCAGACACATCCTTCACGACCCTTATCCTTTCATCGTACCGACCATTTGAAAGAATGTCCATGGACTTCTCTATGGCCGTGTTTATGAGTTCAAGCCCAAAAACCAAGGCTGAGATGCCGATTATAAGTGCAAATTCATCGGCAGAGATTTGAAAATAAAGCCCAAAAACTAAAACGATGAGAAATATCCCAAATTGAATCCTTAAACTTCTCTCACTGGTGAACGCAAATCCAATGCCGTCAAGGGCGTGATGCAGTGCCCTCAAGAACCTTCCCATGAACTGTTATTTGAATGCATTACTTAAATCTTGCCAAATCTGGATACGTATAGGCAAACACCCAGAATGATGGCCCCTCCAAATATTGTACGGGCTGTTGGAACCTCGCCCAGGACGATGAATGCAAGGATTATTCCGTAGAGCGATTCAAGTGTGGCTATTATACTCGCAGTGTTTGCCCTTACCGCCCCAAGGGAATGAATGAACAGCGTGTGAGCCAGTCCTGTAAAAATCACACCGAGCACAGCGAGATAAAGGAAATCAAGGGTGGATAATTTAAAGGGAGAAATGAAAATGAATGGAAGAAGGAAAATGGATGCAAAGGAATCCTGATAAAATGCAAGTTTCAAACTGGAATGCTCTTTCACATACTTCCTGTTCACTGTTGTGAGGAGGGAGAAAGCAAATCCAGATAAAAGGCCCCAGAGAGCTCCCTGAGTATACTGGTTGGATAGATTGAACGATGGGATGATCAGGGCAACCCCTGAAAATGCAATAAATGAAAGAATTACCTTCTCTGCACGGATTCTCTCCCTGAACACCATAGGCTCAATTATTGCTGTGAAGATTGGAAATGTGGAATAGGTCAAGAGACCTATAGCCACTGTGGAAATCTGAATTGAGTAAAAGAATGCACTCCAGTGCAGTGCGAGAAGTATACCAAGAACCGGTAGAAAAATTTTAGCATCGCCCTCAATTCTCAAACTCTCTCCCCTGTACAGAAGAAGTAGGAGGAGAAACACGGAGGCAAAGAGAACTCTACCAAGGACAATGAGCATTGCCGGCAAAGAGATCATCTTTCCGAATAAACCTGCAAACCCGAACAGGAAAACGGCAATGTGCAGCTCTACAAGTTCCCATCTCAATAATTGAGTATTTGCAAACCCATATTTCACCTTTCCCATCGAAAAGGATTTATAAGCAAATCTAATTCATCTTTGAAAGCCACCGTAGCTTAGCCCGGCAGAGCGGCTGATTCGTATAAGCCCTTTGGAAAAGGGCTTTACCCCAAACCGTATGGGCTTCGAAATATCAGCAGGTCGGGGGTTCGAATCCCCCCGGTGGCTCTCAGTCAAAGATTCTTCAACTCATCCTTTAGAATAGCTCCAGTTTTTATGCTCAAATCCTTGGCCTTGGATGATACCCATTTTATGGGAGCATTGAGCATGTCATCAAAATTTTTTACCCCAGAAACCATGACGGCCACATCTCCCAGTTTTTCTGCCGTTTGGGGATTTAGATATCCGCACATGGCAAAGCCCTTTTCTCCCTTGAGCAAAAGGAGCGGAGCATTCTGCAGATCCACCTTAACTCCAAGGAATTCCTTACCTGCAACGCTTATCCTTGAGATCTCAACATCGACCATATCCGGGATAGTGTGGTAAATGAAGATAAAACTTTCCCTGAGCAATAAAAATTGGGGAAATATTCATTTATCTTTCATGCCGCCTATATCACGAAACACCCACCCGCTTCTCTCCTCTGTGTATATCAGCTTTCCCTCCTTGACCAACTCTCTTTCCCTATTTCTCACTATGTAGAGCCCGAAACTTCTTTCTCTCTCAATAATTTTTTCGTAAAGATCCGGGCTCACATATACCGGCACGGGTTTTCCAACCGGATAAAGCCATCTATCTGCAAAATCATCCACAAATTTCTTAGCATCCTCCTGAGTAAGGTGGAGAGAGCAGCCATCTGGACGCATCCAGAAACACGGTTCCCATTCCTCCCAGCTCAGGTATATAACACGCTTGTATCCCTCGGGTATGACCTCCCTGTATCCGGGAAGTTTTTTCACATCAATTTCATCCTCCATCATACTCACCAGAAACCCATTATCCTGCCCATATTAATAGAATTCTCCGAAGTTTTTTCAGAGAAGCATCAAAATTTAGAGAAATAGAAGATAGAACTTTCCACGCTTCTCCACCAGTATCTCGCATTCTGGAGCATCAAGATCTACCCTTATTTTCTTTAAATCCACAATTCTTGCCCCAATTTCCTGCTCCACAACCTTTCTATTTGAGCGAATTGCAAAACTGCCACAATTGTTCAATCTCACAGCAATTTCATGGATCAGGGTATCAAAATCCTCAAAGATCCTTACAGGATAATGTGCCTTTATTCCCTTAACTCCCTTGAGCAAAATATTCGGGGGGGCTGAGGTAAAGAGAATTATGCGTCCATCAATAATTTCAATAACGCATTCCTCATTCATCTCCTCACATCTTCTGAGCAGCGTGCTCTTGAGGTAATTGAAATACGAATTTGCGTTCTTCGGAATCTGGGCCTTTATGGCGTAACAATTCATAGAGGATATAATTGCAACGCTCCTAATTTATTTTTCCTGCGCAAAGTATTTTAATCTGCCCGATTATACACAAATATGGATGAAACCATGAAGATCGTTGAAGCCATCCTTTTTTCTTCCGACAGGCCTCTTAGAGTCGGTGAGATAGCAAAGGTTACCAGTTTGAGCAGCGTGGAAATTAGCAAGGCTATGAAAAAGTTGAGGAAAGAATACGAAGATAGAGATGGAGCCATTGAGATAGCCAGAATCGGAAATAAGTACGTTATGCAGTTGAGAAGCGAGTATGTGGAGTACGGCTACGCCATGGGAAAAAAAGAGATGCGCGATGACGTTCTCAAAACGCTGGCGATCATCGCCTACTACCAGCCCATAACACAGAGCAAACTCCGAGAGATAATTGGCACAAAGGTGTATGCCCACATTGATGAGCTGAAGAAGAGGGGATTCGTGTATGGAAAGAGAACTGGCAGGACCATTGTTCTTCGCACCACAAAACGCTTCAACGAGTACTTTGGAATCGATGCTTCCAAGCCTCAGGACATAAAGAAATTCTTCGAGGAGAAGATGGGGGGGCGAGAGTAATGAGTAAGGTCCTTCTAATTGGCTCTGGAGGGAGGGAGCATGCCATAGCCAGAGCGCTCACAAGGGGAGGAGCAAAGATATACGCGGTGATGAAACACAAAAATCCGGGAATTGCGAGGATTGCAAAGGATTATGTGATAGGAGATCACAACAGCCTATCCTTTGTTGAGAACCTTGACTGGGTAAAGTTCAGGAAGGTTGATTTTGCCTTCATAGGACCGGAGGAGCCGTTAATAAGGGGCATGGCGGATATGCTGGAATCCCATGGCATACCCGTCGTTGGTCCAAGGAAGGATGCTGCGATAATAGAGGGTTCCAAGGAATTCATGCGAGAGCTTATGAAAAAGCACAGAATTGACGGCATTGTAGATTACTTTGTATTCACCGATCCAAAGAGGGTTGAAGAATTCTTGAAAGATTATCACAAGGAATTCGTCGTGAAGCCGGTTGGCGTGACGGGCGGAAAGGGAGTCTGGGTGATGGGCGATCATTTCCAAACGAAGGAAGAGGGCATTGAATACGCAAAAAGAGTGCTTGAAGAGGGCATAGGTGGGGAAAAGAAGGTGATAATAGAGGAAAAACTTGTGGGTGAAGAATTCACCCTGCAGGTATTCACTGATGGACGCAACATAAGAGGCATGCCCCTCGTGCAGGATTTCAAGCGAGCCTATGAGGGAGATAGGGGACCAAACACAGGCGGCATGGGCTCTTACAGTATGGAAGATCATCTGCTCCCATTCATGGACGATAAGGACTACGCTCGAGCCATGAAGATTCTTGAGGACATCATAGCGGCGATGCGGAGAGAGGGACGTGAATATAAAGGCATACTCTACGGTCAATTTATGCTGACGGCTGAGGGGCCAAAAGTCATAGAGATAAACTGCCGCTTCGGGGACCCTGAGGCAATGAACGTTCTATCCATTCTTGAGAGTAATCTGGTGGATATATCCTGGAACATCATAGAGGGGAAATTGAATGAAAAAATAGAGTTTAAAAACAAGGCCACAGTTGTGAAGTATGTGGTGCCAGAAGGATACGGTACCTCAAATGTGATCAAGGGTTCCGAGATCAAAGTAAATGAGGATAGGATAGAAAAGGAGGGAGCATTGCTCTATTATGCCTCCGTGGATGAGAAATCTGGAAGAATTTACACAACAACCTCTCGCTCTCTGGCAGTCGTAGGTATTGGAAAGGATCTGCATGAGGCTGAGCACATAGCCGAGGGAGCACTCAAGCACATAACAGGCAGGATTTACGCAAGGCACGACATTGCAAAGAGGGAAATGATAGAGAGAAAAATAGAGAAAATGAGAGAACTTCGCGGGTATTGATTCTCATTGTGCTGCAGATTTTATCCTCCTGTCAATCTGAATCAGAGAAAGGAGCACAAGAGCCATCCCTGCTATAACGTACCCCAGCCACCATTTTAGTGGAGATTTGTAGAGCATAAGCATAAACCCGAATCCCATAATAACAACGCCTATCCAGTAAACAGCCTTCCAAGGGCGAACACCTTTAACCATCCTGCTATTCATCTGCACCTTCATTCACGCTCCGAACTTCTCAGCCCTGTTTGTTAGGTTAAGTATTATTTTCATAAGGTCAGAGCCCTTTATGCGCAGAGAGCCTCTTGCACAATCAACCTCGTTGAATGCTGTGCCTTCAGCCCTTGAATCTGGAGCGTATAGCATTATGGGCACAGGATCTCCGCTGTGATCTCCCACACTGCAAGGTGTGCTGTGATCCGCCGTTACCGCAACCACAATGTCCTCTGGAAGTATATTGAGCAGATATTCCATGGCCCCATCAATGCGCTCTATCACCTCAACCTTCTTTCTCGGCTCCATATCGTGCCCCGCTATGTCCGGTGCCTTTATGTTAACGAGCACAAAATCGTAATTTCTTTTCTCCAAAGCCTCAATGGCATATCTTATCTTTCCCTCCATATCTGTGTCGTATGATCCCGTGAATTTTGGAGAATCTATGGGGTCCATTCCGGCAATCTTACATATGCCACGGATCAATGGCGTGCCAACGACGCAGGCACCCCGCATCCCCCATTTTTCGTGGAAATTTTCAAGGTGTGGAGCCATACCTGCCCCCCGAGGCAAAAGGATATTTGCAGGTTTCAACCCCATTCTCTCCCTCTCCTTATTAACTGGATGCTCCTTCAAAATTTCATGGGCACGCATAACGAATTCATTTAGTAACCTGGCAGTTTTTTCTGCCTCTGGAACAAGTGCATTTGCCCTATGGATTTTTCTCCCAACCTCATGGGGATCCACATCTCCAATATTAGGATTCAATCTAGGACCGCGCATAATAAGAGCGGCACGATGCTCCACTCCCTCCTTGACAAAGAATTCAACATCCTCAATTTTCATACCGTTCAGGGCCTCTGCAAGTTCATGCGTTCCCTCCTTTATCCTTCCAGCACGCCTATCCCTCACAACAAGTTCATCATCCACCGTTGCGAAGTTGCAGCGAAATGCAACATCTCCTGGCTCCACATCCATATCCAGACCTGCGGCCTCAAATGGACCGCGACCGGTGTAAACCTCGTATGGATCGTAGCCCAGGAGGTTCAGATGCGATGTGTCGCTTCCAGCCCTTATACCGGGGGCAATGGGATCCATAAGCCCAACAACACTCATCCTCGCAATCTTGTCAAGATGAGGTGTTTCTGCAAATTGCAAGGGAGTTTTGTATCCCAGTTCCTTTATGGCTCGATCTCCGAGACCATCGAGAATTATGAGAAGGGCTTTTCTCCTTTCCATATAACTTGAATTGCGGCAAGGTAATTAAATCTATCCCAGCACCGCTCTCTTCTTGCTCTCCATCGTTGCATCCTTGTCCAGGCGGTGATCGATTTTGATATCTATGACAATCCGAAGAGCACCCTCATTGATCATGGCTTCCTCTCCCCTTTTGACTGCCTCAAAAATCTCGTCCAGGGTACTCGCCTCAACAACAGTGCTCATGGGTGTTAACTGTATATTCAGGCCAGTATTCTTTATTGCCTCAAAGGCAGCCCTCACATACCTCGACACACTGGTACCAACACCCAGAGGAGTTATGGTCAATTCTGCGATGATCATAGTTCCAAAATTGAAACATTAAATTTAAGTTTACTCATAAGGATTAAATCCATAATCGTCCATATCCCGGCGGTGATGAATATGATAGAGGCTTATATTCTATTGACCCTCGAGGTGGACAAGATAGGGAAGGTGCTAAAGGAGATAAAGAAAAAAATACCTGAGGTAAAGGAGGCAAACGGCGTGACGGGTCCCTACGATGCGATACTCCGCGTTGAGGCAAAGAACCTGAAAAAATTGACTAGAGATATCGTATCAAAGATCTACAAGATAGAGGGCGTGATAGATACAACAACTGCAATTGTTATAGAATCTGATGAAGAGGATTAAATATGAGCCCGTCAGACCCAAACACCACGAGAATCCTGCTGAAACGTCGCCGTAGAAAGAGAAAGAGGAATTTGATGCAGATACTTAGAAAAAAGAGGAAAATAGTGACCCTGAGAACCTCAACCATAAGGGTAAGAAAGGAGCGCATAACTCCCGGAGAGGGGTTGGCAATCCTGATAGGAACTCAAATCGGTGCGGGCGTACTTGGACTGCCCTATGCGGCTGCTCAGGTCGGACTCGTCATGGCCAGTGTGGTGCTCCTGGCAGTCATGTTTTTGCTTCTGTTCACAGGGCTCATAATTCTGAAATTCAGTGTAGATATGAACGGAGCACAGATGAGCACCATTGCAAATAGGATTCTGGGGCGTGCCGGTGGATGGGTGATGTACATAAGCATTTTCATAATGAGTTTTGGGGCCCTACTGGCTTATGTGGCAGGTATGGGCAATGTGATATCCAGTCTATTCAACATCAACGATACCATCGGAGGTTTGATATTCTGGCTCTTTGCATCCTTCGTGATATACAAGGGTTTGGAGGCAAGCGGAAAAACTGAATTGATAATGAGTTACATAATGCTCATACTTTTTATTGGCGTGGTCATCATACTCATACCCCATGCAAATCTGAAAAATGGCATATACACAAATCTAGGTGGTCTTTTCACTATCACCGGAGTGGCCATATTCTCTCTTGGATGCCATACAGTTATTCCAGATGTGTACAGGGGACTTGGAAGCTATGAAAAAAGCAGAAAAGTCGTGATACTGGCGTTTTTAATACCAACCCTGATTTACGGCGTGTTTATGGCCGTGTTCCTCCTGGTTTTCGGAAAGAGCACTCCTCAGATAGCAACCCAGGGTCTCTCACAGATATACGGGTACGCTGGAGGATTACTGGGAAACATTATACCGCTTCTGGCCATAACAACAAGTTATATCGGGATAGGTCTGGCAAATCAGAGCAATACAAAGGAATTTCTGAAGATTAAAACACCTCTGGCATGGGCAATAACCACCATACCCCCGCTTCTGATTTATCTGGCAGGCATAAGAAATTTCGCAGACGTGCTTGCATTTGCGGGAGATACTGGAGATATGATGTCTTTCATAATACTGCCCCTGCTTATACTACTGGCAGCGTACATCAAAAAAAGAAGGATATAAAACACGGGGAAATTTTAAATCATTCATTTAATTAATAAAAAAATTTATAAATTTCTATTTGTTTAACTTTATTGGTGGCTTTATATGAGTGGTGAGAAAAAGATCGGAGGGATAGTGGTCACATTGGCCCTTTTGATGATTTTCAGCGGACTTATGACAGGTTTTTCAATGCAACAAAACAAAGGGACACAATTTACAGGATATGGCGAGAAGGTCACCATTAAGGGATTCACATACACTTCTCATGCGCCCATAAGGATAAACGGCGATTATGATTTCACCGCGGCAAATGGCGTGATTGGAGGAAGCGGGACGAAGGAGGATCCTTACATCATTTCCGGCTGGGACATTGACGCACACGGCGCGGGAGATGCAATTTACATCGGGAACACGACCAAGTACTTCGTGGTGAGAGATTGCCAACTGCACAATGCTTCGTCTAGCTCCTGGCCTTACTTTGAAGGCGATGGAATCACGCTTTACAATGTGAAGAATGGAACAATTGAGAACAACACCATTTACAATAATGGGGGTGGCATCTACCTGGAGGATTCTAGCAACAACACGATCACCAGCAACACCATTTACAACAATTCACAGGATGGCATCTACATGTGGTATTCCGGCAGCAACAGGTTGTATGGAAACAAACTGACAAATAATGGAATATTTCTGGATGGAGATAAGAGTACATTCACCACGCAGGATATACCGACCAACAACACGGTGAACGGCAAGCCAGTGTACTACTACAAAAATGCGAACATGCACAACGCAACCGTGCCGTTGAATGCCGGGCAGGTGATTTTGGGCAATGTCTCATGGCTCAGAGTTGAAAATCTTAAGATAAGCAAAGCAAGCGTGGGCATAGAAGTTGGCTATTCCTCAAACATAACCATCGCCAGCAACACCATTTACAACAATTCACAGGATGGCATCGACCTAGAATCATCCAGCAACAATGTGCTCACCAACAATATCATCTACAAGAATGGGAATGGCATCTACCTGGGTCCTTCCAGCAGCATCACGATCACAAACAACACCATCTACAACAATTCACGGGATGGTATCTACCTGTGTTATTCCAGCAGCAACACGGTCACCAGTAACACCATTTACAACAATTCCGGGGCTGGCATCTACCTGCCGGATTCCAGCAGCAACACGCTCGCCAACAACACAATTTACAACAATCCCGCGGATGGCATCTACCTATGGTATTCCAGCAGCAACACGCTCGCCAACAACACAATTTACAACAATAGTGATAGCATCTTCCTGTGTTGTTCCAGCAGCAACACGATCACCAGCAACACAATTTACAACAATCCCGCGGATGGCATCTACCTAGAAGATTCCAGCAAAAATGTGCTCACCAACAATATCATCTACAAGAATTGGAATGGCATCTACCTGGATTCTTCCAACAGCATCACGATCACCTGGAGCAACACGATCACCAGCAACACAATTTACAACAACTCTGAGGATGGCATCCGCCTGTGGGATTCCATCAGCAACACGCTCGCCAGCAACACAATTTACAACAATGATGATGGCATCTACCTGTATTCTTCCATCAGCAACACGCTCGCCAGCAACACAATTTACAACAATGATGATGGCATCTACCTGGTGGATTCCAGCAACAATGTGCTCACCAACAATATCATCTACAAGAATGGGAATGGCATCTACCTGGATTCTTCCAGCAGCATCACGATCACAAACAACGGCATAAGGAGCAACTACGGTTATGGAGTTTACATTGATTCTGGGTCAAACAACAGGATATACAGCAACACCTTCGCATACAACAACGGCTCAAATTCCACATACAACTACTCGCACATTCAGGCCTGTGATGATGGAAGTAGCAATTACTGGGACACATCAAAATATGGCAACTACTGGCTCGACTGGGCGGAGAATAACGATACTAATGATGAGAATCACGACGGCATAGTGGACTGGCCCTACAGAATAGATGGCTCTGCGGGAGCGAAGGATTACTATCCGCTCAAGAACCGCACCGTTATAATGGTTCCTCTGCCTCCGCAGAACCTTCAAGCAAAAGCGGGAGATGGATATGTGAATCTCACCTGGAGCGCGCCTGCGGATAATGGTGGAAGTGCAATAACGGAATACAGAATATATCGCAACGGAACATTGATTGCCACTGTTCCTGCGTCTCGGCTGTGGTACAACGACACCAATGTGACGCCGGGGCAGACATACATCTACTATGTCACCGCCGTGAACTCCGTGGGCGAGAGTGATAAAAGCAACGAGGTGCAGGCAACGCCAAGCGGCGCGGTGCCAGAGTTCTCCGCGATGTACGCGGTGACGGTGGTTCTCCTCGTGGCACTCGTGATTTTGAGGAGAAGACGATCTTGATTTTTTCTAAATTTTTTATTTCTTTATTCGTGTTTAAATAGTGGCTAAGTTAAGAGTGAAACTTTTATTAAATATGGCATCATATACTTATCCATGATGGATGTCGTTGGCTCAATAATAAAGGAATATCTGGAGAGGGATGAAAATCTCATGGTGCGAGAGCTGAAGATAAATGAAGTTGAGGGGAAAGCCATAACGATAGTGGGTGTGAGAAGGGCTGGAAAGACTTCATTTCTTTTGCACCACTTCAGAAAGTTAAGAGATGAAGGGAAAAATGTAATATTTTTTCCATTTGATGATGACAGGATTTATCCTCCTTCCCTTGAAACCATTGGCACGGTGATTAAAGTTGCGAAGGAAATATATCCAGAGGGAAAATTGCATTTCTTCTTTGATGAGATTCAGGAGGTGGAGGGCTGGGAAAGGGCTGTAAAAAGAATCGTTGAGAGAGAAAAGCACAGAGTTTTTCTGACAGGTTCATCTTCACGATTGCTCAGCAGGGAAATAGCCACACAATTGAGAGGGAGAACAGTATCGTACGAGATATTTCCCTTTTCCTTTCAGGAAATACTTCGCTTAAATGGTCTGAATATGTCAAAGTATTACACAGAGGATGAAGAGGCGAAGATAAAATCTCTCCTCAGGAATTATCTGAAATGGGGAGGTTTTCCTGAACTCTGGACAAAAAATTATTTTGAAGATAAAATTTTGAGAGAATATGTGGATGTTATGCTGTACCGCGATTTGATAGAAAGATACGGGATAAGAAACCTCAGGGCAATAAAACTTTTTCTTAAAGCAACAATATCCTCCTTTTCCAAGAGGATTTCAATAAGAAAACTTTCCAGTTATATAGAAAGCGAAGGCATAAAGGTAAGCAGGAATACTCTGCACAATTATCTGGAATATTCCAGAGATTCGTACATTATCTTCCCTGTTAGAAAATACTCCAGATCCCTCCGGGAGGTTGAGCAAAGCAAACCTAAAATTTATCCTATTGATAGCGGAATAGTTAGAGTATTTGCTCACAGAACATCTGAAGATTTTGGAAGGCTCATGGAATGGGCAGTTTTTATGGAATTACGGAGGAAATACATTGAAAACAAAAACATATTTTATTATGTGACTTCCAGCGGGAAAGAGATTGATTTTCTTTTGAATTTTGAGAATAAAAAAAGGATCATAGAAGTGACTTACGAGTACGATGAGATGCATATAAAGAAGATATTTAGGGCTATGGAAGAGCTGAAAATAAAGGAAGGATTGTTGCTTACCTGGGACACAAGCGATATCGTGGAAAGAGGTGAGAAAAAAATAAAAATAATACCACTGTGGAGATGGCTCTTGGAAAATAGATGATGCAGAAAAAACTATTTTTATGGTGTAAGAGGTCATTTCCATAGATGGATAAATTTTATCTCTCTCCTCTCCACTTCATCTTTTTCCTTTTTTAATATCCATTAAATTTAAATCTTTCCTTCTGATATATGCCCGTGTACATTTCCCATCCTCTTCTCAGGGATAACACCGTGGAAAAGAGAGAGTATCAGGTTAAAATAGCCGAAAGTGCCCTTAAAGGAAACACCCTTGTGGTTCTCCCCACAGGTCTGGGAAAAACGATCATTGCCATTCTTGTGTTGGTTGAGGTCCTAAACAAAAAGGGAGGAAAGATCCTTTTTCTGGCTCCAACAAAACCACTGGTGGAGCAGCATGCTCGAACTGTAAAAAACCTCACTAAGATAGAGAATCTTGCAGTTTTAACCGGAGATGTTGGAAAAAAGAAGAGAAGAGGCATGATAAAGGACGCGGATATTATAATCGCAACGCCACAGGTGATACAGAACGATGTAATATCAGGGGATATAAATCTTAGGGATTTCTCCCTGATAATATTTGATGAGGCACATCGTGCTGTGGGAAACTACGCCTACGTTTACATTGCAAAGAAATACAGAGAGTCAAGGACGGACCATCTCATTCTCGGTATAACCGCCTCCCCCGGCGGAGATGAAGAAAAGATAATGGAGATTATAGAGAATCTGGGAGTTGAAAACGTTGAAATACGCACGGAGGAGGACCCGGATGTTAAGAGATACGTCAAGGGATTTCAGATAAGGTGGGTGGAACTACCAATGCCCTCCGAAATAAAGGAACTTTACACAAAATTGAAGGAACTGTACAATTCAATAATAACAGAACTGAGAAAATTCGGACTGTTTGTTACAGTGAGAAAACCCACCAGAAGCGATGTTCTCAGAGCACAAAAAATAGCCCAGCAGGAGATAAGAGAGGGAAAGACCGAATTCTATCAGGCAGCCATGCTAATAACAATGGCCATAAAAATAGATTATGCCCTCGAATATCTGGAAACTCAGGGTTTTGAGTCATGCTACAATTACCTGATGAGAATAATTGAGGAGGGAAACTCGAAGGGTGGCAGCAAAGCAGCAAGAACTCTTGTTAGGGACGAGCGGTTTATAGAAATAATAAGGGTGGCCCGCAGGATATCTGAAAGAATGGATAAAATGGATAACCCGAAACTAAACGCTCTGAAAACCATAGTGAGAAAGGAGATTGCGGCAAATCCGGAGATCAGGATAATTGTATTCACCCACTTCAGAGAGACCGCACAGATCGTGGCCGATTCTCTGAATGAGGTGCCCAACGTAAGAGCGATTCGATTTGTGGGACAGGCATCAAAGGGAGAGGATAGGGGGCTTAAACAGAGGGAACAGGTTGAGATTGTGGAGAGATTCAAAAGAGGTGAATACAACGTTCTCGTGGCCACAAGCGTGGCCGAGGAGGGACTGGACATCCCTGCCACGGATCTTGTAATATTCTACGAGCCAGTACCCTCTGAAATAAGGAGCATTCAGCGTCGTGGAAGGACGGGAAGGACGAGGTTGGGAAAGGTTATAATACTCACAATTAAAGGTACGAGGGATGTGGCCTATCTCTGGTCATCCAGAAACAAGGAAAAGAAAATGAAAAACGAACTTTTATGGCTCAGAGCACTGCTAAGTGAAAAAATGAAAGATGTCAGGAAGAGAGAAATATTCGAGGAAAGAAAGGAGAAAAAGGGCCAGCTGAGGTTGTTTGATTTTGAGGAGGACAAACCGGAGCTTTATGTGGATACCCGTGAGTTCAGAAGCGATGTGGTGAAACATCTTTCAGAAAAATACAGGATAGTGCCTAGGCAACTGGAAATAGGAGATTACCTAATCTCTGATAGAATGATTGTTGAGAGAAAGAGGGTAGATGATTTTCTTGAGTCGCTTAAAGATGGGCGCCTATTCTCCCAGATTTTGGAAATGAGGAGAAACTACCCGATCCCAATTTTAATAATTGAGGGAGAGAGTTTATTCATTCGGGGGTTCCATGAGAACGCCATATACGGGGCTCTTGCATCCATAATAGCCGATTATCAGGTGCCCATAGTATTCACAAAGGATGCAAGAGAGACAGCAAAATTCATAGATTCTCTGGTAAAAAGAGAATACTCGGAAAAGAGAGAAGTAGCGGTGAGAAAGGAAAAGAGACCGATGAGTGATGAGGAGAGGCAGAGGTACATTGTAGAATCACTACCCAATGTATCCGCAAAATTATCGCAGAGACTCCTGGAGCATTTTGGAAGCGTCAGAAATGTGATAAACGCAGAGGTTGGAGATCTGATAAAGGTCAAGGGCATAGGAAGAAAAACGGCTGAGGAGATCTACGAGATCGTAAATAAAAAATACGAGAAAACTTAAAATATGCCAGATCTTTCCTCATTTCAGGCCGGGGTAGCCAAGTGGACTACGGCGCCAGCCTTGAGAGCTGGTCCCCTTTCTTGGGGGCGGGAGTTCGAATCTCCCCCCCGGCGCCTGTTTTTTGTATTCTCCTTAGTTATGGTGGGATATAAGAGATAAATTCCCCCTTTAACTTAGTAAATGAGATCCAATAATTTTTAAGATTTTTCTGTAGATATGCGAATTCAAACACTTTTAATTTTTTCTTACTAAAATTAAACCCGGATTAAATTTTAGTAAGATTAGTATACAAGGGATGTAAGGATATAAAGATGTACATCTAGGGGAGATGGAGCAGATATTTGCAAGAATACTTCGGAGAAACTTTTATTTATCACATGTTGAGTAGAGAATAACCATGGAGCATTTTAATGGCATGCACGCAGAAATCCTTACCCGTGGGGGCATGAGGGATGGCATTGTGAAGGAGATTAATGATGAATGGATATTGCTGGATGAATGTGAGCCGCATCTTTATCCCCTGAACGATGTGGCGATCATTCTAGCACCCTTCAACGATATACCTGATGAAAGTTTCGAGGAGAAAAAACGCAAAACGCTTAATCGTGCTCTTCTTATAAATTTCGCATTCATGCTCGCTTCGGCAATAATCTTTGCGGTGGTGGTGGCTCTAAGATGGGCGCAATAGATGAATTTCTGGGAAAAACCGTGATAATCGTTGTCAATAATGGGGAAGAAGATTTTAGAATAGAGGGGACACTATTGAGAGAAGAGAGGGATTTTCTTGTTTTGAAAGATATCCATATGGAGGATGATTCCTATATATTCCACTATAAAATTGGAGTCATCAATAAGAACTATGTGCAATCTGTAAAAATAAGCAGTAAACCACTAAAATCGCATGTATTTGAAGAGTATCGTAGTGAGGTTATGAGCTGGTTTTACTGGATGCTCTCATCAGAGTTCGGTATCATTATTGGAATTGCTGGAGTGCTCGTTGGAAAACTCTTGATGGGTATGTTTGCATATTGCTAATTGTTGCACTCTTTTTTTAAAATGCAAAATGGAACTCATCACTTGGTTATATAATCCGGGTAATTCAATTCTCCACCTATCATGTATTTACACACTCCAGGAAGTATCTCATAACGTTCAAGTTCTTTTAAAATTTCAAGCAGTTTTTTTCTACCTTCATACATCTGTTTTTTTAAAGATTTTAACTTTCCCATATGTTTTTCAACAATGTCATTTATGGTGGAATTATTAAAGATAGGATTTAAAATCTTTAAAATTTCATTCTTATTATCTCCTATTTTTGAGTAACCTATAACATATACGGGTCTCTCTACAAAATACTCTATTTGATATCTTCTCTCACCTTTACTGTATACTGGTGTAACTTGAATAAATCCAGATATTTCTCCTCTTTCACTTATCAGATGATCTTTAATAGCCCTACTTAGACCATCTATGTAAAACTCTATTTCTTCATTACTTACAAGCCTCTTAACTCCCATGACTATTTCTTTTAAGAGTGATTTGTGCAATTTTCTATATTCTGTAAAATTTTTCTCTATTCTCTCTTCAATGCTTATAGGATTGTAAGCATTTCTCCATTTTACAGGAATATGATTTTTCAAGTCAACGTAAAGAGGTTTTGATTTTATTTCCCGTTTGAACTCATTCATATATTCTTCATACCACTTAAAATCGTCCTCAAGCAGTTTGATCCAAGGCGATATTATTTCCTCCTTCAATCTCTTAGTATGATTGAATCGAATAAAATTTCCCACATTGTTATCCTTAATTTTTACGTTGAGATAATCCTCTACCCATTTGGCAAGTTTTTCATTCTTCACCTTTACTATGGTAGTAGGTGATAGTGAATAGTATCCCTGTGGGTTTTGAACCAATACAGGTAACAGTTTTTTAACTCTTGTATCTTTTCTCTCTTTTTCTTCCTCTTTTGAACCTTCAATTTTGTCTATACTTCTTATCTTCTTGCAACCCGTGATCTCCCTAATACGATTTGCTATCGTATCTGGGGAGGGTTTGTCATCTGTGCCAGTTCCATAAAATTCCCAAAATATTTTGCGAGCTAAAGAGATAAGATATCGCCTACTAATTAGCTCATAATGTTGTACGATTTTGTATATTATTATGTGCTCTTCCTTTTCCAATATGACCTTATTTGACTGCATATGACCACTTTACAAAAGACATATATGGATGATAGTATATAGTAATTTGGGTGAGAAAAAATGTCTAGTAGAATCACTTCCTTAAGAATTGACGAAAGGGACTACGAGCTTATTGAGCAGGCAGCTACAGCCTTGGGGATAAAGGCCAGTGATTTCATAAGGATGGCTATTAGAAAAGAGCTTGCAAATTATGGGCTTATATCTGGAATGGAGGCAAAGATACTGGGGGGTAATTTAAAGAGGCAAATTTAGAGAGCTATGAAGAATTTTACGCCATGATCAAAAAAGAAGGAACACTGCTAATTATCAGGATAATTTGAATAAGGTACTATCTCAAGAGTATGCAGATTATGGAAACATGGGCTTTAAGATGATCCAGGTTCCATAAAAGAATAGGTTCCGAAATATTACTGTAAGTCTTGTAAAAAAATCACGCAACTTCTTGGGCAAATTATCTTATAATATAGTGTTTAAAAAGGGGGTTAATTACTTAACTGTTCGAGTTTACTCAATCGGAAAACAATGGAACTCAGTGGAAATCACGTTTATTACTTGTTTTCATATACATGGAACTCTTTGGAACTCATTGGAACAACATGGAACCCTTATGGTAAGGTTATAACAATGCGTCCTGTAATATAATATAACACAAATTATCACAGAAACATAGTTTTGTACTACTTTTCCGAACAAAGATTTATAAGCCAGTGTGGGTATGAATTAATGGTGGTCAAAATGCAAAAGACAAAATCAAGTATGGAGACCTTGTACGGAAATCTGGAAGAGATAGTGAGACAGGGATACATATTTAGAGAGAGTGTAAAATACAAGGGAAATACAGCGTACTTCTACTTTATATCTCTGGATGGAGAGGATAGAAGAAACGAGAAACTGGAATTTGAGAACAGGGAAGATGTTGAAGAAATTGTGGACAGGCTAGCCGAGCTGATGAAAAAAATGTACGGTGTGGCATTCTACACTCCAAGCGAAAAAAAGGAGGATAAAAAAGAAAAAGCTGAATCTTTCAAATCCAAGGCCAAAATTACTGCGACAATGAGCAGCTACGACAAGAGCTTTGCAAGACATATAAACATACTGGCAGAAAAAGAAGAATGGCTGGTGACAATAATATCAGAACTGGGTATTAGAACACTATTTATCATCCTACAGATGGCAGATATTCCTCCCCATGAGTGGTACACCAAACTGGGCGAATATGCAAGTGACCCCCAAGCATTTGTTAATTTCGCTGAGAAGTACATAGTTGCGTTGTTTGAAGCGAAGCAGGATGCGAAGAAGATGCTTGAGATGAGGAGCGAGATGGCAATGCTAATAGCACAGAACGAGGCTCTTAAGTTTGCGTTAAAGAACAGAGAAGAGACGATAAGAGACCTAATAGAGCGTTTAAATGCACTGACGAGTATGCTTTCAAAGAACCAAATACAGAGGTACATAATCTGGGATGCTTTAAGACAGCAGGTGAAGCAGAAGAAGGGTACGAATATAAGTTTGCCGAGTAAGGAAGGAGGTAGTGTAAAAGGATAAAAGAGTAGAAGGCAATTTTAAGGCTGGGGTACGATGATGCCAAGACAGTTTAATGCACCAACTTCCAGACTCCTCAAACACACACTTCAGAGGTTTATCTTATGAACCCCATACGTAAGATGAGCAAGGCAGAACAGATGCCTTATGTTGAGATCGAATAATATCAAAGATCATTATAACTCTTTTTCTGAAGTTTTAGTATATGTGGACATCTATAAAGAGTTATTTTTTAGATTTTCAGTAATATTCATTCGATTAAATTAAGAAGATCCCTTGGTATCTTATCTATAGGAAAATTTGCTTTTGAAAGCATATTTTTTAATTCTTGGATCGTATACCTTGTTATGGTATCTTCTTCATCTTTAGAAGATTTGATATATTCTGATAATAGATCACTTATATCAATTACTAATTTCTCGGCCACAGTTTGATTGATTATTTTTGGGTGTTGGAAAATAGTCTGAAGATATTCTACTAGGTAGATAACTGTTGTATGATGAGTTTGAACAGAGATGTTATCTTTTATTACATTTAATAGGGCTTCAATCCAATCTATTGAGGATTCATCTGATTTCCCATCTAACATACACTTAATCATTGTGATAATGTAGGATGAAATATTGTCTAAAGCGTCAATAAAGAAGTAGGTATTATTGAATATTTGCTCATCTCTACCTATATCAGCTCCGAATATACCTTTGAACATATCCCCAATAAATTTATAAGTTGTGTAATCCCTCGCAGATGAAAATTTGTTTTTGTTTAATGAAAACAGGGAAAAATCTATTTTTAAAAGTACCTCAATCAAAGATAACAACACTTTATGGAGACGGTTTTTATTTGATAAATAAACATATATCTCAATCTGAGATAGGAATTCCCCATATATTCTCTCCTTTACCTCAGAATTTCCAGAGGGTTCCTCGGGAAAGCTTGTAACATATTGAGAAAATACATAATATAAAGTTTTTATACCCTCATCAGCAACAACCTCATCCCTATTATTAATGGCCTTGCTAATAGTTTCATAAAATGCACTGTATATCCATTTATAGTTTTCCTCTATGTATTTTGGATTCTTCATCCTTCTCTCGGATATCTCACTATTAAGAATCTTAAAGAAATATTCTGGATCTAAAGATTTTAATATATTATAAATCCTTGATCCAGTATAAAGCCCCAAAGTAATAACTAGTGAGATTTCAAGTGATATGGCAATTTTATAAGCAATCCAGTTTTTTATTCCATAAAGAAGGACTAATGAATTTAAAGATATTCCTAATGCGATGACATATGCCAGTATATATCCCTCCAGATCCCAGTTCCTTTTAGGTAAAAATTTCCAGCTTTTATAGCTGTATTTTTTATCTAAAAACTGCATACCTACAACTAAACCCGTAATGCCCAATCCGAACATAGCTGCTGTACCTTGAAAAATTGCACTAAGTAGATATTCTTGTAAAGTAATATTGATTGGAGTATAATACATATCTACTAATGTTATAACAAATAATATTATGAAGAAAATTGAAAGTGGTTTATAACTAATTAACTCCGTAGTCCAGTTATGTTTCCAATTCTTATTTTTCAGATTTTCAACCACTTGTGGATCCACGCATTTTGTAGGCCAAAACAAAATCACTTTTTCTTTATTTCTTTGCATCTACCATATACAATTGACTTAGTCTATAAAATGTTTTCCAAACTAAAGATTTACCCAAACATTTTTTCACAGCACCCAGAAAATACTCATTATTTCCTTTCCTCAATGTCCAAACACCTCCTCCAAGATGCTTTCCTTCATTTCCTTCAGTTGCGAAATCTGATTATGGATTTTCTCTTTCAGTGCTTTGATTTTCTCATAAACGCTATCAAGGTAGTTCGCTATTTCTTTCTGCTTTTCAAGGTCTGGCTGGTTGTTGTGGAAGGGTAGGGGGATTTTGAGGTTTTTAAGATGGTTTTTAGTGATTGCCTTAAATGTTGTCCCTCTTCTTCCCAAATCTTCTATCCTTTCTTTCATGTTAATAAGCAAATAGAACAAGTACTTGGACTCCCCGTTAAACCTTATGGCAGCTAATCCTCTTCCAATACAGTATTCACCATCTGCAATATTCACATCGCCTACAGGTGCTCTGACTGAAATTAGAACATCGTTTTTCTTACAAAGTTTTTTAGGATCTGTGGTGTATATGATAGGTTTAGGGTAAAGTTCTCTAAATTCTTTGTTTCCTTGGAGAAATAAGACTCCTTTTCCTTTTTTATTGTAAGAATTTGATGGGGGTGATTGCCCCATTATTATTTCAGCAATTGTTTTATCCCCCAACCTCACCTCCCTCCACTCCTCGCCCTCCTTCGGTTTAAACGCCTGCTCTAAGACGCTTTCCCAGAGTTCGTCAAGTTGCTCAAGTTCTTTCTTTTTCTTCTCCAGAATTTTGTCAATTCTTGAAAAGTTTGCCTCAATGTATTCAACGATTTTCTTTTGAGTTTCTAAATCTGGCTTGCCGTTGCGGAAGGGGAGATAAATACTTATTTTTCTTACCTTTTTAAGGTTAAGCATTTTAAATAGTTTTCTTCCGTAAGATTTTAAAAATGTGGAAGAAATAAGAGAATAAAAAAGATATTTGGGCAGCACCGAATCGCAATTATAAATTCCTGCAATGTTTTGATTTGTTGCTGCAGGAAAAGTTAGATATCCTACTTTCCCTAATGTAGCACCTACAAGCGCAATTAAAATCGTGTCTTTTGGAAAAATTTTTGCGTTAGAGTTTAGCAAGCCGGCCTCTGTAATTCTTTCTTTTACCATTGTAGGATATACATACTGATTTTGACAAACTTCTGACCGAACCCATTCTATGTCTCCATTCCAGTATTCTTTAACACTTCTTTTAGGGGTTCCCCCACTCTCAATGTTTTTACAAATGTCCCCCAACCTCACCTCTCTCCACTCAACCCCTTTAACTTCCCACGGTTTTGGAGATTTTATGTAGTCGTCAAGTTTTGCTGTTTTCATCTTAACATCCCTTTCAACTCTTCAAGCAAAGTAAAAATCTTTTTTTCCTCTATCAAAACATCTTCTAAAATATCTCTTGCTGGCCTATAATCCTTCTTCTTTAACTTGTTTGGGTTTCTTGGCGTTAATTCGTAAGTTTCCCTATCAATCTCATCAATCTTAACAATCCAAGAGTTTTCGCTTATTTCTCTGTTCTTCCACTTTTCATAGCAATCCTGCCAGTCCTCATCTATCATAGGTCTCGTTTTGGTAAAGTTCTTCATGCCTTCTGGTGGTTGAATCTCATAGTACCAAATCTCCTGAGTTGGTCCTGTTTTGTCAAAGAAAAGAAGATTTGTTTTAGAGGGAGTTTTACCCGTTGCTGTGAACACCCCCCTTGGTAAAGAGATAATCGTATGCACATTGTAATTTTCAAGAAGCTCTTTCCTAACCCTTACAAATGGACTGGGGATGTTTGATAAAACGCCCTCTGGAACCACTATGCCCACTCTACCACCATGCTTTATTTTCCTCATCACGTACTGGAGAGCCATTAACTCGGTATCAGAACTCTTGATGGGAAAATTGGCCTTGTATCTCTTATCAAACTTACCTCCAAATGGAGGATTTGTCATTATTATGTCAAAGCGGTCTTTCTCCTGAATCTTTCTTATATCCTCTGCAAAGGTATCCATCTTGTATATGTGGGTTGTTGGAACTCCGTGAAGCAGGAGATTCATTATGCCAATAAGATACGGGATGTCCTTTTTCTCCTGGCCATAAAACATATGTTCTAACTCCTCCTTATCCTTCGTTGTCATAACCTTCTTCTTCCTCAGGATATGATTATAACTCTCTATAAGAAAGCCAGCAGAACCCATAAATGGGTCCAGAACTCTCTCTCCTATTTCTGGATTAACTATATTCACCATCAGCCTAATTACAGATCTTGGGGTGTAGTATTCTCCAGCATACTTGCCCATTTCTCCAATCTCCGGCAAAAGTTCTTCGTATAGGGTTGAAATAACATAGATATCTTCCTTGGTCTTCAGTTCTAGCTCATCCAAATCCAGAGCAACTTCTTTGAGAACATACCCATCTTTGAGAAAATTCTGAATTTCTTTACCGCTGAATATTGTGGATATCAGTTCTTTCTCTCCACTTCCATTAAGGCTCGCCAAGAATGGGAAAAGTTTGTTGTTTATAAAATCAAGAACTTCTTCGTCTCTCATATCTTTGTGGAGCCAGTCTTTCCACCTGTAGGGTGGTGGGATATTCCTGAAATAGGTAGTACCGTTCAACTTGGCTTTTAATTCTCTCTCATCTTCCAACTCATCGTAGAGTTTTAGAAACAGCATCCAGGATAACTGTACTATATAATTCACCGACGCAATCTCGTTTCTAAGTTTATTGGCAGCAGCCTTGAATTTGGAGCTTAGCATAGACCTATCCATTAATTGATCCCTCCTATATCATAGAGACCTTCAGAAAGTTCTTGAAGTGTCTCTTGAAGTTTATCAATGCCTCCAAAGGCATTTATTATCTCCTGAAGTTTTCCAATTCTCTTAATATCTGGGGTATCCAGGGCCCTTGGACTGATCTCATCAATACCCCCAAGTTTGTATTTTTCAATTAGATTAAGAAGCACCTCTTTAGCCACTTCGTTAAATGAGTTGATAATTTCCTGTTTCTCCACAAGAAGGATCTGTGCCCTATCGTCCCTGCTCATGATTGGGGCATCAAAGGCAATATGGGCAAGTATGTCAAAGGCATCTGCATCAGGGCGATTCATAAGTTGAGCGATTAACTCGGGATTAATACTCTTGTCTTGCAACTCTTTAAGAAATCTCTCCCTTTTCTCTCTATTAACCCAAATTTTCCTTAAATCGTCCAGAGTTAGCACTTTCTTCTTCACATTCTCCTTAGCATATTCAATGTATTTAGCCTTGGATAGTTTCTGACTGGGAGAAATTTCAATATAAATTTCCTCCTCAATATGGACATTTATTCCCTCTACAACGATTTTACCCTCAGTAGGTTTTTTCTTTTTAAGCTCTATAACTATCCCAACTCTATCTGCAGAGGGCATGGTATCCACTGTTACTGTTCTTGGCTTGTAATTCTTTGCCTCAACCTTGACCCTCACTGGAACTCTGGGAAGTTTTGATATTCTAAACTCACCCATCTCATCTGTCCTTCCAGGAACAATTGAGTTCACTCCTATTTGTACGGTTATTCTTGCATAGGGTACTGGTGCTCCATCTTCCTCATCAACGACTTTTCCACGAATATAATAATCATACGGTCCTTCAGGTAGTTCAGGCGGAGGGACTTCAGGAGGCATATCCCATGGATCTAACAATCTCGTAGCATCAACGAAATCAATTATTCTGAAATAGAATTTATCGGCATCTTCACTTATTCTACTTCCACGGCCCATTATCTGCTTGAAGAGCACCTTTGATGCAATAGGTTTCATAAATACTATATTTTTCACGGGAGGTACATCAATACCCGTGCTAAGCAAATCAACTGTAACTGCAATTACTGGGGTTGGAGATTCTGAATCGGCCATTTTATCTACAAGCTCTTTAACATTTGGCTCTTCATCAACGATTCTTACAACATAATCGTCCACATTTATTCCTGTGGTTGCCACATCTGGAGCAAGCTCATTCTGTAGTATCTTTACCACATCCAATGCATGCTCTTTTGTTACACAGAATACAATGGTCTTGTCTATTGGCCCATATGTTCTTAGAATCTCAGCGAGTTTCTTTGTCATTGCCCCTGTCCTGTCAGGGAGTATGATCTTCTTCTCAAACTCACCTACCGTGTAGAACTCCTTCGGCTTGATATTTTCAGGAACATTTATTATGGCTCCCTCACTTGCGACTTCTCCGAGAATTATACCTCCCTTTTTGTCAATGTTCATGTAGATCTTGTGAATTTTGTATGGTGCCAAGAAACCATCCTCGATCCCCTGTCCTAAACTATATATGTACACAGGCTCTCCAAAGTAAGCATAGGTATCTATGTTATCATCTCTCTTAGGAGTGGCAGTCATACCAAAATGGACTGCACCACTAAAATAATCCAAAATCTCCCTCCAGCGACCATAGCCAGAGCGATGACATTCATCAATTATAACCATATCAAAGAAATCCGGTGGATAGTTTCTGTACAGTCTATTTCCATCCTTTTCCGAATAAAGTGTTTGGTATGTAGCAAAATAAATATCTCTTATATTGGGAGTCTTCCCTTCAATAATCAAATCTCTCTTTTTTCCAAAGGGTTCAAATCGATTATATGCTTGGTCTCTGAGCATTGTTCTATCAGCTATATAGAGAACCCTTCTTATTTTCTTAGTATGATAAAGTTTCCAAACAACCCAAAAGGCCACTTCCGTCTTTCCGGTGCCAGTGGCCATGGTCAGAAGAATTCTTTTCTTGCCATTAAGAAATGCCTCTATTACATTCTTAACTGCAGCAATTTGATAATATCTGGGTTTTTTACCAAAAGAAACTTTGAATGGATGGGTAAGAGGATTTTCCTCTTTTTTGAGAGGAATAACTTCGCCAAATTTCCATTTGGAGTATCTCTTCCATAGTTCTTCAGGAGATGGAAACTCTGGTAAGGTTGTCTGTTTCTTACTTATAAAGTCATACTCCTCTATTTTGTGACCATTAGTAGAATAGGCAAAAGGAACATGAAGCATTTTGGCATATCTCTTGGCTTGCTGTATACCTGCAGCATGGTGATGACTTTCATCTTTTGCCTCCACTACAGCTATAGGAAAGTTTGGCTCCAAGAATAATATGTAATCTGGTATAAGTGCATCTTTTCTATTACCATAATCATCAATTATTCGTCCCTCTGTAATTCGTAATTCCCTTCCTATCTTACTCTCATCCCATCCAGCCTTGTAGAGCTGTGGGTTTATTAATTTACTTCTTGTATCTGCTTCATTTAGCATAAAGTCACCTTTCGATATGATAAATTAATATAGGTATATTATTTAAAATGTTTTCTACCAACGATATTTAAAATGAGTTCATTACGAAGAGAAACTAATGTTTTAAACTATAATTAAGTTACCAACTATTCATCTAAAGGTGATAAAAAATATAGCAATACATCAGAGAGAACACTGCTCATGTCTCTCCAATAAACATTTAAATACCTTAAAAAATTGTAGACCTATGCAAGAGATCAGGGAGACCTACATTGAGAGAATTTACGAACTTAAAAATGAGAAGGGTTATGTTAAAACTGTTGATTTGGCAAAACTCCTGAATGTTAAACCATCAAGTGTGACCGAGATGCTCCAGAAACTCTCAGATGAAGGATACGTCATATATGAAAAATACAAGCGAATAGACCTAACGGAAAAGGGTGTGAAACTCGCAAAATCCCTTGAGATGAGACATGAGGCAATAAAAAAATTGCTCATGCATATAGGTGTGAGTGAGGAAATTGCGGATAAGGATGCCTGCGTTATAGAGCACGTTCTAAGCAAAGAGAGCGTAGAGAGAATAATAGAATACACCCAAAGCATTTGAGGTGTAAAAATGGATTTGCGTGTTATATTTGATAAAAAAGAGAGGGGCACATGGAACATGGCCCTGGACGAATCCCTCTTATTTCACCTCAGAGACATAGGACCCACCTTAAGGGTATACGGATGGAGTCCCCCTGCCGTGAGCATTGGATATTTTCAGAGTGTGGAAGAGGAGATAGACATAAAAAAGGCAGATGAGTTGGGCGTGGATATTGTGAGGAGAGTAACGGGAGGTGGAGCAGTTTACCACAAGTGGGAGGTTACCTACTCCATAACCCTACCCCCTCCTCCAGGATCCATACTGGAATCTTATAAAACCATAGAGAGGGGCATAATCGAGGCGCTTAGAAGTTTGGGTCTCAACGCCCGGTACTCTGGAACAAACGACATAAGCGTGAATGGAAAAAAAATATCAGGAAATGCACAGACAAGAAAATACGGTGGCCTTTTGCAGCATGGAACCATACTAATCAACGTGGATTTGGAAGAGATGTTCTCAATTCTGAAAGTTCCCACCGAAAAGATCAGGGATAAGTTGATAAAAAATGCCAGGGAGAGAGTTACATCCTTGGTGGATCAGGGAGTGAATATAGAGTTTGAGGAACTGCAAAAGACCCTGGTGAACGGATTTAAAAAAGCGCTGGGCATGAGAATCTACGAGGAAAATATTCCAGGGGAGATCATTGAAAAAGCTGAAGAACTGGAGGTTAAAAAATATGCAACAAGAGAGTGGACTTACAGAAGGTAAAAGCACAATCAAAGCGGGAAAATTGATAAGGATCTGGGCGAGATTCAGGGGCAAAAAAATAGAGGGCATAAGGATAACAGGTGATTTTTACATATATCCTGAGAGCGCAATTGAAGATTTGGAGAATGAACTTGTGGGCACAAGCGTAGAGGATTCGAAAATAAAAATAGAGAATGTGCTCAAATCCTGTGAGACCCTGGGCATAGATGCGGATAGCCTTTACAGGGCGGTGGTTGAGGCATGGAAGAGCAGAAAATAAAATACTTCCAGAGGTATTCATCCATAATTCCAAATTTTGAAAAATTTATAGAAATGATATCAATGCCGCAACCCTACTGGATCAGGGTAAACACATTGAAAATAGGGGAAGAGGAACTCATTGCAAGACTTGAGAAAAAGGGGTTCAAATTTGAAAGATTTGGAAATCTGAACGCATACAGAATACTGAGCATGCCAGTAAAGCATCCCGGAGCAACCATAGAACACTCTCTTGGCTACTATTATGTACAGGACCTATCATCCATGGCTCCCGTATTTGCACTTGATCCAAGAAAGGATGATGTAATACTCGATATGGCTGCAGCGCCCGGGAGCAAGACAACGATGATCGCAGAGATTATGGAAAATGAGGGAACCATTGTTGCAAATGATATAAGTCTATCTCGAATAAAATCCCTCGGTGGAAATTTGGAAAGGTTGGGAATAACAAACACCATAATGACCCGTCTGGATGCGAGAAGTGAGCATTTTGGGACTAAATTTTCAAAGATACTCCTGGACGCTCCCTGCTCCGGAGAGAGTTCCGTGAGGAAAAATCCCTGGGGATTTAGATATCCAAAAAAGAGAGAGCATCTGTACCTTGGAGAGCAGCAGAAAAGAATGCTGAAAAATGCTGCAAGAAATTTGGAGGAAAATGGAATCATAGTTTATTCCACCTGCACATTTGCCCCAGAGGAAAACGAGAGCGTGGTAGAGTACGGAATAAGAAAATTAAATCTAAAGCCAGTGCATTTCACCGTGCCCATACCCCACGTCTCAGGAGTTGAAGAATGGGACGGAGAGAAGTACCAGCATGCAGAATTCTACAAAAGAATATATCCTCATCTTGTTGATACAGGAGGGATGTTCATTGCAGTTCTCAGAAAGGAATGAGTACAGAAATTACTTTGTTGAAAGATTCGAAATAGAGGAGAAGATTATGGAGAAGTACACATTCTGGGTTCGAGGCAGGAGGGTTTGGGCATTCAGCGGGAGGAAAATAAATGCGAATAATGTTGAGATAATAGGCATAAAGGCCCTCACGCTGGGATCCGTGCCAAAACCCTCCACAGCTTTTCTGAGAATAGTGGGACAATTCGCAAAAAAGAATGCAGTGGAACTGGAGTATGAGAATGCATTGAAATTCCTTAGGGGAGAGGACATTGAAATGGAGTTTCCTGTGGAATACGGATACGTGATTGTGAAACATGGCAAAGATGTTCTGGGCTGCGGGCTTTACAAAGGAAAATTAATAAATCAAATACCAAAAAAATACAGATTTGTGGACACATGGATTTAAATCCCGAGTTTGTTTTTTATCTTCTCAAACTCCTCATACTTGCCCTGCACCGTCACAAATCTCGGTCTGAAGAGACATTTTTCCTCTCCCATGGAGAGAAATACGTCGTATGTGCCTATCTCCCTCGCAATCCTTTCAATCTCATTTTTGTCCATACCAATTAGAGGTCTGTATATGGGATAACTGGTGGCCTGACTTTCAATGTACATATTTTCCAGAGTTTGAGATGCCACCTGGCCCAGTGAGTCACCCGTGATTATTCCGAGCGCTCCGTACCTTTGGGCCACATCGTTTGCAATTTTTAGCATGGTGTATTTGCAAAACACGCATATCCACCTTTCCCTATTGATCTCTTTCAATTTGTGGGCTATTTTCTCCAAAATTACAGAATGATCCTCCACCACAAGTTCTATTTTGCGGGGAGAGTACTGGTCAAGCACCTCAACAATCTTCTCAACCTTCCTAACACCCTCATCACCGTGTTTCAGGTGCAATGCCACAATTTTTGAGCCTCTTTTCATCATCAAATATCCAGCAACGGGAGAATCAATGCCGGGAGAGATGAGCAAAACCAATTTCCCTGCAGAGCCAACGGGGAGACCTCCAATTCCAGGTATCCTATCAAGGTAAACGTAAAATCTGCCCTTTATGATCTCAACACCCACGGTTAATTCCGGATTTTCCAAGTCCACTCTCCAGCCAAATTCCTCCACAATAAACCTGCCTATCTCCTCGTTTATCTCCTGTGAAGTTTTAGGATAATTCTTATCAACCCTATGGGTGCTCACCCTAAAACTCTTCGGAGAGTAAGCTGAGAGAACATTTTTTATATGCTCAAAAAGGAGATGCTCTTCAACCTCCCTTGCAGGAGATACGGACACAACCCCCGGACATTTTGCAATCAAACCTGCAGCCTCATCAGAGGCAAATACAAAGATACGGCCCCTTAAAATTTTCGTGTGCGATGAGTATCCGTATCTCTTCAACTTCCTCTCAATGTTCTTGGCGAGCAATTCTTCAAATTTTTTTCGATTTCTTCCCTTTAGACCTATCTCCCCGTAGCGAACAATGATCATCCTTAGGCAAGAGTTGTAGCATCTATAAAAATTTATCCTATTCCAAAAATCTGATGAAGAGAGGCTCTATAAACGGCATACATATCTTTGAAACTAGCCTCGTTGTGGGAGTATTTGCTCACAATATCCTTAAGTTGCGTGAGGGTAGGGTAAACCTGAGAAATTGTGCGAGCATCAAGATACACGAAAGCCCTGTCCAGGGAGGTATCAACGCTCCCATACACCGCCCTGCGCCAGTTCATCTTATCTTTTTCATCAAGAAGATAGTACGCCTCCATTATGTTATCGTTTTTCAATTTGGAGCCCAAGAGCGTATGCAACTTATCCCATGTCATACCCTCCCAGAAATCTCCACCTTGAACTTCTTTTTTCTCCTCAACCTTAACAGATTCAATTAAATCCTTAAAATCCTCCCGTAAGAGGTAGTAGGCACCTATGCCGAGAGATGTCAAAACTGCAGATACAACTATCTTCTTTCTCTCATCCATAAACTTGATATGGGCCACTTAGTACTTATAATTTTTCAGGGCAAAATATTTAATAATCAAATTTACCTCTCCTCCATATGAAGGTCACCGTGATGAAGCCCGCCTACAAACCCAGGAATTATGAGAGTTTTGTTCTTTACCCATACCACATATTTCACATAAGACTGCACTACAAGAGGCTCGGAATGAAGGATAAAATAGTCAATTATTTTGGGTACGTGGACCTGTATCGGTTTGGGATCGAAAGGGGCGATACATTCATAGGCACAGAAGAATGGGATGTGGATGAGAAGAACGTGATGGAGCCCATTGTAAGGGACTATGAGAAGATCAAAGAGTTTGCGATGAAGAAGGCTGTGGAATGGGGAGGACTGAGGGTCGCATCCTGGTGGCATCCACTTGTGGAGGTTGTGCAGGATAAAAGAGCCTATAAAATCTTCTGGATTTACAGGAGAAATGGAGAGACCTACTTTATGGATGCATTTTTTGGACACGAATACAATATGAACCAGGTAAAAAAGATAATGGAGAAAAAATCAGGGAATTAGAGCGTTGAGAACCACATGCTCCACAACGTTCTCTATCTGGCTCTTTGCCCTGGTCTCAACAATAGTTTTGCCAGAAGATTCGGTGGATACTTTCCTGTACAGTTCCTCGTGCCTTGTTATGACTTCCTTCCGTGGCTTGGTCACAAGGCTCACTATTATTATGATGAACAGGGTTATGAAGAAGTTCACGAAGAACACAGGCACCCCTGCAAGTATTCCACTTGTGAACGACCAGCCTATTATAGATTCAAGAGTGACCTCCGAAATCAGACCGTAGATCATACCAACTATGACACCTTCCCTTGTTATTCTCTTCCACCACAGTGAGAGAATCAATGCAGGTCCAAATCCTACACCTAGACCTCCCCAGGCGGTGGCAACCATACCGTAGACAAGTGGATTGGGCTTGAGTGCAAACCACACTGCAAAGAGCCCGAGTACAAGCACCACTATTCTTCCTATGTTCACCATCTGTTTCTGCGTGGTCTCGTAGTTAAATATCTTGTGGATATAATCCCTGCCTACAGCGGAAGCAGCCACCAGCAGCTGAGAATCAGCAGTACTCATCACTGCAGATATTATACCTGAAATAAGGATACCTCCAAGCAACGGTGGTGCGTAATGCACAATCACCGCAGGCAAGATATCCTCTGGATCCTTCACAGTTATAGCACCGCTCTGTGCAAGTGCAAATCCCAGAAATCCTCCGAAAAACGCACCCCAAAGCACAATTATGGTCCATATTATGCTTATGAATATACCGGGCCTTCTCAGCTGCTTGGGATCCTTGGCACTCATGAACCTCGTCTGAATGTGCGGCTGACCGATGTATCCCACGACCCATGATGCGTATCCTATGGCAAACACTATGGCCGCTATTCCAACTGCACCTCCAAATGGATCAAGTTTCGTTGGATCTGCCTGCCCTATTATGTTTATGGCCTTTCCAAATCCACCAACCTCGCCCACTATCATAAATGGAAGCACAACGAGCACCGTGAGCATTAGAAGTGCCTGGAACACATCGGTCCACACCACTGCAAAGAACCCGCCAACTATGACATAGGCCACCAGAATTATGAACGTTATCCACACTCCCCAGGAGTAATCCACATCAAAGGCGGTTGCAAAGGTCTTACCTCCCGCGCCAAACTGAGCACCAACGTAGGCTGTCATGAATATCAGAATTATCAGTCCGGATACAAAGCGTATGATCTTGGAACGGTCGTTAAGCCTGGCTTCAAGGAAATCCGGTATTGTTATGGCCTTGAGTTTACCTGCGTATATCCTCAATCTAACGGCCATCATTGTCCAGTTGAGGAGGGTACCTCCAAGGCATCCGATTGCAGCCCATATGGCTCCAACACCAGTCTTGAATGCCGCTCCGGGATATCCAAGCATAAGCCAGCCACTGAAATCACTGGCCTTGTCGCTTAGAGATGCAGCAAGAATGTGCACATGCCTTCCACCTATGAAGTACTGTCCCTCAGTCTTGGTGTATCTGTTGGACCACCAGCCAATGAAGGCCAGCACTATCAGGTATATCAAAAACCCTATGAATAGCTCCCAGTTCATTTGCTCCCCTCCTTCTTCTGCAACTCTTTCATCATTTCTTCATCATACGCCAGGATGTCATCGTCTATGTAGTACTCCTTGTGCACTATTTTGTCCCAGAAACCGTACAAAAGCATAATCAAAAGACCTACGATCACTGGGACTATTATCTCCACCCATGCTGCCGTGCTAAGTTCATACATGTCATCACCCATGCTCTCATGGCACAAGGTATATAAAAAAATTTCGCAAGTAAAATATAAAAACATTTCTCCCAGAATGGGATAAGTTTTTAATGCCCATACAAATTACCCATCCATGCACGCATGGACGTCCAGGATGCTCGTGGTGGATCTGAGCAGCGGAAAAATTGAGAAAAGAAGCATAGCCCATGAGATTTTAAAGAACTATGTAGGGGGCAGGGGACTCGGTGTGAAAATCTACACTGAGATGGCAGGCCCGGAAATAGAGCCATTTGACGAAAGCAACCCCCTCGTTTTCACCGTGGGACCATTGACGGGTCTTGCCCCAATGTCTGGCAGACACAGCGTTGTATCCAAATCTCCACTAACAGGCACGATTTTAGATTCCAATTCTGGAGGGTTTTGGGGTAAGGAACTGCATTATGCCGGTTACGATGCCCTTGTTGTAAAGGGAAGGGCTGAAAGGCCAGTATACATCAGAATAAGGGATGATGAAATCAGCATTGAAGATGCCTCACATTTATGGGGAGAGAATGTGGAAGAATGTACAAAGAACCTAGAAAGTATGGGAAGTGTGGCATGCATAGGAAAGGCGGGAGAAAGGGGCGTGCTTTACGCGGGAATAATGAACGATTACACCCACACTGCGGGGCGTGGAGGACTGGGAGCCATCATGGGATCAAAAAATCTGAAGGCAATAACCGTTAAAGGCTCAAAAAAACCCTCTGTGGCAGATGTGGAGGCATTTAAAATCGCAATGAAGGAGATGGTAAGGCTCCTTGAAGCATCTCCCCCCGTAAACAAGGGTCTCAGAGTGTTTGGCACCGCAATGCTCTACGACATAGTGAATTACCTTGATGTTATGCCCACCGACAACTTCAACGAGGTGCATTTTGATGCCCCAGAGTTATCGGGAGATTCAATTATAAAGAATTACGATGTTGGAAGTCGTGGATGCTGGGGCTGTCCTATAAACTGCAAGAAATTTGACAGAAAGAGCGGTGTGGAACTGCCAGAATACGAGACAATCTGGGCATTTGGACCAAACCTGGAAAACGGGAATTATGAGAGAATCGTAACAGCAAACAAAAAATGCAACGATTACGGAATGGATACCATAACAGCCGGAGCAACCCTCGCACTCTACAGGGAAATAACGGGTAAAGATATGCTGGATCATATAGAAAAAATCGTGGATGACGAGGAACTTTCCAAGGGCTCAAGGATACTCGCACAAAAATATGGAGTGGAGGATAAGAGCACGGACATAAAGGGTCTTGAGCTTCCCGGCTACGATCCCCGCGGTCTCTATGGACAGGCTTTGAGCTATGCCACCAGCAACAGGGGTGGATGTCACCTTCGTGCCTATATGGTTGCTCCAGAAATAATCGGTAAGCCCAAATTGATTCATCGCCTGAACCCGGAGGGAAAAGCGGGGCTCGTTGTTATATTTCAGAACCTGAGTGCAGCCATAGACTCTCTTGTGCTCTGTAAATTCACATCCTTCGCTATGACTGAGGTTGAGTACGCAAAACTTCTGAGCGCGGCAACGGGGATAAGATACAGAAGCGAGGACATACTACGTGTGGGAGAGAGAATATACAACCTTGAACGTATATTCAACGTTCGTGCAGGCATTGACGGAAGTTACGATACGCTACCTCCCAAAATATTCAAGGGAAAACACGCGTTAAGCAGGGAGATATTTGAAAACATGCTGAGGGAGTACTACGAGTTCAGGGGCTGGGAAAACGGGGTGCCAACAAGGGAAAAACTTCGCTCCCTGGGCATAGAATAGAAAAAAATTTTTATGAGACACCCATACCACCCACGTGGATGGTTTTTTAAAAAGAGCAAAAGAGATTGCGGATAAAATAAGAGAGGCAGACTACATAGTTGTTGTAAGCCACATTGATGCCGACGGTATCACCTCGGGAAGCATAGCAGCCCGTGCCCTGGAGCGCCTGAATAAGGAGTTTCGTGTTGATTTTGTTAAGCAGTTAGATGAGAGAAAAATAGAAGAACTCAAGGATGAGAATCCCTCATTGGTATGGTTCACAGACCTGGGCAGTGGGATGGTTCACCTCATGTACGGGCTCAATGCCGTTATCACCGACCACCATGTTCCCAGCAGTTTAAATGTTATAATTCCAAAATCTGCAAGGAGAAATCTCTCATCCTTCTTTGAAGAATTATCCAAAAGTGATGTGCTGCAGCTCAATCCCCATGTGTTCAACCGTGAGGGGGCAGTGGATATTAGCGGCGCAGGAACGACCTATTTTGTGGCAAGAGAGCTTGACAGGAGAAATGTTGACTTGAGTGCCCTCGCAATAGTTGGGGCCATTGGTGATATGCAGGATAGTGAGAACCTTCGCCTCACAGGAACAAACAGGGTCATACTTAAGGAGGCAAAGGAGCATGGTTATGTGGATTATTTCTTGGACGCCAGGTTCTTTGGTAGAGAAACAAGGCCCATACACAAAATGCTTCAGTACTCCACAGACCCTTTGTTGCCAACGCTCACAGGTGATGAAAGGAGATGCATATCGTTCCTGAAGAGTCTGGGAATACCCCTAAAGAGGGAGAAATGGAGGAGATGGGTGGATCTAAGCATGGAGGAAAGGAGACTCATACTCTCAGAACTTGTGAAACTTATCCTGAGGATGGGATACGGGCATGAGATGGCAGAGCGGCTCATAGGCGAGGTGTACGTGCTTGTTAGGGAGGAGAGGGGTACCCCTCTGAGAGACGCCAAGGAATTTGCTACCCTTCTAAATGCCTGTGGAAGGTACAACAAGGCGTTTATTGGCTACAAGGTATGCCTTGGTGATAGGGACGAGTACTACAAGAAGGCCTTGAGCATGCTAAATCATCACAGGAAAAACCTTGTTGAAGGTGTGAACTTCGTGAAGGAAATAGGAATTGTAAAGCGTGAAAATCTGCAATATTTCCACGCAGGAGAGAATATCAATGAGAACATTGTGGGTATTGTAGCTTCTATGCTGCTCACAGAGGAGGATAATAGGGATCTGCCCATAATAGCCTTTGCCAACAGCGATGATGGAAATATAAAGGTTTCCGCGAGGGCCCCAAGGGTTCTCGTGGATAGGGGCCTGGATCTCTCCATCATAATGAGAGAGGCTTCCGCGCAAGTGGGAGGATTTGGAGGTGGGCACAATATTGCTGCAGGGGCCACCATACCAAGGGGCAAGGAAGAGGAGTTCATTGATATAGTTGAAAAAATGATAAAAAAGCAACTGCAGAAATGAAAAGTTTTTTAAATAAAAATTCATTGGGGCCGTGAGGTGAAAATATGACAGATATGTACGATTACGAATCCTTACTTCATCGCGTTCGTGAGGCTCTTCCCGAGGATGTCACATCCCGTGATAGGTTTGAGGTTCCTAAAGTTGATGTGATTTACGAGGGAAAGAACACGATAATAAGGAATTTTATGGATATTGTGAAAAAAATAGATCGTGATCCCATGCATGTGTACAAGTACCTTATGAGGGAACTGGGTACCGCCGGAAATATTCAGGGAGACAGGCTTGTTCTAAAGGGTAGAGTTTCACACTCGCTAATCCAGAACAGGATTGACAGTTACATAAAAACCTACGTGATATGCTACGAATGCGGCTCTCCAGATACCGAACTCAGGAAGGAGGGACGCGTAGAGATACTTGTTTGCAAGGCCTGCGGTGCCATAAGACCCGTGCATGGAAAGGTTGCAGTCAGGATGGCCACCGCAAAACTTGAAGAGGGAAAGATCTACGATCTGGAAATAACGGATCTGAGCAGGGATGGAGATGGGATAGCCAGATATGGAGAGTACACAATTTATGTCCCCGGGGCCAGAAAGGGAGAGAAGGTAAAGGTAAAAATTGAGAAAATAAAGAAGGATGTGGCATTCGGGAGGATAGCATCCTGATGAAAGTGGTGCTCGATACAAATGCTCTGATGGCTCCATTTGAGTACCGTATTAACATAGATATGGAGATACAAAGGAACTTAGGCCATCCAGACATATACGTTCCTTCCTGCGTTCTAGGAGAGTTGAGGAAACTGTCAAGCAGACGATGGGAGGCAAGAGCAGCACTTAAACTGGCCCAAAAATACAGAGCGGTGGATGTGCAATCTCCAGGTGATTCGGGCGTGATAGAAGCCGCAAAAAAATTGAATGCCCACGTTATCACCAACGATCAAGAATTAATTAAAAAACTGAAAAAGGAAAAAATACCCGTGCTGTATGTGAGTCAAAACCATCTGGTGATGCTGAATGATTAACCCAAATCTGCTACACGCACTCAAAAACCTTGCCCTTGAGGGCGCTATAGAGAATTTCATTGAGATATCCACAAAGAGATTCGGAGAGACTCTTGGAATAAGCCAGCAGAGTGCATCTCGTAGAATCAGAGAGCTCAGAGATGAGGATCTTGTTGAGGTTAGAAAATTCGGAAAGAGGATTTGGATCAAACTCACCAAGAAGGGAGTTGATATGCTGAAAAGAGAGGCCATGGATTACCGTCGGCTGTTCGAAATTGCCAAAAACATAGAGATCACAGGCGAGGTTGTGAGCGGATTGGGCGAAGGAAAGTACTACATAATGAAGGATGGATATTTCAACCAGATAAAGGAAAAATTGTTTTTTGAGCCCTATCCCGGAACCCTCAATGTTCGGGTTTATGCCAGAGATATGGAGAAGGTGGAGATGCTCCATACAATCCCTGGAATACTCATAAAGGGCTTTGTATCCGAGGGACGCACATTTGGAAATGTGAAGGCATTTCTCTGCACAATAAACGGCAAAGATGCAGCCGTAATAATCCCAGAAAGGAGCCATTACAGCGATATAATAGAGGTAATCTCAGATAAAAATTTAAGAGAGGAGTTAAAACTTGAGGACGGATCAATAGTGGACCTCATAATTTTCCCCTAAATTATGTTTTCAATGATGTCCTCTCCCGTCATTTCCCTCTCGCAGTACTTGCACTTTAGGATAACCGGATCCTTGGAAACAACCTTAAACTCTGGAACTATGGGCTCGTTTTGATTTGTTATGCACCTAGGATTCATGCACCTTACAATTCCCCTTATCTCATCGGGCAGTTCTACTTTGTGCTTTTTCACAACCTTGTAATTCTCAATCACATTCACCGTGGCAGTCGGGGTTATGAGTGCAATCTTATCGATTTCCTTCTCTTCCAGAAGCCTGTCCTCAATTTTCACAACGTCCTTACAACCCATCCTGCTCTTTACGTGCATTACCATACTCACAGTTGAGCCAATATCTCCCTTTATGTTAAGTATTTTCAGGACCTTCAAGGCCATACCACAGAGAATGTGGTCTATGACTATTCCATTCTTTATTTTCTGAACCTTCAAGGTTTGCTCTTCCATTATACCACCCCCAGAACGAGGGCCAGTAGGGCCATTCTAACGGGTACACCATTAAACGCCTGCTGAAAATATCTGGCATGGGGAGTGGAATCAACATCGGGAGCAATTTCATTGACACGTGGGAGTGGATGCATAACTATTGATTCTTTTTTCGCCCTCTTAAGCAATTCTGCCGTAATGGAATAGGAACCTGCAACCCTCTTGTATTCCGTGGGATCTGGAAAACGCTCTTTCTGAATTCGGGTGACGTAAAATACATCAATTTCCTCCATCACATCCTCTATTTTATCCGTCTCCACAGGTTTCTTTTGCAGTTCCCTTATTATGTGCCTGGGCATTTTCAGAAGTTCTGGTGATACGAGATAAATATCAGCACCCAATTTGCTCAACGCATAGGCTAGGGAATGGACAGTTCTCCCGTATTTCAAATCCCCTATGAGCGCTATCTTTAATCCCCGTATATCTCCAAATTCCTGATACATTGTAAAAAGGTCCAGTAGCGTCTGGGTCGGATGCTGCCCAGCTCCATCACCTGCATTTATAACTGGATTCTCTGCAAATTCCGCCGCAAGTCTGGCCGAGCCCTCATAAGGATGTCTGATCACAATAACATCACTGTAGGAATCCATTACCCGCACAGTATCCGCTAAGGTCTCTCCCTTGGATATGGATGTGGCAGAGGGATTGCTGAATCCTATAACGGACCCTCCAAGCCGATGCATGGCCGATTCAAAGGACAATCTTGTTCGGGTAGACGGCTCAAAGAACAACGTGGCAAGAATCTTCCCCTGAAGAAGATCACTATTTCTCTCCCCCCTTGCAATGGGCACCATCTCTCTGGCAACCTCAAAAATTCTCTCCATATCCTCCCTGGAGAGTTCCTTTATCGAGACGATATCTCTACCCTTGAACATCAATACTATATGGGTGGGATGTATTTAAAATTACCCTTTAAGACGCTCTGAGGCAAGTTTCAGAGATGCTTTTAAAATCGCTTCTGCATCACCCATGCAACTCATTCCCGCGGCTTTTCTATGCCCTCCATAGGAACAGGAGAAATCTTCAGAGATCTGAGCAAAAATTTCAAGAAGATTTAGTTCTCTGCTCCTTCCTATTATTCGAACCATGTTCTTCCTGGATGATGCCACAAGAACAACGTCTGCATAGGTGAGTAGGGCCATTGCCACAGTGCTCTCATTGGCACTCACCCTGGTGGCTATTGCAATTTTATCCCCAACACTCCTGTAAATAAGACGCTGAAAACCCTTCAAAACCGAGATTTTCTCACCAAAATTAATTGGAAGTTCAACAAGATTTATCAGATCCTTCATATTTATCCCGTACTCACCCATCAATTCACCTACAATTTGCATGGTTCTTGCATTGGCGTGTCGGAACCAGACGGTATCACTTATAATTCCTGCAATAAGAAGCATTGCAGCCTTTCTGCTTGGCATGATCCTGTGTATATCGTAAACCATCTCTGCACATGATGGATACCCGGCATTCACATATCTTTCTCGTGCCTCAATATTGTTGCTTTCGTGATGATCGTACACAGCATCAATTCTCATATCCCCAAATTTTCCCAGTTGCTCCCTGCTGGCAGTATCCACAGTTATGATCTTCTCATAATATCCATCCACATTATCCTTTACAGGTATATCCAGAACCTGGGCTGCATTCTTGGCAAACTTGTCAAGACCATCCGATACTATCACACTATCTCCAAGAACCTCACTCAAATAATAGGCAGAGGAAAGGGCGTCAAGATCTGCATTTTTGTGCATCAATATTAGCCTGATACCGCTCCGCCTCCGTAGGCCGCGGCAAACTCCCTCTGTATCTCTTCGTACTTCTTCTGCAGTAGTTCCTGCTGTCTCTGCACGGCCTTGATCCTGAGTTCGAGCATTTCCCTCTTTTCCTCAAGTTCTTTTTTCACTTCTTCCTTGCTCTTTGCGCGGACGAGGATGCTGCCCACATGCTTGTATATGGGCGTACCCTCCTCAACCTTTTCAAGTTCCTCAAGACTCTTTTCAACTTCCTTTAGAGATACCTCAAGTTGGTACCTCTGGGCCACTATCACTTCCAACTCACCCTGCAGTTTTTGAGCCTGCTCAAGTTTCTGCTGCAGATGGGGAGTTAAGTTAAGTTCAACCATTTTCAATCACCTCCATAACATCCTTTGCAAGCCCAATCCATCTCAAATAGGAGTTCAACGCTGCCCTGAGGGCATGGGCATCATCCGCAAATATCCGAAGTTCAACCTCGTTTTCCCTATGCTTTATTTCAACCCTAGTTCGCGGTATCTCCCTTACAGCCTCTACCCTCAGCGCCTCGTATATCTCGCCCGTATCTTCAAATAGGATTTGGGCCTCGTAGTGCACAAGTGAATATTCTTTTTGTATATATTAATTCTCTCAGAAAAGGAAGATGAGTGCAACTCCAACCACAGAGATCATAGCCCCAAGAATTCCTCTGAAATTAACCCTCTCCCCATGGGCAAAGTAAACAACTGGAATGACCATAATGGGTGTCATGGACATCAGGGTTGATGCAATTCCCACATCAGCATATCGGATTGATATCATTGATAGCCAGAGCCCTATGAAGGGTCCTATCAAAGAGCCAATGAATACCAATTTTAAAGAGTACCTATCCCGGAAGGCCCTTGCCATATATGCAGGCCTTTTCCATATTGCCACCGTGAGCCATATTACAGGCAGGGCCGCCAAAACCCTTATAACCGTGGTGGACAGGGGATCCAAGGAGGCTCCGGAAAATAGCATACCGTACTTTGATAAAACCACCCCTGTTCCCTGCCCCAGGGCTGCTATTGTACCCAACAAAACCCCCAATTTCACATTCTTGGGCATACTTTTCTCCCTTTTTTCAATTATAACAATCCATATTCCTGCGAGAACCAGAAAAATGCCCAGAAGTGCGAAGTAAGAGGGCATTTCTCCCAACATGAGAAAACCACCTATGAGGGAAAATATTGGTGCCATGGAGGATACGAGGATAGCCCTTCTTGGACCTATCTCAATAAGTGCTCCAAAATACGCAAGGTCCCCCACCGCCAGACCTATTATTCCGCTCAGGGAGAGCACTAGAATTTGCAGCGAGTTTACCTGAGGAAAAGGTGTTCCATAAAGCAAGAAGTGAAAAAATAAAAATAGAGATGCACTTATAGCTATTCTCAGGGCATTCAAATTCAGAGGTCCTATTCTCTTTCCAACAGTGGTGAATATTGTTGAAGATACGGACCAGGTAAATGCTGCCGAAAGTGCTGCCAACTCTCCGAGCAAGGCCAACATTTGCATGGAGATGAAAATGAAGTATAAAAGGGTTTAATATCTTCTCTTTATCATATAGTCCGCGAGCCAGAGAAGGAACTCACGCATGCTCTCATCCTTCACTTCCATGCTCATAAGAGCATTTTTTGCCTCTTTAACAAGGCTTTCTGCAAGATTTCTGGAATAATCGAGGGATCCCGTATTCCTAACAACATCCCTCACCTTCTCAAGCTGTTCATAGGTAACCGCAGGATTTCCCAATGCACCCATTATTATCTTTCTATCCTCGCTGCTTCCACTCTCCAAGGCCTTTATTATGAGCAATGTTTTCTTTCCTTCTGCGAGATCGCTGGTGACGGGCTTTCCAAGTTCTTCCTCGTTGCCAAATAGCCCCAGAATATCATCCTGTAATTGAAAGGCCACACCCACAGGTATGGCAAATTTCTCAATACCATCTGGCTCAGCACCTGCAAGAATCATACCCAAAGCAAGGGGCCCTTCAATGGTGTATCTCGCCGTCTTGTATTTATGGAGAAGGAGTAGATCTTCCTCCCTGAACTCGTCCATCACAGCGGAGTAAATATCGATTATCTGTCCGTAGCCTGTGTACTCTATGATCTCGTTGAGTTTATAAATCGCCTTTACCTTTAACTCGGCAGGGAATTTTGAATCTGATAAAATCTCCATTGCGTAGGCATCTGCCAGATCACCGAGGATTATGGCCATGCTCTCCCCAAACTTGACAGGTCTGCCTGCAAACCCGTTTTTGAGATGCTTCTTCTCGTATATTTTATGAACAGTATCCTTACCTCTGCGCAGATCACTTTCATCCATTATGTCGTCGTGAATTAGCAAATAACTCTGGATCAATTCAAGGGCGGTGGATGCCCTTATTATATCCTCCTCCATCTCGCCACCCATCATCTTATATCCAACGATCATAAGAATTGCACGTATCCTTTTTCCTCCACGAAGGGTGTACTCCCGGAGAATTTCGCAGGCTTCACGAGAACTCCAGTGCTCCAGGTCTCCCTCCTTTTCCCGGAAAAATTCGGTAAGGTGCTCTTCAACCTTCAGTTTATAATACCCCATAAGTTCCTTTGGATCCATAAGCAACACCAGAAAGAGAAATAAAAACAAGGTTTTTATAGATTTGCCCTTCTTGAAGGCCTTACCTTCTCCGCACCCATGCCCTTGTTTCTCAATCCTCTGCCCTTCTTACCCGCACTTGTGAGTCCTCTAAATGCACGACCCTTGTGCTTCTTGCTGCATATCCATCCGATCTTTGGATCATTGCATATGGCAGGATGATGGGTGTCAACAAGAATGACCTCGTAATAATGGTGCTTTCCATCCTCACCCACATAATAGGAATTCAGCACCTCCATGTTGGGGTATTTCCTAGCAACCCTTTCCTCTCCTATTCTCTGGGTACTTTTGCGCATGGGTATGCGGTTTATACCCCTTCTCTTTGGTCTTCTTCCTGCCTTTATTCTGCGTCTTTGAAGATTTCCACGACGCACACGAACTCGCACAACTATGAATCCCTGCTTGGCCCTGTAACCCAGTTCTCTGGCCCGATCTATGCGCGTTGGTCTATCAACACGAACAATTGCCCCCTCTCTTCTCCACTGAACCATCCTCTGCCACTGAATATCACGAATGTATGTTTTCTTATGCTCCTTCCAGGCGTTTTTCACATATCCATACATATTAACGGCTCTTCTTTTCGGAAGTTGATACATTCTTCATTCCTCCTTGGGATTCCTCCTGCGAGACATCTCCCTTTGAAAGCGGAATGGGAGTTTTGTATATATAATCTTCGTTCATTTACGCAGGAAATAGATGAAGAGAAGGGACTCCAAGAGCAAAATAACTTCGCTGAGGATGTACATGTGGAAGATCACAAGTATGGCAGCTGGGGCAACTGCAAGGGATATGAGGAGAAGAAGCAGAAGCATATCTCCCCATCTCAAATCTGGAATGCCTATATCCTCTCCCCTGTAGTGGAAATAGTAGAGCATGGATACTGAGGAAGAAATGAATGGAAGCATTATTGGATAGGGGAGGAGAATTAAAGCACCTACACCATTGTAGTAAATTGCCAGGAAGAGCATAACGAATCCAAGGGCCCATGGCACTATGCACATGGCAATGATCTTGGACATGAGGAAATCTCTCTTTCTGAGAGGTAGGGTTCTGAGGAAATCGAGGGAATTAACATCAATTTTCAAAACCGCATCAACGCCGGTAGCCGCCAGAACTCCAACGGTGAACAGGAGGGGCACAGCCACATCAACTGGAAATCTTCCCGTACTTAGAGCGATGAAGAGCTGTGGAAAAACTATGTAAACTATTATCAGGAATCCTGCCAAAAGGGCGGTTCTTCTTATCAGGAGCTTGAAATCCTTGAGGAGAAGTGCATGCACAGTGCCAATTCTCACAACCCTGTACTCCCTTTTTTCCACAGAGCCAGATATCACATTTGGTTCCATTATCCTTTTCCATACGCTCCCAAGAAGAGCATAATAGAGAATTAGGAGAATGGCCCCGTATATGGCAAGGAGAGCTGCAGAGTAAATAGGATTGAAAATTGTGCCCACTGAGAATGGGTAAATCAAAGAATATTTGCCTATCACCCCTGCCCACTCTCCAGCATGCTGCCTGACATAATTCTGCATATAAACGAAGGCGTAGAACATTCCAATAAAAAGAAAAAAGAATATTGCCCGAATTATATTTGCTATCATCTCCTTCCTTCCGGCGCTCTGCCTGACCTTCAGGCCGAAGAATGTGAGAATTATCAACCCGAAGACATGGCCCATAAATATGCCCACCATGAACCAAAACAGAGAGAGGATTCCTGCAAGGGGATATTTCCAAATTATGATGCCCGCGGTTGGTATAACTATGGCAAAGGAGGGCGATACCTCAAGTAGAAGGTAGGCGCTTAGAAGCCTTGAGCCCATCTTTACGGGCAGAATCTTCAACGGTTCAAATACTCCCATATACACAACATTTGAGCCCTGAATGGATGTGATGTACAGGGCAAAAACAAAGGGTATAACGGAAAGAAATACGGAGAATGTGGAAATAAGAGCCCTATCGGTGGTAAATGCAATTCCCATGGCCCCAAATAGTCCGAGGAAAAAGTAATTGGCAAATTGAATTCCAAGTCCACGCTTTACGCTAAGTGCATTTTTCAGAGCCTGCCTGTACCTTGCGGGATTGTTGGCAAGTATGGGATTCCTCTGAACAATGCGATAGTGAATTTCCCTGTAGAGCATAAATACAAGGTTCATAACTCACAGAACCTCCTGAAGGGCATTGATCACAGAGAGCATTTCCTCCTTGCTTTCGGTTAACTTCAAAAATATGTCCTCAAGGTTCTCCTCCTGAGCCTTCTCACGCAGCTCATCCATTGTACCCTCGGCGACTATGTTTCCCTGATAAATTAGGCCTATTCTATCGCACAGCACCTCTGCCAGGGGAAGTACATGGGTGGAAAATACAATGCTCCTCCCATCACTCTTAAATTTCAGAAGCAGTTCACGAAGAATTCTTGCACTCTTTGGGTCTAGACCATTCATGGATTCATCCATGATTATGACCTCAGGATCATGCAAAAGTGCGGAAATTATGGATATTTTCTGTTTTGTTCCAAAACTGAGTGTGCCTATGAACTGGTTCATGTACTTCCCAATATCAAAGGCCTCAACAAAACTCGCAACTCTCCTTTGCAGTATATCCTCATCTATTTTCCTTATGCTGCCTATGAGAGTGAATAGTTCTGCTGGTGTCAGGCTCTCATAAAGTGCCGGTGTCTCTGGAACAAATCCAGAAATTTCCTTTATTTTCAAATTATTCTTGCTCACATCTATGCCCTCAACGAGCACTTTGCCAGAGGTTGGAGGTAGCACCCCTGCAAGAATCTTCAAGGTGGTGCTCTTCCCGCTTCCGTTGGGTCCTAGTAATCCGTAAATCTCACCATCTTCCACCCTGAAACTCAATCCATCAATCACCATCTTGTTACCGTACCTCTTCACAAGATTCTCCACTATTATCAAGGCTTCACCCCCAGAGTGGTATGATATCCACCCACATATGAATCTTCCATAGTTGGAGATACAAGATGGAGTAATTAATTTTATGGGCAAGATTTATTAAAGCATAAACGATTTTCCCTTTTATGGAAGATTTCAAGATAATACACGATGCTATCCACGGAAGCATAAAATTTGAGAATGTCACATTGAGGCTTCTTGAAACGCCCGAAATGCAGAGATTGAGCGGAATAAAACAACTTGGCCTAGGCTATCTGGTGTTTCCTGGAGCAAATCACACAAGATTGGAGCATTCAATAGGCGTGGGCTATGTGGCAGGAAGGATGGGGGAGGTTCTCAATCTTTCAAGGGAGGAGATAGAAACCCTAAAGGCGGCGGGTATGCTCCATGATCTCGGCCACTCTCCATTCTCCCACACCCTTGAGTACCTCCTTTATGAAAAAACGAAGATGGATCATATGGAGATAACAACAAAGATTATAGAGGGAAAAATAGACCTTCTGGAGGGACTTGAAATTGAGGACAGGGAGCGCGTACACGAAATATTGAACGATTACGGACTCGATATAAAGCAAATTGAAAAGATGATACTGGGCCAGACAGAAGAGATTTCACTTGACAATTTTGACGGACACAGGGGGTTCTTTGGCAACGAGAAAAATTATATGGTGAATATGATAAGTGGAAGCTTGGATGCTGATCAAATTGATTACCTCTTGAGAGATGCCCATTACACAGGAGTGGCCCATGGAGCCATAGATTTCCCACGCATACTGCACACATTGAAGATAAAAAATGGAGAGCTGATGATCGATAAGAAGGGTGTGCCCGCCCTGGAGGGTATGCTTGTTGCCCGTGCCCTTATGTATTCGGCCGTATATTTCCATAAAACGAACCGCATAGGAGAGCTCATGCTCTCCCGTGCCGTTGAAGAGATTGAGATGGAAAACTGGATAGAAATATATCGCTACAACGATTCAGAACTAATTTCTCTACTCCTCAATCAGGGAGGTTATCCACAGGAAATTGCCCTGCGACTCAAATACAGACGTCTTTTCAAAAAGGTGATGGTTAGAAACTTTGAGGAACTGGAAAATGCCTACGGAGAGGATTACAAGGACGTTCTTCTCAAACTCTGCGATTTGAAGGAGCGTAGAAAGGTTGAGAGGGAAATAGCAGAAATGGCAGGGGTAGATGAGAGATACGTGCTCATTGACATACCCAGCAGGAACGTGATACTCTCGGAGCCCAGACTCACAAAAACAAATGTGAAAGTTGTTGAAAACGGGCATGTGTACCCCCTATCAAAGTTCTCACCACTGGCAAAGGCACTCCAGAGCAGAAAGGTTCAGGACTGGGCGATAATGGTCATAACACCCAAAGAGCACAGGGAAAAGGTTAAAAAAGTGGCAGAGAGGGTTATTTTTTCCTGATTAATCCTCCTCGCTTCCGGAGGGGCCCTCGTTTCCACCCTTCTTTGTCTCACCCTTGGCGGCTATGACATCATCTATGCGCAGAATCATTATTGCAGCATCGGTTGCGCTGTCTATGGCCTGCTTTCCGACGCGTATGGGTTCTATAACTCCAAGATCCATCATATCTGCCACTTTGCCCTCGTAGACATTTATGCCGTAGGTAACCTTACCATCCTTGTGGGCCTTGCGAAGTTCTATTAGCATATCGATTGGGTCATGTCCAGCATTCTCTGCAAGGGTGCGGGGAATAACCTCCAGAGCATCGGCAAATGCCTCTATTGCAAGCTGCTCACGGCCACCAACGCTGGCAGCATAGTCCCTGAGTTTCAGGGCTATCTCAACAGCACTTGAGCCGCCTCCCGTGACAATCTTTCCATCCTCAACGGCCTTGGCAACAACGTGCAGGGCGTCTTTAAGGCTGCGCTCAATCTCATCCACAACATGCTCGGTTCCTCCACGCACAAGAATGCTCACAGCCTTTGGATTCTCGCATCCGATAATGAAGGTCATATTATCCTCGCCAATCTTGCGCTGCTCAACCAGCTCTGCATGGCCTAGTTCCTCAGAGGTGAGATCATCAAGACTGGTCACTATCTTCGCGCCTGTTGCCTTGCTCAACTTCTCCATATCACTCTTCTTCACGCGGCGCACCGCGTATATTCCCTCCTTTGCAAGGAAGTGCTGGGCCATATCATCGATACCCTTCTGACATAGCACAACATTGGCTCCACTAGCCTTAATCTTTTCAACCATGCCCTTCAGTATCTTCTCCTCCTCATCAAGGAAGGCGCGAACCATTGCTGGATCCTTGATCTGTATATTTGCATCTATCTCAGGCTTTTTCACTTCAAGTGCCATATTTATGAGGGCTATCTTTGCATCCTTAACCCTGGAGGGCATCCCGGGATGGACCTTCTCCTTATCTATGATCATTCCCTCTATGAGTTCAGTATCATCTATGGCCCCTCCCTGCTTCTTAACGATCTGAATTGAATCCATATCAACGTAAATTCTCCCATCCACTTCCTCTGCAACCTTCTTAACTGCCTTCACAGCTATATCGCTCAACAGGTCCTTGGCCATGCTGGCACTCTTGCTGCTCAGAGCAGTGGCTGCAATTTTCTTCAAAGTCTCCTCATCATCCATACTTATGGGCTTTGCTATTTCCTCAAGGATCTCCTTTGCCTTCTCAGCGGCATGCCTGTATCCTGCCGCTATAACCGTGGGATGCACGTTCTGCTCCAAAAGTCCCTCGGCGTTCTTAAGCAACTCACCTGCAAGAACCACTGCAGTTGTGGTGCCATCTCCAACCTCACTATCCTGGGTCTTTGCAACTTCAACCATCATCTTAGCTGCCGGATGCTCCACATCAATTTCCTTGAGAATCGTAACACCATCATTGGTTATGACAACATCCCCAAGGCTATCAACGAGCATCTTATCCATTCCCCTGGGACCAAGCGTACTGCGAACAGCATCTGCTATGGCTCTTGCAGCCGCTATGTTGTTGCGCATTGCCTCCCTTCCTGTTTCCCTTCTTGTTCCTTCCTTAAGTATGAGAATTGGCTGACCTGCCATCATGGTTCCTCACCTCCGATGGCTGTAAAAAATTTCTTCTATATAAAGATTTCTAAAAGTGGAAATGAAGTACCTTCCTGCATTTTTCATTTCTCGTACCTCGTTCCCTTCATTCGCAGGAGGGCCCTGTAGATCTGCTCAAGAAGAATCAAATAGGCCAGTTCGTGCCTGAAGGTCAATTTTGAGAGTGAAAGCAGCATATGATTTCCCTTATCACTGAAACCCTCAGGAGGACCAACAGCGAATAATATTTTTTCTCCCTCTCTAGCCCTGCGAGATAAAAAATGGTAGAACTCTTCACTGTTCATCTCCTCACCCTCTGGATCGAGAAGTATTGCTTCAGATGGTAAATTTGAGGAGTGCCCAAATCTGATATGTGCCATACTGCTCAACCTTTTTTCGTACTCCTCAATAACCCCTCTATATTCCCTTCCAATTTTCCCAAGGTTCAGGACTTCAATTTTCACAGGGAGCATATTGATGCAACGTATCACAATACTTATAAGTTTTCAACCTGAGATCCTGTAGGAAAAGCTGACGGTGTGTCCAAGCATATCTGCAAGTTTTATCACCCTTGCATCCGGCAACCTCCTACTTAGACCCTTCAAATGCCCATCTCCCACAAAGGCAAGAATCTTCAAATCATCAGCATCCAATTTTTCCAAGTTTCTGGCCATGTAGGCCTCTCTCTCATCAAACAGGGCCCTTGAAAGTCCGGGATACTTTTTCCTTATTTCCTCAATGTACCTGTCCTCCTCTTCAATTATCTTTTCCACCTCAGCCCTGCCAACCTTCTTCCCAATAAAGGGAGCAAAAACGAGAGAGCCGTAGAGTCTGATTTTTTCCCATAAACCCATATTTTTCTTTATGGCCCGTACAATCATCTGGGAATCCATATCTATGAATTCCACCCTCTTTCCCAGCACATTGGCCGTATTGACGGCAGTGAGCATCTCAGTTCCGACCTCGTTGCCAAAGAGTTCGGCGAGATTCTTCTGCATCTCTGCCATCTTGCGGTAGAAGTAGGGCATCTCGCCCTGGGTTTTTGAGTTCAGGGCAATGTATCTGCCATAGTCAAGTTCAACCGCAACAATATCCGGGTTCTCTTCCATTATGATTCTCTCAATCTGCACACGCAGGTCCAGTACATGGGCCACTCCAACCAGGATTATCACGAAAACATCCATGACACTATGATATTTTACCTTTCCCAAAATCATATAATACCGCATTTCAATTACCCGATGGTGATCATATGGAGAAGATTGTAGAATGCGTTCCGAACTTTAGCGAAGGACGTAATATGAAGGTGATTGAAGAGATCGTTAACTCTATAAAAGAGGTGGAAAACGTTTACGTTCTTGATGTTGACCCGGGTGAGGCAACAAATCGAACGGTGGTAACCTTCGTGGGCACACCTGAAGGTGTGAAGGAGGCAGCATTCAGGGCCATAAAAAAGGCGGGAGAACTCATAGATATGAGGGTGCACCATGGAGCACATCCAAGAATGGGTGCTACCGACGTGTGTCCCTTCGTGCCGGTGAAGGGCGTTACCATGGAGGATTGCGTTCACCTTGCGGAGGAAGTTGGAAAGAGGGTTGGAGAGGAACTTGGTATACCCGTTTACCTTTATGAGTACGCAGCAAGGGAGGATTACCGCCGTAACCTTGCAGACATACGCGCTGGGGAATATGAGGCTTTACCTGAGAAGTTGAAGGATGAGCGATGGAAACCGGATTTCGGACCTGATGAGTGGAACGAGCATATTGCCAAAACGGGTGCAACGGTCATAGGGGCAAGGGATTTTCTCATAGCGTATAATGTGAACCTAAACACAAAGGACAAGAAACTGGCAAACAGGATTGCCAAAATAATAAGGGAGCGTGGTTACAGGAAAAAGATGGAGGATGGCACAAGGGTTCAAATACCCGGGAAGTTGAAGTACGTGAAGGCCATAGGATGGTTCATTGATGAGTACCAGAGGGCACAGATATCCATAAACCTCACAAATTTCCATGAAACGCCCCTGTGGAAGGTATTTGAAACCTGCGAGGAGGAGGCCAGAAATCTTGGATTGAGAGTCACTGGAAGTGAGATAGTGGGTCTTGTACCCCTTGAGGCTATGCTTGATGTGGGCAGACATTTCCTTGAAAAGCAGGGGAAGAGCACCGGCATACCTGAAAGGGATATCGTGCATTACGCAATTTTATCCCTGGGACTAAACGATGTTGCACCCTTTGACCCAACAGAGAAAATAATAGAGTACAAGATTGAAAAACTAGAGGCAAGGAGGAAACTGGTAGACATGAAAATCAGAGATTTTATGGATGAACTTTCACGGGATTCTCCCGCACCGGGAGGAGGTAGCGTAGCCGCCTTGAACGGGGCTCTGGGTGCATCTCTGGCCTCCATGGTGGCCAACCTGACATACGGGAAGAAAAAGTACAAGGATGTGTGGGACGATATGGGAAGGATAGCAAATACCGCCCAAAAACTCAAAGATGAATTCATAGTCCTTGTGGACAGAGACACCGAGGCCTTTGATGCCCTGATGGCCGCATTCAAAATGCCAAAGAAGACCGATGAGGAGAGAAAAATCAGGGATGAGCACATTCAGGAGGCAACAAAGAGGGCCATAGAGGTTCCGATGCGCACCCTTGAACTCAGTGGAGAGATTCTTAAATTGGCACACGAACTTGCCGAAAAGGGCAATGTAAATGCAATAAGCGATGCGGGAGTTGCGGCCTTGAGCGCCTACACAGCAGCCCACGCAGCCTATCTAAACGTGATCATAAACCTTGCTGGCATAACGGATGAGAACTACGTGAATGAGATTGGCGAGAGGGCTGAGAGATTACTGATTAACGTGCAGGAGGAAAAGGATGCAATCCTGGATAAGGTGGAAGAGAAACTCAGGGCATAAAATTTAAACCAAGAACCACCTTCTCTTTTTTATGAACACAGAACTTCTATATCTGGAGGACTCCTACCTCAAAGAATTTGATGCGAAGGTCATAGGTGCGAATGAGAATGGAGTGTACCTTGACAGAACCGCCTTTTATCTCGGAGGTGGTGGACAGCCCTTTGATACGGGAAAACTTATGGTTGATGGGATAGAGTACGAGGTTAAGGGCATGCGCAGGGAGGATGCGCTGCACATAATTGATGGAGAGAAGCCAAAAGTAGGGGAGAGGGTACATGGAATCATAGACTGGGAGCGAAGATACAGAATTATGCGCACCCATACCGCTGTTCACGTTGTGTCCGGAGTGGCATTCAGGCAATTTAAAGTGCATATAACGGGAAATCAGCTATACGAGGCAAGAGCCAGGCTGGATCTGTCCTTCGAGAACATGAGTAGAGAACTTGCAGAAGAGATCATAAAGGAGAGCAACAGGGTTGTGGAGAGAGGCCTGCCCGTAAGATGGTACTACATAAGCAAGGAAGAGTTCATGAACAGACCTGAGCTGATGAGGGTAAACCCAGAATTATACAAAAAATACGAGAAGATAAGGGTTGTGGAGATTGTGGGTTTTGACATACAGGCTGATGGGGGCACGCATGTAAAAAACCTTAAAGAAATAGGAAAAATAGAACTGCAGAAGTATGAGAGCAAGGGAAGGAAGAACAAGAGAATTTACATCACCCTAAAGTGAAGGGAAAAAATAATTATAATCAACATCATGCAGGTGCAATGGCTGATATAATTGAGGGTGTAAAGCCCACAAGAATGCAACTGCTGGAAATTCGAAAGAAAAAGCAACTTGCAAAAAACGGGCACAAATTGCTGAGCGAGAAGAGGGATGCCCTTATCTCCCAGTTTTTCCAGATAATAGATCTCAGAGAGGAACTGCGCCACAAGGTTGATAAAAAGGTGAAAGAGGCATTTGATACGCTCATTGAGGCGGAAATGGTGATGGGTGATTCCGCGGTTGCAGATGTTGCCCGGCAGGTTAAGAACTACGGTGAGATTGAGGCCACTACACTCAACATCATGGGAGTTCTGACCCCACAGATGGAAATAAGAGATGTGGAAAAAACACTAGATTACGGATTTTTGCACACTTCCGCCAAACTTGATGAGGCTGCCTTTAAGTTCCGAGACCTTCTGAAGGATCTGGTGAAACTTGCAGAGATTGAGGGTGCCCTGGAGAACCTGGCAATAGAAATAGAGAAAACAAAGAGACGAGTCAATGCCCTTGAGCACATATTCATACCGAGATTTGAGGCAACGGAAAAGTACATAGAACTGGTACTTGATGAGCGTGAGCGTGAGGATTTCTTCCGGAGAAAGAGAATAAAATCCATCTTAGCGGCGAAGGAAAATGCTCGGACCTCTTCCTAAACAGTGGGTTGAAGGCAAGGATGTTGAGGAGAGAATAAAGTTTTACAAGTTTGTTCTATACGCTCAGGTGGTCAGCACCGTGCTCATAGCCCTGGGTTTGATTTTATTTATTCTCATTGTAGCTGGGATTATAAAAGTTTGATTTCTTCGTATATTGCTCTGGCAGCCTCTTTTGGATTCTGGGCATTGTATATGCTTCTTCCAACGATTACATGGTTTGCACCTGCCTCAATGGTCTCTCTGGCCCTTCCGCCCTGGGCACCCACTCCAGGGGAAAGAATCTCCATATTCCCTGCGAGTACACGAATCTCCCTTATTCTTTCAGGTCTGGTTGCAGGGGCAATAAGCCCTGCAGCACCCACATCTCTAGCCATCTTCACAATCTCATCGGCATGCTTCTGCATAAAATCAAGAGCTCCCGGATGGGACATCTCCGCAACAACATAGACCTTCATTTTTCCAGCCTCATCCACGGCAGCCTTCAAAGAATCACGGCCCACAAAACCGTGCACTATTATGCCTGTGGCACCATGCTTCTTCGCTTGAGAAACTATGAGTTTTGTCGTGTTTGGGATATCTGCTACCTTAAAATCGCATATGACAGGTGCAATTTGAGACAGGAGATCCACAATTTCCATCCCGGCGGCCATTATGAGTGGCCAGCCAACCTTGATTGCGTGAAGATATTCCTTCGTCTCATAGGCAATTTTCATGGCAGCATCTCTGTCCGTCACATCAAGGGCTAGAATCAAACCGGCCATGGAGGTCCATGTAAAAGCATATTAAAATATTTTGCAATATCTCCCGCATGGTCAGATGGTTGAAAATCACAGTTATCAACGATAATAGGGCAGGACCTGGGCTGAAAAATGACTGGGGCTGGAGTGTGCTCTTGGAATCCGAATCATGGCAAATAATATTTGATGCAGACACAAGACCCGACGTGATAGAGCATAATTTCAAAACCCTGAGAAAAAATTTGAAAGACCTGAATTTCGCATTCTTGAGCCACTATCACTTAGACCACTACGGTGGATTCTCCTACATTGGAAAAGCAGTTCCGGGCCTGAAAATATATGTGCCAAATTCTGCACCTCCATTTCTTAGGGATTGGGGACTGGAGCCGAAACCTGTGAAAGAGCCTATGAAAATCTGCGATGACGTTTACTCATCTGGGCCAATGGGGAGCATGGGTGAGCAGGCTTTGGGCGTAAAACTGGATTCCAAAGGGGTTGTCGTTTTTGTGGGTTGCAGCCATCCTGGGGTGGACAAACTTGCAAAAAGGATTGAGGAATTTACAGGAGAGAACATATATCTCGTGATTGGAGGATTTCACAACCCTTCAAGGGCCACACTGGACAGGCTATCAAGATTTGTAAGGTACATTGCACCAGCACATTGCAGCGGGGATTGGGCCAGAAGATACGTGGAGGAAAAATATCCGGATAAATACATTGATGTCCACACAGGAAGCTATTTTTTCATGGGAAACGATTAAATACAATATGTATATTGACATATCATATAACATATCAGGTGATATAATGGAACCTCCTCAGAAGAAGGGCATAAAGCTGATCATACTGGACATATTGAAGAACGAGAAACTTCACGGATACGGAATAGCAGAAAAAATCGAAAAAATATACGGTATAGACAAGCCAGGCTCCGGAATAATTTACACAACCCTCTCAAATCTCAGGAAAAAAGGTATGATAAGGGTCTGTGGAGAGGGAAGAAGAGAGAAGAAAATTTATACAATAACTGAAAGAGGAATGGACTATCTCAAAGACCATGGCTCTGACCTTGAAAAGGCACAGAGGATGTTAAAAAATCTTGGAGAGTTCTACAGGATCGGGGGCAAGGAGGCACTTGAGGCCGTGGGAAAGATAATAAGGGTTATGCATGAACTCACTCCAGAAGAAATAAAAAGGGTTGAGGATATTCTCAAAGATTTCAGGCATAAACTTGAGGATTTAACCGGTGAGATCGATGAATAAAGCAAACCGAAATGTTGCCCTTCTACTCGGAGATCCCAAGAGGGCCATAATCAAACTCTCTATCCCAATAATGATTGGTGGCATGGTTCAGACCCTGTACAATTTTGTTGACGGAATATGGGTCTCAGGAGTGGGAGCAGATTCCCTTGCCGCAGTGGGACTTTTCATGCCCTTCATGATGATTCTCTCAGCCCTGGCCATGGGAATAGGAGTTGGTGGCTCATCCGCCATATCACGGGCCATAGGGGCAAAAAACAGAAGCAGAGCGGGAAATGTTGCTGAGCACACACTTCTCATGGGCACGGTAATCGGCGTTGCTGTTGGATATTCCATGATACCTTTTCTCTACCGAATTTTCTTAGCTATGGGTGCAAGTTCCAGAGTGGCATCCCTTGCCACATCATACGGTACTGTAATAATTCTGGCTGCACCATTAACCTTTCTCTCAAGTCTAGGAAACTCAATACTCAGGGGAGAGGGAGATACAAAAAGGGCAATGTATGTCATGCTCATCAGTTCATTACTCAACATGGTTCTTGATCCAATTTTCATATTTGGTCTGGGAATGGGAGTTGTTGGGGCTGCCGTGGCCACGGTCATATCTATTGCCGTATCTGCCACCGTAATAATGTACTGGCTCCTTGTGAAAAGGGATACCTACGTGCAGCTCAAACTCAGATACTTTCACAGGGACTGGGGAATTATGAAAGAAATTCTGGGAGTTGGATTACCATCCTCATTGGCTCAGATTTCCATGTCCCTAACAATGATTTTCCTAAACACCATCGTGATAATGGCAGGCGGAGATTATGGCATGGCCGTATTTTCCGGAGGTTGGAGGGTGGTGATGCTGGCCATAGTACCCATGATGGGCATAGCTGCCGCCGTAACCTCGGTGTCCGGAGCTGCATTTGGAGCTAAAAACCCGAGGAACCTCAAAATTGGATACTTTTATGCAATAAAAATAGGGACGTTGATAGGCATATTAACCGGGTCTATAATTTGGATATTTGCTCCTCAGCTCACGTATCTTTTCGCCTACTCTGAAAGTTCAGCATATCTCGCACCTGGGATAATAGAATTCCTTCGCTACATAGTGTTTTACTTTCCGTCTGTGGCTTCTGGCATGCTGACATCAAGCATGTTCCGGGGCATAGGTAAGGGAACCTATTCTCTTGCACTTACAGTACTTAGAGCCATAGTAATGCAGATATCTCTGGCATATCTATTTGGAATAGTGCTTGGATATGGCCTTCCCGGCATCTGGGCAGGTATAGTGGTTGCAAACATAACAGCCTCCACCATTGCGCTTCTCTGGGGGAACTCCGTGATAAACAAACTTAGACGCACAAGGATGAAATAAATTCGGAAGACCATGGCAAAACTATTTATATACACTCCCCCTTCATTTTGGGCAGGTGTTGAAATGAAGGACCGGAATGGTGTGGAGGATATGGGTGAAACCCCAATGGGACTGAATGTTCTATCCATTCTTTACATCGTTGAAGGCATATTCTGGCTTATTTATCCAGTATTCTACGCCTTTTTACTGGCAGGCTATCTGCAGGAGTACTATGGACACGTTCCTCTGGGCCATCTCTTCGCAAACACAATATGCTGCTGGATAGGATCAATAATAATTGCGAGCATATACTTCGGAATCGCCGCAGGACTCAAAAAGGGTATGCCCAGTGCATGGATCTGGGCCATAGTATTTGCCATAATTGGACTGTTCAACGTTCCCATTGGAACAATAATATCCATAGTGATTCTTGTGTATCTTTTCACGCCGAACGTTAAGGAGTGGTTCAAGAAAGGCGGAGAGAAGCAGCAGAAAATGATGGATGAAATGCAGAAGAAACGTGAGGAGGAAAGGAACAGAAAACAATAAAAATATCTTCCATTTTTCGTTAAACCTTTTAATAATTGCATCCCTTTGAGGATTCTATGAAATGCAGCAAATGCAATAAGGACGCCATAACTGAGATAAGATATGCCGGAACTCACCTGTGCAAAGATCATTTCTTACAGTTCATAGATAGAAAGGTCAAGAGGGAAATAAGGGAGCAGGCCCATTTTAAAAAGGATGATAGGATACTCATCGCGGTATCTGGCGGGAAGGATAGCATGCTCACTCTCTACCAGATGCACAAAATATTTGGAAATTGGAGGGATCTGGAGCTCCTTGCCGTGACTGTCGATGAGGGTATAGGAGATTTCAGAAGAGAATGCGCAAAGATAGCAAAAAAATACGCCAATGACCTTGAAATAGAGCACAGCACGATCTCATTCAAGGAGTACATAGGCATAACAACCGATGATGTTGTCCAGGTTGATAAGGAACTGAAACCATGCACATACTGTGGAGTCTTTCGAAGAAAGGTGCTCAACATGTACGCCAGGGAAATAGGAGCAAACTACCTTGTACTGGGATTGAACCTTGACGATGTGGCCCAATCCATAATCATGAACATAACCAGAGGCGATAACGCCAGATTGAGCAGGTTGGCACCCCATAAAAAAATAAGAGAGGGATTCATACCCCGTATCATTCCCCTGAGAAAGGTTAGAGAGGAGGAAGTGAGATTGTACGTGAAACTTGCAGACATACCCTATCATCCTGGAAGATGCCCATACGCCCCTCTTGCCATCAGAGACCTTTACAGGGAATTTTTAGATAAATTGGAGAGTAGAGATCCCGCAGTGAAATTCTCCATTTTGAACTTCTTTGACGAGATAAAGCCGTACATTGAAGAGAAGTACAGAGCCAAACTTCACCCATGCAAGATATGTGGAGAACCCACCACAGGAGAGATATGCAAGGCATGTGAATTGAAAATGAGATACGAAACTATGAGTAAAGAAGTTCAATGGCATTGAGCAACTCTGGTACGGTAACTATATCTTCCACAGTGGCACCGCTGGCCTTCCTATGTCCTCCGCCTCCGTAGAACTTTGCAATTTTAAGCACATCCACATCAGTATGAGTCCTGAACTCCATTTTTGTGGCCGGATGGTACCTTCCAACCCTGTGAATCAAAACAATAAGCATATCAAATGGCCCTTTATCGGAATCTGCAAGCATGTTACTTATCACATAAACCGGCACAGGTTCAAGCGTTTCAAAGACCGCCACCTTCAAATTTTTCACAATGAATATTTTTATATCCCTATCAACCCTATTTTTCAGGTCTTTCAGCCATTCTTCATAATTTTTTACAATCTCGTTGTACTGTTCAAGCACTGAGAAATCCTCCTTCATGAGTTCCTCAGCAAGTTTGTACAGTTTCTGATTCAATTCTCTCCCAGAATACTTCCATCTCAGGGCCCCAATGGTTGTCCTTACACGCTCTGCCATTTCATCCTCAACTGCATTTGTATCTATCTGATTGGCGATTTCCACGAGGGGAGAGGATATTCCAAAAAATTCAGAAACAACCTGGGCCGCACTCTTGGCTTTGCTATCTATGTGAATCTTAACATGATGCAATTCTATCTCGGGTTTCCATTCATGATGATCTATCCACACAACCCTATCGTATATTGCTGCAGCGTAGATTGCGCGATGCTCTCCTGCCATATCAAATACATAGAGCTCTCCCAACACCTTTTTTCCACTGACCGACCTGCATATGGTATCCCTTAACTGCACAGGAGATGTGAAATAGGCACGGACCCTGGCACCACCTATCTTCTTCAAAAATAGAGACAGGGAGATCACACCATCCGCGTCCATATGTGTCATCACTGTTATCATTCCAACACCATTTTGAAATTATCTAGCTATAAGAGCGCGAATCCTGTCCCCCGCATTCTCCGCATGGTTGGCTATGTCTCCCAGCAAAAACACGAGTTTTGTAAGATGAAAAAGAGCTGCCGCTGATATGCTGTCCTCCCTTGCAAATATCTCACGGGTCAATTTTCTCTCAATTATATCACTCTCATGCTCTATTCCGTGAAGTTCATGCACTATTTTCTTCGCATTTTCCCTTTCCTTCTCAAGGAAAGAAGATTCTATCACGAGATTCAGAGCATTTATTGCCTTCTTGCAAGTTTGAATGGACTCCAGGGATTTTTCAAATAGGGCTTCAAAATCACCCTTCAATCCCTCAGGTATGGGTTTCTTCCTCATAGATAGCCACTCTGTAACATCCTGAATTAGGTCAACAACCTTATCCATTTCGGTGAGAAGAGCGAGAAATACTCCCCTGTCAACCGGCATCCATACACCCTTTGGAAGGTGGTTACGTATGTTGCTCTTTATGTAATCTGCCTTTAACTCAAGTTCTTCAATTTTCTTCCTTTTCTCTTCAAAATCATCGTAATTTCCCTTCATATAATCATCAAATGCCACCCGAAGCAATTTTGCACTCTGCTCCACTATATCAGCATGGTCAATAAGCGCCTCAAACGGAGATTTTCGCAACGTCTCGATTATTGGAGTTCTTATGAACCTCATCTTACATCACCCCCAAGAATATATACCTTAACAATAAAAATATTCCTGCCGAAAATATCATGGCCACGGGAAGTGTAAACACCCAAGAGAGGAGTATGTTTTTTATAACCCTGTAATCTACGCTGGCTATTCCCCGGGCAAAACCCACGCCCATAACCGAGCCAACTATGACCTGAGAAGTGGATACTGGCATACCGAGCTTTGAGAACACCAGCACAGTAAACGCTGCAGCCAGCTCGGCCGCAAAACCCCTGGTTGGCGTGATTTCAGTTATTCTCTTTCCTATGGTTTCAATGACCTTGTATCCCCATGTGGAGATACCTATCACAATGCCAAATCCTCCAAGAACCAGCACCCAGAGAGGAATTGTGACATGGGAGCCTATGGCAACTCCGTTGTAGATATCCACTATGGTTACAAGCGGACCCACGGAATTGGCAACATCGTTGGCACCGTGGGCGAAGGCAACACTTGCAGCGGTCATAACCTGCAGATACACAAAGAATTTCTCAAGTTTCTTGTACTTATCACCATCTGCATAATCGTACTTGTATCTCCTTAGAAGAATGAATCCTATCACCATTGCCACCAATCCTGCAATGGCGGAGAGAAGGAGAGAAAACCAGAGACCATAATCCAGTCCAATGTTCTTGAGTCCCTTAAAGAGAATCGCCATGGCTATGAGCATCGCGGTGAGAAAGATGAAGAACGGCATGACTATCTTTGCTTCCTTTATGGGATCATCCTTCGCAAATATGGTTTTCTTCAAAATCATGAAAAATATATAGGCCATAAGTGCACCAAGAAGGGGAGAGACAACCCAACTAGCGGCTATATCTCCCACAACGCTCCAGTGGATCAGCTTTATGTTTATTATTATGGCAAAACCCATAACCGCTCCCACAATGGACTGGGTTGTGGATACTGGAAGGCGAAGATACGTAGCAATTGTTACCCAGAGCCCTGCTGCAATAAGTGCTCCAAACATCCCCACCATAAGCACATAGGGATCCAAAAGGGTAGGATCAACAATACCCTTTGCGATTGTATTGGTCACATGCTTACCCACAAGAACCGCACCGAGAAACTCAAAGGTAACTGCAACCATTATGGCACGTTTGAGCGTTAGGGCACCACTTCCAACAGAGGTACCCATAGAATTGGCAACGTCATTGGCACCAATGTTCCAAGACATATACAGAGAGGCCAAAATCCCCAGGATCAGTATCAGTTCTAATAGCATAATTGGGTATGCTGAACTCATTTAAAAAAATTTCTGCCTATGTATTAATATGCAATCGTCTCAAAAACCTCAAAGATTCTTCCCTGGGAAATGCCAGTTTCTCTGGCAATTTTGAGAATAAAGCATATTCCATCTCTCCCCCTTTAATGTCTTTCACATCCGCGGCAAAGACTATCATATCTGAACCCTCTTCAACGATCCTCATATTTTCAAGAACAAGTCCAGCCTCTTCCCAGGCTTCCCTCACCGCGGCTGCTTCGGGAGACTCATTTTCCTCCACCTTTCCACCCGGAAATTCCCAGCCACGCTTTGGATTGTACACCATGAGGAACTTTCCATCTCTCACAGGCACGACAACAACGATCATCATATCACGTAAACCATGTTCTCCGTTCTTATTATTTTCACCCTCTCACCAGATCTGTGCTTCCTGTAACTTATTGCCTCAAGGGTCCGGTAATCTCCATCCATAACCTGAACCTCATTGCCCTGTGAGAATATAACCATGGCCTCTTCAAGTTCATCCCTCTTCTTTATAACCCTTATCTCGTGCTTTCTCACATCCACAGATTTTTCTTTTCCATCATCCAGGGAGATCATCTTGACATAATGGCTAGATACATGCTCAACAAGATAGTATTTCGATTGCATCTCAACCACATCTCCCTCCCGATACTCTGGAAGACGTACTGAATAGGTCATGCGGTAAACGTCCTTTCCATCCTTCCTGCCAACAATGTGTGGCGAGGATTTCAAAGTTGCTCCGTATTTCCTGCACATCTCGTCGGCAACCTTCTTTGCCTCACGTTTGTCACTTATGTAAATATCCCATCCCCCATGTTTACCCTCCTCCTTGGTGATAAAGAGATTTTCATTTTTCTGAGCGTAAAATGCAAGACGCTCGTGGGCAAAATTTACAATATCATGAAGTTCTCCATCTCTAAGACCACGAATCTGCAATATGGCTTCAAAATAATTGCCAAAGTACCTGTTACATCTCGGGCAGGATTCGTATTTAACCAAGACTTCAGATACATGCTCTTCATCAACTTCCAGATCTTCGTACTTAATGTGAAAGAGCACATCAACAAGTTTTCCATCATTTTCTTCACGCACGTTGAAATCAAAATGTATTGAGTCGCAATCGTGGAGTACGTCCATATTTCTCTCTATCAGCTCCCTTATGATGTCGTCCTCTTCCATTCTCCTCCATTCGCCCTTGAATTTAACCGCTCCGCAATGGGGACACCGTACAATCTCCATATGCCCGGGTAAGTCGGTGAACTTGACCTTTTTCAAAAAACATTCTTCACACAGGCCCTCGTACTTGGCTTCCCTCTTTCCACACTCTATGCAGAGCATTAATTCTCCTATGGCTCATCCATTAAAAAATTTTCTTAACCAATGTAGCCCAGATCCTCATGGCGCTCCTCTTCCTTTTGCTCTTCCTTTATCTGGGAGGTGATCTCTGTGATCTCCTTTGACCTAAGCTCCATCTCCTCAAGATCAAGACTCAGATTAAAGTACCTGTCCACTATTTTTAACACGTTGAGGGCACTCTTTGGATCCGAGAAATATCCGGAGGTCTCACCCATAAGGCAAACACCGCGCATATCAAATGCCACTGAACCGAGGCCCAGAAGCAAACCTGCAGCACCCACAATGCCCCCTGAAGGGTCCGAGGGTGAGAAATAAACCCCGTATTCTTTCATCTCCTCCACCATCTCCATATCTGTGGCGGCTCCGAACACGCGTGGCTCTTCAACAAGATTCCCCGTTCCGTACCCACCCAGGGTGAATATCAATTTTGTTCCTAATTCCTTTGCAATCTCAAGCACTTTGTAGGAGAGTTCGTACTGTCCCTCCGCATTCATACCCTGATAATCTCCCACAAGGATGATCAGATCCCTTCCATTGGGATTCTTATGATAGTACATCTCATTTTTCACCAGATAAAGTGTGCCATCGCCCTTCATAAGTACCTGGGGAGGAAGATACTTGGAGTATATCTCAACAAACAATTTAGCCTGAAGTTTTTCTTTCAGATACTCGGCTGAGATCTTGCCAACGTTCCCAACCCCGGGAAGACCTTCAATCAGAACCGGTTCGTTCAACTGTGGCTTTTCAAGGTACTTAACTATGATTGGTTCCATATCTTTCCACCTCTTTCTTTAGCATTCTCCTGTACTTTCCGTACCTGTCTTCAGGAGAGAATCTTGGAGGAAGCGCTTCCAATGTCTTCTCACCGCATTTCGGACAGTACAATTTAAGAGTGTATGTGCCGCATTTTGGGCATTTTCTTATTAGGGTGTGCATTTTCACAACCTTCTGTGGTACTCTCCTTCACCACCCAATTTTGAAAACTCTTCAATGGCCCTTTTTGCCAGTGCCTGCAATTTCTCCTCGGCAGTTTTGTAATCCTCTGCCTTAACATTTATCCTGTACCTAGGGGCACCCATATAGGTAACGGTAACATCCTCCTCCTCAATCTCCTGCAACACCTTCTTTATGTGCTCAATACCATCTGGTGCCGTGGTTGTGAGTTCCAGATAGCCGGATATGCGCACATATGGAGGAGTTATGTTCTCCTTGGCCACCTCTATAAACGTATCAATCCAATCTCCATCAAATCCCTCTTCCTTCAAAACATCCTCATTTATTGCGGCCTCTTCAAAGGCGGCAAACAACGTGCCAAAATGATTAATAAGTTCATATCCAAACTCATTGTAACATTCATCCACACTCCTTCCAAGTCGCTGGGCCACAATTTCAAACAATTTCTGAGCCTTTTTCTCATTTTTCCATTCCTGAATCTTCTCGCGCTTCTGATGCTCATTCACGCGCTTTAAACTCAAATCAATGTGCCCACGGGATGGATCAACACGCAGAACCTTACAAACAACCTTCTGACCCTCACGAACGTGATCCCTTATGTACTTTATCCACCCGGTGGCAATCTCGCTTATATGGATAAAACCCTCCTTTCCCTCATATTCATCCAGGGTGACAAATGCCCCGTAGGGTTTTACAGTCTTCACGGTCGCGATTACAAATTCACCTGTCTCCGGGTATCCCTTTCTCACTTATACACCTCTATTACCTCAGCCTTTATGTCTGCCTTACCACCGGTGGGTACCGCAAGGGTGGCCCCGCAAATGTGGCATCTCACCACTATGCTTGCCTTTGAGTATATGATCTGCTCATGTCCGCAGTCGGGGCACTTGACCTTGACAAAACTCTTATCCTCAATCTTGACCATCATTTCACCTCCACCAGTTCAAATTTCTTGGCGCGGATCATAGGGGATGTGTGGGCGCGATTGCACTCGGTACACCTGAAACGAAGATTTAGACGCTTTGTGGGCTTCTCCCTGCCCTCGTAGGTGGGCCTAGGAAATCCACCGTATCCGGCAGTAACCCTGCGGAATCTGCGCTGCCCGGCCTTGAGTTCACTGGCCTTGCGCTTTTTGACCCTCTCAACCGTGTGAATCGTATGTCTCTTGCAATAAGGACAATACATCTTAACCTTCCTTGGCATCTTCATTCCCATCACCAGATTAGTGGGCAAATAGGCATATAATATTTAAGTATTTTTACCCATTAAACCTGCGAACATAATAAACATGCCCCTGAAACTCTATTCTTTTTATCTTTTCTTCCCGTAAAAGTTTTTCAAGAACCTCACCAGATGCCCCATCCTTGGCCATGAGGTGAATGACTGCATCCTCACGCATGGGATGCACTGAGGTGATGCTCAGAATATCTTCCTCAAAATCACCGGTTGCCGCAAATTCACTGCCCTCATATCCTATGAGGTATTCAACCCCATCCACATTGCTGGAAAATATATGATACGCCTCTGCAACCACTTCCTCACTGGCCGGTTTGACCCATGGCTCCGCAGGAGGTCTTGTGGGTATGGCAATGTAGGCAATATCCGGGTTCAGTGTCTTCAAAAAAGAACCTATCTTCTCAAGTTCCTCGGAATAATCCAATCCCGAAATAAGCATCGTCTCTGTTACAATTTTTCCATTGAATTTCTTTCTGAAATCAACAAGACCTTGAAGAATCTCTTCAATTCTCAGGGATTTGTGAGGCCTGTCCACCCTGCGCCAGAATTCCTCACTCACAGCATCAACCTTGAAAGATATATAATCAAAATTCAACAGATCCTCTTGCACATCCTCTCTCCATATAAGGGAGGAGTTGGTGAGTATTGCAAGGGGATAGGAAAAATCCTCGAGCATTTTGGCCAGTTTACCCAAATTCAAATCCAGGGTGGGCTCTCCATCTGGCACCATTGTTATGTAGTCCAATTCTTCACCCACTCTCCTTTCAACCTCCCGGTATATTTTTTCTGGATCATAGAACATTCGGCGCTCAACACTCATTCTCAAAGTTCGTCCAATCTGGCAGTAGGTGCAGGCGTAGGTGCATACCTTGTAGGGTATATTGTTTATCCCCAGACTCCTGCCAAGACGTCTCGAAGGCACGGGACCAAATACAAGCATATTTAGGCATGCCTAACGAAGTTAATAAACTTGCTGAAACCTTTAAATCCCTGGCACATATTCCAATTAGGGTGATTTAATGAGATACAAGGATGCCGGTGTGGATATAGACATGGAGGCAAAGTTTATAGGAACCCTGGTGGAGCAGTTGAAGTTTCGCAGGGGAATAATGAAAAATTTAAAAAAGCATTTCACAGGCCTCGTGAGTTTTGGAGATTACTATATAGCCATGAACACCGATGGGGTTGGCACCAAGGTGCTGATTGCAAATGAGTTGAAAAGATGGGATACGATTGGAATCGATTGCATTGCGATGAATGTAAATGATACCATCACCGTGGGGGCTGAACCCATAGCATTTGTGGATTACCTTGCCATAGGCAGGTACGATTTGGATATGGCTAGGCAGATCGGAATCGGGTTGAACAGGGGTGCGCAGTTGGCCAACGTTGAAATTGTGGGTGGGGAAACTGCCACAGTGCCAGAGATTGTAAACGGGCTTGACCTTTCAGGAACGAGCATAGGTGTAGTGAAAAAAGATGCGCTCATCACGGGAGAGGATATAAAAAATGGAGACTTGATATTCGGAATTCCAAGTAGCGGGATACATTCCAACGGACTAACCCTTGCAAGAAAGGTGCTGGACCTGCAGGAGAAATTCGGAACTGGAACTATTGGAGATGAACTGCTCACACCCACAAGAATATACGTTAGAGAGGTGGTGGAGCTCCTCAAAAGATGCCGGCCCCATGGACTGGTTCACATAACGGGAGGGGGATTGAAAAATTTCATGAGGCTCAAGAGAATGAAATACGTGATTGATGCCCCAATGAAACCCCAGAAGATATTCGGGCTAATAATGGAGATGGCAAGCGTTGATTACGAGGAGATGTACAGAACCTACAATATGGGAATGGGTTTCGCCATAATAGCACCTGAAGATTGTGAGGAGTACGTGAAAAAGCACATAAGGGATGCAAGGGTAGTGGGATATGTTGAGGAGGGGGCAGAGATTGTGATCCCCCAGTTGAAGATAAGGTACACAGATTATTGAACGTCTTCAATGTTTCTCAAAACGTATTTTACATCCCTATCAGACAGCAATTTTACAGTGTAGGGCAGAAGTTCGTAGGATACAAAGAGCAGGGTGCTCAATCCCCGGAAATAGGCATCTATGGCAGCATACACCGCCCCAAATTCAAAATCCACATTTCCAATTTTTTCAAAGATGACATGCGGCACAACGCCGAACACTCCGATTTTTTTGTCTTTGTTTCCTTCCACAAGGGCTTTTACTCTCTTAACATCTATTTTTCTGCTGCCTCCCTCTGAAATGGGTGGCATAACGAACACCTCTATCTCTCCGTACTCAATGTCCATAATACCCTGAAGGTCTTTAATTCCAACATCCTCTCCCGGTTCGGCATCCATTATAGCCACACCATTGGATGGGGAATCTCTCTTATACGCGTAGATGTACCCATTCTCCATGAAAAGTCCAACTCTATCTCCTCTCCTTATACTCTCCCCCGCTATGGCCTCCGTTACCCTTATCTTCCCAATCAATTTCCCCACATCGTGAACGAAATCACCAATTTCCTCAAGGATTGCATATAAAAACTCCATTCCAGAGGGGGTTATCTTCCCGTTTTTTATATAACCCTCCGATTCAAGGCTCTTCATATACTCTGAGACTCCCTGAACTGTTATACCCACATCATCCGCTATATCCTTTAATTTCCTGTTGCCCTTCAAAATAGATAGAAGTACGAGCATCTTCGTTATTTTCCCCTTATCTCGGAGAATCATAGGGTAGGATAAAAGTGAAAGTTTATATTTTTATCTCCTATTCCCTCTTGATGAAAAAATTGCTACTGTTTGTGGCTGCTGCAGTTCTGCTCACTGTCAAATACATAGAGATGATCGGTCTGATGGCCAAATACAACGTTGCAATAATTGTAATCTCTCTGACAATTATTGCATCCCTAATAATTTTAGCCATGGCATTAAAATTCCTTGACAAAAAATGGAAAATGTCCACAGCCATAATCGCAATTTTAGGGCTCGTATTTGCAGTGCTATGGTACCCCTACAACAACGCTTGGATACATTTCTCATGGAATTTCCTCGTATTCACTTCCCTCTTTCTCGCATTTTACAGAATGGCACATTACGAAATAAAGAAGTTCCCCGCGTTCAGCTATTCGTTCATGCTCATTTACCTCCTCACAGAAAGCATATCCATGTGGAGAGGAGACACGTACGCTCCGTTCTTTCTAGTTTACCTGACCATAATAGTTCCAATGTACCTTGCGGGAATAGAAAAAATAAGAGAATGAATCAGTTGTCGCACTTGCCCGTGGGGCAGGCAGGATCAAAGGTGCTATCTACCTTCAGGTACTTCTCATCAATCTTCACATTGAAGGTCAGATCCATCAGGGGGCTTTCCTCCTTCTTTTCATCCTTTACCTCCTGCTTTGTACCCTTCGTACCCCTGTAAATCACCTGTACACTCTTACTCCCATCTCTGTAAATTGTTATTCCCTTGCATCCCAGTTTCCAGGCGAGAATATAGGTTTCCTCAACATCCCCTGTGGTCGCCTCATGCCTCAAATTGACGGTCTTGCTGACGGCATTATCCACATACTTCTGGAAGGCAGCCTGCATCTTCACATGCCACTCTGGACTGACATCATGGGCTGTGCGGAACAGCCTCTTTATCTCCTCAGGAATGTGAAGATGCTGAACGCTTCCTGTTTCGGCTACCTTGCGCATCAATTCCTCGCTGTATATGCCTGCTTTCTTGGTGATTTCCTCAAATAGGGGATTTACCTCAAGAAGTTCTTGACCATCGAGAACACGGCGAATGAATGCTATGGCAAATAAAGGCTCTATGCTTGATGAAGTGCCTGCGATTATGCTTATGGTGCCCGTTGGTGCTATCGTGGTCGTGGTCGCGTTCCTTATTCTTATGCCCCTCTTCCACCACTCGCTCCCCTCCCACGCAGGAAACACTCCTCTCTTCTCCGCAAGTTTCATGCTCGCCCTGTGCGATTCGTCGTTTATGAATTTCATTACCTTCTCGGCCAGTTCTATGGCCTCCTCGCTATCGTACGGTATCCCTAACTTGATCAGCATCTCTGCCCAGCCCATTACGCCCAAGCCTATTTTCCTGGACTTTCTTGTCATCTCTGTTACCTGCGGCAACGGATAGTTGTTAGCATCTATCACATTGTCCATAAAGTGCACGGCGATGTGAACAACATCCCTAAGTTCATCCCACTTCACCTTCCCATTCTCAACGAAGAGCGATAGATTTATTGAGCCCAGATTGCAGGATTCGTAGGGCAATAGGGGTTGCTCTCCGCACGGATTCGTGCTCTCTATCTCGCCCAGATGCTTCACCGGATGCTTCCTGTTTATCTCGTCTATGAATATTATTCCCGGATCTCCTGTCTTCCAAGCCTGCGTCACTATTAAATCCCATACCTGCCTCGCCCTTATCCTCTTAACCTCCTCCCCCGTCCTTGGATTTCTCAATGCATAATCCTCATCGTTGAGCAACGCTTCCATGAATTCATCCGTTATCGCCACGCTTATGTTGAAGTTACTCAGCACCCTGTTCTCGCTGTCCTTCGATGTGATGAAATCCAAAATGTCCGGATGATGCACGCTCAGCACTCCCATGTTCGCGCCCCTTCTCTTTCCTCCCTGCTTTATTACATCAGTCGCCACATCAAATACACGCATGAAACTTAAGGGCCCTGAGGCCACACCCATTGTGCTCGCCACTATGTCCCCCTTGGGCCTCAATCGTGAGAATGAGAATCCAGTTCCTCCCCCGCTCTTGTGAATCATGGCCGCATATTTGACCGCGTCAAATATGCCCTCTATGCTGTCAGGCACAGGAAGAACAAAGCACGCGCTTAACTGCCCTAACTTCGTGTTCGCGTTCATTAACGTGGGAGAGTTTGGCATATACATCCGTCTCTCCATAATCTCCGCAAACTTCCGCTTTGTATTCTCAATCTTATCCCATCTTTCTTCAAGAGCTTCCATGACATATGAGAACGGAACCTTCATATGTCCCTCTCTGGACAAATTTTGATAGGCTCTCTTCATCATCTTGAACTCCCACACACTCAAAAATTCAGGCATTTCATTCATATCAACCTCTCTAACTTCCTGATTTCCATCCATATCGTAGATGTCTGGCTCGTAGAATATGTCCACAAGGGCGAGATATCTGGCCGCACGCTCAAACATCTGCCTTGGAGTCTCAATAACGTTGCCCTCCTCATCTTTGAGAAGGTACCTTGCCTCAAGAACCTTTACGGCATTTACCGTGAGTTTGAGATCATCTTCAACGCCCATAACCTTCTTGGCCTGTCTCAACTTTCTTCTTTCTTCCCTGTAAAGAATATAGGCCTTGGCCACGTGAATATAACCTTCAAGCATAAGGGTCTCTTCTACAATATCCTGTATCTCCTCAACACCCACACTCTCCTTGCCCAATGAGAGAATCTTATCAACTACCCTCATGGTAACCCTATGTGCATCCTCCTCGCTGTATCTCCCAACAGACTCCATTGCCTTCCAGATCGCTTTGAATATCTTGCCCTCGCTAAAGTCAACTATCCTTCCATCCCTTTTTACAACCTGCATCAACTCACCCTCTTCTGACATACTTCTTTTTATTTCGCGGGTAAGTTAACCATACACCTGTGCATTTAAATTCTTTTTTTAGACGAACTTTCATGCACAAGAGTTCATACTTATGGTAAAAATGTTGGTAAAAAAGATGTTAATTAAATTGATCTAAATGCTCTCCTGTACTCATCTATGTTGCCTATATCAAGCCAGATCCCATCAAATACATAGCCGTACACAGGCTCCCTTCCAACAAGCCAGGACACAAAATATCCAGGACTGTCGGGGTTGTTTTTATCGTTGAGATACTCTTTTAATTTATCAAAAATGTAACCAGGAAAGGCATAGCATGCCGTGGCAACAAGGGTGCTCCCGGGATTTGATGGCTTTTCAACGAATTTTGTTATTTTGTTACCCTCATCGATGCTCACCACGCCGTATCTGGTTGCCTTGCTGAGATCCTTTACATCGTAAAGTGCAATAACTGGAGCGTGTTTCTCTCTGTAAAATTCAAGAAATTTCGTTAGGGATAGATCAAAATAATTATCCCCTGCAACTATCAGATACTCATCAATCCCATATTTATCCATGGCATATTTTATACCCGCAATTGCACCGAACTTTTCCTCCTCACTCCTTGTTGGCTCTATGAGAAGATCAATATCCTCATCCCTGCATCCCATCCAGTATCTGAATTCCCTCTCATAATAAGCATTTGTTGATACTATTATTTCCTTGATTCCCGCATCCCTTATCTTGTCCACAATCCAGTCAATCATTAACCTGTCACCAACAGGGAGCAATGGCTTTGCGATGAAATCCGTGATGGGAGCAAGTCTTCTCGCAAATCCACCTGCAAGTATGAGTGCCTTCATAGGAAGGAAATGTGCTCATCAAATTTTAGATTTTTTATCAAGCACTCCGTCTATTATCTCATCGCTCACTCCTACATAATTTAAAGGATCCAGAATCCCATCAATCCTGTCCTTCAGGAGGGGGCCTACCTCCGGATCTCTCAGCAGATTCTCACGAAAAACACCGGGCATCATTGAGATTCGCCTGAGCCTTTCGTGGGCCTCCTGTCTATCCCAGCCTTTCTCAACAAGATAAATTATGACAGCTTCAGCCATTATCTCCTCATGGGCCCTGATGTTTTCCAGCATCCTATCCTCGTTCACCTTCAAATTACCGAAAAGTTTTGCAGATTTCACCAGTATGTCATGGGTGAGGACGCATACGTGGGGTATAATGAACCTCTCGGCAGAAGAATTTGTAAGGTCCCTTTCATGCCAGAGAATTGAACTTTCGTACTGGGGGATCATAAATCCCCGAATTACCCTTGCCAAACCGCATATATTTTCAGCGGTTATGGGGTTCCTCTTGTGGGCCATTGTACTTGAGCCAACCTGCTTGTCGTAGCGAAACTCCTCCTCAACCTCACCTATCTCTGGCCTCTGCAAGTTTCTTATCTCGGTTGCGAATTTTTCAAGAGATGTGGCCAAGCCGGCCAGGAAGGATACAAACTCAAAATACCTGTCTCTGCCTACGATCTGCGTGGGAGCCTCCTCGTATCCAAGTCCAAGGTAATCCATAACATACTTCTGTATCTCAAGCGCTTTTTTTCCAAATGCAGCACCCGTTCCAACAGCTCCCATCATCTTTCCAACAAGTATTCTCTTTTTTATCTCCTTAAGCCTCTCATGATGTCTCAAAATCTCAGCCAAGAACACGGCCATTTTCAATCCAAAGGTGACGGGTACGGCCGCCTGCCCATGGGTCCTGCCGAGCATAACCGTGTGCCTGTAACTATCGGCAAGCGTGGCCAATATATCCTCAAAATTCCTGAGAGCATCTTCAAGATACACGAGAAACTCCTTGATCTGAAGTGCGGTGGCAGTATCTATTATATCGTTGCTTGTTGCCCCCAGATGTATGTACTTACCACACTCACCGCATACCTCCGCATAGGCACGGACCATTGCCATAACATCGTGTCTGATTTCATCCTCTATCTCCTTAACCCTTTCAATCTTAACATCATCTATTTTGCCACTCACAATATCCGCACACTCCTCCGGCACGTTGCCAAAATGGGCATGGGCTCTCACCAGAGCTGCTTCCACCATAAGCATGTACCGGAGTTTTGATTCCTCGGAAAATATGCGCTTAACTTCAGGTGTTCCGTATCTGTATTCCAAGGGACAAATTGACATAAGTGAGCATGCCTTTGTCTCTATTAATTATTTCCCGAAAATTTTATTTAGAGCCAGGAGCATATCTAATCGGTGTATTTATGGGAAGGGTTAAGAAGAAAAAAGGGGCGCCAAAACCCTACGAACTACCTTCAATATTTGATGAAGAGCATGAGGAGGTGTCCTCATACAAGGATATAGAGGCGGAGGATCATATTGAGGCTCTTAAAGAGAAGGATAAAATGGAGAGGTTCAGGGAGGCTTCAAAACTAAGAAAAAGGGCAGCAGAATACGAAAGAAGGGCTTCCATTTACCATCAGAAGTACAAGGCCGAGATGGAAAAGGTGGCAAGGTACCAGGCCGAGAAGGCAAAGTACAAGGAGAGGGAGCAAGAGATACGGGAAAAAATAAAACTTCTAAAGAGAAAGATTGCCGATTATCAAGAAGCGCTGAACTCGGCCACATCCCTCAAAAAGAGGGAGAGTTTGAGAGCGAAAATAGCCAGAGTACAGACAAAAATCTCCACCCTGAACTCAAAAATAAGCTCTCTGAAGGAGAAGCAAGCAGAGTATGTGAAGAGAATGAGTGCCCATAAGGCCAAGGCCGCGGAATATTACCAGAGAAGCAAGAGCTATGAACACGAGGCCCTCATGTTCAAAAAAACGGCAGAATCTCTGGAGAGGGGAGAATGATAAACGGTGCACAGATAATTCTGGCTTCATCTTCCCTTCCATTCATAGCCTACGGTGCGTTTCTTATTCATGGAGGAGAGAAGGTGGAGGGGGCATACAGCATAATTGGAGGGATATACACCTTCATTGCAATAATAATGATTCCACAGGGTTTCCCAGGAGCATACGTGTTTCCCGTATCCATTGCTCTTTCCGGAATAGGAGGGTTCCATGGTTATGCAGTATCAAGAAAAAAGATGAAACTTGCAAAGGGAATACTCCTAATTTCCATTGCAGTAGGCATTCTCCTCATGCAGGAGGTGCTCTGAATGAATGTGAAGAAGATCATAGCAGGGGTTCTCACATACATTGTTATATTCGCAATATATCTGGCATTTTTTTCATATCCTGTGACCCCTGCACACGTATCCCACATGGGCTATATTGATGTTGAGACAAAGAATTTGAATAAACTTCCACAGGGCGTTTACAAGGTGTACGTTAGAGGCTCTATCACCCCCGCAATAGTTGTTATCGCCACCATCAGAACTCCCTACGTGCCGTCAAGCAGTTACAGTTACTCCCTAAAGTACACCAAGGGCATTGCGGAAAATGAGATAAAGAAAAGGTATCATGTGAACATACTCCTGGTTTACAAGGGAGAGAAGAAGGTTGAGATTCAAAACCACGAGGTTGTGATGGAGCTATATGACGTGCACCTGAACTACACTTCCTCAGTTCCTCACTGCCTTCACTCAAACCAAAGATAATACAGCTCACCATAGGTGCATACTTCTGCCAGGAGAAATTCGAATAAATAATCGTTGCGTACGCATATCCACCGGAATTTGCTTCCGATTTCAACGGAGTGCTATCTTCAATTCAATGTTGAACTCTAACCTCAACCCTATCTCCAACAGAGCAGGGGAGTTTGGTTGAAGCATCACCCTGATTGACCGCAAATTCAAGGAAATTCTCACTGTTAATCAGGGCAATTAGCTCTCCCCGCTTAGCAAATCCGTAGGATGGCAAAAATCTGAGTCTCATGCCGAAAACTTCCACGTATGCAGGCCTTCCAACCATGCTTCCCGGGATATTTGTTACCACATTTCCGAATCTGTCCACATGGATTATCTCCCCCTCCAGAGTATCTCCGTTTTTAACGGGAGGATGGTAGGAGAATAAATGCACATTTTTGATTTTTCTAAGAATTCCATCACTTCTTCCCATGTCTATGTAGGCACCTGCAGGGGCAAACACATCCCTTCCATGAAAGGTCGTACTCTTTGGCTCCAATTGGATCTCATAGACATCATCAATCCTATCCGCCACATAGGTGATTATGCCATTGTCAGGTCCAACATACCAGGAATCTCCAAATCTAACCGCTATACCCTTCCTGCTGGTACCAACACCAGGATCCACCACGAAAACATGCACTGCATTTTTAAAGTATGGAAGTATGGCGCTCAGGACGTATGCAGCGTGTCTTATATCGTGCCTGCGAATGCTGTGAGTTATATCGATTATTCTGGCCTGGGGATTTATATTCAGAATCACACCCTTCATGGCACCAACGTAATGGTCCATGTATCCAAAATCAGTTGTAAGGGTGATCATCAGTACCTCACCCGAAATCCAACGATATTCTCAGGCTCTTCGTAATGAATCTCCACATCATCAACACGGGCATGGGGATGCTCGTACCTGCACATGTACAGCAGTTTTTCAACCTTATCCCTCGGACCCTCAAACACCGCCTCCACCCGCCCATCGTGCAAATTCCGAACCCAGCCATTGACCCCCAGCCTATCCGCGTTCTCCTTTGTGAAAGCCCTGAAAAATACGCCCTGAACACGCCCCGAGAAGAAAACATGCATTCTGACCTTATCCATGGAGTCCCGATTGAAAAAATAGTATTTAAATTTTAAACATAAAAAGTTGGAAATCAAAACCAAAAATGAGGCAAAATTCAAAAAAATTTAAATAGAAGCAAAATAAATATGCCTTATGTACATACGAAATCCACAAGATTTCGAAAAAATTATTGCATCTAAGAAAAGCATTCTGTTCGAAGCATACAAAATCGATCCGAGAAAAAGGAAATTAATCATAGCCATATCGGCAAAAAAAGAAAATAAGGAGGAGGACGTGGTGGTGGAGGCAAGTGAAGATAATATAACAGAATTCCTGAAGGCCATAGAAGAGAATTGGGATAAGATACCATCTTACCAAAAACCCAGGGTGAGGGTTCTAATCAAAGAAGTGAAGGAAAAACTTTAATTTTCGAATCCATGCTCCCCTATGCTCAGGGATAAACTGATTGAATCTGGAGCCATAAGATTTGGAGATTTTACTCTGGCTTCTGGAAAGAAGAGCAAGTATTATGTGGATATAAAGAAGGCAAGCACAAAGCACGAGATTCTATCACTTATGGGTGATCTTCTGGCCGAGCATGTAAAGGGAGATATCCTCGCAGGGGTGGAGCTTGGAGCAGTGCCCCTTGTGGCAATCACGGCAGTTAAAGCAAAAAGGGATTACCTCATAATCCGCAAGGAGAAAAAGGGATACGGCACTTCAAAACTTATTGAGGGGGATTATAGGAAGGGACTCACCGTGGATATAATAGAAGATGTTGTGACAACCGGCAGTTCGGTACTTAGGGCAGTAAAAATTCTGAGAGATGAGGGTCTAAAGGTTGAAAGGGTGATATGCGTGGTGAATAGGGAGGAGGGAGGAGATGAAAACCTGAAAAAGGAAGGTGTGGAACTGATCTCTCTTCTCCGTGCTAAGGACCTCCTCTGATCATCTTTTTTCAAGATCCTCGCCACCTGCAAATGTGAGTTGAATTGTTGAATAAACATCCTCATAACCGTAGAGCATACGGGCCGATGTGGGGATAAGGGTTCGAAACGCATTTATATTTTCCAGAGCCTTGAAAAGCTCAATGCTGAGTTCCTTCTGCATGCTTGGGTTCTCTGAAAGTAGAGAATCGTAAAGATAGTTCCAGTTTTCACTCCATCTCGCTATGTTTTCCAGATCCCTGTCCTCCACTATATCCACCTTGGAGAGAATATTTATGAAAGGAATATAAAACCTAAAATACACGGATGACGAAAGTATGAAAAGGGATACGTACCCCGAGGGAGACTTTGCCAGGGCAGGATCGAAGAGAAATGCCAGTATGCTGTTCTTTCCCCCAAGGTAATCCACAATAAACTTGCTGGCCGCCCTGAATGCAAACAACTCAATCTGACCCGCAGTGTCATAAATCACATAATCTGCCTCATAACTATCGATCTCACCCTTCAACTCCTCCACAAAATTTGCAATCATATCTGCCGCAACTATCTGGGCCCCGTTTGGACCAAGCCCATATTCATTCATTATGGAAGAGAGATCAATAATATCCCTTATATCCACATCCGGATTGTAGGGCAGAGTTTCAGCGCCGGGATCAAGGTTCACTGTTATAACATCGTACTCATTTTTTATCATCCAATCCCTGAAAGCAGCCGTGAATGTGCTCTTTCCACTTCCCGCAGGACCAACCACGAACAGATTTGCAATCATACTCCAAGAAAAGATTCAAGGGTTATTTTATTTTTTTCCTCCTCTCTGGCAAAAAGAGAATCTATGGACTCCTTGAGGGCCAGAACCCTTTGCTTCACGTAGAGCGGAACCTCAAACTCTTCGGCAAGTTTCAGTGCCTTATCCAAATACTTTCTAACGGAGCCCTCGTGAACAGTGAGAATGACATTACCTCCACAGTAGGGACAAACGTTATTCAAAGGCACACGCCTGAATTTGGCATGGCATCTCGTGCATCTGAAACCCTGAGTTCCAAACTTTTTTAGATTGCCCATTATGTCTGGAATGAAATGATGTGCTATTATGCGAGCAGCCATATCGTGCTCGTCAACAGCCCTTATCTTCTTAGCCAGTTCGAGCTGACTATCAAGTTTTTCCTCCATGCTTCCCAGAACCTTGTAGGAAGATGTTAAAATCCCTATGTTTATATCGGCAGTATCGTGGGTGAACCTGAAACCCTCGTACTGTCTTGGGGTACCTATTCTCTTTTTCACAAAATCCATGATATCGGCAACCTCATCCGGCTTCGCGTATCTCAATGTGGCTTCGTAGAATTCCAGAGGGTACCTGTCCATAACATCCACATGCAGGGCTTCCTTGTCAATTTCTGTGGGGGATATCCTGGTTGTTAATACGAGGGGTGCGTCCATCAGTCCTCCCCTGGTGGAAGGCAGGAACTTACGTGAGAAGTCAAGCAGACCTTCAAGAAGCAGCATTATAGAATCCTCATCTCCATCACAGTTTCTGCGCTTGGCCGCATGGAAGAACGGATGGGCAAATCCCACATTCGCATCGGTGAACCCTATTATACGACCAAGGATACCCGCTGAGGTATGGGGTGCGAGACCGATTACAAGATGCCCGATCAGATCTTCCTTGGAGCGAACGTTGTAGAATCTTGGCATCTTGTAGAATTTCTCCAAAAGTTCGTCCACATAGTTTGAGATCTTAACCAGATAATCCGCAGCCTTCTTTGGAATTATTATGTCCTGAACCTTTAATTCAAGAATCTGATCCCCATTTTTAAGTTCCTCCCCGTTGTAGTCAACCTTGTATCCAAGTTCTCTCGCCTTTTCAACGCTCAATCCAATCTCCCTCGGCCTGAAATGGGTTATCGCTATATCGCTCATATCAAATCTTGCAGTACCATCCTTGAAAACAAAAACCCCATGCTTGGCTCTGAGTATCCCCTTTTCCATACGCTCTGGAATGTGCTCAGGAGACATCATTTTCTTTACTCCCTTAACATCCCAGTTAACCTTGATTCCGAGATAATCCTGGGCCTTGGTAAAGAAATCCTCAACATTCACCTTTCTGGTGGATATGACCCCCGTGAACTCTGTGGGGACTCCGCACTTGGGGCAAAATGGTAGCATGGTTTTCTCTCCGCATTTGGGACATTTTCTCAATCCCACCTCAATGGGTATCACCCTTCTCTTCACAGCCTCAGTTATCAACCTTCTGTCTCCACCGGCATCTCCTATGGGAAAGAGAGAGTGTATGGGCGGTTTCATTTTTCTGGGAGCAGCCTTTTCAGGTCTGCCCATCCTTGCACCTATCCTTACAGGTGCTCTGGGCCTAACTTGCACCCCTGCAAGATCAGAGACCACCTCCATTATTTCCCCACGCCTCGGCTCTCTCTTTTTTATTATGCGCTCACCATCCAGATCCAGGCCCAGGCAGCGCAGAAGCGGATATGCGTATCTATCGAGAATGTAGTGCTCTCTCTCCCTATGCAGAGCACCCAATTTTTTAAGTATCTCTTTTATCTCCTTATTTTTCTCAATGTACAACTCCCCGTTCCTCCAAAATGCGTTTTTGGCCACGTGATCTCTCAATTTTTCAAGTTCTTCATAACTCAAATCGTGCCAGAACAGGTTGTAATCTGGATGAAGCGGCACACCATATTCCTCGGATATCTTAAAGGCATGGAACGCATCCTTGACTTCGCCGTGAAATCCGGCTTTCTGGGCATCCTGCTCCCACCACTCAATCACATAGGATGCGGGAACGAGGGGATGATTATTCTCAAGGAACTCACCGTAGGGTATGAGAATCTCCCCAACATCCACAATCTCCTCGATTTTATCGTAATACTCCCTGGCGCTATCGTAATCGTTAATTTGAATCAGATCTCCATTTTTGAGCATAACTATTGGCCCCTCTATGCTATCGCAGGAGGTCATTCCTCCAGCTTTGCCAGGGCGCTCTGTTTTGAGTTGTGTGCCTATGGCTATGAATTTGTTAAGGACATACATGGTTGCAGGATTAATGCTTATGGTTGCAAGTCCCCCTGCACGGCAACGCCCGTATCTGAGCCTGAAGCCTCCGGGGGCCATGGGGTAAGAGAAAATGGGCCTGCCCGCTATCACATCCTTCATGTACTTTTCAGATGGCTTGAGTTCAAATCTATCCTCCTTGACCTCGGGTATGAGTTTGTTTATCCATTCCCACCCATCAATTTTTAGCATATCCACATAGGCCTTTATTTTCTTGGTCTTCTGGAGCAGTCCTTCAGCAAGTACAAGACACATACCACCCCTCACACGATTACCTTCAATCCTTGGCAGATCACGGTATCCGCTGACTTCAACCTTCTCCGTGCCCTCTCCATCTATGCACACCGGGCAATTTTTCACTACCAATTCAATTTCCTCATTTGATGGTCTGTACTGCAAATGGTGAATCCTGTCGTAAAGTTGAATCTCTTCCTTGTACCTCTCAATCTCCTCCTCCGTGGGCTTGTACCTATCAATTCCCAACTCTCTTCTAACCACATCTGCAATAAGAACACTCAGGGCCTGGGCGGTCCCTCCCGCACCCCTTATTGGCCCAGCATAGTACATGGAAACGTATTCAGTACCGTCAAAATTCTTCTTGATCTTCACATGGGCTATCCCTTCAAGGGGAGCAACCAGTATTCCCTCTGTGAGAACCGCAAGACCCACCCGAACAGCCTTGTCAAGAGCCTCATCCTTACGCTCAAATCTTCTGGCAATCTTCTTGGCCATGAGCAGAGAGACCATTCCCCTATCGTACTTTTTGCTGAGTTCCCTGATATCCTCCGCTATTCCCTTCACACCTATTAATTCTTCAACTCTGGCCGCCAGATCCTTTGCACGGGGAATCTCAACATCTCCAACGGGGTCAAGATGCATACTTCTTGCTTCCTTGGCAACTTTATAACACTCCTCAGCCCTTCGTTCAAGCTCCTCAAAATACCTCTGCATCTCCTTGCTCGCTTCTGCCATCCTCTAACCCCAAAAGATGGATGGGTTATAACACTTTCCATTATCCAAAATTTTATCAAAATTGGTAAATTACCAGAACTTACCAAGAGATTCCATTGGGATCGGGCAGAGTGTGATTCTGCGGGCCCACAGGCAATCGCCACAACTTGGCTGATTACCCCAGCAATCAACACGTGAGTCCTGCACATATGAGCATGCATCTACAAGAGGACAGTCGGTACAGGATGGATATATGGCATTTTTGACTATGAAACGAAACCAGGAGTAATCCTTACTGGTCCATATATCAGATAGAGATTTTTTTCCAACATTTCCAAACGAGTGCGCATAAACCATTTTCCTTCTTCCAAAAACGTATTCAGGGTACGTGTGAAGAAACCTGTAACAGGGAACAACCTCTCCGTCCCATCTCACCACAGCCACCTTTTTCTCCACAAAGTCGCAGTGACGCTCCGTGCGAAGTTGAAACTCTGGCAAATGCAGATAAAACCCGCTGTAAGAGTTCCTGAGAAGCTCTTTGAGGTAGGGTTCCAAATCCACACTTCCATCGTATAAAATCATGGAGGCATGCTCCTCATTTACGGGTATGAGATTTGAGAAGAGCAAGGCATCTATATTGTACTCGGCAAGGAGTTTGGCTATCTTTCCTATCTCTTTATAATTCTCCTTGGTCAACACAACCTCCACGCCTATATGGGGCAACTCAGATCTTCTCTCCTTTTTTAATTCTGCAAATTTCTTTATTCTCTCCAAAGTGACATTTGGAACTATATGGCCTATTTCGGAGGGTTGAACAGGAAGGGAATCCAAGGATAGGTAAATCAAATCCACCGGCAGATTTACCAGATCTCTCATTATCCTTTCATTTAGCAAAAAACCATTTGTGGATAAACCGAGGGCATATCCCCTGCCTTTCACCTCCCTGACCATGTCCATAAATCTCGGATGCACCGTTGGCTCGCCTATGCCCCCAAAATAAACAAGTTTTAGATCTTCAAACATGGCAGCGTCATCAAGGATCTTCAAAAAGAGTTCGTAGGGCATGTCCCCCTCCTCATCGCTCCAATACTGCTTGAAACACATCTCGCAATGAAGATTACAACGATTTGTTATTTCAAGATATAGATAGCGCATGTCAAGTTCCCGAGGAATGTGAATTTCAGCGCTGTCCAGGTGAAATATGTGCCCATCCATTCAGCCACCACCTACTGGAGGAAAGATTGAAATCTCATCCCCATCACTTATCTCAGTTTCATAACCGTTCATATCAAGAATGTTTTTTCCATTCACTAAAATCATATTGCGGGACTCTATTTCTCGCCTGAATGTATCACCATATTTTTTGTAAAGTAGTGTTAAAAGCGTCCGAATGGTTGGCACGTCTTCAAAAAATTCCTCCCTCCTCCCAGTTATGTCACGAAGAGTGGCAAAGTACCTCACACGAATCATGGTGTTGAATAAGCATACTCCAATTTAACTCTTATTGGACACAAATGGGAAAAACAAAAATAACAAAAAATATATATGTGTTTGACTTTTAATTTACAGAGGTGATGTAGTTGTGGATACCCTATGCATTCTGGCCCTCTTTAGCGGCTACGGTTATAGCGGCTATACTGGTGTACATGGTTATCGTCTCCAACATAAGGAAACCAGGTAATCTTGCAGCCTTCGTGATGTTCTTTTCAATGCTGATTTGGAGTATCGGAGAATTGATAGAGAGAATAGCCGGGCCTCCTCCCGCTAATCCAGCGTTTCACTATCTGGGAAGCATTTCATTGAGTCCCGGCCCGTACGATGGGAATCTCGCTTATATGGGCGCCGTGATACTGTGTTTTGGAATATTTCTAGTCTCAGCGGGAATTATCCACTTCGCGTTGGACTATCCGTTCAAGCTCAAAATGGAACGCAAAACCCGTAAGGCAGTGCTGTACACAGTCTACGGCTTTTCCTTTGCAGGAATGATCGCCAATATTTTAAATCAGTTCATAGGACATCCAACAGTGGCTTATATGTACCCATACAAGGCCATGGGTGAGTGGATATGGGGTCTCGAATCCGGACCACTGCACTCCCTGTACAGCATATGGCTCTTCGTATCCGCCATAATAATGATAATCATACTGCTAATAAAGCTCAGGAGCGTGAGAATGGACATAATCAAAAAGCAGATTCTCATAACCATAACTGGATTTGTGATCACATTTGTGCTTCTCACCGTGACTGCACTGATTCCAATGGTTATTGAGAAGAAGAACAACTCATATCCAATGACCACCCTGGGATTCACCATATTCGGCATATTCGTTATGTACACCATAGTCAGGTACAGGCTGTTCCTCGTGGCTCCAAGCACCGAGATCGTTGAACTGGAGGAGGAACTTCCAGATTCAGGAGTGTACGAGATGTCAAAAGAAGAGGCGTACCACAAGTTTGCAAGGCTGGCGAGGTCCGGAAACCCCGGAACCGGCTTCATAGGAGAGAATGCAGAAGAGTTCAAGAAAAAATACAAACTGGTGCAGACCACGGTGTTTGAGCTCTCCCAGAGCACGGGTAAGAACAAATTGAATCCTGAAAACCCGGAGCAGCAGGAAATGCTGTATTTCACCATAACATCACTCCTTGAGCACGTGTACAAGCCCATCATACTTCTGGATCTTAGTCTCCCATGGATGAAGGAAGATACGAAAAAGAGCGTGCTGGAAAAAATCAAGGAGATAAACAAAGAGTACGGAGGAGTATTCCTCATCGTTAAATAATTCTTCATTTTATTTTTGCATTTCAAAGAGACAAGATTCGGCATAAATCTTCGGAAGAATTATTTTATAGGATGCCTGAAAAGGGAATGTATGAACATCGAAGAATTGACAGAGGATGAAATTGAAGGGGCTACAATAACCCTGGAAAGAGGAATGTGTTTTGGGACATGCCCCGTGTATAGGTTAACCATACACGGCGATGGAGTTGTTGAGTACGAGGGAAAAATGTATGTGAAGATTAAGGGCAAGAGAGAGTATCACATACCACGGGACAGGGTCATTTCACTTCTGAAAATTCTTAGCCGTGTAGGTTTCTTCAGTATAGCTGAGGAATGGAGTGAAATAGAAAGGGTGTGTAGAGTAGAAGTAACCGATATGCCCTCATCCACCATAACTGCATCAGTATCCGGAGAGATGTGGATCGTCAGGTACAATTACGGGATGGGGTGCAGATCCCCAAGAAACAGGAAACTCATAACGCTTGAAATAGTTGCGGACATAATAGATGTACTTGCCAATTCAGACTCCCTAGTAAAAATTTGAAAAATAGAGGAATTAGAGGTACTCCTCCAGCCCAAGTTCCTTTATCTTATCCTCAGATATCGTGCCATCTTCGTTCCAACCCCTAAGGGCATAGTACCTTGGAAGCATCTCCTTCAAGCGGACAACATGGCCCTTGTTTGGACCCTCTGGCATAGGCTCCTCAGTGAGCCGCTTAGGCAAGGTATCATCCTCCAGTGGATTGAGCCCAGCCTTCAAGTTGAAAAGACGCTCTGCGTTCCATATTCTCTCTCCGATCTTAAGCCAATCTTCCGTGCTGAGGTTATAACCGAAGGCAGCGTTGAGCAGGTCTCTGTAATCATCACCACCCATTCCGAAGGTGGTGAACACACACATTCCTGCAGCGTCTATGACTGCGGTTAGATCCTGGAATAGAATGAGCATCTTCACCTTCTCATCGCTGATATCGTGCGGGTCCATCTTGAACGGATAACCGAGGATCTCAGGTGAGATGAGGTACGCCTTTATATGGTCTCCACCGCGATTGTCCGTCGCGTATCCAAGTCCATGACCCTCTGCCCCCCTGGGATCATACGCAGGAAGCTCCTGCTTCTTCACTCCCATGAAGCAATCAACACATCCGTACTTCTCAGCGAGTCTGTAACCACCTTCTGCGAGTATGGCACCAAACCCTTCACGTCTCGCAATTTTTGGTATGTAGTAATGCAGAACCTCGGTGTTTCCCCATCTGAATGGAGGGGCATCTCCAAGATCCTCCTGTTTCAAATATCCCTGGTCGTAGAGTTCCATGGCCGTTGCCAGCGTGCCTCCTGTGGATATTGTGTCAAGCCCATACTCATCGCACATGTGGTTTGCTTCAATTATGCTGGCCAGATCATTTATGCCGAGATTGGCACCGAGGGCCCATGTGCTCTCATACTCAGGTCCCTCAGTTTCACCTACTGTATCCATATCGTTAACACGGCCACACCCTATGGGGCAGGCGTAGCATGGCTTGTTTCTCTTCAGGTACTTCTTTGCCATGGCCTCTCCGCTCTGCTCCTCCGCATATTCAAACTGCCCGTAACGGAAATTGCGTGTTGGATACAGGCCATTCTGATTGATTATGTTCACCAGTACTGCGGTGCCGTAGGATGGCAAACCCTGTCCAGCGACCGGGTCCTTTTTGAGTATCTCCGTCTTCTCACGCACCACACTTATGAACTTGCTTCTGTCAATCACCTCAACACGCTTATGCCCCCGTACCACGATGGCCTTGAGTTTCTTTGAGCCCATAACTGCACCCACTCCTCCCCTTGCAGCTGCCCTGTGGCCATTGTTCATTATTGCAGAGAACTTAACAAGATTCTCCCCCGCAGGACCTATGGACGCAATCTGGACATGCTTGTCTCCAAACTCCTCCGTTAGAATCTTCTCCGTCTCACTCACCCTCTTTCCCCATACATGCGAGGCATCCCTTATCTCAACCTTCTCATCCTCAATGCGCAGATAAACGGGCTTGTCGCTCTTTCCTTCAATGATCAACATATCCCATCCAGACATCTTAAGTTCCGCGCCAAAAAATCCTCCAGAGTTGGCCATTGCAATGAAGCCGGTAAGAGGACTCTTCGTTATAACCATGTACCTTCCGCCGGTGGGTGCAGTTGTGCCCGTGAGCGCTCCTGTGGAGAAAATAAGCTTGTTTTCCTCGCCCAGAGGGTCCGCTTTGGGATCCATCTCCTTTAGAAGATAGTGTATGCCGAAACCCCTCGTGCCGAGCCATTTTTTAACAAATTCCTCATTAAAACTCTCCGTTTTTATCTCTCCCGTGCTAAGGTTCACTCTAAGTATCTTACCCCAATATCCATACATCAAATCACCTCTTTGACAAGCCATACCATGGCAGAAGACATTAATTTAATTTTCCACATGCTTGATAAAACATAACGAATTTCACAGGTGGAAGAATATTCAAAAGATTTATAGGAATGCAGGAAATACTGAGCATATGCTTGAAATAGAGCTTCCCTCTTACGCGCAGGAAACTATAATAAGGTTCATAAAAGAGTTTGTGCAGGACAGAAGGGTCGTTATTGGACTGAGTGGTGGACTCGACTCTTCTGTGGTGGCAAAACTCTGCGTCATGGCGCTTGGAAAGGATAGAGTTAAGGGCATACACATGCCCGAAGATGCCACGCCCTCAGAGGATTCAAGGGATGCGGAGACACTTGCAAAAACTCTTGAGATTGAATACGAGGTTATACCCATAGGAGAATTCGTGCATGCCATAGCGGGAAAATTGGGCCTAAAGGGAGATATGAGCATTGCAAACCTGAAGGCAAGAGTGAGAATGGCCATTCTCTACGCAATTGCCAACGAGGAGCGCAGGCTCGTTGCGGGCACAAGTAACAAGAGTGAGTTGCTTGTGGGATACTTCACAAAATATGGGGACGGTGCCAGCGATTTTGCACCTATTGGGGACCTTTACAAGACACAGGTTAGAATTCTGGCAAAGAGGATAGGCATTCCCGAAGGGATAATAAACAAGGTTCCACGCGCTGGGCTCCTTCCCGGGCAGAGCGATGAGGTGGAGATGGGTATTAAATACGAAATACTTGATAAGATTCTCTACGGAATAGAACTCGGATTGCCAAGGGAGAAAATCGTGGAAGAGTTGGGAATTTCGGATACCCTTGTGGATAAAGTGTATGAGATGCACAATAGAAGCAGGCACAAGAGGGTGATGCTTTACATACCAAAGATAGGAGCAAGGACCGTTAACACGGATTGGAGAGAGTGATCAAAACAGAAGAGCCATCTGTGCGTGGGGCACTCCCTTTATCCTTATCACATTTTCCTCGTCAATGTATCCCTCCCGTATGGCAAGGGAGATTACTCGCTCTCCAACAAGATTCGCTATTGTGGCTACCTTCATACTGTTAAGAAAGGTCTGCTCGGTAACGTAGGCCTCGTAATAAAAGCTTTTTTTAACGTCAAGCACAAGATCTCCCTCTTCAAATTTCATACCCAGAATATCGCGATCGCAGGCGGCTACAACGGTTTCTCCCCGAACCCTGTACACCCTCATTGCGATGTTATGGAGAGACATATCTGTAAACACCTTCCCTCTGCTGAACTATTATGCCCTGCTGATGCATCTTCCTGAGTATGTTCCTGGCCCTTGATTCCTCTATTCCATCGGCAACAGCCTGAGCTATTATGGCCTTCTCCTCCGCCATACCGTTATTATCCCGGGCCAGGGCCCTTATTATGTCTTCCATCCTCTCCATCACGCTTCTCTGACGTGAACTTATGCCGCTGTAGAGAAGATCAGCATCGATTATTCCCTCCTCAGAGGAGGCCTCCTTCAGGAAGTAATCAATAATCTTTATGGCCCTCTCCGCATCTTCCCTTGTGACTATGTCACTCAATCTAGCGCGGGCAGATGCCTCCGCAAGGCGAATCATCGCCTCCAGCTGCCTAGGGGTGATAGGTACCGCGCGGGTCTCTTCAAACTGCTTCCTCGTGTTAACGTACTTGTCAAGAATCAATTTCTTTGCCTCATCGCTCATCTTGGGCACAACATTTCTCTTCGCATAGGCAACGTATTTCCTTATGAAATCCGGACTCATACCCACATCAAATTGCTTCACCACAATGTTATCCTCCTCTTCAAGTTCAAGCATCTCCCCCGCCAGATGCGCCTCAAGTATGTGATTAGCCAAAGCACGGTCCCTCTCGGCATTGGGCTTATCTATTATCTTGAAAATAACATCAAATCTTGAGAGAAGGGGCGTGGGCAAATCAATCTGCTCCACAATGGGCTTGGAAATATCAAACCTTCCGTACTTGGGATTTGCAGCACCAAGAATAGAGCATCTCGCCATAAGCGTGGCATATATACCCGCCTTTGTCACTGCTATTATCTGCTGCTCCATGGCCTGATATATGCTGTCCCTATCTGTCGGGTTCATCTTATCAATCTCATCAATGGCCGCCAGACCAAGATCCGCAAGTACCAGGGCTCCAGCCTCCAGGGTCCACCTTCCGGTCTCGTCACGAACAGCAGTGGCGGTCAAACCTGCAGCCGAAGAGCCCTTGCCGGATGTGTATATACCCCTGGGTGCAAGTTGGGCCATGTACTGTAGCAACTGGGATTTTGCAGTACCCGGATCTCCAACCAGAAGTATGTGAATATCGCCCCTTATCCTCGTACCATCCTTCATCCTCTTTGTGACCCCTCCAAACATCTGCAGGAGCAACGCTTCCTTCTCAATGTCCATCCCGTAAATTGTCGGGGCAATGGCCCTCTTCATACGCTCAATTATATCTCCATTCCTAGCCTCCTCCCTTATGCGAATCTCATCTTCCTCCGTTATCTCAATGCTCTCAAGTTCCTTGCTCTCCTTATCAATGCTGACCACATCCAGGTATATATCAAAATCCGTGGTGCGCACATTGCCCAGTCTCCTTTCAACTGTTCTGAGGATTCCGTTTAGCACGACCCTGTCTCCCGGCACAATCTCTCCCGCAATATCATCCTCAAGATAAGCCATTAGACGCTGGGGCTGTTCCCTGCCCCTGAGATTCTCAGGATTATCCTGAATCTCAGCACGCTGAGTGTCCACAAAGGTGGATTTTTCAATAATAAGTTTGAACTTTACCTTGGGCTTGGTCTTGTTACACTGGGAGCAGGCAAAGGGTTCCTGAAGTTTTGCACCTTCCTGCTCAACTTCCGTTATTCCTCCGCAATCACTGCACCTGAACGCTCCAACCTTCAACTTGGGACGCACCTCACTTGCCCTTCTTATTATTCCCTCAATGCTCAGAAACTGCCCGATATGCACAGCCCTGAGCTCTCTTATCTCCCTTTTCCTATCGCGGGGGAGTTGATTTATGCGCAGATGTATCTTCAAATTCGGGTCGTGAAGATACTCTCTTATTGCCTTTTCACCCTCCCTCAAATAAACATCAGGGTTTTTGAGAAAATCTTCGGCCACGCTTGGATTGTAATTTTCAAGATCCTCAAACTGCACGTAGAGGCTTCGGGTATCTGGATACTCGTCTGCTATTTCAGATAAACGGGTGCCGTAATCAGTGTGTGAAAAGAAATCGTACCACATTGACCTGATCTCTTCCTCCAGATACTCCATGCACCTTGGGCATATAACTCAAAGATTTAAAATCTTTCTCATAGCCTCCTTGCGCGGGAATCTATTTCTTCAAGGGCGAATTGCATTGCCAGTTCCATACTGTTCCTATCAATCCATATCTCATTCTCTTGTTCTTTTAAATATCTCACCAGGGATGAGGAGGCTGCTATTTGCAGTGCCCTATCCACTATTCTCAAACTCATGCGCGGATGTTTCTTCTCCATTTCCTCCGCTATCCGATCACCCATTCTCATAAAATCATCCTCATCTACAATCACCCTCACATCCTCATTTGTGAGAAGATGATACGTATATGTAAGATGCCTCCTCAGCGTGGGAGCAAGATAATAGTCCACCTTTCCCGCTGCGATGCGTTTCATATTTTCCCATATCATCCTTCTTCGTTCGGACGTGTTTAAAAACAATCTGCAGAGCATTCTATCCTCTATGGCGTTGAAATTCGGATCTTCTATGGTACTTTTCCACATGCCTCCCCTCACCTGCGTGTTATAATTGACTATGAAAAAACTCGTGACCTTGTATGGCCCTATCACACCCGTTCTTGTCTCATCCTGAACCTCTCTACGTTCCATTATCAGTTTGAGTTTCTCCACCATGCCGCGATATGTGAAGAAATCTTTGAACTCGGGCACAACCCAGTCCACGGGGTAATCCTGATAGGCCTCCAGTATGGCAATGAACATCTTTGGAGTCATTCCCTGGGCGTATCTCAGCCTTCCAATCATCCCATGGGGTGGAACCCCCTTCTCCTCCTTGCCCCGGAGGAGATCATCAGTAGCGAATGTCTTACCCGTACCGGGCTCTCCAAAATAGGCAAGAGAGAAGCCCGTTTGATTTATTCTCCTATCCATATTTGCAGATGAGTATATGGGAATGTGGGCCATGGAGTACTGCTGAATTATGGGCAAAAAGGCGTCCATGTACAATTTCTCTCCCATTATGCTCCTTGTGTACCTCAATATATCCTCAACGGAGGAAATCTTCTTGCTCCACTCTTCTACGTCCTCCTCCTTCACACTTTTCACGAAGCTATCATACTCCTTTTTCAGGTTAAGCACTATTCCTTCATACTCACGCATGGCCTCATCCGTGCTAAAGTGCCCCGATTGGCCGTAATACCTCTGGATCCATCTCTCTATGCGCTCCAGGGCCACAAGCGAGTAGAGCTTGGAACCTCCCTCCTCCCCAACCTCAATCATTAGTCCTGTGTTTCGCAAACGTGCAAGAATGCTGTGCGTTCCAGTCTTTGCAATTAACCATTCCTTTGCATTCTTCAATGTCCACACACGCTGCATCCTCTGCATGTACATCAGGGCACGAATCTGCTCAATGTCGCCACTGCTCTGAATAACGTAGCGAATCCAGTTGTTAAACTGATACTCTGGAATCTCGGGCTCCCTGGATATCTTCACGTATCTGCGTTTCTTCATCCCCTCCCAATTGCCATACTGGAATATTAAATTTTACACGGAACTAATCCCTACGAAAAACAATTCAGAAGGCCCAAATTTTTATATTCCCTCATCTTTTCACCCAACTATGTACGATTTCAAAGCACGAGAGAGGCATTGGCAGGATTTCTGGGAGAGGGAGAAAATTTACAGATTTGATCCCCATAGCGATAAACCGATTTTCAGCATAGATGTTCCTCCACGCTATGCATCGGGAAAACTGCACATAGGGCACGCAACACATTATGCACACATTGATTTCATAGCAAGATACAAAAGAATGCGCGGCTACAATGTCTTCTATCCCCTCTGCTTTGATGTGAACGGCATGCCCATTGAGGTGAATGTGGAGAAGAAATACGGTATAAAAATGCGTGAAACCCCCAGGCATGAGTTTATAAAACTCTGCGAGGAGTTTGCCAATGCGAATATTGGCGAGATGATTAGACAGTTCAAGATTTTGGGCGAGGCAATGGATCCGAGCATATATTATCAAACAGATGCTCCATATTACAGGCGCATCACCCAACTATCCTTCATAAAGATGTTCGAGAAGGGTCTCGTTTATAAGGCTAAGCACCCGGTTAACTGGTGCCCCAGATGCGGAACCGCAATTGCGGATGCTGAAATTGAGTATCAGAAAAGGAAGACAAAACTCAACTACATCCGCTTCAAGGTGGAGGAGGGAGGAGAAACAATAATCGCAACAACAAGACCCGAACTGCTATGCACATGCCAGATGATAGCGGTGCATCCTGATGATGATAGGTACAAAAATTTGGTGGGCAACCACGCCATCGTGCCCATCTATGGACAGAGGGTAAAAATAGTGGCCGATGAAAAGGTTGATCCTGAGTTCGGCACAGGCGCGGTTATGATCTGCTCCGTTGGAGACAAGGATGATCTGGAGTGGATTTACAAGTACAACCTGAAGTTTTTGGAGGGAATAAACGACAGGGGCGAGATGACCGAACTGGCGGGAAAATATGCAGGTATGCCCGTGGAGGAGGCAAGGAAGGCGATAATAGAGGACCTACGCAAGGATGGATTGCTAATAAAGCAGGAGGAGATAGAGCAGAATGTTGGCGTGTGCTGGAGATGCCATACCCCAATAGAGCTCATAAACAAGGAGCAGTGGTTCATAAAAATAAAGGATTTGAAAGATGAGATAAAGAAAACCGCAGATGAAATAGATTGGCATCCAGATTGGATGAAGAAGCGCCTCTATCAGTGGATAGACTCACTTGAATGGGACTGGGTTGTCTCTCGCCAGAGATACTTTGCAACGCCCATACCCATATGGGAATGCGAGAACGGCCACGCCTTCGTCCCAAAGTTTGAAGATCTTTTAAAAATGGACAGGCATGTTGATCCCACAATTGACCCGCCTCCATACGAGAAGTGCCCAATATGCGGTGCACCCCTCAAAGGCACGGAGGATGTATTTGATACCTGGGTTGATTCATCCATATCTCCTCTTTACAACACATTCTGGGCGAGGGATGATGAGAAGTTCAAAAAATTATACCCAATGAGTTTGAGGCCGCAGAGCCATGACATAATACGAACATGGGCATTCTACACCATTTTGAGATGCAAAACTGTGACTGGAGAGAAGCCATGGGAGGACATAATGATAGATGGTTTCATCCTCGCTCCAGATGGGAGGCCCATGCACACATCCTGGGGCAACGTGGTCGATCCCCTGGAAATCATAGAGGAATATGGTGCAGATGCCCTTCGCTTCTTCGCGGCCAAGTGCACTCCTGGAGAGGATACCCCGTTCCGCTACAAGGACACCATTCGGGGCAGGAAGGTGGCCATAAAGCTCTACAACCTCGGCAAGTTCGTGAAGAATGCCATAAGGGAAGGGTTTGAAGAGCCTGAGAAATTGCACCTTGCGGATAGGTGGATAATAAGCAAGTACAGCGAAATCGTTAAAAATGTGACGGAGAGCATGGACAACTATCGCTACGACCGCGCCGTTAAGGACCTGGAAAATTTTATGTGGAACATCTTTGCAGATCACTATGTTGAAATGGTCAAGCACAGAATGGGCGAGGATGCAACAAAGTACACCCTGTACCATGTGCTTCTGGGCATTGTGAAGATGTTTGCCCCAATAATGCCGCATGTAACGGAGGAAGTGTACCAAGAGGTGTTCCGCGATAGAGAGGGAGAAAAGAGTGTGCATCTTACCTCCTGGCCCGAACCTATGTTCTTCGATAAGGTTGCCCTTGAGAAGGGAGAGAAATTGAAAGATATCATATCGGAGATTCGCAGGTGGAAGAACGAGAATAAATCAAAAATTGAGGAAATCATGGTGGAGGGCATAGATGAGGGCATGGAGGACATTGCTGGAACTTTCAAGTGCGGGGTATCCACTGAGATAAAGGGTAAGGTTGAAGAGAGGGTCGTCTCTCTCCAGCCAAACTTCGCAGTGATAGGTCCAAAGCTACGTGAGAGGGCAAAGGAGATAATAGAGTTCATAAAATCCTCAGATCCGGAGAAACTTTGGAGTGCAATAGAGAATGGCACCGCTGAGTACAAAGGGATAAAGATAACTGAGGATATGGTAAAGGTGCAGAGGGAGAAGGTGTATCAGGGAAGGAGAGTGCACTCGCTTTCAGTAGGAAACGTTCTTATCCTGTTATTTTAAATTATTTCTAACTTCCCATAAATCCAGCCGTCAATAGTACTCATCATCCCTTCCGTCTTCTATGAAATCAAATCCGCTGTGCCCACAATCTTTGCAACGATAGAACATATACTCGCTCCCTGCAATCCTAACAACCACCAGTTCCACATTATCGCTTCCGCACTTTGGGCATATTTTCATCTATATCACAACCTTTCTATTTTCCCATTAACTCACAGAAATGAAGAAGCACAAAAGTATATACCAATTTTCACGTACTTTTATAAGCAACATTACCAATATTATGTAAAAAAATTCTCAATTATAATCAAATCAGAAGTTTTCGAGAAATCGATTGTAAATCGGTTAAAAAATCACGCAACTTGATGGGGTAAAAAGGATTAAATAAAAATTCATCATCATATATGTTGATGAATAATGAATACAAGTTTGGATATCGTAAAGCTCTAGAGACATTTGCGATTTGTGTGGGGTTGAGCAAACCTGAGCTAACAACTCGAGAGTTTTGGGAGTGCTTAGTGAAGAATAACATACTTGCGGGGAAAAATATAGAGGAACTTCCATCAAAGAAGCTAGTATCAAACGAGCTTAGAAGATTGTATCAGATGGGTTTGATGAATAGGAAAAAGGTTCCAAGAGTTGTTAGAACAAAAAAGGGAAATATAGGCAAAAAAGGATTTGAGTATAAGTATACTCTTTCCAAGCAAGGATGGCGATATATAGTTTACATTATAAAGATTAGAAATGATTACAACATAACACATCTTACACCTGAAGAGGAGTTTTTGCTTGATAAATTTAGAGAATGGGAAATAATAGATAATGAGAAAGATGAGATGAGTATGAAACTCTTTATAAAACATTTGAAAAACACAGAATCGTTAGGTAAATGGGTGGGATTGTTCCACACAGATACTGAAAAAGAGGGGATAATTGATATTCTAAAAAAGTCAGGGCATATCAAATCAATTAAAGGTGAAGGGATAATGATTAAAATATTGAATATAGAGAACAAACATAAATTTCAACCAAGGTGGAAAATAACGGAAGAGAGATACAAAAGATCCTTAAGAGAGAAAGAGAGAGTTTTAAAGAAACTTCAATCTGAGATTAAAGAGAAGGATGAATTAATTAAAAATTTAAAGAAGCATTGCGAAGAACTGGAAAAGGAAAAAATGGATGCATATAGTGAAATTAAGGTCCTTAAGAACAAAATAGATTCTTTGAAAATAGAAATATTAAAATTAAAAGAAGAAGGAATAATAAAGGACTTCAAAATTAAAAAACTTCAAAGTGAGGTTAAGAAATGGCATAAAAAATACTTATAAAACCGCCCTAAAATTTAGAGGAAAAACTTTCAATCCCAACATGGTCTGATTCTAACTATCGTCCAGGGTGAGGCTCTTCTCCTTCCTGGATAGCTCTTTCAATCCCAACATGGTCTGATTCTAACGATCCAGGCTCCAGCAAACGTTCAGAGTTCTTACACAATCTTTCAATCCCAACATGGTCTGATTCTAACTACTGCGCAGACTGGCACGATAATTTCAGGTGTTACAACCTTTCAATCCCAACATGGTCTGATTCTAACCGAGGAATCATCGTATTGCCCGACAGAGGAATAAAAGGCACTTTCAATCCCAACATGGTCTGATTCTAACCTCATCCGCTATCTTTTTCAGTATCCACGCCGCCTCCCTCTTTCAATCCCAACATGGTCTGATTCTAACCTCACCTTCCTTAACCACCCTTTCCAGTTCCTCTGCAACACCTTTCAATCCCAACATGGTCTGATTCTAACCTCGTGCTCATCGGTATTTCCTGGGCTCTCACGAATTTCTTTCAATCCCAACATGGTCTGATTCTAACTTTCGTGAACCTTTAGTTTGAAATACTGTGAAATCCTACCCACTTTCAATCCCAACATGGTCTGATTCTAACTTGAGGGGAGAGATATACCCGCAGATGCGGAGAAATTCTTTCAATCCCAACATGGTCTGATTCTAACCAAGGAATATAATGTATGGGCTATATTTTAAATTTCCTCTGTAGAATTGGATTATATTGTCTCATATATTAAAACGCTCAGATTGGATTTTGTGACAGATTCCCGGTAAGGGGGTTCATTTATAAAGATTCGTTGCAAAATCATATTACATTATCCACATCAACCTTCGGCTCCCCCATCTCAAATCTCTTCAACTGCTTCTCATCTCTCAGAATGTAGAAAATTACATAATCCTGCGATATATCAATCATATCCCTAACATCCATCTTTACCCTCTCAAACTCTGCCCTTGTCAATTCTCCCTCAAACACCGAGTTCTGCTTCCAGAACAGGTATTTTTTGAGATATTTACGAACAGCATCAATTCTCTCCACCGCTATATCATAAACAACAATCACATACATATTACCACCACGCCACCAGGGGTCTGTATCTCTCCGCACCTATCAAATGCTTTATCAGTTTATAGCACTCAATTCTTATGAACCTTCTAATGGATATTTTCCTTCCCAGACCGAGATGCATTATTGTGGAATGCAATCTCTCATCGTATTCTTTCAGGAACTTTCTCCTTCCCTTATCGCTGAGAAGAACGGCGTTGAGGTCCTTTCTGAAATCATCGTCATCAAGCATCCCCTTGCGAACAAGTTTCATTATGAGCCTATCTACGATTATGGGTTTGAATATCTCGCTTATATCAAGTGAGAGCGAAAATCTCCTCTCTGAAGGCTCGTGTAAATAGGATATGGTTGGATTCAGCTGAGTGTTGTAAATCTCGCTCAGCACTGTTGAGTAAAGTAACGAGTTTCCGAAACTAATTAAAGCGTTCATTTTATTTGTTGGCGGCATTCTCTCCCTCCTTATCATCTTATAATCCTCAGGAACAAGAGAGTCCATAATGGAGTAATACCTCTCTCTAATCTTACCCTCAATCTCCATTATCCGAGGTATGCTATCCTGCTCTTCAATTCTCTCCCTTAATCTCTCTATCTCTCCCGCGTCTCTTTTCCACCTTTTCAAATTTCTTATGATGTTCCCAGCGGAGCCATCCACAAACCTCTTTGCAAGGTAGAGCCTCTTCTTCATATCAAGATAATGCTCTGCCTGCTTTACAAGCACAGTACCAGAAACCAGGGATTCTCTGGGATAGAGAGATGCCTGATAGAATCCGTACTTGTTGAAGAAGTGCACAACTATTCCCTTTTGGGAGAAATATGATATGACCTGCGATGTGAGTGTAACCTTGCCATACACATAGATATCTTCAATTTTCTCTACGGGTAATAGATGCTTCTCACCACCAGCCTCTATGAAGTACACGGTGTTCTCATCCCTGACGAGTTTTCCATGCTTCGTGATGTATATACTATTCCTCATTCTCACCACCAAAACAGAATTCATAATACGCGCATTTCCTGCATATGCCCCTCCTCTTGGGTTTGGGCATAGGACCACTCACTATTCTTTTAATATCCTCAAGAGCCCTTTCAATCTCCTCCTCATCCTCCGGGCCAAGTTCAACATGCTCCCTCCTTCTCGCCCTGGGATAATCAATCACACCGATGGCTTCGATTCCTCTCTTTTTGAGATAGTAAAGATAATAGAGAATCTGCATCCTGTGCGCCCTCTCCATCTTCTTTGTCTTCTTTATCTCGTGCACCTCTATTTTCTCGCCCCTTCTTATGAAATCTATGGCTATATCTCCAATCTGCACCTCCCTGTGCTCCCTGTATGATTTCTCGTGCAGCAACTTGCCCAAGGATACCAGTTCATTCTCCCTCTCCATACCTATGTCATGCGAGAATAACCAGAGCTTGGTATGGCAGATGTAATAATACGCAACCTTAACCCCTGTGATGTGCATCTCTTTCATAGCATTCCCAATGTATTTATGTCCAAAAGGTAGATTAAACTTTTCTACTAAGATTTTTGGAGTTATTTCCTTTTAAATAGGGAAATTTTTGATTGTTATTTCCTATCATATAAGACCATATGTTCATATGTCAGAAAGAGGAATTTCGTCGTTCCTAGAGATGATACCTTAAAATTGGAAACTAAACAAAAATAGAAAAATTCCTCCTCACTCAAACTCTTTGAAAAATAGATGCGATGCTCTGCTGGTCATAACCTATAAATGAGAATCATCTATCCTACTGACCGTGTGAAGGTTAGTGTTGTATAAATAGAAATAGTTGTTAATACAGAAAAACATAATCTTCACATGTCTCCACGTCTGAGGGCGATGATATTTTTTCAGAGTTATAATATCCTAATGTTGGAGAATACAAATATTTTTTACTTTCAAATACAGGTATGCGTGTTGTCTCTAAGTTATGAATTTTATCTCTTTCTTCCCCTATCCACCTAAGTGGAACGGGAACCAAAAGATTTTTTATTAAAGTGTTTTTAATCTTATTGTCTGAGGAGAGTATATCTAAAGCCACTTTTTCCAAGCATCTTGGAATAACTAATGTTGTATGTGTATCTCTAATTTTAAGAATTTTATTTATATCTTCATCCCAGAGATCTACCGTGTAGATGTATCTGGTATTTTCTTCCCATTTCTTGAAATATAAATTTATTTGTGATATTAGTCCCTCTTCTTCATTGATTTGTTCTCTTAAAATATGATCTAAAAGGTCATACTCATTTTTTATTCCTATCTTAGACAACTCCTTTAAAAGTTTAATTTTTTTCTCTATTTCTTTTTGATCCCACCCATAAGGAGAACAAGAATCTTCGGTATTTGTCGCAAGAAATACATTTAAATTATCAGTATAGACACCATATCTATTAACTCTTCCAAATCTCTGAATTAAAGATGTGAGAGGTGCAATTTCTGTAAACAGATAATCAAAGGACATATCTAAGCTAACTTCTGCTACTTGTGTAGAAATTAATATCATTGGCTTATCGCTTTTGCTCAGAGATTCCAGAGTATTTTCTTTTTTTCTACGATCCTCATAAGTAAAACGTGAATGAAGAAGAATAACGTTGGTTGGTAATGATCTTAAACGCAAATACATTTTTATTGCTTTATTAACGCAGTTTACAATAACTAAAATTTTTCGTCTTTCAAAGTGTTCCTCTATTAGTTTGACAATCTTCTCATCAAGAATATCTACATTAAGAAGTTTATAATTATACCTTTTCAATTTCTTGTATTCGCTAAGAAAACGATATTCTTTTATGTTGGAAATATGCTTTTTAATAATAGATGTATATAAAACATCTTCCGTAGCAGACATGAAAATAAATTTCATATTGTATCCAAATTTATTGTTAAAGTTAGTAAGAATTTTCAGTAAAAGAATCAATCCAGATAGGGGATATAAATGATACTCGTCAAATATTAGAAATGAGTTTCTAAAATGATATCTCTTTAAATGGTATTTGCCTACATTTAAAAAGCTCATCAGCATCTGATCTAGGGTAGTAATGGTGATAGGGGCCATAAAAGATTTGGCCACAAAAAGTTCAGTAAATAGTGTTTCATCTATATTATTTGATTCTTTACTTATCATTTCTGTATCTGCAAAGAAGTAGTTTTCCTCGATGTCAATATCCTCAAACAACTGTTTTAAAGATTCTCTCATTTTTCTTATTGCAGTAATTGTTGGCAGGATGTATATGATATGGGATGGTTTGTGTGCGAGCGCAATTCTTATGGACGCAAATGTTTTACCCCATCCAGTGGGCGCCAAAAGTAAAATGTTAGAATTTTCTGCCATATTATCCCAACATTTCCATTTTGATTCATTGAATTTTATCCCCTTAGACTTAACATATTCTTTGAATCTCGCTTTTACAATCGCCTCATCAAAATTTAAATTTTCTTTTAGGACCTTTAAATCAACTTGAAATTTGGCTGATAAAATGTCGGCTGTTTTAAAAATTCCAAATAAATCCGAATATAGAACATTTTTGTAATAATCTCTTGTACTCCTATGAAGATCGTCCTTTACTAATCTATATATCTTTACAACCATGCTCTTGTTAATATTTATATCCGGATGTTTTAGATATCTCAAAAAATTTGTTTTTATCCACCCAGGAGAATATTGAGGTGCTTTTAAAGATCCATGATGTCTCCATATCAAGTAAAAAATAAGAGGATCATAATCTCCACTCTCCAAATAAAAATATGCTGACAATATGGAATGTGGAGGATTTCTTTTATTATATATATTCCACTCTGGGTTTAATTTACCAACATCATGCATTGCAGCTAAAATATTTATTATTCTTTGACACTCTTCACAATCTCCCAAATGTTTTCCCAAAATCTCTGAGGATACCTCCATTATTTCTTGAATGTGTTTTGAAAGAACTTTTTGTTTACCATCATTGGATATATGACTTATCTTTCTCTCTGGCACATCCAATCTAATATTCATTTGATAACTACCTCCAATGGAGGTTTATACATTGGCACACCTTCTAAAGTAGGCACCTCTCTTGATAAATTTAATGGAATTTTATATGACATAACTACTTTTTTAATTTCCCCATAGGATAGATATGGGAGAGAATACAATATACCATGCGCATCTAACTCTGGAGAAGAAAGTATTTCAAGTGGTGCATATGAACTTTCCACCTCTCGCTCTAATAAATATTTATTGTGGATTTCAGGATCCTTAACGTCCCAAAATATAAAATCACTGATTCCTCCATAAGGTACAAAATGAAAATCATAGGAAAGCATTCGTTCATAGATCTTCTCTATAATTTTCCTTTCACCCCACAAAGCGAATTTATATTTTGGTTTTAATAAAATCATAATTTCCTCGGCAGTTTTTGATTCTTTATTTGGTTTCAATTTTAGAAGTTGTGCATTTTCTCTAGATATCCCCTTGAAATCCAAAATTTTTGCACCTGCAAGAAAGTTCTCTCTCTCCTCTATGAACTCTTCTCTTGATTTTCCCAATATAGAATAGAAAAAGCCAATAATAGTTGTGGGTAAGGGAAGTAAATAGGTAGTTCTCCCCTTCATTGTGATATGTACTCGGAAATGGGCTACATCAAACTCTACTATAGCAGTTAATCCCCTTTCTTCCATGTTCCACTCACCAACCAAGTTGCTAATGTCTCAATGTCTTCTTCAGATATCTCCTCCTCTGGATAATTATACACTTTCAACAGTTTTTTGGTATCATCGCTGAACTCTGGGACTTTGAAAGTGTAATTCTCTTTATCTATCAGTTTCCAAACGGGATATAACTTAGATCCTGCATATATTATCACGGAGTTGTGTTCTGCCATTGCTAAATTATTTGTCCTCCTCGGATATGCCCACCCCTCTTTTAGAAGAATTTTCAAAAATGCCTTTACTCTGTATATTCTTTCGTCATCAGGTAGTTTGAATGTATCTTCTTCTATCTGCTCTAATAAACCTTCCTTGTAATACTCTTTCCAACTTCTCTCTTTGTCTGTTTTTTCAGAGGAAATAAAAATTCCGCTTCTCTCAGTAATTACTACTTTCAATAACCCTACGAAATCTGCGACCTCAATCTCAAATGGTGTAGGATTACTTTCACCTGGCGTTTTTGGAAATCTCCCGCCAAAATCGGTTTTAATAGGTGTGTGTTCCACAGCTATCAATGGAGACATAGAAATAGGTGCTACTCGAGGGATCTGCTTATTTCCTTTTATATAAAGATATCCAAATAGATCGTTATCTACATATTTTATCGGATCCCCTGAATCTGCCAATTTGTTGCCTTCGCCACTTCTGAATGGATCCACCTCAAACCCATATTCTGATAATTTCTCCCTAATTCCCCTCTTTATCGCCCTTGCTGAGACAAATGGATAGACCTCACCACTTGTTGACACCATTTTTTTTATTCTTATTCTGTCACCGTCCACTTCATTTGCGTTCACATTTCCCGAGACTCTACTCAGGATGCCTATGGTTATTTTTCTCATTCTTTTCCACCTCCTATGTATTGGTTCCACAAATTGGAAATAAATTCGTTCTTTATTATTAAGAATTCCCTCATTGGAAGAGTACTTATTTGAGATGGTAGCGATACTCTTATGCCTTCCCTTTCAAGCCTAGGCAAATAGTTCAAGAGAGCAGAGACAAATCCTGGAGGCAAATCTTCGGATTTTATGTCCATAATTATTCTTTTCAGCAAGCTTTTTTGCGTATCTCCTTTTTTAGATAGTTGTCCTATTGTAAATGCTATAGCACGCATTTGTTTTCTTAAACTTTCAAATTCTTCCCTCATACTATCACCTCCCAACATTTTATGTTGCACGTAATCCACAAATAAAACAGGACCAAAACGATGAGCTTTATTTTCTCTTTTTGCTCTAAACTCTAAGGATATCTTTTCACTTAGTATTTCCGATAATTTTTCTACGTTCAGATAACCTTCTATTAGAAGAGAGTATGAGAAAGATGCGAGGTCTGAGTAATAGGACTCATTAACATTCTGATTAGCCAACCTAGGAGGATTAAGCGTGCTTAGAAAAACCCAAAACTTTGCATTTAAATCTTTGGCGTAATCCTCATCTTTTTCAAAAAATAGCTTATACAAACGGCCTATATTTACTGTAGGATGATAAATAACATTCCATTTGTTGCCACCGCTATTTTTAAGCAGAATGATTTCTACATCTAAATCCATAATATCTGGAGTTTTTCCTTCTAAACTCAATATCTCAAACAGAGCAGAGAACAAGATTAAAAGGGCAAAATATGATGATGATGGAGAGTATGGAATAAAATAAGATCTTTCACTTTCACCAATATTAGCAGCCAACTTGCCTTTGCTTAATTCAAAATGATATTTTCCTCCCTTTACAACAAAATTATCTCTAAGTGTCTCTATCATTATATCATCGTCAGACCTAATGGCAACAATGCTTCTTCTCTTATTATCCCTCAAATCCAAATAATAGAAAGATAAAATCCATTTGAGAATCTCTTTTCTTCTCGAATTGTCTATAAAGGAATAATCAGTAGTGTGGTAGTTAGGAGCTTCCTTTCTTTTTAATACGGTGGGCATGTGAGACGAACTTATATCCTTAGAGAGTAAGTAATCTATAATCACTTCAATACTCTTGTCTTTTGTGTTAGCACCTTTAAATTTTGTTGTCAAATTAGGAATTGCCCCCCCTAAAATAGCATTAAGAAAACCGTCAAAATCCACCGGAATCTTTCTCTTCTTGCCTCCTGATGACTCAAAACCCACATACCAAATCCTTTTTTCTAACAGATCCTTGACCTCTTGCAGATTTTCCTTTTGCGTTTCATCAACGTAGGTGGATCTCTCTGTCATCTTTTCACCACCCCCTCCAACCCAAAAATCCCAGCATCCACGAACCAGTTTCTCGTGAACTCCAATGATGGGGAAAAATTGAGATGCGCTGGAGATCCGAGCACCTTGCTCTCAATCACGATTGAATTGAACTTATTTAAAGTATTTAATCTTTTGCACGTAATATTCTTGAGGGTTTTTTAACGATCTCAACACATCCAAATCCCTGGCCTGTACGCTCGCCGAATCCGGATTGATACCCTATTTTTATCAATTTTGTGGGAGCAGAGATCTCAAATACGACCTTTGAACCTCGCACGTAGCCACCGGCAATCTTATACCTCTTTGGTTTCTTTGACTCCAGAACCCTTATTTTCATCGAACCATAATACTCCTCCCCATCAAACAGCATAAGTCTTCGTTTGATATTTTTTTCCAGATAGACATACCACTCAACCTCGTTGGGATACAGAAACCAGTGTCTATACCTGCCATTTTTATCCCTCACAGGCTTGGAAACCACAATGGGTGATATTGTTTTGAACACCATTTTCTTGGAAAATTCAGGCTCCTCAAGAACCTCTATGGATGTTATTGGAAAGGATACGTCCTTTATTTTTAACTCACCCTCCATAAGGGCTCCTTTAACCACTGCCTCAACAACATCGTTGAAGCATGAAGAGAATATGAGAGAGCCCAATGATTCTTTAATTTGAAGCAAATTATCAATCTGTCTAGCTCCAACCTTGATCTCAGAGAATGTAAAGGGTTTGAGATCCTTTGAATAATGGTACCTTGTTGCAAGTTCCTCGTTGCCCATTCGCATCCAAGAGTAGACGGCGGAGAATAGGTAGTAATGGTAGTCTATGGGAATGATCTTATCGGCCATCTCTCCAAACTCTATCCTGATACGCACAGGTATGAAGGGTTTTGAGAGTATATAATCGTTTTCACAGAGCATACCCCTTTGATCCTGCCCATCAGAAATTGGGGGAAAATGCATGTGTGAATTCACACAACTTAACAGGCACAGGTTCCACTAAGCTTTACCTCATATACGATCATAACCAAGCCCATCCTCACAAGCAAGGAGTTTTTAAAATGAGTTCTGAAATACCCGATTCTTCTGTACAATGAAAATATGCACGCACTCAGGAGACTGTACATAATGGGAGTTTATTGAGAAAAATATAGCAAGATGAAAGGCTCACTACTGCTCCGTAATACGTGTGAGGTTACCAAATACAGAGTTACTGTTATACCAGGGATATCGATGTGTACCGGATAACTATACCTTACCTTTGAGCAGAATGCTCTTAAGTCTCTCCAAGTAATCCCTTCTCTCCACCAGATTTTCAAGTTTTCTAACAACGCGATCCACAGGATACTTTATTCTTCTCAAATGAAACTCGCCATCGTATATGCCGTAGGAGGCCCGGGGATCACCATCCCTGGGCTGTCCCACCGATCCGGGATTGAAATACTCCACGTTCTCTTTTATTCCCCTAACAGGGAAGTGTGTGTGGCCAAAGAGAAGAATGTCCGTATGGATCATGCCCCCAATCTCGTTGCGCATGCATTCGGGCATGAAATCGAACATATACCCGTACAAAGGATCAGCCGGGCATCCGTGTACAAAATAAAAATCCCGTGCATCCATCCTGATCTCCCGGTACAGAGGAATGCTTTTCAGAAACTCCAGATCCTCCTTGGTGAGCAGTTTTTGGGTGATATTCTCCCTTGTGTAAACGCTCAGATCATGGGTTTTCTCGCCGCAGCCACAATCAACGCCGTGGGCATTGGCATAGTCGTGGTTGCCCATCACCCATACCTCGGGTCTGAGATCCCTGAGCGTGTCAAGCACCATATGCGGCTCTGGACCGTAGTCCGTGAGATCTCCCAGAAACCAGACTGCGTCGTATCTCTCACTATCCAGAATCGTTTTGAGGGCATCCAGATTTCCGTGTATGTCGCTGAGTATTAGGATTCGCATCTCACTCCTCCTCGAATTTTATGATCCTTCCCTTCAATCCCTGATTGAATATGCGGGTGTGCCTGAATGATATGGGGTATTCCTCCACAACTTCACTGTATATCTCATTCTCAAGGATGTACACATCGCGCAATTCAACAAGACCTTCGTCAAAATTCGCCGTATAAGCCATCAGTCTCTTATCCGCTAGGTAGTTGCGTATTTTCTCATCCTCGCGCAGAGCATCAAGCCCAACCTTCTTGAATGTGTAGAGGTGGAAGAGATAATCTGCATCAATCTCCCTATCTGCAAGGGCGGAGAACAGGGTATGCAGAGTGCTGCGAAGAGAGTCAAATTCCTTTGAACCTCCAACGAAAACCGCAACAAGATTTGGTCCGTACTCGGCAATTTCATTGGCCACCGTGTCAATATCCTCCATGGCAAAGTACCTGCACTCACCTCCCGTGGCGGATATGTAGGCCGATTCCATGGAGGAGGCTATGGCTGTGCAAAGAATGTTCTTCATTCCCACAAATGCGATCCTGCTGTATCCAAAAAGTGCTCTGTAGCCAACAACCTGACCTGTCAAGATTCTCAACTCCACTATTTCTTCAAATTTCAAGGGCATATTATCACCACAGAGGCATGGCAGTAATTGGATTTATTTCTTTTCATAAATGCCAAGTATTTAATCCCAATTTGCCATCACCAAATATGCAATTCATCATTGATATGGACGGTGTGCTTTACAGGGGTAACAAAAAAATTGAGGGTGCAGACAGGTTTATCCAGTTTCTGCAGGAGAACAACATTCCATTCATTCTTGCCACCAATAATTCCACGAAAACGAGAAAAATGTTCTCGGAAAAACTTGAAAAAATGGGAATGCATGTTGAACCGGAGAGGATAATAACATCCTCATACGTAACCGCCGAGATTCTGAGAGGAGAGAGGAAAAAATCCAGGGCATTCGTAATAGGTGGCGCCGGGATATACGACGAACTTGAGAGAATTGGCTGGAAAATCGTGGAGATGAAGGAATGGAGAGAGGCGGAGTACGTGATAGTGGGTATGGATCTTGAATTGACCTATGAGAAATTAAAATACGGATGTCTAGCAATAAACAACGGTGCAAGGTTTGTAGCAACCAATGATGATAAAAATTTTCCATCGGAGGAAGGCCTGATTCCGGGGGCGGGAAGCATGGTTGCTGCCCTTGAGACGGCCACAGGCAAAAAAGCCAAGGTGATGGGCAAGCCCAACGATCCCTACGTGAGGATAATAAAGAAGGTACTCCCAAGTGGAGATTACTATGTGGTTGGCGATAGGGTAGAGACGGACATGCTTCTCGCCGAAAAATTAGGTGCAAAGAAAATTCTCGTGCTCAGTGGAGTGAGCAGGGAAGGCAGGGCGGATATGGTGGTAGAGAGCGTTGCTGAGTTACCAGATATCCTCAGCGGGTATCTCTCCTGACCCTCTCCCTGAGCACGCCAATTCCCTCAATCCACGCCTCAATCACATCCCCATCCTTTATCTCACCCACACCCTCGGGAGTGCCTGTGGCAATTATATCCCCGGGCTCAAGGGTCATTATTTTGGAGATGTAAGAAATGACCTCTGGCACCTTGAATATCATATCCTCAGTGCTTCCCTTCTGCCGGATCTCTCCGTTCACCTTAAGGCCGATTTCAAGGTGATGTGGATCGATTGACTCCGCGGGAACTATCCTGGGTCCGATGGGGGCAAATGTATCAAATCCCTTGGCAACGCTCCAAGGTAGCCCTTTTTTCTTTGCCTCTGCCTGCAGATCTCTTGCAGTTATGTCAAGCAAGATTGTGTAACCGAGCACATGAGAGGTGGCGTCTTTTACCCCTATGTTTTTACCTCCTTTACCAATAACCACAGCAAGTTCGACCTCGTGGTGAACCGTTTTGCTCGGAGGGGGCAGAAGAATGATAGAATCTGGGCCGACAAGCGAGGATGGTGGTTTCAAAAATATAACGGGCTCCTTTGGCACCTCACTCTTCATCTCCCTCGCATGCTTAACATAATTCCTGCCAAGGCATAAAATCTTTGATGGCTTAACTCGGTACTCTCCATCCATAAAGGGTAATTTCAGCATGGGGTGAGAATGATTCAAAAGAATAAATCATTTTCCACAAAAAGTTTAATATAAATCCAAGTTCATTAAGATTTGTGACCACCCTCATTTTATGTGTGGACAGGGACGATGACCTTGGGCGCAAGGCAGGGGTGAAGGGGCCGGTTATTGGAAGAAATAAGAATTTGCATGCGGCCACTGCTCTGGCCCTTGCAGACCCGGAGGATTCTGATGCAAATTCAATTTTTGCCGCCGTTTCCCTTTACGATAGGCTCAAGAAGGAGGGAAAGGATGTTGAGGTTGCAACTCTCACGGGGCATGAGGATGTGGGCCTTAAAAGTGATGAAATCATAGCAAAACAACTTGATAAGGTACTCAAGAAGGTCAAGCCCGAAAACGCCATATTTGTGAGCGATGGAAGTGAGGACGAGTACATAATTCCCCTCATAACATCAAAGGTACCCATTACGCACATGAGGAAGGTCATAGTAAGGCAATCAAAGAACATAGAAAGCACCTACTATTTCATAGTTAAGGCCATGAAAGATAAGAAGATTGCCAAGAAGATTCTAGTTCCCGTGGCCCTTATTTTTCTGGCGTATGCCGTGGCAGCAATTCTTATAGCATTCATAAGAGCCATATTTCCAGGATGGAACCTCATGAGCCCGGGCACCCTGGCACTCACGGTGATAACTCTAACCCTCGGGCTTTACTTCCTAGACAGAGTTTACAGCATAAGGAAGAAAACCAAACAAATCATAGCACATATTCGTGCCTCAATGGCCCAGGCAAAGATAACAATTGTCGCAGATACTCTGGCAATTCTGGTGTTCCTTGTGGGTCTCGATTTCGGCTACAACGATGCCGTAAATGGAAAGGATTTCATAGTCCAGATAATACTTTTCCTGCACACATTCATAGTTTGGTTTGTGTTCTCGGTTTTAATAAGGGAGGGGGGCAAGACATTCGATATATGGGTACACAAAGGCACATACACAAAATCGTTCTGGATCGCCTTGCTCTCCACCATAGCAATGGGCGTGATCATATACTCAGCCCTTGATTATCTTCTAATCATTCTGAAGGCAAAGAGCGAATCATCCATTGTACCCATAACCGTTATGGCCGTGAGTGGAGTCATTCTAGCAATAACAGCAGCGTTCCTTCAAAGGCAGTTGAAGGAAGAGGGTTTAATTGAAGAAGAAGAAAAAAAGCAGGATAAGGAGAAAGAGGAAGATGTACTGGAGGAACTGGAGGAGGTTGTACAGGGAGATTGAAGTAGATTTTAATTTTTCTTACGAAAAAGAAATTCGAGCAAGGAACACGCTATCTAAAATTCTTGGAGATAGGCATCTTGAGGAGAACGAAATAAAAAATATTTTGGGCGATGAGGTTTACATCACGGGATTCTCCCCCTCTTTAGAAAGAGAGATTGAACTTATACCCGATGGAGCATGCATAATAGCTGCAGATGATTCTGCATCTGTGCTTCATGAATTTGGCATCGAACCAGGGATCGTGATCACGGATCTGGACGGAGATGTTTCAAAATTACTGGAACTAAGAAACTCGGTGTTTGGAATCCATGCCCATGGGGACAATATGCACCTTCTGAACTACGCTGACTTCTTTCAGAAAAGATTTGGTACCACCCAGATTGAGCCCATTGCAAATGTGTACAATTTTGGGGGATTCACAGATGGGGATAGGGCAGTATTTCTAGCCTGGCATTTTGGAGCAAAAATTCACCTTGTTGGGTTTGATTTTGAGCATCCGCGGATAAAGGAGGGAAAGAACATAGTTATGAAGAGAAAAAAACTCAGATGGGCGAGGTATCTAATTGATTACGCTTCAAATTCAGGGGCGACAATAATCTGGGAAAGTTTAAATTCAAAATGAATATTGTGAGTTGAGATGATAATACTCAATCCAAAGATTGCCACAATTCTCAGCGCCGTTTTGCTTATCTACATAGGTATAGTGGTGGAGAAGTACTATGTGAGTTGGAGCAGCGTTTACGCCAACACCCTGAGTTTTCTGATACTCCTCGGCTCAATTGACATAAATCAGTACGTTTTTCTATTCCTGCTTGCATACACTATCCTTGGGTATGTATCCGTCAAACTCAGATGGAAACGCATATTTCCACTGTTTGGGTGTAAAACTTATGGTTCTCTCGTGCTTGTGCTGACCCTGGGATCGGAAGGTTATTTATTCGGTATATACACAATCACATCGGTGCTCATATCATGGATCATAGTGGCAACTCTCGTGCATCTGATCGGGTATGTGTATGTAAAGCATTCCCGAAGGTCCAGGAGGCGCCAAAGATGGTGAGAAAAACGTTGAACGAATATAAGTGGCGTAGAGACCGGGATTTCAACCTCATAGAGGTGCATTACATTGACAGGCTGAGTTCCAGAGGATACTCCATCCTGCACGGTAGCGATATCGTGGATATGGGTGATAAATTTATATTTACCAAAAACGGAATGATACCCTACCACAGGGTAATAAGAATCCTCTACGATGGACAGATCATCTTTGAGAGATTTCACGGGAATCGTAATAAATATAGTAAAAAACCATAGATGTGAAGGTACCCACAAGCATGCCTGTTATGATTCTTATTAAATTTGTACTCTCATAGGGTGTGAGAAGCTGTAAAACACCATCAATACCCATGGGAAGTATGATCAATATGTACAGTCCAAGTCCAACTCTGACCCTAAAAATGCTCCCAATAAATGCCCCAAATGCCAGACCCAAAAATATTCCGGTGCATCTTGCACAGAAGGGCATCTGATTCCCGTTTATGAAGAATGAGCGATCGGCATGCTGATGGCACATGAAGTCGCCTGCAATGTAAACCGCCCGAAACAATGGATTATGGATATGAGAATTTATATAGGGCGCGTTATCCATTACGCTTACCTTTCCATTATTTCCAAGATAGATGGAATTTGGGGGCATAAGTGCGGGAGATAAAAATAGAAGAATTGCCCATATTAGCAACAAGATTGCCGGTATGAAAAGCAGCCAGTTTACCCTCTCATTTTTCCTGAGATCAATGGTGAAGGTTTCCAATAACCGTGCCCGGGCATCTTCCATCGGCCATCACCATTTTCAGGCTCTCTATATCCTTACCAATGATGCATATTTTTATCCTGCTTCTCTCGGCGATCTTCAGGGAGATGAGATCAAATGGTATATTGAGCCCGGCATTCATCTTCAACTCAAAAAACATCTTTTCTGCGTCTTCATAACTCAAATGCTCTATTTTATTTGCATCCTCATAAACCCTCGGGTCTCTGTCGTAAAGTGCACCCACAGAGGTCATGTTCACAACCAAATTTTCACCCAGTCTCTCAGCAAGAAGCAAAGAGACCCCGTCTGTTGTATGCCCAGGCTCTGTACCCCCCATAAGAACAACATTGTAGGAGGAGGACGCAATTACCGCCTCTTCTATATCCATTGCAACCCGGGGATAGGAATACTCTCCAAGAAACAGGGCTGCATTCATTCTGCTTGCATTTATGCCCAGCATATCCATTGTGTACTGGTCCATCCCAAGATTCTCAGCAGCATGTATGTATTCTCTCGCAACTCTTCCTCCGCCAACCACAAGGAATATTTTGTGCTTTTTTGAAAACTCAGTCAGAAATTTCCTGAATTTGGATATATATTCAATATTTAGTTTTTCACCGCACACAATTGAGCCACCCAGCGAGATCACAACCATAAATGATTATCGGCATGCACTATTAAAAAATTGTCATAGGAAATAGGCACAGCGAAAGATTAATATGCCTTACCAATATTTTAAACCTATGAAAAACTGGCCCCAGGAAATAAAGAACTTCATGAAGAAGAAGGGTGTGGTGCTTCTCATCAGAGGGTTGCCGGGCACTGGAAAGACCATATTTACACTCACACTTATGAAGGATCTCAAGAACTCCGTGTTCATCGCTCCCAAGAAGGTTTATGATGATATTATGAGAAATTACAGATGGCTTGATAAGAGTACCAAGAGCAGGATTCTCGTGATAGATGAAAAGTACGACCACAATCCATCGGATAGTTTTGGTAATGTTTTCTTCCTACTTCCAGAATCATTTCGCCGGGCATTGAACATGGTGGAGAGGGGCGAGATAGACACAATAATACTCGACAGTTGGCATACAATAGTTGAGGAGTTGAAGTACAAGACCCTGGAAGAAAGGGAGAGAAGGGATATTTACGATCCCCAGAGATTCTTTCTGAACATAATAAAACTCTCAGATTTCGGAGTTAACATAGTGATAAACAAAGAGGGTGATGAGGACGATGAACTATCCTACGTGGCTGATGGAGTCATAACACTAAGAAAGATGGTGGACTACGGTAGAGTGAACAGATGGCTGAGTTTTGAAAAACTCAGGGGCGTGGAGATAAGGAGGTCTGAGTACGCGTTCACTCTGAAAAATGGCAAGGTGAAAATCTTGCAAACTACGGTATTTAAACATCCAAAGAGTATAGTTGAATCTCCAAAAAAAGACATAAAAATGGGATCGCCCATACCATCCGTTATCCTGGACGATGTGGTGAATTTTTACCGTGGCAACACCGTTCTTTACGATTTTGAAGAGAACATTCCCAAGGAGTACCATCTAACCCTCTTCATGTCCACAGTTGCCAATTTCCTGAAAAACGGGCTAAAAACCATAATCATACCCCCAAATGATATGGACATAAACGAGATCAAGTACCAGATTTACCTCTTTCGGCTTGAAAAATACCTTGGAAAACTGAAAATCATATACCCTGAGGAGGAGATGGAAGAATTCGTAAAGCCCACTGATTTCTACAATTTGAAAGATATCATTGAAAGTTCTGAGAAAGTCATAGAGGAGGGAGATATGAATCCTCTGGTTATCATAGGCTACGACAGACTTTTCAGTTTCCTTGAAAAATCTGAAATAATGCAGTTCCTAGATTACATGCGCAATTTCATAAGAAAGAGGGGGGGAATCCTGATTATAACGGGAAAAATCTCGGATAAAACAATCAAGAATTTCAGTGGTGGCGTGGCGGACATATATATCAAGTTCAAAAACTACAACGGGGATGTGCTGATGTACGGCATAAAACCCTGGACTCACGCATATCTTTTAAGCCTATCCTCCAGAAAAGGTTATCCTGAAATAATAAAGGAGGAGATAATATGAAAAGGATTCTCCTTGTTGATGACTCAAAATTGTTCTACAGATTCGTTAAGGATGTATTCAAAAATGATGATGTGGAGATACTCTGGGCCAAGAACGGTGAGGAGGCAATAAAGAAATTCAACGAATTTAATCCGGACCTGACAATGGTGGATATTATACTTTCGGACTCAAACGGTGTGGAAATAATAAAGAGACTCCGGGAGATAAAACCCGAGGCAAACATAATGGTCATAAGCGGGCTTGATAAGGAATCCGTGATAAAGGATGCGTTGGAAGCGGGTGCCAAGGACTATCTGGTGAAGAATGTGAGCATTTCCTATTTCAGGCAGAAAATCATGGACAATATAGATTAAAACTCCTCCACCGGACATTTTCCAAGGCAGTCAAGACAGTGAATGCATCTATCTTCCATCAATTTTATTTTTCCGTTATGTAGATGAAGTGCCGACACGGGACAGCGGGCAAGGCATATCCCACATCCAATGCACTCCTGAGACCTCACAATTAGAGATCTAGCCTCCCTTTCGTATTTCTCAGAAACTTCTATTTCCCCATCCCTCTCTCTCCAAGAACCCTCGGGAAGTGCATAGAGCATATTGAGCATGGAATCAATGTCCACCTCTTTATTGAAACGGATACTTTTCCAAGACTCACCTTCAAATTCAACCTTCAACTTCTCCCTTTCAACCCTCACACCGCCTGCCCATCCTGGGGGATTTTTCCATCTCCAAGCGGAAATGCTCCACTGCTCAGGTATGCTCCGATCTCTGGCGTAAATCTTCAGGTAGGAGAACCAGTCATCGATGCCCTCAAAATACTCTCTAACTATGCTGAAATCAGCAAGATCAGAGGATGGACATAGATAACAGCCTATCCTGGTCAATCCCCTTTTATACCAGATGTTGATGGGTGCCTTTTTCCAGAGGATATACAACCATACCTCAAATGATGTCCAGTTCTGAATGGGACTCACCGATAGTTGATTTGGAATCCATTCGTTTCTCCAAACACTCCCCTTTCTCATTCTCTCAAAGCTCTCATACCTTCTCTGCCCTATCAGTGTGAGGAGTCCCTTCGGGTATCTTTCAAGTATGTACCGCGTGGTAGGTCCAAGTTTACATGCCTTGCAACACCATCTGTAATCCCTACCAGGTGGCCCAAAGTGCTCAAGAGAGTCGAAAAATGCATTTCCTGCATCAATTCTATCAATCTTTATACCGTAAGCCTTCTCCACCTCGTCCACGTACTCAACGGTTTCTGGCAGTTCAATCCCTGTATTAAGGAAAAACACGGAAAAATCAATACCCGATTCCATGGCAAGCAATAGCACCGCAAGAGAATCCTTTCCTCCGCTGAAAGATACAGCAAGTGGCAAATCGTACTTGGCACTTATATCCTTGATAAATTTAACTCCTCTCTGTTCAATTTTTTTGAGATGTTCCTCATTGGCACGTATAATATCTTCAATTCTTGGCTGCCTTCTACGCACCCATTTTCCGTATCCACTGTGTCTTATTTTTACAGCCACGCCTCTACTGGCATTTTCCATATCTTCACTTGACATCTTTGCAATTCCCACTGCAACGGCCCTGCCAGAAGAATCCCGAACTATTATCTCATCTCCAATTTTTATATCCTCGGCAAATGACGTAACTCCAGGAACCATGAGGTTCTTACCGCTCAAAATGGGCGCTATGGCACCATCATCAACCACCACCCAGCCCCTTTTAATATGTGAATTCAAAAAATAGGCCCCGTCCATCCTAAGGGCCATTTTAAATTCTCCCTCATTTATGTCATATCTCAGGTTACCAATAACCTTCCCATCCACGATGATCTCGTCCATCCTGTCGTAGTGGGGCACACGATTGAATAGTACAAGATGATCCCTTATAACAGTTCCAAACTGTTTTTCAAGGGCCCTGTTCAGTAATTTCAGGTCACCCTCAAAGCCAATCCTCACCTCTCCCGGGGGAGTTATTTCAACCCTCCTACCTTCATTCCCGCAAATCCCGCACCCCTTACTCACCAGTGGAACGTTGCATTCATCACACCAGTAAAGTTTGATTTTTCCCAGATAAACAGGCCTTCCCATCTAAACCACGAGTTTCAACGTCTGATTTTTAAGAATTTTCACAATATTTTCAATATCTCCAAGCTGTTCTGCAAGTTCTAACAATTCGCTTTTTAATTTAGAATTAACTACTGCCCCATTTGGAGTTGGTCTTATAAATCCGTTTTCTTCAAGGGTGGATAGTGAGTTGCGGACCTCATGCTCCCCTATTCCAAGTATCTGGGATATGCGAATTATCCCAACCGGTTGCTTTTTTATCACAACCTCAAGTACCCGAATATGCCTTGAGAGAAGTTCCAGTTCGTTATAAATTCTCTTCGTGAGCACATTTCTCACCTAAAGGAGTATTGGCCAGCACTATAAAAATTTTCTACACATAAAAAATTTTATATGCCCAGTGCCTATACGCCTTAACGGGCAACTGCATGCTCCGGTGGTGTAGCCCGGCCAAGCATTCGGGCCTTTCGAAAAGCCCCTTTGGAAAAGATGCTTTACCCCAAAGGGGTATCGGGCTTTGAAGAAAGCCCGTGACCCGGGTTCAAATCCCGGCCGGAGCACTGAGCCCATTTCTTAAAAAGAAAGGTGCTTTACCCCCAAAGAAGAATTACTTTCAAAACCCCCTATTTTTCTCCCTCTACCCTCTTCCCTTAATATGTTTTTGGAAGAACGTAGACTCTCCATACAGTTTTAAAACCTTTCCATTTTTTATTTGTGTTCCATTCTCTCTACCCGGGTTCACGGGTATCTGCGATGCGAGCCATCAATAAAAGAATATAAAATGCCCTTGAAACTACAAAATTTAATATCTTTATCAAGCATTACCCCACCCATGGTTGAATGGGTTTATGCCAACCTGACCGATATAGAAGGTAGGATACACACCATTGCACTGAGGAGAGATTACGATTCATTCTTCAAAAATGGGATAGGCATTGATGGCTCCTCCATTCCCGGCTTCGCTGCGGTGAACAGATCTGATCTTGTGGCCAAGCCAGATATGGATACATTCATAAAAATTCCCTGGAGGGAGAAGGAATATCTCGTGCTTTTAAAAACCTACTATGAGGATATGCCCTTTGAGAAAGATCCCAAAAATCTTGCCGAAAAGGTTGATAGAATTCTGGGGGATATGGGCTATATTGCAGTTATGCGTCCAGAACTCGAGTTCTTCGTTCTGGACGAGAAGAGTAATGGAAATACACACTATTTTGAGCCCCCCTATTCAGATGACACCTTTGAATACAGAAAGAGGGTGAGTGAGGCTGTGCAAGAGATGGGCATACCAATAAGGTACCACCATCACGAAAACGCTGCAGGTCAAATTGAAGTGGAGCTTCTATGGATAGATGGGGTGGAACGCACCTGCGATTACACGACATACACGAAGATAGCCTCAAAGTGGATAGCGAAGGATATGGGTTTGAAGGTTTCATACATGCCAAAAATAGCTCAGGATATGGCAGGCAACGGTATGCACATCCATGTGTTTTTGAAGAGGGATGGAGAGAACATCTTCAGAGGAGAGGGCGAAATATCTCAGGAGGCAAGGTATTTCATCGGAGGAATTCTGGAGCATATAAGGTATATGGCAGCAGTGACCAATCCAACGATAAATTCATACAAGCGCTTATCTGGCGGGCTGGAAGCACCCAGATATCTGGCATGGGGATACAGGAACAGAAGCACCCTCATTCGCGTGCCAGCAAGGATGAAGGATATTGAGATAAGAAACTCTGACTCCTCGGCCAATCCTTACCTAGCATTCTCCCTGATTATCCTCGCAGGAATTGAGGGAATGAAGAAAAAGATAGAGCCTCCGGACCCGGTGGATTACGATCTCTACTCTCTATCTCCTGAGAAATTGAAAGAATATCCATCGTTGCCCGCGTCCCTGGATGAGGCCATTGAACTCATGGAGAGCGATACCTTTGTGCGTTCAAGTTTGGGCTCTGAATTATTTGACACATTCGTGGAAATGAAGAGAAAAGAAATTGAAGAGTTCAACAGAGCTGTTACAGATTGGGAAATAAAAAGGTACAGAGATATTTAAAAAATCAGAGAAACTCGCTCTCATTCACGGGCATCATGGTGAATCCTGAAATCACCTTGGGATAGAAATCCGTGGTTTTCTGTGGCATACGCTCCAGATGTCTTGCAACCTCCAGAACCTTCTCTGGCGGTGTGGGATTGAGCATAAATGCAACCTTGGCTATGCCCTTGTCCACCTTTGAAACGGCATCCTCGATCCAGCGCTCGTAAATTATGTCCTCGTCTATTTTTGGATCCTTAACACCGAGGATCTTGAATATAACCTCTCGAAGGACAACTGCATCCAAGGATCTGTATGCATCGCTCCATTCTGGATTCATAAATTCAGAAACATCGCTTTTTAATTCAAGACCGTAGGCTTTTCCATCCTGATACACAACGAAAACATTTTTATCTTTTCTTTCAGATAGATACTTCTCCGCGTCTTTTATGTCTATTTCCTCCACGGTGAAATATTTTCTGATATTTTCCCATTCGCTGCTCTCTATTTTGCGTTTCAGCAGAAGTCTGTGCGTGGGAAGCACTATGAGCCCGGGATCGTCCAGACTCACCATATAGGTCATGCGGTAATTGAAGGCATGGTTTTCCTTCCAATCTTTTACCATATTTCTCATCTCATCTCTAAAATGCACAGCCGTCTCATATCTGTGATGCCCGTCTGCAATCACCACCTGCTCGTTGCGAAGCACATCCTGCACGATCTTTATCTTCTCCTCGTCGTCTATCCTGTAAAGCCTGGTTACCGTGCCAAAATCATCCACACCGTAAAAATCTTCCTTACCCCTTATCGCCTCATCTATGATGTCGCGAACTCTCCCATCATCCTTGTAGAGAACGAAGCCAGCCTCAAGGTTCGTTTTTGTGGCGTGGAGCATCCTGAGACGATCCTCCTTTGGACCCCTATGAGTTTTCTCGTGGGGAAGAACTATGCGTTCTTCAAATGGATGGAGGCGCATGGCTGCTATGAATCCTCGCCTTGTGTATTTTTTGCCCCTGATCTCAAATTCCTGGGTATAGATGTATATGGCTGGCTTCTCATCCCTCGTTATGATGCCCTTTTCCTGCCACTCTTTGAGCCTCTTGGCAGCCATCTCGTACCTGTTATCTTCCCGTGGGAGAATGAGCCTCACAAAGTTGTACTGGTGTCTATCGTAATACCTTTTCTGCATATCCTCCTCTATTTTATCGTAGGGCTGAGTTATCACCTTGCTCAAATCCCTTCCAATGGTTTCATCGCTGTAATGCATTGCTCTGAAGGGCCTTATTTCAACCATAATCCCACCCCTAAGATCTCAGAACTTCTGCTATCTTCTTTGCCACTTCCAGACCCGCCCGCGTCTGACCTTCCTTGGCCTGTGCCCCTATGTGGGGTGTGAGAACCACATTGTCCAGTTCAAACAGCTTGCTCTCCTTGAGGGGCTCGTTCTCGTAAACATCAAGGGCCGCACCATAAAGCTTTCCGGATTTAAGGGCATCGTACAGGGCATCTTCATCCACAATGCCACCGCGGGCTGCGTTTATGATTATGGCTCCATCCTTCATCTTTGAAATCCTCTCCGCATTTATCAAATGTTTTGTCTCTGGTACAAGGGGAACATGCAGGGTTATCACGTCCGCCTCGGAGATCAGCGTGTCCAAATCCCTGTATTCCAGACCCAGCTCCTTCTCCGTGTTCTCATCCGGACGGTAAACATCGTAGTAAACTATACGCATTCCAAATGCCTTCGCTCGCTTTGCCACCTCTCTGCCTATTCTACCTATTCCAATTATTCCCAGTGTTTTGCCGTACATCTCTATGCCCTTGCACTTCTTCTTGGGCCATGAACCCCTGCGCATTTCCCTGTCTGCATAGGCTATTTTGCGCATAACCGCGAGAATGAGCCCGATTGTCAGTTCGGCCACACTTATGCTCGTGGCGCCAGGGGTGTTTATAACCTTTATACCCTTGCTTTTTGCATATTCAACATCCACATTGTCAAGGCCCACACCTGCGCGACCAATGGCCTTCAAATTCTTAGCAGCGTCTATCATATCCTTGCGCACCTTTGTTGCACTTCTTATTATGATCGCATCTAAATCTCCCACATGCTTGGACAGTTCATCCTTGGGCACAGAGGTTAGATCAACAACCTCAAAGCCTTCATTTTTCAGGTACTCCACACCTTCCTGGGCTATGGGATCGCATATGCCCACCTTCATCAGTACACCCCCTCGGCCTCAAGAATCTCATCAATGGTATCAAGAAGACCCATTATATCCGAAGGCGTGAGTTGGCCCATGTGCGCAATCCTGAATGTCTTTTCCTTCAACTCACCATAACCGTTGGATATGCGCATTCCCCTCTTGACAAGTTCGTTGTTGAGTTCCTTTATTGATATGCCATGGGTGTTTTTTATGGTTGTAACTGTCACGCTCTCATATCCCTTTTCTGCAAATAACTCAAATCCTCTCTTTTTCACCCAATTGTGCACGATTTCCCTCATTTTGAGGTGTCTCTCATAGCGGGCCTGCATACCCTCCTTGAGCATGATATCTAACTGAACATCCATGGCGTACAGAAGCGGTACTGAAGGCGTGGTTGGATGCTGCTTGCTCTTCTCAAACCTCTTGAGCATGCGAACGAAATCAAAATAATAACCCTTGTTTTTCGTGTTTCTGCTCTTCTCCATTGCCTCCTCGCTCACTATAGCCACAGCGAGTCCCGGTGGCAAGGCAAGTGCCTTCTGCGATGAGGCTATAACAACATCGTACTTGTTCACATCTATCATATCTCCACCCAAAGAAGACACAGTGTCTATGGCTATTAGCGTGTCATTCTCATGGGCTATTTTTGCAATCTCATCGGTGGGATTCCTCACGCCTGTGCTTGTCTCGTTATGGATCTGAGCGAGAAGTTCGTATTTCTTCTTGCCCATCGCCTCGGCAATCATATCAGGCTTGACAGCCAAGCCCCAATCGGCCCAGACAAGATCCGCCTCCTTCTCATTGGCAAGGCTCATCTCGTACCATCTCTTACTGAATGCACCGCAGGCTCCGTGCAACACATATCGATCCGCTAGATTTCTTATGGTCCCTTCCATAACAGCCGAGCCGCTGGATGTGAAAACAAACACATGATGCTCCGTGTTGAACAGTTTCTGCATCTTCTCCACTATTCCTCCATAAAGGTCTGTCATCTCCTGCGTACGATGTCCAATAACCCTCTGGGCCATGGCAAGGCGCACCCTATCATCCACCTCAGTTGGTCCCGGAATGAATAACTTCGGAGTATTTTCCATCATTTTATCACCAAGGGGATATCACAATGAGGAATATTAAGTTTTCATAAAAGGGTTCAGAATCCGAACCTTCAAGCCCCGGGACAAAAATATATATTGGAAAGGCATGGAGAAGTGGTGATTCTATGATTTGCGAACTATGCGGCAAGGATGTACCCCGATTACACAAGGTGGTTATTGAAGGAGTTATTATGAACGTTTGTGACGATTGTGCAAGGTTCGGGAAAGAGATCAAGGGCAATGAGATTCCCAAAGAAGTTAAGTATCTGCCCCCGGAGGTTGTTCGCGAGAGGCTGGAAAGAAAAAAACGTAGGAGAAAAGATTATCTGGACGAGGAGGAGGTTCTAATTGAGGATTACCCAGAGGTCATAAGAAAGGCAAGGGAGAAAATGGGGCTGACGCAGGATGAACTCGCCAAACGCATACTTGAGAAAAAAACGGTCATATCAAAGATTGAGCGTGGGGAGATGCACCCGGATGAGAAATTGATAAAAAAACTGGAGAAGGCACTGAACATAAAATTGAAGGAGAAGGTGAGTGTGACCTACAGAAAAGAATCAAAAAACACAGGGTCGTTGACGTTGGGAGATCTGATCAAGGGTGCGTTGTAAATGGATCTCGCCACTGCAATAGTTTGGGTGATAATAATCGTCCTTGGAAGCATAGTCGTGCAGTACCTCTTCAACCCATATTTTCACAGATTTGGACTGCCCAAAAATGAGAGCTCTGAAGAAAATGAAAAAACGGAGGAAGAGAGAAAAAAGGAGGAGGAATTTTACAGACAGATCTGGAAAGGAAGAAAAAAATCATAGGGTTCTTGCGCGTATGAGTCCCCTCAGGGGCACCCCTTCTATCTCATCCCATGGAGTTTTGTTTACAAGGACCATGCATAGAACCGGTTCTCCTCCTGATCTGCGAATATCTTGGATAGCCTTGCGGAGTGTTTCGCCCGTGCTTATAACATCGTCCACAATTACAACCTTTTTACCCTCTATATGGGCATAATTGCTAGAGAATGCTCCCTCTTCCATCTTTGGATGCGGCCGGTATATTATCATCTCAACGTTGAGTTCCTCGGCTATGAAGGTGGCAAAGGGCACCCCGTTTATGAGCACTCCCACTATGGAATCAACATCAAACTGCCTTTTTTCCATCTCTTCAAGAATTATATCGCTCATTATCTCAGCAATTTTTGATATTCTGTAAGGATAGATTCCTATGCTTCTCCAGCCAATTTTAACGTCCTTGGGAGCCTCCCCTCCAATACCTCTGGTGAGAAGCCATTCAACGGTATTTGTTGAAAGATGCAACTCGGTTGCGATCTCCTTGGTATCCAATCCCTTTTCTTTAAGCTCTCTTGCCCTTCTGGCAAGTTCCTCAATACTCTTCATAACATCACCTCTAAATCAGCACTCATAGGGCTCATCATCCTATCAGCTGACCCTCTTTTCATCACAATTTAGGAATTCATTGGCAATATTTAATCTTTTAGCCAAATTTTTTATCCTGAAATACAATTTAAGCACATGATCCTACGAAAATGGAGAGTTGTAGGAACCGAGGTGCAGGTGGCCCTCTGCGATGTGACAAAAGAAGATGCTGATGCCATAGTTAACGCTGCAAATTCAAGTTTGAAACATGGAGGAGGAGTGGCCTGGGCAATAGTGAATGAGGGAGGTATGGAAATACAGAAAGAGAGCGATGAATACGTGCAAAAACACGGGCCCGTGCCAACCGGAAACGTAGCGGTAACGGGAGCGGGAAGTTTGAAGGCAAAGTACGTAATACATGCCGTTGGACCAATATGGAGAGGGGGAAACAATAACGAGGATGCTCTGCTCTACAATGCCGTTTTTAACACCATGAAAAAGGCTGATGAGTTGAATGTGGAGAGGATAGCCATGCCCGCCATAAGCACAGGAATATACGGATTCCCAAAGGACAGGGCAGCGAGAATATTCGCCCGGGCAATCAGAGATTTTCTACAGAGCCGAGAAAAAACAAGAATAAGGGTGATAAGGATATGCCACATTGATGAGAGAAGTGCAAGGATCTTTGCGGAGAACATGAGATTCTGAGGAAAAATTATTTATTTCTTTTTCCAATGGGGTATTGATATGAACGAAAAAACAACATACGGAATTCGCCGATTGGTGCTTGACGTGATGAAACCACACAGACCAAGCATAGTGGATGTGGCCCTAAAACTCAGCAAGGTTGAGGGCGTAAACGGGGTTAACTGCATTCTCAATGAAGTAGATCAGGAAACGGAAAGCATAAAAGTGGTGATTGAAGGCCCCAACATAGACTTTGAGGAAGTTCAGGAAACCCTTGAATCTCTGGGTGCAGTTATACACTCCATAGATGTGGCCGTTGCCGGAAAGAAGATAGTTGAAGATGTGGAAACCCCTCAGGACAGGTAATCAAAGGTTTCTGATTTTTCTGGCTATTTTCCTTATGACCTCGTTTTTTGGTTCATCGGACTCCACAATTATTCGACCCTTATCCGACCACCAGAACCGTGGATACCTTTTATCTTGTTCTATTTCCACGGAGTATCCGAGATCCCTCGCAGCCCTGGCAATGGTCTCAAGTTTGGGCTCAAAAGCAAGGTTCTTGGGGACCCTTCTCCCCTCCCTTCGGGAATAATGCAAATTAAAATATGCAGGATAGATGATTATTTTCATTCTATGAGCACTCCGTTGAGCACTCCATGCTGTCCCGGCCTGGATGTTACCTTCACCTTACCCAGGGATGTTTCCACGATGGCGCCCTTGGTTATTATGTTTCTCTGAGCAAAATGAGGATTTGACGGATTTTCAAGCACAGTGGTGATTTTGACCTTCTGAGTCTTACCACTCTTTGGATCGTAAACATTTATTTCCTCAGCCCTCAGCAATTTCACCTTGTAATTTCCGCCCCTAACCCGAATTATCTTCTTCCTCTCAACATCAACATGGGTTAGAACAGGCTCTCTGCCCAACTCGTACTTCCTCTTTTTCCTTGGCAAACGAATTCTGCCACCGCTTGGTTTTCTCAGAGATCTTCCCTGCCATATGGCCATCCTATCACCTGAGCACGCATATATGTAATTCTTATTTAAACATTCTCATCATAAATGTTAGAACGTACAGGGCAAGAGATATGAATATCTGGTTTGAAAAATTATCGTTGGGAGGCACGTTATAAAGCTCCACAAGAGCGCCAACAATGGAGCCAATAATCGCGGCCAAAATCACATACTCAATAGGATAGTGAGAAAATAAAACTAGAAGCAAAACGATGAAAGAAGTTATGAAAAATGCAGTGCTACCCTCCCAACTCTTACCATTTCTGAATCTGTGCTTTCCGTATTTCTTGCCTATTACTGCAGCCAGTGCATCTCCAAGCGTTGCAACAGCTATGGCACCTATAACAATCCACTTGGGAAAAAGAATTATGACAATCAGTGATGCTACAGCAAAATATATGTGGGCTCCTATGCACAGACGTTCCTCCTCACGCTCTATCTCCTTTATGCTCTTGGTCAATTTATCAATCCTTTCATTTAGAAATCTGTACATTTCTTCAGTCACGTATGGACGCATTCTCTCAACTATTTTCTTGCTCTCAAGAGAGTAGACCCTGAGCGGTTCGATCATGAAAAATACTATGAGGGCAATGCTTATGACCACTATTGACCACTCCTTTCCCACAATAACGTAAAGCAGGGGAACAAGCAATCCTGAAAGATGCAGCAGTTTTCTCTTCATCTCTATTTCCATGCTCAGAGTATCACCAGAGTATAATCTCCTTGCTCTAATTAAAGATTTTGAAAAATTTTAATACCTTGCCACTATGCCAAATGCATGTTCAAAATACTCAGCGAAGACCGGGGCGCAAGGATTGGAATACTAAAGACAAAACACGGTGAGATACGTACACCATTCTTCATGCCAGTGGCCACCAAGGCCACCGTAAAGACACTCACACCCGAAGACCTGAGAAAATGCGATGTTAAGGCCATAATCTCAAACTCACTTCACCTATTCCTCCGTCCGGGTCTGGATGTACTTGAGATGCATGGAGGCCTCCACAACTTTATGAGATACGATGGAATAATATTCACAGATAGCGGTGGATTCCAGATGATTCGCAAGGGATTCTTCCTAAAGGTTGAAGAGGACGGGATACTATTCAAATCCCCCTACGATGGCAGAAAGTACAAGTTCACTCCTGAGTTTAGCAAGGAAGTACAGAGGCGTATTGGCAGCGATGTGGCCATGATGCTTGACTACTGTGCCGAGTATCCTGTGGACTACGAAACTGCAAAGATGAGCGTTATGCTCACAACCAAATGGGCAAGGATGTTCCCCCTGGGAGACCGGAAACAGCTGAGTTTTGGAATTGTTCAGGGAAGCGTGTACGAGGACCTGCGAAGAAAAAGCGCTGAAGAACTAGCGAAGATTGAGTTTGATGGCTACGGAATTGGAGGACTCAGCATTGGGGAGCCAAGAGAGGTAATGCACAAAATGATTGAAATCACCAATTCAATCCTCCCAGGAGATAGGCCAAGATACCTTATGGGCGTAGGCTCACCGCTGGACATTGTGGAAGCAGTGATGGAAGGTGTGGACATATTTGATTCTGTTTTCCCAACGCGCAACGGGAGGCATGGAACGGCACTTACAAGCAAGGGTATGCTCAATCTTCGTAAATCAGATTTCAGAACAGATACCAGGCCCCTTGATGAAGGGTGTGAATGCTACACCTGCCAGAATTTCACAAGGGCATATCTCCATCACCTCCTGAGAGAAAAGGAAATCCTAGGTATGCACCTTTTATCACTGCACAATGTATGCTTTCTGCAGAGTTTCATGCACCGCATTCAGGAGGAAATTGAACAGGGAAATTTGGAAAATTTCAAAAGAGAGATACAAAGAAAGTTTCTGTGAGTTTACCTGTGCAGATGCAGCATGGCCGAGTTTTCAAAAAATGCATCACATTCTTTGCCGGGTACAAGGGCATCAATCCCCAGATACTCTATTTTTTTATCCTTGCATTCAAGAACCGAATCGTCCCTTTCAAGATTCAAATCAAAGTCCTTTTCTGAGATGGCTGCAATTTCCTCTGCTCCATCTATCCCTGCAAGCCTCAGAGCATCTTTGATTTGCCTTCTTCCAGTGAGAATCAGCATTATCTCAATGTGCATCTTGCTTGCAATATTCTCTCCCCTTTCAAAATACCCTTTTGCCTTTCTGTACGCGTAAATCAAATGCTCACTACAACCCACAGCAAGGGCATTGAAAACGTAAATTCCCCTATCCGCAAGGGTTATTGCTTCATCCACGCTTATTTTTCCCCTATAGCCCTTCACAATCATTATTCATACACCGGAGCGGATTCCCTCATCTTTTGAAGCAACTCTCTCTTCTTCCCGCAATCAACAAGCGCATGCTCAATCACATCCTCAATGGTCTTTGCAGGTACTATCTCTATTTTCCCCTCATGCTCCTCGTCAAGGATCACATCCTGAAGATTCGCATAGGGAATTATGACCTTTTCAAACCCAGCATCTATGGCTGCCTCCACCTTCGCAGTAACTCCACCCACGGGAAGCACATGACCTCTGATGCTTAGGGATCCTGTCATAGCAACGCTCTGATCCACCGGTATGCGCTCCAGGGCAGAGAGAACTGCGGTGGCAACGCTTATGCTTGCACTATCTCCCTCAACCCCCTCGTAGGTACCAATAAACTGTATGTGCACATCGTAATTCGTTATGTGCTTTCCAAAGTACTTTTTGATTATAGCAGATACATTCTCCACAGCCTCCTTGGCTATCTCTCCCAGTTTGCCGGTGGCGATCATCCTTCCCTGATCCCTGGATTGGGCCGGTGTAACCTCAGCCATTATGGGCAAAACAATACCCGAGTATTCAGCCATACCGCTTCCGGCAGAGTACACAGCAAGACCATTCACTATGCCAACCGCCTCACCCCTATTTAGGAATGTCTTGTAATCCTTTTTAACCTCGATCAATCTATCTGCCACCTGCTGCTCCAGAGGCTTGGCAAGTTTCTTTGCACGAAGAACATGCTCCACATCCACATACTTTGCCCTGTTCTCTCTTGCAATATCACCTGCCACACGCACGAGACCTCCAAGTTCTCTCAAGCGCAATGTGAGTTTTCCCTTTCTTCCGGCTCTTTTCTGCGCCTCTTTTATCACCTCGGCCACAGCACCCTTGGTAAAGTGAGGAATCTTACCGTCCTTGGCAACCTCCTGGGCCACAAACCTGATCAATTTCTTCCTGTTTTCCTCGGTATCATCCATAACAGATTTCATGTATACCTCGTAGCCATAGCCCCGGATTCTTGATCGTAGGGCCGGATGCATGCCCTGAAGAGCGTCCAGATTACCTGCAGCCACAAGTATGAAATCACAGGGCACAGGCTCTGTGTGCACCATTGCTCCGGCAGAATGCTCACTCTGACCAGATATGGGAAACTTCTTTTCCTGCATAGCGGTCAGAAGGCTCTGCTGTGACTCTATGCGCAACATATTTATCTCATCTATGAAGAGCACACCCTTATGGGCCTTGTGGATGGCCCCTGCTTCAACGCGAAGGTGAGGAGGTGTCTCAAGACCACCGCTCTGAAATGGATCGTGCCTAACATCCCCAAGAAGAGCACCTGCATGGCTTCCTGTGGCATCCACAAATGGAGGCTTATCTTTTGGGGAATGTGATACTAGCAATTTGGGCACAAGTGCCTTCTCCTCCTTCTGAATGCCCGTGCCCATAAACATGTAGAGAAATATGGCTATGAATATGGACCAGAACAGGAAAGAATAATTTCCCGTGACTATAACTGCAATACCACCAATCATGAGAAGAAGGAAAAGAACAGACATCATGGTGTTCTTCTTCTCATTTTTTCTTTTTTTTGCCTCCTGCTGATACTGCTTCACTATGTACTTTCCCTGCCCTGCCGGAACGGTTTTTATTATGGGCCTATTTGGATCTTCCTCGTTGGGAAAAACGAGGATGTCCTCAAGTTCCTCTCTCGGAAGAAAATCAACCATACTCTGAGCAAGCATGCTCTTTCCCGTTCCAGGATCCCCTATGAGAATAACATGCCTCTTCTGTTTGGCAGCCTTTTTTATAACTTCAACTGCTTCATCCTGCCCAATGACCTGGTCCACAAGTTTGGGAGGAATCTTAATATCTGCAGTGGTCTCGAAATTCTGCTTTTTGATCCATTCATCAACGCTTTCCACAGAGATGAGAATATAATTTCATAGATAAAACTTTTGAAAATTTTGAAAAACTTCTTATGCTATTTTTCCTAATATCCCCTATGCTTTCCCTGGCAGCCGTTGTGCCACATGGCGATGAGATCCTCGTTCCAGATGAAGGTGCGGAAAAATTGCACAAAGCGATGCTCTTACTCCGAGATGAGATAGTAAAGAGAGAAATCGAAGAGTACGTGTTTATAAGCCCGCACAATTTGAGGATAGATACACACATTTCAATCCTTCTAACCGAATACCTTGAGGGTTCATGGAGATACAGAAATATAAGGTTCAGAAGAAAAATAAAGAGCGACAGGAGCCTTGCCTTTGAGATATACAACAGAGCAAGAGAGCTACGCCTGCCCATTGTGGGTGTGAACTACGGAGCTTTGGAGGGCCCTTTATCAAAATTTGTGCTGGATTGGGGCACTCTAATACCCCTTTATTTTCTTCCAAAACGAAGAATGACACTCATAACCCCCGCAAGGGGCATAAAAAAAGAAGAACTTGTGAAATTTGGAGAGTTTCTTGCAAAAGTTCTAGAGAGGAGAAATGAAAGATTTGCCCTGATTGTGAGTGCTGATCACGCCCACGCTCACAGTGAATGTGGGCCATATGGATATCATAAGGACGCGGAGAAATATGACAGAATCATAATGCAATCTCTGGAGACTCCAGAAAGTATACTTTCCATAGATGAGGATTTGATTGAGAATGCAAAGCCGGACAGTTACTGGCAACTTCTAATGCTCCTTGGTGCTCTAAGAATGAAAAAATTAAGGCTCCGATACAAAGTTTACCAGAGACCCACATACTTTGGAATGGGAGTTGCATGGTACGGATAAGTGCCGCGGGCCGGAATCGAACCGGCGACCTTCAGATCTTCAGTCTGACGCTCTCCCTGCTGAGCTACCGCGGCCCAAAGCCATGAAGGAAAAGGTGGATTTAAAATTTACGATGGCCGAAAGATTTATTTTACCCTTCAGTATAAGGGTAAGATAGGCATAGCGGGGTGGGGTAGCCAGGAAATCCCGCCGGGCTCATAAAGCCCCTTTGGAAAAGGTGATTTACCCCAAAGGGGCCTGTGAGACCCGGAGATCGGTGGTTCAAATCCACCCCCCGCTACTTTTATCACCGTTCATATGTTGCATTTTTCCCTGTTAGAGAAACATTTGCACACCACCATTTTATTACGAGATGATAAAACCCTGGGTTTAGGTCACCCAGAAAGTTCAAGATTATACACTCCCCCCCTCTCATGTGCAGAGAGGGTTCATTGATACTTTGGTATACTTCCTCACAACAGGGTCATAACAGCTATACCTGCAAATATCAGAAGCATGCCAAGGATCTTGGTAGTGGATAATTTCTCACCTATCAAAAAGTATGCAAAAAGAGCAACTATGAAGGCGTTGGATGCAGATATCGCAACCGTTGGCCCTGCAGGACCCTTGCTAAGGGCAATCTTTATTGAGTACATACCAATGGCAAGCGCAAATCCGGCAAATATGGGTAGGAGAAGATAAAGTGGAGGTGTGGCTCTCAAATTGCTCTGAAAAGTTCCCTGATACCAGAAATACCCAAGAAATGCAAGCCCCATCAGCCCAACGGCTAGCCATAGAATTACTGATGTGAATATACTGTCCATATTATAATATCCGGCCATCTTTACCAGAAAATTCGTCAAACCGAACATCAACATGGTTATGAGCGCATATACCCACCACTGCATAGAACCCGTATCGGGAAGTAGGATAAAAATTTAAGTAGAGTTTCGTTATATCCAATTGAACATAACGGAGGTATGAACATGAGAAGAATGGTGGGTGTGATTGCAATAGTGATACTCCTGCTGGGGGTGGCCATAGGGTATTACTACATTTCTGTACAGAATTCATCGGAGAAAAGCATAAGAATTCTCGCAGCAGGAAGTCTGGCCGTACCCCTAAAGGATATGGCCTCAAAATTTGAGAAGGAATACGGAATCAAGGTATACATAGAAACTGCTGGAAGCATACAGACAGTTAAGAAGGTTAGTGAACTTGGAGTTAGAGCGGATATCGTGGCTGTAGCGGACTACATGGCCATAAAATCCTATCTCATTCCCAAATACACGAACTGGTACATAAAATTCGCAAAAAACGAACTTGTTATAGTCTATACAAACCACAGCAGGTACTCATCCATAATAAATTCCACAAACTGGATGAGCATACTCCAGAAAAGGGATGTTCGCATAGGATTCTCATCACCCAACGACGATCCATGCGGATACCGGGCTGTGATGCTTTTCTATCTGGCCCAGTTAAAGTACGACACGGGAGTTTTCAATAACATCATACTCAACAACACAGGCATGAGAGTAGAAAACGGGACAATAATAGTGCCCCCGGATTCTTCCCTTCTGAAATCCACAGGGAAAATATTCATAAAACAGAAATCTGTGGATCTGCTTGCTGATGTTGAAAGCGGAAACATAGATTACGCCATTGAGTACCTCTCTGTGGCAAAACAGCACCACCTAAACTACGTACGCCTATCAGATTACGTGAATCTGGCAAATTCATCCCTGACTTCATGGTACCAACATGCCAAGGTTAAACTGGCAGATGGCAGGATCATGCAGGGAAGACCTATAAATTACGCACTTACCGTGCCATTCAACGCTCCGCACAAGGATTACGCCTACAAGTTCGTGAATTTCCTTCTTGGAAATGAGGGAAAGAATATATTGGAAAAGTGCGGACAGGAGCCCATATACGAAGAATACGGAAACGTTCCACAGGAGGTCAAGCGTTGAAAAACTATGCATTTCCCCTTCTCATTATTCTTTTAACCGCCATGTTCTTTGGCTCTATCCCATTTCTCGCAGTGCTATTTTTATCCACATTTCTTTTGATCTTGAAATCCAGAGACTGGAGATACATCATAGCCATAGCCCTTGGATTTCTGTGCATTATAAACCCCATACTTGGGCTGGTCTCAATACTGGCACTTATCCTTTTCTTGGAGCAGGATAATTTCTACCGTGCCGCATATCTCGCTGGCTCATTTTTCATCGTATTTATTTTGTTCCCAATACTCAATTTGCTCCTTTATTTCTCTCCATCTTCCATATACGATTCCTCACTCATAAACTCCATAATGGTGAGTTTTGTTGCATCCACCGCCTCAACTCTCATAGCGCTCGTCTTTGCCCTTCCTCTGGGCTACGTACTTGCAAGAAAAAAATTCCCGGGAAAGAGTGTTGTTGAAAGCATAATAGACCTACCAATTGTGATCCCTCACACCGTTGCGGGTATAATTCTGCTGCTTGTGTTTGGCCTCTCGGGGATATGGGGCGCACCCCTTGAGGAACTTGGGGTAAGATTTTACTACGCCATGCCGGGTATAATTGTGGCGATGTTGTTCGTAAGCGCCCCCTTTCTCATAAATCAGGTGAAAGAAGGTGTCAAAAAAATAGATGAGAGGTACGAGTTCATAGCCATGAATCTGGGTGCCTCCCGGGCAAGGGCCTTCATGGATGTGATCATACCTCAAATAAAGGGCAACATAATGACGGGCGCGGTAAACACCTGGGCTAGGGCCATAAGCGAGTTTGGTGCCGTTATGATGATCGCCTTCTATCCCATGGTGGCTCCCACTTACATCTATTTCCTGTACACAAATTACGGGCTTAGCAGGGCACTCCCAGCCACGGCATTTCTGCTGCTTCTAACCCTTGGGGTATTTCTGGGTATGCGCTTTGCATCGGAGAGGATGAAAAATGCTTGAGATAAAAGACCTGAAGGTGAAGGTGGGCGAGTTCAATATTGATGTGAAAAAACTGAAACTTGAAGATAGGGATTATCTCATCATTGTTGGTCCTACTGGAGCGGGAAAGACAGTGCTTCTGGAAACCATTGCAGGATTTTACACTCCAATTAAGGGCAAGATCATATTGAACGGAAAGGATATAACAGCTTCACCACCCAACAGGAGGGAGATATCCATAGTTTATCAGGATTACATGCTCTTTCCCCATATGACCGTGAGGGAGAACATAGAGTACCCTCTGAAATTGAGAAAGATAAATGGGAATGTGGAAGAACTTGCCAGAAAACTTGGAATAGAGAAACTTTTGGATAGATACCCTCCCACCTTGAGTGGCGGGGAGTTACAGCGTGCAGCAATTGCCAGAGCGGTTATCCTAAAGCCCAAACTTCTGCTTCTTGACGAGCCATTCAGCGCTTTGGATCCAAAGATGCGTGATTCTGCCCGAGCACTTGTAAGGGATTTCATAGCAGAACTTGGAATTGATACCATTCATGTGACCCATGATTTCTCGGATGCATGGGTCATAGGAAATAAACTGGCAGTTATGAGAGATGGGCAAATAGTAAGATACGGCCCTGTTGATGAAGTATTTGCAGATCCACGGAACGATTTTGTTGCATCTTTCCTTGGCTCTACAAACATTCTCAACGGAAGAGTGGTGGAAAATGATGACCTGACAAAAATAAAAATAAACGGAATAGCAGTATTCACGGTGGATTCTGCACAGATTGGAAGGAGGGTGCTCTTATCCGTAAGACCTGAAAACATCGTACTATCAAAGGAAGAACCCCGCGGATCACAGAGAAATGTGCTCTTGCTTGAAATCAAAGGTATGAGAAAGGAGGGTCACATAGTTTGGATAGATCTGGGAAATGAGAATCTGAACCTTAAGGCCATTCTAACTCCGAATGCCGTGGAAAGCATGGGTCTCACCGTGGGAATGCGAGTATACACATCGTTCAAGGCATCTGCCACAAGGATAGTGAGGGTACTATAGCCCGTCTCCGGGTAATCCTATCATTTTTCAAGGATTACCAGCCAGGCGGGCAAAAAGTCCATGGGTGGAGAAAACTTAAATTTTTTGCAGCCATGGGGAAGTATGAAGTATCTTGCTCTGGACATAATAACACTAATCCTGGCAATTTTGGGATTTGCCTACTTTTATGGAGATCTCATCTCTGGAAACTTCAACACTCTCGCCCTCATATATTTCGTTATCCTAGCAATTGGATACTTTGGCGCCATCCACATGCTCCACATAGGCACAAAAAGATTGATTGAAAAACTTGCAGAAGATATGAACTGCCAGTTCATAGATTCTGGGAAATATGCATTGAGCCACCGCATAAAATGCAAGGATATGATCATAGAATTCAATCTGAGGGGAAGTTACACCCCGGCCTCTATTCACATCTCCATGTTCGGAAAGTTTCATGAGGCAGATATAAGGGGTGGTGATAAAAAATCCAGAAAATTTGCAGAAAAACTTCAGAGATTGCAGAAAAAGTGGAGAGTTCGCGTTAATGATGCATACGTTTCGGAAGAGAAGGCAGAGGCAATAATAACCAAGTTTCCCTACGATGAAGAAAAATTGAAGGGCATAATTGAAGAATTCAGGCAAATCGTGATCAGGGTATGATCTCCGTGGTGTTGTTGAAGGCCGGGTAATAAAAATCCTCCTTTTTGTACATTCCCTCCTCAATCAAGTTCTCTATGACCTCTCTTGCCCTTTTCATTTCCCCCACAAGATGCCTCACTGTGCCGCATATTTTATTGAAACCCTCCATACCCCAGTATCTCTCCTTGTTGGCAAATAGACATCTACCCCCACAGATTGGGTATATATCGCAGGACTTGCACGGTTCATCCACATCCACCGAGTTTCTTAGCTCCTTCGGTGTTTTATTCCATATATCACCCAGGTTATTCCACTCGTACTCGCCTCCTATGGGGCAGGCTAAAATTCTCCCATCCGTTGTTATGGCAAATGCATCCCTTCCCGCACCACATGGTAAACCATCCTCTTGAAACAGCATTCTCTTTATCACGCCCTGAAAAGGCACAATACCAGGAATATTGCTCCTTTCAATCTCTCCAATCCACCAATCCGTAAGGCGCGTTATTCCGGGATTGTATGAATTGCGAACCCATGCGTCAAAATCGTGCCACGAATCATCGGGTGCCCACACCACGTTGAGTTGCCAGTGCACATGGTCAAATGGAAGGGTTAGAAGATGCATAACATCCCTGTATATGTCACTCTCCTCGCTCACAGCCATTCGGGCTATTAAATCTCCGCCGTAGTATGGACGAATTCTTCTCACCCTGTCCACAACCATATCGTAAACCCCACTACCACGGTAGAAATCGGTGACCTCACGTGGACCATCAATTGAAACGAGAATTGCATCAAGGCGATTTAGGTAATCCTCCGGTATTTTATGCAAAAAAAAGCCGTTTGTCTGCACCACGAATCTCTTAGCAGGAACCGAGTCCATAATCTCCATCATCACCTTCAAGCGCAGGGTGGGCTCACCACCGTAAAAGGCCACAATTGCATCGGGATCCTCCATAATAAAATTCTTTAAATTATCAATACTGTACTGTATCTCGTGGGGCATCACCTCTTCTGGAATGGTGCCTCCACAGTACCTGCAATGCAGATTACAAACCCCGGTAAGGAACACTATGTAAAGCATCGGGGTAGAATGGAAAAAGGTATTAATTATTTATCCCAGTGCCGCATGCTCACGCAGAAGTGCAAACCTCTTTTTAAGTCGCTTTATTGCATACTCAAGGGTATCAATTGCAGTCAAACTTCCATCGGTCTCAAACTCGAAGATGAAGTGGGAGTCATCCTCAATTATCTCGGGCTCTTCAAAGGAAAGCAATTCAGCCATGGCCTTGCATGGAATGTCATCTGTGAAAACTATGTACTCCTCATCCTCCTTTATCACATTCTTGGGACAGGAATCCTTTACCTTCTGCCACAACTCGCTATCCTTCTTGCTCACCCTTATCTCCCTGTGGTACTTGTAGGTCACGCCGCTTGTCACCTGCCACTTGGCATGCTCCTTGGCGGTGCCCATTATTGCCTCGGCCTCCAGAAGTATGGCCTGATGTTCCTTGAGCTTGACAATTGGAATTAGAGGATCCACAGGCCTAAATTTATCATCACCCACAGGAATGAGGTCACCTGAATAAACGGTTGCAGGCCCATGTTTGTTGAGTGTGTATGTCACCGTGCAAAGAGGACAGCCCTCATCTGGAGGATGGTCGCATTCATCTCTGAACTTCATATTCAAATCAGTGGGCAGAGGAATAAGACCCAGACGATGGGCAATAATCTCATCAAATAGAGGCGTGGATGAGTCGTAAACCTTGCCCTCCATGTCCCTGATCTGGCCATGGTGAAATATCACTTTGTGAATCGCCAGTTTTGGTATATCGTTTATGAGAGTTCTGCGCAATGCATTTGCCATGGCAGGAGTTATACCCCTAATTTCAAACCTTATGTACCTGTCCTGAACATCAAGGATGTTAAATTCCATTTAAACCCTCCTACCCCTCTTTCCGCCGGGCTTTCTCGTGCTATCATGCGGGATAGGTGTAACATCCTCAATGCGCAGAATTTTCATACCTGCCCTTGCCAGGGCCCTTATTGCCGCCTGAGCTCCCGGACCTGGACTCATACTCCTATTTCCACCAGGAGCACGAACTTTAACGATAATCTCCTCGATTTCCTTTTCCTTGAGTTGCTCGGCCACCATCTCAGCCGCCTTCATGGCGGCGTAGGGAGATGCTTCCTCGCGATCAGCCTTAACAACCATCCCACCAGATGCCTTGGCAAATGTCTCAGCACCTGTTATGTCCGTGGCCGTTATGATGGTATCATTATGGGAGGAATAAATGTGCACAACACTAACTCTGCTTGCCATTACTGTTCACCTCCCTCCTGAGTGGTTTCCCCCACACCCTCTGTTTCAACTCCGCCTTCTATAACCTGAGGACGCATAGGATGCATCTCATCTGCAAGAGGGGAGAACTTGTAGTAATCAATGAGTTCCTCCTCTTCAACCCTAACAAGATAACCGGGTATTGTAACCTTCCTATCACCTATGGCAATGTGACCGTGCACTATGAACTGCCTTGCCTGCTTTGGAGTGCGGGCAAGACCCTTCAGATACACAACAGTTTGCAACCTTCTGCGGAGAATATCCTCCACCGTCAGAGACAACACGGCATCAAGGGTTGCATTTGCCTCATTCAGGATACCCAGCTTTGTTAATTTCTCAAAAAGCAATTTCTGCTGCTTCTCAGCCTGAGGATCCCCGTATCTCAACTTGGCCTGAAGCTCTCTCGCCTGACCGCGGAAGTTGCGAAGTATGGATTTTGCCTTCCATATCTCTCTCTTGTTCTTTAACCCGTACTTCTTCTGAAGTTCCCATTCTTCCTTGATACGATCCGCTTCCCACGGATGCTTTGGGGTCTCGTACTTCTTCCTGTTGAACCTTGGATCACCCATCCACTCACCTCTTCTTCCTGCTAACTCCCACGGTTAGACCACTACGCCCATTTGAGCGGGTTCTCTGACCACGCACAGGCAGGCCCCTCTCGTGCCTAACTCCACGGTAGCATTTAATTCTCTTAAGTCTGTTAATATCATCCTGCTTCTGCAAATCAAGTTCCGTGGAGAGTACATGCCTGTCCTCTCCGGTAAAATAATCCTTACGGTGATTCATCATCCACCCGGGCAAGATCTCCTCCAGTTTCTCCTCAATTATGACCCTTATTTCCTCAATCTGCTCATCACTGAGTTCTCCAATTTTCTGCCTCGGGTTCATACTGAGGTCCTTCACTATGCCCTCGGCTACCCTGTATCCTATGCCCTTTATTCCCTGAATGGCATATATGATCGGCCTATTTCCATCCAGATCCGTATCGGCAATCCTGACGATATACTTGAATTCTGCCATATCCATCGCCCTTTATATGCGTGATATTGCCCCTAAACACCTTCACATATATATCAATTTTCCTTGCCCATTGGGGCATAATAACAAAGTTTATAAACCCTGCTTCCATAAACCTATGGGGAAAATGGTCATCCTCACCTCATCACATATCACGCTCACACACCTCACAAACTCATTGCGTAACCCAAAGGGGGAGCGATGGCTATTTTCCCGAAGAACAAGGAGGTGAAGAAATTGAATACGGACCCCTACGCAGCAAAATATCTGATAAGGGCAAGCATTGAAACAGATGGAATTGTGGAAAGACCAGATGTTGTTGGAGCAATTTTTGGACAGACTGAAGGTCTTTTGGGCGATGAACTGGACCTTAGAGATCTGCAGAAAAGCGGAAGAATAGGAAGAATTGAGGTTGATATAAAATCCGAGAAGGGAAAATCTGTCGGTGAGATTCTCATTCCCTCAAGTCTGGATCAGGTTGAAACCGCCATACTTGCCGCCGCTCTGGAGACCATTGACCGTGTTGGCCCATGCCGCTCCCGTGTTAAGGTCATATCCATAGAGGACATTAGGGCCACAAAGAGGCAGAGGGTTGTGGATCGTGCAAAGGAACTTTTGCAGATGCTTCTCAAGCAGGGTAAGCAGGTTAGCGAGGACCTCGTGAAATCTGTAAGAGAGGCTGTGGAAATTGAAGAGGTTGTGATCTATGGTGAGGATCATCTCCCTGCAGGACCAAATGTGGAGAAGAGCGAGGCAATAATCGTGGTTGAGGGGAGGAGTGATGTTATCAACCTCCTAAATTACGGGATAAAGAATGCCATAGCCGTAAACGGCACAAACGTGCCAAAAACGATAATTGAGTTGAGCAAGAAGAAGATTGTAACCGCTTTCCTTGACGGAGATCATGGTGGAGACCTGATACTCAAGGAACTTTTGCAGGTTGCAGACATAGATTTCATTGCAAGAGCCCCTCCCGGATACGAGGTTGAAGAACTTACATACAAGCAAATAGTCAAAGCCCTGAGAAACAAGGTACCTGTGGAGCAGTACATAGCCACTCACAATCTGGGCGATATAAAGAAGGAAGAGAAGGAAGGGAAGAAAGAGGATAAAAAGGAAAAAGAGCCAAAAAAGGAGGAGAAAAAAGAAGAAAAGAAGGAAGGTGAGGATCTAGTCTCACTTTTCAAGGATCTAAATTCAAAGAAGGAGGCTGCGCTGCTCAAGGATAATAAGGTAATTTTGCGAATACCCCTCAATGAATTAATTGAAAAATTGAAGAGTGCCAAGGAGAAGGGAGATACCCTGGTCACAGGCGGGATAATATCCCAGAGACTCGTTGATGTGGCCCACGAAAAAGGCATAGGCAGGATAATAGGATACAAGATAGGAAACGTGACGAAGAGACCCCTAAATATGAAATTGCTCACGAAAGATATGGTGAAGAAATGATAGATCCGAAAAAAGGTTTATCCCTGAATGATTTTGAAACGACGAAAGAAATAATCATACCGAGAGATCCACTTGAGCGAGTAATAGGCCAGGACGAGGCAATAAAAATTGCGAAGATTGCAGCAATGCAGCACAGACACCTGCTCCTTGTTGGCCCACCCGGAACCGGCAAGTCGATGATAGCCCAAGCCCTGGCACTGCACCTCAAGCCCCCCACAGAGGAGATCAGAGTTGTGCACAATCCCCAGAATCCAGAAAGGCCCTTCGTGGAAGTTAAGAACGCTAGGGAGGTTGAGGCAGAAAGTATGGAACTGAGATCGGCAGAGGGAAAACTGATAGACCCAAGGGAAGCACCTGAGCATGTGGCCATAAAACTTGGATTCAAATGCGCGAAGTGTGGGACATATTCCTCACCATCGGAACTCGTGTGTCCAAAGTGTGGAACTCCCAAGGTTTCACAGACCACGCAGGGGCCATTTGCCGATATTTTTGGAGCCCTGGGGGCTGCATTTGGAATAGCCGCACTTCCACCAAGGGTCACCACCACGGTTTACGAGGGCGGTGTGGAGAAGGTAATCGTTTACGAGAGAGATGGTGATAAGATCAGAGTTTTCGATGAGAAAGCACTTGAAAAAAGGAGGGCCCTTGAAAAGAAGAAGCCCTACAAGGTGATAGTACCTCTCAAGAGAAACCCATTTGTCATGGCAACGGGCGCAAGCGAGACGGAACTTCTTGGAGATGTGAAACACGATCCCTATGGCGGGCATCCGCAGCTTGGCACCCCTCCCTACAAGAGAGTTGTCGCAGGAGCAATACACGAAGCCCATCAGGGTGTGCTCTTTGTGGATGAGATCACGCACCTTGGTCCACTGCAGAGAAACATTCTAACTGCAATGCAGGAGAAGAAGTTCTCAATAGCGGGGAGAAATCCTCAGAGCGCAGGGGCAAGTGTACGTGTGGACGATGTGCCCTGCGATTTCATACTTGTGGCTGCCTGCAACATTCAGGATGTCCCCAACATTCTCTCACCTCTCCGCTCAAGAATAATAGGAGAGGGCTACGAGGTTCTTGTGAATACAACAATGCCGGATACTGAGGAAAATAGGGCAAAATACGTTCAGTTTGTAGCCCAGGAAATTGCCTCTGACGGGCGCATACCACATGCCACCAGAGATGCTGTTCTTGCGATAATTGAGGAGGGTAGGAGGAGAGCCAAGGCAATAGACAATGAAACGGGTTTGACCCTCAGGCTCAGAGAAATGGGAGGACTCATCAGGGCCGCCGGAGACCTTGCAGTGTACAATGGCGATAGGTACATAGAGAGAAAGCACGTGGAAGCGGCCATTAAACTTTCAAAACCTGTGGAAGAGCAGATAAGGGATAGATACGGGGCCTATGAGGCGGGAGTGGCCAGAGATGTGAGTGCATCCCAAAGAACAGCCATATATAACTACTGGAATGAAAGTGATATTGATGGATACCAATAACCTCATTGAGATGGCAAAAAAGGCCAGGGAGAAAGCATATGCCCCATACTCAAATTTCAGAGTTGGTGCAGCAGTTGTTGCCTGCGGAAAAGTATTTACCGGCTGCAATGTGGAAAATGCATCCTACGGACTCACAATATGCGCTGAGCGGGTGGCCATTTTCAAGGCCATAAGTGAGGGATGCAGGAATATTGAGAGGATCGCAATATACGCAGAAAACATGCCCTATCCCTGCGGTGCATGCCTCCAGGTGATGGACGAGTTTTGCAAGGATAATTGCCAGATAATAATATCTGATGGGAAGAGGGTGGAGGAGTACTCCTTTAGGGACCTTCTTCCCAGAAGATTCTCCCTTCAGCAAAACGATTAAATTCTTTGCATCAATATACAATTGAATGCGCAGATGGAGAATCTACGGTTCCATTCTCATAATCCCCATATTTGGGGGGCTGGCAGCCAGGTTATTACGCATAGTTCTGGCCTTCACCCTTCGCAATATGGGACTGAGTGTTCTTGAAATCACAATTCTATCAAGCACTTTCATGCTTACCAGGGGTCTAAGTGCACCCATTATTGGAAAACTAGCAGACAAGAGCATCAGCAGATTGGTAATAATACTAATCGGATTCGTCGGGCTGGGGATTGATTCAATACTCTACCTGGTTGTACCCTACCCCTATATGATTGCCCTGAGAGCTCTGGATGGACTCTACGGTGCAATGGCATGGACCACAATGCAGGCCCTTGTACATCTATCTTCACCCATCAAATTCCGAGGCAGGCTTATGAGCTCCTACTTTATGATGGGAGGGCTGGGCGCTTCAATAGGCTACATATTTTACAATCTCCTGCTTGGGAACGAATACTGGGCCATAATAACCGTGACAATGTTCTATCTCATCAGTGTATTTTTTGCAATACCGCTTAGAGATGTGAAGGATAAGAAGGTAAAAAAGGAAGAAATGAGTAGGATGAAAAGAGATTTTCCCTCTTCACTTTACACCCTGAATTTCTTCTACGGTATGTTCCTATCCCTTGGAGCGGAGGTGCTCTGGTTCTATCTGGCAGAAAACATGGGATTTGGAAAATACAATACAACACTTTACCTCTCCATCTTCACATTCGTGGCCATATTCGGCACATTTTTCATGGGTCACATGGCGGATAAGAAAAGTTACTCCTACACACTATGGCTTCTCGCTCTTCTCTCCCTGATCTCAGGAACTCTCCTGATGTTGAACTCAAAAATCGTTGTGCTCATCGCCACACTGGTATTTTACATAAGTGGCAGGGGATTTCTACCAGTAGCCAGGAGTTTTGCCGCATCGAAGACCAAGACCCTAGGAACATCCTTGGGACTCGTGAATATGAGTTCAAACATAGGCTCTGTTCTCGCCCCCCTAATCGGAGGTGCAATGTACGATTCACTGCACCCCTATCGTGTATTCAACCTGAATATGGGTGCTGCAATATTTTTCATCATGGGCCTTCTCATAACGATAAACACCTACATTCTCCTTCATGCAAAAAATTAGATCGAGTTGAAAAATTCTTAAATTTTTTAATGCGGGGGGCCGGATTCGAACCGGCGAACCCCTACGGGAGTGGATCTTGAGTCCACCGCCTTTGACCTGGCTCGGCAACCCCCGCTCAATATGTCACAATCCGTGATTGTGGTTTAGGATTTAATTTTTTCTGGAATTGAGCGTAAGTTATATATTAGAAATAGGCATTAGCCGCCCTAATGAAAGCATCCACCTACGCACTTATGATAACAATTCTGGTTGTTGTAGCCGCTGTTACTGGCACGTATTTCCTAACAGGTCAGGGTAACAGCCAGCAGAGCGTACCCATAGTAAAGCCTGGAGATACAATATCCGTTAAGTACTACGGTTACATTTATTATGGCGGCGAGAGAAGAATTTTCGATACAAACATTAAACAGGTCGCGGAAGATAACATAACATATCCAAAGACTGTAAGTTACAAATGGACAGGAAATTTTGATCCCCTGACTTTTAAAGTTGGAAGTCACACAATGATCCCAGGCTTTGAAAAGGGAGTAATAGGGATGAAACTAAACGAGACAAAGACCATCGTTGTGCCACCCAGCGAAGGGTATCCATTTGATTGGAGCAAGGTTAAAAACTATTCACTTGTACAGACAATACCAGTTGTGCAGAACCTTTCTCTTGAGCAATTCAACAAGAGGTTTGGAAAGGTAAATCCACTGGATAATGCGGTGTACAGGGATAAAGAGCATGGATGGAATTGCCTAATTCTCAAAATAGATGCAACAAATAACATAGTTACGATAATGAACAACCCATCTGTTGGAAATTACTACCAGCCCTACAAGAACATAAGCGCCCTGCAGATATACGTGGAGAAAATCTCAAATGGGGTAATAACCTTCAAATACGTGATAGAACAAACGCCCATCCTGCTCCCCAACGGAGGAATCATCGACTGGCAAAATAACACAATGTTCCGCATAAATTTCAACAAGGAAGTTGCAGGTAAAACGCTCTACTTCGTTGTGACTGTGATAAAAATAAAGGAAGACTAAATCCCCTCCACATATTTTTTGAAATTCTCAATGGCCCTGTCCTTCTTCATAGGATAGCTCTCTATCTTTGCGTGCATGGCTATGGCATCTCCGCCTGTGGTCAATGCGGCCTTTTCCAGGTATGCCTGCTGCTTATCAAATCTCAAATAGAGCATTCCATGCTCGTCCACAAGTTCATCCAAGATAGGCAGGATTTCATCCACGATTCCCATATCCTTCATCCTTCTCCAGAAACGCAAAATCTCAGATTTCTTCTTTATTTGAAGCTGCAATATCACGATCCTGTTCCCATAATAGCCCTTTTCCTCAGATTCATCGAACCTATCATGACCAGTTATAAAGCCCATGGCCTTGCGAACCTTGTCAATATCCTCCGTGGCATGGACAAAGCAGCGGAAATAAATGTACTTGATCATGGTAGGTGAATGGAAGAACACAAATATATGTTTGCCCATACACAAATATGGATCCCAACAACGCCATAGAGGAGTACAACAAAATTGTCAGCACCCTTCAAAAACTCGGACTATCCCAGTACGAAATTCGGGCATTTCTTGCCCTTCTAATGCTTGGAGTGGGCTCTGCAGATGTCATAGCTAAAAATGCGGATATTCCACGGACATCAGCATACAAGGTTCTGGATTCGCTTGAGGAGAAGGGATTTGTGATATCCTCAAAGGGAAGACCAAAGATGTACAAGCCCGAGGATCTTGAGGTTATAAGGAGAAATATAATGAACGAGATAGACGAGTTGTTTAAAAAACTTGAATTTGTGGAGAGCATATTTATGGAGAAGGGAGAGCCACAACTCGTTTACACAATATACGGAACAGATAAGGTAATGAAAAAGATTGCTGAGATGATAGACATGGCTGAGAGAGAGATAATCATATCAACTCCAAAAATCTCTGAAATTCGAAGAAAGCTGGAAAAAAACATAGAAAGGGCAATAAACAGGGGCGTAAAAATAATAGTTGTTACCCAGCCAAACCAACGGGCTCCACCTGGCACACAGGTTTACAGAAAAACAGGACTCATGGCCACAGATATTGTGTGCGACAACAAGAGGGCTCTGCTGGCAAGCCCTGAACTAAATGCTTGCGGTTACACGGACAACCCGGCACTGGCCCAGCATCTGACGCACTTCATAAACATACTGATAGAGAAGGAGTGAAAGTTTTAAATCTTTTAACTTCATTAGTTCCACCAGTGGGGATAAAAATATTGCTTGTGGATGATAACGAAGAACTGCTGAAACTCTACAGCATATTTCTCAGGAGATACGATGTTCTCCTGGCAAAGAATGGCAGGGAGGCCGTTGAAATCTACAAGAAAGAATCTCCAAATCTCGTGATCATGGACATAAAAATGCCGGTTATGGACGGAATAGAAGCAACAAAACTCATCAAGGAATTTGATTCTGAGGCAAAAATAATAGGAGCAACGGCGTACCATGACAAATATGTGGAGGAGATGGTGAGCGCCGGAGCACTGGAAGTTCTCAAAAAACCATTCAAGTACAGGGACTTACTGAACATCATTGAGAAGTATACATGACCCTTCCTCCCACCAAGGTCATTTTGATCCTCATCTCCCGCATTTTGTCAAACTCGCCATCCAACACCACCAAATCCGCCACATAACCCTCCCGTATTTCCCCAAATTGAGGGCCAAAATACCTGGACCCCCGTGTGTAAGCTATTACAGCATCCTTTAAACCTATTTTCTGGGCATCGTACTCGCTCTCAACAGCCAGGCGTATCCCAAATAACGGGTCCATGGGCATACAGTCTGACCCAAACAGGAGGGTTTTTCCATAATTCAAAATTATTCTGTAAGGATTGTTTATTTTAAGCCACTGCTCACCGAGCATTTTCTCGTACAATCCACCCTTCTTTGCCCATTTAAGAAAATTCGGCTGCATACTCACCTCCTCGGGAAGCGTGGAAATGAAATCCTCATAGGCCAGTTCAAAGTGCTCAATTCTGTTCATTTTCTCCCCACCGTAGGCCCTAATAACATTCTCAATGGCATAATTCCCTATGGCATGGGTGAATATCCTTATCCCGTTTCTGTTTGCATCCTCAACAAATTTCTTCAACTTTCGCACAGAAAGCATTGGTTTTACTTCCTCACCATCCACGTATCTCGTTGCTGCCGTTTTGGCCCCTATGGAGCCATCTGCAAAAAGTTTAAAGGCACCGATTCTGAGATACTCGTCTCCAAATCCGCTTTTAATTCCCAGGGAACGAAGGTACCTGTAGGAAGATTCGTAGAAATTGGCATATATCCTGATTTTGAGCCTGCCCTCAGCGTGCATTGCCATGTACCTTCTCAAAGTATCCCCATCTGCAAAGTCGTGTACGCAGGTAACACCCTTTGAGAGAGCATAATCCTGAGCGTAGTCAAAATCAAGGGTTTTGCCAATATCAAGTTTCCTCAGCAATTTTTCAAGTTGCCCCTCCCTGACTATGCCTCCCTCACTCTCAACTCCAAACTGCCTCTCGGCCATGGTATTTATGGATGCCAGATGTCCATCTTCCCTTATAAGCACAACAGGTCTGCCGGGGCAGGCATTGTCCAGTTCATCCCTTTCCAAATATTTTTTATTTCTCCAAAAACTCTCATCCCAGCCACGACCCAACACTATTCTCCTGTTGCAACTCCTAGCCACAAGGGAAAGTACCGCATCACGGCTCAGGTTGGTTAGGTCGAGCTCGCTATGCATAAGCGCAATGTTACTCAGATGAGTGTGAGAATCGCAGAAACCGGGAAGAAGCCACGAGTCATGGAGATTTATTTTTCTGGCAGCATCTGGCAAATTTCCCTTTCCCACTTTCTCTATTCTGCCCTTTCGTATGAGCACATACTCGGCATCCTCATTATCAAATACCCTGACATTGTAGAGGAGCATGAATGGTAATCCACCAAGGAATATAAAAATATGAGTAAAGTTTATCTATCTGGGCTCTATGCTTCACTATGCGTCTATTTGGCACCAATGGAATTCGCGGAAGGGTGGGTGAGGATTTCACCCCAGAATTTTTGACAAAGATAGGGCTGGCAATAGGCTCGTACCTTCCAAGGAGTGCGAATGTGATACTCGGCACAGATACGAGGATATCTGGAGATATGGTTAAATTCGCCGTAATCTCGGGGCTCCTTGCCTCCGGAGTTAACGTTGTGGACATTGAAATTGCACCCACTCCTGCCATACAACTCTACACGAGAGAGCATGGAGATTTTGGAATCGCCATAACTGCAAGCCACAACCCCCCAGAGTTCAACGGGGTAAAATGCATTGCGGGAGATGGCACAGAACTGCCACGCGAGGAGGAGGAGAGGATTGAGAAAATATTCTTCTCGGAAAAATTCAGGATTGTGAATTGGGAGGATGTGGGAGATTATACAAAGGGAGGAAATGCAAGGGAAGAGTACATACGCTCCATACTTCAAAGGATTGACGTGGAGAGCATAAAAAATAAAAATTTCAAGGTGGTGCTCGATTGTGCCAACGGAGCATCCTGTTTCACATCCCCATATCTCCTGGAAACATTGGGATGTAAGGTAATAACCCTAAACTGCCAGCCAGATGGCAGATTTCCAGGTCACGAAAGCGAGCCAAAACCTGAGAATCTCAGGAACCTCGTGTCCATGGTAAAGGCCACAGGCGCAGATCTGGGTATAGCCCACGACGGAGATGCTGACCGGGCGATTTTCGTTGATGATAGGGGCAGGTATCTATACGGGGACAAAACACTCACCCTTGTTGCAGAATACGTAGTAAGGAATAAAAGCGGAATTGTTGTTACGCCTGTGAGTTCGTCCCTATCTCTTGAGGAGGTCGTGAAAAAACACGGGAGCAGGGTGCTGTACACCAAGGTGGGTGCACCGATTGTGGCAAGAAAAATGATTGAGGTAAAGGCCATTTTTGGTGGCGAGGAGAACGGTGGGCTCATATTTCCAGAGCATTTGGTTGCGAGGGACGGTGCCATGGCTCTGGCAAAGGTGCTTGAAATTCTGGCGAAGAGCGGAAAGAAACTGAGTCAGTTGATTGATTCCCTGCCACAATATTATCAGAAAAAAATAAGCGTGAGATGCGCCAACGAGAAAAAAGAGAGGGCCCTTGATATTCTCAAAGAAAAATTGAAAGGAGAGAGAATAAACACGATAGACGGAGTGAAGATAATGGGGGAGAGTTGGTGGGTGCTCATACGTCCATCGGGCACAGAACCCATCTACAGGATATACGCAGAAGCAAAGAGTGAGGAAGAACTTAACACTATTGTGGAAAGATACAAAAAAATTCTGGAGGATGCCGTGAGAGAGGCATGAGGCACAAATCTTATTTAGATAAAAAATAATATCCTCCACTACCATGCTGCTCAACAACATCACAGGTGGACAAGGTTCCATATACCTCGTAGTCAGTCTTCTGATGATTCTGGGCCTTCTGTTCGGATTCTTCTTCAGAAAAATTCGCCTAACAGATGTGCTTGCCTACCTTTTTGCAGGACTTCTTCTTTCAATTATAGGATTTAAGGCATCTAACGCATTCTTCAACATTGTCACGGGGGCAACCCTATCCCTTGTGGGGTACATTGTGGGTTTGAGTTTCTCAAGGAGATTCCTGAAGATGATGGGCAAAAAGGTCATGATCATCCTGGTGGTGGAGGTCATAGTGACCTCCTTCACCGTTATGCTATTCGTTTACGCATTCACGAGAGATCTCGCTCTTGCAGTGCTTCTGGGCTCCTTGGCACCTGCAACTGCTCCCGCAGGCACCATAGCAGTGTTTCGCTCCTTATCCTCCCATGGAGTGCTAACCGATGTGGCCACCGCTGTTGTAGGCTTGGATGATGCTGCAGGCATTATAATGTACGTCGTGGGCATAATCTGGACAAAGGGACTTCTCGGGTATCACGTTACAATAGGAGCTGCCATTGTACATGCTCTCTGGGAAATATTTGGAGCATTTCTACTAGGGGGTACCTTAGGATTGATTTTCAGTTATGCCGGCAAAAAAAGATCCTTCACCCCAGACCATCAACTTGTTCTGGGTGTTGCGGTGGCACTGCTTGGTTGGGGAATAGCATACGTGATTGGCGTATCAAACATCCTAACAGCAATGGCTGTCGGTATGACCGTAATAAATATGAACCAGGAGCTGGGTGTTAGCAGTTACAAATCCATAGACTCCATAATGACTCCAGTGTACATCCTCTTCTTCGGGGCAATAGGCATGGAGATCAACTTTGCACTTCTTGAGGCACTCTGGGCAGTGGCTCTTGTTTACTGCCTTGGGAGAACAGTTGGAAAGGTTATAGGTTGCGGATTTGGCTCATGGATAGCCAGGGCAGAGAAAAAACTCCAAAAATATCTCGGAATTGCCCTTTTAAATCAGGCAGGGGTGGCAGTGGGTCTTGCGGCCCATGCAGCTCAGGAAATTTCAAGTTCACATCTTGGAGCCATAATCATAACGCTCATTGCAGTGACCACTGCAATATTCCAAATAGCCTCGCCATTGGGCACACAGTTTGCAGTGAAAAAAGCCGGAGAGGCTATGATTTAGCCTGCCTCTCCAATTTCCATATTTCATCCGGCTTGAATATACCCTTCTCCGTGATTATTCCTGTGATGTATCTCGCAGGAGTAACATCAAAGGCAGGATTCCTCGCCCTGCTTTCCTGTGGTGCAATGCGACATTCTCTACAAAACAGAACCTCATCTTCGCGACGCTCTTCAATGGGTATCTCATCCCCCGTGTTCAAAGAGAAGTCAAATGTGCTTATGGGTGCGGCCACATAGAATGGTATGCCATTCTCATGGGCCACAACCGCTTTTTCGTATGTGCCTATTTTATTGGCAACATCTCCATTCGCGGTGATTCTGTCCGCACCGACAATTACCATATCAACCTCCCCCTTTCTCATGAAATACCCCGCCGCATTATCCGCTATGACGGCATGCTCTATTCCTTCCTGAACCATCTCCCATGCAGTTAACCTGGCTCCTTGCAATCTTGGACGGGTCTCATCAACCCACACGAAAATTCTCTTACCCTTGCGATGCGCCTTGCGAATTGGAGCAGTAGCCGTGCCCCAGTCCCCCACAGCCAGAGCTCCAGCGTTGCAGTGCGTCAGAATGCGATACCCATTTTGAATCAGTTTTTCTCCATGTTCACCAATCTTCTCGCACCTGCCAATTATATCCTCCGCATATTCATTCGCCTTCTTAACTGCATCCTCGCCAGACTCAATGGCCTCCTTCATTCTTTTAAGCGCAAAGAATAAATCATGGGCCGTGGGCCTTGTATTGCGCAATTTCTCAAAGACCTCCTCTATATCCCATTTGTTGAGCCATGCTTGGGCCATTCCATAGGCCGCCGTAATGCCTATGGCCGGAGCTCCGCGAACCACCATTTCTTTTATCGCATACGCCACATCCTCCGTGCTCTTCGCCTCGTAAATTTCAAATTTGGCCGGCAGCATTCTCTGATCTATAAGCTTCACGATTCCATCCTCAAACCAAACTGCACGCATCTCCTTAGTCTTACCATTCACATTTATTCTCATAAAATCACCAAGGGGTTAAAAGATTAAAAAGATTTATAGGTTTGGCACGGGCACATAAATTTTATATACATTCGCTCACTTATATCAATCAATGGATTCCAAGGATATTATAGATTTGAAAATCGAAAAGACCCTGTACCCTTTATTTGGAAATTTAAGTGAGATTATTGTGGAAACCAACAGGAGGAAAATTGACAAAAATGGACTCGATGAAAAAGAGTACGCCCGAGCCATAAGCGAAGAGATAAGAAAGTTCATAAAGAAATTTGCTGGGGAGGAGCTGGCAAATAAAACATACCAAGAATTGGCAAAATCTCTCAAATTTGAAATGGGTGAGTGAAATGGAGTTTGTGAAAACATATGTTGGGGGTCTTGATGATAAAATAGATGGTGGGATACCCAAGGGCTCAGTAATCCTCATATCCGGGCCAACGGGAAGTATGAAATCCAGTTTTAGTTTCTACATAGCGTACAACCACCTTAAAAACACCAAGAATGGAAGCGTGATTTACATCTCCCTTGAGCAGAGCAGAGAGAGCCTGTTAAAGCAGATGGTCAGCCTTGGAATGGATATAGATAAATTGCCAGAAAATTGTGAATTTAGCATATTTGACTGGGGTTTAGTGAGGAAAATTGTGAGAGATTCTGGGAAGCAGGAGGACGTGAACTGGCTTGAAGCAATTATAAACCCAGTTAGGGAATTTGGAAAAAATAGAAAACTGGATTTTGTGATACTTGATTCTCTAAATGCCCTGTACGCCATAACAAATTTAGAAAATCCAAGAAACCAGCTATTTTTCCTCTTTGAAGCATTGAGAGAGTTGGGAGCAACAACCCTTGTGATATCCGAAACATCGTACAATTCAATGCAATTTGGTACCTACGACGTTGAGGGTTTTCTGGCGGATAGTATAATTCACCTCTCAATGGAAAGAATAGGCAGAACCCTGGGAAGATACATCTCAATAATAAAAATAAGGGGTGTGAAACACTCCACCGATTACTATCCGCTTCTTGTGGATACCAAGGGCTTCAGAATCATATCTCATTAAACCTTTTCTCAACATCCAAAATCTTTTCCTTGAGTCCCAGTTGCCGGTAAATCTCAATGGCCTTGAAGAGGATATCCTTAGCACGCTTCTCACCATTCTTTTTCAAGCAGAGGGCATAATAAAAATATGACTCTGCCACATAAAACTTGTAATCAAGATCGGAGTATTCCCCTATAGTACTCTCAAAAATCTTCTTAGATGATACCATATCCCCATCACAGTTTAAATACGCTTCAAGAATGCGAATATATAGAAAATTCACCCTGTCTCTGATCCGGTCAGCAATCTCCCTGGCACGGGATAGGTAGTTCAGAGCCCTATCCCTGCTTCCAAAGCGGATCTGATACTCCGCGTTGACTATGAAGTGATCCATAAGGAGGTAATCCTCCTGAATGTACTTTTTCAGAGAGTATGCAAGTTCAATATGTTTTATGGCTCTCTTTCCATCTCCAAGCGCCACATAGACCCTGGAAAGATAAGTATGTGATGCAAACTGCTGGGTAAGGTAAAATTTTTCGTTTGCTATATCAAGAGCCCTGAGAAAGTACTCAATGGCCTCAAGATACCTTCCCATCTCTATGCATAGTTCTCCAAGAGATAGAAGATGCTCGCACATTCCAAACTTATTATTTAACTTCTCTGAAAGCTGTAGGCTCCTCTTTAGATACTCGAATCCATCCACGTAGTTTCCATGTCTGCTGTAAAGCACTCCAATATTGCTGTAAAATCCTTCCAGAAGCCTGTCATTTCCAAGTTTCTCAATTATTTTCATTGCCTTTCTGTAGTACTCTTCAGCCTCCCTTATCTTTCCCATCTTCTCATAGGTAACGCCCATGTTATTATAGGCTCTGGATAAATGGTCCATATTTCCCATTTTCTCGCTTATATCCAGATACTTCATCAGATACTCTATGGCCACATCGTATTTCGTAAGATGATTGTTTATAACTCCAAGTATGTTGTATATCTCAGCCAGTTCACCCATGTCTCCGATATCCTCTGAAATTTTTAGAGCATCGGAAGCATATTTAAGTGCCTCTCTGTACTTTCCCTCCATATAGTAAACGATCGCAATGTTCCTCTTGGCCCTTACCTCATCTACCCTGCTTTTATACCTCTTGGCGTAGTTCAAATACTCCTTTAAATTTTCAAGAGACTCTCCAAAATTTCCAATTTCCCAGTTAATTATTCCGAGCTCACCTATTATTCTCGCCCTGTCCATCCCTTCCGCAATCTCGAAGTAATTTTCAAGCACCTCCCTGGCCTTTTCCAGGTTGCCCATGAGCCGATAAACCATACCGATCTTGGTCCCAAGATAAACCCTTTTATCCTCCTCAAATTTCAACGCGTTCTGAAAAGCTTCAACAGCATTTTCATAATCACCAGTCGCAATGTACCACTCCCCAAGCCTTGTGTAGAGATCTCCCAGCAAGTGTTTTTTATGGTACCTCTCTGCAATTTCCACGGCCTTTTTCAAATAATCGATGGCGCTCTGAAAAGCGAGCATATTAACTGCCTCATCGGCTGCCATTTTGAGAAATTTCACAGCCCGCTCCTCACGGGCCATATAGTAATGGTAAGCAGCGAGAAAAAGGAAGTTCCTCCTCTCGGCCCACTCACCGATCTTACGATGTAATTCAATGCGGGTGTCCTTGGACATATTTCGATAAACAACCTCCCGATATGGGGAGTATGTGAAACGAAGAAAATCTCTATCCAGCTTAACGAAAAATTTATCCATTTTATCCATAAAAAACTGGTACTCTGGATAAAACTCTTCAACAAGCTGAATGGGTATCTCGTTTCCCGCCACAGCAAGAAATCTTATGAAGTTTAAATGGGCATCATCCAGAAGATCGATCTGCATTTCAATGCTCTCTCTGATCGTGTCAGGCAAATGCACGCTCTTATCCTCCCTTGAAAAGTAGCGGGCCATATTTATTGCGAGAAGTGGATTTCCCTCACTGGCATCGTATATGGCATTGAAATCAACATCAAATCCCAGATGAGTGAGCATCCTCTCAATATCGTTCCTCCCAAGAGGTTTTAACCGTAAAATCACAGAGTTTCGCTCCCCCTGAAGCTTGGAAATCATATTTAGTGTCTCCCGATCCCCCGCTATATCCTCACTCCTGTACGTGAGTATGAGCATTATCTTGCTCTCTCCTATATTTCTCGCAAGATAGTCTATAAGTTCAAGAGAGCTGGTATCAATCCACTGAACATCTTCAAATACAAGCAAAAATGGTTTTCTCTTTGAATAGTTGTGCAGAAATTTGAATATCACATCGTAGAACTTCAAAGATGCCCGTTCATTCACCTTTGATGCTCCATAAATTCTCTCCAATCCCTGATCAATGAGATCCAGGAAGAATTCAATATCCCCCTCCATATGGGGAAAATACATCAGGTAAACCCTTCTTCCAAACTTGCTGGCATAATCGCTCACCGCCTTGAGCCAGACATAAACCATCCTCCTGTCGTTATAATGCACGAGGGTCCCAAGGCATTCAATTGCCACATCCAAACCACCCCTTATGGCTTCGGATATCTTTTCAAATATCTCAAAATCCAAACGCGTGGGATGGATTCCGTGGGGAGACACGTACAAGGTATTTTCACCATCAACTTTCCTGTCAACCAAACGAAGGACATGCTCCTTCGGAATAGAATCCGTGAGCACAACAACCGGAGGAGTGATTACATCTTCCCACTCAACAATAACCTTCTCATCAAATATCTCCACAATCAATTTTTTCTCCTCATCAGTCAGGTATTCCATTTTTCCCGATACAAGAACTATGTGCCTATTCTGCGAGATGGATCGGAGTGTGTGGAGAAAATCAACAACCCTATCGATGCCCACCATGTAAATCAGGTAATTCAGGTTCTCAATGTAAACAACCTTTCTTTCCTCACCACTCAAAAAATCGTAGATGTGAGATGTGAGTTTAAATTCAATGTCATACGGGCTCACACTTTCTTTCTCCGTCTGTGTTTCTGTGAGCCATATGGCATCTTTCCTTTTCGGCTTGCGAATGGTGAAATACGCACCCTTTATCCTCATACTCAGTTCCTTGTATATCCTGTAACCTCCCCCATGGCCAATCTCGTCCACGAAAACCATTCTGTTTTCCCCTGCAATTCTTTCGACAATTTCAGAAATTCTCCTTTTCCACTCCTTTTTCCTTATCTCTTGCAAACTGCCGTAATCTTCCAGCGCCTGTGAAAATGCCATGTATGGGATGTACTTTGAAGATGGATCCCCTCTGCTTTTCAAAATCTGAACATCTTTCAAACCCTTCAAAAATTCCTCAATAAGCGCGGTTTTCCCGATGCCTGCAGGCCCTTCAACAAGAATCACCTTACCTCTACCTTCCCTTACCTCTTCCATATACCTATGCAGCGTATAAAGCTCTTTCTCGCGACCCACAAACCGCATCCAATTAAATAATGGCGTTCTTGTATTTAAATGATGCAACCCAAAAAATTTCAAAGGTTAAAACATTACGGGTGTATGGAAGGAAAAAACAAACTTGAATGGGCAAAATCCCACATGGCTGTTCTCTCACAGATCAATGGTAGATTTTTAAAAGAAAGACCCTTCTCAGGCCTGAAAATTGGTATGGCACTTCATGTAGAGGCAAAGACTGGAATTCTGGCATTGATACTCAGGGATGGGGGCGCGAAGGTTCGCCTTGCATCCTGCAATCCCCTAAGCACTGATGATGATGTGGTTCAGGCGCTTAGAGAAGAAGGCCTTGAAGTCTTCGCAAAAAAGGGTGAGAGCAGGGATGAATACTACGAAAACCTGTATCATGTGCTGGAGATGGAGCCGGACATAATAATTGACGACGGCGGAGATCTTACCACATTACTTCACACGGAATATAGAGAGATGAAAATAATGGGCGGCAATGAGGAAACAACCACCGGAGTGATGCGCCTTAAGGTGATGGAGAAAAAAGGTGTGCTTAGATTTCCAATGTTCGATGTGAACGACGCGAAAATGAAACACCTATTTGACAATCGGTACGGCACGGGGCAGAGCACCCTGGACGGTATAATGAGTGCCACGAATCTCAGCATATCTGGAAAAACTGTTGTTGTGGCAGGATACGGCTGGTGCGGGCGCGGAGTTGCGATGAGAATGCGAGGAATGGGCGCGGATGTGATCATAACGGAAATAGATCCTGTGAAGGCAATTGAGGCAAGAATGGACGGATTTAGGGTTATGAGAATGGGCGATGCAATACGCCAGGCAGACATGGTGGTGACAACCACTGGAATGAAGGATGTCGTGAGAGAGGAGCATCTGCGGGTGGCGAAGAATGGAATTCTCCTGGCAAATGCCGGGCATTTTGACAACGAGATTTCAAAGGAAGCACTGGAAAAACTTGCCCACGGGAAGAGAAGAATAAGAAAATATGTTGAAGAATACGATCTTGGAGATAGGAAGATATACCTCCTCGGCGAAGGTCGTCTCATAAACCTTGTAGCTGGACAGGGACATCCCGTGGAGATAATGGACATGAGCTTTTCAATTCAAGCCCTTACTGCGGAGTACATAGCGAAGAAGCATGAGAATCTGAAGCCCAAGGTTTACTCGGTGCCAGAAGAGATAGATAATACCGTGGCGGAGTTGAAATTGAAAGCAATGGGAATTGAAATTGATTCCCTAACGGAAGAGCAGAGAAGATATCTGGAGGAGTGGAGAGAGGGAACGTGAATATCAGCCCGACTCGTCAAGCCCCCTCATGGCTCAGGAGCTCTCCCTGCCGGGCCAATCAGAGATGCCCGTACTGATTTTTATCCTTTTCTGTTCTCAGGAAGGGCAAAGACGAAGAACGATGCAATGAGCATAGAAAGGGTAAACGCTATGAATGGCCAGAACCAAGATGCAAAGAATCCGGGAACAAGAGGTCCGATTATGCCACCTATTCTTCCTGCAGAATTGGCGAAGCCTGCACCGGAGCCACGAACCTTCTTTGGATATAGTTCCGGCGTAAATGCGTAGAGTGCACCCCATGCTCCAAGATCAAAGAAGGATATGAGGATAGCACCCAAGAGTGTGGCACGGGTTATGAACAGATATGCGGAGAGGGCAGTTACAACCATGAACGAGAAAAGAACCTTGCGCCTACCTATTTTCTCAATCAAGTATGCGGAGAGCAGGTACCCGGGAATCTGGAAAAGGTAGGATATGAAGACAAAGAGCGAGGAGTGCAAAAGGGGATAATCCTCCTCAAATATCTTGGGAAGCCACACAAACATACCATAGTAACTGAAGGCCATGGCAAACCATACGATCCAGAGGGCATAGGTGTGGGGCAGTTTCAAAATCTCGGTCACAGGCACTTTTTTTCTTATCTTTACAACCGATTCGGGCAGGGCTTTCCACAGCAGAAGAAGGAGAAGCCAGAACAGGGCTATGAGGTAATAGACCTTCCAGTGCACTCCCAGCCTTGGAAGCAAAAGGAGAGACATAAGAGAGGCAAATACCCAGCCGTAGGTCCAGAACGAATCCAAGAGAACCACCATTCTTCCACGGATATCCTGATCCGAGGTTTCGCTCACCAGCGTGCTCAGAATTGGAAGAACTATTCCAAATCCCATACCTGCAATGAAACGCAGGAAGAAGTAAGCCCAGTAGTTACAGGCGAAGAACATAAGGGCGGTTGCAAGAATGTGAACCGGAGTGGCAGCAATTATTATCTTTCTCCTTCCGAACTTATCGGAGAGATAGCCAAATATGAACGAACCAAAGAACCAGCCAATCAATGTGATGGAAACTAACGAGCCAACCAGAAGTTTTCCGCTTGGATTGTTTCCAAGTCCAAGTTCACTTATTATGTTTCCCGTGGTGAATGTAACAACCGCCATATTGTAGGCAATGGCCGCCCAGAACAGCCCGGGCACCAGCAGACCGCGATAGCGCATATGGGAAAATAAAAATGGGGTATAATAAACTTCCTAAATTTTTAATACAATCCCGCAATGAAGGATGCAATGGAAATTCCAGAAATTGAGTACATATACAACCTTCGCAGATTCGGTATGAAACTGGACCTGAGCGTTATGAAGGAGTTTGCAGAACTGCGTAATAATCCTCAGAACAGGTTCAAGAGCGTGCACATAGCAGGAACAAACGGCAAGGGCTCCGTTGCGGCAGCCATATACTCAATTCTGAGGAGAAATTACAGCGTGGGCCTTTACACCTCACCCCATCTTGTTAGGTACTCGGAAAGGATAATCGTGGACGATGAGGAGATTGAAGAAAACTACATCGTGAATTTTGTGAGAGAGTTGAAGCCACTCATTGAGAGGATGGCAAAGGATAACAGAAATCCAACATTTTTTGAGGTTACAACGATGCTTGCCTTTGAGTACTTCTCCCATAAAAATGTGGATTTTGGTGTTCTGGAGGTGGGGTTGGGCGGACGTCTGGATGCAACAAACATAGTGGTTCCGGAGATAGCGGGCATAGTCACCATCGATCTTGACCACACACATATCCTTGGAAACACCCTGCATGAGATAGCAAGGGAGAAGGCAGGAATAATAAAGGATGGGATACCCGTGGTTGTGGGTGAAAATAAAAAAGAGGCGGAATATGTGATAAGAAAAATAGCAGAGAGGAGAGGTGCGGCATATCACAACATATGGGAGGAAATGAGAACTGAGAGAATAAAAATAGGGCTTGATGGACTGGAGTTCACAGCCCATTCACCATTGAGAGACTACAAAATAAAGGTTCCTCTAACGGGTAGACATCAGATTACAAATATGCTCGTAGCCATAAGAAGTGCCGAGATTCTTGGAGAAAACTACTCGATTTCAAAGGGGGACATTGAAGAGGGTCTTCGGAGAATGAAATGGAGGGATAGGTTTCAAATAAAGATGTGGGAGCCCTTGCTCATATTTGATGGTGCACACAATCCATCAGCCGCAAGAGCCCTAGCATCCACCATAGGGGATTTGAAAATAAAAAATCCCACATTCCTGTTCTCCATGCTATCCGATAAGAACATAGAGGAATTTCTGAGCATAATCTCCCATATGAGCCAGAGGATCATCGTGACGGAAATAGGATACGAAAGAAGAAAAACAGAACTTGAGGACATAGTGAGGTACGCAAAAAAATATTTCAAGGATGTGATTCCATTCAAGTCTTCATGCGATGCTCTTCGCTATGCGATTGAGAATGAGAGAAAAATCGTAGCCACGGGCTCCCTGTATCTTCTGGGGGAACTTGAAAAATGCCTGATGTCATTGTAGTCTCAGATGGAAACGAAGAGTTTGATAAACTGGTTAAATCCCTGGGCTACAGGATCTCCTATCATATTTTCTGGAGAGGAAAGATAAACCCAAAGTACTACATCTCAAAGGGTAAGATTGAAGAATTGAAGGAAAGGGCTAAAGAAATCAAGGCTGAAAGGGTTATTGTGGATGGAATTTTGAAATCATCCCAGTGGTACAATCTTGAAAGGGAAATAAAACTACCCGTGGACGATCGCATAAAACTCATAATAGACATATTTGCAGACAGGGCCAAGAGCAGGGAGGCAATGATGCAGGTTGAGTATGCAAACTTAAAATACGAGATTTCGCACGTGCGTGAGACGATTCACAGAATGCGCCTGGGCGAGCACCCTGGATTCATGGCCGGAGGAGAGTACGAGGTGGCCGATTACTACGAGATGATAAGGAGAAAGATGGCAAAAATAAGAAAAGAACTTGAGAAATTAAAGATACAACGAGAGGAGCGCAGAAAGAGAAGGAGGGAGGAGGGATACATACTTGTTGGCATAGCAGGGTACACCAACACGGGAAAGAGCACGCTTTTAAAGGCGCTGAGCGGAAGAGATGTGCCCATAGAAGACCGTATGTTCTCCACACTAAGCACAAGGACATCCAAATTGGGAAAGGAGAAAATACTGATCACAGATACAGTAGGATTCGTGGATAACATGCCACCCTGGCTTATAAGGGCATTTGAGCCTACTCTCGAGGAGATCTACCATGCTGATATCGTTCTTCTTCTACTGGACTGCCATGATGATCCTGAAGAATTCAGAAAGAAATTCATACTGAGCTTAGACATTATCCAGAGCAGGGTTCGGGGAAAAATAATACCTGTGATAAACAAGATAGACGGATGCAGGGATATAAAAGAGAAGATTGAAATCCTTGATGATTTAAGCAAACCCGTTCTCATATCAGCCAAGAACGGGATGGGCATTGAGGATCTCATAGGAAGAATAAAGGAGGAGATGAAAATCGCAAAATTCTACGCCGAAGTTGAGAAAGGAAGTAGGGCCTATGAATTCATAATGAGGTTTGGAAGAGTAACGAACGTTTATGGAGTGGAAAAGATGAAAATGGTGTTTGAGATGCCAGAGCACAAATACAGAGAACTCAAAAGAATGTTTGACGAAAATTCCACAGGAAATGGAGGGGTCTTAAAGAAGATATAAACCTTTTGGTAAATT